>NZ_SUUH01000001.1:222365-718097 GCF_015062615.1 Denitrobacterium detoxificans
CTCAGGCTCAGGCTCAGGCTCAGGCTCAGGCTCAGGCTCAGGCTCAGGCTCAGGCTCAGGCTCAGGCTCAGGCTCAGGCTCAGAGGGAGCCTGCCATGCCGGCTCTTCGCTGGCAACAACCGGTTCTTCTTCGACGGCAACCTGGCCCGATTCGTCTACGGGTTCGGTACCGATGAGCGCGGCGGAAAACTCGCGCGCGTCGAAATCCTGCAGGTCGGCAAGGCCCTCGCCCACGCCAATCTTGGCAATGGGAAGGCCCAGCTCGTAGGAAACGGCAAGCGCGATGCCGCCCTTCGCCGTGCCATCGAGCTTCGTGACGATAAGCCCGTCGAGGTCGAGGGCGTCGTTGAACTTGCGCGCCTGGGAAAGGCCATTCTGACCCGTCGTGGCGTCGATGACCAGGACCGTCTTCACGGGAATGCTTGAACGCTTGCGCACGACGCTAACGACCTTGCTCAGCTCGCGCATGAGGTCGTCGGACGTATGCAGGCGCCCCGCCGTGTCGATAAGCACCAAATCGGCGTTCGTTGCCTCGGCGCGCTCGATCGTGTCATAGCAGACGCTGGCGGGATCGGAACCGCGCTCGCGTTCGACGATTTCCACGTTCGCACGCCTTCCCCACTCCTCGAGCTGCTCGATGGCAGCTGCACGGAACGTATCGGCGCTGCCAAGCAGCACGTTTCGGCCCGCTTCCTTGGCGGAATAGGCGATCTTGCCCACCGTGGTCGTCTTGCCCGCCCCGTTGATGCCCACGAACAGCACCAACACGGGATTCTCGTCGAACAGGTTCACTTCGGTGCTGGCAAAGCGCTCGGCAAGCTGGTCGGCGAGCGCATCCATGACGGCATATGCATCGGGGAGCGCCTGGCGCGTGGCAAGCTCGCGCATGCGCTCGACGATATCGCACGCGGCAGGAGCGCCAACGTCGGCCAGAATGAGGGCTTCCTCCAGGCCATCCCAGAAATCATCGTCGACATCGGGACCGCGGTCGAGCAGCATGTTCATGCGCTCGGCAAAACGCTGGCGCGTATTCTGCATGCCCCGCTTCATACTCTCAAACATGGATTATCCTTCCGCGTAACGTAGAGCAGCATCAAGACGCTGGCTCATTACCTTCGTAACGCCGTCTGACTGCATCGACACGCCATAGAGCACGTCGGCCATTTCCATCGTGCGACGCTGATGCGTGATCATAATGAACTGGGTGGTATCGCGAATGGAATCGAGATACGCAACGAGCCTGCGCAGGTTCGTGTCGTCGAGTGCGGCTTCGATCTCGTCGAGGATGTAGAACGGCGTGGCACGCGTCTCGTACACAGCGAACAGCAGGGCCATTGCCACCAGCGACTTCTCGCCACCCGACATGAGCGACATCTTCAGAATGCGCTTGCCACTGGGCTGGGCGCTCACTTCCACGCCCGTGTTTTCGGGGTCGTCGGGATCCACCAGGGAAAGCTCGCCCGAACCACCGGGGAACAGTTCGCGGAAGATGCGCTGGAAGTTGGCGTTCACCTGCTCGAACGTATTCACGAAATCGTCCTTCATGCGATCGTCGATGACGTGGACGATTTTCACGAGGGAACGACGGGCCGCCATCATGTCGTCGAGCTGCGACTGAAGGTAGTCGTAGCGCGTCTTGAGCTGCTCGTATTCGGCAGCGGCGTCGGGGTTGATGGTGCCCATGTTGGCGATGCGACGCTGGAGCTTGAACGATTCGGCCTCGAGAGCGGCGCGATCTTCCAGCTCGGGCGTGCGCATGGCAACTTCCAGGGGCGTGGCGCAATCGTCGGTAATGGTGCGGATGGCGGTTTCCACCTGCATCTCGAGCCTGCCCTTTTCAACGCGCACCTGCGAGAGAAGCTCGTTCGATTCGTCGAACGCGTCGTGCGCTTCCTTCGCCTTCGTGCGCGCATCGTTGATCTGCTCATGCAGGCCCGCGGAAAGCTCGCGCGAAGCCGCGCTGGCATCTTCCAGACGCTGGGAGCGAATGCGCGACACCTCGGCCAGGGAGCGGCACACCTCGAGCAGCGGGTCGATACGGCGAGCGGCAACCGTCTTGCGCTCGATGTTGCGACGCGCCACCTCGCGCGTCTTCTTCGCCTGGCGAATGTCCTGCTCGCGAGCGATGACCATACGCTTGGCGTAGTCGGTTCGCTCTTTGGCCGTAGCGGCCGCGAGCTTGGCTTCCGCAAGAGCGTTCGAGGCTTCATCGGCCTGGGCGCGTACGGGGGCAAGCTCGTCACGAAGCGCTTCGATGCGATTCTTCGCATCGTCGATAGTACCCGAGAGAATGGTCGCACGTTCGTCAAGCGAAACGGCTTCGGGCTGAGCGGCCTCGAGCGCCTGCTGCGCTGCCGTACGCTGGGATTCGATGGAATCAGATTCGCGCTTGAGCGCGTCGAGCGCGGATTGTGCCTGCTTCACCTGGGAAGCGGCGGCATCGGATGCGCCCTGCAGCTTCGCCTTGTCTTGCGAGGTGGAAAGCACGGCCGACTGCACGGTACGTAGTTCTTCCTCGGATTCGTCGAGCGCACGCTGGGCAAGCTCCTGAGCCTCCAGGGCTGCAGCGAGACGATCGCGCGCAGCTTCCAGCTCGCGATGAGCGGCCAGGGCGTTTTCTGCATCGTCGCCCGGCAGCGCATAGGTGACCTTGCCATTGGGCCACACGATGACGCCATCGAGCGTAACGGCGCGCACGCCAGATACCTGAGCGGCGACACGCTGCGCCGAGGCGATATCGTCGCAGATGAGCACGTCGCCCAAAAGGGCCTTGACCGACGCAGCCGCGGATTCGGGATACGAAAGCATGGAAACGAGCGTACGGGCGCCCTCAGGAACCTGGGGCAATTCCGCAGCGCGCATGCCGTCACGCGGAAGCAGCGACACGGAACCCGTCTCCCCCGACGCGACAATGCGCGTAGCGGCAGCAAGGGCACTTGGCTCGTCTTCGACGAAGAGCGCTTCGACGTCGGAGCCAAGCAAGAGCGTTACGAGCGCCTCGACTTCGGGCGCCGCGGTAAGAGTATCGATGAAAGGAGCAATGTGCGATTGAAGGTCGTCTGCATGTTCCTTGGTCCACAGCAAGAGAGGATTGGCTGCCGTGCGCGCACGTTCAAGCTCTTCAAGGCTCTTTACCAGGGCGGATGCGGTCGCACGTTCGTCACGCGCCTCGTCGAGCGCCTGGCGGAGCTCGTCGCGCTTACGCACGGCCGCGCCCACGTTGGCCCGCGCCTCCGCTTCGGCCTTCTTCGCCTCTTCCAAATCGCGCGCCATGGCATCGGCTTGCGACTGGGCCGACCCCACCGCAGCCTTGGCGGCGGCAAAGCGCTCGTCGAGCTCGGCAGCATGCGTGGCAATGAGCTTCTGCTGAGCCTGACTGCTTGCCAAGATTTCCTGAGTACGCGCCTGAGCCGCGCGAACGCCTTCAAGTTCCTGAAGCGCATCGCGACGCTTGCGCGTCTGATCGTCGAGCTGCTGCTGCAGAGAACGCTTCTTCTCCTGGAGCTCCTGTGTGCGCGTACGCGCTGCCGCATAGGCGGAATCGGCAGCTTCACGTGCGGCAACAGCCTCATCGAGCTGCTTTTGGGCCTGCTCCCTACGCTCTTCGAGATCTTGCAGCGAGCGCTCGGAACCCTGCAGCTGCAACTGCAGATCGGTGAGGTAACTTTGGATGGAGCGCTTGCGTTCGTGCAGGAGCAGCACGTTCGAATCGAGCTTGTCGGATGCGGCCTGGGCGCGGCGCTGGTGCGTGGCAACGACGCCCGCCTCTGCCGTTTCGGCCTGGAGCTTCTTCTGCAGTTCCTCCGAAACCGCCTCGGTCTTCTCGATCTGCGTGCGCAGGCCTTCGAGCTGCGAAGACAGCGACTGCTCACGCTTGAGCGTTTCATCCCACGATCGCTGGAGAGTGCGGAGGTCGTCGACGGCGAGTTCCAGATTGACCTGGGCAAGCTGCTTGCTCACATCGCGATATTGCAAGGCACGCTTCGCCTTGCGCTCCAGAGGCTTTACCTGGCGTTCTACTTCCGCCACCACGTCGCGCACGCGTGCGAGATGCTCGTCCATGCGCTCGAGCTTGCGCTGGCTCTTCGCCTTGCGCTGCTTGTGCTTCAAAACGCCCGCGGCCTCTTCGATGAGGGCACGACGGTCTTCCGGCTTGCTTTGCAGGATTTCGGCCAGATGGCCCTGAGCGATGATGGAATGCGTTCCCGTGCCCAGTCCGCTGTCGTGCAGGATGTCGAGCACGTCCATGCGTCGGGCGATGGTGCCATTGATGAGGTACTCGCTTTCGCCGCTGCGATACATGCGACGCATGATGGATACGTCATTGAATTCCACGGGCAGCGTACCGTCGGAATTATCGAGCACGAGCTCGACTTCGGCAACGCCAACAGGCTTGCGCGCCGAGGAGCCGGCAAAGATGACGTCTTCCATGGCCTGGCCACGGAGGTTCTTCGCGTTACGTTCGCCCAGCACCCACAGAACGGCATCGGAAATGTTCGATTTTCCCGAACCGTTGGGACCCACAACCGCGGCAATGCCCGGCTCGAAGCTAAGCACGCTGCGATCGGCAAACGATTTGAACCCCTTCAAAACGAGCGACTTGAGATACACGGGCTATCCCTGCTCGGAAGACGAGGACTTTTTCTTGCTCTTCATTTCGACCTTGCGGGCCTTTTCCGCTTCGCGTTCGGCCTTGCGCTCGGCGCGGCGAGCAGCCTTCTGCTCACGCTGGATTTCGCGTTCGGTCTTCGCGGAGTTGAAGGACATCTGCGTAAGGGCGCTCTGAGCTGCCTGACTTTCGCTTTCCTTCTTCGTGCGGCCAACGCCACGGGCCAGGGCCTGCAAGCCTGCGTACACCTGCGTTACGAAGGTGCGGTCGTGCGGAGGGCCCTGCGTCTCGATGAGCTTGTAGGTGGGCGTGATGCCATCTTCCTGGAGCTTTTCCTGCAGAACGCTCTTCGGGTTTTCGGGCTCGCGCGCCATGTCGATGCTCATGTAACCAAGAAGCGTCTTGGAAATGAACTCGCGCGCAGCTTCCATGCCGCCGTCGAGATACAACGCAGCCACGATGGCCTCGTACACGTTTTCGAGTGCGGAATGCAGGCCACGACGCCCCGTTCCGCGTTCGGAAAGGCCGAAGATGATGAAATCGGCGAAGCCGAGCTCGCTCGCCACATGGGAAAGCGAGGCGCCACTTACGAGCGAAACCTTGATGCGCGTGAGCCCGCCTTCGTCGATTTCAGAAAACTTGTGAAATGCCGCATCGGCCACCACGGCACCCAGAATGCTATCGCCCAGGAATTCCAAGCGCTCGTACGAAAACTTTACGGGCTTTCCCTCCACCGCCGACGGATGCGTGATGGCGGAGAGGAGGTACCGCTCGTTGGTGAAGCGGTACCCAAGAATGTCCTGCGCTAGGTCGAGCTTCTTACGCTGCTCGTCGCGCGGAATACCATTCATAACACAGACCCCCGAGGGCCCGCCCCCTTCCTAGAATGCGTAAAAACGAATACCTATTCAGATTTATCTATTTTACCCGAAACTGCAGGTGAAGAGACGGCTTGCGCGATTAATTCAGAAACCTGCAGGCGGACCGTCTTCGCAGCCGCGTGAATGCCGTTCTTGATGGCGATTTCATTGGAAGAGCCATGCCCCACCATGCAAGCGCCCTTGACGCCCAGAACGGGAGCCGCGCCCATGCGATCGGAGGAAACCTTGTCCTTCAGCTCGCGCAGGCCGCCCTTTACGAGCAGGGCACCCAGCATGGTAAGGGGGCTCTTCGTGAACGCGCCCTTGATAGCACCGAAAAGTGCCTTCGAGGTGCCCTCGATGGTCTTCAGACACACATTGCCCGTAAATCCGTCGGTAACGTACACATCGAACGTGGCGGCAAGCACGTCGTTGCCTTCGGCATTCCCCGCGAAATTGGGAACCTGCTCCTTCAGCAGGGCGTGGCACGTCTGGGCGAACTGGCTGCCCTTGGCCTCTTCGGAACCGATGTTCAGAAGCGCGACACGAGGGTTTTCGCGACCCAGCACCTTCTCGGCGTAGATGAATGCCATCTGGGCAAATTGCACCAGGTATTCCGGCTTGCAATCGGCATTGGCGCCTACGTCGCACATGACGACGTCGCGCGTAGGCGTAGGCAGAACCGTGCAGAGGGCAGGACGCGCTACGCCCTTGATGCGACCAATGACGAGCGTACCCGCCGTAAGGACGGCACCCGTAGAGCCAGCAGAAAAGAAGCCCTGGGCTTTCCCTTCCTTCACCATACGACAGCCAACCACGAGCGAAGAGTCCTTCTTCTTACGAACCGCCTGGGCAGGATGCTCGCCCATGGCGATTTCCTCGGTGGTCACTACGGCTTCGCAGCGTTCATGGGAAGCGCAGAACGGAACCACGACCTCCTCGGGTCCGCAAAGCAGAACGGACAGCGAGGCATCTTCGGAGAGGGCAGCTTCGACTCCGGGCAGAACTACGGAAGCACCCGCGTCCCCACCCAGGGCGTCTACGGCGATGGTTACAGGTTGGCTCATGCGTACATCCCTTTCATGCAGTGGTAGCGAAAGTAAAAATCCCCTGACCTACTATGCGATCAGGGGACCCGTTAACAAACTATGGCAGCTAGAACTAAGCCGTCTCGATGACCTCGCGGTCGCGATAGAAACCGCAGTTCGGGCACACGCGATGCGGGAGCTTCACTTCGCCGCACTTCGGGCACAGAGAACGAGCGGGAGCTGCGATCTTGTCGTTAGCGGAACGGCGGGAATGCGTGCGAGCACGGCCCGTTTTGCGTTTAGGTACTGCCATTATTATCTCCTTCTTACAGCTGAGACGCTCCCTAGCGCCTGCAACATATAACACGAATACGCGAATGGGTATGTTAACACCCGCGCCATAGCGACGCAAGGCATGTTCACCGAGACTGCACACTCGCACATCGCCTCACATGCGCTTCCACATAGAAAGCGCACGCTACTCGTCGAACGTAAGGTTCTTCAGCGCGGCAAACGGATTTGCGGCTTCGGCTTCCGCCAAGCGTTCGGCCTCGCGCTTCGAAGCGCAACCGCAATCACCTTCGTTCAGGTTGGCACCGCAGTCGGGGCAAATGCCCTTGCAATCGTCGCGGCACAGCGGAACGAGCGGAGTGTCGACCAGCAACGCGGCCTTCATGAGCGGCACCAGATCGATGGTGTTGGAGTCGTCGAGTCGCTCGAACTCGTCTTCGTCCATATCTTCGGGCGTCTCTGCTTCCCCGATGAGGAAGTAGCCCTCAATATCGCCCTGAAAATCAACCTCGATAGGATCGAGGCAACGAGCGCACGCCGTGGTAGCCAACCCGGTGACCGTACCGCTTACCAGCAGCGCATCGCCCGTATTGGACACGATGACGTTCCAGGCAAGGGGTTCGGCAAATGCGTAGACATCGGGGCCGGCAACCAATTCGGGCAGCTCGAATACGCCCGAATAGGAAGAGCTCTCCGCAGGGGCGAAGAGCTCGGATGGGATTTCGATAGTTGTGGAATCCATTCCCAAATAAGCCTATCGACCACTGCCAAACGAGTTGGAATTCAGACGCTCGCGGCAACGGCGCACATTGGAGAGCAGCGTGTCGAGGCTCTGCTCCACGTGGCCAAATACCTCGTCGGCGTAGTCTTCGGCACCCGCGCGGGTCTCGCGCTCGAGCTCACGGGCCTCGGCCATGATGGTGTCTGCCTGCTGCTGGGAAATGCGCACGATTTCCTGTTCGCCGGCGATGGTGAGCGCCTGGCTGCGGGCATCCTCGATCATGCGGGTGGCCTCGGCCTCGGCATCGTCGAGCAAGCTCTGACGCTCGCGCACGATCTGGCGAGACTGAGCGAATTCGCTCGGGAACGCGTCGCGGATGTCATCGATGATTTCGAAGGCGGCAGCAACGTCTACCTGGCGCAGGTTACCCTTGCCAAAGACGGGCTTCGCATCTTCCAGGAGGATAGAAAGCTCCTCGATAAGCCCCAAAACCCCTGTTTCGTCCATAGTTATTCCTTCCGTATGCTGCGTCTAAGCTGCGGTGAATATGTCAAAACAATCCATTGCATTCTATCATGCACTTACACATGGGGCAAAATGCACATTCAGGCTCCACGTGCGATTATACGACATAGAGCCAGTTCGCGCATTCCACCCCGCTGAAAACGCCGTAGACGCAGGCTGCCGATAATGCTCGAAAGCCACTTCCCCACTGCGATGCCGATTCGGCAAGCATGGGGGCCAGCAAGCCGTTATTTGCTATTCACCCTGCTCATTGAGGGGAAGATCGTACTTCTCGCAAAGCGCGCGATAGACCGGGTCCGACACGAACTCGCGGAACGGCCCGCCCAGGCTGGCAATCTCTCGCACGATGGAAGACGAGAGGTACATGTACTTCGGGGGCGACATGATGAACACGGTTTCGACCTCGCGATCGATGTCGTAATTCATGGCAGTCATCTGGAACTCGTATTCGAAGTCGGTGATAGCCCGCAGGCCCTTTACCAGTACCTTCGCATCCATGCGACGCGCGAACGAGACGAGCAGCTCGCTAAAGGGCTCGACACGCACGTTCGGAATGTCGGCCACCGACTTGCGAGCCAGCTCGACGCGCTCCTCGAGCGTGAAGAGCCTGCTGCGACCGCCCTTGTTGGGCGAAGCGGCCACGGCAACGATCACCTCATCGAAGATCTGGGAAGCGCGGCGGATGATGTCCAGATGCCCTTCCGTAATGGGGTCGAATGTGCCGGGCACGAGCGCGCGTTTCATGCGAGTTCCTTTCTGAACAGGTCGAGAGCGGTATCACCGTATTTCTTCCGGGTAAGGTGATGCAATTGTAGGGCAACGAATTCCGGCGCATCGGAACAATCGACGGATGCGTCATGTTCATAGCTAATCAGCACATCATCGGCAAGCATGTCCGCCTCATCGAGGCGCTTCAGCACGCCCGCCACCACCTCGATACCGTACGCATAGGGCGGATCGAAGAAGACCAAGTCGAAGGGAGAATCGGGAATCGGAGGTAGACGCTTCTCGATGTCCACACGCGCGATGCGCGTGCGCTGGGGTTCAGCCATAACGGTATTCACGGCAAGGCAGCCAAGCGCTTCGCGATCGCGTTCGCAGAAGCATGCATATTCGGCCCCACGGGAAAGCGCCTCCATACCCAGGGCACCGCTGCCCGCAAATGCATCGAGAACATACGCACCCTCCCATGTGCCACGAGCGGACATGATAGTGCTCATGAGCGATTCACGTACGCGGTCGACGGTGGGTCGCGTCGTGCGGCCCTTGGGAGCCCGCAGGGGCCTCCCGCGGAATTCGCCTGCAATAATGCGCATTAGTCTTCCTTTCTCTGAGCTTGCTCGGGGAAAGCGCGCGCCACCTCGTAGCGCAGCGCGCGGTGTTCGGGCTGGGTCAAATCGGGATCCGCGTCGAGCAGAGCCCGCGCATCGGCATGCGCCGCCTCGATGAGGGCGGCATCGCGCACGACGTTCACCAGCTTCAACGTGGATGCACCGTGCTGCCTGTTGCCCAGGATGTCGCCTTCGCGACGAAGCGACAGGTCGTATTCGGCAAGCTCGAATCCGTCGGAAATGCGCTCCATGGCGGAAAGGCGCTCGAGAGCAAGCGGTGCCTTGCTACCGGAAACGAGGAACACCTCGCCCGCCGCCTGACCGCGGCCAACGCGGCCACGCAGCTGATGGAGCTGGGCCAAGCCAAAGCGGTCGGCATCCTGGATGACCATGACAGTGGCGTTCGGAACGTCGACACCCACCTCGATAACGGTAGTCGCAACGAGCACCTGGGTGCGTCCCTCGGCGAAATCGGCCATGGCAGCCTGCTTTTCCGGGCCCTTCATGCGGCCATGCAAGACGCCAACCTGATACCCACAGAAGATCTTCTGCTCGAGGAAGCGAGCCTGCTCGATAGCCGCACGCGTATCATCATTCTGGAAATCGGCCACATCCTCGATGGCGATGGAGGCGTACACGTACTGCTCTCCCTCTTGCGAGGAGCGGGAATCCGTCGAATCATTGCGCCGCTCGGCCGCCGCACCATCCTTCTGGCTATGGGACTGGCCCACGAGCGGGCACACCACGTAAACTTGTCTACCTGCGTCGAGCGCATTGCGAGCCGCTTCGTACGCCTCGCCTATCTGCGAATACGAAAGAACCTTCGTGGCGGTAGCGGCATGTTCGTGAGGCTTGCTGCGCAGATACGACAGCGTCATATCGCCATACGTAGCCAGTGCGAGCGAACGAGGAATGGGCGTCGCCGTAAGCGAAAGGACATCGGCCGCACGGCCCTTCTCGATGAGCGCGTTGCGCTGGGCCACGCCGAAGCGCTGCTGCTCGTCGATAACCACGAGCGAACAGCACTTGGGCTGCACTTCGGGTTCGATAAGGGCATGCGTGCCAAACAGCACGCTAAGCTCGCCCGAGGCAAGCCGATCGAGCAAGGCGGCGCGCGCATCGGAATCGGTAGACCCCGTGAGTACACCCCACGAAATGCCCGCGGCATCGAACCAGGCACCAAGCGAGCGGGCGTACTGTCGTGCAAGCACTTCGGTAGGCGCCATCATGAGCGCCTGGGTGCCGGAATCGGCTACCGCAGCCAGGGCAAACGCAGCAACGGCTGTCTTGCCCGTACCCACGTCGCCCAGGAGCATGTGATGCATGGCGCAAGGCCGAGACATGTGCCCCAGGATATCGCGCACCGCATCCTGCTGCTCCGACGTGAGTTCGAAGGGAATGGCCTGACGCAACGCCGTGCAACAAGGCCCGTCCACGACATGGGTCATAGCTTGCTGGCGCGCTGCCTGCGCAACATGGGAGCGCATGAGATGCAGCTCGAGCATGAGCACCTCTTCGTAGGCGAGGCGCCTGCGGGCCGCTGTGCTTTCATCCATAGTGCGGGGAAAGTGAATACAACGAAGTGCCGACGCACGCGACATGAGCCTATAGCGCGTGCGCAAGTCGAGCGGCAGCGGGTCTTCAAGCCCCACCGACATGTCCAGCGCGGCGGAAACGAGCTTGCGCATGGTGTTCGCCGGAAGCTTCTCAGATGCGGGATGAACGGGCACGATAGCCCCAGTGACTTCCTGAGCAGGGTCTTCGATAACCTCGATGAGAGGATTCGTCATGCGCTTGAAACCGAAATTGAATTCCACGGTTCCTGAAACGGCAATACGACTGCCCCGGGAAAGCTTGCTCCCCCACCAAGGCTGTCGGAAGCACGTGACGATAAACGTGCCCGTGCCATCGTTGATGGTTATCTCGGTGAGCACAAGGTTCTTCGGACGCTTGACCTTCACCTCGTACACGGTGCCAACGACGGTGCAGGAATCGGAAATGCGGGCATCCGCGCACGTGGAAACCCGACTCATGTCGAGGTACCTGCGAGGGTAATGCGCGAGCAGATCGCGCGGCGACTCTATGCCCAGAGAACGCAAGGCCCCAGCCCGCACTCCTGAAATGCCCTTGATGACCGTAATCGGCGAGTCAAGGGAGAATGCGGCCTGGGACCTGCGAGATGATAGCGATTCGCTATTCAAGACCAAACACGATGGGATACAGGGGCTGCTCGCCGCGGTGGGCGTCGACCTCAAGATCCTCGTAGGCCTCTTCGATGCGCTCTACAAGCGCGTCGAGCTGTTCGTCGGAGAAATCGCAACCGGCCAGAAGGGTGAGCGTGTCGGCATCCTCCGCCTCGAGGGATTCCAGAAGGGCCAGCGTTACTTCTTCCGTGGAAGCACCAACCGCTTCGATGGAACCATCGGCGATGCCAATGGTGTCGCCATTCTTGATGGGGTTGCCATGTGCGTCCTTGGCGTCCTTGATGGCCTGCGTGATTTCGCCCGTGCGAACCTCGCCAATGGCATCAGACATGGCTTCGACATTCTCTTCCAGGCTAGCCTCGACGTTGGCGGCGAACATGGCGGAGAACGCCTGCGGAACACTCTTCGTGGGAACCACGCCACAAGGGGTCTCGGAAACGCCAGCACAGCTCTGAGCGGCCATGATGATGTTGCTGTTGTTCGGCAGAATGATGACGGCGTCGGCATTCACGCTGTTCACAGCGTCAAGCAGGTCCTTCGTGGAGGGGTTCATGGTCTGACCGCCAGAAACGACGCGGTCGACGCCCAAGCTCTCGAGGATCTTGGCGTTGCCCTCGCCCGCTGCCACGGCAACGAACCCAAGCGCCTTGTGCTCAGCTTTCTGCTCTTCGGCAAGCTTGGCGTTGCGGTCGGCAGCCTGAAGCTGCATGTTGTGGATGAACACCTCGGAAATCTGGCCACGCTCGAGGAAGTAGGCAAGCACCTTATCGGGCGTGTTCGAATGCACATGCACCTTGAATTTCGGGATAGAGCCCACGCAGAGCTCGCAGTCGCCCATAGTGGAAAGGAAGTCGAGCGCCTCGTCCTTGTCGAGGGTCTCGGAATCTACCAGGAACTCGTTGCAATAGCGGAAGCGGGAACCTTCCCAGTCGTTAATCTGCTCGATTTCGACCTTGGGCTCGGAACCACGCGAGAACGCAAGCTCGTCGCCCAGGGGCGCTTCGCGACCAGTGATGGCGGAAACGAAGCTGTCGAGCAGAATGGCAAGGCCATAGCCGCCAGCGTCGACAACATTGTTTTCCGCAAGGACGGGAAGCAGTTCGGGCGTGCGCTGAACGGAGGCGTACGATTCGCTGACGATGTACGCGAGCGCTTCGTCGAGCTCCATCTTCTTCTTGTTGGCGCGACGAGCCGCTGCGGCAGTGTCCTTCAGAACGGTGAGGATCGTGCCCTCGACGGGCTTGCGCACGGCCTGGAATGCCGTGGTTACGGCCTGGTCGAACGCCTTGTCGATGGAAGCCACGGAAAACTCGGTAGCGTCGGCCGCACCCTCGCACAGACCGCGAAGAATCTGCGAGGTGATAACGCCCGAATTGCCACGCGCGCCCATGAGCGCACCCGTAGTGATGGCCTTGCGAACATCGGCATTGGAAGAGCCGATGGGAAGCTTGGCCAGGTTGTCTACGACCATCTTCACCGTAAGAGACATGTTCGTTCCGGTGTCGCCGTCGGGCACGGGGAACACATTGAGGCGGTTGACCTCGTCTTTGCGCTCGCCCAGCGTGCGTGCAGCTACCGCGATGGCATTTAAGATATCGTTACTCGTATATGTTTCTGACATATCGGTCTAAACTCCTTGTTCGGATTCGCTTGCTTCGTGAACCCGCTTAGATATTGCGCACCTTTACACCCTGTACGTGAACGTCGACGCCGGTGATGGGCACCTGAGCGTAATTGGTGAGCGCAAACTCGACCGCCTCGACGAGGTTCTGGGAAATGACATTGATATTCGTGCCGTATTCGATGATGACGTACAAATCGACATGCACGCCGTTTTCGCTGGTCTGCACGACCACGCCACGACGCAGACGCGACGCGGGGAGAATCTTGGCGATGCCGTCTGACGCGGAAGGCGCGGCCATGCCGACTACGCCATATACGTTCATTGCGGCATTGCCGACCAGGTCGGACAGCACATCATTGGCGACGTGAAGCTCACCGGAAATAATATCTGGCATTGGGTATCCTTTCACGGTACACGCAAATTAGGTTGATCTACGTCAATTTGTCAGCTTTTCAGTATACCCCATAGGCTAAACTGCTTCAGAAGCCCTGGGAAGTAAAGGCGAGTTCTCCATAAGCAACGAACGCCATATGGCGCGAAAGGAGCACCCTTTACGAAGAAACGATGGATGCGAGCGGCAAGCAACTCATAAAAGTGTTGGCGCTCCCGTATATCCATGTTATAGTACGAGAGCTTTTGGTAATCCACGCTTGCCTGGATATGTTTGGCAAGCATAGAACATAATCGTCTGGAGTGATACGAATGTCTAAGATCTGTGAAGTATGCGGCAAGGCACCTGTTGCTGGTCGTAACATAAGCCACTCGCACCGTGTTACGAACCGCATGTTCCGCCCGAACATCCAGCGCGTCACCATCAAGGACGCAAAG
Organism: Denitrobacterium detoxificans; assembly: GCF_015062615.1. GTDB lineage: Bacteria > Actinomycetota > Coriobacteriia > Coriobacteriales > Eggerthellaceae > Denitrobacterium > Denitrobacterium detoxificans_A. The sequence goes on from NZ_SUUH01000001.1 coordinate 236,387, forward strand.
GGTCATGTGCGCAAGGCCAACGTCTGCACGAAGTGCCTGAAGGCTGGCAAGGTGGAACGCGCCTAACATTTCTTGGCATACGTTCTGAATTGAAACCCGCTCGAACGAGCGGGTTTTTTATTGCCCTATAACGAAGCGGTCTCATGCATACCCTGCATGAGACCGCTTGCAATTACCGAAACGAGTTCAGGATTACTTGAACATGCTCTTGAAGTCGAGCATCGACTTGAAATCGTCGACCGTCTCCTTCAATTCCCTGCCCATCTGAATGCCCTCGCGGGCAATGGAATTCAGATCGTCGGTTGCGCGCTGAACCTTGTCGTAAGCAAGCGGGTTATCGTCGCTGGAATCCTCCGAGACGATTTCATAGCCTTCCAGTTCGTCTTCGCTGAGGACGACTTCGTTGCCATCCTCGTCGACGTAGACATATTCCTCCGCCTCGTCTTCCTCGACGATTTCAACGTCATCGAGTTCATCGACGGGAATCTCGTTTCCATCTTCGTCGACATAGACGTACGTGACATCCTCTTCGCCAAGCTCTTCGACGTCCTCGGACTCGAGAGGCTCCTCGTCGAAGTCGTCTACCTCATCGGCGGGAATCTCGTTCCCGTCTTCATCGACGTAGACGTACTCGTATTCGACATCCTCTTCCTCGGCAAGCTCGGCCAAGGCGGCTTCGACTTCCTCGTCGTCTTCGTCTTCGAACACTACATCCTCGAGATCGGCCATGGGGTCTCCTAATAACGAGAGCGGTCTTTCAATGCGCGTTCGACATCGCGCTTCGCATCGCGGGCGCGCATGTCCTGACGCTTGTCGTAGAGCTTCTTGCCACGGCAAACGGCCAGTTCGAGCTTGACCATATTGCTCGTGGAGAAATACATCTTCAGGGGAACGAGGGCCATGCCACGTTCGCGCGTTTGCTCGAGCAGCGAACGGATTTCCGTCTTGTGCAGCAGGAGCTTACGGTTCCGATCGGGGTCGGGATTGGCAATGTTCCCGTGGCTGTACGGGGCAATGTGCAGGTTCATGAGCCACACCTCGCCCTTGCGCACCAACGCGAAGCAATCGTTCAGCTGACAGTTGTTTTCGCGCAGCGAACAAACCTCGGTGCCCGTGAGGACGATGCCGCATTCGTACGTGCGCAGCACTTCGTATTCATGAAGCGCACGTCGATTCTTGGCAATGAGCTTTTCCTCGCGCTTGGCCATGCTACATACCCGGAACTAACGAAATATCGGAATCGAGGTCGCGGATGAAGCGCGTGAGGAGCTTGATGCACCCCTCCACGTCGGCAAGCGAAATGACCTCGTTTGGCGTATGCATATAGCGCAGCGGCAGAGAAACCAGACCCGTGGCAATACCACCCTGCTGGACCTGCATGGGGCCGGCATCGGTGCCCGTGACGCCCGGTTCAGCTTCGAGCTGATAGGCAATTCCCTCTTCTTCGGCAGCCATGACCAAGCGCTCGAAAACGACGGGGTTGATGTTGGGACCACGTGCGATCACAGGGCCGCCACCGCACTCAACGCCGCCAAACTTGTTCTTGTCGATACCGGGATAATCGGTGGCATGCGTAACATCGAAGCCAATAGCTACGTCGGGACGGACGCTGAATGCGCTCGTGAGACCACCGCGGCAGCCAATTTCCTCTTGCACGGTTGCAGCGCACACATAATCAGCCTTGCTATCCCCTGCCTTGGCAAGCTCTTCCATGACGCGCGTGGCAATGAACACGCCCGCCTGATCGTCGAAGGCACGGGAGACGGCCATACCTTGTCCGAAGTGCTCGCACCCAACACCATACGTAATGGTATCGCCAATGCGCACGCGCTTCTTCACCTCTTCGGCAGGCATGCCAAGGTCGATGCAGAGCTTGTCAATCGAGGCAACCTTCTTGCGCTCGTCGGCGGGAATGAGGTGAATGGGCATGCGGCCCACCACGCCACGCAAATCGCCGTCCTTCGTGTGGACGTCAACACGCAGGCCGGGGAGCAGGCCGGCATCCACGCCGCCCACCGCGGAAACGTACAGGAAGCCATCGTCGGAAATGTAATGGACCATCAGGCCGATTTCGTCCATATGCGCGGCGATGAGAACCGAAGGCACCTTCGCATCGTTGTCTTCGGGCTGCGCGGCATGCAGGACGGCATGCACGGAGCCCATAACGTTGGTTTCCACCTCGTCGGCAATATCGGCAACGTATTCACGCACCAAACGAGCCACGTTGTATTCCGTACCGGTAACCGAGGGCGTCTCCACCAGGGACTTTAGATATTCGAACTGTTCGTCATTCACGATGAGACCTCTATTCTCCTTGAATTTCGCCCATCATTATACGCGAAGGAAGCGCGCCGCATTAAGGCAGGGCGCGTTTGATACAAGGGCTACGAAATGCTACGCCAAGCGCAGGTCGAGCTTACGTGCATGGGCGGGCGCGTCATGCACGATTACACGCAGGGGCTGACCCAGGCGATATGAGCGATTGGTATCCTGCCCCACCAGGCGATGGCGCTGGGCATCGAGCGTGAAGTAATCGAATCCCAGGAAGCGAACGGGCAGAAAACCCTCGCAAGTAGTATCGAGGCGTACGTAGAGCCCATACGAAGTAACGCCCGAAACAATGCCATGAAGCGTTTGCCCCACGTAGCGAGCCATGTACTCCACGAGCTTGATTTCCTGCGTCTCCCGAGCGCATGCGTCAGCAATGCGCTCCATCTTCGAGGAATGCTCGGATATCCACGAAAGCGACTCGACCTGGGAAGCAGGCAGTGCACCCTCGCCATGGATGAGGGCCTTGAGCGCACGGTGCACAACAAGGTCGGGGTAGCGTCGAATAGGGCTGGTAAAATGACAATATGCCTCACTTGCGAGTCCATAGTGCTCCTCGCAGCGCGGACGATACTCGGCACGCTTCATGCTACGAAGCACCAGCGAGGATACAAGCTCCTCTTCGGGGCGGCCCTTCGCAAGGGCAAGCATGCCCTGCAGCGCATGACGATTGCCTGCGACGACGCACTCGGGCGCAACCTCTCGGTCGTACCCAAACTCATGGAGAACACCGACCAAATCGGCAAGCGCGTCGGATGAAGGAGCATCATGCACGCGAAAGACCGAGGGCGATTCCGCATCGCGAAGCATTTCCGCAACGCACTCGTTGCAGAGGATCATAGCCTCCTCGATGCAGCTCGTGGCATCCGTCTTCACGCGAATGCGCACGTCAACGGCAGACCCTTCCCCATCGAGTACGACCTTTGCCTCGCGAGAGGAGAAATCCATGCCCCCTCGAGCCTGGCGCCTGGCTATGCGCGCATGAGACATGGCATTCAGGGAACGCAAGGCGCCAAACAACAGTTCCGAAGAACGATCACTCAGGGGCATCGCGGCATGAGGCTCGTCTTCACGTCGGGCAAGAAGCCTGGCATGTTGCACATCCTCCGCGTCGATATAGCATTGCGCCTGCTCATACGAGAGACGCGCCTGGGAAACGATGAGAGATTCATATGCCTCAACGTGCTCGACCTGCCACGATGACGTCATGCGAATATCGACCGTCATAGCCCTGCGCGTTGCGCCAGGAACAAGCGAACAAATGTCATTGGATAGATGTTCGGGGACCATCGGTATTACGCGGTCGACGGCGTACACGCTGGTCGCACGCCTACGCGCATCAAGGTCGACGGAAGAATCCCACGGCACGTAATGGGCCACGTCGGCAATGTGCACCCCCAACAGGAAGCCGCCTTCCGGCAGCTCCTGCAGCGATAGGGCATCATCGAAGTCGCGCGCATCAACGGGGTCGACCGTAAAGACGAATCGATCGCGAATGTCGCGATAGCCATGAGCAAGAGCATCGGACTCGCATACGCTCGCGCGATTCGCCTGCTCAATCGCCCCTTCGGAAAAGGTAGTCTCAAGTCGGTAGCGTCCAATGATGGCCTCGACATCCATGCCGGGGTCATCGGCGCTCATGCCAAGCACCTCTTCCACAACACCCGTAGCAGCGCTCTTACGCGAGGGAAATGCGTTGAGTCGCACGCGCACGATAGCCCCATCGGGAATGTCGGGATTATCCGCTCGCATGGTGAACACATCGTAGGGAATGCGACGATCACTTGGCACGACGACGCCAAACGGATCGGCAACTTCGTAACGCCCAATAAGGGTCTCATGCGCGCGATGCACTACCGCAACAACGCGTGCAGAAGGACGCTCCCCCACTTGGTTATGGCTCTTGCCAGCCTGAGGGCGATCATGATTGACCCGAATGGGGACAAGCTCCACTTCGTCGCCATCGAAGGCGCCGCCTATCTTCGAAGCGGGAACGAAGAACTCACCTTCAGCCGTTTGCACGAAGCCGAAGCCATCGGGAAGAATCGAAATGACGCCCCGAGGATTGCTCTTGGGGCGACGACGCGTGTTGCGACGAGATCGAGGCATGCGAATTATACAGTCTCGAGCGAACGCGCCGTTTCAAGCGCCAGGTTCAGTTGCTCGTCACCGTCTTCGCTGGCGTTATCGGCTACAACAACGTCAGGAGAAATGCCACTGGAATCGATGGCGTAGCCCTTGGGCGTACTGTAATAGGCGCTGGTGTAGCGAAGGGCCCCACCAAAGGAGAGCTCCACCACCGACTGAACGGAGCCCTTGCCCATGGTACGCTCGCCCACGATAACCGCCCTGTCGGTATCTTGCAGGGCGCCTGCGATAACCTCGGACGTAGACGCGGTATTGCCGTTCACCAAGACAACCAAGGGCAGCGTCGTCGCTACGGAACCAGTTGCGGTGCGCGTAGAAGTAGATGCCTTCGTCTGGATATTCACGATCGTGCCACTACCAACGAACAGCGAAGCGATGTCGACGGCCTGCGTCAGATAACCGCCGGGATTGTCACGCAAATCGAGCACGAAGCTCTTCGCGCCTTCGGCAGCAAGGGAGTTGACGGCGGTTTCCACGAGCGTATCGGCATTCTGCGTGATCTGGGCAAGCTTGATGTAGCCAACGCCATCGACGAGCTCGGTAGTTACATTGGGCTCGGAATAATCGCTGCACGTAAGCGTGACCGTAAATTCATCACCGCCTTCTGCATCGAGCGACGCGGGACGACGGAACGTAAGAACGACCGAACTGCCCCTATCACGGGAAACCTGCTTCACGACCTCGGCAGCCGTCCAACCATCGGTGCCACGATCGCCATCGATAGCGACGACGAAATCCCCCGTCTGCACGCCGGCAGCCTCGGCTTCGGAACCCGAGAAAATATCGACCGCATACGCCTGGCCGTCGCTCTCAGCGAAGAGAATGCCAACACCTGCGTAGGTGGCAGACATCTCCTTTAGGTACGCAGAGTAGTGCGGTTCGTCGTAATAACGCAGATAGGAATCATCGGTCGAATCGGCAAGAGCCTTGAGCACGTTTTCCGTAGCCGTATCGAGACTATACGTATCGAGGCTTTCGGAACTAAGGATGCCCTGAATCTCCGCTACGCGCGCGGAAAGCGAATCGTATGTGTTGCCCGATACAGTAAGACCGGGATTCTGGGAGCTATCGGCAGAGGAATCGTCGAGACCCAAGCGATCGACCACGACATCGTTACCGCGTAGGGCAAAGCCGGCAAGGAAGGCAGCAGCCACGAACAACAGGCTGACCAGCATTTTGATCAGCCTGATGTTGTGTGCATCGCGCTTGCGAATGCTTTTCTTAGCGTTGCGTGTAATCTTGCGCGCCATGAGCGCTAGCCCACGATTCCTTTACTACACCTTCAGGTAACGACGCATGGCAAGCGTCGAACCGAGCAGGCCGATGACCAGGCCGCTCACGAACAGGATAACGTAAATGAAGAGGAATGACGAGCCTGCAATATCGATGGGCAACCAGGGCAATGCCGCCTGGAAGCGAGGCATGGCCAGGTTGCGGAGCAACTCGAGCACGACGACCGCCAGAGCAGCGCCAATAATGGCGTGCAGTGCGCCTTCCATGAGGAAGGGCCCACGAATGAAGTTATTGGACGCACCCACGAGACGCATGATGGCGATTTCCTTGCGACGGGCAAGGATGGAAAGACGAATCGTGTTGTTGATGAACACGAATGCGATGAAGATGAGCAGGGCAACCAAGGCAATGCCGACGTAGCGGATGTAGTTGGTAACCGTGAACAGCTTTTCGACCGTCTTCTGGCCATACTTGAGCGAATCGCTGGGATCGCTGGTGTTGTCGCAGATCTTCTGGAACGTAGAGTTGTTCAAGATCTGGTCGGCAACATCTTCGACCTGTTGAGCTTCGGAAAGCTCTACTTCGATGGAAGCGGGAAGCGGGTTCTCGCCATCGAGCTGGTCGACGATTTCGGGATTGCTCGTCATGGAGTTCTTGAAGTTCTCGAGAGCCTGGTCCTTCGTGGTGAAGGAAACGGTGGAAACGCCGCTCATGCTCTTGATTTCATTCTGAAGCGATTGGATGTCGCTTTCGGAAGCATCGTCGGCGATGTACGCCGTGATGGAAACCTTGCTCTCGACGGAGTTGACGATGTTGTCGACAACGAAACCGCCGATGAGGAAGATTCCGATAATCATCAGCGAGAGAAAAATCGTAACGATGGAACCGAGCGCCGTGGAGAGGTTACGAGCGAACCCCTTGAGCGACTCGGAGAAGAAATAGCCCAAACTAGACATCGAAACCGTACACCCCCCTGTCCTGGTCGCGCGTGAGATGACCCTTGTCGAGCGCGATAACGCGACGACGCATGTTATCGACCATTTCGCGGTCGTGCGTGGCAACGAGCACCGTGGTGCCGGTACGGTTAATGCGTTCCAAAAGATCCATGATGCCGCGCGACGTTTGCGGGTCAAGGTTACCCGTAGGCTCGTCGCAAATGAGCAGCGGCGGGCGGTTCACGATGGCACGCGCGATGGAAACGCGCTGCTGCTCGCCGCCGGAAAGCTGATCGGGGCGCTTGTCGAGCTTATCCTGCAAGCCAACGAGGCGAAGAACCTCGGGCACCTGCGTGCGAATAACGTGGCGCGACTTGCCAATTACCTCGAGTGCGAACGCGACGTTCTCGAAGACCGTCTTGTTCGGAAGCAGCTTGAAGTCCTGGAATACCGTGCCGATGTTGCGGCGCAGGTACGGCACGCGCCAATTGCGCATGGTGGAAAGGTCTTCGTCGGCGATGTAGATATGGCCTTCGGTAGGCTTGATCTCGCGAATGATCATACGCGTGAGCGTGGTCTTGCCGGAACCGGAATGACCGACCAGGAAGACGAATTCGCCGGCGTAGACCTGCAGAGACACATCGTAGAGCGCAGGCTTGCTAGGCTGAGCGGGATAGATTTTCGTCACATGGTCGAACGTGACGACGGGAGTGCCCGAAGGCTGCTGCATGCTGTCGAGGTCGAGGTCAGGCAGAGTGGAAGACAGCTGGGCCGTCATCTGCTTGGCATGACCCGCACGCGCACCCGCGGGATACGCACCAGGCGTATTGGTCCCTTGGTTGTTAGCGTTTGTCACAGAATGCTCCGTTCGAATAGTGATGTACTGAGACACAATGCCATTCTAGCATGGTGCTATTTTGCCACGATGCTCTCCACAGCTTCAACAATGGCCTTGGAATCGAGCCCGAAGTACGACATGAGCTCCTCGAACGACCCGGATTTGCCGAATTTGTCGTTCATGGCCACGAAAGCGCAACGCGTGGGATGGTTCAGCGCCAGCGTTTCCGCAACGGCCGAGCACAGGCCTCCGAACTTGGAATGCTCTTCGGCAACGACCACGCGACCCGTCTTGCGAGCCGATGCGAGGATGGTCTCCTCGTCGAGCGGCTTCACGCAGAACGCGTCGATGACCTCGGCGGAAATGCCGCGTTCGGCAAGTTCGTCGGCAGCCAGCAGGGCTTCGCGGATTTCCACGCCATTGGCAACGATGGTGACATCGGTACCCTCGCGCAGCACATATGCGCGGCCCACTTCCAGTTCCACGCCAGGAGCGTAGACAGCGGGAACGGCGGCGCGCCCCATGCGCACGTACACGGGGCCATCGGTCTTCGCGGCAAGCTTGATGGAGCTGCGAGCGGCTTCGTAATCGGCGGGAACGAGTACCGTCATACCAGGCAGCTCGCGCATGAGCGCAACGTCTTCCAGCATCTGGTGGCTACCGCCATCGGGACCAACGGAAACGCCCGCATGCGTGGGGCAAATCTTCACGTTCAGACCGGAATAGGCAACCGTGTTGCGAATCTGGTCGTAAGCACGGCCCGTGCCGAAAACGGCGAACGAACCGGTAAAGGCAATCTGGCCAGCCAGGGAAAGGCCCGCGGCCACGTCAATCATGTTCTGCTCGGCAATGCCGCAGTTGAACAGTCGATCGGCGTTGTCATCGGAAGCCTTGGCGAACTTGGCCGTGGTGGTGGAGCCGGAAAGGTCGGCATCTACGGCAACGACGGGCACGCCCTCTTCAGCGAGTTCCGCAAGGGTTACGCCAAACGCAGCGCGCGTGGCCTTCTTCTCCTGAGCCTGTTCGGGAGTGGCGAATTCTACCATGCCTGGGCCTCCTCTAAGCCTGAAGCTCGGCCAGTGCGGTGGCCAGCTGCTCTGCATTGGGGGCCTTGCCATGCCAGCCCACCTGATTTTCCATGAACGAAACGCCCTTGCCCTTTACCGTGTGGGCAATGACGGCGTGCGGCACCTGGCCACCCTGCTGCTTGAGGGCGGAAAGGTGCTCGATGAGCGCAGGGATGTCGTGTCCGTCGACTTCGGATACGCTCCAGCCAAACGCCTTGAATTTGTCGGCAAGCGAACCGTCCTGCACGACTTCCTGAACAGGACCATCGATTTGAAGGCCGTTGGAGTCGACAATGGCGATGAGGTTGCCAAGCTTCTGGTGCGCAGCGAACATAGCCGCTTCCCATACCTGGCCCTCTTCGCATTCGCCGTCGCCGAGTACCGTGAAGACGCGGGCATCGTTGCTGTTCAGGCGCAGACCACACGCAAGGCCGGCAGCCACGGAAAGGCCCTGGCCAAGCGAACCGGTGGACACCTCAACACCCGGAACCAAATGGCAATCGGGATGGCCCTGCAGACGCGTGCCGAGCTTACGGAGCGTCATGAGCTCGTCATGAGGGAAATAACCAGCATGCGCCAAGGCGGCATAGAGTGCCGGGGCGGCGTGACCCTTTGCGAGGATGAAGCGATCGCGCGTATCATCGGCAGGGTTCGCCGGATCGTGCTTCATGACACCGCCGAAGTAAAGCGCCGTGAGAATGTCGATGCACGAAAGGGAGCCACCCGGATGGCCGCTACCTGCCTCGGCGATCATCTTCACGATATCGACGCGCATGGCGCGCGCACGATCTTGCAAAGCCATTGAGTCCATCCTAATCCTTCCTATTGGGAAACACGCCAGCGGTGATAGCCGATGACGAATTCCTCGAGTTCCCCACCCAGCACCGCGTCGACGTTGCCCGTCTCGACGCCACTGCGCAGATCTTTAACCAACTGATAAGGGTAGAGCACATAATTGCGTATTTGGCTTCCGAAGGAATTCTCCATTTTTTCGCCGCGCAATTCGGCAATCTCCTGCTGCCGCTTGCGCTCTTCCAATTCGTAGAGCTTCGCCTTCAGCACGCGGAATGCCGCGTCCTTGTTCTGAAGCTGGGATTTCTGGTTCTGACACGTAACGACCAGGCCCGTAGGCATATGCGTGAGGCGCACGGCGGAGTCGGTGGTGTTCACGCACTGCCCGCCCGGTCCGCTTGAGCGGTACACGTCGACGCGAACGTCGGCCGGATTGAGGTCGACCTCGATGTCGTCGGGCAGAACGGGCATGACCTCAACGCTGGCGAACGTGGTGTGACGTCGCTTCTTGTCGTCGGTAGGCGAAATGCGCACCAGACGATGCACGCCGATTTCGCTGCGCAGCATGCCATAGGCGAAACGGCCGTCGACCTGGAAGCTGGCGCGCTCGATGCCGATGACCTCGCCCGGCTGGGCGTCGAGCACCTTGACGTCCCACCCCTTCCCCTCGGCATAGCGCGAGTACATGTTGAAGAGCATCTCCGTCCAGTCCTGGGCCTCGAGGCCACCGGAACCGGGGTTGACGGTCACGATGCAGGAACCCTCGTCGAAGCGCCCGTCGAACCACGATTCGATTTCGAACTGATCGAGCATGGCAACGAGGCGATTGCGCGCGGCCTCGGCCTCTTCCGCGAAATCGGGGTCCTCGTCGGCAAGGTCGCATGCCGTGCGGATGTCTTCGAGCATGCTGCAAGCAGCGCTAAACGCTTGAATAGTGGAACGCGTATCGCTCGCCTGCTTGGAAATGGCCTGCGCTCGGTCGGAGTCATTCCAAAAATCGGGCTTGGAGCATTCCTTGTCGAGCTCTGCCAGACGTTCGGTCGCCTCGTGAATATGCAGGTACTCGCGAGCGGCTTCGAGCCTGCGGGATAGTTCTTGTATGTCTTTCAGATCTGTCACTGTCTTCCTAATGCGCGCGTTCGCCAGAAGGCGAACGCGCTGTAATGCCTAGTTGTCGAGCATGCCCGGACGGCCGTGGCACTTTTTGAACTTCTTGCCACTGCCACATGGGCAAAGGTCGTTACGACCCACATTGGCGTAGGGGTCGTCCTTGTCCTTTACGAAGGTGGACGGCTTGGCCGTAGCGGCGGGCTTGGGAACGGCGGTGGGCACGGGCGCCGACGTTTGCGCAGCCGCGGCCGCCTGCTGCACGCGCTGAGCCGTGCTGCGCGAAGAATCATCGAGTGTCTGCTGGGGCGACGAATAGCTGATCTTGCCCCTAAGCGGATCGGACTGCTCGGGCACGGTGGGGGCGGCCTTCTTGGCAATCTGCAGACGCAGGATAGTGCGTAGGAATGCCTCGTACATACCACTCGTCATCTCGCCAAATGCACGATGTGCCTCGTTCTTGTACTCGACGAGCGGATCGCGCTGGCCAAACGCACGCAGGCCAATGCCCGTGCGTAGATAATCCATGTTCGACAGATGCTCCATCCAGCGGGTGTCGATGATGCGGAGCATGATGTTGGCCTCGAGGCCCTTCATGACCTCATCGCCCAAAAGCGCGTGCTTTTCCTCGTAGATGCGACTGAATTCGTCGACGATGGCATCGGCAACGATCTCGGGGTCGTCTTCGTGGTCGATGGATTCCGTGGAAAACGGTACGCCGTCCATGTTCTGAACCCACACGTCGACGGAATGCATATCCCAGTCGTCGCTGGGCGAGCGATCGGGGCAGTTCTCCTGAACGATGGGCTCAACGCAATCACGCATGATTGCGGGAACTCGCTCGGAGACATCCTTGCCGTCGAGGATGGCATTGCGCTCCTCGTAGATGGCCTTGCGCTGCAGATTCATGACGTCGTCGTATTCGAGAACGTTCTTACGTGCGGCAAAGTTCATCGTCTCGACCTGGCGCTGGGCGTTCTCGATGGCCTTGGATACCATGGACGCCTGGATGGGCATGTCCTCGGGCATCTCGGTGCGCTCCATCATGGCGCCGATCTTGTCCATGCGGTCGCCGCCAAACAGGCGCATCAGGTCGTCTTCCAGAGAAAGGTAGAACTGCGTGGAACCCGGATCGCCCTGACGGCCAGCACGACCGCGCAGCTGATTGTCGATTCGACGGCTCTCATGGCGTTCGGTGCCAATGACGCAAAGGCCACCCGCGGCAAGCACCTTGTCGTGTTCGGCGCTGGTGATGGCCTTGGCCTCCTTCAGCGCAAGGGCGCGCTGCTCTTCGGAGGCTGCAGGCATCTCGCCTTCCTCGACTTCCGTGCCAGGTTCCAAGTCGGGGTTGAGCCCCTTACCGCGCAGCACGTCTTCCATGAGCACTTCGGGATTGCCGCCAAGCAGGATGTCGGTACCACGACCAGCCATGTTCGTGGCGATGGTAACGGCACCAACGCGACCAGCCTGGGCAATGATATGAGCTTCGCGCTCGTGGTTCTTCGCATTCAGCGTTTCGTGAACGATACCGCGCTTGTCGAGAAGGCGCGAGAGGCGCTCGGAATTCTCGATGGACACCGTACCAATCAGGCAAGGCTGGCCCGCATCGTGACGACGCTGGATATCATCGGCCACGGCATTGAACTTCGCATCAATGGTGCGGTAGATCAGGTCGTTTTCGTCTTTACGGGCAACCGGCTTGTTCGGCGGAATAGCCATGACCGGCAGCTTGTAAATCTCCCTGAACTCGGAATCCTCGGTCATGGCGGTACCCGTCATGCCCGAGAGCTTTTCGTATAGGCGGAAGTAGTTCTGCAGCGTAATGGTGGCAAGCGTCTGGTTCTCTTCCTTTACCAGCACGCCTTCCTTGGCCTCGATAGCCTGATGCAGGCCTTCCGACCAGCGACGGCCTTCCATGATGCGACCCGTAAACTCGTCGACGATCTTCACCTCGCCGTTGGCGACCACGTAATCCTTGTCGCGATGGAAGAGGAACTGAGCCTTCAGGGCCTGCTGCAGATGATTTGCAAGCAGACCAGAGGGATCGTTGTACAGATCTTCGATGCCCAGACGATTCTCGATCTTCACCAGGCCGCTTTCCGTAGCGGTAATGGTGCGCTTCGCCTCGTCCATCTCGAAGTCCTCGCCCTCGCGCAGACCGGGCATAACACGCGCGAACTTGCGATACGTGTCGGCCGCCTGGCTACCCGCGCCCGAGATGATGAGCGGCGTACGCGCTTCGTCGATGAGAATGGAATCGACCTCGTCGACGACCGCGAAATGATGGCCACGCTGCACGCGCCTATCGGCACGCGTGACCATGTTGTCACGCAGGTAGTCGAAGCCGAATTCGGAGTTCGTGCCATACGTGACGTCGGCCTTGTAGGCAGGAATCTTGCCTTCGGGGCGCATGCCATTCTGAATGAGGCCCACTTCCATGCCCAGGAAGCGATAGACGCGGCCCATCCACTCGCTGTCGCGCTTGGCCAGATAGTCGTTGACGGTGACGATGTGAACGTTGTTGCCGCCCAGGGCATTCAGGTAACCGGCGAGCGTGGAGACGAGCGTCTTGCCTTCGCCCGTTTTCATCTCGGCGATCTGGCCATCATTCAACGCCATGCCGCCGATGAGCTGCACATCGAAGTGACGCAGCCCCAGCGTGCGCTTGGATGCTTCCCTTACGCAGGCAAAGGCCTGGGGAAGCAGTTCGTTTTCGCTTTCGCCATTCTGTATGCGCTGGCGAAATTCGAACGTGAGGGCACGGAGCTCTTCATCGCTACGCGCTTCCATTTCGGTTTCGAGGGAGTTGATACGATCGACGACAGCCTGATATTTTTTGAGCTGACGTCCCTCGCCCATCGTGAGAATCTTGGAAAACAATCCCATTGAGCTTCACTTTCTTGTGAACGGTACACCCCATAGTTATCAACGTTTCACTCTAGCATAGACGCAAGGTGTTCACAGTAATACCAATGTTACCCAGCGGATACTCGATTGGCCCTAGGCAACGCCCTCGGAAGAGATAATGCGCGCGTAGAGCTTATTCATGTGGAGCGAAGGCTCCATGCCCAATTCGCGCATGCGGCGGCAATACAGCGACCACGTCTCCCCCGTTGCGGGACGCTGCCCGCACCGAGCTTGAAGATTCATGAGCATCTCGTAGCAATCCTCGCGATACGCATCCCACTCGATGGCCTGTCGCGCGAAAAGAAGCGCCATCTCGTTTTCGCCCTGGGTCTGCAATGCGCGCGCTGCGCAGAGCACGGCATCAACCGTTTTGTGGCGGAATTCGTTCCGTGCGTAATTCACCAGGTAATCGCACCCATCCCCAGGAAGCAATTCGCCCGAGTACACCGCACGCAATTCCCCAAGCAGGCGATTGTAGCCATCGGCGTCCAGGCGGTTGAACCGCATGGTGTGGCATACGTCATTCAGGTTCATGGTGTCGCTTTCCACCAGAGCGCCCCGAAGGCGCAGGACGTTTTGCGTGCGCGTGACGTAGGGACTTTCCCCCGAGGGCAACGTAAGCGCCTTCTTCAGGCGGGAATACGTGGAATTCAGATTGTGGCGCGCCTTCGACAGAGAGCTATCGGGCCAGAGACGCTCGGCAACGGTGTCGCGCGGAACGTCCTTGTCGGCTTCGATGACGAGCAGCGCCAGAAGTGCCCGCACCTTCATACGCGAAAAGTACTCCATGTTGATATCCACGCCATCGATGCCAAGCTGAAAGCCACCAAAGAGCTTGATTCGGAGCAAAGGAGTGCGAGGGCGCGAGCGCATGAGCGTCAGTCCCGACTCAAGCCCGACAAACCGCCCCCTCATGACATCTTCGGATGCATGGGCACGGCGATACAGCGCCTGCTGCGAGGCGATCTGCGCTTGGCAACGTTCTACCATGGAGCAGAAGGGCGAAACGAGCGGCGAGGCGCCCTCGACGTCAACGTAGGCAACAAGCTCACGCAACAGCACGAAGGCGGAAAGGCACATGGCTCTACCCGATACGTAACGAGCCGCCCACACGCAGGCAAGCCTAATGGATTCGACGTCGGAACCCTGCAAACGGGCATTATGGACAGCACATGCCAGGGCAAGGGCGTGCGCCTCATCCTCTCCGAGCGTCTTTCGGGAAGACAAGAGCACCGACTGAACGCCTCCATCCTTGTCGTCGACATGCAGCCAGAACGACAGGTACGCCACCGCCTTCGCATCGGCCTTAGACAACAAGGCGCGATAATCACCATGCAAGAGCACCCGACATGCGCGGTCAACCTTTTCGGCATGAAGAAAGGCAAGCGACGAGCACTTCAAGCGGCACGCAGCGGGCAATTCGGGGTTCGCGCTCAGCCGCGCGAGTATATCGAAGGCTCGAAGCGTATTGCCTATGAACAGGCGTCGCATGGCCGAACCCGCACGCAACGCGTCGCTGAGCAACACGCTGCCGGACGCGATGGACTCGTACAGCTCTTCCACCGAAGCCAATGAGAGCGCTTCGGCGCACTCGTCTTGATGCGACCTAAGCCACTGAGTCTTGGTACGCACTCCCACCGCACTGCTCATCAAACGAGAAACGCGCTCATAACGACCAGCGGCGAGCAGTTCGCTGGCAAGGTGCACGACGAAGGCGGACGACTCCTCGAAGCCCGCCGCCAGCGCCATGCGCTTCAGGTAGGGCAACCCCGCTCGGATGGACACATCGATGGAAAAACCCCGAACCTGGAACTCTCCCCCATCGGAATCCACCTCCACGAACGGATAATGCATTTCCACGTAATCGAAGCAAGAGCGCAACGCCCCGCCTACCACCAGGCCATCAACGCTTCCGCGCCCCAGCACCAGAGATTCGAAAAGAACCGCCGCCACAGCGGGTGATTCATCGCAGAATATAGACGACAGAAAACGCTCCCGAGCAATGTCATCGCGCATGGCTACGCCCGCAATGCGATCGGCGGGACATGACGAGCCCTCAACGATGCGCAACGATGGATCGGACATCCGGGCCATCGACAGCTCATTTTCGTCGTACATCAAATCGCGCGCCGTGAGCGTATCACACGCATCGCAGGTGGGAAGAGGATTGCTTGCGGGCGTTGCCGTAAGAATAACCTCGACCCCCGCCGAGGTAAGCGTACGACACACGTCTTCGAGCAACGAATTGCGATGCGCATCCAATGCCGGAACGTCCTCGAACACCACCAGGCCCTCAGGCACGATGTCAAGGAGCTCGACCCCCATCGAGCCACCATCAAGATCACGCACGAAACAAGGACTCGTGGCGCTGACCCAGCAAACGCGCTCGAACCCGAACACGACCGAAGCGTAGCCGAGGGCAAGCGACGTCTTCCCAAAAGAGGCGGGAGCGACGATGCGACGTACGCGCATGCGATCGCGCATCATGCGTAAGAGCAACACGTCCCGGTCAAAGAGGGTGCAATGGGCGAATTTCTTCGGCGCCGAACCATTGCATGACGAATTAAGAAGAAACTTGGACATTTTGGGCCTCCTGCGTAGCAGAGAGGAGGCAACATCGGGGACCACGATTGTACAGCATGGCACGTATGCCGCAACAAACGCGCAACACCTACGCACGACCCACGCGCAACATACTGCGTTTCAAAGACGCACACACCACAAACGCCCAGGAAAATACTTATCGATTGCTTCCGTTCGCCAGCAAAAACATACCGTTCGCCGCCTGGCACGACAATCACTCGTAAAGCAAAGCCTCTATCTGCTGGGGCACCTTCGTGGTGCCGGCAAGCGAGATGTTGTTCACGAAGATGACGTCGCTTATGCCATGCTCCCGCACGAACGAGGGGATGCTCGCATCGCTGTATCGATAGTCGATCACGTATACGTCCTCGTAGGAGCCAACGAGCATCGGAACGAACGCATTGCCGAAGGAGTCCTTCACCACCAGGCACGCCGAGCCATCGGATAGTTCGGGGTTGTGAATATGCTGCTCGGCCTGATCGCCATTTATAAAGCAGCTATACAGGTTGTTCGAGCTCCATCCGTCAACGCTCATGATCACGTTTCCCTCAAGCTCCTCGCCATCGGCCGTGACGTAGGTCATATCGTTGGTGGCGGAGGGTACGTAGGCCTCCACGTAATCGGGGTCGGCGGCCATGGCGGCATCTTCGCCCAGCTCGGTATAGAACGACCCCAGGAAAGGCTGGTAGACGCGCTTTTCCCACGTGAGCATATCGACGGGCTCGATGCCCTTTTGCTGGCAGAACACCTGGTAAGCGTAATATGCGCCAAGCTGCGTCCAGTGATGGTCGGTCTTGAAGTAGATGTACTCGTCGCGATGCGCGCGAAGGGCCTCCAGCGGATCGACCCCTATCACCCGCTCGTCGTAGAGGCTGAAGAAGTACTTGATGGCCTGCGCCTGATCGGTGCCGCCCAGCGAAGAGAGCACGTCCTCGTCGAGCATGGCCGCCGAATTGTTAGGAACGATGAGGGAATAGACCTGGGCCTGGCCATCGAGTAGCTCCGCAGCATGGTTCATCGCGGCCGCGTAGCTTTGCACTGACGCTTGCGAAAAGTAGTAGATGCTATAGGCAGACGAGCCCTGCACGTACAAGCCATCCATGATGCTGTCCTCGACTTCGGCATCGCGGCTTTGCTCGGTGGGCGTATCGACGTATTCGTGCTCCTGCGTCTTGGCGGCGGAGCCCTGAGACATCTCGCCTTCCGCGGGAAGCTCATCGGCCTGCACGTTGCCACCAACAAAACGCGTTTCCGGCTGAATGCCAAACAGGTCGTTTAGGCTCTGATCGGCCGAGACGAGCATCTCGCGCAACGGATAGGTATCGGAATACCACAGGGACACCTGCGTGAAATACGAGCCGTCAAGAAAGCTTTCCACGGTGAACGCGGGAAACTCCGTCAGCTCGCGCTTCTCCGCTTCGGATACGGAAGGACGCGCGAAGAACGCCAGCCCCACGATCGTGCCAAGGAGAAAGACGAACATGACGGACCGCACGGCAAATCGCTGGCAAGCAGCCAGGCTAAAGCGAGAGTGCTTGGACGAAGCCGCGCCATGACGAGACCGCGAAGCCTTGCGTTGACGCGCATGCGAGGCACGGTTGCTTGATTCTCTATCGTTCACGTTCGCACCTCCTTAGAACTGGAAATAGATGAACGGGTTGTACGTGGCACCTGCAAGGGACACGACAGACAGCAGGAGCAACACTACGGGCGTAATCGCCTCGGTCACGCCAAACACCACGCCCGCCACGGTATTGCGCTTCGCCATCTTGAACAGCTTCCCCCGAAGGACCTTACCCAGGTTGGTGCAGGCCACGATACAAAACGCAAGCAGAAACACGTTCTGCAAAAAGAGCGTCCCCACTTCCATGCTCGTAAGGGGAACGCCCCCGACCAGAAACATATTGGCAAGCACCGAAAGCAGTTCGCCCATATCTTCGAAGCGAAAGAGAACCCAGCCCACAAGTACTACCAGACAGGCATATGCATGGTCGAGGCCACGCGGAATGCGCCCCTTGATGACGTAGCGTTCGAGCATGAGAAACGCAAGGTAGAACAAACCCCAGAAGATGTAATTCCAGCTTGCGCCATGCCACAGCCCCGTAAGGAACCACACGACGCAATAGTTGCGCACCACCAGGGCCTCGTCGCAGCGACTGCCACCCAGAGGGATATAAACGTAATCGCGGAAAAACGACGAGAGCGATATGTGCCAACGACGCCAGAAGTCCTTGATGGACGTAGCCATATACGGGTAATTGAAATTCTCGAGATAGTGGAAGCCCACCATGCGCCCCAAGCCAATGGCCATGTCGGAATACGCGCTGAAGTCGAAGTAGATCTGGAACATGTAGAAGATCATGCCCAGCCAGCAGCCCAACGTGGGCTCGGAGAACACCGCGCCCACGCCCGTAGGTAACAGGGTATCGGCCACCTCGGCGCAGGAATTCGCCAGGATGGCCTTCTTGGCAAGCCCCACGCAGAAACGGCGCACGCCATAGAACACGTCCTTGCGCGTTACGCGTCGGTTGTCGATTTCCGACTGCACCGTTTCATAGCGAATGATGGGGCCCGCAATGCACTGGTGGAACAGCGAAGCGTACATGAGGACCTTCCAGTACGCTGGCTGCGCAGTCACGTCGCCTCGGTATACGTCGGCTACGTACGAAATGAGCTGAAACGTGTAGAACGAGATGCCGATGGGCAGGATGATGGTGGGAATCTCGGCGGGCACGCCCGTAAGAAACTGGATGTTGCCCAACAGGAACATCGTGTACTTGAAATACGCAAGCAGCCCCAAGAGCACGATACAGCATGCGACAAGATTCGCCCGCTTGCGCGAAGCCGATTGACTCGACTGAATGCGAAGAGCAAAGAACCAGCTGGCGAGCGATTCAAACATGATGAGGGGCAGATACTGTGGGCCACCCCATGCGTAGAACGCGAGCGAGGAAATGAGAAGCCAGGGATTCCTGAAGTGCTTGGGCGCGAAAAAATAGACGACGAGGTGAATGGAAAGGAAGGCAAACAGAAAAACGAGACTCGAGAAAACCATACCCTCGCTGCCTTCCCCAATCCAGCGAAACCCTACCGTACGCAAAGCATACTAGCAGATTGCGCACGACAAACGTCCTCGAAGATAGGGGCTTTTCCGAAAACGGAATTGCAACTTTCCACGCGCGCTAAGCAAGGGCATGTTCGGGAACGGAATGGTTAAATCTGACGGAGCTTTCCAAAAGGCAAAAGACGATTTAGTACACTAGAGAAAAGAACATGGAAAAGAAAGCAGGTAGGAAGCCCTTTGGCAACATTCGAGTTTATTCTCATCTTAGTCGTAGCAATTCTCGTCTCCGCCATAATCGGGCAGTTCACCCACCGCGTTTCGCTCCCCCTCATTCAAATCGGCACGGGCCTGGCCTGCGCAATGCTCTACCTCTCGCCCATCGACCCCACGCTCGACCCCGATTTCTTCCTGCTGCTCTTCATCGCGCCCCTGCTCTTTCACGACGCAAAACGCGCCGACAAAACGGCGCTCTGGTCCAACCGGTACATCATCCTGTCGCTTGCCGTCGGCTTGGTTATCGCCATCACCCTTGGCGTGGGCCTTTTCATAAGCTGGCTCATTCCCGCCGTGCCCTTCGCCGTCGCCCTGGCCCTGGGGGCAACGCTTGGCCCCACCGACGCGGTCGCAGTGGCCTCCATGTCGGAAAGCGCCGAGCTCGATCGCGACGATAACGCCCTGCTTCAAGGCGAAGCCCTGCTCAACGATGCATCGGGCGTCGTTGCGTTCCAGTTTGCGGTCGTCTATGCGACGACGGGAGGCTTTTCAGCAGGCGAAGCCATTACGTCGTTCTCGACGCTCTTCGTGGGCGGCATCGCAGTGGGAGCGGTCATGGCGCTCGTGCTTCACGCCGTGGAAACCCGCATCCGCAATTCGGGCATGGAGTCCACCACCTTCTACATCCTCTACGACATCCTTTGCCCCTTCGCCATCTACCTGGCCGCCGAAGAAGTGTTCGGCTTCAGCGGCGTTTTGGCGGTCGTCACCGCAGGCATCATACTCGGTAGCTATCGCGACCAGCGCATTGGGCCGAGCATTTCGCAGCTCAACATCAAATCGCAGAGCGTATGGGATCTCCTTTCGTACCTCATCAACGGCATCGTGTTCGTCATGCTGGGCTTCCAGCTCCCCCGCGCCATGCAGGTCGTGTGGGGTAACTTGGAAGTATCTCACCTGCAGCTCATCGGCTGGGTCCTGGGCATCACCGCCATCATCGTGCTCGTTCGCTTCCTGTGGCTACTCGCCACGAACTACCGCGCCGGGCGCGGGGCAAACCGCACGAAGGTCAAGTGGAAGCAGCGCGTGCTTTCTGCCCTAATCACCACGTGCGGCGGCCCCAAGGGCGCCGTTACGCTGGCCATCGTCTTCAGCCTGCCCTACGTAGTGGCGGACGGCTCGGCATTCCCGCAACGCGACCTGATCATCTTCCTGGCATCGGGCGTCATCGTATGCACGCTTGTGCTCGCCAACATCGCGCTGCCTTTGCTGGCCCCCGCAACCGAGGAAACGAACGAGAGAGCCGAGATGCAGTTCGCGCAGCGACGCATCGCCGTATTGCAGAAGGTCATCGCCCGCCTTAACGCGCAAATCGAGGACGACAACGCGGCAGCCATCCAATCCGTAGTCGTTTCGTACCTGAACCGCATATCGCGCATACGAACGCAAAACGACATCGCCGACCCCCGCCTGCGTGACGAGGGGACGAACGCGCGCCTCTGGGTGTTGCAATTCCAAAGCGACTATGTGAACACGCTCATGGACGAGGATAAGGTCGACCTCGTCTTGGGCTACGAGTTCCTGAAGAAGCTCGACCGCATGGAGAACGTCGCCCGACATTCCCACGGGAGCTTCCGCCGCGCCATCGCACGCATCGCCAAGCGGGGCCTGCGCTCCGTGCATATGGCCATCGGCGTAATACGCAAGAGCGTGAAGCCCGCCGGCCTGGAAGACAAGATTGCCATGACAAACCTCCAAATCGAGGTGGAGGAAGCCACCATCAAGCAGCTCGAAGGCATGCTCGACGGCAAGCTCTTCAGCTCCACGACCGTCGCCTCAGTGCTCGCGGCGCACCATGGCACCCTTGCCCGCCTACGCCAGGGCATCCCCTCGATCACGCAGCAAATCGCCTCGTACAACGAGGATTTCAACGACATGCAGACAGTCGGCCTGAAACTCGAGCTGGAAACCATCCAGCAGGAATACGAGAAGGGCCGCCTGACGCGTCAGCAGGCCCAGTCCATGCGCGAGGACGTCTACCTCATGCAAATGGACCTGGAGGGCTTCATCGCCTAGCGAACCCGGCGTCATCAGGAAGCGATGGCGCCATTGCGCATACCGCAAAAACCCAATAATTCGGTCTTTCCGCATACGACGGATATCGTCTGACACTTTGCCACGCTGTAGTGCTATAGTGACGCACCAAGGGACGCAGGTGGCCGCTGCCACACGTGCCCCGAACGATATGCAGGAAACAAGCGAATGCAAACCGGAGGAACGCACATGAAAGACGCGATTGCGCAGGCGGAGGCACAGCCCCATCTGAAGCGCGCATTCGGAATGAAGGAATGCGTCACCATCACCGTGGGTACGGTGATTGGCGTGGGGCTCTTCACCACAGGCGGTAACATCGTAGGGCAAATGGGTCCGCAGGTTGTGCTGGCCACGCTCGTCGCCATGCTGGTGAGCATCTTTCCCGCCCTCATGTACGGCGAAATGGGCGCAGCCCTTCCCTACGCAGGCGGAACCTACCAATACGCTTCACTGGGCCTTGGACGCCCCTTCGGCATGCTCGCAGGCTGGAACTTCATCATCTCGCTTGTGGCGGTAACCGGCGGCGAATCGCTCGCCTTCAGCTACTACCTGAAAACGGTATTCCTCGCCTTCGGCGTAGAACTGCCCATTCCCGACGCCGTTATCGCTGCCATCGCGCTGGCCATATTCACTATCACGAACGTCCGCGGCGTGAAGATCACGGGCCGCCTGCAGAACGCCTTCATGTTCTTCTTCTGGGGCGTGGCGCTCATCTGGTTCCTCACGATGATCCCGAACGTATCGCTTCCCCATTTCGTCCAGGCTCCCGACTTCCTAGGGCAAACGGACGGCATGGGCTTCATCGCATGCGTAGCCATCATCTGGTGGTGCTTCGCAGGCTTCGAAACCTGCTGCGCCATGGGAGAGGAAATCAAGTATCCGCACATCAACATTCCTCGCGCGCTCATCCTGTCGCCCTTCATCATCTTCGCAGTCAACGCACTGTTTCAGTGGTTTCTGGTAGGAATCGCACCCACGGAAAGCCTAGCGGCCATCGCCGAATCGTCGGCCCCATACGCAGAGGGCATGATGACAGCGGGTATCCTGGGTCTCCCGCTCGCCCTGCTCGCAGCTGGCATCGCATTCGGCGGTGACTTCTCCACCCTGAACGCAAGCATCGCCGTGCCGCCGCGCTACCTGTTCACCATGGCACGCGATGGGGCCATGCCGCGCGTATTCGCGAAGGTGCACCCGAAGTACGAAACGCCCTTCGTATCCATCATCGTGCTCGGCGCCGGTTCCATCCTGCTCGTATGCACGAACACGCTGGATTACATCGCCTCGCTAAGCCTGTTCGCCGACCTGTTCTACTACATCATCGGCATCTGCGCGGCCATTGGCCTGCGCGTGCGCTACCCCGAAATGAATCGCCCCTTCAAGGTGCGCGGTCTGATGGCGGGCGGCATCGTAAGCGCCGTCATCTATGCCATCATGATGACGCAACTCGAATCCGACGCCATGATTACGGGTGCCATTTGGTGCGTCGCTGGCCTTGTCATCTTCTTCATCTGCCAGAGCATTTACGGCAAGAGCGAAATTGTCATTCCGGACAAGGCTCCCGCCGAACCCGAGCCCGAGGAACGCGCCAAGATGGACCGAGAATTCAAGCTCTGGACCGTCATCTCGATAGCAGCAGCGCTCATCGCGCTACTTCTCTACGCATTGCCCCTGGCCATCGCCTAACGCACGTGACGGGGAGGAGCCATTGGCCCTCCCCGTTTCACTTTGCACACCATTCCGCCATCCCCCACCACATTCCCGCGTAACCGCAAAATGCGCGAAACCGCAAGCCCTCGCTGTACACTAGAGCATATGAGAAAGCGAGGCAGTATGATTCGGCCCATTATGGACAAGCAGTTCTTCCTAAAACAACCGAGCGTTGAGGCTACGGCAGCAGACATTGCCACGGCACGCGATCTGGCCGAAACGCTAAAGGCGCACCACGCAACATGCGTTGGCATGGCAGCCAACATGATCGGGGAACGCAAGCGAATCATCGCCGTCCTGGACGAGGCAGGCAACATCCTTACGATGCTCAACCCGGAAATCGTCGATTGCAAGCAACCATACAACGCCACAGAGGGATGCCTATCGCTCCCAGGGGAACGGGAAACACTCCGCTACGAACGCATCACCGTGTCCTATCAAGATGAAGCGATGCAGGTTATCAAACGCTCCTTCAAGGGCAGGGTCGCGCAGGCAATTCAGCACGAAATCGACCACTGCAACGGCATCCTCATCTAGGTACCCCAGCGTTCGCTGGCAGGCTTCCTCACCAACGGACGGCAAAGAGGAAGCGAGAAGAGCAACACTCTGAAGCTGCTCGCAAAGATGTCACGAATTGTCGCGCATCCAGTCCGCAGGAAAAAACAAAGCAGGCCAGGAGATACATCCTGGCCTGCGAACATTTGGTAGCCCGTACGAGATTCGAACTCGTGATCTCCGCCTTGAGAGGGCGATGTCCTAAACCGCTAGACGAACGGGCCATATATGGCTGGGGTAGCAGGAGTCGAACCCACACATACGGTACCAGAAACCGCTGTACTACCATTATACGATACCCCAGTAGCACTTCGTTGCTTCACTGTGTTTCACAACGCGAGTGAGTATATTACGGGTCATCCCCCATGCCGTCAACCCCCTTTCGAAAATGTGGATATATCTTCACGAAGAGGGCTGACAAGCTTTTCCCGCGCTTCACCGATAGCCGTTCCGCATATTGTCGATTTGCTCGAGCTGACGATTGCGCCGTTTTTTCTACACCGTTCCACGCTGCGCTGCCACATCGTTCTGACCTCGTCGAATGCGCGGGCCTACAAGTCCTCGGCGATCTCGTCGAGCGTCTCGCATATGCGAGACGCCTGGCCGGCGCTCATGCGGTCGATGTCCATAGCCGTCGCCACCCGCTCCACCTTGCGCGCTGACGCTGTTGACCACCCTCCCGGAAACCGCGGCGACTAACCACCCGGTCGATGCGAGAGTAGCGCACAATCAGGTCCTCTGGGAAGCAGCTTCCCATGCGCAGCTTCGAAGCCTTCAGCGTGATGGGCCCAACGCTCGTCACGAGCGTGCGCTCGCGGTAACCGTTGCGCTAGTTGCCGTCGGCGCACGCATCTTCGGCCTGCGCGTCCATGATCTCGTTCACCGGGGACTCGGCCATCAACCGTATCGACTCCTGCAGGTTCACCACACCATCGTCAAATCTCGGAACCTCGGGCACGACGACACCCATCTGCTCTAAACTTTCCATTGCGGTCATCGCCTTTCTCGCGAATCCGCCAACTTCGACAATTGACGATTCTAGGCGATGACCATTTCCTTCACGAGATCATCCCTCCCGCGAAACGGCCGTTACACCAACTTTTAGGGCACGATCATCACCCACCACCTACTTATCGTCCTCTACAAACGGGGAGATTATCGGCCAGACAACCGGCGCGAGGAGGGCGCAATCTTGTCGAGACGGCAGTCGCAAGCCTTGATCACTCTTCTACGACATAGAAGTCTTCCACAACGAAGGAACACGAGGTTAGGATACGACAACGGCAAAACAGATGTATTCGCACGAACCGCACTCATTATGAAATATTTCATCTAGCAGCAGGCATAAAGCTAGCCGCTAAAAGCCGAATCCACCATGATTCGCCTACGCCGACGCCCCCATATCCTAACAATCCCTCGAAACAACCTCCACCGCGACTTGCCGCAGATTGGATTTACATCCCCTTCATGAACTATAAGAGACCTCGAGATGGCCACCAACACATTCATTTCGAACCAACTGTAATGCCATGGAACAATCTCGCCACCGTCACGAAATTGAATGCCAACAAGTCTTCCAATTACCGATTCCGCCCTCCTGCATTCAAACGAACCTGTCACGTCTCCTTTAAATAATAAAGACCGCTCGTAGAGAGCCACAAGCCGATGAAGGGCCAGCTCACCACTCTCCTGCACAACAAGAAACAAATGCCCAACCTCCAAAGCGATCGGCTGCTGAATAACGGCATAATCACCAGCAAAAAGCAGCGGCTCCATACAATGCCCCGAAAGCGGAACAATCAAACTCCCTCGCCTATGTAGCTTGGCAACCAGGGCAGCGTTACGAACCCCCCTTTCGTGCAACAAAGATGAAGACGCCTGACGGGGATTACTTCGATACATCCGGATCCACCACACTTCTACGCCCAGCGCCGCTGATCCTTAGGCCATCACTCCACTTTTCGTGAAACAATCGGCCACATTCATGCTGAAAAACGCTTGCATCCGATACAAAATGGTCTTTTCTTTCTACCTGAACGCTAAACAAAGTCGAAAGTAGCGACGTAACATCCACGCTAATCCCTTCGCTGCAGCCCCCAGCATTGATAGAGCATCGACAACAAAAGCCACTCACGTCATAACTAGCTTTTTTTCTGCGAGAGATATGATGTGAAATACGTGCACGACATACGGGCTCACCATTACGCACAAACAAATCAATCATAACCTCAGAAATATCGCATTGAAACAGGGGGTAGAGCCTCACTTGAAATACGAATCCCGCAATGTCCACTACGAGACAGGAGGGGATTTCCCATTTCAACCGTAAAAAACCTTCCGAGACACAAACAAGACAAGCAATCCCTGGCGCTATACTCTTTCGCCATTCGAAATGTACATAACGACCATCCTTCAAAACAAGCTCATCTTCAGAGCCACGCAACTTCCCAAGGAAAGTACATTCAGCCGATTCCTTCCTTAACTCAGTATCGAAGAGGCGGTCTGTATAGCATGGAAAATGTTTATTAGAGTCAGGCAAGCCGTAAATGCCGCTGAAAGACGGAAGGAGATCCGCCAGATTGCTCAAAACGGCATTTCCACAATCATCCAAACCCCATTCAGACAGAAAACAGGTAGCTTCGTTAAGAAGAGAAACCCCACAGACTTCAATCGCGCGAGCAAGGTCGAGGTAGATTTTTAAACCCAAAGAATTAGGCGTTGCGTTTGAAAAATACGTTTCAGAATCCTCGTAAGCAAAAAGGAGCAACATGGCGAGCATTCGCGCATCGGAAGGGACATTTACATCGAATCCGCTAATCGAGCATATGCATGTGTCCCAAACAAAGGGGGTTGATTCCAAAGGCCCAACCCCAAATAGCCTGTCATGGATCTCCAATCCAACCCAGGTTCCGTTCACAAGCGCGACATACGGAGAAAGATGAGCGACATCAAATCTATGCCGAAGCATGTAGGGTGCCTGAATCGATTCTACTTCACTTTGCGAAAGATCATCAAGGTGATTCCTGATAGCAAAAAACTCAGCTGGCTGCATAAATCCACACGTACGCGCCACATAATCAGCTTTTGGCAAATCTTCTTGAGCCACAAGTATATCGACATCGGAGTACGATCTCATCAACTCCGACCCATATAGTCGCTTGGCCTGCGGGGCCCCTTTCATAACGACAAATCTCAGATGTTGCCTTCGCGCCTCCTCGATAAACAAGATAAGCGCTTGGATTAAAAGACGATCTCTACGCTCAAAAGAGTAAATCATCCTACGGAACGAATCCTGCAGCACACCCGACATCAAGCTAAGCTCTTCTTTGCAGGGCAGCAAAACCCCAAACGCAGAAAGACGATTGACTACTCGCATCATCCCAAACGAATCATTCTGACTTGTGCAACCCTCGAAAACGCGAATGCGCTCGACAAGCTCTTTAGTAGGCAGCATCGTGAATGCCTCCTCGCAAAAAATAATCCCCGCAAGGAATGCAATAGGCACTCCCCGAAAAATATACCTCACGACCATCCTGAACCATCTCGCCACATCGAGAGCAAACTACCTCCCGAGTTATTTTTCCCGGCAAATCGAAATCGGAGAATCTTTTCGCAACTTTCTTAATTTCAAAAAGGTCAGAATCGGAAACGGAAGAAAATTTCTTTACAACATCTAATCGAGAAAATGGGAATGCTTCACTTCTAAACCTAATCCGATACCCCATGCCACTACGCGTGTTGTAAAACGAGGCTGAACACTTGCCATAATCGAGAATCTTATATCGTTTCCTACCTACCGAAAGCCCTGTTGCAATGAGGATCCCATCTGCTGGACAACGATCAGTTTCCACCTCAACAACAAACGATTCATCCGCCCAATCGGCATCTAGCAAATCAGACGCAAACAAAGCCATCCGAACTCCAACATATAGACCAGTGCACATATGGCCATGAAATGCAGAGGCGCGTTCAAGAAGCGCTATAAACTCGCAACTCTCTATGGCTGGATTCACTCTGAAACCTCCTCCTTGAGAACGACCATCGCCACCTTCATCCTCTCAGTTAGCAACAACAAGGCCAAGATCGATGAGTTCGTTGAGCAAACACAAACAATCAGTGTCAACATCCTGATTGTCCGTCTCGAACATCTCCGCAATCATCGCAGCAGCGGCATTTTTATCCTGAAATTCGAGAAGACACTCCAAGAAAACCGAACCGGTAGCGTTCAAGCCCGAAATATCGCCTTCTTTAGATGAAAGAAAAAGAGACCCGTTAATTTGCTCCATGCTCACACCATCAGCCAAACGAAACATCATTCACCAGCCTTCCTCAGTCAGAAATACATCCAAGCAGGCAGATGCATTGTCTACATCTGAAAAACGTACGTCTAAAAATAAAATGCATCCTGCGTTGCTCATATTTAAAAACCGAGCGAGCGACCTCGAAGGTCGCTCTTTTCCAAATAGCGACCCGAGAATGCCAATAGGCAAACTGCTAAATGAAGCTTTGGCGATTGTCGTTGCTCGAGCTTCAGGATCGTACTTCGGAAAAACGATTGCCCCAATGAGCTCCCCATAGTCTGGACCACCGTAGCAATCGACCTCGGTACGTGCGACATAGAACGCTCTTCCATGATTGGGGTCTTCAATCTCGATCATGCGACTTGCGTCATATTTTTCCAACAGCGCATAGTTCGTTGCCTTCAACTGAAAAGGGAAAGGTTCATAACGCAAGCTTCCCAACGTCACGTTAAGAAAGCCACATTCATCCCCAATAAACGATCCGTATTGGGAGAAGGTAAGCGCAATACTTGTCTTTCCGCTGCCAGAAGCGCCCACGAAAGCAACCTGTCTGCCGCGATAAGAGACAGAAGAAGCATGCATGACATACTCAAACTCATCCAAATTGCTCAGAAGCAGGTTCTCAATGCGACACATTGCTAAAGTCAAAACCGCAGTGCGATTTAATCCGTTAGCTACAGGAATTCCGTTCACCCAAAGCTCATAAGGTCCAAAGCCGTCAATCAAGACAATCTGACGTAGCCGAGCAAAATCAGAATCGGACTTTATATCAGCAACCGCAAAAATCTTGGAAAACAGCAAGGCAATAGATGAATCCCTTACGAATAGTTCGAGAACACATGAGCTTAATTGGATTGGGATTCTATTAATCGACTTAAGCTTTTGAGTCCCTCTTTCACCCTCATCCACTTTATCCTCCCCTACATTATTGACCATGGCGCGCGAATGCCCATCACGGGAACAATCGCTCTAAAGCAGAAAGACACTTCGAATCCTTATCAAAATATGGCACTCCATCATACTGTCGAATCGAATTAATCGATTTCAAAAGCAACGAGCGTTGCACCGCATCTACCTCATCGATATCGTCAAAAGAAAGGTCAATTCGCATCCTTGACATCAGGCAAAGAAGCGGCAAAACGAAGTATTTCAATGCGCTTTGCTGCCCACACAGCATGTCCCCCATACACAATAAGGAGCCCACATGTAATACCAGGAGAATTCAACACGGGCTCCTTCGTATGGAAGTACCCCTCTGCGCCAGCGCCGAATATCATCGTAGCAGCCGTCAACATACCAACGAGAGTCGTCATGCACGCGATTACCAGAAGCCGCCTACGCAGCTTGTACGCGCGCTCAGAACCAAGGGTTCTCACGAACCGCTGTTTAAACATTTCGCCAAATAGAGATCCGATACTATATCGAGCATCATTCGAGAAAAAAACAACCCGTAAATGATCCGAGTCAGCAAATGACAAAGTACGAGCAGGCCATGCCGTAATAAGGGTAAAAGCCGAAACGAATATTACAAATACCCCATCCGCAATACATGTCGCGACCCAAAGGGGAGGCACCGAAGACATCTGGACAACGGTGCGAACCAGCGAATTGCATCCTACAGCAAACACAACTAATGCGAAGATGGACACCCAGAGCACGCGACGCCACACACGCTTTCCGTCAAGCATGAATCCCCTCCAAGTTCGCCAGCCATAATTCAGCATCCTTCATAGAACGTTCACTTTGCCGTTTCCGCTGACCTCAACAGTTTTATTAACCATAGAGAAGCTCTCGCCTCCTCCAGCTGAGAAAGCGTTCATGCTAAGCGTAAAATCACATCCAACTGGAGAGCTCACTTCAAATGTAAGACCAGCGGATACGCAAGGATAACGAGAATATGTCCTCCAAGGAGGGGAGAACATTACATCATTTTGATGAGAAATAAACCATCCACGAGTTGCAAGCTGCCCAAGAGTATACCCATAATTCGACAGCACGTAGTCGCCAATGGCAAAGGCGGCCCCAACCGGCATAGATGCAGGAAGAGTAATGAGAGACGTAACTGCGTCTAAGGCATAGCCTAAATTATTTAATTCATCAATGTCATTTGAAGACACGTCATCTGGAAGAGGGGGACTTGCAAAAAACTCAATAGTATTTTCATTGATTCTCGCTTCTCGCGTAGAAGATGAAACCTGCAGAGAAAGATTGTCGACGACATCGGCGAATGCAACCCCGGAGTCATTGGACTGAGGAATAACCGCCCCCTCACATGCGGCAACAATAGTGAAGTAGTAATTAAAGTTACCATTTGACCAGATTGGACCACTCCACCCGACCCGCATTCCCATAGCTAAATAACATGTCCGATGCCCTTCAAAATAAACGCGGCCCGAATCCACATTTGGATAATAGTAGCCAGACACGTAATCGGTGTACTCAGTGCTATCGCAACTTACAGAAGTATAATTTCGTTGATTAGAAATTGGCGGGACGACAATGCCACCGCCTCCGCCACCTCCCCCTCCCCATCCTCCAGACATCGACGCTTCTACGCTATCGAGTTCAGCAGCCGTCCAAGTGACAATCGCAGGCGTTTCATATGCGGCTTTCGTGCTAGCATTCAACAAGGTATCCGCCCTTCCGATATGTGCCAATGAGCTTTTCAATCTCACCCTCGTCTGATTCGTAGCCATAGAAAAGTCGATAGAAATCTGCCGCTAGAGTTCTTACATCATAGTTGCATTGAGAGGGCCACACGATGCTCGCCAACCACAGTATTCCAATAGATTGGACATGCACCAAAGAACCAAACCAGCTATAAAAAAGAGCTGGCGAAACGGCAAATCTACGATCCGAAACCGCTTTGACATTTCGCCATACATCCCATGCGGTACCTTCGCGCACAATAAGAGAAGCGAGGGAACTCGTGTCATCAAAGACAATAAGATTTGGATTCGCTGAATTTAACTTACCAAAATCGACGCTTCTAGTAGTGAAATCATACGGCGCAACAACCGGCCGCGCACCAATATACGAAATTGCATCAATTTGGACGCTAACGCTGCTCTTCACCTCAAGGCCCAATCGCCTTGGAGCGTAAAAAATCGAGCAAGGGTTGTCGATTCTCCGCCTAAGCGCTTCCACTCGAGCCATAGCACTCTCGACAAAGCTCGCAAGCTCCTCTGCGCGTTGTTGCCGGTTCAGTAATTCACCAAGCAAACGAAACGCTCGCGAAAGGTTTCCAAAAGACGTATCCAGAAATACGCAAGGTATTTCCCCATGATTCTGCAGTGAATCGAGCTCGTCGCAAAGACCATCCCTAGGAATCCCCGCATCGAGCATGACATCCGCACCTACAACTATAGCCGATTGGGGTTCTACATCTACTCCGCTTTTGGCGCCTCCACCAGTATTTGGCAGCTGTGCGATTCCCCCTATGCTCGTCTTACGCCATTCATGTCCATCTGAATCATCAATCTCCGAAACAACGGAAGCAAGAGCATCAGGACATAGCGTGCAAACTAGACACTGAGCGATGTCGCCGAGAGGCATTACACTCTTAACCTGGCTTGAGACCTTCACCACTCTACCAAGCGAATCCGTGAACCCTCGATGAGCTCCTTGGGCCGCAGCCAAATCCGGGAGCCCCAAAGTAAGCGTAGAGAGCAATCCAACAGACGCCATCTGCGCAAACCTACGGCGAGAAAAATCCCTTGAAGAGCTTCTCACAGCAATTCCCATCAGACCCCCCTATTACAAGTACGAAATGTTTCATTCCCAATTAAACGTCATTGACAGAGAATCAAGCTCTAATCCGCATTCTCCCCAAGAGCTTTTAACCGCATAATTATTTCGATTAATTCAAATAATGGATTTAAAGTTGGACTTGCGCAGAACGGAGAGCTTTCGTAAGTTGATCGCAACACGAGGTTTCATCGTGACGATGGCACGTATTACCTTCAAGCAGACTACAAACATGATCGACGGAAAGACCCTCGATAAGTTTCGAAACAGCATTAAGGTTACCGTCACAGCCGCCATGAAACTTGACGACCTTAACTACATCTCCCTTAAGCTCAATATCTATGGCGTAGCAACACACACCATTTGGTCTATACGTATACATAATCGCCACCCTCACTATTGAGCAAATACCCGACGCAATAACGGAAACAGGGTATTCTGCCAAACTCCCTCTTTCAGCAAGATTATTCTGGTTTAAGGATATAGTCAATACAGAATATTTATTCTTTCGTCAACTATTAGTTGCGGATCGTATTCTTCTTGATTGCAAAAGCAAACTGGACACTACAACAGCAAGTTGGACAGCTGCCTTATTTCCGCATCCCCTCAAGGCGCAAGTACCAGAGAATGGCCAGATTACTTACAATTTATGCTTTTAAAGGACGTTTTCGCGGCATCTTGTAACCACCTTCTGGACGGCTGACGCATCGGGGCATGTTCACGCCAACCCCAGCGAAGTTTTGCAAAAGCAGTCTGGACGCTTCGAGATGCCTCGTATGTCTCCTTATCTCGGCCCTCAGTTAGGCTAGGATTGCTATCGTTGCAGCTCGAACAGGCCCAGCTTCATCACGTCGCCGTCTGGCGGGACGGCAGTGACGCCGAGGTTCTCGAGCAGGTTGGCGTGCATTCGCACTTGAGGCAAGTTCGACATGTACGCGTGCCCGGCCCGGGAGAGGGCACTGTTCGCATGCTCGATTGCCGCACGGGTCATACCGCCGCTTCCTGGGGGTGTCTTTGGCAAGACATTTTCAAGTGTCGACTTTTACGCTACCACATCCACTTGGGGGCACCGCTTGCACGAGGCGGCGCCCGACGTGCACTTGAAGCACAGCATGACGACCCTGCATTCGGCGCAAAGCGCGCACCTCGCATGCGGCGGGGCTTGCACCCGCCCCTACTGCAACATTAACCTAGATGGGTGTTCAGGCTACGAATTCAATTGAGGGAAGCACCTGCTAACTAATACCGTACCAGGCAATTCCCTCGTCGTTCCAACCCAGAGAAACCAGCCAATCTCGCTCCTCGGCGCTCGTGGTGAAGTTATGCGAACCCGACGTTGCGTTTGGGTTGTACTGGCGATACAGCGGCACGGATTTGGAGTCATCGCTATACCAGCCGATGCCCTCGTAGCGCCAGCCTAGCTCGACCAGACCATCGCGCTCCTCGGCGCTCAGGGTGTAATGGTGATCGCCGCCATTGGGGTTGTAGAGACGATAGACGGGCGTAGAGGAGCTATTGGGAGCAATCCAGCCAATGCCCTCCTGCTGCCAGCCCAGGCTCACCAGATTGCTGCGCTCGACAACGCTCGAGGTGTAGAAATGCTCGCCGCCGTTGGGGTTGTACAGGCGATACATAGCCACCCCATTGAGGCTGGGAACCGAGGAACCGGAATAGCACGGAATGATGTAGGCGTACGAGGGCTCTACGTTGTTCTTCGCGTATACCGAATCCATAAGGTTGGCGATGGATTCCGGCCACTGAACGTCGGTTGCGTACTCGTGCCACGCGGAACCAGAAGAGCAACCATAGTCATTTGCCCTGTTGTAATCCCAGCGCATGTTGTAGATGGTGGAAGCGGCATAGGAATCGTACACGCGATGCACATAACGAGTGGAAATCCACTTTGCGCCACCCAGAATGGCAGCCTCGGGAGAGTTCCAGCCATTCTGAACCGCCATGCTACGACCGCCCGAAAGCGGGCTGCTGTCGTACGCGCCAATGCCGAAGAAGTTGTAATACGTTCCCGCAGCATAGGTCGTACCTTCGATATCGATGGTGCCATCATAGTAATAGCCTCGCGCCAGCGTGGAAGTTCCCCACCCCGACTCCAAAACGGCATGCGCCACCAAATAGGCGGCACTTACGCCATACATCTGCTCGGCCTTGATAAAGGCGTACCCCATGCCATGCAACGTGCCGGAACGGCCATTCGAAGTCGAGTCGATGAATGCATCGATCTGGGATGCCGTAAGCCCCGAGGCAACGGTAATGTCGGCGAACTCGGAAAGGCTCACGCTATTGGGGTTGAGCGCATTCAGAATCTGGCTGTACGTGGCGGTAGAGCCACCATACTTGTTGGTGCCCTTCGCATACTCGAGGGAAGCCATTTGTTCAATAGAGATGGAAAGGTACGTAATACTGCCCGATGTGGACTGCAGGCTAAGCGAAGAGAGCGGATCGCTCGTATCTTCCGCCAGGGCCTGGGGCGTGTAGTCATCCGTGTCAATCGTCTCGTACGACGATTCGTCGGCACTTTCGGATCCCGTTACGACTTCGGCAGCATAGGCGGTAGACGAGACCGCCAAACACGCTAAAAGACATACGGTGGCCAACAGGGCGAGGGTTCGTTTCATAGTGCGTTCTCCCTTAGTCATCGTTCTTGCGCCGCCATGGTAGCATGCGCAACACTCTATTCACGACCCCCCACACCAGTATACGACAGCGCTGCACGAAGAGCCCATCGGTTGCACATAATCCAATTGGGTTACACCCAAGACGCTTTAATGCAATGGAGTGCAGTTAGCGTGAGTTTCCTGGCAATACAACGCAGTTAGGGTATCCTGTTCTGAACCCCGAAGAGTGTATACGGGTAGAAGAAAGAAAGGGAATGTATGCGCTACGTAAAGATCGTCGACAACATTGCAAACGGCATCACGCGCGATAGCACGCCCGACTTGGGAGATGGCTACCAGGGAACCAACAACCTGGAACAGGCCGATGCCATCCTGGTGCGCGCGAGTAGTCTTCACGAGATGGAGTTCCCTGCTTCACTGCGCTGCATCGCCCGTTCTGGAGCTGGCTTCAACAACATCCCCCTCGACCGCTGCGCTAAAGAGGGTATCGTGGTCTTCAACGCCCCTGGTGCCAACTCGAACGCCGTAAAGGAACTGGTCGTTGGCCAGATCATGCTCAACTCGCGCAACACGCGCGGCGGTGAGCAGTGGGTGCTCGACCATGCGCAAGACGCCGATGTGGCGAAGGGCGCCGAAAAGGCCAAGAAGGCATTCGTAGGCCACGAGGCCATCGGTCGCAAGGTAGGCGTAGTTGGCACGGGCGCCGTTGGCTCGAAGGTAGCCAACGCCCTGGTCGCGCTTGGCATGGAAGTCCATGGCTACGACCCCTACATCTCGGTGCAGCACGCCTACGAGCTCTCCCACCGCGTCATCCGCGATGCCGACCTGAACGAGATGTGCAAGGGCTGCGACTACCTGACCCTGCACGTGCCCTCGAAGGAAGACACCCTGCAGATGATTGGCGCCGAGCAGCTGAACCTGCTGAACCCGGGCGCCATGCTCATCAACTACGCCCGCGACACCATCGTGAACGAAGCCGACGTTGCCGCCGCGCTGGAAAGCGGTCAGCTGGGCCTGTACATCACCGACTTCGCCAACCCCGAGGTCATGAAGATGAAGAACGTCATCGTGACGCCTCACATGGGCGCCTGCACGCGCGAAGCCGAAGAGAACTGCGCGCACATGGCCATCGCCTCCATGAAGGATTACCTCAACCATGGCATCATCCGCAATTCGGTTAATTACTCCGATTGCGACATGGGCCCCTGCACCTGCACCGGACGCGTCGCCTTCTTGCATGCGAACGTACCCAGTATGATTAGCCAGATCACCAATGAACTCGCTTCGCGCAACGTAAACATTGCGCGCATGATGAGCGTGCCGGCAAACGAGCACGCCTACACGTTGGTCGATATCGACAACGAACTCGATCAGGAAACCGTTGATGCGCTACGAGCCATCCCGAACATCTATCGCGTTCGCATCGTCGTTCCCGCAGACGGCCTCGACGGCGGCCTTGGAACCGCTACCAACTAGCAACCGTATGGGCCCGCGCGTTTCGCCGGGCCCTTTTCATGCCCTCATAATGCCGAAAGGAACCGAATGATCGTCGAAGTGGGTTACGGAAAAGGCTCGCAGAAATGCGAAGTGCCCGATCAGAACCTCATGGGAATCCTCGCCGCAAACGACGTGGACGTATCCCTCACGGGCAGCGCAGAAGTCGAACGCGCGCTTCGCGAGCCCATCGAAAGCGCCTCGCTATCCCAGATCGTGAAGCCCGGCGAAACGGTTGCCATCATCACGAGCGACATAACCCGGCCCATGCCCACACCCGAGGTACTGCCCGCGGTGCTCGACGAGCTCTATCGAGGCGGCGTGCGCCCCGAAGACATCACGCTCGTATTCGGCCTGGGAAGCCATCGCACGCAAACCGAAGAGGAGCAGCGGCGTCTCGCCGGGGAACGCGGCTGGAACGAGATTCGCTGCATCGACTCTTCCGCAGAGGAATTCGTAACCCTGGGCACGACCGCGGCTGGCACCCCTGTGGAAGTGAACAGCACCGTTGCACGCGCCGACCGCGTCATCTGCATGGGTAACATCGAATACCACTATTTTGCGGGCTACTCCGGCGGCGTAAAGGCCATCATGCCCGGCGTATCCACCAGCAGCGCCATCGCGAACAACCACGCCATGATCGTCGATGCGCGCTCGTGCGCCGGCAATCTGGAAGACAACCCCGTGCGCAGGGACATCGAGGAAGCCGGCGCCATCGTGGGCTGCGACTTCATCGTCAACGTGGTGCTCGACGAAGACAAGCGCATCATCCGCGCTTTCGCTGGCAATCCCGTTGCCGCCCATCGACAGGGCTGCGCATTCCTGGATACGCTCTACCGCATCGACATTCCTCACCGCGCCGACATCGTCATCGATTCGCAAGGCGGAGCGCCCAAGGACCTCAACCTCTATCAGACGCAGAAGGCCCTGGACAACGCAAAGTACGCCGTACGCGAAGGCGGCGTGATCATTTTGGTGGGGCGCTGCAACGAAGGCCTGGGAAACGCCACGTTCCAAGCGTGGATGCATGAGGCAAAAACGCCAGCCGATGTTCTGGAGCACCTGCAAGCAACGTTCGCCCTGGGCGGACACAAGGCCGCAGCTGTGGCGAAAATCCAGCTTATGGCCGACGTGTACCTGGTAAGCGACCTTCCCGAGGAACTTGCGCGCGATTGCTTCTTCACGCCCTTCCCCACGCTGGAGGAAGCGTATGCGGCTGCCGTGGCGAAGATGGGCGAAGAGGCCAGCGTACTGGTCATGCCCCACGGAGGAAGCACCGTTCCCCACGCGCTCGCATAGCACGCACGGCAAGCAAGCAAAAAGAAGCCTGGCCGCACAACGCGCGCCAGGCTTCCTTGTTCTTGCGCGATAACGCCCTACCCCAGGCGCCATCCTTCCGCTTCGGCGCGCGTCTGCACGAAATTGCGATACGTGCCTTCCTGCGCAACCAGCTCGGCATGGGTGCCACGCTGCGTGAGGTTGCCAGCGTCGATAACCAGGATCTGATCGGCATTTTCTACCGTGGCCAGGCGATGAGCAATAACCACGACCGTCTTGCCACGCGTGAGCTCGGAAAGAGCCTGCTGCACGAGGCGCTCGTTTTCCGGGTCGATGGAGGCAGTCGCCTCGTCCAGAATGACGATGGGAGCATCCTTCAGCAAGGCACGGGCAATGGAGATGCGCTGGCGCTCGCCACCCGAAAGCGTGGAACCACCAGCCCCAACAACCGTCTGATAGCCATCGGGCAACGCCATGATGAAGTCGTGGCATCGAGCACGCTTGGCTGCCTCGACAACCATTTCGTGCGTGGCGTTGGCCGTGCCGAAGGCGATATTCGCCTCGATGGTGTCGTTGAACAGGTACACGTTCTGGAACACCATGGAGAAGTGCGAGAGCAGGCTGTCAACCGTGAACTCGCGTACGTCATGGCCACCCACGCGCACGCAACCCGACGACACATCGTAGAAGCGCGCCATGAGGTTCGATATCGTCGTCTTGCCCGAACCGCTGGGACCCACGATGGCCGTGGTGGTGCCCTGCGGAATGTCGAACGAGATGCCATGCAGAATTTCGCGGTCGCTATAGCCGAAGTGCACGTCCTCGAACTCGATGCCATACGAATCGATCTGCACGTCGGAGCCGTCCTCGTCGATGAACTTGGCGTTCTCGATAGCTTCCAGGCGATCGAGCGAATCATTGAACTCGGCAAACAGGTGGGCAGCGTCAGTCAGGCGCATAAGCGGCGCAAAGATAGTCGTGGAGAGGAACGCGATGGCTATGAACTCCCACAGCTGAAGCTGGCCCGCAACGAATGCTGCGCACACCGCCACCAGAAGAATGGCGGAAGAAGCCTGCAGGATGAAGTTGTGGGTGATGTTAGGCGGCGTATACGACTTCTCGATGACGATACGAGCGTTCGTAAGCTCCGAAACCGCCTTGTCGTACGGACGGCGTACGGCTTCGCTCGTGCCGTACGACTTCGCCGTGCCCAGGCCGTTGTACAGGCCAACCGTGGCACCCGCCAATCGCTCCGTCGCATTCTTCGCAGCGGGCGTATTCTTCGCGCTGGCCCTGTTCACCGCGGTAAGCGTAAGCGATACGAGGGCAATGGCGCAGATGGCGATAATGCCGGCAAGAGGGCACGTAACCAGAAGCCATAGGATGATGATGGCAGCCGATACGTAGGCCCCCAGCGCCGCATCCACCTGACGTACGGCCTCGAGCTCCATCATGTTCAGGTTGGTGGTAACCACGGAAAGAATATCGCCCGTCTTCACCTGCTGGAAATAGCCAAGCGGAACGCGCTTGAGCACGTCGCCCACGGAAAGACGCATCTGCGCGGCCGTTTCGTAGCCCACGGAATCCTGGCAGCGCGCCTTCGCGTACGTGAAAACCGCACGCACGAGAACGCAGATGACGATAACGCCGAGCGCCAGCCATACGAACGAACCGTCGAGTTGGGTTTCACCACGCATGTCGGCGGCAAGCTGGCCAAGCACCCATGCCGCTAGGAAGATGGGCATAGCCGTGGCGATGGCGGAGAAGATGGACAATACGAACCCAGCGTATACGCGACCCTTCAGGGTGGAAACCCAGGCAATGATCCTTCGGTATGCACGAATCATCGCGCATCACCCCCTTCCAAAGCGGCGGCTTCCCCGGCATGGGAACCCGCAGCCCAATCGGCCGCACCAATGTGGGCCTTCCACATGGACGCATACAGGTCGTTTTGCGCAAGCAGTTCGTCGTGCGTGCCACGCGCCACGATTTGCCCGTCGTTCACGACGCAGATGCAATCGGCAGCGGTAATGGTGGAAAGGCGATGAGCGATGACGATGAGTGTCTTGCCCTCCGACAAACGGGCCACGGAGCGCTGGATGCGCGCTTCGTTTTCGGGATCGGCGAAGGCGGTCGCCTCGTCGAAGACCACGATGGGCGCATCCTTCAGGATGGCACGGGCAATGCAGATGCGCTGACGTTCGCCACCCGAAAGGGCATGGCCCGCCTCACCTGCGGGAGTATCCCATCCCTTGGGCAGGCGCTCGATGAATTCCTCGCAGCTGGCCGCACGGCATGCCGCATCGATTTCCTCGTCGGATGCACCGGGGCGACCCATGGCCACGTTCTCGCGCAGCGTGCCATCAAGCAGGAAGTCGTCCTGCGAAACCACGCTCACCAAGCTGGAAAGCTGGGAAAGCGGCATCTTGCGCACGTCTACCCCGCCAATGCTCACGGAACCCGAATCGACGTCCCAATGGCGCATGATCAGACGCGCAATGGTGGACTTGCCTGAACCACTGGGGCCCACCAACGCGGTGAAGCTACCCGTGGGAACCGACAGGTCGACCCCATGCAGCACTTCCACGCCATTGGTATACGAGAAGCGCGCATCGGAAATCTCCACGCCATAATCCGCAACCGCAATGGGCTGGTCGCCCTGGGCAAGCTCGGGCAGTTCCAGGAACTCGCGCGCATCGGTGATGCAATACGCCACGAGGTTAATGTCGTTGAACGCCTTGCCCAAATACGTTACGGGCGTGACGACGGCAATGGCGAGCACGCACGCAAGGCCAAACGAAGCGGGATCGATATCGCCGCCCAAATAGAGGGCAATGCCCACGGGAACCACGCCAAGCAGCGTGGTGGGCAGCACGGACATCGCAAGACTCGTTGCCACCCACGACGTGCGCATCCATTCGAGCGTGTAGGACAAAAAGCCCGTAACCGCGCTAGAAAACTTCGCATACGAAGAGGTGGCCTGGTTGAATGCCTTCACCACGTGAATGCCCTCGATGTATTCCACGACAACCGAGTTCACACGGTCTTGCTCGTCCATGTAGCCGTCGTACATCTTGTAATAGCCCTGCATGCCCAGCGTGAGCACGAGCAGGCCAATGGGCACCGTAACGATGCAGGCAAGCGCCAGGCGCCAGTCGATGACGACGAACCACACCACGATGGCCAAGGCCAAAAGCAGATTCGCGGAAAGCTCGGGAATGAAGTGCGCGAGCGGGATCTCGATTTGTTCGATGCGGTCGATAACCAGGTTCTTCAAGTTGCCGATGCTCTTCGATCGCGCCGTGCCCAGCGAGGCGTTCATGAGCTTCGTGGCGATTCCCTCGCGCAGGCTGCCCAGGATGGTATAGGCGCTGATGTGGGAGTTCACCGTGGAGGCAGCAAAGAACAGCTGCTGGGCGGCATAGAACAAAATGGCGATGCCCACCCAGAACATCACGACATCCCAGGACATTTCCGCAGGCGAGGCAACTGACGTCGCTTCGCCGATGATGCGGTAAATGGAATAGAACGGAACGAGACCCGAAAACACGCTGATAATGGAGAGGATCTCGGCCAAAATCATGCGACCCCGACAGCGGCTGGCAAACGACATGAGCGTCTTGAACCACCCGCGCGTATCGCGCGTGCGCGCCTTGCGAGACGAAGATGAGCGGGGCTGCCGCTTCTCCTCGCCTTCAGAGGCGTCTTGCGTGCTGTTTTCTGACATATGCACTTCCCTTCGCAAAAAATAGGAGGTAGATAACGCGTTATCAACTTGCGTTTTACCTATAGTGTGATTTAATTAGGCTACCCTAACACGAGTCATTATAATAACATTTCATTTCACGAATGAAGTTTTATGACCCGTCACGCAAATATCACAGCCCAAGGGAAAGGTAGACTATGTCAGTCAATGAGACGGTGGCAGGCGGATCTGCAAGTAAGACCGATACAAAACTCAAGCCGAAGGACCTCATTACCATCGGCATCTTCACGGCCATCTACGTGGTTCTCTCCAGCATCCCCGGCATGCTGGCCATCATTCCCATCTTCGTTCCGCTCGCAGCCGTGCTCGTTCCGCTGCTTGGCGGCATCCCCGTTATGTACCTCATTGCCAAAGTGCACAAATTTGGCGCGCTCGTCATACTCTTCACCCTCGTGGGTCTCTTCATGCTCGTAGGGGGGATGGGGTATTTCAGCTTGTTCACCTGCATCATCTGCGCCATCCTCGCCGAGCTCATCCTGCGTTCGGGCAACTACCAGAGCATGCGTGCGGCAACTTTGGCCTATGCCGTTACGGGCATGTGGATCATCGGCAACTTCATGCCGTTCGTGTTCACGCGCGATTCGTTCCTGGCCCAGCAGGCCGCAAACTACGGCACCGACTACGCGAACGCCCTTTCCGGACTCATGTCGCCGTGGATCATCCCGCTTCTCGTAGTGGTAGCGTTCGTGTCGGGCCTTGCAGGCGCGGCCATTGGCAAGCGCATCTACCGGAAGCACTTCGAACGAGCAGGTATCGCATAAGATGACATCAGAAGACCGCAAGCGCCAAGGGCTGCTAGACCCGCGTACCAAGCTACTCATCATCATCACGCTGGC
Source organism: Denitrobacterium detoxificans (assembly GCF_015062615.1). GTDB lineage: Bacteria > Actinomycetota > Coriobacteriia > Coriobacteriales > Eggerthellaceae > Denitrobacterium > Denitrobacterium detoxificans_A. The sequence goes on from NZ_SUUH01000001.1 coordinate 278,013, forward strand.
AATAGTCCTCCTCACGGGCGGCTATAATGGAGCAATGATTTACGTACGCCCCATCCTGGCAGTTCTCCCCATGGGACTCCTACTCATGGAACGAAAGCTAAAAATCGCCCTAGGCTACGCCGTGGCGTTCATCGCAGCCGAGCTATTGCAAATGTACGTCGCCCCACTCACATCGGGTGCGTGGACGGTGTTCATCCTGCTCCTTAGTGGAATCATGCTGCGACTAGCTCCTGGCGTTGCGGCCTTCTACTACCTTGTTACCACCACAACCGTGGGCGATTTGGTTGCAGGGCTCGAGAAGATGCACTTGCCGCAAACAATCGTTATCCCGCTTTCGGTCATGTTTCGATTCTTCCCCACGCTCGCCGAGGAAAACCGCGCCATTGGCGCAGCCATGCGAATGAGGGGAATCCGATTGGGAAAGACGGGTGTGGCAGCGGCATTCGAGTACCGCCTTATCCCGCTCATGATGAGCTCGATTCGCATTGGCGAGGAACTATCCGCAGCCGCCCTCACACGAGGCCTGGGCGCGCCCGTCCATCGCACCACCATCAGCGAGATAGGATTTAGGGTCACAGACATCCTCTGCATCCTCATCTGCCTCGCCTGCTTCATCGCTTACGTATGTTCGGAGCTTCACCTGCTATGACAACCAATACCGCTTTCAAGATCGACAATGTGAGCTTTCGCTATGACGGAGGAGACGAGGGCGCAAGCGTACACAACATCAACCTTTCGGGTGAACGCGGTCAGGTCATCCTGCTCGTAGGAGAATCCGGAAGCGGAAAGACAACCATCACCGAGCTGTTGAACGGCCTGGTCCCCCACTTCCACGAAGGCTCCCTTCAGGGAAAGGCGTACGTAGAGGACCTCGATGTAGCCGACACCGAGCTATTCCGCATCTCGCAGCACGTAGGTTCCGTTTTCCAGAACCCCCGAAGCCAGTTCTTCACCACCGACACCACGAACGAGCTGGCCTTCGCGTGCGAGAACCAGGGCATTCCCCGGGAAGAGATCATCAATCGAATCAATCTCATCTCCCGCGATTTGGAAATCAACGAGCTGCTCGACCGCAGCGTCTTCCAACTTTCGGGCGGCGAACGACAGCGGATTGCCTGCGCTGCGGCGTCCACCATCGAACCGAGCATTTTCGTGCTCGACGAACCCTCGTCCAACCTGGACATGGAGGCGATCGCACAACTCCAACGCGTCATCACGCGCTGGAAGGAAGAGGGCAAGACGATCATCATCGCCGAGCATCGCATCTTCTACCTGAACGAAATCGTAGACACCATGGCCATCGTGCGAAACGGAGCCATCGAGCGCACGTTCACCGGTGACGAGGTACGCGCCATGAGCAATCAGGACATGCGCTCCATGGGGCTGCGCGCCATCAAACTCGAGGAAAGCGGCCATCGCGGCAGCGCCGACGCATGTGAGCTCGCGCACGTCCGCATCACGGACATGCACTTCTCGTACAAGGGCGCCGGAAACGTTCTCTCCATCGACGAGATCGAACTCCCCCGCCATGGTATCATCGCCCTCATCGGGCGCAATGGCGCGGGAAAGTCCACGTTTCTGCAATGCCTTGCGGGCCTGCAGAAGAAGGCACGCGTCAAGTTGGAAATCGACGGGGAAACGTACAAGGGCCAAACGCTCTGCGATAGCGTGTACATGGTCATGCAAGACGTAACCCACCAGCTCTTCACCGAAAGCGTGCTCGAGGAGATCCTGCTCAGCATGCCCCAGAAGGACAAGGAGCGCGCCCTGCGCATCGCAGAGAGCCTGAATCTCACCGAAGTGGTAGACAGGCACCCCATCTCGCTTTCGGGCGGTCAGAAGCAACGTGTCGCCATTGCCTCGGCCGTTGCGGCAAACCGCAAGATCATCCTCTACGACGAGCCCACCAGCGGCCTGGACCTGCGCCACATGCGCGAGGTAGCCAAGCTTACCCGCCACATGAAGGAAGAGGGCATGCTACAAATCGTCGTCACGCACGACCCCGAGTTCATCGAGGAATGCTGCACGCACGTCCTCGAGCTTTCGGGTGGCTATACGGGCTTGCCCTACGCCCTCGACAATACGGGCGTCGATCGCATGTACGGCTTCTTCCGCATGCTCGGAAATGGCTCCTGGGCACGATAAGACAACCCGCATAGCCTGAAGAGCCCCCGTTGGCGCTGCCAGCGGGGGTTCTTTTACGCACGATACGAACTAGTTGTGCACATGCCTACGCCATAGCGAAATCGCCGCTTTCCACGAGAGTGCGCAGCGCCTGCTTATCGTAGGCACCATCTTCGCGCTTGCAGGGAATTTGGCGCACGATACGTATTTCCTCGGGGCGATACCAGGGCCCACATTCAACTGCCAGCGCATCGGAGAGCGCGGCGGAATCGACGCACGCATCCTCTTCGGAGGTGCACCAAACGACAACGTGCTCTCCGTCCTTGTCATTCGAAACGGCATGGGCAACCGCCTCGCGCACGCCAGAGCATGCGGTAAGCGCATCCTCGATTTCGGAGGCGTACATGACGAAACCGCGATACATGATCACGTCGCGATCGACGCCGCAGATATGCAGATATCCATCCTCGTCGAAATACCCCTTGTCGAGCGTATCACGCCACGAGCCCATCATCTCCGCGGGAGTGTCGACGCCAAGGGAGCGATCGTTCACGCCGCAGCCGCACGTGGTGACGTGGCCCACCTGGCCTGTGGGCAAGACCTCGCGCGTACGCGGGTCGCGAATCTCGATCTGCACGCCAGGGATGGGAATGGGGCGCCCCGCCGAGTCGAAGACCGCGTCGTCTTCCCTTTCGTGGTCTTCGGGGGAAAGCCAGGTGAGTATGCCAGCTTCGGTCGATCCGTACATCTGCACGAGCTCGCAATCCAGATACTCATGCGCCAGGCGAATGTCGGCCGCAGCGGCCTTCTGTCCGCCATACACGAATCGCTTCAAGCTCGAAAGGTCGGCCATGGCGGAAGCATCGCTTAGGGCGAGCTTGATCATCTGCGACGACGGCAGGAAGAGGTCGGTAATGCGATCGCGTTCGATAGAGCACACGATGCCCTCGTTGCTGGGCTTTCCCTGGTATACGACCACCGCCTCGCGACGCACCAAGGCAGCCAGGCACATGGCGATGCCCTGCACGTCGGTATTGGGCGTCAACTGCAAATAGCGCCCCGCTTCGCGACAACCGAACAGAAACGCAATGCGCAAAACGTCGTAACACCACGTCGTATGCGTGAAGAGAACGCCCTGCGACAACCCCGACGCACCCGTGGTGAAGCGAACCGTGACGATTTCGTCAACCGAAGCTGGTTCGTAATCGTCAAACGAATCGGACCCGGAAGGCGCAACGAGCGTGCCATCGGGCGTAACCTCGATACACTCGACGCACAGACCGACTTGCGCCACGGCATCTTGCAGGCGCTGAACCAGATAGCCCTCGCACAACACGAATCGGGCACCGGTCTCGCGCAGGAAGCGCACCCATTCGGAGACGCCATGGTAGTTCGGAAGGCCCAGAAACGCGCCACCTGCAAGCATGATGCCAAGCGGAGCGCACATGACCGCCAGGTCGTCGGTTCCCGCATACGCGCAGAACTCCTGGGGCTGCAAGCCGCGGCGAAGGAGCTCGTCGCGAATGGCGCAGACGCGCTCGAGCACCTGGTTGCCGCTATACGAACCCGACTTCGTTTCCGCCAGGCACGAATCGCCCGACCACTCGAGCGCATCGCGCACTTGCTCCTGGGCGGTTCGCCAGGGAGCGGCGCCCGTTTCCCTTACGAGGTCAAACATGTTTTCCACTGCAAACACTCCAAACAAAGGCGCGACTCGGGTAGCGCAGCCACGCCACGCACCCTTGTCGCGCAATCCAATACGTCGGCTAATCCACGATGCCCGCACGCCACGATTCAAGCATCTGCTCGGCACGTGCGCGCAAGCCACGTTTGTCAACCTTCTGCAACGACCCCATCTTGGGAAGCTCGTCGATGAATTCGATATACGCAGGACGGGAAGCCCATCCGAAGGAGGCCTCCACGCATTCCATAATCTCATTAGGATCGAGAGATGCACCCTGGTCGGGAACAACCCAGGCGAACGTGCGCTCCCCATCGGCGGAATGCGTTACGGGGTGCACGCACACATCGCACACACCGGGAACGTTGGCAATGCGCTCCTCGACATCCTGGGCATATACAATGGATCCACGGTACATAACGACGTCGCGCGTGCGCCCCTTCACCGACAGATAGCCATCCTCGTCGATGACGCCAAGGTCGAGCATGTCGCGCCACCCATCGACCATGTCGAAGGGTTCATCGCTTCCCAGCTTGCATGGGCAGACGCCCGGGCCGCTCACCATGATGTGGCCAATTTCGCCCTGGGCGACATCGCAACCCGTTGCGGGATTGCGAATGGCAACCCGCGTGCCCGCCAAATCGAAGGGACGGCCCGCGGACGAAAGGATGCGATCGTCGTCGCTCTTGTGGTCCTGCGCGGTAAGGCCCGCCAGAATGCCCGCCTCGGTGGAAGCGTAGAACTGGGCCAGCTCGCAAGGCATGACGGAGATGAGGCGACGAAGCGCGGGGACAGTGATGGCCTGCCCCGCGTACAGAATGCGCTGGAGATGCGACACGTCGCGCCCCGCCATAAGGCCGCTTTCTGCCAGGGCAAGCAACTGCGGCGTAATCATGAGCATGTCGGTAATGCGCTCCTGCTCAAGCATGCCAACGACCTCGTCGGCCGCGGGCATCATGCTCGGACAGAACACCGCAACCTCATCGCGCATGAGCGCGGCAATGCAGAACACCAGGCTCACGTAGTCGCACGAGGGAACGACATTGAGGTATCGACCGTTGTCGCGGTAGCCAATAAGCGTCTGAGATGCTGCGATATTGTAGAACACGGCTGCATAGGACATGAGAATCCCCTTGGGCACGCCCGTACTCCCCGACGTGAAGCGCACCATGCCGATATTGGCGGGATCGACCTCAACGTCTTCATATGAACTAGTCGCACGAGGATGCAAAACGGACCCATCAAGCGCAATGAGAACCACAGCAGGCTCGACGCCAAAGCCGCGCATGACATCGGCAACCAATCGCTCGCAGGCCTCCTCGGCAACCAGGAAGCGCGCATGCGACTGGGCAAGCCCCACCGACCATGACTCCACCTCGCGGAAGAGCTGCATAGGAAGCGGAATGCCGCCAGCGAGCATAATGCCCATGGAGGCAATCATCATATCGATATCTCCGTTTCCCGCGCAAGCAACGTATTCGCCAGCATCCAAGCCCGCAAAGAGCAGCTCGTCGCGGATTGTCTCGCATCGGCGCAGCACTTCGCCACCGGTCAGGCGCCCTGCCGAGCCTACAAGCATCTCGTCATGCACATGACGCTCCATGACGTCACGCAATTCAGCCTGAAAGCTCCTCTCGAGCACGCCATTAGCCATTGACATACAGTGATCCTTTCACAAGGTTAGACGATTGATTCGGTTCGACCATATTCGCGAGAATCTCCCAGCCCGCATCGCGAAGGAAGAAATGGCCGCCATCGAAGGCATGGCACTCCACCCATGCGGTGGTATGCGCTTGCCAGCCTGCGGCATCGCGAGGCAGGAACTCGTCGTCGGAGCGCCCGGCGTATACGTGAATCCCCTGATGGTCGAGAACGGACGCCGAACAATAATCCTCGGCGATTCGGAAATCGTGGCGCACGATGGGTAGGAAGAGCTCCGCTATCTCGGGAACCGCAAGCGCATTCACCTCGGTTGGATCCAAGCCACCCACGGCATCAATAAACGCATCGTTAGGCAGAGCGCTACGCGGATCCACGACGGGCATGCTGGGCGGACGCGACCCCGAGCAATGCACGCCCGCAAAGCGGATGCCGCGACGCTGGGCGCGATATGCAAGCTCGAAGACCACGAGCGCACCCATGGAGTGTCCGAAGAGATGCGTTCGAGCGTGGTCCTCCCCCACCTCATCGAGAATGAGATCGGCAAGATGAGGCAGGTCACGTGCGCATGCGTATTTCAGCATGCCCGCGTGACCAGGGTACTGAACGGCATCGAGCGTTATGCCATGCGCAAGTGCGGCGCTCTTCCACGCATGGAACCACGTCGCATTGCCGCCAGCATGCGGAAAGCAGAGCACGCGCGTGCCACTGCCATCGCCGCAAATTCGCTCGATGCCTGCACGAGCGGAAAACAGGCTATCGCCACTTGTCACTGAACTAGCCACGATCAGCCGCCTTCTCGGCCACAAGCAGCGCCAGCGCTTCATCGGCTACGCGAACCACCTGCTTGCAGCCCTCTCCATGAACGATCGAATAATGGGACCCCTGCGCCGAATGAACGCGAAACGCTCCAAGCGACGACTCGCGCCAACGATCCACGGCGCACGCAAGCATTTCCTCAGGGAACAGGCCATGGTCGGTCGCCGCAATGTAATCGACGTCATTGAACGAAAGGGGCACGGGGGCATCGCTCTCGCGGAAGCTCCGGTTGAACACGCTCATCATCTGCAGCGTCTCATCGGCATCGTAGGAAACGCCCACCTGGGAGCGAATGAGGCCCGCATACTGCGCGGCGCGTTCGCGCACGTCACGCGCATGGAACGCCGCCATCTTATGCGCGAGGGCATCGAATTCCGTAGAACCGCCAATGCGCATGAGCGCATCCTGGGGAACGGAGCCATCGTGCTCGGCGATGACCGCCTCGAGCGCCTTGGGCAGCGTCATGAGGTCTTGCGCATCAAGGCCCATGGAAAGCGGGCTCACGCCGTACATGCTCACGAAGAACAGATCGGAGAAGAAATCGTCCTGCAGGTCGAGCGGAGACGGCAGGTTGTCGATGACGACAGCCGACGCCTCGATGCCCATGGCCTGAAGCTGGGACGCGCACGCAGCGGCGATGAGGCCGCCCACGGAATGGCCGATGACCTGCACGCGGGAATACCCCAGATCGGCGATGAGACGCGCATATTCCGGCGCCATCGTTTCGGCCAGCTGGGCCGCACCTGCAGAAACATACCGCTCGCGATCGGGAAGCACCAGGCCATACACGCGGCATGCCCCCGAATTGCGCAATTCCTCAATGAGCTCGGAAAGCGTATCCATCTTGCCTTCCGCGCCGTGAATGACGATACGCACGACATCGTCATGCGCCACGGCATCGCCCTGCTGGGTCATGAGCACGCAGCCCGTTCGCGTATCGGCTTCGGCCTGCGGGGCAGATGCGCTCTCGCAGGTGTCGGCCTTTTCGCCCGAACGTTCGTCGATAACAGACACCAGGCTGGAAACGCTGGGCTCGTCGAGCACCGCACGTAGGAATGCGTCGAACTCGATATGCTCGGCCTGGGGAACGCGTTCGCGAATGCCCGCAATGATGCGCGCGAGGATAAGGGAATCGGCGCCATAGGTAACCAGGTTGTCCACGAGGGAAATATCCATCTTGCCCAGGATCTCGCGCACGATTGCAAGCACCCCATAGGCATCCTCGGCATTGGCGCCCAACACGGCATGATCGCGCGAAAGCGATTCAACGATCAGGCGATTGAGCAGCTTGCGATTCACCTTGCCATGTTCGGTGATGGGGAACTCATCGACCAGGCACACCGTCGAGGGAACGGCGGCGGCAGGAAGGCCGGCAGCAAGATCCATGCGCAGCGTATCGCGGTCGATGCGCTTATAGCCAAAAGCCGAGAGCTCGACATGCAATGCGGCATCGCCATCATCGGTCGACGTCTCGAACAGCACATCGGCCTCGCCGCGAACTGCAGCGCCATCGGTACGACGGACCTGGCGCGTATCGGAAAACGAAACGGCGGCCTCCTGATCGATATGCGCAAGGGCAGCCCCACTGAGCAGCCAAACGGTAGGCGCATAATAGCGCTCGAAGCCCGAAGCGCCGTCTTCGGGAAGAATGACGATGTCGTATTCGTCCCTGCGAAGCTCGACTTCCTCCGAACACGGATCGGCGTCGATGACGCGCACGCGAGGATTATCGGCCCAGAAGGAAACGGCCTTCTCACGCTCTTCCCCGCTACGCGGGCTGAGCGTGTAGACGTAATCGAAGCCCTCCACGGCATCCATGATCGTGCGCGGAAGCGCATCGTCGGAAGAGCGAAGGTCCAGGATGTTCAGCTGTATGCCCGTCTCGGCCTGCGAGACATCCATGGCCGCACGATAGACGACGCTGGAAACGCACTGCCCAATGCTCACGAGCCCGTTTGCGCTGCGCTTGGCGCGGCGCGTCAGAAGTCGCTCGACCGTAGCCATGCAGCCATCGATTGCGGTAACGCGGCCGGAAAGATCGGCCTCGTATCGACGCTCGGGACGCACCACGAGCGCAACGCTCGGCTGGGCGCCTTCGGGGCGAATGACGAGCGCGCATGCCTCGGCCACGCCCGGATGCGTTTGCGCAACGGCTTCGATTTCGGCTAGCTCGATCCTGTTGCCGCGGATCTTCACCTGCGTGTCGCGGCGGCCCAGGAACTCGATCTCGCCGCAGGGAAGCCAGCGCCCCACGTCGCCCGTGCGGTACCAGCGCTCCCCGCCGGGGCCCTCCACGAAGGCGGCGGCGGTGAGGTCGTCGCGTCCCAGGTAGCCCTCGGCCAGGCCCGCGCCCGAGATCACGATCTCGCCGGGAACCAGGTCGGGACGGGCCCGCAAGCCCGGCCCGGCCACCTCCATGCGCTGGCCGGTGAGGGCCGCGCCGTAGGGCACCGAGGGGCGCGCGGCGTCGGAGCCGTCCATGACGTGCACGTTGGACCAGATGGCGGCCTCGGTGGCGCCGCCCAGGGCGGCCACGGTGGCGCCGGGCGCCCAGCGGCGCACGCGCTCGAGCGAGTCGGCGGGCACCCAGTCGCCCGACAGCAGGGCCAGGCGCAGCGTGGGCGGCAGCCCCGGCTCGCCGGCGTCGAGGGCCATGGTCATCTGCGCGGGGCTCGAGTTCCACACGGTGGCGCCGGCCTCGCGCGCCGCGGCCGTCCAGCGGGCGGGGTCGGCGATGGGGCCCTGCTCGCAGAACGCAAGCGAGCCGCCGGCGCCCAGCACGCCGAACAGGTCGAACACCGACAGGTCGAAGTCGAGCCCCGACACGGCCAGGGCCACGTCGGAGGGGCCGACCTGGAAGCGGGCGCAGACGTCGCGGATGGTGTTGAGCGCGGCGGCGTGGCTGACCACGACGCCCTTGGGCTCGCCGGTGGAGCCCGAGGTGAAGATCACGTAGGCGGGCTCGGCGGGTGCGGCCTGCGCGGGCGGCTCCCAGCCGGCGGGCGCCTCGTCGCCCGGTCGCGGCGCGGCGATGGCGGCTCCGCCCCACCAGGGCGCGGCGGAGTCGCACAGCAGCGCCGAGAGCCCCGCGCGCTCGGCGATGCGGGCCCTGCGGGCCTCGGGCACGGTCGGGCTCAGGGGCACGTAGGCGCACCCGGCGAGCAGCGCGCCGTAGGCGCAGGCCACCTGGGATGCGCCGCGCCCGGCGCACACGCCCACGCGCGAGCCGGGCTCCACGCCGGCGGCGCCCAGGGCCGCGGCGGCCGCGCGGGCCATGGCGGCGAGCTCGCCCCGGGTGGCCGAAGCCGCGCCCGGGCCGGCGACCGCCGGGGCGGCCGGGTCCTCGGCCGCGCGGGCCAGGAAGGCGTCCTGCAGCAGGCCGGGGGCCCAGGAGCGGCCCTCGGCGGCCGCGTCGAGGGCGGCCTGGTGGGCGGCGCGTGCGGCGCCCTGCGCGGCGGGCAGCGCCACGGCCAGGGGCTCGCCGGCCGGGGCGGCGCCCGATGCGGCGTCGGAGAGCGCGCGGCGGAACGCGTCGAACATGGCCTCGGGCACGCCCGGGGCCAGCACGCCGGCGCGCACGTCCCAGTTCACGTGGAGCGCGCCCCCTATCGTTGCCGCCTGGAAGTCGATTCCCACCTGGGGAGTCTGCGTAATGCCATAGTCGATGGACCAGCTATGCTCGAACTCGCTCGAGCGGTCATCGGCAACGGCCGACGTAAACACGAACGGATAGCTGGGTGTCTCGCCGTCGAGCTGCTTCACCACGTCGCGGATGACCTTCACGCCCGAATAGGCGCTATGCTCGACGATGGCCATAAGCTCGCCCGCAGCCTGGTGCGCAAGCTCGCGCAACGTGCTCTCGGACGACCCGAGCACCGCAAAACCCGTTGACGTGAAATCGCCAACGAGCTTCGACACGTCTTCGTGATACGGACGGCGATTGAACAACGTTACCGTGATGGCGTTGCGCTCCTGCGCAGACCAGAAGGAAATGACCTGCGCATACAGCGCCAAAAGCAATGCACTGGGGCTTACTTCCATAGACTGGGCAACCGTGCGGAAGCGTTCCCACTCGGTTTCATCGAGCGTGCATTCCAGGCGGGTGAAGCGCTTTTCCCACTCGCCCGAGCACATGGGAACATCGGCGCCGAGGGCAATATCGCCCAGGCGACCCTGCCAGTATTCGCGCGCTTCGGAATCGTCTTCCGCCTGAAGGGCGAGAACGTAATCGCGGAACGTGATGCGCGCGGGCTCCTGGGAAAGCGATCGACCATGGGCGACTTCGAACAGATCGTCCAAGATGCGCATAATGCCCGTCCAGTCTGCCACCAGGAAGTCTATGGAGACATGAACGGTTCGCACGGAACCATGCGTGCTATAGCCAATGCCCATGAGCGGAGGAACGCTCGCATCATGCACCATGTGCGACATCTGCTCGCGCAGATCGAGCAGAGCGCTTTCGTCGTCGCTATGGGCTTCCACGATGCGCGGCACTTCCACTTGGCCCACAGGTAGAACCTGCTGGAAACCCGCTTCGTCGAAACGCGTACGCAGGGCATCATGAGCGGCTACCACCGTTTCGTACGCACGTTGGATATCGGCGACTTCCAACTCGCGCGCGCCAATCTCGAAATACGCATGGCATGAAACGCCACCGCCGGAAACGGAATCGCGGCGACCCAGCAGATACGCAGACTGCACATCGGTAAGGGGGAACGGCTGATGCGCATCCTCGGGATGCGCCTGGAAGGACGACGACCCCCCATGCTCGAGCTCGTCCATAATCTGGGAGCGATTCGCCTTGATGGCAGCACGCAATTCATCAGGCAGTTTGCCATGCTCAGTGCGGAAGCGCAGCTTGCCGTCTTCCACCCACAGTTTCACGCCCTGTCTGGCCGCATCGGAAATAATCTCAGCTGCATTCTGATTCATGAAAAGCCCTTCTTGCCGTATGTACCTACCAGCCCCGCAAGGGGTTTGAGTCAAAAAGTTAGGTATTGCTAACTGTGCGGATGTCAGGATACACTAACTCGGAAAGATTGTTATCCCATGTTCAAATTTTTTTCCATGTATGTAAGAAAGATAGAGGAGATTCGTGAACATCCCAACGTTGAAGACCTGGCTATACGAAAACATCGCCGAACTAGTCGGTGCGGAACCCGAAGAGCTCGAAGGAAGCGACTCGCTCTACGACATCGGACTCCAGTCAATCACGCTCATGCAACTTATCGATCGCGCCCATGGACAAATGGGCGTTTTGCTGTCATACGCAGATGCCATCGAGGCGCCCACGCTTGATGCGCTCGTGAAATGCGCGGAAGAGGCAGGCGTGAAGGAGCCGGAAACGGAGCAGGACGCCAGCAAGGCAACCCAGTCTGCCCCACGCGAAGACGAATCATTCGCGCTCTCCATCATGGGCCATGCGTACTGGGCAGGCAGGCAGGATATGGCGGGCAACGGAGGCGTTCCCGCCCACTTCTACCACGAATTCACGGCAGATCGCATTGACGCTAGCCGCCTCGACTACGCGCTCGGCAAGGTGTTCGAACGACATCCCATGCTGCGTGCGCGCGTCGACGAAAGCGGCCGTCAGCACATCTGCGATTCCCCCGCCCACCCCACGTGCACCGTTCACGATTTCTCGACCCTCAGCTCGTGCGACGAAGAACGAGCATACGAGGCCTTCCGCTCGGGCATGGTGAACAAGACCATGGACATTTCGAAGGGCGAAGTATTCGACGTGCACCTCGTGCACCGCTGCAATGAATCGAGCGTTCTGGCCATCCTCCTGGATATGGGCGTTTCCGACGCACGCAGCTTCCGCACGGTCCTTGGCGAACTGGCGCATTATTACGTCGCCCCCAACGAGGAGCTACCCGCCGTCACGGCCGATTACCGCACGTACATTGCGCGCCTTGCACAACCAAGCGAGCAGGATCAACGCGATCGCGCCTGGTGGAGCGATCGCCTGGACAGCCTGCCCGACCAGCCACGCCTGCCCCTCGCAAGCAGTGGTAAATCGCCCGAGAATCGCTCGTATCGCCTGAACATGCGCCTATCCACCAGCGAGTACAACGCGCTCGACGCCTTGGCGCGCCGTGAGGGCGTCACGCTCACGGCGCTGCTCATGACGCTGTTCGGCTACGTCGTCCAGAACTGGAGCGAGAACGACCGCTTCATCCTGAACGTACCCGTATTCAGCAGGCCCACCGACATTCCCGGCATCAACGACGTCGTGGGCGACTTCACGGGATCGGTGCTCGTGGACGTGGACATCGATTCGGAGAGGCCCTGGCGTGACGCGCTGCATAGCGTGCACCACACGCTTGCCGAAGCGCTGAGCCATCATGAGTACCCGGGCGTAAAGGTACTGCGCGACCTTTCCAAATACCGCGGCGAACCCGCGCGCGCATCTATCGTCTTCACCTCCGCCATGGGCATCGGCGAGCTCTTCAGCGAAGAGTTCCGCGCGAACCTAGGCGAGCCCACCTGGATTACCAGCCATAGCCCCTACACGGCGCTCGACGTGCAGCTAAGCCTGGTCGCAGGCGCGCTCCACGTGAACTGGGACGTGCGCGCCGGCGTGCTGGCCCCGGGCGTGCCCGAGGCCATGTTCGACGCGTTCCGCCGCGCGCTCTCCGACGCCGCATCGGGCGCCGCCCCGGCCGGCGAGCCCCTGGCCGTGGCGCTGCCCGCCGCGCAGGGCGCCGCACGCGCCGCCCACCAGGCCGCCCTCGACGCGGCCGCCGAGGGCCGCTCCTGGGCCCCCGGCCTGCTGCAGGACGCCTTCCTGGCCCGCGCGGCCGAGGACCCGGCCGCCCCGGCGGTCGCCGGCCCGGGCGCGGCTTCGGCCACCCGGGGCGAGCTCGCCGCCATGGCCCGCGCGGCCGCCGCGGCCCTGGGCGCCGCCGGCGTGGAGCCCGGCTCGCGCGTGGGCGTGTGCGCCGGGCGCGGCGCATCCCAGGTGGCCTGCGCCTACGGCGCGCTGCTCGCCGGGTGCGCCTACGTGCCCCTGAGCCCGACCGTGCCCGAGGCCCGCAGGGCCCGCATCGCCGAGCGCGCGGGGCTCTCGGCGCTGCTGTGCGACTCCGCCGCGCCCTGGTGGGGCGGAGCCGCCATCGCCGCGCCGCGACCGGGCGACGAGGCGCCCGCCGGCTGGGAGCCGCCCGCGCAGGCCGCACCCGCCGAGCCCGCCTACGTGATCTTCACCTCGGGCTCCACCGGCGAGCCCAAGGGCGTCGTGGTCAGCCACGCCGCCGCGCTCAACACCATCCGCGACGTCTGCGCCCGCTTCCAGGTCGGCCCCTCCGACGTGGCCCTGGCCGTGTCGGGGCTCGACTTCGACCTGTCGGTGTTCGACCTGTTCGGCGTGCTGGGCGCCGGCGGCTCGCTTGCGTTCTGCGAGCAGGGCCCCATCGCCGACCCCGCCCGCTGGACGGCCGCGGCGCGCGAGGCCGGCGCCACCGTGTGGAACTCGAGCCCCGCGCAGATGACCATGGCCCTCGACGCCGGCGAGCCGGGGCTGCCGCCCACGCTGCGCCTGGCCCTGCTGTCGGGCGACTGGGTGCCCGCCGACTCGCTCGAGCGCGTGCGCCGCTGGGCGCCCGGCGCCACCGTGGCCGCCCTGGGCGGCGCCACCGAGGCCGCCATCTGGTCCAACGTGCACGTCATGGACGGCTCCGACGCCGCGCGCCCCTCGGTGCCCTACGGCGCGGCCCTCACCGGCCAGCGCATGGAGGTCGCCGGGCCGGGCATGCGGGCCCGCCCCGACCTGGTTCCCGGCGAGATCGTGATCTCGGGAGCGGGCCTGGCCGAGGGCTACCTGGGCCGCGACGACCTCACCGCCGCGGCCTTCGTGGAGGGCCCCGGCGGGGAGCGCTGGTACCGCACGGGCGACGTGGGTCGCTGGCTGCCCTGCGGCGAGATCGAGTTCCTGGGCCGCCGCGACACGCAGGTGAAGATCCGCGGCAACAGGATCGAAGTGGCGGAAGTGGAAGCGACCATCAACGCGCACCCCAAGGTAGAACGCTCGCGCGTAGTCATCTTGGGCGAAAAGTCGAATCGCTCGCTGGGCGCAGCCGTCATCACCAAGGGCGACCTTTCCGCAGAAGAGCTCGTCGCCCACCAGAAACCGCAGCTCCCCTCAGCCGCCGTCTGCCATAACATCCTGTTCATGCCCGCCTTCCCCATCACGCATAACGGGAAGATCGACATGAAGCAGCTGAAGGCCATGCTCGAGGAAACGCGCTCCAACGCAAGCGCCTTGCAGCAGGCACCCGAAACCGAAGCCGAGAAGCTGGTGGCTTCCATCTGGGAATCCGTCCTGGATATCGACGCCATCGGGCGCGATGAGTCGTTCTTCGACATTGGGGGCGACTCGCTCAGCGGCACGAAGGTCCTAGCGGCATTGCGTGCGCAGGGGAAGAAATCATCCCTCGTGAACCTCTTCGAGCATCCCACGCTGCAGGCATTTGCGCTCACGCTCGAGGAGGCATCGGCCCCGCAAGAGCACGCCACCCTGGAGGCAGGCGCTCCCGATGAGCCGTTCGAACTCACCCAGGTGCAGAAGGCGTATCTCTACGGACAGGACCCAACCGTCGAACTGGGCGGCATCAGCTGCACGTTCTACCGGGCGTACCACATCGCAAATCTAGACGAAGCGCGCCTTGAGGCGGCGCTCGGCACCATCGTGAAGCGACACGCCATGCTGCGCATGCGCATCGACGACGGCAAGCAGCGCTACGACGAATCCGTTACGGGCATCGAAATCGAGCGCTTCGACAGCGCCGCACACATGCACGAAACGCTGGGCCACCGCACGTTCGACCTGGCATGCGCGCCGCTCATGGCCGTGGGCGTGGCGAAAGATGCCAACGAGTCCATCGTGGGCATCGCATTCTGCAACATCGCCATCGACGCGGCGAGCGTTCTCATGCTGCTGCGCGAAATCAGCGCAGCATACCATGGCGAATCGCTGCCTTCGGCGCCCGGCATCGAGTTCCGCGATTACATGCTCAACCGCACGAAGTTCCTGGAAGACCGCGCGGAAGCCGACCTGACCTACTGGCGCGACCGAACAGGCGACATGCCGAAGGCACCCGAGCTGCCGCTCCTTCGCTCGCCCGAGACCATGGGCGCGCCGCGCTTCTCGCGCATGGCGCGCACGCTCGATGCGGCTACGTCGGCCCAGCTCGAAGCAGCATGCCGCGCACATGGATCCACCGTGGCCGCGCTGCTGTTCGCCCTTTACGGCGAAACGCTTCGACGCTATTCGGCCTCGCAAGGCGTCACCATCACCGTCACTGCGTTCGACCGCGAACCCGTACACCCCGACATCGATAGGGTGATCGGCGACTTCACGAAGCTCGTCCTTTCCAGCTATACGCGCAATGCAAGCGAGAGCTGGGAGGAAACGCTTCGCGCAACCACGCGCAACCTCCTTGCCGACCTGGACCATTGCTCCGAAGGCGCCATGCAGCACGTGCGAAGCGAGCTCTTCCAGCAGGGAAAGTCCTTCCCCGTCGTGTTCACCGCGGCGCTGGGACTCGAGCGCAACGAAGAGCAT
Organism: Denitrobacterium detoxificans; assembly: GCF_015062615.1. GTDB lineage: Bacteria > Actinomycetota > Coriobacteriia > Coriobacteriales > Eggerthellaceae > Denitrobacterium > Denitrobacterium detoxificans_A. The sequence continues at coordinate 293,861 of NZ_SUUH01000001.1, forward strand.
GCTGGCCTCTTCTCCACGTGCGTGCACGGCCTCTCCCAAACGCCGCAAACGTGGCTCGACTGCCAAGTGAGCGATTTCGGCGGCGATGGCATCACCGTAACCTGGGATCATGTGAAGGGGCTCTTCCCCGAAGGATTCCTAGAGGATGCATTCGACTACTTCTGGCGCACGCTCGAATGGTGCGCGCGGGAAAGCTGGGATGGCGCATTCCCCGAGCCCACGCCCGCACGCGTGCAGGCGCCGGGCGCCCGCAGCACGCATTGCCTGCACGAGCTCGTCTGGTCCCACGCGCAGGCCACGCCCGACGCCATCGCCATTCGCATGCCGAAGACCAACGAAAGCGTGACCTATGGCCAACTGGCCCACGACGTGCGCGTCGCACGCACGTACCTTGCAAGCCGCAACGTGCAGCAGGGCGACCGCGTCGTGGTATGCTGCACCGCCATGCGCCGTCGCATTGCCTTCGCCCTCGCCCTGTTCTGCGAAGGGGCCGTATACGTGCCCGTTTCGTCGACGCAGAACGGCCATAGGATCCACCAGGTCATCGAGCAGAGCGGCGCACGCCAGGTCATCGACGACGAAACGATGATCGAAAGTGACGGAGAACCTGAAACCGCCCCGCAGGCATGCGACCCCAACGCCATGGCATACATCATCTTCACCTCGGGAACCACGGGCACGCCCAAGGGCATCGCCATCTCCCACAGCCAGGCCATGACCACCATCGAGGCCGTATTGGGGTTCTGGCAGGCAAGCGAGGCACCACGCACGCTCGCGGTATCCTCGCCCGATTTCGACCTGTCCATCTTCGATATCTTCGGAACGCTCAGCGCAGGCGGCACCATCGTGGCGCTAGACGGAGCCGACAACCGCGATTCTCAAACGCTTGCCCGCACCGTGCAAGACGAGCACGTCACGCTGTGGAATTCCGTGCCCCAGCTGCTGCAGATGACCATCGCAAGCGCCGAAGCGGGCCAGCTGCAGTCGCTGCGCATGGCCTGCGTATCGGGCGACAAGGTGCCGCTCGACATGCCCAAGGAGGCAAAACAGGCGGCCCCCATGGCGCGCTTCATAGCCATGGGCGGCGCAACCGAAGCCGCCATCTGGTCGAACTGGTTTGCCCCGCTCGAGGAGACCGCATGGGAGCAGGCCGATCCCCGCTACCCAAGCGTGCCGTATGGCCACGCCCTCCCCGGACAAGGCTACGAAGTGCTCGCCCCCGCTACGGGCGAAACGTGCCCGCACTGGACCATCGGCGAGCTGGCCATTACCGGCGCTGGCGTGGGCATGGACTACGTCACGGGCGAAGACGGGTTCTTCGAACGCAACGGCGTGCGCACGTACCGCACGGGCGACATGGGCCGCATTCGCCCCAGTGGCATCATCGAGATCCGCGGCAGGTCGGATTCGCAGGTGAAGGTTGGCGGACATCGCATTGAGCTCGGCGAGCTTGAATCGTTCGCCGAATCGCTTCCCTTCGTGGGACGCGCCGTAGCCGGCATCACTTCCGAAGGCAAGCTTGGCCTGGCCCTCGAACGCGAATGGAGCGCGCCAAAGGCAGCGCTTCCCCCGTGCGCGTCGTTCGAACCGTCCAGCGCTGGAGAGGCGTATTTGAGCGAACGCCAGATAGCCCGCATCCTCTCCCAGGTGCTGGAACGCAAGCAGGACGTCAACCCCGAATACCGCCCGCTGGTAGCCGTATGGCAGCAATGGCTCGAAGACCACGCAGAGGCCGCAAACAACAAGGAAGATGCGCCTCAGTCGATTGTCGACGACTTGCTGAGGCTCATTTCAGGCGAAGCGGGAACCGACGTATTCGCAGGTAATCCGTTCCTCGATTTCGAAGAGCAGATGCTCGCCGACCCCGCATCGCGCGCGGCGCTCGCATTGGCTTCCGAGTGCATCCCGAAAACGGGCGCGGTGGGCATGCTCGCCGCCTCGGAACGCGTTGCGCATGCTATCGCAGACGGCACATCCTTCCAGGGCGTACCCGGCCCCAACGTCGATTGCGTATGCGAGAGCTTGCAACTAGATTGCCTTATCGCACCATTCAGCATGCACCGCTTCGACACGCGCCAGGCAGCTCTTGGCCGTGCGGCAAGCGCGCTTAGGGAAGACGGCGTGCTCGTAGTCGCGGAAATCGAGACGCTCTCGCCCGCAGCCATGATTTCGGCGGTAGCGCTTTCCCGTGGCGCACTCAATCCGTATGCCACGAACGATGACGCTTCGACCATCTGCTCGGCCGAAGCCTGGATGAACGATGCGGCTACCGTGGGACTCGTGCCAACCGCACTGCACCGCGCCACCACGAACGACGCATACGTCATCTGCTTCCGCAAGATGGATGCCGCGCCCCTTGCGCACGTGCATGCATTCCTGCGCGATCACGTGCCGGCATCCCACATCCCCGCGCATCTCTCGTTCATCGACACGCTGCCCCTTTCCCGCAATGGGAAGGTCGACCGCAAGCGCGCGATGGCGGCCCTCGACCGCATGGGCGTCACGAGCGAAACGCGCGAGGAAACGGAAACGGAGCGACGTCTGGAAGCCATTTGGTGCGAAGCGCTGGGCATCGACTCGTGCAACCCCGATGCAAGCTTCTTCGAACTGGGCGGCGACTCCCTTACGGCCGCGCGCGTGGCACGCATCGTGAGGACGCGACTCGATGACGAATTCAGCCTGCGCGACTTCCTCGAAGCACCCTCGATTGCCGCCGCGGCTGCGCTCGTTGACGAGCACCGCCTGGCGTTGGGCGATTTCGACGAAGGCGAACTGTAATGACCATCACGATATTGGGCGCCAGCGGGCGCATGGGATCGGCGGTCGCGAACCTCTTCGCAAGAGAGCTCGCGAACGCGGGCATAGAGGAAACCGTCATTGGAACCTACCATAACGCGCCACTGAGCATCGATGGCGTGCAAGGCATGCAGCTCAACGCGAACGACGAGAAGGCCCTTGCCGCGCTCTGCGCGCAGAGCGATACCGTCATCGACTGCCTAGGGCCGTCGGCCGTCTACGGCGAACGCGTCTCGCGCGTCTGCGACGCATGCAACACGCCACTCATCTCGCTTGGGCACGTGCATACGCAAGGCGCCCGAGGGCAGATTCTGCAAGCAGGCGCCATACCCGGGTTCCTTGCAGGCGCATTCCTGCTCGCCGACACCTCGGCCAAAAATGACGTTGAAATGGTTTACGAATTCAATGGAACGCTCACCCCTGCGGCAGCGCACGATATCCTAGCCACTGACTATAGTGATGGGCTAGATACATCCTATGGGACGCCACGTGCCACGTCCGTGGACACAACAGGGGCAATACCTTATGCAGACGCTGTGACCTGGGAAATTGCCCAAAGGCACCGCATAGAAGCGCACGCCTTCAGCATATGGCCCCAGGCGCTCCTCGAAGCATTTCGCGCGCCCACCAACATGGAGCTCGATCGCAGGGCCCTATCGATGAGCGCCGCTTCAACGCTTGGATACAACCACGACACGCTCGTTCATATCATCACCAATCCTGGTATGCACGACCAAGATACGATAACCCTGCATATCCCCTCGCTCTACGAGCTCAGCGCCGCGGGAGCATGGCTCGCCTGGCGGGAATCCTCCTGCCAGAATATCGATGCCGCCAAGCCGTTTGCCCTGATCGTAGAGGAGAAACTACCCTGCATAATCGAACGGACGCTTCAATTGAGCGGTGGCTGGATTTCCCACCCCGGGGAAGACGAAGCGGAAGAAGGAGAGCTGTAATGACCGATAAGACGCACGTAATCGTCTGCGGAACGACCTTTGGCGCGATGCATGCGAAAGCCGTCTACGACGACCCCGATTTGAAGCTCGTGGGCATCCTGGCCGGCGGCAGCGAACGATCCAAGGGCATCGCATCGGCTTACGACACGACGCTCTTCACGTCACCTAGCGCCGTTCCGCAACCGGTCGAAGGCGCGGCAAACATCGCGAGCGTTGCCCTGCGCTCATCGATTCTGGGCGGCCGGGGAAACGAAATCGCCACGAGCCTCATGGAGCGCGGATACGACGTTCTGCTGGAACCTCCCGTGCACGCAAACGACATCGCAGAGCTTGCACGCAGCGCGCAGAAGCATGGGCGCAAGCTGGGCGTGGGAAACCTCTATCGCAATCTGCCCGCCGCACGAGCATTCGCTCGTGCACTGCGCTCGATTGCAGCGCATGCCGAGATTTCCCATCTGCGCATAAGCGCATCCACTCACGTTACGCACTACCTCTGCGGCCTGCTTGCCGATGTCATGCCCGGCGCGGCCATTCAGGTACGCAGCACCCAGGAAGAGGGGCCCTTCAAGCACGTGGCTGCCACCCTTGGGCGCATCCCCTGCTCCATTGACATCTGGAACCAGATGGATGCCACGAAGCCCGACGCCTATGCGCATCTCTTCATGCGCGTAGAGGCATATACGCAAGCGGGTACGCTCGCGCTTTCGGACGTCACGGGCCCCGTACTGTGGAGCCCGCGCATGGAGATCATCGAACGCGATGCCAGCGGCCTTCCGCATACGCACGCGCATGCCGCCACGCAAACGCTGTTCGCTGCCAACGAGGATGCGTCATTCGGCGATTGGATGCGCACAACATGGACGCAGGCCATCGCACGCGACATGAAGGAGCTCGCAGAGGCGCCCGAGGGCAACCGCGCCCTTGCCGCGTGCATGCAGCACGCGCGAAACTGGACGGCGCTCACGAAGGCAGCGGGCTATCCCACAAGCGTGGAAGAGCCACGCAACCTATCCGTTACGCCCGCCGCAGAATAGGCAAAGCCCTGTAGGGCCCAAACCCAGGGCCTACGGGGCTTTCACGCACACGGGGGCTTCCGCCCGCTCGAGGGGCACGCATAACGCCACCTGAAGGGCTTCCCCCTGCACTATGTCACGCACATGCCACGTACCGTCTTCGCACGCATGCACGTCGTCAATCGCGCAAATCTTCGAAGGCGCATCCGCAAAGCCAATGCCACGAGCCTTCACGAGCGCTTCTTTGCGCACCCACAAGCGTAGCGCCTCATGCGGCCCATGAGCGCGAATGGCATCCAGCTCGCGCGCGGTGAAGGCATCGGAGGCAAGCTCACCCGCAATCGAGGAGGCATCGCTTCGCTCCACGTCCACGCCCACAGGAAAAGGCGCAATGGCGAAGGCGCAATACGGCTGGGCCTTGGAGAGCGAGAAATGCAGGTGCACGCCATCTACCACGAGAGACGGCGGACCATGCCGCACAGACCCGCACCGAGGGCATGGCAGCTGGTCGATGGCCACCTGATTCGGCTGCACCCTCGCAAGGGCCGCCACATGCAGGCGTACGCCCGCATGGACGGCACGGTAGAACGACGCCAGTCGCTCGAACTTGAACGACGCAGCGCGGTTGCGCTCCCGCTCGGTAAGCCAAGCATCCCATTCTTCGCAGGACCCTGGGGTATTGCGCGTATCGACAATCCATACGACGGGACCGTCTAGGCTCTGCAATGCGGGCATTACGACTCTCGCTGCGCGCGCTTGCTCGTCTTGCCCACGAACGTCTCGGGGAACTCATCGACGATTTCGAATTCGTCGGGAATCTTGAAGCCGGCAATGCCCTTCTGACGCAGGAACTTCTTGAGCTTGAACGGACTCACGCTTCCCGGATCCACGTCTTCGCGCAGCACCACGAACGCCTTCACCTTCTCGCCCAGCACCTGGTCGCGCACGCCCACCACAGATGCGTCGTGAATGGCCTCGTGGGAAAGCAGCAGATTCTCGATCTCCTCGGGAGAGACCTTTTCGCCGCCGCGGTTGATCTGGTCCTTCTTGCGGCCGGTTACCGTGAGGTACCCGCGTTCGTCACGCGAGACGATATCGCCCGTGCAATAGAACCCGTCGAGCGTGAAATCGCGCTCGTTAACCTCGGGCGCGCAATAGTAGCCGCGAATGGTATACGGCCCGCGCGTGAGCAGGTTACCGGGAACGCCCGCGGGCAGGTCGACGCCATCGTCGTCAACGACGCGAACCTCATCGTCAGGCGAAATGCGCAAGCCCTGCGAAGACACCACGAGGGATTCCGGATCGTTCAGGCGCGTGTAATTGACCAGCCCCTCGGCCATGCCGAAGACCTGCTGAAGCGTGCAACCCAATTCGGGTTTTACGCGTCGCGCCGCCTCTTGGCTAAGCTTCGCGCCGCCCACCTGAAGCACCTGCAACGAAGAAAGGTCCCACTCGTCGCGAACGGAGGAGTTGAGCCACAGCAGGGCCACCGGCGGAACGAGCGAAGAGCTCGTAACATGATGCTTCGAGATGAGCGGAAACGCCACATCGGGGCTACCGCTTGGCGCGAGCACCATCTTCGCGCCCGCATACACGCAGCCAAGGATGCCCGGGGAGCTCATGGTGTAGTTATGGGCGATGGGAAGCGCAATGAGGTGCACGCTTTCGGAAGAAAGCCCGCAAATGCGCGCCGATTCGCGGATGGTGTACAGGTAATCGTCATGCGTGCGGGGAATGAGCTTGGGCTTGCCCGTGGTGCCGCCCGAAAGCTGCAGGAAGGCAACGTCAGCAGGATTACAACGCTCCTGATGGGAAAGCGGTTCGCCATACAGCTTGCCGAATTCGCGACAATCGTCTTGCGTATCGACGACCAGCGCATGCTCGACGCTTGGCACGCATGCGGCAATCTCGCGCGCCAAAGCGGCATGGTCGAACCCCTCGCATGAATCGATGGTGATATAGGCCTTCGCCTGCGCGAACGAGCAGAAGTACTCGATTTCCGTACGGCGATGCGCCTGCAAGGCGAACACGGGAATGGCCCCAAGCTCGAACAGGGCGAACACGACATCGAAATACACGGCCACATTGGGAAGGTGAACGACTACGCGATCGCCCCTGCCAATGCCAAGACGGGAAAGGCCACCAGCCAAACGCAGCACGCGTTCGCCCAGCTTGGCGTAGGTAATCTCCTCTTCCCCATCGACCACCGCAACGTTATGGGCAAACGAGCGAACCGAACCGAAAAACATATCGGCAATGGTCTCGCCCTTCCAATAGCCCCGTTCGCGGTAGCGCTCGGCGAATTCGGCCGGGAAGGGAACGACGCCTTCGAGCAGCACATGTTCGGGATGAGGGCCTACCACACACCCTCGAGCCGGCATAGGCTCTTCGCCGCCGTCATAAGCGCCCCATTGCATTTCTTCGACCATGTTTCTCCCATCCCGAATGCCCTACGCAAAAACGGGAGGCGAACCATGCGCCCTCCCGTTACCACATTCGATTATTTTAGCACGTCAACACTACTATTAGGCTTGTCTAACTTATGTGACTGTACCATGTAGCACCATCCTGGGCAATCCCCGCTTCCGCAAAAGCGAAGCGCGCACGCCACGCGCTCGACGAAAGGCGAAAACGCGTGAAAAAACGCCACTCCATCCCATTGGACATTCGAAGCAACCGTGAACCGTATTTGAACACCTAGTGATATTCGCGACTCAGGCAATGCCATTTTTTGCCGAGGGGACTATAGTGACGTTCGTCAACAATACGAATACGCGCCCCGCTACATGCGGGGCTTTTTACGCCCAAAAACAGGGTGAAAGGAAGTGAGCCGCGCAATGGCGCAACGCCGCGATAGAAGCATCGACATGCTCAATGGCCCCCTGCTGGGCAAAATCCTCCTCTTCGCGCTCCCCCTCATCATCACGAGCTGCCTGCAGCAGCTATTCAATTCCGTAGACTCGGCCATCGCAGGACAATTCGTATCCAACGAAGCCCTTGCCGCCATCGGCGCTACGGCACCCATTGTGAACCTCGTCGTCAACGTATTCGTGGGCCTTTCCGTAGGCGCAAACGTTGCCGTCGCCGTGCGCATTGCGAACGGCAGCGAAGCCGAGATCAAGCAGGCCGTGCACACCTCGATGACCGTTTCGATCGTATGCGGCCTCGCCCTCATCGCCGTGGGCCTGGGCGCAACGGGCCCCCTGCTGAACGCCATCGCCACGCCCGAATCGGTCATGGAGCCGGCAGCTCAGTATCTGGGCATCTACTTCATTGGCACGCCCTTCATCATGCTCTACAACTTCGGATCGGCCGTGCTGCGCGGCAAAGGCGACACGCGCAGCCCGCTCTATGCGCTTGCCGTTGCATGCGCCGTAAACGGTCTTCTCGACTTACTGTTCACCACCGTCGTGCCCCTGGGCGTCACGGGCGTTGCCCTGGCCACGGTCATCGCCTACGCCAGCGCCGCCGCCATCGTGCTTGCGGCCATGATTCGCGACAAGGGCGTAACCCACCTGAACCTCCGCCAGCTCCGCATCGCGCGTGGCCCCCTTTCCACGCTTTTGAAGATCGGCGTGCCCGCGGGCATCCAAGGCGCCGTGTTCGCCATATCCAACCTGGTTATTCAGGCCGCCATCAATGGCTTCGGGTCGGAGGCCATGGCAGGCTCCACCGCATCCCTGAACATGGAAAGCTATTCCTATTTCGCCGTATCCGCCTTTGCGCAGACGGCCGTAACCTTCATGGGGCAGAACTTCGCAACGAAGCAGTACGGGCGCTGCCGCCGCATCTTCGCCATCTGCATGGGCGGATCCATCGTATTCACGGGCATCATGGGCGTGCTCTTCGCCGTGTTCATGCAGCCCCTCGAGGCGCTCTTCACCGCCGACGCGCTGGCCATGGCATTCGCGAGCATCCGCATGTGGCGCGTCGCCGTCATCGAGTTCATCCCCGCATTCTACGAGGTACCCGCCGGCGCCATGCGCGGCATGGGATCGTCGCTCATGCCAGCCATCATCACCGTCATCGGCACCTGCGCGCTACGTCTAGCCTGGGTGGGTACGGTATTCGCCGCAGACCCCACGTTCGAGACGCTCATGAACGTCTACCCCATTTCCTGGCTTGCAACGGGCATCGCCATGATGGGCGCCTACTTCATCTTCACCTACCGCGTGCAGAAGGGCATCGTTGCCCAGCGTGCGGAACGAAAGCAGGCCAAGCGTGCTGCCAAGGTCACGCGCATCGAATCGGGGCAGAAGACGGGATACCGAGCCATCGCAAGTAAGCTCTCCTCCCACCTGCATCTCTCGCACACGCGCAAGGCCGCCTAGCCCCTCAGCGCATACGATACGCAACGGCCCGCGACTACCTGTCGCGGGCCGTTTTACATGCTATGACAACGCGCGTCACTGGACTGCGCCCCACCCTACCGCTACTGCACGAGACCGGAATCTTCCGTCTTGCGCACGTACCAGCTTAGGAAGCTCGCGAGCGGCTTGCGCAGCACGAGGCCCAGCAAGGCGGCGGGCACCAGGAAGAGGGCAAGCTGGCCAAGCTGCACCCAGAAGTCATTCTGATACACGCCCATCATGGCGGCACGCATGGCGGCAATCATATGCGTAGCAGGCAGATAGGGGCTTATGGCCTGGAACGCATCGGGAAGCACCTGCAAGGGATAACTGCCATTGCCCGCCGTAACCTGCACAATGAGCAGCAGAACACCCATGGCCTTGCCCAAGTTGGCAAACGACACCACGAACGAATACAGCAGGAACGTGAACACCAGTCCGCCAAACCAGAAGCACAGCAGGTACAGCAACGGCTCGTTCACCTGCACGCCCAGGAAGAACATATTGCCCAAGGCCATTACCGTAGTCTGGGCAAGCGACGCAAGGGCGAAAATGCCGAAGCGACCCAGGAAGAGCTGACGCGGCTTGGGGTCGACGAGTTCGCGCTGGGCATCTTTGGAAACGAGAACGCGAATGGCCACGGTAAGCAAAAGCGAGCCAATCCACACCGCAAGCGTCGTATAGAGGGGCGCCATCTGCGATCCGAAGTTTTCAGCGGGGAAAATGGCATGCCTATCAAGCTGCACGGGCGCGGAAAGCGCCTCGGCGAGCGTACTCGGATCGGTTGAAAGCAACGTGGCAAGCTTGCCCGTGTCGCCCGAAGCGAGCGCCTCCTTCAGCTCGGACGAAAGCTGGGTCAGGCGATCGGCAGATGCCGTCATGTCCTGCGCGGCGAAATTGAGGTCGTCACGCACGGAAGAGAGCTTCTCGGAAATGGACCCAGCGTCACCCTGCAGGTCGTCGGCGGCAGATGAAAGCGTTGCGGCATTCACGGCAAGCGAATCGGCCAAGGAGGAGACGTTGCTCGCCAGGTCGTCGAGCACGGGCTTAACCTCGGTGCTGTAATTCGTCTGCAGCTCGGAAATGCTCGCCTTCGCCTGGTCGACCAACTCCTTCGCCTGGGCATACTTGTCCTGTGCATCACCCGTACCGCTCTCGATCTCGTCGGCAGCGGCATCGAGCGTATCGGCAAGCGCGGTATCGGCCGCGATGGTGTTGTCCACCGATGCTATGGCAGCCTGAATGTACGGCTTATATTGCTCGTCGACCTGGCCCTCCAGCGTCTCGAGCGACGCTTTCAGATTCTCCAGGCTGCTGATATGCGCCCGTTCGTCACTCGCCTCGCTACGGAGCTGGCTCACGCGATCGGAAACGAGCGTATTGGCATCGCCGAAAACGACATCAAGCGAAGACGAAAGGTCGTCGTACCCCTGGGCCGTGTTGGAAAGGGCGACCTCAAGCGCCGACGTAGACGTGGAGAGCGCCGAAGACAGGCTATCGAACGCGGCGTCTGCCCCCTGGGCATCGCTTTCGACGTCGGAAACGGCGTTCTGGGCATCATCGAGCAACTGCGACGAACTGGAAACGAGCGATTCGGCCGAGTCAACCAAACCGGCATACGAGGAAAGCAGGCTCGACGTACGCGACATGGTGTCGCCCATGGTCTGAATATGATCGGCAAGTTCGCCAATACGACCGTTGGCATCGCTGTCCTGCGCATACTCGTACAACGCCGAGGCGATGGAAAGCGCCGTATCGGAAAGCGTCTGCGTGAAAGCCTCGTTCACCTGATAGGCAACCTGATCGGCGCCCTGCCCCGTTACCTTGGGGGCAATGGCGTTCTTCTTCTCGTTCGTGTAGTAGACGATTTCCGCATGCGAGGAGTCTTCCGAATAGAACGTCATCATATCGCGGCTGAAGCTGGAAGGAATGACGATGGCGGCATAGTACTCGCCCGATTCAACGCCCTCGATAGCCTCGTCCTCGCTAACGAACTGCCATTCCAGCTGGTCGTTTGCGCGAAGCGTGGAAACGACACGGTCGCCGATGTTGATCTCGAGCGGAACGAGGTCACTTTCGTACCCCTCGTCGCTGTTGGCAATGGCCACCTTCAAGTTGCCCGTATTGCCAAACACGTCCCAGCACGCCAGGATGTTGTACCAGCTGAAGATGGAGGGCAAGAACACCAAGCCCAACACGATGATCACGGTGACCACGTTACTGAAAACGCGCTTCAGATCGCCTACGAACAGGCGCCATACGTTCTTCATCGTGCACCACCCCCACGCAGCACGTCAATGGCACGCGCCAGAGGCGTACCGTGAACGCTCTGATGCTGGCTGTACACCTCGCGCAGCTGCTCGTCGGTAAGACCGATGGCGCTCACGCGATGCTCGATATTGTCGCGAATATGCTCCACGACAACCAGGAAGATCATGATCAATATGAGCCAGACAAGCCATGCCGTGAGCATTACGAGCTTTGCCGTACCCGAAAACGCCAACAAGGGCGTTACCACCAAGGGCACGCCAAAGCCAAGAATCCACGCACCACGCATGAGGCGCGGATACCAAAACGCAAAGCGTTCCACGGAAACGAGCAGCTGCTCGCGGTAGTCTTCGCGATCGGCAAGTACGCTGATCACCTGAGCCAGGCGGAACCTACGCGCAGGCAGCTCCGACTCCTCGCCATTCATGATGTCGCTCTCGCGAATCTGACGCGAGAACAGGCGATTGAGATTCGTAAGGTACGGCCGCACGATGAGGGCAAGCCCCGTGAAGACGACGAAGAACACAACGAGCATGCCCATGCAAAACGCCCAATGATCGCCGTAGAAGCCGGCTATGGTCTCGCGCATGGCATTGATGCCATACGTAAACGGAAGCAGCGGGTAAATGGCCTGGAAGAACGAAGGCGTCATCTCGACGGGGTATAGCCCCGTGGCACCGGGAATCTGCGCGAATACCAAGATGATGCAGATGCCCTTGCCGATATGCTGAAGCAGCACGGAGAGCGAATACTGAATGGCCAAATAGGACAGCGAGGCCACGACGGCGGTAAGCAAATACAAGGGCACGTTTACCGTTTGCACGCCCAGGAACATATTGCCCACGCAGCACACGATCGCCTGCAGCATGACGAGCACCGAGAGGAAGAGACCACGGCCAACATAGGCCTGGCGCAAGGTAAGCCCCTTGATGTCTCCCCTATCGACCTCTTGCTTCAGGATGACCATGAGCATAAACACGCCAATCCAGAGCGTGAGGTTGGTGAACAGTGGGGCCATGGCCGAACCGAAGGAATTCACGGAATAGAGCGTTTCGGTGGTGAGCTCGGTGGGCGAAAGCATGAAGTCGGCCACCTTCGAGGAATCGATGTTCCCGTCGACCCCGAAGATCTGACCGAACAGCTGCGACGTACCCAGCGCCTCTACGTCGGCCTTCACCGTATCGATGCTCGTCTGAAGCGTAGCGAGCAGGTCGTCGGTTTGGTCAAGGGCGTCCTTGGAAGAGCGCAGCGTCTCGTCGAGCTGATCGAGAACGGCAAGCGTCTGATCGATGAGAAGAGACTGGCGCGCCACCGTAGAGGAAAGCGAACCAGACGTGGAGGCGATGCCGGACAGCGCGCTATCGACATTGGGGATGACGGAGGTGGCAAGCACCGTACGGTACTCGTCGGCGTTCGCGATGGCCGACTGAGCCGCTTCGTTGGCCGTGTTGCTCGCATCGGAAGTATCGGCTGCGGCCTTCTTCGTATCCGCGCTGATGGTCTTCAGGTTCTGCAGAGACGAGGAGAGACTTTGGTTGCGCGTCTCCATGGCGTCGATTGCGGCAAGCAGCGAGGTCTTCTCCTGGCCATCGGGTAGAGCGTTGGCGATGACCTTTAGCTGAGCGATAGTCGTCTCGTTTTGCGAAACGGACGACTCCCCATATGCGATGGCGCTTTCCACGGAGCCCTCGGCGGCAATGACGGACGAGCAGGTCTCGCTCACGGCAATATTGGCATTGGAAGCCGCGCGCGAAGCAAGCACCGAGCCCTGGTCCATGTTGGTGAACACGGTGGACGACATGGTCGCCAGATTGTCCTGCGCGGTGAGCGTAAGCGATTGGACGTCGTTCAGAGAGCCGGAGATGAGCGCGATGTCGCCCTTGGCATCCTGCAGCTTCTGCCGCGCATCGGCCGACTTCGTAAGCGCCTCTTCGGCGGAACTGGACAGCTCGGATGCAGACTGGCGGGCCGAGGCAATGCTCTCTTGCGCCGTGGTGAAGCGCGCGATCACGTTTTCCCGCGCCTGGCCAATGTCGGCCTGGGCATTGTCAACGGCCTCGTCGAGCTTGGCGGTAACCACTTCGCTTGCCGACGAAACGAACGCGGCGTTGATCGTCTGGTCGAGCGAGGTAGCGCCCGTATCGGTGATCTTCGGCGACACGGCACCCAGCTTCTCGTTCACGTAGTACTCGAGCTGGGGGCGTTGGATGTCGCCCGACAAAAGGGTGGTAAAGCACGAGCTGAAATCGGAGGGAATGACGAATGCGGCGTACGCCTCACCCGACTGCACCTTCTGGATGGCGGTATCGCGGTCGGTAAACTCCCAGCCCAGCTGGGTATTTTCCTCGAGGTTCGAAACGATCTGGCTACCGAGGTCGAGCTGACCCATATCCTCGGAATAGGCTCCCGTATCCTCGTTGACGACGCAGACCTTCAAATTGCCCGTATTGCTATACGGGTCCCAAAAGCCCAGGACGTTGAACCACGTATACATAGACGGGAGAACGATGAGGGCGACAATTACGACAAGCGCAGCGGGCGATTTAAGCAACCGCATGAAATCGCGACCGAATACGCGCAGAATATTTCGCAAGCTACCCTTCCTTCCCTTTTCTCGTATCCAATAAGCAAGTCACGGCCCCGAGCATGCCCGAGGCCGTGTTTCGAAGCAGAGGCACCACAGGCTCGACTACAGCTTCCGAGTCTTCTCCATGGCGCGGCGAACGGCATGCATGGCAGCGGCGCGGAAGCCGTCTTCCTCGAGCGCCTGCACGCCTTCTATGGTAGTGCCCGCGGGCGACGTGACCATATCCTTCAGCTGACCCGGGTGCTTCCCCGTGTCGCGCGCCAGCTGGGCGCTGCCCATAACGGCCTGCGAAACGACCTGGTAAGCATCGGCGCGCGACATGCCCTCGGCAACGGCCGCATCGGCAAGCGCCTCGATGAACAGGAACGTGAACGCGGGCGTGCATCCCGCAACGACGCCAATGACGTCGACCATCTGCTCGGACATCTGCAGAGCGCGACCGCACGAGCCGAAGATGTCGAGCGCAATGCGCATGTCCTCTTCGGTGGCGGTAGCATTGGCGCACAGCCCCGACATGCCCTGGCCAACCAACGCGGGGGTGTTGGGCATGCAACGCACGAGGCGCACGGAGCGCGCCGCGCCCTCGATGCGCTCGAACACATTCAGATTGCCTTCCAAGGCACGCGCGTGCACGAACGAGGCTTCGATCCATTCGATGCTCTTGCCCGCGGCGATGGAGATAAACAGAGGATCGGAATCGACGGTCGCGACTTCCGAGATAACCGTTTCGAGCACGGCCGGCTTGACCGCCAGCACCACCACATCGCACGTGCGCACGATTTCGGAGTTGCTGCTTGCCGGGGTAATGCCCAAGCGCGAGGAAAGCTCGTCGAGCTTCTCGCGAGAAGGATTGCTGGCGAATACGCTCGAGGCGTCGACAAGGCCGGATTCGATAATGCCGCCCATGATCGCCGATGCCATATTACCTGCACCGATAAAGCCGATTTTCATGCTCAAGCACCTCCTGTATACATATGGTTCCATAATACCGAAAAGCGCCCCCGAACGAATCGTACATCTTGCGCGATTCGTCCAGATGGACGCTTTTGCCATAAAGCCACTATAAACGGCTAGTCAAGCTTCAGATCGCCTTCGCGGATAATGCCAAGGCGACGGAACAAAACGCCAAACGCCCAGGCGAGAACGGCGGGAAGCACGAAGCAAACGAGGATCATGCCCAGCCACTCCGCGACGCCGGGCACGGCACCGCCCGAGACCCAGCCCGTATACAGGCCAATGGGGCCCACCAAACCGCACGTGCCCATGCCGCTGGCAATGGCAGCGCCATTCTGCTCCATGTGGAACAGGCACGTTGCCACCGGGCCGGTAATGGCGGACACGAGGATGGGCACGACCCACACGACGGGCTTGCGCATGATGTTGCCCATCTGCAGCATCGAGGTGCCCAGGCCCTGGGAAACGACGCCACCCCAACCGTTATCGCGGAAGCTCAGCACGGCAAAGCCGACCATCTGGGCGCAGCAGCCGGCAAGCGCGGCACCGCCGGCCAAGCCCGTAAGGCCCAGGGCAGCGCAAATGGCAGCCGAGGAGATGGGCAGCGTAAGAGCGATGCCCACCACGACCGAAACGATGATGCCCATCCAAAGCGGCTGGAGCTCAGTAGCCCACATGATGAAGCCGCCCACGGCAGAGGCAAGCGCGCCAATCCAGGGACCGATGGCCATCGCGAGGCCGCAGCCAACCAAGATGGTCACGCCAGGGGTAACGAGGATGTCCACCTTCGTTTCGCCATGAACCGCCTTGCCGAATTCGGCGGCGATGATGGCAATGACGAGCACGGCAAGCGGCCCGCCCGCGCCGCCGGCGGTGTTGGACGCATAGCCCACTGCGGCAAGCGAGAACAGAACCAGGCCGGGGCTCTTGAGTGCGTAGCCAATGGCAACGGCCATGGCGGCACCCGTGGCAGCCTGGGCGAACGCGCCGATGTCGTTGAAGAAGGAAACGCCCGTAAGCGAACCGATGGTGTTCAGAATCGTGCCCATGAGCAGCGATGCAAACAGACCCTGGGCCATGGCCGACATGGCATCGATGGCATACCGCTGGAAACTCACCTCGATGTCCTTACGCGACAGGAATCCGCGGAAACCGCCCTGCCCGCCCTTCGCTACCTGACCACCAGCACGCGCCATAACACATCCTTCCCTCGTTGAGATTATTGGCGGATACATTACGCTTCGTGCAAAAAATCAATTCCGCAAATGAACAATCTTCAAAGAGTGAACTTATTCCCGACCTGGCAAAATGAAACGATGGTGAATGGTCTGGCACCGAATGCAAAGGACGGGGCATTTGCATTAACATGGAGGGGTTGCACAATCCCGGTTTCGCCATTGGCTAGCAAGTTAGGAATACGTATGCGCATAGGCTTTGATAACGACAAGTACATCGAACTTCAGGCAAACCACATCCGCGAACGCATTGCCCAATTCGACGGCAAGCTGTACCTGGAATTCGGCGGCAAGCTCTTCGACGACTACCACGCGAGCCGCGTACTTCCCGGATTCGAGCCCGACTCGAAGATCCGCATGCTCAAGAGCATGATGGACGACGTCGAGATCATCATCGCCATCAACGCCAACGACATCGAGAAGAACAAGATCCGCGGCGACTTGGGCATCGGCTACGACGATGACGTGCTGCGTCTGCTCGACGTCTTTTCCAGCATGGGATTCATGGTGGGCGGCGTGGTCATCACGCGCTACACCGGCCAGCCTTCCGCGGAAGCATTCCGCACCCGCCTGGCTGCTCTGGGCGTGCGCAGCTGCCTGCACTACCCCATCGCGAACTATCCCACCGATATCGAGGGCATCGTAAGCGACAACGGCTTCGGCAAGAACGAGTTCATGGAAACGACGCGTCCCCTCGTAGTGGTTACGGCCCCCGGCCCCGGTTCGGGCAAGATGGCCACCTGCCTCTCGCAGATCTACCACGAGCACAAGCGCGGCGTGAAGGCCGGCTATGCCAAGTACGAGACGTTCCCCATCTGGAACCTGCCGCTGCGTCACCCCGTGAACATTGCCTACGAAGCCGCCACGGTCGACCTCGACGACGCTAACGCCATCGACCCCTTCCACCTGGAGGCTTATGGCGAATCCACCGTCAACTACAACCGCGACATCGAAGTCTTCCCCGTGCTGAAGGCGCTCATGGAGCGCATCATGGGCGAAAGCCCCTACCAGAGCCCCACCGACATGGGCGTGAACATGGCTGGCCTGGGCATTTCCAACGACGAGATCGTTCGCGAAGCCGCCAAGCGCGAAATCCTGCGCCGCTACTTCCACACCTCGGTTGCCGTGAAGCAGGGCAAGGCGGAAAGCATACAGATCGAAAAGCTGCGCCTGCTCATGAACCAGGCGGGCGTAAACGAAGCCGACTTCGAAGTTCGCACGAAGGCTCTGCTGAAGGCCGAGGCCACGGGTGGCCCCGCGGGCGCCATCGAAATGCCCGACGGCCACATCCTCACGGGCAAGACGAGCGATCTTCTGGGTGCCGCATCGGCAACGCTCATGAACGCGCTCAAGTACGCTGCGGGCATCGGCGACATCGACGTCATCAGCGATACGGCCATTCACCCCATCTGCCACCTGAAGACGCAGCACCTGGGCAGCCGCAACCCGCGCCTGCATTCCGACGAAACGCTGCTGGCGCTTTCCGTGAGCACGACGACGAATCCCATTGCCGAGGAGCTCATGAAACACACCGACGCCCTGCGCGGTTGCGACGCGTTCTTCAGCGTCATCATCTCCGAAGCCGACGAGCGCCTGTACAAGAAGCTCGGCATCAACGTATGCTGTGAACCGCGCTACGAGCTGAGCACGTACTACCACAAATAAGCGTCACGCCACGTCAAACGCCGAAGAGCGTCCTGTCATCTTGCAGGGCGCTCTTTTTTTTCGCGCAGTAGACGCTAGCCGAACACCCAACCCGTGGGGCTTAGATACATGAAATGCAGCAGGGCAAGGAAGCCATAGGCAGAAACGAGTACCCAGAACAGCATATCGGCGAACCATCGCGGCAAGCGCGACATGCCCTTGTCCATAAGCGGATAGACGTACCACACGATCAACGTGGCAGCCACGGAATACACGAGCGAATTCTGCAGGCAGATCTGCCCCATGAAGTTGAAGGGCATGTTGCGATAATCCCATAGATGATAGTCGGCATTCGCCGTAATGCCCGTGGTGAAGTCGATAGCGGTGCACGAAAGCGCGATGAGCACGAAGCTCAGCGGCAGCGCTATGGCCACGCGGCCACCCGTACGCTTCATGAGCCATTCCTTGAATGGATGCAGGATCACGACGACCAATGCAATGGCGATGCCCTCGGCGGAAAACGGATACAGCCATTGCTCCCAAAGCATCGCATTGCTCAAATCGTAGTCGCCCATGAAGACACCCGCGGCAATGAGCTGGCAGAACAGCATTTCCGCCCAATGCCCCAGGAACGAGAAGGCCACGAAGTAGATGGCAAGGTCACGCCAGAACGGCCACTTCCGCATGCGATGACGCACGGGAACGGCGGCGGTGAGGAACTTCTCGACCTGGGTGACGCTGCGCAAGCGCACGACGAGCGTTGCATGCACGCGACTGGACACCGCCACATACGATGCCGCCGATACGTATATCAGCAGCTGAAAGGTCACAATGGCGAACATGGGCACCACGCCAATGGAGGTGACCACCTCGTTGCCCGCGCCAAGGTAGAACTCGTCGACGAGCATCAGAATGCACGTGAGAAGCGAGGTAACCACGATGAACGGCCTGCCAAAAGCAGCGCGCCTGGAAATGAACCATACGGAAAGCGTAGAGGAAATAACGGCGAACACCGAGCGAAAGAGCGAAAGGTCGTAGTCGAACTCGGCAGGATTCAGGATAGCCGCATTCGCGAACGCAAGCAGGAGCTCCAAGACGAACAGGGCACGCACGATCTGCAGGCCAGGGCCCAGCGGCGGCAGAGCCTGACGGCGCGAGCCATTTGGCGCGGCATGCTTCATTCGAACCCCCTCTCACGAGCGCATAGTGCCAGTGTATCCCGCATGCCCAGCCGGTAGCTCGGGCGCGGGCATCGGGAAGGCAATTGTTACCTGCCGAATGCTCTTTGTGCGCGTATCATGCGCGCACGCGATGGAAGGCAACTTGTGCGAGCCATGGAAACGCCCCCGTGCCGCACCCATTTCGCCGTGCAGCACGGAACAACACGCTACACTGGCACCATGGAAACCCCGAAGACATACGACATCGCCGTACGCGCCACCCTGAACCAATACGACAAGGCAGCCAGAGAGCTTGCCGAGCACCTGGGCGTGCCCTACCTTGCTCCCGACGCATCGGAAACGCCTGCCGCCACGCTCCTGACCATCGACGAGGCGGGCATGGCGCTCGTTTCCGATGGAATGACCATGCGCGTCGACCTGGGCCATCTGGCCCGCCGCCTGCATCCCAGCAAGGTACACCGCGAGCTGCTCGTACGCGCGGCGAAGCTAAAGGGCGTCGCGGACCCAGTGGCGCTTGACGCGACCGCTGGCCTGGGCGAAGACGCCATGCTACTTGCCGCTGCAGGGTTCACGGTATATGCCTACGAGGCAAACCCCATCATCGCCGCCCTGCTCGCCGACACCATCGCACGCGCGGCGAAAGACCCCGCATGCGCACAGGCGGCAGAGCGACTGCACGTCATCGAAGGCGATAGCATTCAGGCGCTTGCGGAAGGCAGGCATGCGCCCGACGTGGTCTACCTGGATCCCATGTTTCCCGAGCGCACGAAAAGCGCTGCCGTAAAGAAGAAGTTCCAGCTGCTTCATCATCTGGAACGCCCCTGCGAGAACCAGGACGAGCTGCTGCAAGCCGCACTGGCGGCACATCCCCGCAAGGTGGTCATCAAGCGCCCCGTCAAGGGGCCATACCTGGCAGAACGCAAGCCAAGCTATTCCCTATCGGGAAAGGCCGTGCGCTACGATTGCATCGCCTTGCCAAGTGCAGTCGCGGAATAGGCCATTAGGTACTCGTTGAGCGCATGCGTGCGGCCGTCGGCACGAAAGCACGCTACGTCGACCTCTTGCACGCGGGCCATGTGCTCCCTTAGCAATGTGGCATCCCCGTCGTCGAAGCTATGGCAGTAGCGATACGCACCCGGGCGCCCCTGCCAGCCAATAATCCAATCGCCAGGCTCCAGGTCGGAAAAATCAAGCGACTCCCCTTGCAGGGGCAATGCTGTCTGAGCCTGCTCATGCGCAATGCGCGCCTTGGCCGCAAGCCCCGCATCGTCCATGAACCGCCACAGGGAAACCGCCAAGGCCCCCTTGGGCGCACGCGCCCTCAAAAGCGCATCCGCGAGCATGTCCCTGTTGGCAGCCCCGGGCACGTGATGGAAGAAGCCAAAGCAAGCCACGATGTCGAAGGCGCCCGCAGGAACGCCCAGCCACGCATCCGTCTTCGCAGCCTGACCCAAAAGTGCCCGCACGATATCGATGCAATGGTACTCGATGGCAACGTCTTCCAGCCCATCCTCGCACACGAGCTGGGGGCACGAATCAAGCGCCGTCACGCGTAGGTTCGCTTCGGGAAACGCCTCCCTCAGGTATCGCTCGAAACGCAGCGTGCCACATGCCACGTCGAGAACGCGCAGCGGAACCTCGCCCGAAAGACGCGGATCGCCCGCGCCCCAGCAATCGCGCAGCTGCTGGGCGCACCGCACCCACCCCGGCCAAGCCGAACGACGCGTCGACGCAAACGAATCGGCATGGGCGGCGTAGAAGGCATTGTTAAGGCTGGCAAGCGCTACCGCAGTGTCATTCCTCACGAACGCACCTCGCAACAAGCAGCGGCAAGCATGCCCTTGCATTCATGCAGCATGCAGGCCCCGCCTAATCGTAGTCAGGGTACACGCGGGCGCCCGACTCGTCGACGCTCACGATGACGCCGTCGACATCGCGCACGAACTTCGAGAGCTTCGAGTAGCCAAAGTCCTTTACGTTGAAATCGGGATACGCCTCGTAGACCATATCGCCGATCTTGCTCAAGCTCACGCCGCCCGTCTTCCCCTTGCGCACCTCGTCGACGATGAACGACGAAACCTCGCCACGCAGGCTATCGGCATCGCGCAGGGCCACGAGCACCACGTTGTGGCGACGTTCCAGCTGCAGGTTCGGGAAGCTTTCCAGGAACTTCGAAAGCTGGCTGTAGCCAAAGGCGCGCACGTCGAAATCGGGATAGATGTCCACCAGGCGGCTGCCTATTTCGGCCAGCGAGATCTGCGTGCCCTTGCCGCTGTACTCGTTGATGATGTCCACGATCGCCGAAGACGTCTCCTTCAGGCTGACGCCATTCTCCTCGAGGGAATGAACCTCGGATGCGGCCGTCTCGGCATCTTCCTGATCCTGGCTGATGACCTCGAGCGCCGTAAACACCGTGCAGGCATTGCGGAACGAGCGAGGCGTCTTCTGCTCGCCCATGCCCACCACCGTCATGCCGGCATCGCGCAGGCGGCTCGCCAGGCGCGTGAAATCACTATCGCTGGAAACGATGCAGAACCCCTGCACCTTGCCTTCGTAGAGGATGTCCATGGCATCGATAATGAGAAACGAATCGGTGGCGTTCTTGCCCTTGGTGTTGGCAAACTGCTGCATGGGGGTAAGCGAATACTCCGCCAGCACATCCTTCCACTTCCCCATCTGGCTGCTCGTCCAGTCGCCGTAGATGCGACGGTACGTAACCTGGCCATGACGGCTGGTCAGCTCGTTCATGATGGCCTGAATGTACTTTGCGGAAATGTTGTCGGAATCAATGAGAAGCGCAAACGATTTACGGTCTTCCATGGGTTAGCCCCTATCATGCTTCGCGCCGTGAATTTCTAATCACCTCGCATTCTAGCGCATCGCGGCACGTCATATGAACGTCTACGCAATTGCCCATTGCACGTCGATATCAAGTGCGGAACGCGGTGCGCGGGCACGGGTCACTGCGGGTAGAATAGGGGCATGGATAATCCTTTCGACAACAACGAGCAGGGCAATCAGGCCATTCGCGTCCTCGGCATCCTGGAAGATGCCGGGCTCGAGGCATGGCTCGTGGGCGGTTGCGTACGCGACGCCCTACTAGGCCGCCCCGTGCATGACTTCGACATTGCCTGCAATGCGCTCTGGAACGAAACGCAAGCCGTACTCGAGGCCAGCGGCATTCGCACCGTGGAAACCGGCATAGCGCACGGCACGCTCACGGCCATCAGCAAGGGAACGCCCCTGGAAATCACCACGTACCGCATCGACGGAGCGTACACCGACGGCCGCCACCCCGATTCCGTGCAGTTCACGCGTTCCATCCAGGAAGACCTGGCACGACGCGATTTCACCATCAACGCCATGGCCTGGCATCCCACGCGAGGGCTTCTCGATCCGTTCAACGGGCAGGCCGACCTTCGCGCGCGAACGATCCGCGCCGTGGGCGAACCGGAAAAGCGGTTCATGGAAGACGCCCTGCGCATTTTGCGAGGCGTTCGATTCGCAAGCCAGCTTGGGTTCGCCATAGACCAACAGACCGCATCGGGCATGCGCGCGCAGGCTTCCAACCTGAAGCTCATCGCGGCCGAGCGCATATCCCACGAACTCGAAGGCCTGATATGCGGCGAGTACGTACATGGCGCGCTCATGGCATACGCCGACATCATCGGCCGCGTCATCCCCGAGGTCACTCCCATGATCGGGTTCGATCAGAAAACGAAGTACCACATCTACGACGTGTGGGAGCACACCGCCTACGCCGTGCAGTACGCCACGCCCGATCCGCTTGCGCGCTGGGCGACGCTCTTCCACGACATCGGCAAGCCCAGCACGTTCACCGTCGACGAGGAAGGCGTGGGGCATTTCTACGGCCACGCCCACGAGGGCATCCCCCTTGCGAAGCGCGCGATGAAGCGCCTGAAGATGAGCCCCGCGTTCATCGAACGCGTCACCACGCTCGTGCGCTATCACGATTGCCCAACCATCCCCGAGCCAAAATACGTGAAGCGGCTCCTGCGCAAGCTCAACGGAGACCCCGAGCTGCTGCGCGCCCTCTGCAGCGTGAAGCGCGCCGATTCCCTATCGCATGCCCCCGAATACCAATCGGGCGTTGCCCATGCGCAGGCCATCGAGGATTGCCTCGACCTCATCCTCGCGCAGAGCCAGCCCTTCACGGTAGCGGCCCTCAACGTAAGCGGAAAGGACCTGCTGGCAATGGGCATGCCACAAGGGCCCCACATTGGCGCGGCCTTGAACGCCATGCTCGAGGCGGTCATGGACGAGACGCTCCCCAACGAACGCGACGCCCTTCTGCGTTTCGCACGCGAATGGTGGAGCAAACGTGAAACCGAGATAAAGCAAGCGTAGAAAAGCAGCCGCTAAGCGCACTTCAAAGCTCTCATTCCCTTCGCAAGCGATAGAATACGGGCAATCAAGCGAAATGTCGGAAGGAGGGCCTGGTGAATCTGCAGCCTATCGAGGAAATCAGACCGCGCATCTGGCGCGTTCAGGTTCCCCTGCCCGACAACCCCCTCCGATTCCTGAATTCCTACTTCATCCTGGGAGACGACAAGACGACCATCGTGGACGTGGGATTCGATAACCAGGAATGCTCCGATACGCTCGATGCAGCGCTGGCATACTTCGGCCGCAGCTGGGATACCGTAGAGATCATCCTCACGCATTCCCACCCCGACCACACGGGTTGCCTCGACCGCCTGTGGACGCCCGGCATGACCATTCACGCAAACATGCATTCCTTCCAGGAAGTAAGCGACAACCTGGCCATGGAGGCGGAAATCATCGAGCCCGTCCTGGAGCGAATCGTCGGCGAAAAGGTTGGTCTTGCAGGTGGCAGTGGTGGCCGCGACGGATCGCGCACCGTGCTCACCAGCGAACTGCTCCCCCTGAAGAAGCGCCCGAACTTCCACTTCCTGGACGACGGGGACGAATTCAAGGCCGCTGGCTACACGTTCCGCGTAGTCGCCACGCCCGGTCACGACAACTGGCACATCTGCCTCTACGAGCCCACCGCACGCTTGCTCATTGCCGGCGATACCGTGCTCGAGCGCATTACGCCCACGGTTTCCACGTGGCTTACCTCGCGCGATAATCTGGGAGACTTCCTTTCCAGCCTGCGCAAGCTGGGCAATCTCGATATCGACCTTGCCCTAGCAGGACACGGAGAGCCCTTCGAGCAGGTACATGAGCGCTTGGCGTTCCTGCTGAACCATCACGCCCAGCGCCTGGACGAGATCGATGGGCTGGTAGCCGCAGGCTCTTCCACGCTCGCCGACATCGCACGCAACTGCGCATGGAAGCACGCTAACTGGGATGCCTGGTCGCTTCAGCAGAAGTACTTTTCGCTGGGCGAGACCATGGCGCACCTGGTGCACCTTATGCAAAGCGAACATGTTGCCTGCACCATCTGCGGAAACGACATGCGCTTCACGTCCATGGCGCATTCGTAGCCCACGCAGGGCACCCGCTACGCCCGTTCTTGAAGCAACGCGCGGGCATGTTCCATGCTCATGCTGCTTGCATCGCCCGAAAGCATGCGCGCGATTTCGCGCACGCGGCTAGTGCCGCTTACGGGTTCGAGCTGGGTGGAAGGTTCGCTTCCGCCCGTTTTGCTTACCACGTAATGGCAGGCACCCGCCACTGCCACCTGGGCCAAATGCGTAACGACGATAACCTGGTGCGTCTTCGAAAGATCGACTAGTACGTCGGCCAGAGCGCGCGCAGCGCTGCCCCCTACCCCAGCGTCGACCTCGTCGAACACGAGCGTTTCCACGTCGTCGCGCGAACCCATGACCACCTTGATGGCAAGCATGACGCGGCTCGTCTCGCCGCCCGAGGCAATCTTTCCCAAGGGGCGCGCGCTCATGTTCGCGCCAGGCTTGAAGAGGAACTCCACGGCGTCGGGCCCCTGGGCCGTCCACGATTCGCGCGGCAACTGGGTAACGCCGCATTCCAGCGTTGCGCCATTCATTTCCAAGCGCCCCATCTGGGCGGAAACCGCCTCGGCGAACTGGGGAGCGGCACTGGCGCGGGCGTCGTGCAGCGCGCTGGCCGCACGAGCCAAGGCCTCTTCCGCCGCCTGGACTTCCGCCTGCGCTTCCCGCAGGCGTTCGTCGAGCGAATCGTAGGCCGCAAGCGCCTGCAAGGCTGCCTCGCGCGCTTCGAAGACCTGTTCCATGCCAGGCCCCCACGTGCGCATGAGCCCCTGCAGCTCGCCAAGGCGCTCCTGCATTTCCGCCAGGTTCACGGGCGAGTATTCCAAATCGTCGCGATAGGCACGCGTGTCGCGCGAAACGTCCTCAACAACGTAGCTGGCTTCGCGCAGGCTTTCCGCCAGCGCCCCCAACGACTCGTCGACACCCGAAACGCGCTCCAGGAGGCCTGCAGCCTGCGAAAGCGCGTCGAGCGCCCCGCCCTCGCCCGAAAGGGCCTGATACGCACCGGAAACGGACATCATGAGCTGCTCGGCATTCTCGGCGCGCGGAACGCTGGCAAGCAGCTCTTCGTATTCACCGGGCATGGGATTCACCTCGCCAATGCGCGTTACCACGTAGCGCGCCTGGTCGACTTCCTCGTTGCTCATATTCCCCGCTTCACGCACCGCCCGCAGGACGCTGGCGGCCTCGTTCGCCGCGCGCCAGGCCTGCGCATATGCTTCCATGGGCTGGGAAAGCGAGGAGCCCATCCAGGCGTCGAGCATCTTGCGGTGGTTGGCGGCCACGCGCAGGCGCTGATGCTCGTGCTGGCCGCACAAGTCGACGCTGGCGCCCACCGTGTGCGCAAGCTGCTGCACGCTGGAAATGGAACCATCGACGTGCACCCTGCTTCGACCATCGGCGGAAAGGGTGCGGCTTACCACCACGCCTTCCGCCTCGTTCGACGACGGCGTGTAAAAGCGCCCCTCGACCGACAAAGAGCTGGCGCCTTCCCGAACCATATGGGCATCGGCACGTTCGCCCACCAACAGCTTCAACGCCGACAGCAGGGCCGTTTTGCCGGCACCCGTTTCGCCCGTGACCACCGTAAGGCCCTGGGCAGGCGAAAGGGTGGCCTCCTGGATGAGGGCAACATTCTTCACATGCAGTTCGTCGATCATAGACTTGCCTTTTCTGGGATATAGAACACGAACAAGTGTACCATGTTTTGCGTATCGTATAATAACGTCTTGAAACGAAACGAGAGACGAGAGGGCACGGTTAGCCAAGCAGGCGCATACGCGGCCAGCCTGGCGCCCCAGACGAACGCAACAAGCTTTACCAGGAACAATATGATCTTCTACTTCACCGCAACCGGAAACTCCCTCGACGCAGCCTATACCATCGCCGAGGCAACGAACGACCGCATCGCAAGCATTGGCCACGCCACGAAGGAAGAGGCGTATGGCTTCGAGGTGGAGCAGGGAGAGCCGCTGGGCTTCGTCTTCCCCGTGTACATGTTCTCCACGCCGCGCATCGTAGACGAGTTCCTGCGCAACGTGCGCTTCCTCACGCCGAACGGCAATCCCTTCGTTCCCGGGTACTGCTATTGCGTCGTAACGTACGCGGGGCTGGTGGGCACCACGCCCAAGCAATTCGAGCGAACCCTGAAGAAGTACCAGAACATCAGGCTCGACGCCTCGTATTCCGTACGCAACGTGAGCAGCTGCATCTACCTTACGAGCCCCGGGTCCCGCGCGTCGCAAACGCGCAAGCAGGAAGAGGCGCACAGGAACGCCCGCGCCATTGCACGCAGCGTCAGCGGCATGAAGTTCGGGCATTTCGAAGCGCGCAACCCCCTGGGCTCGGCGTTCTCGGCAGTTACCGGCAAAGAGGGAAAGCGCTTCGCCGTCGACAAGTTCCTCGTGGACACGAACGCCTGCCTGCACTGCGGTACCTGTGCGGAAATGTGCCCCACCAACACCATTCGCCTGGATAACGGCTACCCCGTATGGATAGAGGGCAATTGCACGCAATGCCTGGCGTGCCTGCAGCGCTGCCCCGTTCACGCCATCCAATTTGGCACGTCGACCCAGCATAGGCCTCGCTACCTGCACCCCATCCTGCAGCGTCACCAGTACATGAACGAGGCGATTGCGCGCACGCTCGACATGCAGGTGCCCGAACCGGAAGCACCCGTGTACGGCACGCTCGAGCAGAGCGAACCTATGGAAGCCAATCAGGAAGAGCCCCTGCCGCACCACGGCGAACAGGGCGAAGAAGAAAGCCTAGCGACCGAGCTGGGAGCGGATGGCGCTAGCGATGCCATTGGCGCCGATGCCGAGTCGGTCGAATAGTTCGTCGACCGGGCCCTGCTCAACGAACTCGTCGGGCAAGCCCATAACGCGCACGGGAGCAACGAGCCCCTGACGGGCCATGGACTCGAGCACGGCCGAACCAGCACCGCCACACACGGTGCCCTCTTCCACGGTAAGAACGAAACCCGTAGCGGCGGCTTCGCGAACCGCCTCGTCATCGACGGGCTTCACCCAGCGCATGTCGACCACGCGCACGGAAATGCCCTCTTCGGCCAGCATGGAAGCTGCAGCCTGCGCGTACTTGACCATATGCCCAAATGCCAAGATGGCGGCATCGGAGCCCTGACGTACCACGACGCCCTTCCCCACGGGCCAAGACTGGGGCTCTTCGGGCAGGGCAACGCCTTCGGCCTCGCCACGCGGATAGCGCAGCGCAACGGGGCCCGTAAGCTCGAGCGCCGTATGCAATGCATTCACCAATTCGGCCTCGTTGGAAGGCGCCAGAAGGCGCATATGGGGGATCATACGCAGATACGCCATATCGAACACGCCATTGTGCGTGGGGCCATCGCTGCCAACCAGGCCAGCACGGTCGATGGCAAATACCACATGGCGCTTGGCCAGGGCATTGTCGATGATAATCTGGTCGATGGCACGCTGGAGGAACGTTGAGTAGATAGCCACGACGGGAACCTTGCCCGCCGCCGCCAAGCCACTCGCCATGCCCACGGCATGCTCTTCGGTAATGCCCGTATCGATGAAGCGATCGGGGAACTCCGAAGAGAACGGGTCGAGCCCGGTACCGTCCTTCATGGCCGCCGTAATGGCCACGATGTCCTTATTCTTGCGGGCTTCGCTTACCAGCGCGCTGCCGAACACGCTCGTGTACTTGGGATTCGCATTCGGGTTCTTGTGCACCTTGCCCGTGGCGATGTCGTAGGGCCCCACGCCATGGAAGAGCTCGGGATTCTGGCGGGCAGGGCCATAGCCAATGCCCTTCTTGGTAACGACGTGCACCAGCACGGGGCCATTGCTCTGGAGCGCCACGTTGAACATTTCGCGCAACTGATGCAGATTATGGCCATCAACGGGCGGCGTGCAGGTGATGCCCAGCTGCTCGAAGAGCATTGCCTTGGGGATGACCAGGTGCTTTACCGAATCCTTCATATTGCGGCCCAGGTTCAGCATACCCTGCGTCACATTGCCGCCATCCTCCATGGCGCCTTGCACGGCGTCGCGCGTCTGGCGGTAGCGAGCCGAAGCGCGCAGATAGCCAAAATGACGCACGAGCGCGCCCACGGGGCGCGAAATGGACATGGCGTTGTCGTTGAGCACGATGACAATGGGAAGCTGCTCTTGGCCAATGTGATTGAGGGCTTCGAAGGCCATGCCGCCCGCAAGCGAGGCATCGCCAATAACGGAGACGATCTTGCGAGAATCGCCATTGAGCTTGGAGGCGTAGGCAAGGCCCATGGCGACGGAAAGGCTGTCTGACGCATGACCCGAAGGATGCGCATCGTATTCGCTTTCCAGAGGGTTGGGGAACCCGGTTATGCCATCAAGCTTGCGCAGCGTGTTGAACTGGGAAAGACGCCCCGTAAGGAGCTTGTGGGCATATGCCTGATGGCCCACGTCAAACACGATGCGATCTTCGGGGCAATTCAAGAGAGAATGGAGCGCCACGATGATTTCCACGGCGCCCAGGCTAGAGGCCAAGTGACCGCCATTCGTGGAGGTGACGGAAACGATCTCCTCGCGAATTTCCTTGCAGAGAATGGAAAGCTCCGGTTCAGAAAGCAGCTTAATATCGCTAGGATTTGAAATCATATCGATAATTCGATGCTTGTCTTCCACGCTTCCCCTTCCATTCAACGTCACTGAGTACCGTAGCACGCTAAAACCTGCTTTACCAGCAAGCATTAGGTTACGGCTTACAGCGAACGTTCTCCGTCGCTCGCAACGGATTCTTCGATTCCAGGGGCGCTGGCTTCGTCGCCTTCCGGCGCGCCACCCTGGGCAATACCCTCTTCCAACAGCGAAGAGGCCTGCATGCCAAGTTGAACCGCTTCCTCGAACAGAGAAAGCGCATCATCCAGGGGCATGTCATCATCTTCGACAGCCGCCTGGATTTCCTTCAAACGCGTATTGATGCTCTCGAATGAGGGCTTTTCGCTTTCGGACATGCGCCTAAGCTTCCTACTGCTCGTCGTCCGAAGAAGGCTCTTCTTCGGCTGCGGCGATAACGCCTTCAGGCATTACGTCACGATGGAGCGAAAGATCTTCGTCGACCTCGGGCACATCGTCGGAAAGGCCCTGGTCACGAGCAATGCGACCCAGAACGCCATTCACGAAGCGCGAGGAATCGTCTTCGCCGCCAAATTCCTTGGCCAGCTCGACGGCCTCGTTGATGCACACGGAAACGGGAACGTCGGTTTCGTGCAGCATCTCGTATACCGCCATGCGCATGATGGAACGGTCGACGAGCGGCATGCGCTCGAGGGACCAATTCGAGGAAGCCTCGTCGAGAAGCTTGTCGATGCGCACGCGATGCGCAGCTACGCCACGCAGCAGCTCGATGGCATACGGGGGAAGCGTGCCGCCCTCGGGCAGGGCATCGCCCTTATCGGCGATTTCCCATGCGGGAACGCCGGTAATTTCACTTTGATACAGAACCTGCACCGCCATGCGACGGGACAGAATACGTTCATGACGTTTTTTCATGCTATACAACCACGTCTATTCGAAACGAATGCCGTCGATGAAGACATCGACGTTAGAAACATTAATACCCACCTGCGTATTCACGGCGTCGGCAACGGCAACGCGAATACGGTTGGCGAGCTCGGGCAGGACCTGGCCAAAGTACACTTCCACGCGAACGCTTACGGAAATGGTACCGGCTTCGGTAGCCTGAACCTCGATGCCCTGGGTGCTGGGCTTCTGCTGAATGGCCGAAAGCAGGCCGCTGGTGGTGGAAGGTGCGCCAACACTGGCAACGCCTTCGACATCCTTCAGCGCGATGGCGATGATGGTTTCCACCACGCCTTCGGCGAGAGCCATGCCCTCAATATTCAAGTCTGACATGTTTAATCCCCCATCTCGGTTTCAATGAAATCGGTATAGGCATTGCCCTCCACGAACGCCGGAACGTCGAGTACCGACTGGTGGAAGGAAATCGTAGTGTTGACGCCCTCAATCTTGAACTCATCGAGCGCACGCTTGCCGCGGGCAATGGCCTCGGAGCGCGTAGAGCCCCATACGATGAGCTTCGCGATAAGGGAATCGTAGTACGGGCTAATGCGGGAACCCTGCTCGAGATAGCTTTCCACGCGCACGCCAGGACCAGCGGGAAGCGTGAACTTCGTGATGGTGCCGGGGCTGGGGCGGAAATCATGCTCGGGGTCTTCCGCGTTGATGCGGAACTCGATGGCATGGCCATACGGCGTAAACGGAGCGCGTTCGGCGCACGTCATGGGTTCGCCAGCGGCAATGCGAATCTGCTCCTTGATGATATCGGTGCCCGTAATCTGTTCCGTAACGGGATGCTCTACCTGAACGCGCGTGTTCATTTCCATGAAATAGAACTTGCCGTCCTGATCGAGCAGGAACTCGATGGTGCCCGCAGAGCGATAGTCGACCGCACGCACGGCCTTGATGGCCGCAACGCCCATGGCACGACGCGTCTCGGCGTCGAGCGCGGGGCTGGGAGCCTCTTCCAGGAGCTTCTGATGACGACGCTGGATGGAGCAATCGCGCTCGCACAGGGCAACGCGGTTGCCGAAGTCGTCGGCGAGGATCTGAATTTCCACGTGACGCGGGCGAAGCACGAGCTTTTCCAGGTACACGTCGTCGTTGGCGAAGGCGGCCTTCGCTTCGGACTTGGCGGCCAAGAACTGGCTTTCCAGGTCTTCGGCCTTGTGCACCTCGCGCATGCCCTTGCCGCCACCGCCAGCACTGGCCTTGATAAGCACGGGATAGCCCACGCGCTCGGCGAAGGCGCGAGCCTCTTCAACCGTTTCCACGGTGCCATCGCTACCAGGAACGGTGGGCACGCCGCAGCGCTTCATAGTGTCGCGCGCGACCGACTTGTTGCCCATGCTCTCGATGCACTCGGGAGAGGGGCCAATCCACACGATGTCGTTATCGGCGCAGGCGCGGGCGAAATCGGCGTTCTCGGAAAGAAAGCCATAGCCCGGATGAATGGCCTGCGCGCCGGTGTTCTTCGCGGCGGCAATGACATTCGCCATGACCAGGTAGCTCTTGTTCGCGGGAGCAGGGCCGATGCACACGGCTTCGTCGGCATAGCGAACGGGAAGCGTGTCTTTGTCTTCGGTGGAATACACCGCAACCGTTTTAACGCCCAACTCGCGGCAAGCGCGCATGACGCGCAGCGCCACTTCCCCGCGATTGGCGATGAGGATTTTATCGAACATTATGCGTTCTCCGGACCGGTAGCGTCGTTTGCATTGTGGGGCTCGATGTAGAAGAGCACCGTGCCGAACTCAACGGGCGTGGCATCTTCCAGGCAGACCTCGCGGATGGTGCCCATCTGCTCGGCGCCAATCTCGTTCATGAGCTTCATGGCCTCGATGATGCACAGCGTCTGGTTGGCTGCGACCTCGTCGCCCACGGTGACGAAGGGCGGCTGATCGGGCGCGGGAGCAACGTAGAACGTGCCCACCATGGGAGCCGTAACGGGAACCCACGAAGCGGGACGGTTCGACTCGGCTGCGGGAGCGGAAGCCGGGGCGGCCGCAGGAGCAGGAGCGGGAGCCGCTGCGGGAGCAGCAGGTGCGGCAGCGACGGCTGCAGCGGGAGCAGCCTGCATGGCGCTGGGCATGCGGACGGCGATGCGAGCGCCTTCCTCTTCAACGACGATTTCGCCTACGCCGCTTTCCTCTGCAACGCGAACCAGCTCGCGAATCTGATTGATATCCACGTAATCTTCCTCCTTGGTTTCGCTCGACTCCTCTTCCATCAGGAATTCGACCGATTTCGATGTACGGTGCTTGCTCAGGTACGTACGCGCTTCGTTCGGGAACATGGCGTACATGAGAACGTCTTCTTCGCTCTGCGCCAGATCGCCGATTTCCTCTTCGAGCTCGGCGAACGTGGTGGTGACCAAAGAGCCAGGTGCAACGCTGGGATCGAGGCGCTCGGCGGCACCCACGACCTTCTTCACGATAGCGGGATCCATGGGGCCGGGGGCCTTGCCATAGTAACCGCAGATGTAGTCCTTCATTTCCTTGGAGACGATGCCCCAGCGCTTGCCCGTGAGCACGTTGAACACGGCCTGCGTGCCAACGATTTGGCTCATGGGCGTTACGAGCGGCGGATAGCCAACCTCGGCGCGCACCTTGGGGATCTCCTCCATAACATCGGGCAGGCGGTCGAGCGCGTTCTGCGTCTTCAACTGCGAGACGAGGTTGCTCATCATGCCGCCGGGCACCTGATGACTGTAGACCTTCATGTGAATGAGGCTGGACACGCCGCGCTTGTAGTGGCTACGCTCGCGCACCTGCTCCCAGTATTCGGCGATCTCGAACAGCAGGTCGAGGTTGAAGCCAGTGTCGTAGCGGCTTTCCTGCATGGCTGCTGCGATCATTTCCACCGCAGGCTGGCTGTTGCCGAATGCGAGCGGCGCCGTGGCCGTGTCGACGATGGCAGCGCCGGCTTCGGCGGCCTTGATGTAGTTCGCGGGGGCCATGCCGCCAACGTAGTGGCAATGCACGTGCACGGGCAGGCCGATTTCGGCGTTCAGGGCACGTACCATGCGTTCCGTGCGATACGGCGTGAGCATGCCTGCCATGTCTTTGATGGCGATGGAATCGGCACCCAGGTCCTTCAGCTGCTGAGCGTATTCCAGGTAGCTATCGAGCGTATGGACGGGGCTCATGGTGTAGCTGATGGCGCCTTCGAAGTGGCCGCCACATGCCTTGATGGCATCGGCGTTGTCGACCACGTTGCGAATATCGTTCAGCGCGTCGAACACGCGGAAGATATCGATGCCGTTGCGCTTTGCCGCAGCGATGAAGCGCATGCAGACTTCGCGCGAGTAATGCTTGTAGCCAACGAGATTCTGGCCGCGCGAGAGCATGGACAGACGCGTATTGGGCGTTTTGGCCTTGATCGATCGCAGACGCTCCCACGGGTCTTCATCGAGGAAGCGAAGGCAGGAATCGAACGTGGCACCGCCCCACGCCTCGATGGCCCAGTACCCCACTTCGTCCATCTTGGGAAGAATGGGGAGCATATCGCCAACGGGCATGCGCGTAGCCCACAGGCTCTGCTGGCCATCGCGTATGGTGGTATCCATGATCTGAAGCTTGGGCATATGTGCAAACCTCCTAGGTTTCGAACTCAATATTATAGATAGACGCGCAGTTCGATACTCTTACGCGGGTAATTTCATGGACAAGGTACACAAACTGTGTGCATGACGGCATTGGGTGCCGACCGTCACATGCAGGATACGAAAAACGGGTTGGAAGCTCGTGCCCCAACCCGTTTCGCGCACTGGAGCGGGTATGGGCTATAGAGCAGCCGGAACCCCCTCGGCATCCTTGCCGGGGACGTAGTCCTTGCCATCCTTGTTCCACTGAACGTATTCCGCCGTGGCCGTGAAAAGCGCGTCGGAGGAAGAGTTCAGAGCGGTTTCGCAAGAGTCCTGCACCACGCCGATGATGAAGCCAATGCCCACCATCTGCATGGCGATGTCGCCGCCAATACCCAGAAGCGAGCAAGCCACGGGGATGAGCAGCAGGCTGCCGCCGGCAACGCCGGAAGCGCCGCATGCGGAAACGGCTGCGAGCACGCACAAGATGACGGCTGTGAGGAAGTCGACCTGAACGCCCATGGTCTGTGCGGCGGCCATGGCCATAACGGTGATGGTCACGCAGGCGCCGGCCATGTTGATGGTGGCACCCAGCGGAATGGACACGGAATAGTTGTCGGGGTCGAGGCCGAGTCGGCGGCACAGCTCCATGTTCACGGGGATGTTTGCCGCGGAGCTGCGCGTGAAGAACGCGGTAATGGCCGAGTCACGCAGGCAGCGAAGCACCAGCGGATAGGGGTTCTTGCGGATGTTGACCCAAACCATGAGCGGGTTCGTGACGAAGGCGATGAAGAGCATGCAGCCTACGAGCACCAGCAGCAGCGTGCCGTACTCGGTGAAGATGTCGAGGCCACTGGTGGAAACGGCGTCGTACACCAGGCCCAGAACGCCGAACGGGGCGAACGAGATGATGATGCGCACCACGCGCGAAACGGCCCCAGCGATGTCGGAGAACAGATTCTTGGTGCCATCGGAAGCAGCGCGCAGCGCCACGCCAAGGAGCACGGCCCAGCACAGAATGCCCAGGTAGTTCGCCTCGGTAAGCGAGCCCACGGGGTTGGACACCACGCTGACCAGCAGGTTGGAGAGCACCTCGCCCACGCCAGAGGGAGCCGTCTTCGTGGCGGCCTCCACGCCTTCGAGCGTAACGTGCAGCGGGAAGATGAACGTTGCGAGCACGGCGACGACGCCAGCTACGAACGTGCTCACCAGGTACAGCGCGACGATGCGCTTCATGGCGCCCACGCGGTTCGCGTTGCACAGTGCGCTGATGATCAGGAAGAAAACGAGAATGGGGGCAATCGCCTTCAACGCCGATACGAACAGCGTGCCGAGCAACGTGATCCACTCTGAATTCGGCGCAACGAGCGCGAGAATGGTGCCTATGACCAGGCCGCAAACGATACGCAGAATGAGACTCCACGAATTCCAAGTATCCCAGATCTTTTTCACGGTGGTTCCTCTCGGTTAGACTATCTAACTATTTTCACTCTATTAGGCTGTAGTGGCAAGAGGGTTTACCAGAATAAAAAGGCGGACGGCCCCATAAGGAACCGCCCGCCGCGACATGCAGTGTAATGCGAACTAGACGCGCTTTACGAAACGACCGTCGCGCGTGTCGATCTGAACGACTTCGCCCACGTTGATGTACATGGGAACGTTCACCACGGCGCCCGTTTCGAGCGTAGCGGGCTTCGTGCCGCCCTGAACCGTGTCGCCCTTGAAGCCGGGGTCGGTTTCGGTGATTTCCAGTTCAACGAACATCTGCGGGGAGATGCTGATGAGCTCTTCGCCGGCGTACTGCAGGGTGACTTCGTCGTTTTCCTTGAGCCACTTGGCGTTGTCGCCGATGACGTCGGCGGGGATGCTCATCTGCTCGTAGGAGACGGGATCCATGAAGTAGTAATCGGCACCGTCGTTGTACAGGTACTGCATCTTGCGCTCTTCCAGGCGAACGCTGTCGAACTTCGTACCGCTGTTGAACGTGTATTCGACCACGCGACCGGAACGGATATCGCGAAGCTTCGTGCGCACGAACGCACCGCCCTTGCCGGGCTTCACATGCTGGAACTCGGCGATGGTCCAGAGCTTGTTGTTGTATTCGATGCAGATGCCGTTCTTGAAGTCTGCGGTGGAGATTGCCATATCGAATTACCCTTCTTGTCTTCTTTGCAAGATAACCGCTAGATTATAACTAAATCGTGCGTAGATTGTGTAAATACCCTAAAACCATCATGGGTAACCAGGCCGAAGTCTTCGAGACGCATGCCGAATTCGCCTTCGATGTAGATGCCAGGCTCCACTGTCACGACGTTGCCCGCCTCGAGGGGCTTATCGTTGCGCGGGCTGAGCACGGGGCGCTCGTGAATGTCGATGCCCACGCCATGACCCAGGCCATGCCCCATCGCACCCGCATAGCCGCCCTGGGCGAGCACGTCTTCGGCCAGCTGATGCGCCTGCGCACCGGTAACGCCCGGACGAATCATCGCCTCTACCTGCTCGTTGGCGCTTCGCAGCACTTCGTAGGCATGCGCCAGCTGCGCGCTGGGCTCGCCCAAAAACACCGTGCGCGTCATGTCGCTGCAATAGCCCAGGGCACGCGCGCCGAAATCCATGACCACGCACTGACCCGCTTCGAGTCGCGTGTTACCGGGAATGGCATGCGGGCGGGCGCCGTTCGCACCCGTGGCGACGATCGACGAAAAAGCCAGCCCACGGGCCCCGTGGCGCGTCATGTAATCCTCGAGCTCGATTTGCACCATGCGCTCGGTCATGCCCGGCTTCATGAACGAGACGA
Source organism: Denitrobacterium detoxificans (assembly GCF_015062615.1). Taxonomy (GTDB): domain Bacteria; phylum Actinomycetota; class Coriobacteriia; order Coriobacteriales; family Eggerthellaceae; genus Denitrobacterium; species Denitrobacterium detoxificans_A. The sequence goes on from NZ_SUUH01000001.1 coordinate 330,229, forward strand.
TATGGCTGAAGGCGGCATCGGTTACGGCCTGGGCGGCCACGAGGCGCTCCACTTCGTAGCTGTCCTTCACTGCGCGCAGGGAAACGCCGAAGCCCGACGTCTCGAGCAGCGAAGGCGCACTCCCCTGCCATGCGCGCTCCAGGGCGCGAAACTCCAAGAGGGGCATATCGTCTTCGATGGCGATCTCGCGCGCATCGGGCTGCATGCTCGCAAGCCACGAGGCATGCCCCACGCGCGTATCGTCGATTTCCACCTGCGACCCCTGCGCTGCGAAACGGCACGCCGAGGCATAGCGCGAATCGGTATGCAGCACGCAAGAATCAGCCGTAACCAGAACGGCATGCGCGCGCTCGTCGTCGAATACGTCATCGAACGCCGTGAGCCACGCGATATTGCTCGTATCGCGCAGATACAACGCCTCGATGCCCTCTCGTTTCATCCGCGATCGCATGCGTGCCAGGCGCAGGTCGCTCGCCGCAGTGGCAAAGCTCATGGAGCTCATCCCCCATCTACATTTGATAGCGTTATTCCAGTTGGAACCTTATTTCGAGCGAGACCACGCGTCAAGGTGCTCGCGCAGAATATCCTCTTCCACGGGAAGGACGGACCACGAGCCCACATCGCTGGGGATGACGAAGCGAATCTGACCATCACGGTTCTTCTTGTCGGAACGCATGGCATCGATGATCTGACTGGGCGAAGCGCTGAACGCAAGCGGATCGAGACCCAGGCTGTCAAGCAGGGCGTCCTGCTCGTGCACCAGGTCGATGGGAGCGTCGGCCAAGGCAACGCCCAGGCGCATCGCAAAGCGCATGCCCTCGGCCACGGCGGCGCCATGAGAATACACGCCGTACCCCGCAAGCTTCTCGATGGCATGGCCCAGCGTATGGCCATAGTTCAGGCACTCGCGCGTACCGGAACGTTCCTGCTCGTCGGCAGCCACTACATCGGCCTTGAACACCACGCTGCGAACGATGGCCTCGTTCACCACCTCGGGGTCGCGCTCGGCCAGGCGCGATGCATTTTCGACGAGCCAGAAGAAGAAATCGTCGCCACCTATGACGGCGGATTTGGCAATCTCGCCGCAGCCGCACGCCCATTCGCGTTCGTTCAGCGTGGCGAGCGTGGAAGTGTCGGCGCATACGTACGCAGGCTGGTAGAAGGCACCCGCCAGGTTCTTCCCCGCCGGCAGGTCGATGGCCGTCTTGCCGCCCACGGAAGAATCGACCATGGCAAGCAGCGAGGTGGGCGCCTGCACGAAGCCAATGCCGCGCATGTACGTGGCCGCGGCAAACCCCGCCAAGTCGCCAACGACGCCGCCGCCCAAGGCAACGACGCACGCGGAACGGTCGAGGCCCTTCTGGGCCATGGCCTGCCAAATCTCGGAAAGGCAGGCAACGCTCTTGCTTTCCTCGCCTGCGGGAATCGTAATGCTCGACGTGCGCAGGCCCTCGGCCTTCAGGCTAGAAACGGCAATATCGAGATAGAGTGGAGCCACGTTCGAGTCGGTAATGAGGAGGGCCTGATGCGCCTGGGGGCACGTAGCGCGCACGCGCTGACCAATGCCCTGCAGAATGCCCGCGCCCACGCGAACATCGTACGAGGACTTATCGGCGAAATTGACGACTACTTTCGTACTGGGCACAGTATGCCCTCCTTAACGAGAATATCCTTCACTTCATAGGCCATGCGGCCCGACGTGCGGCTGGAGGAATCGACGGTGACGTCGGCCAGCTCTTCGTAGAGGGGCACGCGCACCTGATTGACCGAACGGACCGATTCCATGCTGTGGAAGAACGGACGCGAATCGTGATTGCTGATGCGCTCGGCGCTTTCGTCGGCCGTGACGTGCACGTAGACGGCAAAGCCGCACGTGCGGATGATTTCGCGGCTGCGCTCGCCCATGACGATGCCACCACCGCATGCGATTATGCGGGGCTCGCCCTGCACGAATTCCTCGAGCGTTTCGGCTTCCATCTGACGGAAGCCCTCTTCGCCCGCCTGCTCGTAGAGCTCCTTTGCACTCATGCCGTACTTGCGCTCCATGCAGCGATCGGTGTCGGCGCAGATGAGGCCACACTCGCGCGCAAGGCGGCGCGCCATGGTGGTCTTGCCCGCCCCCATGAAGCCAATGAGGAACACCGGCTGCGTAAGCGTGTACAACGTGCGTTCCATGACGTTACCGTGACTGCGTGCGGATGCGGTCCATGTACGAGGCGAGATTCGCCTTGATGTCATGCATGTTGTCGCTGCCGAACTTTTCGGTGTAGGCAGCAGCCAGCGCGAACGCGACTTCGGCCTCGCCCACCACGGCCGCGGCGGGCACGGCGCAAACGTCGCTGCGCTCCCTGCTGGCAAGCGCGGGTTCCATGGTGTCGATGTTCACCGTTTCCAGGGGGTTCTTCAGCGTGGGAATGGGCTTCATGGCACACGTGACGACCAACGGCATGCCCGTGGTCATACCGCCTTCCAAGCCGCCGGCATTGTTGCTGGTGCGCGTGAAACCGTCGTGCGTAAGCGCAATGGGGTCGTGAACGTGACTGCCTTCGAGTGAAGCGGCCTGGAATCCCATGCCGAATTCCACGCCCTTGATGGCGGGAATGCCAAACAGGGCGGCACCAATCTTGCTGGTAAGGCGGCTGGCACCGCTCGAGAAATCGCCCAAGCCGGGAACGAGGCCCGTGGCCACGACGCGGAAGGTGCCACCAAGGCTTTCCCCCTTGATGCGGGCGACGTCGATCATCTTCATCATCTTCAGAGAAGCTTCGGCGCTGGGGCAGCGAACTTCGGAAAGCTCGATGTCGGCCAGGTTGTACTTCCCGCAACGCATGAACGCGTCGGATTCCTCGTATCGTGCGCTGCCGATGGAGGTGACGTAGCTGAACACCTCGACGCCCAATTCGGCCAAGAACTCACGCGCAATGCCCGCAGCGGCAACGCGAGCAGCGGTTTCGCGCGCGCTGGCACGTTCGAGCACGTTGCGGCAATCGTCGGAGTTGTTCTTTAGGATGCCCACCAGATCGGCATGACCAGGACGGGGCGTCACCTCGCGTACGAGGTCGTTGGGAGCGGAACCGGAAGCGGCCATGCGATCCGTCCAGTTCTGCCAATCGCGGTTGGGAACGCGCAGGCACACGGGAGTGCCCAGCGTTACGCCAAAGCGAACGCCCGATTGCACTTCGACATGGTCGGCCTCGATCTTCTGACGACCACCGCGGCCGTACCCCGATTGACGACGCCGAAGGTCGGAGTTGACATGTGATTCGGAAATGCGGAGGCCCGCAGGCACCCCACTGACAATGGCGGTGAGCGCCGGACCATGGCTTTCGCCAGCTGTAACGAACTGCATGCGATTCCTCACGTCGCTGTGGATGTTAGGGAGATTCTAGCACGATAAAGTGCCAGAGCGACCGCGCGTCAAGCCGCGCCGCGAAAGGAGCAAACGAACGGTTTGGCCTAATCGCGCGCGTCTGGCGCACAAGAGGAGGCAGCGTGCTCGTTTTCGGGAACGAGACCCGCAAGCAGCGCTTCGCGCAGGGGCTTGAGGGCGTTGGTGTGACGCAAGTCGACTTCCGAAAGCGGCGCGACGAGATAGGCCTTCATGCCCAGCATGTGGGCGCCCATCACGTCGGTGAGAAGCTGGTCGCCAATGACGACGGTGTCGTTGCTGCGCGCGCCAATGGCCGCGCGGGCAGCCAAGAGCCCATGAGGAAGCGGCTTGCATGCCTTCGCGACGACGGGAATGCCCAGTTCCCTACCGTGGATACGGGGCGTGTCGTGCCAGTTGTTCGAGACGATGCAAAGGCTCACGCCCGCATTCCTGGCACGGGAAAGCCAATTCCGCACGTCGGAGGGCACATCACCCGAGGCGCGGGAAACGAGCGTGTTGTCCATGTCGAGCAGCGCATGGGTAATGCCGCACCCCAGAAGGTCCTTCTGCACGTCAATTGCGGAAATGCGAGCGAAATACCTATCGGGATGAACGATGCCCATAGCGCAACCCCAGGCTAGTTGGACGTGCCCTCGATGGCAGCGCGATGGTCTTCAAACGTTTCGCTGAAGTAGTAATCGGTGCCACCCTGGTCGTTCTGCACGAAGTAGAAGTACAGGTAGTTCGTCTGATCGGGCGAGCAGACCGCCTGCAGGGCATCGAGGCCCGGCGAGCAAATGGGGCCAGCCGGCAGGCCCTTCTGGGCATACGTGTTGTACGGGCTGTCGGTGGAAATATCGTCGGACGTAGGATCGTGCCCCACGACATAGGCAACCGTGGCATCGCTCTGCAGCGCCATGTTCGAGGCAAGGCGGTTGTAGAACACCGAGGCAACCGTAGCCATGTTGTCGGAAGCAGCCTCGCGCTGAACGACGCTCGCGAGCTTCACGACATCGTAGGCGGAAAGGCCCTGGCTCTGGGCATACGAGTAATCGAGCGAGGATACCTCCTGCGCATACTGGTCGAGCATGCGGCGAATGACGGAGTCGGCGGTATCGCCCGACTGGATGCTGTACGTCTTCGGGAACAGGAAGCCCTCGAGGCTATTGTTGTACGCGCCCTCGACGAAGGGATAGTCGGACACGTAGGCCGAAGCGTTGAAGGCTGCGGCAAGGAAATCGTCTGCCGAGATGGAGCCATCGTACGCTTCCGCCACGATCTGAGCCGTCTGCTGAACGGTAAGGCCCTCGGAAACGGTGAAGGTTACGAGGCTGGGGCCCGCAACGAGCTGGCTGATGATGTCATCGACGCTCGTGCCACCCGCAATGGTGTACGTGCCGGGCTTCAGCGAGCTTTCCGCATTGGCGGCCTTCACGGCATCGGTGAAATCGGACGTGCGGGAAATGAGCTTGCAATCGGCAAGCGTCTGGGCAATGGAAGAGGTGGATTCGCCCTGCTCGATCGTGAAGCTTGCCTGCGTGCCCTCGGGCAGCACGTCGGACGTGGAGCAACCCGCGCACGAACGGAACCCGAAGACGAGCAGCACCGTGAGAATGACGGCGAGCACAAGCCCGAACACGAGGGGCCCGCGATGCTTCTTGGGTTTGATCATCGATGTATCATACGTGCGAAATTCGCGCGCACCACGCGCATGAGCATGACGCGCCGCATGGCTGGAACGCGAAGAGTACGTAACGCGTCGATGAAGAGCCATAGATAAGCACAAACCTTTCGGACGATTACCTAGCGCCAGTACCCGATGACGAGGCGCCTTCTTCGGCCTCGCGCCGCGAACGACGCTCATCGAGCCAAGCCTGCAGGAACAGGCTCGCGGCTATCATATCCACTTTTCCGCGCATCTCGCGCTCATGATATCCCTTTTCACGCAACGAGCGTTTCGCCTCGCTGGAGCTCAGGCGCTCGTCGGTGAATTCCAGCGGAAGGCCCGTCGCCTTCGCAATGGCCGTGGCAGCGGCCCTGATGCGCTGGGCTTGCGGTCCCTCCTCGCCCGCCATGGTGTACGGCAAGCCGGAAAGCAGCATGTCGGGTTCCCAATCTTCGAGCACCCGACGAAACGACGCGGCGTTCCCCACGACTTCGTTCGTGGGAAGAACGCACACGGGGCTGGCAACGGATTCGCGCGGGTCGCAGATTGCGACGCCGCAGCGAACCTTGCCGATATCGAGGGCCATGACCCTCACTACATGAGCTCCTGAAGAGCCAGGCTGAGCGCCTCGTCGAGACCGGAGGCGTCCTTGCCGCCTGCCTGGGCCATGGTGGGCTTGCCACCGCCGCCGCCCTTGATGGCAGGAGCGATTTTCTTGATGAGCGCACCAGCGTTGAAGCCAGCTTCCACGGCTTCGTCGGTGCCAGCGGCCATGATGAGCGGCGTCTCGCCATTCAGGCTAACGAACACGCAAGCGCAGGCGGGCTCGGCATGGCTGCGGAAGATATCCCACGAGTTGCGCAGCGCGCCCGCGTCCATGTTGTCGATGCGCACGGCCAGCAGCTGATAGCCCGCCTTCGCGCGCTTCAGGTTCTCGTCGACGATCTGCTTGAGCGAACCCGCGGCTGCCGCCTGGCGTGCGCGCTTGTTCTTGAACTGAAGGTCCTTCAGCGTTGCCAGCGTAGAGGCGGTGCGCTCGTTCACGTCGAACAGCGGCACGTTGAGCTCGGCAGCCGTGGCACGCAGCTCGGCTTCCATGCGATGCATGTATGCCAGGGCATCGAAGCTGCTCACAGCCTCGATACGGCGCAGGTTGGCACCAACGCTCTGCTCGACGGTGATCTTCACGAAGCCGATTTCGGAGGTGTTGGAAACATGGGTGCCGCCGCAGAGCTCCTTGCTGAAGCCATCGACGTCGACCACGCGCACGACCTCGCCGTACTTCTCGCCGAACAGCGCCGTAACGCCCGATTCGCGCGCTTCGGAAAGCGACGTCTCGTACGTGTTCACCGCGTGGTTCTCCATGATGATGCGGTTGGCGATTTCCTCGACCTGGTCGAGCTGCTCACGCGAAACGCCTTCGAAATGCGTGAAGTCGAAGCGCAGACGGTCGGGGGCAACGAGGCTGCCGGCCTGCTTTACGTGATCGCCCAGCACCTCGCGCAGCGCACGATGCAGGATGTGGGTAGCCGTGTGGTTGCGGCGAATGCGCTCGCGGCGCAGCACGTCGATGGATGCCGTAACGGCATCGCCCTGGGAAAGGGTTCCCTCTTCGACGCGAACGTAATGCATGTAGAGGCCCTTTTCGGGCTGCTTCGTATCGCTTACGGCAGCGCGGCCGGAAGCGCAGAAAATGGCGCCGGTGTCGCCCACCTGGCCGCCCATTTCGGCGTAGAACGGCGTGACGTCGAGCACGATGCCGCCCTCTTCGCCCGCATGCAGTTCCGTAACGCGCTGGCCATCGCGTACGAGGGCCTTCACGGTAGCCTGAGCCTCGTTCTGAGCGTAACCGCAGAACTCCGTAGCGCCCACTTCTTCCAGAATGGCATTCATGGAGCCATCGTAGGTGCTCCATGCGGCCTCGGCATCACCCTGCGTGGCGGCACGCGCACGCTCGCGCTGGGCCTGCATGCACTCCTCGAATTCCTTCGTATCAACTTCGATGCCGCGCTCGGCGCACATCTCCTGCGTAACCTCCAGCGGGAAGCCGTAGGTGTCGTGCAGGGTGAATGCGGCCTGGCCGGAAAGCATGTTGCCGGAAAGGGCATCGAGCTCTTCGGCCAGGAACGTGCGGCCCTGGCGCAGCGTGGCGCCAAAACGCTCTTCCTCGGAGAGCACGACGCGGTGAATGAGCTCGCGATTCTCGACAATTTCAGGATATACGGGGCCCATGACCTCGATGATGTTATCGACGAACGAGCCAAGGAAGGCACCTTCGACGTTCAGCAGATGGCCCTTCATAACCGCACGGCGGAGCAGGCGGCGCAGCACGTAGCCACGGCCCTCGTTCGAAGGCAGGATGCCATCGGCAATCATGAACGTGACGGAACGAGCGTGGTCGGCCATAACGCGCAGCGCCATGTCGACGGCCTCGTCTTCGCCGTACGTCTTGCCGGAAAGACGCTCGCCCACCTGAATGAGGCCATGGAGCACGTCGGTGTCGAAGTTGCTCTGCACGCCCTGCATGATGGCCGCGATGCGCTCGAGGCCCATGCCAGTATCGATGTTCTTCTTCGGAAGCGGGGCAAGCGTGCCATCTTCCTGGCCGTCGTACTGCGTGAACACGCAGTTCCAGTACTCGAGGAAGCGGTCGCAATCGCAACCGGGAGCGCAATCGGGGCTACCGCAACCCACTTCGGGACCCTGGTCGAAGTAGATTTCGCTGCAGGGGCCACAGGGGCCGGTGGGGCCGGCGCGCCAGAAGTTGTCGTCTTCGCCAAGCTTGGTGATGTGGCTTTCCTCGACGCCCAGATCCTTCCAGATCTCGATAGTCTCATCGTCGTTCTCGAAGACGGTGAAGTAGAGCTTTTCCATGGGAAGGCCAAGCACGTTCACGCTGAAGTCGAGGGCCCAGGCGCACATCTCGCTCTTGAAGTACTCGCCGAAGCTGAAGTTGCCGAGCATCTCGAAAAAGCTGAGGTGACGACCGTCGGTGCCGATGATGTCGATATCGTTGGTACGCACGCACTTCTGAACCGTGGTGGTACCAATGTAGGGAGCCTCGAGGTGCTTCTGCTGCAGGAAGTAAGGCTTGAACTGCACCATGCCGGCGCTCGTGAGCAGCAGGCTGGGATCGTCGGGGATAAGCGAGCTAGAAGGCATGCGCTTGCAGCCCTTTTCCTCGAAGTAATGCAGATACGCTTCGCGTATTTCGGCGGTAGTCATGTAGTGCATGTGGTTCCTCTGCCATTGGATTGCCCAATATATGCACGAGAGCCGCACGTGCAATGGCTACGCCTACGGCCCCGTTGATTTCCGAACGTACATTCTACCGCCCACGTAGTTACTCGGGCACGAGTACGTGAAGTTTCCGCAAATCAATAGAAGAAGGGAGCCTAGTGCTTCGAATCGTCGCGACCGGAAAGGCGATCGACCGACTCCTCGACGGAATCAACCGCATGATGAGCGGCTTCGTCGGCAGCCTCGATGGCATGGTGCGCCGACTCGCCCGCCTTATGGGCGGCGCGCTTCATTCCCGATTTCAAACGCGTGGAAAGCCGTACTGGCGAAACGGCATCGCGGCGCGGATCGACCGACCCCTCGCCCGCCGGCGTTCCCTTGAAGAAGACGCCATCTTCGGAAACGATGGAACGACCGGTGCGCTTTTCGAAGAAGTACACGAACATCGACTTGCTCATGGCGGCAACGGGAATGCCCAAAAGCATGCCAGTAAGGCCACCGACCATGCCGTTCATCTGGGTGCCCGCAGCCAGGCCAATGGTCATGGCGAAGATGACGAGCATGGGATGCACGTCAACGGATTCCGACATGATCTTCGGGCTAATGAACGTGTAGACCACCTGCTGGATCGTAATGGTGACCACCAGGGCGATGGCGGCAACGGGCAGGCTGTACGGAAGTGCGGCACCTGCGGCGGCAATGCCACCGAGCCAGGGACCGATGACGGGAATGATGTTAAGCAAACCCGTAATGATGGCGAAGGCGATGGCATTGGGAATGCCCAGTATGGCGAAGGCGATAGCGCACCCCAGGGCGATGATGCCGCACTGCAGCGCCGTGCCCTTGATGTAGCCACCCACCACGCGCGTGAACGTGAAATGCAGAAACGACAGGCCCTCGCGATGCTTGTCGCCCACCAGGCGATGCATCTCGCGCACCATGTCGGGCGAGATGAGAAGCAGCCAAAACGCAACTACCAGGGCGAATCCCAGGCAGAACAGCGTCCCCGAAATGGCGGAGCCAATGCTTGCCATGGCGGTTACGCTGGAAGACACGAGCCCGTTCGCCCAATCGGCAGCGGCGTTCGTGGCGTCGTTGATGATGTCACTCACCGTGGGGTTGGCAAGCAGGTCCTGATGCTCGGCCATGAACGACTGGTACGCCGCCCCAAGGTCGTTCGCGTAGGCGGGAATGTCCTGCGCCAGGCTAACGAACTGGTCGCCGATGCCAAGGAGGGGCGACGACATGAGCAGCACGACCGCCGCTATAACCACAGCGAACAGCGCATAGCCGCACACCACGGCCCAAAAGCGGCTCATTCCCCTATTCGAGAGCCCATTCACGAACCCACGCAGGCAGAAGAAGATGATGCCCGTCCAAATGGCAATGCCAACGGGAAGCTCCATGACCTTGAGCAGCAACCCGAGGGCATACACCAGAAACGCGGCGCCAATGAGCGTCCACACCTTGAGCGCACGCGCGCCCCATATCTTTACCTTTTCGCTGGAAGACGATGCGTCCACCGAACGCTCGTCGGGGGCAGATGCCTCCCCCTCCACAGGCAGCGGCATCTATTCGGCCTTTTCCTTGCCATAGGTGAAATACGCCGGAGCATCGGAAGAAGCTTCGGCCTTGGACTGGGGCTCCTGCTGGGGAGCGGCCTTAGGCTCTTCGGGAGCCACCTGGGCAGCCTCGGCCTGAGCCTTCGCCTGGGCCAGCTGTTCGGCCACGTCGCTGGACTTGTGACCACCCAGGACATCGCTCACCTTCGTGGAAATGGTGTTCACCAGGTTGGCAGGAGCCTTCGTGATGGAATCGATGGAGCCAGCGGCGCTGGAGACGGTACCCGTCACCTCGGAAACGTCCTCGAGAATCTGGTCGACGCGCATGAGCTCGAGATTCGCGGCGTCGACGGTAAGCGATACGCGCTCGACGAGCGGATCGACGCGTTCGGCTGCAGGCTCGAGGGAGCCCGTTACCTTCTCGATGTGATCGAGCGCGGGAATGAGCTTCTCTTGCGCGGACACGACCATATTGTTCGCATTGCGCACCGTCTTGACGAGCTCGATGATGAGCCAGATGAGCGCAATTCCCACAAGCGAGAAGACAATGGGAACGATGATGCCGAAAACCGAAGACGCGTCCATGGGAATCCTCCTGAGTGCGCGTAGACAAATACTACTTTGATTCTATCACTATCGACGCTGGCCACGGTCACGTCGGGTAACGTCCATGCGATACCCTTCCCAACCCCGTTCCGTGGGGTTGAAGAAGCAACCGGGCTCGAGGCCATCGGGAAGGTACCGCTGATCGACCCACCCCGCGGGGTAGTCATGCGGATACTTGTACTGCCCGTATTTCTCGGAACCAGGACGATGGCGGTCGCGCAGATACGAGGGCACCTGACGCGCCGGGCCGTTGCGCACTTCACGCAAGGCGGCGTCGATACCCGCTTCCGCGGCATTGCTCTTGGGGGCAAGCGCCAGGTAGATGGCCGCCTGCGCAAGATTGATGCGGCATTCAGGGTAGCCAATGACCTCAGCGGACTTGAAGGCCGCATGCGCAATGAGCAGCGCCTGAGGGTCGGCATTGCCCACGTCTTCCGAAGCGGCGATCATCATGCGTCGCGCAATGAACTTGGGGTCTTCCCCACCATCGATCATGCGCGCAAGCCAATACAGCGCGGCGTCGGGATCGCTGCCGCGCATGGACTTGATGAACGCGGAGATGACGTCGTAGTGCATGTCCTTGTTCTTGTCGTACGGCAGGCTGCGATACGGCGTGGCGGTATCGACCGCATTCAAGTCGATGGTCGCGGGCTTGCCCGGCTCGCCCGGCTCAACCAGGGCGGCGGCCAGCTCGAGCGTAGTAAGTGCGGAACGGCCATCGCCGCCGCAGAGCAGCGCGATACGCTCGCGCGCCTCGGGCGACAGTTCGTACCTGCCGCCAAAGCCGCGCTCGTCGCTTAGCGCGTTGTCGAGCAGGGTGCAGATGTCCTCGTTGGAAAGGCCGTGCAGCTCCACGATGCGACTGCGGGATATGAGCGCGGAATTGACCTCGAAGAACGGGTTTTCCGTGGTAGCGCCCACCAACACGACGATGCGATTTTCCACGGCATGCAGCAGCGAATCCTGCTGGCTGCGATTGAACCGGTGAATCTCGTCGACGAACAGGATGGTGCGCAGGCCACTCGAGGTGAGGCGCTTTTCCGCCGCCGCGATTTCGCGGCGCAGATCGGCTACGGTGCCGCCAATGGCGGACACCTCCACGAACGTGGCCTTCGTGCTCTCGGCAATGATGTGCGCGATGGAGGTCTTGCCCGTACCCGCAGGCCCGAACAGGATGACGCTCGTAAGATCGTCGCGGTCGATGGCGGCGCGCAGCCAGCTATCGGGGCCGCAAGCTTCCTGCTGGCCCACGAGCTCGTCGAGCGCACGAGGGCGCATGCGCACAGCCAGGGGCGCAACCGAACGGCGCGCCTGGTTTTCTATTTCGCTGAAAAGAGTATCCATGCCCGCAAGCTTAGCACATGGGGCACAAGCCCACCGTAACGCAACGGGAACGCCACGTTAGCGCATGTGCTAGCACGCCGTGCGCCCCTCGAGGAACCCGTACTCGATGAAATGGAGATAGTACGCGGCCTTGTCCTTGCCGAAGGCTGCACGCAGATCGGCATAGCGCGCCCGATACGTAGCCCAGTTGAAGTTGTACGAGGCAATACGCCCCTCCGCCATGCCGTACCGCACGAAGTGCTCGAGCGTACCCACGTAATCGTTTCCGTAATGCGCGGCAACATCGGGATTCATGGCCTGGTAGTAGTAGAAATCGTACACGTCGGAATAATCGACGCCCTGGTAGACGCTCGTCGGGTTCTCGATGACGCCATTATCGGCGGTGAACGTGTCGATGTTGTCGTTCATCCACCTAACGCGCCAAGTCAGCCAATCCTTCAGGTAGGCAACGTTCGCATCATACGTTTCGAAGGGCTCGAACTCGTTATTGAACGAGGTGACACCAAACATCACTTCGTTCATGCGCTGGGAAAACGACACGAGGTTCTGGTAATAGGCAATGGAATGCAGGTAGCCATTGCTACCCACCGCATCCGCGCCGCCCAACACGACGTCCGAAAGGAGCGGACAGATACTCGACGAAAGCAATTCCCGCACGCGTTCGAGCACCACGGTGCTGTTGTACAGCCATTTCGTACCCGGGACCACAAAGCCCTCGTACGAACGAAATGCATTGGTGCTCCAATCGATGCGCATGCCCATGGAGGCGTCAAAATCCCACAACGGCTCCGCGTAGAGAACCGAATACGAACCATCGGGCCCATCGGCGTCCTTATAGAAGAACGTGGAAGTATAGAAGGCGTCGATGTTCTTGAAGAATTCGCTTACCGCGAACGATTGGGCCAAGGACTCTAGGTCAAACGACGGAGCAGACCCATCGGTATAGAACACGTCGGCATAGACTGCATCGATGGCACGCTGCATGTATTCGCTGATGTACTTCATGCACGCCTCGGAGCAAAGCTCGGGACTCTTCACCACGAAGTTGCCGATGCTCGTAGAGAACCAACACGTCTCGGAGGCATAGTACGCTCCATCACGCTCGATAAGGTAACCGCCCGTTATGTCATCGGGATCTTCGGCGCCATCAACGTACTGGTAAGCGTACCCATACGCATTCGTACCCTGCGCCGTAGGCAATGCCTCCAGGTCGACGCCCGCCTTCTTGCAGGCCTTCTCGATGGCGCTTTCCAAATCGGTAATGGAAACGCGCCCCGACTTGATTTCCACCTTTTCGCATAGGTAGTACGTGCCCCGGTACTCGCCATCGTAGTACAGGTCGACGAACGCACCCTGCATGCCAAGCATTCCCAACTCAAGGCCCAGGTCATAGGCTATGGCGGTATGAATCAAGGTAGGGTCGGCAGACCCCGCCAGCAGAATCCACTTCTTCGCCTTATTCGCGGAGTCGCCCGTTTCCAGCAGGTCGGCCTTCTTCGAAAGCGAAATCTGATAGGGCTTTTTCACGCCAAGCCCCCACGTGGAATTACCGCGCCCCTTGATAGTAGACAAGGAACCCGAAGCCAAATCATCGGCATCGTACACCACATCGCCCGAAGGCGTAAGGAGCGTTACGGCAATGCTCGCCTTCGCAGAATGGTCGGCGCTCCCCTCGACATACGACCGCCCATAGTTTTCGGCATCTGCACTGGTAAGGAACATTGCATCGACGTAAGCCGACTTCATGATAATGAAAGGAGCCGTATGCCCCGCGCCGTACGAAATGGAAAACGTCGCGCTTCCCTGCGAGGAAAGCAGGGCATCCAACGAGGAGAAGCTGATCACGGTGCCATCCTGCACCACTGCCGAAATGCCGTTGCCCGAAAGTAAAACGCTCACCAGTTCGCCATCGAGCGCCCGAGCGGTAAACGCAACCGAACTGGTAGACGCGCACGCGGGCAGGAACAGATGCACGCCGTTCGACGCTACCGCAGAAGAGAGAGTCTGCAGTACACCGCTCTGCCCATTCGCCACGACCGCGGAAAACGATGGGGCAAGAGCACCATGGGACCCCGCATAATACGTCGACCCATCCGAAAGCGTCACGAGCCCCTTTTGGACCACGCCATTTGACCCCACGTAGATGTCGTAGCCCGCGCCTTCCGATGCAGTTACGATGCGGGAACGCGCAATAGAGCCATCGGAAGCAAGCCAGTACGTTTGCTTGGACCCCCACGCCGACGTGGTAATCCATTGACCTTGAATGGCGATGACGGAACCATTCGTGGCATACCATGCAATGCCCTCGCGATTCCATCCCGCCTTACCCAAGGACGTATCCTCGGCCAAGCTTGCGGTGAAGTTATGCGCGCCCGACACCCCATTGGGGTTGTACTCGCGATAGATGGGCAACTGGGAAGAATCGTCGGAATACCAGCTAATGCCTTCGTACTTCCAACCCAACGCCCTCAGACGATCACGTTCCACGACAGAGCGTGTGTAATGGTGATCGCCCCCGTTGGGGTTGTACAGTCGAAACACGGGAGCTTTCGACGTGATAGGAGCCACCCAACCAACCGACTCCCACTGCCAACCCGCCTGGCAAACCGATACGGCTTCATCGAGCGACACCGTGTAAAAATGCTCACCCGAATTTGGGTTGTAGAGGCGATAGACGTTCTGATGAGATTCCTCGTAGCTTGATTCCGATGCAGCAGGTATTTCGCCTTCGGTCTCGCCACTTGCAACGTCGCTAGCCTCAGTCTCGCCCTGCGCAGAAAGGGCCGCATCGGCACCCTCCGTCGCGGCAGCGGACGAAGACGACGCGCCCTCGTTCAGCGAATCTTCCGCACCGACGGATTGCGAAAGCAACGCATCGCCAGAAAGCCCCTCGTCAACTTCATCATTCGCGGAGGAATTGTCCTGAGAAGAGCCAGATCCGTCAAGGGACTGCGCAAGCTGGTCCGCACCGCCCTCAGAGGCAGAGCCTTCAACCGCAGGAAGCGGGTCGCTGCCCACTACGGCACCCTCTTCAACCTGTGCATTAGCTACCGCTTGCACGGGCGAAACCTGATCGGCATCGCCCTCGGCAGCATACGCGGCAACCGGCGCGAACGCGCAACATGCAATGAGCATGCCAATGAAAAGGACGACGAAACGAAAACGAGCAATACCTGACAAACGAGACACGTGACCCTCCCAAGCGTAAACAATACAAGTAGGGTACCCGCAAGTCTCGTTATGCACAATATATGCCACCGCCGGTGAAACAATACGTCGACGAGAACAGACGAACCGAAGCGCTAGCGATGCAGCTTACCGACCACCTTGGCGGCAATATCTCCCACGCCGTAATGCTTCAAACGCCACGCAAGGGCGATGCGCGAAGCCTTCGATTCCCCCACCGCAAGCACACCATCGTTCGAACAGTCAAGGCACAGCCGCACCATGGGCACGGCATGGGAAGCGATGCCCCGCAGCGCGTCATCGCCAGGCAGGGCCCCACGCCAGGCATCTCGCAAACGCACCAGACGAGAGGCACGCCATTGCGGCTCCTGGCGCAAGATGCTGTACTCGATGAACGCAACCGACCATTCCACGAGCGCAGAAGCATACCGCGGAAAGAATCCGGCGGACTGCCAATCGGCAAACACCGCGCACAGGGCATCGAGGTCGCGATCAATCTTATCGCGCACGTCTGCTGCGGCGCGCTGCATAGCCGATCCCTGGCTGTCGACGCGATAGATATACACCTGGCTGGAAACGAGCTTCGCGCCATGGGCGCGCGCATAGAGCGCGCACAAGAATGCAAGGTCCTCGCCCATCGACAGAGACGGGTCGAAGCGAATGGCCGAATCCTCGAGCAGAGAAGCCCTAAACAGCACCTGCAGTCGGGGAATAGTGTTTTCGGCGAACAACAAGGCAGGCGTGAACTCGGCATATTCCACGTCGCGCGGGACGGCATGAGCCTGGAACCAGGCGGATTCACTGCCGGCGGGAACGCATCGCGCGCCAAACGCAAGCGCATCCCACGGACACGTATCGAGCGACGCCCCATCTGCGAGGGACGCACCAAGCGCCTCGATCATACGCGCGAACGCGGAGGGCTCGAATTCATCATCGGCATCGAGAAACGTCACGTACGCGCCAGAGACCCGGGACAGAGCCGCATTGCGAGCCGCGGACACGCCGGCATTCGCCTGATGCGTAACGCGAATGCGGCTATCACCACGCGCCACTTCGTCGAGCAGCTCGCCAGAACCATCGGTGGACCCATCGTCTACGCAAATGCACTCCCAGTCGGCAAACGATTGGGCAAGCAGCGACTGCAGCGCCCGCATCACGGTGCTCTGGGCATTGTAGACCGGCATGATGACTGAAATGCGTGCCACGGAACCTCCGACTCTTCGCGCAGCGCTTTATCGTTTTCCCGTATCTTACCGCCACCGCCCCTCATTCCTGTATCATCTTCAAAGAACCCAACGAATCTTGCGAGAGAACATGACCCAGGAACAGCCCATATTCAGCATCGTTATGCCCGTATACGGCGTGGAGGACTACATAGCCCAAGCCATCTCGTGCATTCAGGCGCAGACCTGCCCCGCATGGGAGCTCATTTGCGTAGACGACGCCACGCCCGACGCAAGCGCGCGCATTGCCGAACAGGCAGCGCAAAGCGACGAACGCATTCGCGTGGTACATCACGATGCGAACAAGGGCCTCTCGGAAGCGCGAAACACGGGCATGGCCGCCGCGCGCGGCACGTACCTGTGGATGCCCGACCCCGACGACACCTACGAGCCCACGCTTCTGCAAGACTGCTTGGATGCGCTGCGGGAAAACCCCGCATGCGTTACCGTGTTCGGCGTGGACGAATGCTACTTCGACGCGCAGGGTGCATTTCTCTACGACCACGCCATCACGCCCGCAAGGCAATCACTTTCAAGCGCCGCAGAGCTGCGTCCCCACGTAGTCGAGCTGGAACGGCAGACGCTTCTGGGATACGCATGGAACAAGATCTACGACCTGGCATACCTACGTACGACGGGCGCACGGTTCGAGACGGTGAAGCTCATCGAGGACATCGCTTTCAACGTAGCCGTCTTCCAGAACCTGGATTCGCTCAACGTGCTGGCCAGCGCGCCGTATCACTATGCACGCCGCCTGCGCGACAACCTAACGAACAAGTTCATCCCCGACTACTACGAGCTCCATCGCCGACGCATTGACATGCTCGCCGACCAGCAACGCTCCTGGGGAACGCTCGACGGCGAGACGCGCGCTACGCTGGGAAGCTTGTTTGCGCGCTATGTCCTTTCCGCCCTGGAACGCAACTGCGACCCCCAAGCGCACATGAGCCACGCGGATCGCAAAGCATGGATCAGGAAGACGTTTTCCGACGAGCTGTACCGCGATCTCATTCCGCATGCGCAGGCCCAGAACAGCCGCGCGCTTGCGTTCTGCCTACGCCCCCTGAAGGCGCGTCGCGCAGGCACCTGCCTTTCCCTGGGTCGCCTGATCCATATCGCGCGCGGCAAGCTGCTGCCGCTCTTCACGCGCATCAAGAGCGAGCGCTAGCTTTCCCACCTGCGGCGAAGCACGAAGAAGGCAAGCACGCCAAACGCGGAAAGGGCGATTCCCGCATACAGGCCTGGCGGCGTGAAGCGCAGTTCGACCGTATGGCTTCCCTCTTCCACCCATACGCCCGAAAGCCCCGTATAGCACGAGACGACGGAGACGCGTTCACCATCCACGAACGCCTCCCAACCCGGCGCATAGGGTATGCGCAACATGAGCAGCTCGCTCGACGAGGCGTCGAGCGTAGCGGCAACGTGGCCGTCTTCCCAAGAAAGAACGCTGAATCCTTCGGCATCGAGCATAGAGAGGCAATCCGCCAGCACATCCTCATCGAGCGTTTTCGCCACGACGAGATCGCTCGCTGATGCGCGTGCAACGCATTCCTCCACCGTGCCCTTGCACTGCTCGCCATCAAGAACCGTTACGCACGAAGCCTGGGGCTCGGCAAACGACAATGCCACCTGAACCGTATCGCCTTCGGAGAACGTACCAGCATAGAGCACGTTTCCACTGAAATTAGAACCAACGAGTTCAACGGGCGCGCCATTCACGTACACCTGGGCAACCATGTTCCAGCAATGGTTCCGCGTCGCTTGCGCGATAACGGGAAAATCGAGATAGAGGGGGCCATCCTGTTCGACGGTGACCTGGAACGAGCATTCGCATGCGCCCTCGACGACGCGAGAGACTTCCGATACGTCCGCGTCGACATATGCGCTCAAGGCGCCATCGCTGCCCGTGGCGTCCTGGAGCATGAGCATTTGATTGGCAAACGGGTCGCTACCCCACGAAACAGAGCCACTCCCCGCAATGCCATACCCCGCAGGCAGCGAAGCGTTGTAGCGATACAAATCATATTCGTACAAGGCGGCAGGGGAAACGAGCGTCACATCGCCCGCAGGCTGCGTTGCGGAAAGCACGTAGTCAACGCCCAGCAGAGAATCGGCAAGCAACTGCGACGAATTGGAATAGTAGCCAAAGATGGGGTCGTTTTCCGTATAGCCAAGCGCCGAGAGCATGGTGTAGAGCGAGCCATTCACCATGGACGTGTACTCCCCCATGCTCTGCACCGAGCTGGTGAACAACGCGGTCGTCTGGGGAATCTGCGTTAGGGTGCGCGTGCCATCGCGATCGGCGCCCGCCATGTTCACGAGCAGGCCACTCTGCCCCGCCGCATCGTCAACCGAACCCTGCACGAACGCATCGATGGCGGCCTGTTCCTGCGCATGTGCATCCACAGAGGAACCGTAGATACGAAACGCCTGATACGCGCTGAAGCCCACGTCCACCGAAAGGACGACTACGGCAACGCAGAGCACGACGCGCGCCGAAACGCCGCCATTGCCGCGGGCGCGAGAATGCCATGCAACAAGCAGGACGCCCGACGCGAGCAGCGATGCCGCCGTAGCGGCTACGGCCACACCCGAGGGCGCTCCCTCGGCATGCGTCACGATCGCAAGACCCGACGATGCAAGCACCACAAGGGCGAGAACCCCCACACATCGGATCACTCGCGCGCGAAAGACCGCCATACGCTGGGGCAGCCCAGAGAAAGTGTCCCTTTCATCGCGAGCGCACCGAAGCGAGCAAAGCTCTTCGCACGCGCACACCGCCAGGACGAACGCCACGATGTAGCCATGTCGGAAGTAGAACGACGTGGTGAGTTTCATATCGCTCCACACAACGGAAGGGCCCACGAACATGACGCCCACAACGGCGCAGACAAGCAGCACCGCCAAGGCGATGCGCTTGCGCTTGGAAACGCCCTTATCGCAGAAGAGCAAAGCGGCCGCAATCAAAACGAACGCGCTCGTGTACAGCGCGGGAACGCGACTCGTAGACGTTTCGGGAACCACGCCGGAAACGACATACGCCCCCATATCCCAGGGCGGAAACAGCGGAATGGGCATAAGCGCCTTCAGCAGATTGAAGCTGCTTTCGGTGCCCTGCATGAGGCACAGCATGGAGGGCAGGAGCAAAACCATGCTCGCGCAGAGGGCCAGCAGCATGGTAACAACGTAGCGAAGCGTCGAACGAGACGCCACGACGCGACGACATACACGCACGATGCGCGCCGCCCGGGAAACCCCCTCGCCCACAGGGTGAGACGCACCCGTAAGCTCCCAGCGATACACCAGGAACAACAGGAGCGAAAGAAGGCAATCCATGTAGGCGGTATACCAATTGAACAAGACGGCAAGCGCAACCGAGCAGAACAGCAGCCCGTACCGCTCGCCCTCAACGGCGCGATACGTGCCCCACGCCACCAAAGGCAACATGACGAAGCCATCGAGCCACATGATATTGCTGGCCTGCGCAAACGCCCATCCGCACAGCGCATACGACGTAGAGGCGAGCAATGCTGTCGCACCCAGATGCCAGCGATTGCGGGCAAAGGCGAAGAAGGTTGCCCCCGCGCAGGAGAGCTTCAGCAGCACCGCCACGTTGAAGAAGCCAACGATGCTACCCTCGCCCCAAAAGGCCAAAAGAAGATTGAACGGGCTGGAAAGGTGATAGGCCACGAGCGCAGCGGTGTTTTCGCCCATGCCCATGGAAAAGGAGTAGAAGGGCGAACCCTGCCCATGCAGTACGTCGCGCAGCCATTCGAAGTAGCCGATGTACTGGATGTCCATATCCCACACGGCAACGCCCGTTTCCCCAAAGGGGTACATGCCCCGGAGCGCGTAAACGCAACCAAGGATGACTAGGGGAAGGGCGAATGAAAGGACGTGAAGGATCGCAACACGGGCGCGCACGAAGCCCCCTTCTTCCCTGTGAGCTCGAGCGGCCATCGTCATATCGCAGCCTATCGGGCCCTCGCCATGGCCAGAGCGGTTCCCAACCCGCCAATGCGCATGTAATACGCCATCTTCTGCCATGCGGAAGGATGCGCGGGCAAATGACGAAGCATCACGTGGGGGCGGTTCAGAATAACGTCGAGATTCTTACGCTGGTGGGGCTTGAACAAGCGAGGATCGTACGCACCCGCGTTCACGCCCTGCTGCAAATCAGCCTGCATGCGATCGACGAACTGGGTGCGCAATTCACCCTCAAGCCGCTGGAAGTTCCACATGTAGCTATCGTAGCGCAACCGGAACGCATAGGGCTCAAGCCACGAACGGCTAGAATCCCGCGCGATGAACGCATCAATGCCATCGAATTCGCCGCAGACGCACAGTGCCTTGCCCGGGCTATTCACCGAAGACGACTCGTTATCCTGGCGATAGTGAAGCACGGGTTCCTGCGTAGCCACAATGACGTGCGCGCTCGAAAACACCTTGAACGAGAAGCCCAGGTCCTGATAGCTGGCCCCAGGCGTTTCCAAAAGGCGAATCCCCTGTTCGTCCAAGAAGGCACGGCGATACACCGCCGACCAGATCGACGGAATGCCGAATACGACTTCGGGAATGTCGTGCGGGGAAAACGGTTGCGCGGCCATCTGCTCGGTAACCACCGAGATAACCTGGTTACGATCTTGGGGTTTGCTCCAGTAGAACCAATAGTTTGCCTTGGCCACATCGGCCGAAGCGAACAACGCCAGCTGCATCAGCGTATGGTATGCGCTCGGTTCCAGGAAGTCATCGGGCTCGAACACGGCCACGTAGACGCCACGCGCTTCGTCGATGCCACGATTCACCGTAGCGCCGTAGCCCTGGTTCTCCTTCGAGATAACCCGAAAGCGCGCATCGGCAGAAGCATACTCTTCCAGGATGGCAGCGGAATCATCGGTGGAGCCATCATTGATGAGCAGCACCTCGAAGTCTTCGAACGTCTGGTGCGCAACCGAATCGAGCGCCTGGCGCAAATACGTCTGGGCGTTGTAGACGGGAACGATTACGGAAAGCTGCGGAGCAGCGCTACTCATAGACTACCCCCACCAATCCGTAATAGGCCGCAACCGTGGAAGCCCAATCGTCGCCCATGTCGTTGTCGAGATCGGTAAAGAACAGCGTAACGGGATGCGATTCCAAACGTGGGACGGCAACGAGATCGGTCGACTTCGCTTCCGAGAGAATCTGGTCGCGCTGGTCGTTCTCGTAAGCGAACTGGGCGGCGCTGCCATTGCGCACGTCGTTGAGCGCCAGAAGCGCATTGCTCTTCCCCACCGAAGCGCCACCAAACGCGGCAACGCCCACGATGCACGCCACGATGCCCAGGGCAACGAGCGCATAGGGAATGTTCTTGGTAATGAGGTCGACGCGCACGCTGGCATTACGCGCACGCTGGCGAACGACGCACAGCGCGTAGCCATACAGCATGAGCGCCTGCACCACGCTGGCGAACCACACGACGTTACGCACGCGGCCTTCGCCAAATACGCCCATGCCGTAATAGGGCGCGCAGTTCAGGCCCACGATGGCCAGATAGGAAAGCACGAAGAAAACGACCAGGTAGACACCGCGTACCTTGCGCTGCGTAGTCCCCGCCCACGACCATAGGATGGGCGTGAGGATAACGAGAAGCAGCAGGAAGGAAACGCTCAGCAGCTCCTGCAAGCTCTGCAGCGTGTACAGGGCGGAAACGGCAATGGTCTTCGGAATGCCAGGGCTCACGAAGAATGCCTGGCGCACAGCCGTACCCGGAGCAGTTACGTTCAAGTAGAACCCGAAGGCGCCCACGAGAAGAGGGAAGATCTGGGCCCAACGACGGCGCGCGAAGCCAATGACGGCACACCCCAGGGCGAGCATGAGGTTGTAGAACGCCATGACGTGATCGCCGCCCGACGTGAGGAACAGCAGCACGCACAGCCCCGCGACGCAGAAGCCATGAGCAACCGTAGACCGCACCGTGAGCGACCTAATGGAAAGCCCCGCATTCACAAGCGCGAGCAGGAAGAACGGCGTGTAATTCCACGCGCCATTGAACCAGTAGATGCCCTCGCAGATATCGGGCATGCACAGCAGCAAAAACGTGGCGAGCGCAATGCCAGCGGGAATCCACCAGCGTGCAGGAAGGCCAAGCAAACTGCACTCCACCCCACGCGTGAAATAGAGGCTAGCAAGATACGTGCACACGATGAGGACGATTGCCCCAATGCCGTAGTACTGCATTCCGAAGATGCCCGGCTGAAGCGCGAGCAAAAACGCCGAAGTATACAGGCCCTGCCAGGTCTGCATATACGAAAGCGACGTCTGAACGGCCGTTTGAACGAGCGTAATGGGATTGGCATTGCCGCTTGCCACCAGCTGCGACGTGGCAAGCGCATAGGAAAAGTCGTCGCCGCTGGGGCGGTCGTACACGGAAACGGCCAGCAGCGGCGCAACCAGCACGAGGGCCACGAGGATGGCCCCCAGAATGATGGCAACGCGTGCGGCAGTGCCCATCTGACGCTTGCTTGCGGCAACGGGGGCATTGTAGGTTACGGGCGCGCTTGCCGCGGGGGCAGCATCTTGAGCGGGCTGAGCATCACCCGAGGGAGCCTGCGCGCCATCAGCTTGCTTCCGCGACTCGAGCTCGGCCACCTGAGCCCGGGTAAGGGCCGCGGTGGTGTCGGCAGAAGGCACCTGGGTTGCAGACGCAGTAGGGGCGTCGGCCTGCCCCGCCTGGGGCTTTGCGGCGGCTACCGCGGGAGAGACGGCCGAAGCTTCCTGAGATGCCTTGGCGCCCTTCCCCAGTCTCATGCCATACGAGCGCACGGCGAACGAACCCGACTTCTTAGAGGAATCAGTCATGACTGCTTGCCCCCTCCTGCGGGGCATCGCCCGCATCCAGGAAAATCTTTCGCGTTACGAAGTTCCATACCATGACGATGGCCGTGGCCACGATCTTGGTGATGAGGTAATGGATACCAGCAAGTTCCACGCCCGCCCACATGCAGAGGTTATTGATAAGCAGGCCAATGACAGAAAGAATGACGAAGATGACAAACTCGCGCCTGCGCGACATGTCCTCCTTGTGCGTAAACACGTAACGCATAGAGGCGATGTAGTTGAAAATGACCGACACCGTAAACGATATGGTGGCGCTCACCAGGTAATTCACACTAAACACTTCGGTGAGAAGCGCGAGCAGGCCATAGTCGATGACAAACGCTATGACGCCGACGACGCCAAACTTCATGAACTGGGCAATTAGTTTCTTCATGTAACCTCCGATTATTCTTCCCCCGTATTATCGCAGGTACAGGGTAAGGAACGCCACCCCGAGGCGTTTTTTCACGTGGAATACGACTGCAATCAGGCTACTTACGCTTCAGCAAGCGAACTGGCGCGAGCAGTGCGTGTCCCAGACGATACGAATGGGAATTGCGAACCTCCGCATCCCACGCAGCAGGCTGAACAGCGTACATCTGGAAATCCATGCGGTCGGCAGCGGGAAGCCCCTGCGCAAACGCGGCGATGTCATCTTCGGGAACCGAGCGCACGTCAGACGCCATGATGGAACGCAATTCATAGATGCGCTGGGCCAAGGCATCTGCATAGGCGGGTTCAAATTCGGAAGCATGTTCGTGTGCCCAGGCATACAGTTCCTGGGTAAGGGCGAAGAAGCTGCTCACGTTGCGCAACCCGCGCTCCACCGTCATGATGGACCCCTCACGCATGCGACGCATGTACAACGGCTCGTTGAGGAACGCGGCACGACGCGCGAATGCGATGATCATGGGCGAGAACAGCTCGTCTTCGTGGATGATTCCCTCGCGGAAGCGAATCCCGCTGCGCTCGAACAGCCCACGGTGCAGCATGTGGAAGCACGCGGAGCAAATGTACTGGCGCATTCCCTGGTAGCGTGCGAACAGGGCCTGCCCCGTCATTACGCCTTCGATATTCGAACGTGTGCCGTATTCCTCTTCGTTCGACTTGCGCAGCGCGCTGCTCTCGTAGAACGACTCGGCGGTAAAGTCCACGTACTCCAGCGGGACCCCGTCTTCGTCGACGCCCGCTTCGCTTACGCGGGCCATAAGCCTCTCGAGAGCCGTGGGCACGTAGTAATCATCGGAATCGAGGAACAAAAGGTACTCGCCACGCGCAGCATCGATGCCGGTATTGCGCGCCGCCGAAAGCCCGCCGTTGGCACGGCTCACGAACACGAAGCGTTCGTCACCCTGCACGACCTCGCGCGCAACGCGCATCGTGTCGTCGGTGCAGCCATCGTCAACGCAGACGACCTCGAAGTCGGCAAACGTCTGCCCCGTCAACGAAGACAAGCATTCGCCAATGTAGGCTTGCACGTTATAGCATGGAACGATGACCGATATCCGAGGGGCTTCGCATCCCATAATCTCATTCCCCCATCACTGAAGATAAGTTCTCATGTTCAATATAGCCATGCCGCGCGCGCCGCCAAGCGAGCCCGCACGCATGGAGCCGCTACGCTACGAACGCTCCGCCAAGGCGCGCAGCGTCTCGACGCAGTCATCGCGACCGCCATCGAACGCCTGGGCCACGAAGCGCTCCAAGGCATCCCATCGATAGCCTTCGGGGTCGCAGGCAACCTTGTTCACCTGGTCGATGAGCGCATCTTCGGTACGAGCGCACAATTCGGGCGCCACGCGCAAGGGGTCGGCATTCAAGCCGGGGCTCGTGCGATAGCGCTTGATATCGGGAACGTAGAAAATGACGGGCTTGCCCAGCAGGTACGCCTCGTACACGATCGACGAGTAATCGGTTACCACGAAATCGCAGGTAAGCAAGGCTTCGGAAACATCACCTGGCGCCGAAAGCCCCTGGTCGAGAGGATGGAACGACCACGCGATCTTCGCCCGAAGGCTCCCTTGCAGCTCGTCTCTATGCTCGAACGCATCGCGAAATGGATGCGGTGATGTCTTGCTCTTACGCAGCGTGGGCGCGAAAAGCGCAATGGGCGGGTCGTTGAACACCAGTTCCGCCCCTCCGCTGCGGCGCAGCCCCTGGAGCTTATGGTATTCGGGGCGGTGAAGCGCGATAACGCGTTCCTTCGGATATCCGAAGGCCTCGGCAAACGCCGCGCGGCACGCCTCGCCCGAGCAAACCACCCAAGAGTAGTTGCGGTGGATATCGAAGCGCTCGAGCGTCTGGGACCGATGCCCCTCGGGCGTATCGAGGCTCTGATACCCGAACTTCTTGAATGCGCCGAATGCGTGCCACATCTGAACCACTACCGGCTCGGCAGGGTAATCGGTATGCACAGGCACGGAGCCCTTGAAGGTGGTCTCGTCATTCTTGAAGTTGAGCATGCAGATGACCGGATCGTAGCGATCGACGACGCAAATGCGGCAACGCGCCAAATGGTAGATTTCCCTGAAGACCATTCCCGAATACGGGATGACGCTGGACTTGGCTAGCTTCTTCACCAGAATGACGGGATGCCAGCCCAGCGCCTCGAAATCTCGCGCAAGCGAGCAGAAATCGTAACTCGGCTCGTTGGTCTGGCGGCTAAAGAAGAGAATCTCATCCCTACGCTTAGTGGTAGCGCAGAAAAGCTTGTACAGGATATTGAACAAGCCCTTGGCAATATGTACTAGAAAGGTTTTCATACGCGGAGAAGTATATCAGAGCATTAACGTATCAATAGCGAGGGGGCAACCACTCTGGATTTCGGACTCGGAGCTACGTTCCCAGAAAAAGAATTATCTCTTTGTAAAATCATATATTTTCACATCTGAATTAATAATTCGCTCAAAATATGCACCCCCATAGTGAGAGACCCCTAACTACTCACCCAAAACGTGGGGATTTTGGAATAAGGTGCGCCATCCCCGAAAAAACACGCCTAGGAACAGGAACGATGTCGTATTATGCCCTCCGGGAGGATTGCAATGGGGTATGCAACTGCAACAAAAGTAACCATCACCATGCGCGCGCTCTTCGGCCAATGGAAAAGCCTGGGGTTTGGCTTGCTATGGTCGCTCAACATCATCATTCTTTTTTCGAGCAAGCTTGCCGCCAGGGACATGCCACGCATCGTCGATTTCTTCAACTCGACCCTCGCAACGGGCATTGTGGTCACGTGCGCGGCGCTCTTTGTGTACACCGAGCTCATTCGCAAGGGCAAACCACTCAACAAGCCCATCACCCCCACCGATGACGGGAACCTGGCACTTCATCGAACGCTCGCCACAATTAGCGGAGTAATGTTGGCCATGTGCATTGTATGCATCGGCATACAAACGCAATACACCCCTTCCTACACCCTACGCTACGCGTTAGGGTTCGCAACCGGCATTGCCACCGCGTTCGGCTACTACGCATGGCTGAGCATACTCGCCACGCGAGGCTGGGAAAACGTCCGACTTGAGCTACTCGGCTCATACGTGATGGGGGCTATCCTTTTTTGCCTGTCCTACGTTATTCCCACCATCCCGCTCGTAGCCCTCATGGCCACATTGGCCCTCGTCGTTGCTTACATGGGAAGGACGCTCACCATCGAGCGTTCGCAAGCATCCGCACCCCCGAAGCCCCAAACGGCCAGGCGCCTTTCTTCGCGCGACATTCGGGCCGTCGTGCTTTCGATGCTCATCCTCAGCTTTATTTACGGCATCAGCGGACCCATGTTCCTGCAAAGCACCGAAACGCTGCCCTTCCTGGAAAACCCCGAGAGCAACCAGATACTCACCGTGTGCCTGAGCGTGGGAATAATCTTCTTGCAGGCAAAGTACCGGTGCGAACGCGCAAACCCGCTCATGCTGATACACATCTGCTACCTCATTGACGTCACCTCCGCGTTCCTGCTGCCATTCGCCCCAGATTGGTATGTAAGCGTCTTCAACGTCATCGTGCTTACCGTCTTCCGCATATCGGCGCTCCTGCTCTTGGGCCTCTGCGTCGCAACGCAAGATGCTCGCCTGCGGCGACGCGCAATGCCCATCATGATTTCCTGCGTATGGATTGGAATGAGCCTGGGCATTGGGCTAGGACACGCGCTTTATCTGAACGCAAGCGATAGCGCAGAAACGAGCATGTCGATCATACTGACAATCGTGTATGTCGTATTCGCCTTCACTTCCATCTACACGCTTGCGAAAAATGGTTCGAAAGCACCCGCGCCAGCACCCGAACCCAAACCCGCCGCGGACAAGCGCGATTCGCACGAGATCATCTCGCAGCGCTACAACTTGAACTCCCGCGAAGAGGAAATCATGGCTCTTCTCATTCGCGGCCGAACGGCCAAGTACATCGCCGAGGACCTTACGCTCTCCATCAACACGGTGCGAAGCTACACCAAGTCGCTCTACGCGAAGATGAACGTGCATTCGAAGCAGGAACTCATTGACCTGGCGGAAGCCATTTCAAACGAATAAACCGCTTACCGGCCCATATGCACCGCTAGAGGCAATTCCTCATCTGCGCTCTACCACGCTATAGCATCCACAAAACGCTGTGCTACAATGACCGAACTTCTCGGGGAGCTGGGGCGATCGCCCGGCTGAGAGGAGGGCTCGCGGCCCTCGACTCATGGAACCTGTCTGGATAATGCCAGCGTAGGGAAATGCGCGCACGCATGTGCGGGCCCTGCTTTGGCGCGGGGCTTCGCCCCGTAGCGGTACGAAAGGAACACGCTATGGAATGTGCAATCGCAATTCACTATCTACCCCTGGACGCACACGATGACAAACGCGTCTGCGAAATCGTCGACCAAGTAATTGCCGCCATCGACGCAAGCGGTCTCGACTACTACGTAGGCCCCTTCGAAACCACCGTGGAAGGCGATTTCGAAAGCTGCATGCGCGTACTGAAGGATTGCATCGAAGCAGGCGAGGCGGCAGGCTGCACTGAAATGGAAAGCCACGTGCGCATCTGCTGGCGCCCCGGCGGACGCGTCATGTCGACCGAAGAGAAGATCGGCAAGTACCACCCCACCGACAGCGAATTCAACTCGCGCGAAATCGCATAGCACGCGCACACGCACGATGAAGCACGCACCCAGCGACACCACATCACGCAAGGCCAAGCGCATCGGAATTCCCCTGGCCGTCGTAGTAGGCACCATCATCTGCTGGCACCTCGCTATTATCAGCGGCCTTGTTCCGAACTTCCTCATGCCCACTCCGCTGCAGGTTGCGCAAGCACTTGCCAGCGATTGGCAGCTGCTGGCAAGCCATGCGGGCACAACGCTCGTGGAAGCAGCCATTGGTCTTGCCGCCGGCGTGGCGCTCGGTTTCGTGGCAGCTGTGGCCATGGATCGCTTCGAAGTGATTTACCTGGCCCTTTCGCCTCTCATTACCGTATCGCAAACCATTCCCACGGTTGCCATTGCGCCCCTGCTGGTGCTGTGGCTTGGGTACGGCATCTTGCCGAAAATCGTCCTCATCACGCTCACGACGTTCTTCCCCGTGGCCATATCGCTCATCGCAGGGTTCACCTCGGTCGACGCCGACACCGTGAACATGCTGCGTTCCATGGGCGCCTCGCGTTGGGACATCTTCCGCTATGCAAAGCTGCCCGAGGCGGCCGACCATTTCTTCAGCGGGCTGAAGATCAGCGCGACGTACGCCATCATCGGGGCGGTCATCGCAGAATGGCTGGGAGGCGACGCAGGACTGGGCGTCTACATGACGCGCGTTCGCAAGTCGTTTTCGTACGACCGCATGTTCGCCGTCATCATCGTGATCAGTGCGCTCTCGCTCATGCTCATCAAGATCATCGACATTCTCAAGAAGATATGTATGCCCTGGAAGCATACCGAAAGGAACGAATAATGAACCTCGACGCCATGAAAACCACTCTCACCAGGCGTTCGTTTCTGAAAACCGCAGGCGTAGCAGGCGCAGGAATCGCCTCGGCATATGCACTGGGAGGCTGCGATAACAACCGTCAGTCTGCCTCCGCGGCAAACGCGACCGATCTTTCCCTCGTGCTTGACTACACGCCCAATACCAATCACACGGGCATCTACGTCGCGCAATCCCTTGGCTACTACGCCGAAGAGGGCATCTCCCTCACGATCGTCTCGCCGCCCGAAGACGGCGCCGATGCGCTCATTGGCGCAGGTTCTGTCCAGCTGGGAATCTCGTATCAGGACGTCATGGCAAACTACCTTGCCAGCAGCACGCCCCTGCCCTACACGGCCATCGGTGCCATCGTGCAGCACAACACGAGCGGCATCATGAGCCGCCAGGAAGACGGCATCACCCGCCCCCGGGCCATGGAAGGTCATCAGTACGCAACCTGGAACCAAGATGTGGAACAGGCCATCATCCGAGACATCATGGCCTACGATGGCGGCGACTACTCCAAGATCGAGCTCGTGCCCTACGCCGTCGACGACGAGGTTGCGGGGCTGCGCAGCAACGCGTTCGATTGCGTCTGGGTCTACGAAGGCTGGGCCGTCCAGAATGCCGCGCTGCAGAACTTCGCCTATAGCTACTTCCCCTTCATCGACTACGACGACTCGCTCGATTACTACACGCCCGTCATCGCGGCAAACAACGAATTCCTGGCCAAAAACGCCGACACCGCGCGTGCCTTCATGCGCGCCACGCGCAGGGGCTACGAATATGCCGCATCGAACCCCACCGACGCCGCGCGCATCCTAGTCGAAGCCGTACCCGAGCTCGACGCCCAGCTGGTCGCCAAGAGCGCGGAATACCTGGCGGGCAAGTACATTGACGACGCAAGCGAATGGGGCTACATCGACAAAGACCGCTGGGCACGCTTCTACCAGTGGCTCAACGACAACGGCCTGGTAGAAACCACGCTCGACGTCGATGCGGGCTTCACGAACGACTATCTGGCCTAGCCCCAGCACAAGGACGAACAATGGCGCAGGCAATCCCGACACCGGCAAAGCAGACCGCACTTCCCGCAATCGAGGGAAGAAACCTGGAAATACGCTACGACGACACAACCGTCGTAGCGCAGGCGAACCTGCACGTAAACGCGGGCGAGATCTGCTGCCTCATAGGCAAATCGGGGTGCGGGAAGACGACCATCCTTAACACCCTCGCCGGTCTTGTAACGCCCACGCAAGGCAGCGTGCTCTCATTCGGCGAAGACGTCACGGGGAAACCGGGAAGCATTGGGTACATGCTCCAGAAGGACCTGCTCCTTCCCCACCTGCGCATTATCGACAACGCCGCACTACCGCTGTTGCTGAAGGGGCAGGCGAAGCAAGAGGCGCGCGAAACGGCCGCGCGCCTCTTCCCCACGTTCGGGCTGGAAGGCACCGAAGAGTTGTGGCCCCACCAACTTTCGGGAGGCATGCGGCAACGCGTCGCCCTCTTGCGCACCTACGTCACGGGAGCACGATGCCTTCTGCTCGACGAGCCCTTTAGCGCGCTTGACGCCATCACGCGCGCCGACATGCGCTTCTGGTTCACCAAAGTCACCCAGAAGCTTGGGCTTTCAGCGCTCGTCATCACGCATGACGTAGACGAAGCGGTGAGCCTGGCCCAGCGTGTCTACGTGCTTGCGGGAAACCCCCGACTGGGACAGCCCTCAACCATCCATGCCGAAATACACGTGGAACGAAACGGAAACCCCGACGGGCCGTTCGAGCTAACCGAGGAGTTCCTAAAAGCAAAGCGAAGCGTATGGGCGGCGCTTCAAGAAAACGCCCAATAGCACCATCTAGGGTTCACAAAACGCACATTCCCCCAATACATGGGGATAAACGTTTTGGGATATATGAAAATACCCGCATTTTGGGTGGTAGACGAATTCCCTACACTGGGGAATACTCTGCGCATGGCGAGCCGCTAGGCCGCATTCGTGGAAGCACGGAGGCAAACATCTGGGAGGGCTTGCGGTAAGCCATAGGGAGACGAGCGCGGGCACGAACGCATTGACTGCATGCCCTACCTTTGGCGGCTTTCTTTGCCAGTCGGCTCTCCATCCGGACGCGCAGCGTGACCACAACCCCCTATCTTCGCTGCCCCGATGCCGCCTGCTTACCATCAGTCACCCCGTGACGCGCTTCGTCAACCTGAATACGCTTCGTGCGTTCGCGCGCACACCCCCTAACCTACATGCGCGCATGAAAAAGCCGGGGCGGCCCAGACGCCCCGGCTTTTTCCTTTCGATATGCAAGCTCTAGCGTTCTAGACGAGCTTCTTTCCAAACACCGCCGCAATCTCCCTAAGATCGGCCAGCAGGTCCTTGAACTGAGCAGGCGTAAGCTGTTGCGCATTGTCGGACTTGGCATTCTGCGGATCGGGATGCACTTCCACCATAATTGCGTCGCAACCGGCGGCAATAGCCGCGCGAGCCAACGGCGGAACCAAGTCGCGCACGCCAGCCGGATGGCTTACGTCCACGCAAATGGGATACAGGCTCTGCTTGTGAATAACGGGCACGGCCGAGATGTCCAGCGTGAAGCGCGTGGAAGTCTCGAACGTACGCAGGCCACGCTCGCAGAGCATCACGTTCTCGTTACCGTTCATGGTGATGTATTCCGTGGCGGAAAGCCATTCGGAAACGCTATTAGCCAAGCCGCGCTTGAACAGCACCAACTTGTCGGTATCGGCCGTAACCTGGCCCACCGTGCGTAGCAAGCTGAAGTTCTGGCAGTTGCGCGCGCCAATCTGCAGGCCGTCGACGTAGCTGTGCACCATGGGGCAATGGGCGGAATCCATCACCTCGGTAAGCGTCTTCAGGCCATATTTCTGACCCGCTTCCTGCATAATCTGCAGGCCGGCTTCGCCCAGGCCCTGGAACGAATGGGGATTGGTGCGCGGCTTGAAGGCACCGCCACGTATCCAATGCAGCCCCTCCTCGGCGATTACCTCGGCAACGGTGGCAAACTGCTCGTACGACTCCACCGCACAGGGGCCAGCGAAAATGGTAATTTCATCGGTGCGGGTGCCGTAATCGGGAAGACCCTGCACGCCTTTCAGCTTCGATTCGCTCATGCGGACGGCATCTCCTTCGAGACCTTGAGGATGGTAGCGTAAATCTCACGGAGGTTATCGGGATACAGGGGACCCTGGTTATACTCCTGCACGCGGGCGAAGATCTCCTCCTCGCGCTTAGGGTCGAACAGGCCCATGTGAGCGCCCGGCTTCAGCGCGCGAATAGCGAGCTGATGCGTGGCACGCTCGTTCAGAAGCGCAACGAGCTGCTTGTCGATAGCGTCAATCTGTGCACGATGCTCCTGAATATGCTCGAAGTTTTCCTCTTGTTCAGCCATGATGCATCCTTTCGTACGGCAATTGCGCACATCGTAGCAAGAAACACTCCAGCGCGATAGAGTGTTATCATGTTTTCCCGCGGAAAATGCTTTGATATAAAGGCAAAGTAGCCTCATGCCATAGCAAGTTAAACTTGCTAGAATTCACTCGATGAAAACGACCCTCGCAAACATAGCAAAGCAAGACGCACGTCTCATCGTTGGAATGGCCAGCCTATGGGCGTACCTCCACGTAAGCCCCTACTTCCCATTTTCGCTTTCGCCGCACTTCTCTTCGTCGTCATTCTCCGACATACCGCTCAGGCACGCACTCTACGCATTTGCGCTTATGGCGTTCTTTCTTCTGGCAATAGCCACGCGCGACCGCATGCAAGCAAGCAACCGGGTCGTTTGGGCCCTCGCCCTATCGGCTGGCGTCGCAGGCACTGCTGGACAAGGCATCATCCTGGCAGACCTACCTACGATCGCCGCGTCAACCGTAGGCGCCAGCCCCAGCGTAGTGGAGGGGGCGGCAATCATCCTATGCGCCTACGCAGTAGCAACCTTCACGCTTCTCTTGCTTAGCCAAGCATCCAAGCTTTCGTCGCATATCGCCGCTTGCGCCATAGCACTCTCCTACTGCCTCTTCAGCCTCATATGGCTCTGCAT
Source organism: Denitrobacterium detoxificans (assembly GCF_015062615.1). Taxonomy (GTDB): domain Bacteria; phylum Actinomycetota; class Coriobacteriia; order Coriobacteriales; family Eggerthellaceae; genus Denitrobacterium; species Denitrobacterium detoxificans_A. Next base: position 363,284 of record NZ_SUUH01000001.1, read on the forward strand.
AACGCTCCTGGCCCCCGAAATCTGCATGGCCGCAACGATGCTATGCCCGACAGTAAGCGCAGCAGCCATTATCAGCGCATACGGAAAACCAAGCACGACCGGCAAGCGCACAGCCGCGGCATCCAATTCGGGTTCGGAACTCGAAGCCCCCACCAGCACCTTCTCGCGAGAACGATACATAGAGCTGCGGAAGATGCTTGCCTTCTGCCTGGTATTCGTCTTTTTCGCGGCTATATGCGTTCGGCTCTTCACCGCCATGGAGCAGGGTACGCTTTCCGCTGGTTCGCTTAGCGGAATGCAATACGCGATCACCGCCGCAGGAGGATTGCTGGCCAGCGCAGGCATATGCGCATACCTGCTCAAGCGTAGCAATTCCCCCAGCGCGCTATTCACCGTCTTTGCCATCCTGGCCCTGTTCTTCATGGGAACGCTGCTGCTGGTAGCCACGTGCGGAGATGGCATGGGCGCGCTCATGGGCAAACGCCTCATGGTAAGCGGAGAGCACCTGTTCGCACTTCTCGCCGCCATCATTATCGTAACGAGCGGTTCGCCCACCCCATCGCACATCACGCGTTCGCTCGCGCTATACGGCATCACCGTCATCGCGCTTCCGCAGTTCGTCTCGATTGACGTCCTATCCATTACGGGCGCGCTCACCTACGCAACGGGCACGAACCTCATCATCCCCATTGCGTGCATCTCCGCATTCCTTGCCGCCACGATCATCGTGCTGCTTCTGCTTCGCAACACCGAACGAACCAACAGGGAAGCCGCCATGACCAACGAGGACTGGCAGCGCAACCTGGTGATGAAGGCCTGCGAAGGTAAGGGCCTCACCCAGCGCGAGAAAGACGTTGCCGTACTCACCTACCGCGGCCTTTCCGCCAAGCGCATTTCCGAAGAGCTCTTCGTGAGCGAGAGCACGGTGAAGACGCACCAGAGCCATATCTACCGGAAGCTCGACATCCATCGCAAGCAGGATTTCATCGCCTACGTGGACTCCCTGCGCTCGTAGCCTCTGCTTGCGAGCCTTTACATTCCACGAAATAGAACAACCCATCTACCAGGCATTTATACGTTTCGTATGAGAGGCGTTCCGGAAAATGCCCGTTTCGTCTGAAGACCGAACCCATCCCCACCCCTACCTTGGAAGCGCCCCATCGGGCATGTAGCAGACAAGGTCGCAAGACCGCATACCAAGGAGGGAACATGAATAACGCATCCCACGGCCTATCACGCCGCGCGTTCCTGCGCGATGCTGGCCTCGTAGGAATGTCGGCAGCCGCAGCAGCTGCACTCGGCGGATGTTCGTCGCCGAAATCGAAGTCGGAAAGCGCGACGACGACAGCGGAAGTAGTAACGGAAGAGCTGCCCGTACCCGAAGTTTCCGCCCCCAGCACGACCGCATACGATTGCGACGTACTCGTTATCGGCGGTGGCTTCGCCGGCATGAACGCCGCCATGGCCGCAAAGAACGCCGGCTGCAACGTTGTCCTCGTCGACAAGGGCCGTCCGGGCTACTCGGGACTATCCCCCTGGCCTTCAAGCCATCGCTGGTTCGACCCCGATATGGGCGATGACGCCGAGGCCTTCCGCACCGCAATCCAGCGTGGCGGAGAGTATGTCGTGAACCTGGACTGGTACCAGCAGTGGATCGACCACAGCAAGGAGGCCTACGAGCGCCTGGTCGCCTGGGGCATCATGGACCGCTACGACCGAGCAGCCGACACGAGCATCTGGGACACCCTGGACTACCAGGCATACTACGACATGAACGCGGAGCACGATCGCCACGCCCGCGTCGTGCCCCTGCTGCAGGAAAACGGCATCACCGTTGTCGATTACACCATGATTACCAACGTTGAAAAGGACGGAGATCGCATCGTAGGCGCCGTGGGCCTGCACGTTCCTTCGGCAACTATCATCTCGTTCAACGCGAAAGCCATTGTCATGGCCATGGGCGGCGGCAGCTACAAGCCCACCGGATACCCCGTGGGCGGCAATACCTTCGACGGCGAGTACATCGCCTACAACCTTGGCCTCCCCATCGCAGGCAAGGAATACGACGACTTCCACGCAACCACAAGCTTCGCCCCTGGTTGCAGCTTCATCAACAACAACTGGGACTACCTGGAAAACATCTGGCTTTGCGGTGGCGACATCACGGCCGACACGGCCGCTAGCTATGCCACGAGCAAGGAAAAGACAATGGTCATGGGCCGCGTGACGGGCACCATCAATGGCGCCAGCGCCAACGACGGCACGAACATCGAGCATCAGGCAACGGCCGACATCACGCGTCGCGGCGGCACGGTGACGGGCAATCCCGACGACATCCGCATCGGCAAGATGATGTCGCCCAAGCCCAAGGCAGATGTATATGGCGCAGCACTGGGCATGAGCGCCCACATGAGCAACGGCGTATTCTGCGGCCTGGACGATTTGGAAGGCTACACGGGCATTCCAGGACTGTGGGTTGCCGGCGACGGCGCGAACGCAAGCGCTCCCACGGGCGCAGCCTACCCCGTAGGCGTTGGCTTCACCAGCAACTACGCCAGCATCCAGGGCGACATTGCAGGCAAGGCAGCAGCAGCCTACGCCCAAACGGCTTCCGCCGGCTCCATTTCGAGCGACCGCCTGGCGGAGCTAAGCGAAGAAATCCTGGCTCCCCTGAGCGTGGAAACGGGCTTCTCGCCCGATGGCGCACGCGATCAGCTTCAGGCAATCATGTCCCCCTATTGGGTTCTGGTCGCCCAGGACGAGGCGACACTCCAGGCAACGCTCACGCAGGTCATCAACATGCGCGACAAGGTCATCCCGAAGCTCTCGGCAAGCAACCCGCATCAGCTGCGCATGGCCATCGAAATGAAGCACAAGGTCCTCTCTGCAGAACTGAAGCTGCGCGCGAACCTTGAACGCAAGGAAAGCCGCGGCCTGCACTTCCGCACCGACTACCCCTTCCGCGACGACAAAAACTTCCTGTGCTACATCACGCTCACGAGGGGCGAAGACGGCGAGCCCATCATCGAGCGCGTTCCCGTGAAGGACGAATGGAAGGGCGACACGAGCGAAGACTACGCAACGCGCTACAGCGTGCGCTTCCCCACTGAGGCAAAGACGCTGGGCCTGCCCGAAGAGCAGTCCGGCAGCAGCTGGGGCAAATAGAGAAGCAATTGAAGGAGGTTCAACATGGCCGTTTCGCGCTATGACCTAAATAAGTGCATTGGGTGCCAGCATTGTGTAACCGTATGCCCGATGGACGTATTCCGATTCGACAGCACGCAGAAGAAGAGCATCATCGCCTACCCCGAAAACTGCCAGAGCTGTGGGCAGTGCTACGTGGGATGCCAGGGCCGCAGCCTGGAAATCAGCTTCTACGCAAAGGATTTCCAGATGCCCGCAATCCGCGCGGTAGCCACGGACAACGCAACGCCCACGCACGTTAAGGAAGCGATTATCGCCAAGCTCTACGAGACGCAAGAAAGCTAGGCAGCATATCGGCGCCCGGCGCTACCACCATACGCATCTCGCCTGCCGCAACCCTCCCACGACAGGCTATGCAAAGGGCATCGCTCCCTGCAGAGGGGCGATGCCCTTTTTCGGGACATAGGGCAATCGCGTCCGCAACCTAGAAGAGAAGGTGGAACTAAGAGCGATTGTCAGACGAACTGCGAGCTTGGCCTTGCTTCTTGTCACGCGCAGCGCGCGTACCCTCCTGGGAAGCATTGGCCATAATCTGCTCGATTTCGCTGGGTATGCCAAAGAGCGTGCGCTGGGAACGCAATCGGGGAGGGCGTTCCGCACCCGCTGCTTCTGCGCTAAGGATGTTTTGAATCTGTTCCCACTTATCTACCATGCCCCGATTATACGGGCGAAGGCGCATCGTGCTCCCTAGCGTTTTTATGAGAACGAGCCAACGCGCACGCCACGTTCAGGCGCAGGCGCTATGATAGCGGCGTTTACACATTACGCGAAAGGCGGTAACAGTGGCGGAAACCACCCAGCAGAAAGTCATCGTACTGGACTTTGGCGCTCAGTACGGCCAGCTCATTGCACGTCGCGTGCGCGATTTGCACGTCTACTCGGAAATTCTGCCCTGCGATGCTCCCGCAAGCGAGATCGCAGCCGCCAAGCCTTCCGCGATCATCCTCTCGGGTGGTCCTGCAAGCGTATACGCCGAAGACGCCCCGAAGGTAGACCCTGGCGTATTCGAGCTGGGCGTACCCGTACTGGGCTTCTGCTATGGCCAGCAGATCATGGCCACCACCCTGGGCGGCACCGTGGGCCACACCGAAAAGGGCGAATACGGCGCAGCGCCGCTCACGCGCAAGGGCGAAAGCCGCCTTCTGGCCAACACGCCCGAAGAGCAGACGGTTTGGATGAGCCATCGCGATGCCGTAAGCCAGGTGCCCGAGGGCTTCACCATCACCTCCGTCACCGACACCTGCCCCGTGGCCAGCATGGAATGCGCCGAGCGCAACCTGTACGCCACGCAGTTCCACCCCGAGGTGCGCCACACGCCCAACGGCAACCAGATGCTCAGCAACTTCCTGTTCGACATCTGCGGCCTGGAAGCCAACTGGACCATGGAAGGTCTTATCGACTCTATGGTGGAAGACATCCGCGCCAAGGTCGGCAACGACCGCGTGATTCTGGCCCTTTCCGGCGGCGTAGACTCCAGCGTCGTGGCCGCCCTGTGTGCTCGCGCCATTGGCAAGCAGCTCACCTGCGTATTCGTGAATCACGGCCTGCTGCGCAAGAACGAGCCCGAACAGGTGGAGGAAGTCTTCACCAAGCAGTTCGACGTCGACTTCGTGCACGTGCATGCAGAAGAACGCTACGCCAAGCTGCTCGACGGCGTAACCGAGCCCGAACAGAAGCGCCGCATCATCGGCACGCAGTTCTGGGAAGAGTTCTTCGCCGTGGCCCAGCATACGGGTGGCGTGAAGCACCTGGCCCAGGGCACCATCTACCCCGATATCATCGAGAGCGGCGCCCGCAAGACGGGCGGCAAGGCTTCCACCATCAAGAGCCACCACAACCTCATCCCCTTCCCCGAAGGGGTTCACTTCGACCTCATCGAGCCGCTCGACCACTTCTTCAAGGACGAGGTGCGCGCGCTGGGCACGGCCCTGGGCCTGCCCGACTATATCGTGCATCGCCAGCCCTTCCCCGGCCCTGGCCTGGCCATCCGCATCATTGGTTCGGTCAGTCCCGAAAAGCTGGAGATCCTGAAGAACGCCGACGCCATCGTGCGCGAGGAGCTGGACGCTTACAACGCGCGTCTGTTCGAGGAGACCGGCGAGCGCAACAGCGAGCATAGCTGCTGGCAGTACTTCGCCGTGCTGCCCGACATCCGCTCGGTGGGCGTTATGGGCGACGAGCGCACCTACGCGCGCCCCATCATCCTACGCGCCGTGGAAAGCAGCGACGCCATGACGGCCGACTGGGCGAAGCTCCCCTACGACGTGCTGGCACGCATTTCCGGCCGCATCGTAGCCGAGGTACCCGGCGTGAACCGCGTGGCCTACGACATCACGAGCAAGCCGCCCGCGACGATCGAGTGGGAATAAAATTTCGCACAAAGCACTATTCCACACTCCACCCCGAAACACAACAAATCCGCAGGACAAAAGTGGTGTGTCCGAGAAATCGGCGCACCACTTCGCATTGGTAAACAACACCTCTTTCGGGACGATTTGTCCACGGGCGCAAACCACAGAGGACGCAAGATGCCTGCGCTACCAAATGAAGGGAACAAGCCGCCATCGCACGCTGACCTTATACTCCGAGTAGCCTTGAAGCCCGTCTGTGAGCATCGCGTCCTCTAGAGCCGTGCGCGCTACGATCACGAGCGCGACCGCGCCCAAAACCAGCGCCACCCACACGCTCGGGAATACCATGACCACAGAGACGCACCACATGATGATGGCGGAGTACATAGGGTGCCGAACGTAGGCGTAGGGACCGCTGCTGCACACGCGCTGTCCGCGCTCCTTCTGCACCCGGGAGACGGCCTCGGCATAGAGGTTCTCGGAAAGGGCCCAGGCAGTGAGCATGGATGAGAGCAGATATATGACCGCGCCGAGAACAGAAACGACGTCTATGGCCGGCGACGGGCCGCACATCCTGCCTGCGACCCAGTACACTACGAAGTAGGCAAGCAGCCAGAACACCGCGAGTAAGGCCTTGTCCCACACGGGAGTCACGTCCTTGGCGTCGGCGATGGAAAGCCTTGCTGCCATCGTGTCGGGCGCCGTGCGGTAGAGCCAGATGACCGTGCCTATAGCGGCGAAGTAGACGGCAAACCAGAGCGTGCCCCTTGCCCCAAAACCCAACCTGAGCCGAGCAAGTAAAGGAGCAGGCCAAGCGCGCGTTCGACTGATAGTCGGACGAGATACGCAATCATGCCTTTGCCATCCATCGTTTCCCTCCCGCCATCTTGCGTTAGCCTATCGTTCGCCTAGCGCATCAGCCATTCATGCGCCGACCAGTGCCTGACGCCGTTCACTACATGGCTTTTATCCGAGCGCATGACCACGCTACGGCCCTCCTCGGGGATGCCGAGGGAGTCGCCGACGCCGCTCAAGTGCCGTGCGAGCTCGGGCTTGTACGTGGTCGTCGACTTGATCTCGACGAGCTCCGGCGCGACGCGATCGGTGACGTCGACGAGGTCCACCTCGATCTTGCTGTCGTCGCGGTAGAAATACAGCTCGGGGTTTCGACCGACATGCAGGTGCCGCTTGAGTGTCTCCGCCACGACGAGGTTCTCGAACACGGCTCCTCGGGCCGGGCTGTCGCGCAGCTGCTCGGGAGTCCTTATCCCCAGGAGATGGCAGAGCAGCCCCGTGTCGTAGAAGTAGATCTTCGGGGTCTTGGTGAGCCGCTTGCGGAGGTTGGCGTGGTAGGGAGGGAGCCTGAACAGGACGTAGCTCGACTCGAGGATAGAAAGCCACGAGTCGACGGTCGCCCGCGCGACGCCCAGGTCCCCCGATAGCCGTGACACGTTGAGGAGCTGCCCACACCCCTGAGCGCAGAGGCCGAGCAGGGTGTGGAACGAAGTCGTGCTGCGCGCGTCGATATATCCTGCCACATCGCGCTCGACGTAGGTCTGCAGGTAGTTCTCGAAGAAGACCGATGGAGGAATATTCGCGACGTGCAAGCGCGGATAACCCCCCTTCAGCATGAAGGAGTCGGGCACAAGCTCTTCCCCGTGCTCTTTACACTCGCGATATGAGAGCGGCAGAAGCTTGCAGATGCCTACGCGCCCGGCAAGGGTCTGACCTATCTGCTTGAGCAGCAGGAAGTTCTGGGATCCGGAAAGCACGTACTGTCCCGGCTCCCCGGAGGCATCGGAGGCAACCTGGATGGCGCTGAAGAGCTCGGGCACGCGCTGTGCTTCGTCTATGACGAGGCGCGCCGGTCGCTCGCGGATGAATCCGGTGGGATCGGCTTGGGCAAGATTGCGGGTCGCCTCGTCCTCGAGGTTGACATATTCATAATCAGGAAAGACGTGCTGCACGAGCGTCGATTTTCCACTTTGGCGCGGGCCGGTCACGGACACAATGGGGAACCATCCTGCGTTGTCCTTCACGAAAGACGAGAGTGTTCGTTCTATCATGCTCTACCTTCCGTAATTGCCAAGCCCGATAAACCATATATGCAAGATGTACAATACCAGATTTGCAAAGTGTCAGAAACCATAACTGTAAACCATCATAGATGCGCTTCGAACTTACCTCTGACTGCATGGCCCGACGTTCATGGCTGTTTGCATTTAGTCGGATAGGAACCCCATCGAGTTGAGCTTGGGACCCCGATGACCGAGCACGGTTTGCCCAAGATTTGTCCATGGACTGGCTCCGCCGTGCTGCTCTTGCAAAATACAAGCCATCTACCTGCTGTGTTGTGAAAGAAATAATAAATGCCAGTACAGTGATTCAGTTGAGTGGGAATAGTAATTTACGACCAAAAGCGCGCATTATCCCATTTCAGCACGATAGCTCCTCGCCAGTAAACATGTTGACGAGGGGCTTTTCCTTCTTTGACCTTGCATCATGCCGCGCGACGCAAGGTCAAAGAAGGCCTTATAATACATGCTGTTGGAAGCCGCGGTTGAAACAAGCCGCGCCCCAAACGAAAGGATATCGCCATGGAATTCGATGAGCTGAGCGAAGACCTGAAGGAACGTGCCAAGGCATGCAAGACGCCGGAAGAAATGCTGGCGCTCGCCAAGGACGAGGGAATGGTCCTGAGCGACGAAGACCTCGAGCAGGTTGCCGGGGGCAAGGGAAAGTGGGCTCACGAAGAGTGCAACGATTTCACCAGGCAGGGGAAGCCCCGCAAAAAGTAAGCTTCAAGCCTTAATTCACCAAGGGCAAAGCCCGCTCTGCCCGTTCAGGCGCGCGCCTATTGCTTGCACATAATAGCTGCTACGCCGAACCCTTGGGCACATGGCAAATGCCGGGCTCGTACGCCGCGATGCACCGATCGCGAGGATGGCACGCGACCCTGACGCACCCCTCCCCTTAGAGTTCCCCCACTCGCAGCGACTCCTTGTAGCTTTCGCCCCAGGCCCACAGCGCATCGAGCACGGGCTTGAGCGTCTTGCCCGTCTCCGTCAGCGAGTACTCCACGCGGGGCGGCACCTCGGGAAAGACCTCGCGGTGCACGAGCCCGGTGTCCTCCATCGTTCGCAGATTGCTCGTGAGCACCTTCTGCGAGATCTTCCCGATAGAGCGTTGCAGCTCCTTGAAGCGCATCGTACCGTTCAGCACGAGGTCGCGCAGGATGAGCACCTGCCATTTGTTCCCTATGAGGGAAAGCGTCGTCTCGACCGGACATGCCGGCAGGTCCTCGAGTCTCGGTTCCGTCATCTTCGCATCTCCTCAAGATCCATTACAGCAGGTAACAGCAAAAGTTACTATTTGGTGCCTGAAGCACTTTATAGTGCCTACTTTCATCTAGATACCGCAGAGCATACAGTATTCACTGTCAGCAAGCAATGGGCGGCATGAAGCCGCCGGATACGAAGGGACGCCACTATGAAGAAGATCGCAGTAGTCGCAGCCAACGGCAAGGCAGGCCAGCTCATCGTGAAGGAAGCCATGTCGCGCGGCATGGACGTAACGGCCTTCGTACGCGGCGAGAACAGGACCGCGGCCGAGAAATCCGTCGTGATGGACATCATGGACATCAAAGCCTCCGACCTGGTTGGATTCGACGCGGTCGTGGATGCCTTCGGCGCATGGACGCCCGAGACCCTCGACCAGCATTCCACCACTCTCGCGCACCTGTGCGACTGCGTGGCGGGCACCAACGTTCGACTGCTCGTCGTGGGCGGCGCGGGCTCGCTCTATGTAGACCCCGAGCACACCATGACTGTCTCCGAAACGCCGGATTTCCCCGACGCGTTCAAGCCGCTGGCCGCCGCCATGGGTAAGGCGCTCAGCGAGCTGCGCGAACGCGACGACGTGAAGTGGACCTACATCTCCCCCGCGGGCGACTTCCAGGCCGACGGCGAGCGCACTGGCTCCTACACTCTCGGCGGTGAGGAGCTGACGCTCAACGCGGCCGGCGAATCGATCATCAGCTATGCCGATTATGCCATCGCAATGGTCGACGAAATCGAGTCCGGAGATCACATCCAACAGCGCATCAGCACCGTGCGCAAGTAGCGAATCAACTCGAATCTAAATCGTTCGTTGGGGGTGGTTGCGCACTGCCCCCAACGTTGCATGGAGGGAAACGGAGAGAACATGGCCTACCGCACTGGAAACGACGCCTCGGCATTCAAAGAGGGCGAAGGACTTGACCTGGCGGCGGTTCCCGATCCCGAAGAGGTCGACGCTGCATGGCGCTTGCGCTTCCTGCGGGCGATCCGCGACGTTGCGTTCGCCACGGTGGACGCGGGCGGCCTGCCACCCCACGAGGGAAAAGACGGCGATGAACGCGGTAAGGACGGCGGCGGCAAGCAGAGGGGCCCGAGCGATGGAATTGTTGAATGCGCGCCTTATGACGGCCCCGCGTTACTCGTCGAACAGGTCGCTGTGCGATCCCGTGCGCACGAGCGTGAGTACCATCACGTTATCTGTGAGCTTGTAGATGAGCAGCCAGTCGGCGCGGATGTGGCATTCCCAGTGGCCCGACCAGTTGCCGGAGAGCATGTGGGGCCGGCACCGCTCCGGCAAGGGCTCGTCGTTGGCGAGCGCCTCGATGACGGCGCGCAGCTCGCCTTTGGGAAGCCCCCGCTTTACGGCCACCTTGTAGTCCTTCTTGAAGCGCGCCGTCTGGCGAATCTCCCTCATGGTCATGCGTCCAGGTCTGCGAACAGCTCGTCGACGCTCGAGTAGCCCTTGACGTCTGGATCGGCCGCGATGCGGTCGGCCTCGCGCATGGCGGCCAGCGTCTCCGCGTTGGGAACATCGCGCGTGGGGCGGAACGGGAGTCCCTGTTCCCGCACGGCCTGGCGCAGGAAGGTGTTGACGGCGGTGGAGAAGTTCATCCCTAGGTCGGCGAAGAGCCTGTCTGCCTCCCGCTTCAACTGGGCGTCGGTGCGTATGCTTGTCGTGATGGTGTCCATAGCTGCCTCCTTGTGTTACAGATTATATCTATTGCAGCACTGATTGGCAACCGCCCGACCGAAGCACATCCGTTACTGAGTTTTCACTGACTTTTGCGCATTCGTACCACCCCAGCGCCACCATTCACGATGCTAGGTACTGAGAGGAGATTGGAAAGATGATCAACGAAGCGAAGATGACCGAGCTCAGCTAGCTAGAATCCAGACCCTCATTTCTGAGTCCAAATTCGGGGGTGCAGTTCATCGAGAAGTACTAACAATATTTGGAGTACTGCAACCTACATCAAGGAGCGCGTCATGGGTGAACGTCGAAATGTCAGCTGGTGCCCAGCCATCTCGTCTCTTCAGCGCGTGGTCGGCGGGAAGTGGAAGATAGAAATCCTGTTCTACGTTGCGCTCGAGGATGTGCGACACTTCGGCGAGCTGCGCAGGTGCCTGCGGGGCGTGTCGGAGTCAACGCTGTCGCGCCAGCTCAAGGAGCTCGTGGCAGACGACTTCCTGGAGCGTGTGGACTACCAGGAGGTGCCCCCGCGCGTCGAGTACCGGCTGACGCGCCGGGGCGAGAGCTTCAGGCCGCTCCTGCAGGCCATGTGGGACTGGAGTGAGGCCGAGTTCGAGTTCAGCCAGGCGGAGGCGGAGCAGATGCGCGAGGCTCGCGAGCGGCTCGGCGTAGCCCAGGTCCGCTGAACCGGCCTTCCGCGTTACCTGCCCTCGTGTGCCCTACGCACATCGTCGTAGAACTCGAAGATCGGTATGAGCGGCAGCGAAAAGAATCCGAGGCAATAAGGAGGCAAACGATGGTCGAGGTGCGAGCATACGAGATGGCGGACGTTGCGGCGATGGTCGAGGTGTGGAACGAGGTCGTCCGCGACGGCATCGCCTTCCCGCAGGAGGACGAGCTCGACGAGGCGAGCGGCGCGGAGTTCTTCGCCTCGCAGACCCACTGCGGCGTCGCCGTGGAGGGCGGGCGCGTGCTCGGGCTCTACATCCTGCACCCCAACAACGTCGGCCGCTGCGGCCACATCGCCAACGCCAGCTACGCGGTATCGTCGGATGCGAGGGGCAAGGGCGTGGGCCGCACCCTTGTCGAGGACTCGATGGCCCAGGGCAGGGAGCACGGCTTCCGCGTGCTGCAGTTCAACGCCGTGGTCGCCACCAACGCCGGAGCCCGTCACCTCTACGAAAAGCTCGGCTTCACGCAGCTGGGAACCATCCCGGGCGGTTTCCGCATGCCCGACGGCACCTACGCCGACATCTGCCCCTACTACCACGAGCTCTAGGCGACAGTGACGTACCCCGGCATGCTCGCCATGTCTATGCGAAAGTACGTGTCACCGAGTAGCACCGTTTGGACAAAACGCGTCGAAATCGTAGGGAGTATTCAAGCCCCGAAGCGCTTCGGGGCTTTTTGTGATTTAAAAAGGGGTTTTACCTGCAGTTTTTCATCAGGGGATACTCCCCTTTCCACGTTTTACGCGGCGAGAAGCATCTCCTGCAGGTTAGAGGCGGGCATGCTTGCCGACATGCGCCGAACGGCGGGCGCGGTTCGCAACCCCGGCCACAATCAGCGCGGCGACACTCAGGACGGCGAGCGACGCAAGCAGCGCGACCGGCATGGCGTCGCCGGTCTTGGCTGACGCGGAGTTGGCTGATGCGGAGTTGGCTGACGCGGAGTTGGCCTTCGAGGCAGCGCCCTTCGCCGCGGGCTCCGCAAGCACCTCGAAGCGTGCATCCACACTGCCGGCATCATCGAACATCGCGGTCAGGGTATGCTCGCCCACTGCCAGCGTCTCGAGGTAGGCCGGCTTCAGCTTCACGATGACGCTGCCGGGCTCTGCCGTGTAGTTGACCGCGTCGACGTCCTTCCCGTCCACTTGGATGCCGGTGAAGTGGGAGAAGGTCACGTTGTCGTCCACCGAGCGCTTGAAGGTGAAGTCCGCCGTCGCCGAGCTGCCCCTCGCCCACTGCAGGCCGTCGCCTTCGGCGCTCCTGTAGGAAACGCCCTCATCTGGCTTCAGCTTGGGGATCGACTCGGTCTTGACTTGGGTCTCGAAGGCAGGGTTCGTGAAGGTCGCCGTATAGGCCCTTACGCCCTCTTCGGCTTCCGTCGGCTCCTTGGTTACCACCGACGTGGTCTTGGCGGTTTCCGTCTCGACATGGCTTGCGTCCCTCTTGCAAGCAAGCGTCGCTGTCACGCTGCCTTTGTCGGCCGCCCACTCGTAGGCCGGATCGCCCCAGTCGTGGCCGAGCGGGTCGATGGTCTTGGCCTCGCGAGAAAGCTCGGCGCCGCAAGCCGAGCAGTAGACGACCTCGTCATAGCTTCCGGCCTTCTCGCACGTGGCCGCTACCTCGTTTTCGCGCACGGGCGCGGCGGCCGTATGGCCCGTCGCGGGAATCCCGCTTGTCCTCGTCTGCGTCGCGAAGGCGACGTTTTTGAAGCTTGCCGTGTAGGTTCTCGTGCCCGCCTCGGTGCATTTTGGATTCACGTCCGTAACGATGGGGGTGACCGTCTCGACCTCTACGAAGCTCGGATCATCCGTCAAGGCGCGCGAGGCCTTTACTTCCATGTTGTCGGCCGCCCATTCATAAGTCGGCTCCGTCCAGCTATGTGCGTGCCCCTCTGCCGAAATCGCTTCCGTCTTGGTCTGCACGGTGAAGGCCGGATTGGCGAAGGAGCCCGACGTATACGTCCTCACGCCGAGTTCGTCTCCGGCGGGCTGCTTGGTCACCTCGGAGGTGACGCCCACGGTCTCTGTTTCTACGTGGCTTGTATCCTTCTTGCAGACGCGCTTCGCCGTGACCTTGGTATTGCCTTCGTTCCATGTGTAGATAGGATCGTTCCAGTCGTGCTCGCACTCGCTGATCACGAAGTCCAGCGTCACGGTCGGGCCCTCGACGCCTTCCCACGCGTAGTTGGCGGGGTCCTTCAGCGTGAGCACAACGGGGTAGGTCCCGGGCTCCGTACCGCCCTTGTTTTCTGTCACGGTGTACAGGTCGCTCGCGGGCACGTCGGCGACTTGTTTTTCGCCTGTGTAGGGTTTGGAATCGATCGCAGGTGCAGCCACCTGCGCCTGGGTTACCTTTACCGAGCAGGTCGCAGTCTTGTCATCTGCTGTATCGTCCGTTCCGTTGGTCGCGGTGACGGTGATGGTCGCCTCGCCCACAGCAACGGCGGACACCTTGCCGGTACTATCCACCGTGGCGACGCTCTCGTTGCTGCTTTTCCAGGTAACGGTCTTGTCCACCACGATGGCGTCAGAGCCTTCGGGCGAAACCGTGGCCACCAGTGTTTCTGTGTTACCTATGACAAGATTGGTTTCCTCCTTGTTGAGCGAGACGCCTTCCACGGCAACCTTCCTCACGAATTCTGCCGTTACGGTCACATCTGCTGCGGGCATGGTGAAGGTGTATTTGGAAGAATCGTTTGTATCCTGAGTGAGCGCGAGTTCGGTTTCTCCAGCTTTAGCCTTCAGTGTGCCGGGCTTTAGCACCCAGCCGCCTGCGTCCGGCGCTACGGTGAGAGTTACTGTGTTACCCGGCACCGCACGAGACTTGCCGACGACAACGCTGCCGCCTTGAGCCTCAGACACGGTAACCCCAAAAGTGCTCGAACGAACCAAAGTCTTGTTACTAAGCGTGTCAAGATTAGCTGCAGTATAACTCGTGGCCGCAAAGGCTTCCCTTGTACTCTTGTCCGTGAAGGGGCTTTCCATCGTCAGTGTGACTGACGTATTTTCGTTGTTGCAGCGGTAAGAAGTCGCTTTGACACTTATGTCGTATTCGTCTTCGGCGTACTTCAGCGTGATGGTGGTCGCAAGGCCGATTCCGTCTTTACCGTTGCCGATGCCAGATCCATTGGCGCCACCTATGGATTCTACGGTGCCGCCACTGATGGTGATGGTGGTGCCGGCGCCACGGTCGCCGCCGCCGATGCCCGCGCCGCCTGCGTTGCCGGTGGCTACAACAGTGCCGCCGGAGATGGTGACGTTGTCGCCGTTGCCGCCCTTCCCGCCGCCGATACCAGCTGCATCGGATCCAGCGCTTGCAGTTACGGCGCCACCGGAAATGTTGATATTGCCGCCACCGCCGCCTTCGCCGCCACCAATGCCGGCCCCATACTGGCCACCCGTAGCTTCTATAGTGCCGCCAGTGATATTGATAATGCTGGCATTGACCCTGCCGTCGGTGTCGTCACCTGCACCGATACCCGATGCGTAGCCATTGCTCGAGGCTTTCACCGTACCACCGGCAATGGTGATGTAACCCCCGATGCAGCCATCGCCACCGCCAATGCCTGCGCCGTCCGGGCCGCCGTAGGCCTCGACCTCGCCGCCGTAGATGCTAATCGTGCCGCCAGTGGTTGCCGTGCTGCCAGCGTCGTCGTCGCCCGAACCAATACCCGCGCCGCTATCACTGGGAAAGCTATAAGATGACTGAGGGCCGCCTTTTGCATAGACCTTGCCGCCCCAGATGGTGATGGTACCGCCGTTTCCGCCCCTGCTACCGCCGATGCCGGCGGCCCCACCACCGCCGTACGCCTTGACATCGCCTCCGTAGATGGTGATTGTGCCGCCGTCCCGGCCTGGGCCGTAGGCATCGCCGCCACCGATGCCGGCGGAGCCGTTGCCGCCACGTGCCTCGATCGTGCCGCCGTAGATGGTGATGGTGCCGCCGGCACCCGTTTTACCGGCACCGATGCCCGCTGCGTGAGCTTCATTGTTATCGTTATTAGCAGTTATTTTGCCGCCATGAATCGTGATAGGGCCGTTCGGACCCGAGTTATTGTCGGAGCCGATTGGCGCGTTCTCTTTGCTGGTGTCGGCATAGCAGACTAGCTCGCCTGTTTCTCCCTGCTGGGCGTAGATGTTGAGCCTCGATGACCAATAAACATTGATGCCCTTTTCCAGCGTGAGCTTGGAACCGTCCGTGAGGATGATGTTGGCCTCCGCCCCCTCCGCAACTGTGATTCTATTCGTGCTCTCGATGGCACCGCTCACGTAGTACCAGCCTTGTATGTTCTCCGTGTCTTTTGTAATGGGCGCACACTCGACGGTCTTCGTTTCCGACACGACCTTCGTGCCGTCCCAGCTCTTCTCGACGTAGCTGACATTCTCGACCGCGTATGCTGTCCCGCTCGTCGCAAACAAGAACCCCATGGCCAGCACCAATGCCAGCAAAAGACTCTTCGACTCTCTCGATACCCTCTTCATGACGAAGCCGCCTCCATCCTAGGCGTCGAATGACTCTTATCAGTCACACCCTTGGCCATCTTCACCGCAGCCCCCATATCGAGCTGTCGTCATTCAAGTCGTTTTCTTTCCAAACACTTCGCAGAAGTCATGTACACTTCGCGGTTCGAGACGAGTTCTCGTCTCCGAGGTTTTTGACTTTTGCGATATAAAACTCCTCTATAACCGTTAGCTAAATTCAGCTATGTACGATCATACGCAGTCATTGCCCCAACTGGTAACAGGCTGCCCCAAATTGTCACACCCTCGTAAAAACGTGGAAAAGGGAGTATCCCCCAGCTGCGTATGATCGTGAGTGTCGTCTCCACCGGGCAGGCCGGCAGCTCTTCGAGCCTCGGTGCGGCCATCTCCATAACCTCCCAATTGGCCTAACCGCAGGTAGGTACCAATGGTTACCAGCAAGTACCTACACCACATTATTGTGCCTACTTACCATCCAATACCAACTGTAGCAGACTATGAGACGTGGAAGCAAAGCGTGGGGCGCGCCGGGGCAGAAAGGAAGCGCACCATGAGGAGCGTGCCCATGCAGGAAAGCGCGACACGTAGCTGAATGAGAACGGCAAGTTCTAGGCCGAGGGCTAAAGCAGTAAAGTTATGGGGTGGCCCGGCCGTCCCGATTCGCATGAGGAGGCAGCACATGAACCAGGAAACCATAAAGCTGCGCGATGCCATCCGCGACGCCGACGCCGTCGTCGTGGGCGCAGGCGCGGGCCTCTCCACCGCAGCCGGCCTCACGTATGCGGGCGAGCGCTTCGAGCGGCACTTCGCCGACTTCATCGCCAAGTACGGCTTCACCGACATGTACTCGGCGGGTTTTTACCCGTTCCCCACGGAGGAGGAGCGGTGGGCCTACTGGAGCCGCCACATCTGGCACAACCGCTACGTGGATCCGCCCAAGGACACCTACGCGAAGCTCCTGCGCCTGCTCGACGGCAAGGACTTCTTCGTCATCACCACCAACGTCGACCACCAGTTCCAGCGGGCAGGATTCCCCAAGGGGCAACTCTTCTACACGCAGGGCGACTACGGCCTGTGGCAGTGCTCCAAGCCCTGCCACAACAAGACCTACGACAACCACGAGACCGTGAGGCAGATGGTCGAGCGGCAGCGCGACATGCACGTGCCAGGCGAACTCGTGCCGCGCTGCCCCGTGTGCGGCGGGCCCATGTCCATGAACCTGCGGGTAGACGACACCTTCGTGGAGGACGAGGGTTGGCACGCGGCCGCGCTTCGCTACCGGCGCTTCCTCGAGCGGCACGAGGGCCTGCGCGTGCTCTTTCTCGAGCTCGGCGTGGGCGGCAACACGCCCGCCATCATCAAGTACCCCTTCTGGCGCCGCACGTACAGCAACCCGCGCGCCACCTACGCCTGCGTGAACTTTGGCCAGGTGATGACAGCGCGCGAAATCGCCGACCGCTCCATCCTCGTCGACGGCGACATCGACGCGGTGCTGGACGAGCTCCTGGAGGTGCGCAATGACTGAGAACCGCAAGCGCGAGCTGCTGCTCGCGCTCGTCCCCGCGCTCTGCGACGAGCGTGGCATGGAGGCGGGCCTGGGCGAGGACGCCACCACGGACGAGCTCTTCTCGGCCTTCCGCGCCCTCGTGAACACGCGCCCGCCAATCCCTGCCGACTCCGGCTGGCTCGCGATGCAGGACGAGCTGCTGCGGGGCATGATCGCAGATGCCGGCATCACGCACGTCGAGGACATTCCGACCGTGGCGGTCGACCCGCGCCTGCGCCTCTGGCGCGGCGACATCACCACGCTTGCGGCCGACGCCATCACCAACGCCGCGAACAGCCAGATGCTCGGCTGCTGGGTGCCGGGGCACCACTGCATCGACAACGCCATCCACACGTTCGCCGGCGTGCAGCTGCGGCGCGCGTGTGCCGAGCTCATGGAGGCGCAGGGCCACGAGGAACCCACGGGCCTGGCAAAGATCACGCCCGCCTACAACCTGCCTGCGAGGCACGTCATCCACACGGTCGGGCCCATCGCGCAGGGGAGGCCGACCGCACGGCACCACCTGCAGCTCGCTCAGTGCTACCGCAGCTGCCTCGACCTCGCAGCCAGGAGCGGCCTAACGTCCATCGCCTTCTGCTGCATCAGCACGGGCATCTTCGGCTTCCCGCAGGAGGAGGCCGCCGAGATTGCCGTGCGCACCGTGCACGAGTGGCTCGACACACACGAGGACGCGGGCATCACCGTGATCTTCAACGTATTCGGCGATACGGACGAGGCGATATACCAGTCGCTTCTCTTCACCTGATGCGCCCAGTGCTGGACGGAGGGGTTGGGAAGCGTCTGTCGAGTGGGAATAGCATCTGGTGGCTTGTAAATACACATTTACCCAGTTCAACACGATAGCCCCTCGGCAGCAAGCATGTCGCCGAGGGGCTACACATAAGTCCGTATAGTCCGTTCTAGGCTATGGTTCCTACATGCTCTCACGCAGAATGGCGGCGACGTCATCGGTCGTAAGCCGTTTGAAGTCGGTCGGAAAGCGCCGTAGACCGGCACGGATGCGAGGGGAAGATGGCAGCATGGAAAGGGAGCGGCGTTTTTGTGTCCGAAATCTTGACACAGCTCAAACACACGAAGCCCGCTTTCTTGCCAAGACCGACACACGGGAGGCCCAAAGCCGCCAGGCCCGACACACCGGAACTCTATTCTTGTCAAAGGGCCCGCGGGAATCCCGATCAAGCAAAGCTCTGCTCGATTCCCCAAAGGGCAATCATCGTTCCCGTGGGGCTAAGGGAACGTTTCCCTCTGTCCCGCCTTTTTGTTGTGCGGACGCGTTCGACTTCAGCTAGACTTGCAACGGAACAAACTTTGCACAACGTTGGAGCGGCAGTCGGAAGCATTATGAAATCTCTCTCACTATCGAAGGAATCCTTGGGTCGAATCGGCGTTGCCGCGTGCGCATTGTCCCTTCTCGACCTTTCCAGCCTGGCCATGATCTCGTTCATGGGCGGCGCGCCGTATCTTCCAGGCCTGTATCCTTCGATATTGTTCGTCGCCATGCTGGCCGTTGCCTCCATTGCGTTCGCGCTGTTCGGCGGGCGGCCGCTTTCGCTTCGTGCGCACAAAGCCACCTTCTATCTGTTCGCCTTCGTGGCAGCGCTGGGGCTTCTGACGCTTTGGACCGCGCCCGCACTTTCCCTGGCAAGCTTCTGCGCCTATTCCATTGGTAACGCGTTTCTGCTCTTTTTCCTGCTGGAGCTGCTGCTCGAGGTTTCCTCGATCGAGCTTGCGCTGGTCATCGTCGCGGGGCTCGCAATCTCCACGGTGGGTTCCCTGGCCCTGAACGCGATCGACGCATGGCCGTTCGTGTGCGTTATAACGCTGCTCGCCGCGCTGTTCTGCATCAAATATCTGGACGAAACGCTGGGCTCGTCCGAAACGGAGCCGCAAAGCGCCGAGCTTGGCGTGGACCCCAAAATTCTTTGGGGAACGCTCTGCGGGCTCTTCTTGGCGGGCCTTTCGACCGCCATCACGCAAAACATCACGGCAATGCAGGACGTCGCAAGCCCCATGTACCCGGAAATCACCTCCATCGTTGCGTTTGCGCTTCTGGCGTACCTGTTGCTGTTCACCAGCGACACCAACGTGTCTTCCGCTGTGAAGCTCATTTCAAGCCTCATCGTGGCCTCGCTGGTCCTGCTGCTTCTGTCCGATCGGCTTGTATACCAGGCCTACCTGCTGTCGAGCGTCGCATATACGCTCATGAGCAGCTTGGCCTTTTACGTGGCGGTGCTGGTTGCCAAGTCCCGGGTGTTTGCGCCCCTGCGAGTGTTCGGCGTCATGGGCGTCATGCTTTCGTCCGGGGCCATCGTCCTTGCGGCCTTCGCGCTTTTGGGGCTGAACGTTGCCGACCGCACCTTCATCGCAGGCCTTGCCCTGGTGTTCGCGTTGCCGACCATATGGCTTATGGGCGACCGCGGCGTCGACCAGCTGGTCAGCCCCAAGCAGCCCGTCTCAGCAAGCGACGATGCCGGCCCTTTGCGCTTCTTCAAGGAGAAGATTCGATCAGTCGCGCAGACCGCAGGGCTCACGCCCAGGGAGCAAGACGTGTTCGAGCTTGCCGCAACCGGCCGAAGCGTTCCGTTCATTGCCGAGAAGCTGGTGCTCAGCGAGAACACGGTAAAGTCCCATTTGCAGAAAGTCTACGTCAAATGCGGGGTGCACTCGCGTCAGGAGCTTATCTCGCTGGTCGAGGACGCAGCGGACGCCTAGGCCTCAGATTAGGTTTGGGCTTCGGCGGGGCTTTCACAACCTTATTGCAAAACCCCAGATAAAACGCCTACACCCGATTCGTATGTACGGCATTTTTCTGCAATAGCGTACGTTTCGCGTCTTTTTTCGGCGGTCTTAACGCCCCTAGAATCCTTCTCTGTCAAACGCCCTCGGCAATGCGGGGCGCAGCACATGAAGGAGGAAACCATGACTACGAACAAGATGACGCGCAGGGGCTTTCTGAGTCTTGGGGCCGCTGCGGGCGTCCTGGCGGCAGGCTCAGCGCTGGCTGGCTGCAGCCCGAAGCAGAGAACCGAAGTGGAAAGCAAGGAGGCCGCCGTCGAAGGGCCTGATACCATTGACGAGAGCCTGATTGCCGACACGGTGGACTGCGACGTGGTGGTGTGCGGCCTGGGCGTTTCGGGCGTGGCGGCGCTACGTGCGGCTGCCGAGTCCGGCGCGAAGGTGGTCGGCGTGGAAAAGACCAGCATACCCAACTGCCGCTCCAGCATGTTCGCTGCGTTCAACTGCGATACCGCCCGCCAGCTGGGCGTGGAGGACATCGATCCCACCGAGATCGCCAACGAGCTCATGATCCAGATGGCGCACCGCGGCGACTATCGCGTCATCAACAAGTGGCTGGCCAACTGCGGCGAGGCCTTCGAGTGGTACGTGGGCGCCTACGACGGCCTGGTGATGGTGGGCCCGGAAGACGAATACCCCGAAGACCCTGAGCAGATTTATCTGTGCGCTGACACCATGGCCGCGCCGTACCGCTTCGGCATCGACCACGAGCGCACCTTCTCCGGCTGCTGCTGCGTGGGCGGCGGCAACGAGACGCATCGTCCCATCCTCGAGGCGAATATCCAGAAGGCCCTGGACACAGGCAACGCGCAGACCTTCTTCAATTCGCCCGTGGTGCAGCTGGACGTTGCCGACGGCCGCGTGACCGGCGCCGTGTGCCAGAATCTGGCCGACGGGTCGTACACGCGCTACGTGGCCGCCAAGGGCGTGGTGCTGGCAACCGGCGACTACAGCTTCAACGACGACATGCTGAAGCAGTACGCGCCCTGGGTGTACGCCAACAAGGACAAGTACCTGTTCTCGCACGAAGCCATAGACATGAACGGCAACCACGCCAGCATGGGCGACGGCCAGCGCTTGGGCATTGCCGCGGGCGGTCACGTGGACGTGGCGCCCCATGCCGTCATGGCACACATCCTCCAGTTCGGCGTCGAGTTCTTCCTCGAGCTGAACGAGCACGGCCAGCGCTTCTGCAACGAGGATCTGAGCATGACCAACATCGCCAAGGTGATGGTAAACCAGCCGGGCAGCAAGGTGTTCCAGATTATGGACGCCACGGCTGGAGATTACTACCCAGTGGAAACGATGCTGAGCTCCTTCCGCAACAACGGCGAAATGTTCTCGGCCGAAGCGGACACGCTGGAAGACCTGGCCGCTCAGCTGGGATTTACCGGCGAGGATGCGCAGGAGTTCGTGGCCAGCGTGGAGCGCTACAACGAGCTGTGCGCGAAGGGTCACGACGACGACTTCGGCAAGGCGGCCGAGAAAATGCACGCCATTGCCACGCCTCCGTTCAAGGCCATCACCTACGACATGCTGAAGCACACCTCCGTTCTGGACGTCAGCTGCATGCGCCTTCTGGTGACCATGGGCGGCCTGGTCACGAACGACAACGCCCAGGTGCTCGACGACGACCTGCGTCCCATTGCCGGCCTGTACGCTGTGGGCAACACGCAGGGCGGCCGCTTCGTGGACGACTACCCCTTCAGCCTGTCCGGCGCAAGCCACGGCGCGGCGCTCACCTACGGCTACCTGGCCGGCAAGCACGTCGCCCAGCAGTAAGGCATACCGAAACCTGTGCCCGGCTCAGTTCGGCGAACCGGGCATTCTTTTTGTTCTATCGAAGAAGGGACACATTATGGACATGAACCGCAGAAACTTCCTGGCAGCAGCCGGCGTGGCCGGCGCAGGGGCCTTCGCCGCGCTTGCAGGGTGCTCGGCGCCCGCCCACCGCCAGAAGCCCTCAGACGCATCCGACGGTGCGGCACGGGACGCATCCGCCGCCAACATCGTCGAGACCGTAGACGTCGACGTGGTGGTCGTGGGCTCCGGCACCGCGGGAACCTATGCAGCCGTGCGCGCCGCCGAGAACGGAGCCAACGTGCTGTGGCTGGAGCAGAACCCGGTTCGAGGGGGCACATCGGCCATTACGGAGGGCATTGCCACCATCGGCGGCTACGCCATGCGCGAGCAGGGGCTGGACCTGAAGCTCGACCAGCTGTATCACGACTACATGGAGTTTCAGTCGTGGGGAGCGTCGCCCGACGTGCTGTCCATGTATCTGGCGAACAACGGCCCCGCTACCGACTGGGCCATCGACCATGGCGCGAAGCTACAGTACAGCCCCATGAGCGAGGACACCTACTGGGGCAGCGTGTGCCTCGACGACGAGGGGAACTTCCTGCACATGGGCAAGGGCATGCTTCAGCCGCTGTGGGACTACGGCGACACCATGCCGAACCTTGAGCTGCGTACTGGCGTCACTGCGTCCGAGCTCGTGATACAGGACGGCGCCGTGACCGGGCTTTTGGCCGAGGGCGGCAATGGCACCATCCAGGTGAACGCCAAGGCCGTGGTGCTGGCAACGGGCGGTTTTGCCGACAACCCCGACATGATGAAGCAGTACGTTGGCGCCGACGAGGGCGAGATCGTCATCGCGGGCATGGGCGGCCGCATGGGCACGGGCGTGAAAATGTGCCTTTCCGCTGGCGGCAGGATGCACGGGCAGTCCGCCATGATGTACACCTTCGGCGCCGTAGAAGGGGCAACCGGGTTCAACGACATCGTGAACATGGTATTCTGCTGGGACGCAACGCTTTCGGTGAACGAAAAGGGTGAGCGCTTCTTCAACGAGGCCGCAACCGTAAACGACCGGACGGCCGTCCGCAACCTTGCCGTGCGCAACCAAAAGACGGCGTGGGCTGTGGCTGACGCGCCCTACGTGAACGCTATTGCCGAGATGGGCCAGGTCGACTACGTTACCGGTAAGACCGAAGGCGACCTGATGCAGGAAATCGAGTCGTATGATTCCATCGTGTCCGCCCAGACTTTGGACGAACTTGCAGAGAAGATGGGCGTTCCCGCCGATGCGCTGAAGGCGTCGGTCGAGCACTACAACGCCATCGCCGACGGCGAGCCCGACCCCCGTTTCGGTTTGACCGGCGAGTTCGTCATCCCCGTTCTCGATGCTCCGTACTATGCGGCGAAGACCGTCCCGTCCGCGTACGGCACCGAGGGAGGTCCGCTGACCAACGACAAGATGCAGGTGCTCAGCGGCGAGACCGGCGAGCCCATTCCCGGCCTGTACGCCGTCGGTTCGGACAACGGGTCCATGTACTACACGAACTACCCGATGCACATCGTCGGCGGCACCGCGCAGGGCTTCGCCGCCACCAGCGGTTTCGTGGCTGCCGACGCGATTACCGCATAGCCAACCGTCCAACTTCAGCCCCCTCCAAAAATCCGACCAGAAGAGAGTCTCTCCTGGTCGGATTCTGCATAAATGGGGACAGTCCCTTTTATGCTTTTATGCGATCGGCCGCTTGCTCGGCAGCGGTGCCAGAAAATGTCATGACAGCTGCCGGTGCGCCCGACCGAGAGCCTCGCGCCGCGCTCGTCGTCCCGGCGGGCCAGGATCCTGCCGGCGTACTGCGACCCGCGGTCGGAATGGAAGATCGCGTTGCCAGCGACGTAGCCGCGCCGCCAGGCGTGTTCGAGCGCCTCGACCACAATGCCTGCGATCATGGTGGACCCCGAGCTTGACCTCCATGACGGCTCTGCTCTTAGAGTTGGAAAGGATCACCCCAATCAGCGTTACGACACCGGTAATGCACGCCACGATGATTGACCCCATAAAAGAACTGCCTCCCGAGAGCGACTTTTCGTCCTCGGGAGGCATCGACCGATCTCGTTCGCGAAATCATATCCAGGAAGAACAAGAATTACGCGCCGATTATCGTTATGCGACCTTGCCCTTGCGGATTGGCATATTCGGCGGGCACCTCATGGTTGCACCCCTGAACGAGGTAGCTCACGAGTGCCTCGTAATCGAAGCCAAACGTCACCGGTTGCCGCGCATCGGCAGCGTCCTTGATCGCATGATAGGTGTCCCCGCCGCCACAGATAAAAGCTAAGGTAGCAATCGAGTAGGATGCACCCTCGTCGAAGCCACGACCTGCGACATCGGTTATTGTCACGCGTGCGCCCGGAGCGGCCGGCGAGGGATAGGTCGAGTTCGGATAGGCTGGCCCTTCGGCATAGGGAACCGATGCATCAACGATAAACGTGATTCCCGAAACTTGCGGGAACGCCCCAATCCTCTTGTCCGTACCCACGGCCTGGCACGCAGCCTCAAGGGCCTCGAGGAGCTGAGCCCCCGTAACGTTAACGACCGCGAGGTCGTTGGAAAAGGGAAAGACCGCCTTGATGGTCCCCAGCGTGATGTCTCCCGGCTCCACGGAGACGCGTATCCCGCCGCCGTTCAGGAGGCCGGCGTCGACTTCGATCCCCAATTCCGCCGAAGCCGTCCAGCGAAGAGCCTCGGCGCAGAAATCGCCGAGGTTCGTCTCCTGCGAGCGCACACCAGGTTCGCGCTCGCCGTTCAGACGGAAAGGCGTCAAGCCCAACACCACGTTCAACTCGGACTCTGTACGCGCGTTCTCGCTATCGATGATCGACTGCACCGCATTGTCAATCCCAGCATAGGAACCCGCCGCGACGAGCTCCGGCGAGGGGACTCCCCCATCGATGACCACCACGCCGATGTTGCGCAGGTAGCACCCCGTTTCCACGAGAAACGCACCCGACACGTCTTCCTGGACTTCTTTGTGATCATGACCGTCGATGAGCAGGTCGATGCCATCCACTTGCCGCAGCAAATCCCTGCTCGTGATAACACCCGCCTCGTTGTTCCCAAGATGGCCCAAGCACACCACGATGTCGCAGCCTTGGTCACGAAGCTCCTTCACCTGGCCCTTCGCACACGCAATGAGATCATCGCCATTCAGGAAATCGAAGCCGGAAACCACTTTTGGCCCCGCGGTGGTCATAGTCGAAGGCGTCGTGAGCCCGAAGAAGCCCACCTTGGTGCCGTCGGCGAGCTCGAACACCTTATTGGCGGTGAAACGCAGCTCCCCCGTCTGCCTGTCGAGCACATTCGCCGACAGGAACGGGAACTCGGCGGCCTTCTCGTTGGCAGCAAGTACGTCAGAGCCCCAATCGAACTCGTGATTTCCCACCGTCATGAGCTGATAACCGCATGCGTTCATGAACGCTATCGCGGGCGCGCCTAACGCCGTGTCGACAAGCGGCATACCTTGCGTGGCATCCCCCGCATCGACGAGCAGCACTTCATAGCCCTTGCCCTCCCACTCAGCCTTCAGCGCCGCGACGGCCGCCATCGAGAAATTACCCGCAGCCTCGTCGGTCGCTTCAACGGCGGCGTCGTGGCCGTGAGTGTCATTGGTATGGATAATCGCGAGAAGCGGACCGGAAGCTTGCCGCGAGCTCGCAGCCGAGCCGCCTCCGTTCGGCCCCCACGAGCAGGAGGCGAGCGCTGCGGAGGCGCCCAACAGGCCGACGCCCTTCACGAACGTACGGCGCGTGACCATGACGCGCCCTGGAACGTCAGACATGAGACACCCCTCTCTCTCCGCCTCCGTCGTTTTCTATTCGCTCGAACTGGCCGAATTGCCAGCACTCGTTGTCTCGACGCTGGTAAACCGACCGAGAAGCTGGAGTTGCGCGATGTCCTCGAGACGCGAGACCTCCTCGTCCGTGAAGCCACCTTCGCGCTCGAGCTCGACCACGTAACGGTAATCTCCAAGCGCAGTCTTTCCGGGGCGGTCGTGCACGCAAACGAGCTTCGCCCCATTGGCACATGCCGCATCCAGCACGCCGGGCAGCTCCTCAGCCGACATGCTCGCCACGAACAGAGCGCGATCATAACCCGCAAGCTCGTTCGCATGACGCGACACGACGTAGAAGCGCGTCTTGTTCGCGTCGGATTTCGAAACGTTTTCCCGCAGCACTTCGAGTCCGTACAGGTCGGCCGCACCAGGCGCCGCGATGGCCACCGTCGAGGTGTCGCCTCCGTCAGCCACCTGCTGAGCGGCAGCAGCGGTGCTGGCCGTCTCGACACGTTCGGCATTAGGCAGGTTCTCGTCGAGCCAGGCCGAACTCTGAGCCAAACCCTGCTTATGGGAAAGCACGCGCTTGACCTGGGTAAGATCTGTTCCCGGAAGGCCCATGAGCGTCTGGCGAATCGGCAAGACGACCTCACCCACCACGCTGAGGTTCTGCGATGCGAGAAGGGCATCGATGTAGTCGGTCACCGGGCCGCCCAGCGTATTCTCCTGCGGCACGACAGCATAGGAAACCGTGCCATCGGCCACGAGCGCAAGCGCATCGGAAACGGTGGCCTGCGGCTTCAAATCATCGTTGACGCCGAAGAAGAGCTTAGCCGCCTCTTCGGTGTAGGTTCCCTCGGGCCCCAAATACGCGACAGTCGTGACATCGGCGATTTCGGCATCGGGAGCCGGAACCTCGATGCTCTCGACGGAAGAAGAGGATGCCAAACCGCCGCTATCTGATCCGCCTTGGCCCTGAGAGCAACCGACTAGCGCAATGCTCAATGAAACCGCAAGAACGCCGGCTAGCAGCTTCGCATACATCGCCATCTTACGCCCCGATGGTATTGCAGTCATTCCCATTCGAACCATCCCCCTCATGGTCAACGTGTCACTTTAGCAAGTACACCATAATGAGACTACAGAGAGCATAAACGACGACTCGCCGTAAACGCAAGCTCGGGCAAACAGCATGAAACCGACGACGCTATCGGCCCGCCGGCAAGGTCACACGCCCTCGTGAAACGCGCTTCCCGGCGCAAATTTGTTCCTTGCTATTGGCCATCAGCGAAATACCCTCATCCTGCAACGCGGTATCGAACCAAAGCTCCTGCCGCTCAAGCGAAAGCCTGTCGTGGACACCCAGGTCAAGCTTGGTATCCATGCTGACTCCACCATTGTCCGTAATACGCAAGCGCACACGCTTGCCGCGATAATCCTGATGCTTGAGTTCCTCGACGGGGCCGACAATCTCTAGCCGTACGCCAACACTCGAAGGCGGAGAGACCGAAAGAATTCCCGAATTCCCAGTTTCGGCTCATCCCCTTATAATTGATACGTGAAACATAACGATTCCCAGACAAAGAACCTCTAGCTAGGCCCCCGCTTGTACGGGGCACCGATTCGGGGTGAGGAACAATGTTCGGAACTGCAAGGAATCCCGAAAACGACGCAACGTCGCGCCAGCCGGAAGAAGGAATTCTCAGGCGAAGCATATCGCGTCGTAGCCTCCTCAGCGCTGGAGCCATCCTGGGCTTCGCGGCGCTCACGCATCCAACCGAGCACGCGTTTGCATGGAGCTCCTGGACGAACGCGACCTCGTCCATCCTGAAGAACATCGGAATGGGCGATTGCGTGCACGAAGACCTCGTTCAGATATCCTATGCGCGCGTACTGCGAAACCACGCGAAGGACACCACGCCGAACTCGCTTCTGAACCCCTGGGCCGGAGCAATCGAAGAGGATGCGCGATACGCGAAAATCGCGGGAGACATCGTGGACATCGGCGAAGGCAAGGCGTTCCAAGACGCCGACGACCTCGCCATGCGGCTCTTCCGCGAAAACCTTGCCTACCTGCGCATTGGCTCATACTGGAACGACGCAGCCGCAAACACGCTCGTAGACTTCGGCTACTCGTGCTTCTACCCCGACTACATTCCCGTCTTCTCGGGCAGCAATCAGTACGAAGGAGCCTGGGATGTTGGCCAGCATATCTGGGAAACAAACGAGCGAAACCAGTCAGCTAGCAACATGGGACTCGACGCGCTCGTGCAGTTCACGATGAACGACCGCAACAACTTCATACATGGCATGCTGTCATCAACGGCAAACCATTCGCAGTACCTGAAGCACTCCGAAATCAAGACGTTCGCATTGCAATGGCTTGGCGTCGCCTACGAATACGCACGCACAGGCGAGGTGCGGGCAACAAGCGACGTCACGAAAGCCCAGGCCGAAAAAATCTTCAAGGGCTTCATCGATACCTATGGCCAGCTCGACGAAGATGAGCATGGCATGAGCGTGTCGCTACAGGTAGGCTCGTCGGAAGCTTCGATAAAGCTACCGCATCGTAGGCTGCGGCTGCGCGCGCTCGGCATGATGTGCCACACCATGGAAGATTTCTGGTGCCCCGCCCACACCTGCCGTACGTACCATGCCGGTGGCACCATTCCCCAGTATTCGATCCTCGCGTTCTGCAACTACAAGCTGCAGAACGGAAGCAAGCCGCCCATGCTGGGATATCACATCCCCTTCGATCGCTATGCCATCTCGGACAGGGAAAACTCCACCAACTGGCGAGAGGCGCTCACGCGAGGCACAGGCGATTACAAGGGCACCGAAACGCTTGCGAACGTGCTCGACGATGGCATGAGCTGCCTCGACGACGCTCACACGTATTTCAATACGCTCGGCATGAACGAAACCATCGCCTGCATCACCAAGTTGCTCGAGTACCTCTACCAAGGGACCACCTGGGACGACGGCGTGCGCAATTGGGTCGATACCCAAGTCATGCCCACATATTTCGACGCGAACGGGCAATCCTACGTGTGCGACGCCGGCAGGCGCAGCCTGCACACCCCCACGTACATAACCGCCGCCATACAATCGATGGAACTAGCATACGGCAAAGCGGAACTAGCGGACAACTTCCAAGAAATGATCGACGCCGCAAACAGCTACGACGCCTGGCAACGCGGCGCCCATGCCTTCTATTCGGGAAAGTACAACACAAGCAAGTCGAAGTACGTCACGTCCGGCAATGAAAGCGATTCCATCTGGGCCGACAGCGAGGGAGAAAATAGGCTCATCGGCCTCGTGGACACGATCAACGAGGGCTTCGGCAGCCTAAGCGTAAGCAAGCAAGATTACCTACTTGCAAAGGTAGGCCCCAACGGATGCCATGACATGGTGGACGCGCTGAATCGAGTAAGGGGCATGCTCCAGGAGTTCAACATCGACCTGCGAGGAAGCTTGCGCCCGAATAACGACTCCGTCATGCAGAAACTCGAAGAGACGAGCAAGTTCTTTGCATCCGGTCTAAAGGGAACGGGCAAGATGGCAGCGCAATCGGACGGCGGCCCCCTCTCGATTCAGGCAGATGATGACCAAGACGACGATTTCTTCGCAACGTCGAACATGGCCATCGAGGACAGCCTTGGCTTCGATGATGGCTCCTATTTGATAGCCGTGCGTGACATGGACTCGCTCGAAACGAGCATCATGACCGTCCCCAAGGACACCCCCGGCATCGACAAGCTAAAGAAGGGTCTTGAAAACCTGACCATAACGTATACCCTCCAAACGGAATTCGAAGGCGACCCCGACTATCAATACGTCGTAGCCGATATCGATTACTCCGACATGGAAGAGGGCGTGTACCTTGTCACGGGTACGGTGAAATCGGTATCCGAGGACAAGAAGAGCCTTGTCCTCGACCTGAACGGCATCAGCGACTTCATACTGGACATCCGCGACGGACTAACTGACATTCCGCAAGTCGGCACGTATGTTTGCGCGCGCTATTCCCATGGCGAGGCAGGCCTTGAGCTCGTGGGCTACGATGAGCTCAGCGCTCCCGACAAGCTCGTAAAGGAAACGTATCCGGTGGCAAGGATCGACGGCTCGCATATGTGGCTGGCCACAAACGCAGGCGACTCCAACGCCGACGACGGCTATCGCGACTACCTGCTGGTCGACTACGGTTCGGCCGACGTGCGTTCGATACCGCAAGAGGGCTACGAAGTCACGGTGTATTACTACGACGAAGTCTACGGCGATACGACCGGCGTAGACGAAAGGGCGATCGCCACGGGCGGCAAGACCACTGCATCCACGGGCCTCTCTACGCAAAGCGAGGAAGACGAGCTCACCGATTCGGCTAGCGCCGGCTATCTCGAGCTTGGCGATGAGTATGGCACCCTCACGTATGGCAACGACACATCCCATGTGGCCAGCGTCATTTTGGGCACGAACGAAAAGGGCACGCCCGCAGACGAAGACGACCCAGACCCTGCGCCACCCGCCCCGGACCCCTCGACGGAAGACGACCCAGGAACAACCGGCTCCACTCCGACGCCCCCGCAATCAGGCGACTCGGAAACACCCGTCCCCGCCTCCACCCTCCCGTATACAGGGGACCCATTTTCCGGCATAAATGTCTTGCTATCGGCTGCAGCCGTGGCAGGCGCGGCAATGACAGCGTACTCCGCACGACGCGTGAGGAACGAACAAAGCGATTCAGAAGCGGAATAAACTGCTCGAACCAAAAAGCGGTGCGTCGAGATTATCGACGCACCGCCTTTATTTCACGAAAACGCCCCTTGCAGGATCTGCCGCAGATGGAATGCTAGAACGGCTATCGACGCCTAACAGGCTTATCGACCGACACCGTACACACCACACACAACCCGCCACCTCGGTAGACTAGAGAATTCGAGTGCTATGCGATGGGTCGATATCACTGTAGTCATCAGGCGGATTCTGCGGAATGGGATCCCCGCAATACGGGCAGGTAGTCGCATCAGAATCAACGGGCATGCCGCATGTCTGACAAGTTTTCTGATTGCTGTCATCTCGCGTTACGGGACTTGGCCTGAAGCACATGACGCTCCCCTCCTTTGCGCGCCAGCCTGCATCGTGCCACGCGCTTTTCGTCGATATGCGCGGTAATCCGCTTCTCGCATGATTATACAAAGCACTCTTTCCCGTCAATCGCCATAGAGCCCAGCGGCAGCAACCACGTTGCCAAGAGGTTACCTCGAGGACACGCATTGGATTCCCCATGCACTCGCTCCGAAATGATTTCCGTTCGCCCTACCCGCTTTGGGGATCGATAATCTGTTGATGGGCTATTGGGCCAGCTTCCCGTATTCCTCGTCCGAAACGGGTTCGAGCCACTCGTTGCTTCCACCCTCGCCCGGCACCTCGATGGCCAGGTGCGAGAACCACGAATCAGGCGCCGCGCCATGCCAGTGCTGCACGCCAGCCGGGATGTTCACCACGGAACCGGGCGTGAGTTCCACAGGCTCCTCGCCCCAAGCTTGGTAGTAGCCACGCCCTGCGACGCAGATGAGCATCTGGCCACCACCCTCATTCGCATGGTGCACGTGCCAGTTATTACGGCAGCCCGGCTCGAACGTCACATTGAACACAGGCACCTGCTCGGTAGATATCGGCGCAAGATAGCTCTGCCCCACGAAGTACTGCGCAAACGCATCGTTCGGCTTGCCAATGGGGAACGGCATTTCCTTCGCATGCGCCCTCATGGCAGCATCGTCGTACGGCAGGTCGCCCTCGCCCACATTCCACACGCTCTTCGCCAGATTAAACACGGCCCACGCCTTAGGCCACCCCGCATAGAACGCAACATGCGTGATAACGGCGGCAATCTCGGTCTGGGTTACGCCGTGGGATTTCGCATTCTGCAAATGATAGACAAGGGACGAGTCGGTAATGCCCTGTGACATCAGCGCAACAACCGTGAGGATGCTTCGGGTCTTCGCGTCGATGTCCTGGTTATTCCAATTCTCGCCAAACAGCACGTCATCGTTGTAATGCGCGAATTCGGGGGCGAATTCGCCAAGTTGGGCCCGCCCAGCCGTCTGCACGATCTTCTTAGTCATAGCTTCCTCTCTTCGCATCTATCGCGCGTTACGCACCCTACATTCCCTCTTCGAAGAACGACTGAAGCTTATCGAAGGGGATGGCGTCGAAATTGTCATATAGGTCGACATGGTTCGCGCCGGGAATGATCATGAGCTCTTTGTTATCGCCCTTGAGCAGCTTGAACGCACCCTCACTGAAGTAGCGGGAGTGGGCGTTTTCGCCATGGACGAGCAGAACCGGCGTATCGATCTCGCCTGCCATGGAAAGGATGGGCTGGTTCATGAACGAGACGGTGCCGATGACGTTCCAACCATCAGTCGAGTTGCCCGAACGCTCATGATAGCCACGCGGAGTCTTGTAGTACGCGTGGTAATCCTTCACGAACTGCGGAGCATCTTCAGGCAGCGGATCGACAACGCCGCCAGCGCGCTCGTAGGAGCCAGACGCATACTCGGCCGTGCGCTGCGCCGCCCAAGCCGCACGCTGCTGGTCGCGCGCTTCCTTGTTGTCGGCACTTCCGAAATAGCCCTCGCGGGTGACGCGCGTCATATCGTACATCGTCATTGCGGCAGTCGCCTTGATGCGCGGGTCGAGCGCCGCGGCGTTGATGGCCATTCCACCCCAACCGCAAATGCCAATGATGCCAATGCGCTCGGCATCGACGTCGTCACGGCAGCTCAGGTAGTCGATGGCCGCGCAGAAGTCCTCGGTGTTGATGTCGGGCGATGCCATGCGCCGGGGCTCGCCGCCGCTTTCGCCCGTAAATGAAGGGTCGAAGGCGATCGCCAAGAAGCCACGAGCCGCCATTTCCTGAGCATACAGGCCGCTCGACTGCTCCTTGCAGGCGCCAAACGGGCCGCTTACGGCAAGGGCGGCAAGTGCCCCCTCGGCACCCTTCGGCTTATACAGGTCGGCCGCCAACGTAATGCCGTAGCGATTGACGAACGTTACCTTGCAATGCTCAACGCGCTCATTACGCGGAAACACCTTGTCCCAATCCTGAACGAGCTCGAGCTGTTCTGCTTGCATCATGGCGGATCTCCTTTTCAGTTGAAACCATACGTGACTATGTTACTATGTGCACCCTAAGACATGAACCTAACTTTAGGTCAAGAAGTTAATTGGAGAAGACATCATGTACACCATCGGCCAGGTTTCCGAAATGTTCGACCTCCCCATATCCACGCTGCGCTACTACGACAAAGAGGGCCTCTTCCCCGCTATGGAGCGCAAAAACGGCATTCGAAAGTTTGGCGAAACAGAACTAGAAGCACTTCGCGTCATCGAATGCCTAAAAGCATCGGGGCTCGAAATCAAGGACATCAAGCGCTTCATGCAATGGTGTACGGAAGGCCCCGAAACGTACGCGCAGCGCAAGGAACTCTTCGAGTGCAGGCGCGAAGCGGTGCAAGAAGAGATGGCACGACTGCAAAAGACACTTGCCATGCTCGAATTCAAGTGCTGGTACTACGACACAGCCATCGCCGAGGGCAGCGAGGATGCCCCGCAGTCCATGATGCCCGACAAGCTGCCCCCAAACATCCAAAAGCTCTACGACCTGGCGCATAGCTAGGCTGCCCGCTTCAACCCCCGCAAGAACGCCAAGCGGACATGACCAAGCCCGCCGCCACCCCACGCAATTCGCCCCCTGTCTCCGCGAGAATGCCCAGCCCGAACGCATATTGTTACGCACCCGTGACGTGGTTGGCCCCCACTCGCATCCTCGGAGGAATATAATTTGGTAGTAATTCCGTGCCAATTAATTCCAGCAAGGAAAGCGGGGGCATGTTATGAAGCGTTCGAAATCCATAGCCTGTCTCTTCTTCTCGCTCGTCCTGGTAGCAAGCATGATTCCCATCGTTCCCTCCAACGCCGTAGCAGACGAAGAAGTCGCAGACGCAAGCACAACGAACGCCCTTCAGGCTGCTGACGACACTACAGGGCAGATCGTTCCCGGAGACGACCTCGATGGCGTAAAGGTACGCTTCAGGCCCGCGGGATCATACAAGCCCGTATCCGTCGAAGACAACGGCGACGGCGACCAGAAAGACCTGCTCCTCTACTATCTTGGCGAATCGACCCACTTCCGCTTGGAAAAAGCCGACGACGATAGTTACAAGATTCGATTCTTCAACGACTTCGGCAATCAAGACGTACAGCGCAAGAAGGCCCAGGTACTCGACGTCGAACGCAACAACAACGACAACAGCACCTATTACCGCGAGGGCCAGAACATCCATATGGTGAGCGGCGACAGCAATGCGCTGAACAAGCGCTGGCGGCTTATCCAGCAAAGCGATGGCACGTATTACATCCAGAACAAGCTTTCCGGCCTGTACTGGTCGCTTGAGGACCTCGACAAGCCCCGTTCGAACAACAATAAAATCATCCAGCGAAAAACGCCCCTCAAGTGGGAAATAGAACTCGTTTCGACATCTGATTACGACGTCAACCACATGGAGTCGATCAAGCAATACGACTCGCTTAACTTCTCGTTTGACGGCGAAACGATAACGTCCCTCAACTGGATGAGCTGCATACCCGACGGAATGCCCCTTTCGGACCTGAGCATTCCAGGCACGCACGACTCTGCCACCGCGAAAGTCGACACAGACGACAAGGAAAGTCGACGCACGCAGCAGTACTACATCGACGAGATGCTCATGGCGGGCGTACGACATTTCGATACGCGATTGGGCTGGGAACATAGCACGCTCACACTCGTGCACAGCGATGACACCGATGCGCTCAACCACAATGGCCAAGACCTCACGCTCGATGAGGTCCTGCAGTGGATGACCGCGTTTCTCCAGGCCAACCCAAGCGAAACTATCATCATGCAGATCAAGGCTGACGAAAACGAAAAGAATGTCGAAACGGAAGCGCTGAGCCATCTTGGCGCAATCGCCAAACAAGAGAACAGCATCATCTGGTCGGGAGACCACGTGCCAACCCTGGGCGAGGCACGGGGCAAGATCGTCATTATCAGCCGCTTCAGCGAGGTCTCCAACCGGGATTTCAGCATGGGTGACGGAACATCGTGGGCTCTCGACGTAGGCGGATGGCGACAGTCCGACACGTATCCCGCCTACGTCAATCCCCCAGGAAGCTCTTCCCATCTGGTAAGCCCGCAGATTCACAGCACAGCGCAGCCAAGCGGCACCGATAATTGGAGCAACTGCGAATTCTGGGTACAGGATTCGTACTCGCATACGCCACATGAGACGGCGTTCAAAAGCTCGAAACGGCCCTACATCGTAGGGGGACTCGACGGCATCGTGGCCGATTACTTTGACTTTACCGACATTCCCGAATTAGGCACCCTCCTCCCCGACGGAACGTACGGAGCGCAATATCGACGCGACCAAGCCCTGGCAAAAGGCAAAAACGCCTGGGTATTCAACTACACGAACTGCTCCGCCAATGGACTGGGGTACCACTATCGCGGCAATGCCAAGGAAATCCACCAGTGGATATACGATAACGAATGGATCATCCGCGACGACATGTTCACAGGCGTACTGGCAAATGACTACGACGACGAACTGCT
Organism: Denitrobacterium detoxificans; assembly: GCF_015062615.1. GTDB lineage: Bacteria > Actinomycetota > Coriobacteriia > Coriobacteriales > Eggerthellaceae > Denitrobacterium > Denitrobacterium detoxificans_A. The sequence continues at coordinate 398,724 of NZ_SUUH01000001.1, forward strand.
GTGCAGCACCGTCTACCGCACGAATTTCGCTGGAGGAACCGGCGGCTGGAGCGACGCAACATACGAATGGAGTGCCGACAACACAACCTGCACGGCAACGCGCACATGGCATGGCGCGGCAGGCTACACCGAAACGGAAACAAAGGAAAGCAACACGGTTCGAACCCCCGCCACCTGCACCGAGCCCGATACGTCAACTTCGAGCGTAACGTTCGACAACCCCGCGTTCGAACCGCAAGAGAAGATAGTCGAGAATGCAACCTCGCTTGGCCATCGATGGAGCGAAGGCATCACGGAAATTGAGGCCACGTGCACCCATGACGGCAAGATCACCTACACATGCGAAAACGACCCCTCCCACAAGAAAAGCGAAGCCATCCCTATGCTGCCCCATGTGCCAGGAGAACCGGAGGTGATCGAGGAATCCGGGAGCAAATACACGGTAATCACGTGTACGGAATGCGGCACGGAGCTATATCGCGACGCCTACGTTGACCCCAATCCCACATGCTCGCATGCAAGCACCGAGACCATACGACAAACCATCAGAAATGCCGACTGCACCAATCCAGAACTCATTCAGGAAGTGGTGAAGTGCTCAGAATGCGGCGAGGTCGTCTCCTCTCAAATCGTTTCGGGAGAATTAGCCTCCAACCACGACTGGAACGAAACGGTATACGAATGGAACGAAGCCAACCAGAGCGTAACGGCCACGCGTACCTGCAAACGCAACTCCTCTCACGTGGAAACCGAGACCGTTCCATACGCATCAAACCCAACGCAGACGCCAACATGCACGCTCGAAGGTAGCATGCTGTACGAATCATCCCAGCTCATCAATGAAGAACTCGGCAACGTATTCGACGCGGAAGGCAACAACCTCGGCAGGATATCCAAGACCGAAACCATCCCCGTCCTCAGCCATGACTGGGGCGCGGGCGCAATCACGCATCAGCGGACATGCACCGAAGACGGCGAACGCACTTTCACCTGCTCGCTGTGCGGCGAAACCAAGGCCGAAACGCTTCCCGCACTAGGACACAGCTGGGAGGCCACCTACGAATGGGCGGAAGACGGTTCGACTTGCACGGCCACGCAAACATGTATGCGCGACGACTCCCATCATGGCGAAAGCGCAACGGGTATCATCAGCTTCGAAACGACCAGGATGCCTACCGCCACAGAAGCAGGCATGCGCACCTACATGGCCACCTTCAACGTTACATGGGCCGAAACGCAGGTTGCGAACGTCGAACTCGCATCCGTTGAAGAAGGCACCGCAGCATACCTAGCAAAATCGGGCAGCAGCTTATGGGAAAAGGGCACCACCTCGACATTGCAATTCGCCTATGAGCGCACCCCAGACAGCGACGCAACGTTCAGCCACTTCAAGGGGGTTTACGTAGACGGCAGCCCCCTTGCGGAGAACGATTTCAGCGCACGCTCGGGTAGCGTCATCATCGAACTTGCCCCCGCATACCTGAACACACTCTCAGCGGGCTCGCATACCATTCAACCTGAATTCGACGACGGCATGGGAGAAACGCGCTCCTTCACCATTGCACAGAGCTCCGACCCCGAAGGTGGCGAGGGCGGCGGTACCTCGGGCGAAAGTGGCGAGAGCGGCAGTACTTCGGGTGAAGGTGGCGACACCCCGAGCGAAGGCGAATCGAGCAGTGATACCCCAGGTGGGAACAATTCTGGCGACGAATCTGAATCGGGCGACACTGGAAACGGCACCACGGACGACACCAGCACAAATACGACAGGCCAGATCAAGGCGATCGCAAACCAGTCACCAACCACGACAACGAATGCATCCACATCGGCTTCGCCCATGGCCAAAACCGGAGACGCGATTCCCCCTATCGCCATAGCGGCAACGGCCATCATCGCGATAGCAGCACTTGCCATCGCCCTCGCGGCACGGCGCAAAAACAAGCAATAGGCCCGGCTTACGGCCATTCGAACTGTACCCATCCAAACGAAAAGCGGCCCCTCGGGGCCGCTTCCATGTATCGCTCATTCAGCGTTGCGCGAGAGACGCTTCCGGGCTTAGACCTAAGCCGTTTCGCCACCTCAACTGCTGCCCGCGCCAGCCGTGCAGGCATAGCAATGGTTGGCGAATACGATGCGACGCGAAGGTTGCCGCTCTCGTGCGAAGTCGAAGATGGTCTTCTTCCCCACGATTTCCAAGCCCAGCGCCTGATTGAAATCGCAGTCGTATACCCTACCCGCATAGTCGACGCTTATCTGATCGCGGCACATCATGCCTTCGGTAGTTGCCGGGTTAAATGCATCCACCAAACGATGCAAATAACCCTCCAGCTTCCCCTTGCGGTTCAGCGCTTCGGCAAAACGCCCGATGGGGTTGTTGGTGATAGCCACCAAATTGGAAAAATGCACATCGAAATCGCGTGCCAGGCTCCTATGGAATTGCTGTTCCATGGAAGCCTGGTCGGGAGGCATGGTTGCCCCGGCGGGATTGAAGACGAGCGTAATGGTATGAGTGTCGCCTTGTCCGTCGTGATCGCCAAAGCCAACATCGTTCAACATGCGCAATGCCTCAATCGAGGCCATGAATGTGCCGTCGCCACGAATCTTGTCGACATTGCGTGCGCTATAGAACGGAAGAGAGCCGAACAACTGGGCCCCCACCTCGGCATACAAGTTCACAAAGTGAGAGTAGCGAGGGTCGGTGAGAATGCACAGGTTCGTTCGCACAATGGGCCGAACGCCACGCGCCTGCCATTCGCGCAGGAACCATTCCATATCGGGATGCATCTCGGGGGCGCCACCCGTGATATCCACCGACGTGAAGCCACCAGTTTCATACGCATCGAAACACGCCTGCATGACCTCGCGGCTCATAACCTCGGTGCGCTTGGGGCCGCACTGCAGGTGGCAATGCCTGCACGCAAGGTTGCACACATAGCCAATGTTGATTTGCAACGTGGTAAGGGGCTCGTTCGTCATGCGATGTTCGGGAGGCACCATCGTGAAAAACGCTGGCGCCGCATCCCGCAATATCGAAAGAATGCTCTTCTCCGACATAATTGCCCCTTTCCCCACAAGCAAGCAAAAGAGTCCGGCGACGTCATGCAGGCCGAAGAGCAATCACATCGAATGAGCCGCGATTGCCAACCGCACAACGTCGCCGAAGCTACTACCCCCTACCCGCTACAACTCCTGATCCTCGATGATCTTGACCGCCTGCACGGCGTGCGCAAGCGCCGCACCGCCGCGAATGGCATTCGTCACATGGAACGCCTCGCCAATTTCCTCTTGGCTGCAACCCTGCTGCAAGCACGCATTGGTATATGCGTCGATGCAATACGGACACTGAACCGCAGCTGCCACCGCCAACGCAATGAGCGACTTCTCGCGTCCCGTCAGCGCCCCATCCTGAAACACGGAACCATAGTAGGCCATGTACTTGTCCCATAGCTCGGGAGAGAGAGCGCCCACGCCATCAGGAGAGAAGTTGGCCAGATCGGCAGGATTGTAATAGGTTTCCATAACAGCTTTCCTTTCCCTAATAGGAACGCACGAAACGATAGTTCAATTATAAAACTATCGTGATTGCCAAAATCCCAATTGGACGATTGTCCCCCGCACGTTACCAACGGCGACCAGATGGAGCATCCTAAAGGACGCATGGCAAACCCGCCATCGCAGCGCTCGACGAAACCTGCATCCAAACGGATATATCATCCGAAAAACGACTCCGCATCATGCCTGATGCATTACGCCTACGCGAATCAACAAGCAGCCTACAAGCATATTCCAGATGACAAAACACGTTCTGCACGCTCGTACAATGCAGCGTAAAGGCACTTGTTCGGAACGGGGAAAACGTCATGCGCAACACAAGCAAGACATTCTCGATCGTGTGGAAGCTCGCGCTCATCGCCTGCGCCATCTACGGACTGCTCGATGGCTCGGGCATTCTTGCGGGGGCGTACAAGGAGGGCTTCCCGCATATGTTCACAAACGTCTCGAATATCTTTGCGCTCGTCTACTTCAGCTGCGCGGCCGTCTGGCTCACCAAGAACATCAACGACGATGCAGCCGTCACCCTCGCTCCCACGGCGAAGTACACGGCAACCATCTCGCTGCTGGTTACCATGCTCATCGCCCACTTCATGCTCTTCGACGCGATGTTCCAAGATGGCCAGCTGGTATTCCACCTCGTCGTGCTGCATTACATCGTGCCGCTCATGGCGCTACTGGATTGGGCCTTTTTCGACGAAAAGGGCAAGCTTCCCCCTTGGGGGCCCTTCGCATGGCTATCGCTCGTAGTGGCATACCTTGCCTTCACGATGATTGCGGTGGGCGTCTTCGGCGTCTACATGGGAGGAGGCACGACGGCGGACATCAGCATGTACCCCTACACGTTCCTAGACCCCGGCATTTCGGGCGTTGAAGGCGTTGTGGGATTCTGCGGAGCAATGCTCGTGGCGTTTGTCGTGCTTGGCTATGCGTTATGGGCGGTGGACCGACTACTGGGTCGCACGGGCCGCAAGTGCTAGCCACACGCCAGCGACCGCGCCTCGCGCAACGCATATCCCGCATATGTTGCAACAACAACATCATTGCCCTCCGCACGATGCTAACGTCATGCTCGTAACTAGGAGGTAGCATGGCCGAGGACATCACGATGCTCGTATCATCCCGTACGGGCAACACACGCAAGATTGCCAACGCAGTAAGAGACGAGCTCGAGCTTCAAGGGTATCGCGTACACGAACGAGACAAGGGCGAAGCCGTACACACCGAAAACGTCATCGTCTGCTTCTGGTGCTTCAAATCGCGCTTCGACCCGCTGAACGCCAAGCTGCTTGAGGGCATGGCGGGCAAACGCATTCTGGCATTCGGCACGTTCGGCGGCTACCCGGAAAGCGCCTACGGAAACAAGGTACGCGCCAACGTAACCGCCGACGTGGGCAAGCACAACACCTGCCTGGGAGTATTCCTTTCTCAAGGCAAGGTGGGCACGCACAATATCGAAAAGCGTCGCGCCCTTCCCCACGACGACCCGCATTATCTAGACGACGCGGGCGTCGCGCGCATCATGGAATCGCAACGGCACCCCAATGAAGACGATATGCAACGGGCAAAGGAATTCCTGATCGAGCACGTACGTTTCTTCGCATAGCAGCGCGCCGAAAAGCACGCGACGAATTGCTACCCATGCGCGTACAATAGGCGAAGGGGAGTTCATGGGGTAGAACTTCAGAGGCAGTCGAAAGGCGGTCGTCTATGTTCATCGACAAGAACACGGAAACCAAGCTGCGCGAAATCGTAGCCGAGACGCTGTACAAGACGGACGAGCGCTCACCCGAGGAGCGCAAAGCGGCGGGTAAGGCTCTCCGCGAAACGGTGCCCCTTGGCTCCCACGCCACATGGAGCGCCACCGAAGACCGCCCCGACCCCGTCGCCCTCCTGAAAGAACAGGGAGAATCCCGCTTGCAGGAGCTCCTTCCCCTTCGCTACGAGCGCATGGGGGTATCCGCGTTTACGTTCTACCGGGGTGGCGCGCTCATCATGGCGTCCGACCTGTCAAACACGCCAGCCACCGGCATCAACGTGCAGGCATGCGGCGATGCCCACATCTCGAACTTCGGGCTCTTCTCCAGCCCCGAACGACGCACCGTCTTCGATATCAATGACTTCGACGAGACGTCCATCGGCCCCTGGGAATGGGACGTCAAGCGCATGGCCGCTAGCGTGGAGATTTGCGGCCTCGACCGTGGCTTCTCCAAAAAGGAACGCAAGGAAGCCGTGCTTGCCAGCGTGCGCGGATATCGTGAGAGCATGCTCGAATTCGCCGCGATGGGCAACCTTGACGTATGGTATGCGCACATCGACATCGACGAAGTCACGTCGGCCTTCAAAAGCAAGATGACGAAGAAGGAAAAGAGGCAAGCCGCCAAGGCCATCGGCAAGGCGAAGAGCAAAAACAGCACGCGAGCCATTGCGAAGCTCACCGAAGTCGTCGATGGAAAGCTGCGCATCATCAGCAATCCCCCCATCGTGATTCCACTGCGCGACATGGCGAGCGCCGCCAAATCGGCTCCCTGGATCAAGCTTCTCGACACGGAAAAGATCGTCAAACTCGCGCTCGCGGCATACCGAAAGACGCTATCCCCCGACAAGCAGATGCTCATCAGGCAATACCAGGGCATTGACTCGGCTATCAAAGTGGTGGGCGTGGGCAGCGTGGGAATGCGCGCGTTCATCATCGTGATGCAAGGCGCGGGTTGCGAAGACCCCTTGGTGTTGCAGATCAAGGAAGCACAGGAATCGGTGCTCGAGCGCTTCTGCGGCAAGAGCAACGCCGAGCAGCATGGCCAACGCGTCGTAGAGGGACAGCGCGCCATGCAAACGGCAAGCGACATCCTGCTTGGCTGGTGCCGTCTTCCCGGCGTCGACGGAAAGACGCGCGATTACTACGTGCGCCAGTTGTGGGACGGCAAGGGATCAGTCGATCTGGAGCGCATCGATGCGAAGCACCTTGCGATCTACGCACGCGCCTGCGGACGCACGCTCGCCCACGCGCATGCGCGCACGGGAGACCGCTTCGGAATCGCGGGATACCTTGGTACGACCGACGAGTTCGACAAGGCCATCGCAAAGTTTTCGCGCGCATACGCCGTGCAGAACGAAGCGGATTTCGCCCGCTTCCAGGAAGCGATCGCGCAAGGCGAACTACGAGCGGCCATGATTCTTTCTGCCAACGACGAGCAGAAGCCCCAAGGCGAGCAACAACCCGCCAAAGACGAATAGCAGTCCACGACGCAATTCGGCGCCACACAGCACAGGCAGGGCCCATGCATCGCACGGGCCCTTCCAAACATGCGCCTAGGAGGGAACGGGCTAAAACTCGCGAGTGCCGTAAAGCCTCAGAGCAACCAGCGCGCTTGCGATGAACAGCGCAAGAGCGCCAACCGCAAGGGAAAGCCCCGCAACAACCGGGGTCATGCCCATTAGCAAATCCAGCGTGAACTTCGACTGCATGAAGCCGGCGAACGCGCAGAACCCGAACACGAAGACGAGCGGCAGAATGCGCACGGAACGCGTGACCCCAAACCGCATGGCAATGGGAAGTATCACCGAGAGCATAACGAGAGCGATGGACATGCCGCCAACCCCCGCAAGGCCTGCCATCGCGGGAAGACTCACCCCACCCATGGCCTGGGCATCGAATGCGGACCCTCCAAGCCCCGTTGCGGGAATCACGGCATACGCGGCAAGCGCAACAGCCACCGAAAACGCGAGGGAAGCCAACGATGCCACAAGCACGCCCGCATAGCGACCGAAAACGATATCGCGCTTGGACAAGGGCAGCGTCTCGCGCAGCCTCGCCCAGCCAGCCATCTCGTCATAGCTAAGCACTGAATACGTCATGAGGCAGGGCAACATCACCGCAATGACCGCTGCGCCCATCGACACGCCCATCATCAGGCTGTCGCACGAGACGATCATGATGACGATAACGCAGGCGCATATGGCAGCCGTCTGCAAAACGAAGCGCTTTACCTGGGCAAAATCGGAAGCGAGCATAGCTTTCATCGCGCGCCTCCTTTCAACATCAAGAGCATGTAGTCGTCGAGCGAAATCGGATCGCACGGTGTATCGGGGAACACCTGCGTGAACGCAAAGCGATCAGGCACGAATACATCGATCTGGTAATCGCGCCGCAGGTAATACAACTCGTCCTGGGGCAGGAACCCGCTTTCGCCAATCGCCGCAAACTGACGTTCGGCGCAACGAGCAACGCCGCCCCTGCCGCAAATATCATCCTTTTCCTTGGAGAAAATCACGCGCCCCGCATCAACGCAAACGATGCGATCGGCAATCTTTTCCAAATCCGACGTAATGTGGCTGGAGATGAGAATGCCACGCCCCTCATCATTCATGAACTCACGCAGATATTCCAAGGCCTCGTCGCGGGCAATAGGGTCGAGGCCCGCGGTAGGCTCATCCAAGATAAGCAGCTCGGGATGATGCGCCAGCGCAAAGGCAAGGGATAGCTTCATCCCCATGCCGCGCGACAGCGTTTCGATCTTCTTCTTGGGGGAGATATCGAACTCGTTCAAAAGCCTGTTGAACTCCGGACCATCCCAGTTCGCATACGCTGCCTTGCCAATACTCGCTATATCCGACACATGCATCGTGGGAACGAACGCGCACGTATCAAACACGACTCCCACGCGGCGCTTCCACGCCCCGCCCTTGGGGCTTTCGCCGAAAGCGCGCACCTTGCCCCCATCAAGACGATTCAGGCCCAACAGTGCCTTGATGATAGTGGTCTTGCCCGCGCCATTGCTGCCAATAAGGCCCACAACGTACCCTTCGGGCACCGATATGTTCACGTTATCGAGCGTGAACCCGTCGTATCGCTTCGTCAGGCCCGCACCTTCGATTAGGTTAGGCATCTTTACTCACCCTCTTACCCTCTCGCACCTATTCATCCACGGCAAGCGCATCGAGCATGTCGTGCAATTCCGCAACATCGACCCCAGCCACGCGCGCATCCGATAGCGCTGCGACAAGATGCTCTTCCACCCTGCGCAAGCACTCCTCGCGCAGGAGTTCCAAATTCGCCCCCGCCACGAAGCTGCCCTTGCCTTGCACGGTATCGATGAACCCCTGGGCCTCGAGCTCCGCGTATGCCCGCTTCGTGGTAATCACGCTCACATGAAGACGATTGGCCAGCATGCGCATAGACGGCAGCGAAGAACCAGGTTCAAGCGCACCAGACAAAATGGCATCCTTCAGCTGAAATACGATCTGCTCGTAGATGGGCTTATCGCTTGCATTGGAAATGACAATATCCAAACCAATTTCTCCTTTTTCACGGCGCCATTGAAAACGCCTGCGCGCTAGCGAAACGCCGCTCGCGCACTGCCCGGATTGACGTCTCGCACCGGGTATAGTGTATATACGCTACATACACAGTATGCACACGTCAGAACGCACTGTCAAGCATTCGTCCAAACGCTTGCCACCACCCGCAATCACAGCCGTTATTTCGCCAGGTAACGCAAAAAAGAGGCTCCCGAAGGAGCCTCTCCACGAACGCTCGCCCTTACTGGGCCATGATCGCCTCTGCACGTTCTCTCAGCTTCTGCTTGTCGTACGCTCCCGACGCGTCTCGGTCGGGAATCTCGTCGACAATTTGAATGCGCGACGGACGATACCAGGGACCGCGCACGACCTCGAGCTCGCTCCCCAGCTGCTCTTCGGTGTACTGCACGCCCTCGTCGAGCGCCACCCAGGCGAAGATGTGCTCGCCATCGGCAGCATCGGAAATGGGATGAGCCACCGCGGCACGCACGCCATCCATGTCCAGAAGCACCTTTTCCACGTCGAACGCGTACATGACGAATCCGCGGTACAAGATGACGTCCCGCGAGACGCCCACAATATGCAAGTACCCCTCTTCGTCGAAATACCCCTGATCCAACGTATCGCGCCAGCCATCAACCACTTCAACAGGGGCGTCATAGCCCAGCGTTTGCACGCATACGCTGGGATTCTTGGTAACCACATGACCCGCTTTGCCCGTAGGCATTTCCTCGCCCGTGCGCGGATCCTGCACGACGACTTCCGTACCCGCGAAAGGCACCTTCACGCCAGCAGAATCGAACACCTTCGCATCTCCCTTGCGATGGTCTTCCGGAGAAAGCCACATGAGCAAACCCGTTTCGGTTGAGCCATAAACCTGCGCGAAGTCGCAATCGAGCAAGTCGTACGCATCCATGATGTCCTCGGCGCTGACCTTCTGACCGCCGTACACGAAACGATCCAATGCCGAAAGGTCGGCCATGGCTGCCGCATCGCTTCGCGCCAGCTTCACCATCTGCGAAGAGGGCAAGAACAGATCGGTAATGCGGTGCTGCTCCATGGCGCGCACGATGCCCTCGGTAGTTGGCTTGCCCCAATAGATGATGACCGTCTCGCGCCGGAAGAGCGCCGCAATGAGCATGCCAATGCCCTGCAAGTCGGTCGTGGGAGTAAGCTGCAAGTAGCGTCCCCGCTCTCGCTGCCCATAGACCGCCGCCATCTTCGCGAGCGAATAGAACTCCGCTCTATGGGAAAGCACGATGCCCTGGGCCGCCCCCGCACGCCCCGCCGTAAACCGCACGACAGAAGCATCGTCGTAGGAAACATGACGGTCCTCGAAGGTTTCGCTCCCCGTAGGCGCCAGAAGGCTACCTTGGGCCGTTATCTCGATGAATTCAACTTCGCATCCAGCCTCGAGCAGATGATCGCGCAGCTTTTCGACGATGAACGACTCGCATACCACGAACCGCGCGCCCGTATCGCGAATGAAGCGCGTCCAGCTATCGGCACCTACGTAATTCTGCAGCCCGAACGAGGCACCGCCTGCCAGCGCAATGCCAAACGCCGCTGCAACCATGCCAATATCATCGCTGCCACCATATGCGCAGTATTCGTTCGGCTTGAACCCGCGGCGAATGAGCTCGTCGCGAATGCCCTCGCAGAGCCCAAGCGCCTGCACCCCCGAATAGCTACCAGATTGGGTCACGAAGACCTCGCCATCACCCGCTTCCTCGAGCAACGACCGATAATACGTTTGAAGATCGCCATCGATGACGCCATCGCGTAACGACATGCATATCACCCTTCCTACGCCGTAGCGCTCATCGTTCCATTCAAAACCGCAAGGGCCTCGCCCTTCAGCAATGACTTGTCAACCTTGTACGGAGGACGGGGCAAGCGCGGAATCTCATCAAGCACCGTCACATGAACAAGGGATTCCGAAATGCCGCAATCACGCGCGAGCCCGACCGCAAAGAGCTCGGGCTGCAGGTTTTCACCCGACGCCAGTTCAACCCATGCGAAGACATGCTTGGCTCCGGCAGCATCGGCAACCACCTGGACGGACCCAGCCGACACAGCCGAATGAGAAAGAACGCTCCCCTCGATGTCGATGGCGAACAGGACGCCATCGCGCCCTGCAAGGGCATCGCACGCGCGCCCCTTCACGTACAAGCGCCCCGATTCATCCAGGTAACCAGCGTCTTCCGTATCGCGCCACCCATCCACGACCATGAAATCGGCGTCAGCGCCCATGATCCTGCGCGTGACGCCGCGACCGCGCACCATGACCCGCCCGATAGCGCCCGCGCCCAGCGGCTCGCCCGTATTGAAGTCCCACACCTGAATGCACGTACCCAAGTTGGAGAAGGGAACGCCCGCCGAAGCAAGAATACCCACATCGCCCGAACGGTGATCGTCGGGACCCAAACAGGCCAGAAGGCCGCTTTCCGTATTCCCGTAGAATTGAACGAGTTCGCAATCAATCTTCTGCGCAATGGCTTGTTTTTCCGAAGCAGGCATGGCTTGCCCCGCATAAGCAATGCGTTGCAGCGACGAGAAGTCGATATCGCCCTCGACATAGAGATCGGCTAGATCATCCAAAATGAACGGAGGGACGAACGCATCGGTGATGCGATGACGCTCGATGGTCCGCGCGAAATCGACAGCCGTCATGGGAGCCGCATAGGCCACAAACACTTCGCGACGCAGCAGGCACGAAAGCAACGAGTGCATGCATCCGGAAAGGCCCACGGAAAGGAAGCGGCCCCCTTCCCGCTCGCCATATATCTGCAACCACGTGGAGACGAAATAGTATTCCACGTCCTGGGTGAAGGCGAACGCCTTCGGAGTTCCCGTGCTACCCGAGCTCAGCACGACTTCGGCCAAGCCGGAAGGCGTGCATTCGTAATCGCTGCATGGCTGGGCACCCAGGGGGCTCACCAGGGTTCCATCGGGAGTAACCTCGATAACGGGGAGCACAAGCCCTCGATCCTCCATCATGCTGGCAACCCTATCGCGCTGCCCCGTCTCGCACACGACGAATGAAGCGCCCGTTACGCTAACAAGGTCTGCCCAAGCATCCTGGGAGCTGCGCTCGGGCAGAGGCACGGGCACGCCGCCCGCCAAAGCTATCGCGAACTGGGCAATCATGATGCACGCATCGGGATTTCCTACGTAGGCCACACGTGATTGCGGCCGCACGCCCCTTCCCACGAGCTCGTCGCGCAAGGCGTCGCAGCGTTGCGTGAGCACATCGCGCGTGAACTCCCCCGAAGGAAATATGGCCACGACATCGTTATCGGGCCACGCGAGGGCATCCCTCACCATCTGGACGACAGACCTATCTCGTACCGAATCGTAATACGACATATCCATCTCACCCTTTCTTGCACACGGCGAGGCAAGACAAAGCCAAGGACCCCGTAGCATGCAATACCCGTAGGTCGAACAGAGAATTGGGAATCAGAAGCACGTATGATTCCCGGTAACGCTTTTGTGGTTAGTCTAGCCTAACTTGATGAAATGGCATATGAAGTTTTGACGCAGAAAAGCATTACTCAGGCGCGCGAAAATCAGGGCATTCTCCCCCATGGCGTATGGGAGAAGTGTATTTTATTTACCCAACGAAGCAGCTTTGAGTATCATTATTGTTTTGCGGCGCGTGCGTCTGGTCAAACGCAATCGGCGCCGCCAACACAGAATCACACTCGATACGAAAGCGACACTATGGCAAAAAGCACGGCAAGCTATGGCAACGACAGCATTCGCCAGCTCAAAGACGAGCAGCGCGTGCGCATGCGCCCCGCAGTCATCTTCGGATCCGACGGCCTCGACGGTTGCGCGCATGCGGTATTCGAAATCCTGTCCAACTCGGTCGACGAAGCCCGCCAGGGCTATGGCAACCTCATCACGGTTACCAAATTCGCAGATGGCTCCATTCAGGTAGAGGACAACGGCCGTGGTTGCCCGCTCGACTGGAACCCCAGCGAAAAGCGATTCAACTGGGAACTCGTATTCTGCGAACTGTACGCCGGCGGCAAATACGACAACAACGACGGCGGCGACTACGACTACTCCCTGGGCACCAACGGCCTGGGTTCCTGCGCCACGCAATACGCTTCCGAATACATGGACGTAACCGTATGGCGTGAAGGCAACAAATACGACCTGCACTTCGCAAAGGGCAAGGTCATTGGCTCGAAGAAGAAGGCCCTGCACATAGAGCCCACCGACGAGAAGCGCTCGGGCACCACCATCAAATGGCGCCCCGACCTGGAAGTCTTCACCGCCATCGACATTCCGCGCGAATGGTTTGAGGAAACGCTGCGCCGCCAGGCCGTGGTAAACGCCAACGTCACGTTCCGCCTGCGCGTAGAGGGCATCGATGGTTTCGAGGAGCAGGAATACTGCTACCCCAAGGGCATCGAGGACTACATCCTGGAAAAGACCAATCACGACTACCTGACCGAGCCGTTCTTCATCGAAACGAACCGCCGCGGTCGCGACCGAGACGACCTGCCCGACTACAACGTGAAGATCACCGCATGCTTCTGCTTCTCGCGCGGCATGCAGCTGCAGGAGTACTACCACAACTCCTCGTGGCTGGAAAACGGCGGATCGCCCGAAAAGGCAGCGCGCAGCGCATTCACCAGCGCCATCGACGCCGCCATCAAGAAGGCCGGCAAGTACAAGAAAAACGAGAGCACCATCAAGTGGCAGGACGTGCAAGACTGCCTGGTGCTGGTGACCAACTGCTTCTCCACGCAGACCAGCTACGAGAACCAAACCAAGAAGGCCATCAACAACAAGTTCATCCAACAGGCCATGACCGCCTTCATCAAAGAGCAGATGGAAACCTATCTGATCGAGAACAAGACGCAGGCCGACAAGATCATCGAGCAGGTGCTCATCAACAAGCGCTCGCGCGAAAATGCGGAAAAGACGCGCCAAAGCATCAAGACGAACCTGCAGCAGAAGACCGACATGGCCAACCGCGTGCAGAAGTTCATCGACTGCCGCTCGAAGGACCGCACGCGCCGCGAAGTCTACATCGTAGAGGGCGACTCTGCAGCGGGCGCTTGCCGCACTTCGCGCGATGCAGAGTTCCAGGGCGTCATGCCCGTTCGCGGTAAGATCCTGAACTGCCTGAAGGAAGACTACCCGCGCATCTTCAAGTCGGAAATCATCATGGACCTGCTGCGCGTGCTGGGCTGCGGCGTAGAGGTAAACGACAAGCGCCTGAAGAACCTGGGCACTTTCGACCTGGAAAACCTGAACTGGAACAAGGTCATCATCTGCACAGACGCCGACGTCGACGGCTACCACATCCGCACGCTCATCCTAACCATGCTCTACCGCCTGGTGCCCACGCTCATTCGCGAGGGCTACGTCTTCATCGCCGAATCGCCCTTGTACGAGATCAACTGCAAGGAGAAGACGTACTTCGCCTACACCGACATGGAAAAGAACAAGATCCTAGAGGAAATAGGCGACCAGAAGTGCTCGATCAACCGCTCCAAGGGTCTTGGTGAGAACGACCCCGACATGATGTGGCTCACCACCATGAACCCGGACACGCGCCGCCTCATCAAGGTGCTTCCGGAAGACGTGGAGCAGATGGAACACATGTTCAACCTGCTGCTGGGCAACGACGATGCGGGCCGCAAGAAGCACATCGCCGAACACGGCAAAGAGTATCTCGACCAGCTGGATCTGCAGTAAGGAGGCGTCATGGCTGTTAGCAAGAAGAAATCCGCTCCCAAAAAGAAGCACGTAGACAACCCGAACGTCATCGGCCTGCATTCCGAGGTGCTGGAACAGCCCATCACCCAAACGCTCGAGGTCAACTACATGCCGTACGCCATGAGCACCAACGTGTCTCGTGCGTTCCCCGAAATCGACGGCTTCAAGCCCTCGCACCGCAAGCTGCTCTACACCATGTACAAGATGGGCCTGCTGAATGGCGCCCGCCAGAAGAGCGCCAACATCGTTGGCCAGACCATGAAATTGAACCCGCACGGCGACGCCGCCATCTACGAGACGATGGTGCGTCTGGCCTCGGGTAACGAAGCGCTGCTCACGCCGTTCGTGGAATCCAAGGGCAACTTCGGCAAATACTATTCCGGCGACCTGAGCTACGCCGCCTCGCGTTACACCGAGGCGAAGCTCTCCCCCATCTGCGCCGAGGTCTTCAAGGACATCGACAAGGACCCGGTGGACTTCGTGGATAGCTACGACGGCGCCATGCAGGAACCGCGCCTGCTGCCCACCGCGTTCCCGAACGTGCTCGTTTCCGCAAACAAGGGCATTGGCGTTGCCATGGCCAGCGACATCTGCGGCTTCAACCTAAACGAAGTCTGCGATGCCACCATGCACTTCCTGAAGGACCCCGACTACGACCTGTTCCAGAGCATGCCCGCTCCCGACTTCTCCACGGGCGGCGAGCTCATCTACAAGCGCGAGGAAATGGAGCGCGTGTACAACACGGGTCTGGGTGGCTTCCAGCTGCGTTCCCGCTGGCGCTACCTGCCCGACGAGCGCATCATCGAAATCTACGAAATTCCGTACACCACCAAGACCGACGTCATTATCGACCGAATCATCAAGCTTTCCAAGGAAGGCAAGGTGCGCGAGATTTCCGACATCCGCGACGAGACCGACCTTTCTGGCCTGCGCATCGCCATCGACGTGAAGCGCGGCACCGACCCCGAGCAGCTTATGGGCAAGCTGTTCCAGATGACTACGCTGCAGGACACCTTCAGCTGCAACTTTAACGTGCTGGTAGACGGCTATCCCAAGGTCATGGGCGTGCGCGAGATCCTTACCGAATGGGTTGCCTGGCGCGTGCAGTCAACACGTCGCCGCGTGCAGTTCGACCTGAACAAGAAGACCGAGAAGCTGCATCTGCTGCACGGCCTGGAAGCCATCCTGCTCGACATCGACAAGGCCGTGGACATCATCCGCCACACCGAGCTGGAAGTTGACGTTGTGCCCAACCTCATGAAGGGCTTCAACATCGACCAGGTGCAGGCCGAATACGTGGCAAACATTAGGCTGCGCAACATCAACCGCGAGTACATCCTGAACCGCACCAAGGACATCGAAACGCTCGACGAGGAAATCGCCAAGCTGAACGAGATCTTGAGCAGCGATAAGAACGTCAAGAAGGTCATCTACGACGAGCTGGCCGCCATCAACAAGAAGTACGTCACGCCGCGTAAGACGGGCATCGTGGCCGCCGAGGAAATCGTCGAGGTTTCCCTGGAGCCCGAAATCGAGGACTACCCCGTTACCATCATGGTTTCGAAGGAAGGCTACCTGAAGAAGCTCACCGACCGCGTGCTTCGTTCCGGCGCCGACCTGAAGTACAAGGACGGCGACTCCGTGTGGCTGGAATTCCCGTCGGCAAACAAGAACGAGCTCATGGTCCTCACCGACAAGAGCCAGTGCTACAAGCTGAAGGTCAGCACCCTTTCCGACACGAAATCGGCCGACCTGGGCACCTTCCTGCCCACCGAGCTAGAGCTGGAAGACGGAGAGAACATCATCTACGTGCTCGACCCGGGCGACTACAGCAACGACGTGCTCTACCTGTTCCGCAATGGCCGCGCCGCACGTGTGGCGCTTGCGGGCTACAAGACCAAGCAGAACCGCAAGAAGCTGAAGAACGCCATCTACGTGGGCAGTCCGCTCATCGGCGCCATCATCCTTTCCCAGGATCAGGACGTCACGCTGCTTTCCAACGACAACCGCATGATCACGTTCAACACCTCGCTGCTAAAGACGAAGACCACCAACAACACCCAGGGCTTGGTTGCCTTCACCTGCAAGAACGGCCGCGAGATCATCGCCGTGGGCGAACCCGCGGAATTCCTGGGAGCGGAAGCGGACGCCTCGCACTTCGTCGTTGCCAAGCTGCCTTCCCCCGGCATCGTTATTTCCGACGGCGACCGCATGACGCTGTTCGACATGTAAGCAAACGCTATCTCGGCGGTAATTCCTAGCCAAACACTTGGAATTACCGCCGATTTCGTAACTTCTCGTTCCAAACAGCCTGCTTACGGCTTACTATGCAACAGGAACACCGAATCAATTCGAAGGAGGACACAAGCATGGACCTGATCCCGAGCTTTTCCGTGGACCACAATCGCATCGTCCCCGGCATTTTCGAAAGCCGCGTGGATACGCTGGGCAGCGAAACGGTAACCACGTTCGACATTCGCGTGAAGAAGCCGAACGCAGAACCCGTCGTTGCCCCTGCCGCCATGCACACCATGGAGCACGTGATTGCCACCTACCTGCGCAATCACCCCGAATGGAATGACAAGCTGGTCTACTGGGGCCCCATGGGCTGCCTCACCGGCTTCTACATCATCGTGAAGGGCCACCCCTCCTCGCGCGACATGTTCGATATCATCCTCGACTCGTTCAAGTACATGCGCGACTTCGAGGGTGAGGTTCCCGGCGCTCAGCCCGAGAACTGCGGCAACTATCTCATGCACGATTTGCCCATGGCCAAGTGGGAAGCCGCCAAATTCGTGGAGTACCTGGAGGGCGCCGATAAGAGCCTCATCTTCGACTACCCCATGACTGAACGGCTCACGCTCGACAACGGCCTGGAGTTCTTCGACTCGTAGAGAACCGCATCGCATAGCGCACCACACGAACGCCTTCTGCTCGCACGAGCCGGGAGGCGTTTTCTTTTCCATTAAAGGGCGTGCAGGCAAACGCAATCATTCATTGCGTGACTTCGCCCCTATGCGCTCGTATGCTTGAAGCAACACAGGGAAAGGAGAGCATCATGACACCGAGCGAAGCACTAAAAGCCGCACGCCAAGAAGCAGGATATACGCAAGAGCAGCTCGCCGCGAAGGTGTACGTAACCCGCCAGGCCGTGAGCCGCTGGGAAAACGGCGATAGCGAGCCGAGCATTGACATGCGCAAGCTGCTTGCAAGCGTACTGGGCATTCCCGTCGTAGACTTGCTTGGCCTTCCCGACGAACCTGCCTGCCAATGCTGCGGCACGCCCTTTAGCGTACCGAACATGCCCTACGGCACGAACGCCGACGGATCGGAGAACCGCGACTACTGCGCCTGGTGCTACAAAGACGGAGAGTTCACGAGCCCCGGCCTTGACGACCTCATCGAGCGAAACGTTCCCTACCTCATGGAGGCCACAGGGTATACGCAGGAAGAGGCGGTCTCGTTCATGGGTGCCGTCATGCCCACGCTGAAGCGCTGGAAGGACACTACGAACGAAAATGCATCAGCGAACGCGAAACGCAGCGTTTTCTACGCATGCCCCGACTGCGGAAACATCGTCTGGTCGATGGGAGAGGCGGTCGTAGGCTGCTGCGGGAACGCACTCGACCCGCTTCCCGTGTATCAGAACGAAGGCAACCTTGAAGCCGCCATTAGCACCATCGACGGACGCCAGCACGTATCCATTCCCCACCCCATGACCAAGGAAGACCATCTGGCATTCATCGCCGCCGTGGGAGACGACCTGGTTCGCATCAAACGCCTGTATCCCGAGCAGGATGCAACAGCGGATTTCCCGCTGCAAGGCCCCTGCACGATATACGCCTATGGCGCCAAGTGCGGCCTGGTACGACTGTAGACCTATTCGTCGGGTAGATTACGCAGCTCGCGACGATAGCGCGAACGTTCGCTCATCTGCCAGAAGAACTCGCCCGCAAACAGCACGCGATCGATACCGCGGTCATGCACGAGCGAGTGAAGCAAGCGACGCCACGAATAGTACGTCTTGCTGCAGACGATCATCTCGCGCTGCAGCTGGCGCGGCGTGATGTCACGCGGCCGATGAACCACGTTGCCCACGCATTTCTCCCAGTTCGTATGCAGCAAATCGTCCTTGAAGCGATCGTAGACCGGCGTGCCGGGGATGAAGTACATCGACTGAAGCAGCATGCCCTGAATGCCGTTTTCGATGGCGAAATTGGCTACTGCCTTCCCCACGCCCGGGCGATCGCCTGGCGCACCAAAGATGAACAGGCCACGTGCGCGAATGCCGTGCGCGTGGATATTCGCAATGGCCCGTTCGATTTCGCTGGTGGTGCTGCGCTTGTGAAACTCTTGGAAGGAATCATCGTCGATGAACTCGATGCCCAGCGACAATTCCACGAAGCCCGCCTTCGCCAAGCGCTCGAGCATCTCATCATCCAAGCCCACCTCGTAGCGCGCCTGAATGGTGAAGCGATAGTCGATATCGCTCTCGATAATGGCGTCGAGCACCGAAAGGGCCCATTCCCTATCGGCGAAGAAATTGTCGTCGGTAAGCCAAAGCATGGTGGCGATGCGATGGCGTCCCTCGTCGTGAAAGGCGATGCACTGGCGAATGTCCTCCACCACGTTCTGCGGGCTGCGCGTGCGCACCCTGCGCCCATACAAGCGAACGAGCGCGCAGTAGTCGCAGTTGTACGGACAGCCTCGCGAAGCATGCACCTGACCCCACAACGTATTATGACCAGCCATCTTGTGGTAGTTCCAGACCAGGTGGCGATTGGGAATGGTATCGATGTCATGCGGAGGCTTGGGCATGCCAGCATCGTGCAGCACGCCGTCCTCGTCGAAGCGCGCAATGCCATCGAAGGAGGGCACCTGGCCCGCCCGCAGGGCATCCAGGAACGCCAGGATGGTTTCGTCGCCTTCTCCCAGAAGCACGTAATCGGCATGCTTGGCCGCTTCTTCGGGACATGCCGTGGCATGCAGCCCGCCTATGACCACGATGGCCTTGGAATGACGGCGAATCTTATCGGCAATGGCATACCCACGCGGAGCCGCAAAGGTGAAGGCGCCAATGAAGACGACATCCGCGTCGTAGCAATCATCCCAGCGAACCTTCGAAATCGACTCGCTGTACATGAGCGTATCGGGTACCTGATGCTGCACGATGGTAGCCAACGTCATAAGGCCCGTTGACGGGTTGCGTATATAGCGATCGTAGACAAACAGGTTCAAGGGCGACCGACGATACGGCGGCACACCTGGCTCGATAAAGCGGACTTTGCGGATTTCCATACTAACGTACCCTCAAGACCCTAAGTAAACATTTGTCTCAGTATACAGCAGCGCAAGGGTATTGGAGCCGTCGTCAGCAAGAAGACAAGAACCGGGATAGCCCAAGGGCGATCCCTGTTCAACGCCATATCAACAAGAAAGTTCCCGTTACGACAGACCTTCGATACAAAAAGAACCGCTCACGAAATTCATTGCATGCTGCGATAGTACATGACCGCAATCTGCGTGCGGTTCTTCAGCTGCATCTTCTGAAGGATTGAGCTGATATGGTTGCGCACCGTGCCCTCCCCCATAAAGAGCTGGGCGGCTATCTCGTGATTGTCCAGCCCCTGGGCAACAAGTTCCACCACCTGAACTTCGCGTTCGGTGAGCCCCAACTTGAATAGATCATCACCCGAAGGGCGGCCATTCGAAGCGCGCGTGATATGGCCCACCACTTCATCACCCAGCACGTTCTGTCCAGCAGCGACGGCTCGCACGGCGGGTGCAATGTCGGTTACGTTCTGCTTGATGAGGTAGCCCTTCGCACCCAGGTGAAGTGCCCGCACGATGTAGTCGTCGTCAGCAAAGGTGGTAAGGAAAAGAACACGTGCGTCGGGGTGTTCCGCCAGGATGCGTTCGGCAGCGCTCAAGCCGTCGCCCTGAGCCATCTGAATGTCCATGAGCAGTACGTCGGGAGCATGTTCCCCGTATAGCGCAATGGCCTCCTCGCCCGAGGAGCCAACCTGCACGACCTCGATATCCTGCTGCGCCCCAAGAATCGTCTTCAGGGAAGCACATACGAACGGATCGTCGTCAATAACGATGACTCGAATCATCTGGTCGAACATCCTTTCCATCTGCGCGGCATGCCAACCGCGCTACTGCCGGGGAACCGTCGCGAACACGCGGAAGCCCCCGTCTTGCTGCCACCCTGCACGCAAGATGCCACCCAACGCACGCACGCGATCGTCCATAGTCTGCAGCCCCATGCCCGACCCTGCGTCGAGCGCGGCTTCGCCACGCGTGCCGTTATCGCTTATAACCAGCTGAAACAAGCCAGAAAGCTCGCGCACGTGCACGTCTATGCGCGTGGCATCGCTATGCTTGGACGTATTCGTGGACGCCTCGCGCACAATGGAAACGAAGCATCGCGCCACATCGGCCGGAAGCGCCTTGGCATCGTACGTCAGCTGAACCTGCTGAACGCCGCATCCATCAAGCGCGGCTTGCATGAGACTGCGAGGGTCCGTGGCCTCATCACGCAAATCGTGCACGCTCGAGCGAACCGTCTTCATGGCCTCGTGAAGCGTGACGCCAACCGAATCGAATTCGCCCGCCAAAGCGGGATCTTGCGCGTGAACCACCTTGAACGCCTCAACCTGCATGATGGCGCGCGTGAGCAGATGCCCCACGTTGTCGTGGATTTCACGAGCGATGCGACCGCGCTCAGCCAGTGTGGCCACCTGAGCAGAAAGATCACGCGCCTCGAGCAAATCGCGATTGCGCGCTTCGAGCTTCATGGACGCTTCGCGCGCATCATCGCGCAGCGTACGAAAATGCTCGCGCTCCGCGACGAGCGACGTGGTGCGCCACGCCAGCACAGCGGAAACCACGCACATGAGCACCACGACGGCCCACGGCAAGGCCTGCCATGCACGAAGACCAGCCAGCAGCGGAATCGCCCAAGCAAACCGCGCCACCCACAGCGTATCGCGCATACAGTCATAGGCGATGAGAGGCAGAAAGGCGATGAGTTGGGGGCACGCAAGCGCCGCGGCACAGTAGCATGCGGCAAGTGCAAGACGAATGGTACGAGGGAGAACCTCACCGAGCGCGGAAACCGCAAGCGCGATGAGGAACCCCCCGAACGTAAACGCGTCAATGGCGAGCGTGAGGAATGCCGTTAGGCAGCAGAGCGCGATGAGACCTTTGTCGATGAGCTGTTCCATGCGCCCATTCTACCAACCTTCAAGCGGGAAATGGCCATGCCAACCGCAAATACTGCCAAGGCGAACAGGCACACGATACCCAGATTAACAAGCACTTCCGAAGTGAAGCCGCCACCAGCTGCATCGAACGCTGTATGAAGTGCCTCGTTGTAGTAGTACGCGGGCGTGAACTTTGCAATCGTCAGGATAGGCTCGCCCACCAAGTCAAGCGAAACCCACACGCCGCCCAGAAACGAGATGACAAGCCCAAGAATGTTCGTCACGGCATTCATTACCAACTCGCTATTCGTAATCTGCCCAATGAAGAAGCCAAACGCCAAACCAAAGAGCGAATAGCAGAACAGCGAGACAACGGCACTCGCAATGACATCGACCCCAACGCCCGCGAGCTTGCCGCCAAACACCACGAGACCCAAGGCGCTCACGAACGCCCAGCACACGAGCATAATCACGAAGGATGCGGCAGCAATTTGCAGGTTGACCGACATCTGGGGAATTGGAGACGAACTAATGCGACGACGCGTCTCCTCACGCCCAAAGCGAGACATGACCACGGCGGAGCAGATGGCAATCGAAAGCAGAATGGTATAGCTCACGAACTGCATATACAGCAGATACCCATTAGACACAGGCACCGCATCGGCTACCTGCACCACGGCCACGTCAGCCGCATGCTCCATGGCGGCATCGGTGCGAGCCACCACATCGGCCTGGGTGCCATCGGCAAGCGCCAGCGTGTAGGAGCGGGCAACGTTCAGATACTCATCCACCAGATTATCCATCATCGTAACCTCGGCAGACTGCGTGCTCACGACCGTCTGCACCTGGGGTGCGGCACTCGCGTTAGCCGCCTGAGCAGAGAAATCATTCGAGAAGCCCTCCGGAATGATCAGGATGTAATTCGCACGCTCCTGCATTACGGCATCCTGAAGCGCACGTTCCGAATCCTCTACGTAAACGACCTCGGAGTTTTCGTGCACGAACGCTTCCAGCCCCTGGGAGAGCTCGCCGCCATCGCGGTTGACCACGGCAACGGTAGGACGTGCAATGTACTCATCAGAAGCGACGTCGTTTACGCTCATGCCCATGAACAGGCCCATGCAGGACAGCCATACCACGTAAATGAGCAGGTAGATGGGGTGACGGAAAAATGTCTTGAGTGCGGCCTTAAAGACTTGCATAGCGCTGCCTCCTCATAAGCAGTCCAGCGATGAAGGCGAAGACGGCAGTCGCCACCAGCAGAGCGCCCATCGTCTGGAGGAACGGGGTAAGGTCGGTGTATACGTACAGGCTGTAGAACAGGTCGGTAACCTGCTTGGCTGGGTTCACCAGGGCCGCCCAAGGGGCATCGTGCGCAATCTGGTCGGCCAAGCGCATGGCAGGCGTTCCGTATAGGCCGGCAAACAGGGAAAGCAGGCAGGTAAGCCCCGTGAGAATGCCACTTTTCGCATTGAAGGGAACCCCCGGCAGCGCACCAATAAGCGCACCCAGCGAAGTGGACATGAGAGCGGCGACGGCCAGACCGAACACACATTCCCCCTCCCTGCCACCAAATTCGACGCCAAGCACGAAGCGGATGTAGGCAAAGGCAATCATAAGCGCGCAGAAACTCACAACCCAGCTTGCGGAGATGCAGCCTACGAGCATGCGAACCCGGCTCGTGCCGCTAAGCGCACGACGCGCACCCAGTGGGGAGATGTTCGGCTGCACGCGACCCACCGCGTTGAGGCCTACCATGGCAGCCATGAGCGCGGCAAAACCAAGCAGCGCATAGAAGTAGCGAACAGACTCCTTCGTCTTGCTATGCGTGATCGCCAGTTCCTGCGTATACGTGCTTCGATCGGAAAACGAAGCTACAACGTCGGCGTTCGCAAGTGCCATGGGGTCGTTTGCCGCGATGTCCTCGGCAGCGGCACGCGAGCGGCAGAAATCGTCGATGACGTCAGCCAGCACAGTACGTTTGATCTGCTCCATGGACACGCCCACGTCGCCCACACCCGGGGAAAGTTCCAAACTGGGATATCCTTCCGCATCAAGCGTCACAACGCCAATGGCCTCGCCCGATTTCAGCAGATCACGCGCGTCATCAGCCGAATCAACGTACGTAGCGCTCAGCAGCGCGTCATCCCCTTCCGACAGGGCATCCATCGTGGCATCGAATGCGTCGCCAGCCTGGCCCTGCGATTCGTCAACAACGGCCACGGGGATGATCGGCAAATCGTAAGCCGCATCATCGAGCCCCGAGAACATGGCATTGAACATCGTTGCCAGGATGAGCGGGAACAGCAAAACCCAAATTACGACGCTGCGTTCCCGCAATATCGACAGCACCGTGTACTTGAAGGTATTAATCACGTTTCTCAGCCTCTCCTTCAGGACTAAGGTCAGCGAGGGCGATTCGGGCGAGTGCAGTTGCGCCGCCTTCGCGCCAAGCGGGCTTTGGCCCGCGCCGCGCGCGAAACAAGGAGCAAATGCGCCGCCAGAATTGGCCTCGCCCCTAGTCGCGCAGCTCTTTGCC
Source organism: Denitrobacterium detoxificans (assembly GCF_015062615.1). Taxonomy (GTDB): domain Bacteria; phylum Actinomycetota; class Coriobacteriia; order Coriobacteriales; family Eggerthellaceae; genus Denitrobacterium; species Denitrobacterium detoxificans_A. The sequence goes on from NZ_SUUH01000001.1 coordinate 423,066, forward strand.
CGTAATTTCCAGGAACACGTCGTTGAGCGTAGGCGGCTCGGAATACACGCGCCCGAACACCACGGCACGCTCCTGCAGCACGCCCAGAATGCTCGCCAGATTATGGGGGCCGTTGTCGCACAGCACGTGAATGGTCGTCCCATCGTGCGAGACGCGACGCACGAACGACAAGCCGCCAAGTGCGTCAAGTGCCCCGCCCGGAAGGTCGGGGGCCTCAATTTCGATCTTCTCACCCGTAGACACCATGCGCACCAAGTCATCCTTCGTGCCCGCAGCCAGGGACTCGCCGCGGTCCATGATCATGATGCGGTTGCAGAGCTGCTCGACTTCCTCCATATAGTGCGAGGTGTACACCACCGTGGCGCCTTCGGCGTTCAGGCGCTGAATGCCCTCCAGGATGGAATTACGGCTCTGCGGGTCCACGGCCACCGTGGGTTCGTCGAAGAAGATGAGCTCGGGCTTATGCGCAATGCCGCAGGCAATGTTCAGGCGGCGCTTCAAACCACCGGAAAGCTTGCGGGGGCGGAACTTCGCGTAATCACGTAGCCCCACGAACTCGATGGCCTCGTCTACCAGACCCTTGCGCTTGGCGGCGTCGGAAACGTACAGCCCGCAGAAGTAATCGATATTCTCGCGCACGGTAAGCTCTTCGAACACGGCAACGTCCTGCGGCACTACGCCAATGCGGCGCTTCAAGTCGTAGCTCGTAGGTTTCATAGGCTCACCGAACAGGTGAATCTCGCCCTTGTCGTACGTGAGCAGTTGCAAGATACAGTTAATGGCCGTCGTCTTGCCCGAACCATTGGGCCCCAGCAAGCCAAAGACCTCGCCCTTCTCGATCTTCAAATTAAAGTGATCGAGCGCAAGCACGTCCCCGTATCGCTTCACGAGGTTGCGAACGTTCACAATCGCCATAGTTAATCCTTCCTCCGTCGATTACTACAGCTATTGTGCCGCTCAGCAAAACCCCACGCCAGTGAGCGAAATCACTACCACCCATGACAAATGTCATGATGTGCGCTGACGCAACGCGCAACTACACCGATACCGGTTCATACCCCCGCACTGCCAGGAATTCCGCTGGGGAGTATTTGGGGATGGGAAGGTCGTTGAAAGAAGCGGCATCACGCGTAACGATGGCGCTCGCCTGCTCGGCAAGCGCGCACGCGGAGACTATGCCATCTTCGTAATCGGGACGTTCCAGCGAAAGGGCATTCTTGCAGACCAATTCGTCAACTTGGACAATCGTGGCTATTTCCAAAACCAACCCAACAGCCGCATAGCCCGCATCGGCGCCCGCCGATTTTGCCGCAAAATAGAAGATGTCCTTGAGTGACGGAGCGGGAACCAGCACCTCATCGCCCTGATCGAAGCAAGCCATGACGGCGCATTTCGATTCCGCAACGTGATTCGGGCGATTCAGCACGATATCGACCCAGATATTCGTATCGATGAGGACCCTACTCATAGCGGGCCATCCCCAACGCATCGAGCTCGTCGTCGGTGCAATTCGTCAACGACCCCTGAGCGATGCCTGCCAGCGATTCGAGAGCCCGTTTCCTCGAAGCGATCTCCTGGGCATTGGAAGAGGCTTCGCGTAAAAACGCAGGTAGCTCGCGCGTAGACGCCAATTCCTGCCACAGCGCGCGAACTGCCATGGACGTACTAATGCCATTCTGGCGAAGGACCTTATCACCGCGCTCTTTAAGCGTCGTGCTCATACGAACGTTCAATGTTGCGTCCATGCCAACCACCCCAAAAAAAGGAATGCATTACCGTAATGCATTATAGCATGCTGCATTACGGTAATGCATCTATCCTGCCCTCTCTTGGGCGAAAACGAGCTCGAGAATAACCTTCGTTCGGTTCCCGTTTATTATGATTGCACGCGCATAATCGAGGACAAAGAATCATTGACGAAAAGACAGCCAACGTAGACGCCAGCGCCAAACGCACGAGCCTACGGCAAGAGCGCACGCACGAAAGGATCACGACCGAGCGCATGATGAGCAACGACCTACCGCCCATACTCGTAAGCGCATGCCTGATGGGCGAGCCATGTCGCTACGACGGCAAGGACTATCCCTGCCCCGCCGCACAGAACCTAGCCGACACGCGCACCCTTATCCCCATCTGCCCCGAAGTCATGGCGGGACTCCCCACGCCACGCACTTGCGCCGAGCTGCAACCCGACGGTCGCGTAATCGATGCGGATGGCGTCGACAGAACCGCCGCATTCGAGGCAGGCGCGCACGAAGCGGTGCGCATCGCACGCGAGCATGACTGCAAGCAGGCCATCCTGAAGAGCAAGAGCCCCTCGTGCGGTAAGGGACTCGTCTACGATGGCACGTTTTCTGGCACGCTCGTACCCGGAATGGGCAAGACAGCTCAAGCGCTCATAGACGCAGGCATAGAGGTCCTTTCGGAAAACGACTGCGCCGATCTTCAAAGTTAGGCCAAAGGCAACGCGATCCTACGAGGCATGGTCCTCCATGCCGCCAGCCAAGCGAACATTGTAGGGCATGGTCTGGCAAGCGTGGAGGAGCATGACTGGCTGGCCGGACTCGGCTAGCATTGCACAACGCGGCTGCGACCGTTCGGAAAGCCCCAAACCAGTTCTAGCCAATTACGTAATGAGGCGCTCCGGACTCGTCCACGTAGTAACGCGAGATCGCGCTCTCCAAAATACGCTTCGAAATATCGTCGGCAACCGCATTAAACTCTTCGTCGCCGACTCCACAAGCGGCAAGCTCGCCCACGTCAACGCGCAAGTCCGCTTGCTCGCCACCCTCCCCTACGGAAAGCTCGTAGGCGATGCGTGGGTCGGTGAGTCCATACTCTTTTGCCAATGGAATAAGGATGCTCGAAGTGGATTCCTCTAGCACGAGCTTACATGCATACATAATGCGTTTCCCCAGGAACTGACGCGCACAGAAGTCCTCGAACGAAGACATCATGGCAGCGTAGTCGTAGTCGATGCTGTGAATTTCCCAATTCCAATTGCGCACGCGGAAAACGAAGTCGCGCGTTCTGCGTCGCTGAGGGTTCTCGAAGATCTGTTTCGGCGTACCCGATTCCCAAAGCTCACCTTGGTCCATGTAGAAGACGCGAGTACTTGCGTCGCGAGCGAAGCGCATCTCATGCGTGACCACGAGCATCGTAAGCCCCCGCTCGGCAAGCCGGGTGATAACGGAGAGAACCTCGGATACCATCTGCGGGTCCAAAGCACTCGTAGGCTCGTCAAACAGGAGGATCTTGGGATTCATGGCCAAGCCGCGTGCGATGGCCACGCGCTGGCGTTGTCCACCGGAAAGCTCATGCGGCCAGCTGAGCGCCTTATCCTTCAACCCAACCATCTTCAGCAGATCGAGCGCCTGGTCGTAAGCCTCCTGCTTGGACATGCCAAGCAGGTCCATGGGCGCCATCATGAGGTTCTCGACGACGAGCTTATGATTGAACAGGGCGTAGTTCTGAAACACCATGCCCATCTTCTGGCGCATCATGGGCAGGTTTGCATCAGGCGCGCACATGTCAATGCCATCGACAATGATCTGACCCGAGGTAGGCGTCTCCAGGCGGTTGAGACATCGAATGAGGGTCGACTTGCCCGTACCTGAAGGCCCGATGATGGAGATGACCTCGCCCTCGTCCACGGTAGCGTTTACGTCCTTCAGGGGCACGACGTCGCCATATTCCTTGCGCAAATGTTGTATCTCTATGAGGCTCATTTCTCATCGACTCCTTGAATCTCGCGAGGACGTTTCGTGACATCGAACCTCGCGGCAATCTTGCGCAGCACGTAAGCCAGAAGCATGCAGAACAGGAAGTAGATAATCGCCGTCGTAATGAGCGGAAAGAACGCATCCATCGTACGGGCACGAATGAGGTCGCTCGCACGCGTAAGATCGGTTACCGAGATATAGCCCACAATCGCAGTGTCCTTAACCAAGTTCACGAACTGCCCCATAAGCTGCGGCGTGAACTGCTGACGCGCTTGCGGGAAGACGATCTTGGAAAACACTTCCCAGCGGGTGTAGCCCAACGCAAGTCCCGTTTCCTCTTGAATGACGTCAATGCCCTTCACGGCCGTCCACATAGTTGCGCCTGCGGTTGCTCCGAACGCCAGGGTAAACGCAATAACCGCCACGAGCTCGCCCGCAACGTCTACGGAGCCGAACACCACATAGTAGAACAGCATGAGCACCACCACGATGGGGATTCGACCCATGAGCGCTTGGTAGCCATCCACGAGCTTGCCAACCCAGCGCACTCCGCTGCGTCGCGCCAGCACGGTGGCGTACCCCAACAGCAAGCCAAGCACGCCGGAGAACACGCTAATGAGAATGGTAACGCCCAGGCCAGAGAGGACGAGCATCCAGCGGTCTTCCTCGATGAAGGTCCGCTGGAAAGAAGTAGCGATTCCGCCGAAGAGCCCCGCGGATTCAGCCGACTCTTCGGACTTCACGATGACCGAAATGGTGGTGGGCATGACGGGTTCGCTGAAGTCGCATACGGCGGCGCGTTCGGGCGTGTTCGTAAGGGTGCCGCCGAAATCGGCCTTGCCCGTGTCCACTGCAGCGAAGATGGAATCCATGGGAATGGTGGTCACTTCCAAATGGTAGCCAAGCTCACGAGCGATGAGCAGGGCCAACTCAACGTCGTAGCCCTTGGGTTGCCCGCCTTGGCCAACGTACGAGAAGGGTTCGATAACGCCCGAAGTCGCAAACTTCAGCGTGCCGTTAGGCGCGTCCCAATCCTGTTCGGGCAGGGTCTTGCCCGACTCGTCTGCCGCGACCCACTTCTCCTCAAGCTCCTTCAGGGTGCCATCTTCGGAAAAGCGCTTGATGATGTCGTTGAACTGGCTGGTAAGAGCCGAACCTCGCGGGAAGAAGAACCCTTCGGACACCGAAACGACCGGATCGGGCAGCAGCGTCACCGTACCCGGGCGCCTGTTCACGGCAAGCTGGCAGCAATACGAAAGTTGAACCGCCGCATCGGCCTTGCCTGCCTCCACGGCAGCAACGCATTCGGCAAGCGACGGATAGAATTCCTCGGTAGTGCCGTCGATGCGGCCCTGAACGGCCTGGTTGTACACGCTGCCATTCACGTAGGCAATGCGCTTGCCCGACAGCTCGTCGAGCGTCTGATACACAGGAGTTGCCTCGTCTGCATACGCAAGCGCTGGAGCAATCGCAAACGCAAGCGCCACCACTGCGAACAGCGAAACCAGAATGACCCTTATCGCCCTACCTGCCATGCCGTCACCCCGCCGTCATGTTTCCCGAGCCCGACCGTAAACGCTTACGGCCTCCGCTTATAGCGGCCACCATGCAAACCCTCGTTGTTATCGTACAGGAAAAGGGATGCAAACGCACAGAGTGGAAGGCAATGGTTACGACCTTGCGCGACCTCAGCGCCTCTTTCTTGCAAGGGCTCCCTCAAGGGGCATGCATCGACGCGGCTCAATAGCGCACGATGCATCCAGGCCCTACAGCGCGCGGTCCTCCTTGCCACCAGCCAAGCGAACATCATAGGGCGTAGTCTGGTACACGTAGTAGTTAAGCCAGTTGGTGTACAGCAGCTGAGCATGGGCGCGCCAGAACGAATACGGCGGCTGAGCCGGGTCGTCATGGGGATAATAATGCTTTGGCACCTGCGGGAATATACCCTTGGCAACATCGCGCTCGTACTCATTGCCCAGGGTGTAGCGATCGTATTCCGGGTGCCCGAACACGAAGATATTGCGATCGTCGGAGCTCTTCGCAAGATACGCGCCCGCCTCTTCCGAAACGGCAAGCAAATCGAGCATCGGATGAGCCTCGATATCGGCCGCGCGCACTTCGGTGTAACGCGAGTGCGGAGCCCAAAACATGTCGTCGAAGCCACGCAGCAAGGGAGTCGTAACCTTGTCCACGATACGACGATGCCTGAACACGCCCGACATCTTCTGTGCAAGCTCATGCTTCTGAATGCCGTAGTGGAAGAACATGCCCGCCTGCGCACCCCAGCAGATATGAAGCGTCGAATGCACATGCGTCGCACCCCATTCCATGATCTGGCAAAGCTCGGGCCAGTAGTCCACGTCTTCGAATTCAAGACGCTCCACCGGCGCACCCGTGATGATCATGCCGTCGAAGTGCTCATGCTCGATCTGCTTGAACGTACGGTAGAACGTATCGAGATGCTGTTCCGAGACGTTCTTCGCAGCATGGCTCGCCATGCGCAGCAGCGTAATCTCCACCTGCAGCGGCGTGTTCGAGAGGCGTCGGAGAATCTGCGTTTCCGTGGCAACCTTGGTGGGCATAAGATTGAGCAGCACCACGCGCAAAGGACGAATGTCCTGATGCATGGCGCGATACTCGGTCATCACGAAGATATTTTCCTGTGCAAGCAGGTCGGTTGCGGGCAGCGCATCGGGAATGCGAATAGGCATGATGCTCACCTTCCAATAGAGCGGAAACAAACAAGCCGCTTACGCGCACGAGGCGCATACGGCAGACCACCCCGTCGACAGGCAAAGCCAACGGGGCGGTCGAAAACGGCATTACAGAAGCGCAAGGGCCTGGTCGATATCGGCAATGATATCCTCGGCTGCCTCGATGCCGCAACTGAGGCGAATGAGATCGGGGGCTACGCCAGCCGCTTCCAGTTCAGCATCGCTCATCTGGCGATGCGTGCTCGACGCGGGATGCAGGCAACATGTACGCGCATCAGCCACATGCGTTGCGATGCTTGCCATCTTCAGGCCACCCATAACCTTTTCGGCAGCCGCACGACCGCCGGCAACGCCAAAGCTCACTACTCCGCAACTACCGTTCGGCAGGTACTTCTGCGCCAAGGCGTAATACGGGTCGCTTGGCAGGCCGCAATAGCGCACCCAGCTAACCTTCGGATGCGATGCAAGGTACTGGGCCACTGCTTCGCCGTTTTTGCAATGCTGGGCCATGCGCACATGCAGGCTCTCCAAGCCAAGATTCAGAATGAAGGCATTTTGAGGCGAGGGGATGGACCCGAAATCACGCATGAGCTGCGCCGTCGCCTTAGTGATAAACGCACCCTCGTTGCCGAAGTCCTGTGCATACACCACGCCATGGTAGCTTTCGTCGGGCGTGCACAAGCCGGGGAACTTGCTCGCATGGGCCATCCAATCGAACGTGCCCCCATCGACGATGGCGCCGCCCACCGCGGCACCATGGCCATCCATGTACTTCGTGGTGGAATGCGTGACGATGTTGGCGCCCCACTCGAGCGGACGGCAATTGACGGGCGTGGGAAACGTGTTATCCACGACAAGCGGAACCCCATGCTCATGAGCGACCTGGGCAAACAACTCGATATCCAGAACGGCAAGCGCTGGATTGGCGATAGTTTCGCCAAAGACCACGCGCGTATTCGGACGAAATGCGGCTTCCAGCTCTTCCTTCGTGCAACTGGGGGAAACGAACGTGCTCTCAATGCCCATCTTGGCCATGGTGACGGCAATAAGGTTATACGTACCACCATAGATAGCCGAGCTCGCAACGATATGGCTACCAGCCTCGCAGATATTGAAGAGCGCAAAGAAATTGGCAGCCTGCCCCGAGCTGGTGAGCATGGCCGCTGCACCACCCTCCAACTGGCGAATCTTATCTGCCACGGCATCATTGGTGGGATTCTGAAGGCGCGTATAGAAGTACCCGGATTCCTGCAGGTCGAACAAGCGGCCCATATGCTCGCTCGTGGCATAACGCCACGTGGTGTTCTGGTAGATGGGAACCTGACGCGGCTGGGCGTCTCCCGGTTGCCAACCACCCTGCACGCATTCCGTTTCTTTCCGATACGTCATATCAAGCCTTTCGAACCTGGGGAAAACGCTTACGCGAATACCTCAATAGCATACGCATGCCGCTCGCTTTCGCGTAATAGAAATAATTGATAAGCGCTCATGCGCACGCGTAAAGGCAGCTATCCCAAGAAATAATGCGCTACGAAAAGCCCGCATGCACGTCAACGCGCGCATGCGGGCATTCTGGAACCGGAACGAAGCGAGTAGGCTACAGCGGCTTGTCGGAAAAGGCGCGATTAACCGTGCCATCGCCCAGCTTCACCACGCGCACTTCATCGCCCACGCGCACGTCACCAGGCTTTACGACCCAGCCGAAAACACCCTCGCGCGGGAAGATGCAATCGCCCGCCAGGTAGTAGATGGCGCAACGCGTATGGCAGATCTTGCCGATCTGGGAAACCTCGACCAGGGCGTCCCCCACCTCGAGCAAGGTACCAAGCGGCATCTGCTTGATGTTAATGCCCTTCGTGGTGATATTCTCGGCAAAATCGCCGTAGCCCACATCGAGCCCATTATCGCGTGCCACCTGGATGGATTCTTCGGCAAGGAACGAAACCTGTCGATGCCAATCGCCCGCGTGCGCGTCGCCCTCCACGCCATAATCGGCGCTCAGGTGGATAACGCCCTGCTCAACGGGGGCCTTGCGCATGCCCTTCTTCGGCGCAATGTTCACGGACATAATGCCACCCGTGTCGCCCTCAACGGGCGCAGGCCCCTGGTCGGACACCATCAACGGATTATCGACGCCAAGGTCGTTCGCCAGCTTCTTTGCGGTTTCGTTTTCGCGAATGCGTTTGCAGGTATTCGTGCAAGTAGATTCAGCCATGGCCAACCATTGCACCTTTCTTGTAGTCGACGCAACGGCAGCCACCCCGCACGCCCGGTGCAATGAACATATCCCGCGTTCCGCTGCACTACGGAATGCCCCAAAGGGCCGCGGCTAATTAGGCTGGAGAAAGTATACCACCCAATCTCCTTGAAAGAGCATAAAATCCTTTTCCGCGAATAAACAATCCCACGCTCAACCCCTGCAACGCCATCCGCAAGGAACCGCCCCCTTCGGGCATACATCAAGCATTCCGCTATCGCGTTACCGCTACCTGGCAGCTTTCCATTACAACCAGTGCGGCCTCATGCTTTTCAGGCGTAACGCCCGCGCAGCACGACGCATCCACCGAAACGGGAACCTCAGGCAAGGCGGCCTTGATCATGAGGGCGTTGGAAACCACGCAGATGTCGGTGCACAGGCCCACGAGCTCGATGCTCTCCAGGGGCTCGGAAGCATGCAGCTTCACCAACTCTTCCGCGAGCCGCACGCTCCCGAAGCACGGCTTTTCGAATACCGCGGCGCCCTTGGCATCCGTAAGGGTACTCAGCTCGTCGGGCAGTTCCCATCCCCACGTTCCGCGCACGCAATGCACGGCAGGCAGATTATGGCCCTCCTGGGTTTGCAGATAGTCCTCGCCATGCGTATCGAGCGTCACGAACAGAGCGCCCTCGAAAGCCTCGACCTTCTTCATAAGACGCGGAAGCATCTCCTGCGCTTCCTTCGTACCCAGCGAGCCGGATACGAAATCATTCTGCACGTCCACAACAACCAGGGCTTTCATAGGCGCTCCTCCGTCGTAAGAATAATTGCGACCACTCTACGCCCCCGAGTGCGTAGAACCTAGGGCATGCGCAAATCCATACGCCGAAACCACGCGCGCACCGCGGGCCGCAACCACGCGCTCATTGCGCGCATTGCAGGCTAAAACGCAAAGCGGGCAGGCCATACGACCTGCCCGCTTCTTACTTTCTAGCGACTGAACGCATTACAGGTGAATGCGCGTACCGCTCTTCCCCGCCATGGCATCGCCTGCCTTGTCAAGGCTGCCGATGATGCACACGCGGCCGGGGCGGCTCTTCGCGAAGCGAATGCCCGCGCGAACCTTCGGCTCCATGGAGCCCTTGCCAAACTGCCCCTCTTCCAGGTAACGCTCGGCTTCTTCCACGGAGATATCCTCCAGGTCCACCTGGTCGGGCTTGCCGAAGTTGATGGCCACATGGTCGACCGCGGTGAGCAGAATGAGCACGTCGGCCTTGCAGTCCTCGGCCAGAAGCTCGCCGCCCAGGTCCTTGTCGATAACGGCCGCAACGCCACGGTAGGCGCCCTTGTCGTTGTAGTCGCGCACTACCGGAACGCCGCCACCACCCGTGCAGATGACGATGAAGTCGTTGTCGAGCAGATTCAGGATGGATTCCGCTTCCACGATCTTCTTCGGATCGGGGGAAGCCACCACGCGACGCCAACCGCGACCGGAGTCCTCCACGTACTTCTGCTCGGGATGCGCTGCCATTTCAGCCTTGGCCTGCTCCTCCGAAAGGAAGGCGCCGATGGGCTTCGTGGGGTTGGAAAACGCGGGATCATCGGGGTCGACTTCCGTCTGCGTAACCACAGACGCCACATGCCAGCGCTTGTACGCCTTGTGCAGCGCCACGCCCAGCGCCTGCTGCAGGTGGTAGCCAATGTAGCCCTGGCTCATGCCGCCGCATTCGGGCAAGTCGAGCATGGGAATCTTCTCGTCCACCTGATGGGCGTACGTGAAGGCCTTCTGGATCATGCCCACCTGCGGGCCATTGCCGTGGGTGATGATAATCTCGTTGCCCTGCGTGATGAGATTGAGCAACTCGGGCGCGGCGGCGCGCACGCGCTCGATTTGCTCTTCGGGCGTATCGCCCAGCGCATTGCCACCCAGCGCCACTACGACGCGCGTATCGTTATCGACGAAAGCCATAGACTTACCTACCTCCCGACGGTTGCTGCTGCGTGATGCAATGAATGTTACCACCGCCGTAGACAACCTGTTCGCTCTTCACTCCCACGGCCTTGTACACGCCTTCGCCCCATTCGGCATCGTAGATATCCTGCAGCGTGCGAACGGCCAGGTCATCGTTCTCGTCGCCATACTGGGGCACGATGACGCCGTGGTTGGTCACCAGGTAATTCATGTACGAGGCAATGAGCGGCTCGTCGGCAACGCGCGGCTCGGCATTCTCGTCAATGTCGATGGAATCGCATGCTTCCTGGGTCATGAATAGCGGCTTCACGGGCATGGGAAGCTTGTAGACCTTCAGCTTGCGACCCTTCGCATCCACGGCGTTCGAAAGCGTCTCGTATGCCGCATGGCATTCGTTGTAGAACGGGTAATCGGGGTCGTCGGTCCAGATGCACGCAACCACACCAGGCTTGATGAACGTGGCAACGTCGTCGATGTGGCCATTGGTCTCTTCGGGGTCGATGCCATCCTTCACCCAAATGACCTTCTCGCAGCCCAGATATGACTTCAGGTGGTCTTCCATATAGGCGCGCAGCTCCTCGCTCCAGGGCTCCAGGCCCGTAGCGCTTGCCGTGCGACCGGGGTCGAGCAAGCACATGTCGGTGGTGATGACGGTACCCTCGCCATCGACGGTGATGGAACCTCCCTCGAGGATCATCTCATCGGGGCGATACGTACGCGCACCTGCCAGCTCGGCCACCTTCACGGCAATCTGCTCGTCCTTGTCCCAGGGGAAGTACAGGCCGTTCTCGAAGCCGCCATACGCGTTGAAGTGCCAATGGTTCGCACGAACTTCGCCCGCATCGTTCACCACGAAGGTGGCGCAGGTGTCACGGAACCAGGCATCGTCGGTGGTCATTTCCACGACCTGGATGTTCTCGTCCTCTTCGAACACCGCCTTGGCGTTCGCATAGTCTACCTGGTTCACGCACATGGTCACCGGAGTGAACTCGGCAATGGCACGCGCCACGGCAGCATACTGACGCTGCGCGGGCTTGGCGCCAAACGACCACGTGTCGGTACGATGGGGCCAGCCCATCCACACGCGACTCTGGGGCTCGAACTCGCCGGGCATGCGGAAACCGTCGGCCTTCGGGGTGGATACAGATTCGGAAATAGTCTTCATAGTAAGACCTCTTTCATTCTTTGAGAGAAGGCGGGGCTAAAGGAGGAACGCCCCGCCTAGGCTGCGCGGGTAACCCGCGCCGGGTAAATGAACTGCTACGCGAGCTTCGCGGGATCGGCTTCGTCAGGATTGGCGAGCCACTTCTCGGAAAGCTCGGGGGTAAGCCCCTGGAACTCGCGCTCGCGCTTCTTGGCGCACACGACGCGCATGACCTCGCCAGCCACGATACCCACGACAACGCCAATGAGCGGGAACAGCTCCACGAAGCCAACCGTACCCTCGGCAATGGCGCCAAACGGCACGACCGTGGCGATGATAGCCAGAACCAACTCGATGGCGGGAACAACGCAGGCGATCTTCAGAAGAGCACCTTTGAAGGGCACGACATAGGTGCGCTCGCGGTTGGGGTCGACCTTACGCAGCTTCAGAAACGCCGGGAAGATGGGAATATAGGCCAGCAGCAGGAAGCACACGTTCATGCTGAAGATCGACCAGAACAGACCCGAGGAAATCTCCTCGATGGGAATGAGCTGGATGAGCAGAGCCAGCGTGGCAACCACGCCATTGACGATGGCGGCACCGGCGGGCATGCCCGTCTTCTTCGATTCGATGGCGAACACGGAGGGCATGTTGTTGTGCTTGGCACCGTATTCGGCAACGAAGTTCACGCCGAACGACCAGCTGGTCATGTTCGCAAACAGGGTTACCAGGAACACGAGCGAGATGACGATGAACAGCCAGGAGTTCTCGCCCACCATGGTCATGACGGCAACGATCATGCCGAAATCGGGATCGATTTCCTCGGCGGGAATGGCCGCGCCAATACCGAAGCTCGCGAACAGGTAGATGGCCGCGATGGCAATGCCGCCCAGGATAATGGCCTTCGGGATGTCGGTCTTGGGGTTCTTCATGTCGCTAGCGAACGTTGTAACTACCTCAAAACCCATGAAATTGAACAAGATAATGGACAGGTACTGAATCGAGTTAAAACTGGTCAGATCGGGCAGGAAAGTCTCGGCGGACATGTCGTTCGCGAAGCCGTACGTCAGCGCGAACCAAATGCCCATAACGCCCACGGTAACCGCAATAAGCACCTTCAGCACGGCACCGCCATTCAGGATCCATTCGGAGTCGCTTACTTTGAAGAACGACAGGAATACGACGACCCAGACGAACACAAGCTCGATGGCAAGCTTGCCTACCACGTCGAACTCCACCCCACAGCACATGGTGATGATGTCGGGAAACAATGTTCCCAAACTGGCCATCCACAGGGGGAAGTTGATCCAGTAGTACCAACTGACGCGCGCGCCCCACTTATCACCTAGGGCATTTCGCACCCAGTCGTACAGGCCACCGTCTCCCTCGTACGTAGTACCCAGCTCGGCGCAAATAAGGCCGTAAGGCAGGAGGAACGTGATGATCAGGAACACCCACCAGAAGAACTGCTGGTTGCCAATTGCCGACGCTGGCGCCGCCGCCTCGGCCACGAACACGACGCAGATTACGGTGAGAATAACGCTTGCAAACGAAAATTTCTTTTCAGCCATGATGGCTCCCCTTTTCTAGAATGCGGCGGGGACTACCCGCCGCATGGCAGGCATCGTTGCTAGGCGCGAGCGGTCTTGCCGAACTTGGCAAGGGCGGCGTCGATTTCCCGTGCGGCCTCTGCGGCCACCGCTTCGTTGACCGGGGACTGGGGGCAGAGCGCTGCAAGAATCGCGCGGATGGAATGCTTGCGGTTCTCGGCTTCCACCCAGCACAGGGAACGCTCGGGATCGTCCATGACCTCGTCGACAACTTCCTCGCCACGCGTGGCGGGCAGGCAGTGCATGAACTTCGAGTTCGGATTCGCGAAGTTCATCATGTCCATGGTCACCTGATACTTCGGGTAGAAGATGTCCATGTAGCTGGCGCCTTCAACCTCTTCGTCGTACAGGCCATACCACACGTCGGTATAAATGAAGTCGGCGCCCTTGATGCACTCGATGTCATCGGAGATGGTGATGGTACCGCCGGAAACCTCGCAGTTGGCCTTGCCGATAGCCAGCAGGTCAACCTTGTTCTCCACCTGCAGGCCGCCGTCGGTGATCTGATGGCCCTTCGGCCCGAACTGCACGAAGTCCATGCCCATCTTCGAAGCGATGAACATGAGCGACACGCACACCTGCGTCGCGTCGCCGATGAAGGCGAGCTTGCAGTCCTCGATCTTCTTACCCTCGGGCAGGTTCTCCATCATGGTGAGCAGGTCGCCCAGCTCCTGGGTGGGGTGGTTGTACTCGCTCATGCCGTTGATGACGGGAGCGGCGGAGTACTTGGCCAGGTTCACCACGTCCTTGTGGCGGTCGACGCGGGCCATCATGATGTCCACCAGGCTGCCCATGACGCGGGCGGTGTCCTCGATGGACTCATGGCCACCCAGCTGGATGGTACCGGGACCATAGAACTGCGCATGTCCGCCCAGGTCGGTCATGGCGGTCTCGAAGCTGATGCGGGTGCGGGTGGATACCTGCTGGAAGATCATGCCGAGCGTCTTGTTCTTCAGCAGCTGCGGATACGTGCCCGCTTCCTTGATGCTCTTCTTCATGGCCATGGCAAGATCGACCATGTCGAGTAGCTCTTCCTTGGTGAAGTCGTTGGTATCCAGATAATCCTTTACCATTTGTACTCCCTTTCTCATTCGAGTACCTGGCCCCCGCAGCGGCTCTCTCCCGCCGCTGCGAAGCGCATCGCATGGGACGATGCATGCCTCCTGAGCACAGATTCGAAAAGGGAGGGGGAATTGAAAAGAAATAATCGGGATTAATTTGGCGACAAAACGCCTATACCCAAATTAACCCAGCGCCTGAGCTGGGATTTCATTCGAATGGACAATCGCGACAAAGTTCGGTGGTTTAAACGCCCGCGCATGCGATAAACTCTCCCTCAATAGACTGCATCGTTTGGGGAGAATGCATCTTGAGCCTGGTTTTCTTCGTATACACGCTCACGCTTCTGGTGATTTGCGCGCTCACCGCTTCCGTATGCGTTTCCGCGCATCTAGTATGCCATCGCAAGGTGTTTCTGTACGCCGCCGGCATGTTCCTGTTCTACCTCTTCGACGTGTCGTTCATCTTCCAGGAAGAGTTCCTGTCGCAGAACCTCGTCTTCGACTCCACGCAGTACTACGCCATCAACTACCCCATCCTGAAGATGATCGTAGGCGGCGGGTTCCTGCAATGCCTCTGGCTCATCGTGTGCGACTATCTGGACGTGCATAACCGCACGTTGGAGTTCGGACCGCTGGTAGCGTTCTTCGTGGGCAGCCTCGCCGTTCTCTTCCTGCTGCCCGAAGGGCCCTGGCGCCAGTTCCTGTACTATTCCATGCGCCAGGCGTTCCTCATTTTCATTTCGCTATATGGCATCCATCGTCGCAGGCGCGCGAGCGACCCGGTGGAGATCATCCGCCTCGAGCGATTCAGAAAGCCCTTCATCGCCTGTTCCCTGCTGGTGCTCTGCATTCTGCTCGAAGACACCGTGGTCATCCTGCTACTCGACCCTGGCTTCGTTTCGTCGGATTTCCCGCTGTACCTTTCCGAGCGCAACTTCAGCGAGAATGTCATGCTCCTCGTACTTGCCTGGTTTTCCATACGCGGGTCCGCCCATACGCTGGCCATTCGATTCGAACGACCGCCCCAACGTGAGGACGTGCCTATCGAGCATCATATCGAAGAGCTGCTTCCCGTCTATTGCAGACGCTACGGCCTTTCCGAGCGCGAAGGCGAGGTGCTGCACCTCATCCTACTGGGCCGCGATAATCAGAACATCGCCAACGAGCTCACGCTGGCACTGGGCACCATCAAAGCGCACGTGCACAACATCCTGAAGAAGACGAACCAGGAAAACCGCGAGAACCTGAAGCGCGACTTCTGGAAGGGCTAGCTTCTGCCTTGCATGCACGCGCAAACGCGCCCACCGCTGCAGAGGTGGGCGCGTTTTCTTTGCTAACCGAATGGGAGGGAGGGTTCCCATTCGGCTATGACGCAGCGGCACGGTGCCGCGGTGCGCTATGCAGACAGTCAAGCAGGAGACGAGACGCTTTACGCCTGCTTGATGTACTCCGCCATATGCTGGGCGGCAATACGGCCGGAAGCCATGGACAGGCCCGAGCAGGAACCGCCGCAGTCATAGTACGGCGTGCAGAACAGGCTGCCGTTCTCGACGCCGCCAACATACAGGCCGGGAATCGGCTCGAGGTCAACATCGAGGACGCGACAATCATCGTCGGTGCGCGCACCGCCAAACGTGTTGAAGGCGCTCGGGTTGTACTCGAATGCGTAGTACACGCTGGAGCCATCTTCCACAGGCCACAGGAACTCTTCGCGCTTGTAGAACTCGGTATCGTCCTTGGCGGCAACCATGGCATCGTAGCTCTTCACCGTTTCGGGCAGGTCGGTCAGGCCCGCAGCCTTTGCCAGCTCGTCGATGGTCTCGCCTTCGTAGATCCAGCCTTCGTCCTTGCCCTTCTTCAGGTTGCTCTCCAGGTCGGGGATGGGGGCGTTGAACATGGTCATGGCAGACGTCCATACGGCAGGAGAGCCAATGGAAGCGTAGTAGCTCTGGGTTGCCATGGAGTTCACCACGTTGCCCGAGAAGATGGCGTAGTAGCGCTTCTGATGCAGCGTGGCCTCGCCACCACCGCTCATGGGCTGCTGAGCCAGCATGTACTCGTCCAGGAAGCGCTTACCAGAAGGATCGGTTACCAGACCGCCATAGAAGGCAAGCTGCATGAGGGGGTTGGCGTTGAACACGGAAAGCGTCGACTTCTTGTTCATGCCGTAGATGTCGTTCATGCCCAGGCCATGGATGCGATCTTCCATACCGCCCGCCTCGAGCACCATCTTCTGGCCGTCGCCCGTATTGTTCTTCGAACCCATGTTGGCGATTTCGACACCGCCGTAGATCTCGGTGAGCATTTCCTCGTTGGCCATGTAGCCACCCGTGCACACGAGCACGGCCTTGGCATTCACGTTGATGACCTTGCCCTTTTGCTCGCACTGCACGCCCTTGGCCACGCCGTCCTCCATGAGGATGTGCGTTGCGGGAGCGCCATACATGAACTCGACGCCCTCGCCCGTAAGGTACTGCTCGATGGGCTGGCCCTTATCGGGAGTCATGAAGCCATGCACGTCGGTAAAGCCAACGTTGTAGCGATCGCCCAAGATCTGCGTTTCGACGCCCATCTTCGTGAGGATGTCGATATCTTCCGCCAGCAACATGGTGCACTTGCGCAGCAGCTTGGCGTTCACCGTCCAATGAGCATAGGCGATCATGTGCTTGTACAGGTCGACGAGCGTGAACGTCTGGCCAATCGAACGTGTGCCCTCGGTTTCGACGGCGCACGTGCCGCTGATCTCGTTGAAGTTCGAGTCGGTTGCGTTACCCGACTTGGTAACGACCAGGATGTTCTTCACGCCCTGCTTTGCGGCCTCGTATGCGGCAAAGCAACCGCAGGCGCCAGAGCCCACGATAACGATATCGGCGTCGCGCGTTTCGTCAGCCGTCTTGATTTCGCTCGTTTCGGCGGAAGCCGCCTTATCGGCAGAGCCCTTGGATTGAGCGCACCCAGAAAGCGCACCCGCTCCCGCAATGCCGGCAAGCGCAAGGCCCGCACCCGTCAGAAAATTACGGCGTGAGATTTCAGCCATAGTTCCCTCTTTTCCCTCCGTGTTTCCAATATGGCCCTACCCTATTCCGCGGGCGACCATTCGTAAAATATCGGTTTTACGGGAATCGATAAGAAAGGCTTATAGACCGATGTAATGCGCTAGTTCAAGAACTCGAGAAATTTGGCGAGCGCAGGGTTGTCGTTGCTCGCAAGATACGCCCATCCCACGGCAAGGCTCGCACGATACCCCACGACATCCAGAATGCAGGAATCGGCTCCCAGCTCTTGCGCCACGTGCACGGGCATAGCCTCCACGCCCAAGCCCATGATCATGTCTGCCAGGGCGATGTCCTGGTCTTCGGCGCGCACGAGCGGCGTTTCCGGAGAGCCTTCCAGATACGGATACGTTTGATACACGAGAGCCTGGTTCTCGCAATCGGCGATGATGTGCGGAAAGGAAAGCAAATCGGAAGGAACGAGCCCCTTCGCGTTGGCAAGGGGATGATCGGCGCTCGCCACGATGCACAGCTCGTTCACCTCTACCGCGGCATAGGAAACCGCCTTCGCATCTTCGTTCACCGCAGTGACCATGATGTCGTAGGCGCCATCATGCAGCTCCTGAAGCTGCGTAAGGGAACGCGAACGAGCCAGGCGCAGCTCGACCTCGGGATAGCTGGCCATGAAACCGCGCAGGGCGTCGAAGTAGGCCGTCTGACCAGAATTGGCCACGCCCACCGTAAGCACGCCCGCAGAGCCCTCCGCGATGGCGCGCGCACGCTTGGCCGACTTGTCGAGCGCATCGATAACGCCCAGCGTATCGTGGTAGTACGCTCTGCCCGCCGCCGTTAGCTGGACGCCCTTCGTGGAGCGCACGAACAGCGGGAACCCAAGCTCATCTTCGAGCGCCTTGATCTGCTGGCTAATAGCCGGCTGCGCAACATGGCATTCCTCCGACGCACGCGTAAAGCTGAGCGTACGGGCCACCGACTTGAAGTACTCAAGCTGCGTCGTCCTCATATCATCCCTCCCCTTTTGGATAGATGATACTACGACCAGGACATCCGCTACGCAGGATGTCGCAACGACAAACCGCAAAAGCGCCCGCTTCCCATACCGGAAGCGGACGCCTAAGCATCATGTGCATGGGCCATGCGCTATATAAGCCGAAATCCTACAGCGCGTACTCGACGGGAGCATCGGTGAAGGAGCACACCGTAGCCGTTCCCTCTTCGAAACGGAAGACGGTCATGAGACCATCGTCAGCCGAGTACATGCTCGTCAGCGTAGGATTGGCCTCGAGCATGGCAACGCGAGCCTCGCGACGCTCGTCTTCCGCCACAACACCACGCAGACGAATCCACGTGCCCTCGACCATGCCGCTTACCGCAACATGCGGATTAGCCTTCATCTGCTTGTACACGTCCTTCTGATTGTTGGTGACGATGTACAGCTTGCCTTCGAACTCGCATACCGCGCCGAAGGGACGAACCTGGGGAACATCGCCGTCTACCGTAGCCAGGTAGAACGTTCCGCTTTTCGCCAAATAGTCGAGAGCTTTTTCCATGAGCATGCCTTTCGTATTCGCTCTTACCAGTTGCAGGGACCATTTAACAAGTGTAGTCTCGCCTAAGCAAGTACGATATTTTTTGATACCAGTATCATTTACGATACCTAGAAGGACAAACATGCAGCAGAACGAACTCTTTGGAAAGTGCCCGTACGTAACCTCCCAAAAGGTCCTCAGCGGAAAATGGTCGCTCTACATCCTCCACCTCTTGCAGGATGGACCCGTGCGCTTCAACGAACTGCAACGGCGCATGCCCGAAAGCATGACGCACACGACGCTCTCCCGTCAGCTCAAGACGCTCGTCAACGATGGCTTGGTCCTCCGCCGCGTCCATTCCGAAATACCGCCCAACGTGGAATACGAGCTCAGCGAGGTGGGCATGAAGTTCAAGAACGTGCTTTCCGCACTCGAAACCTGGGGAAACGAGTACATCGCCTACCTTTCGCAGAGCGAGAAGTAGGCATGGCGAAACACGAAAAGGGAGCCATCCCACGGGATGGCTCCCTTCGCAGTCAACACGATGAGTCGAAGCGTTATTCGAGTATGCGGCCATCCAGGGAAAACGTAACGACCCTCCAGGGAATGAACTTGCCGCTCGCCTTCAGAGCCTCAACGGCCGCATGTTCCAGACCACCGCAGCAAGGCACCTCCATGCGCGTTACGACAACGCTCTTGATGTCGTTGTTCGCGATGATCGCGGTCAGCTTTTCGGTGTAGTCCACCATGTCAAGCTTGGGACAACCGATAACGCATACGTGATTGCGAATGAAGTCCTGGTGAAACGCCGCATACGAATACGCGCAGCAATCCGCGGCGATAAGCAGGTTGGCCCCATCGAAATACGGCGCACGCGTAGGTACGAGCTTGATCTGCACGGGCCAGTTCGTCAGCTGCGATTCGCACGTCACCGCAGATGACGCAGGAGCGCTCGCAGCCGCCTGCGCGGACCGGTCGAACGTTCGCATAGCCGAACCGGGGCAGCCGCCACCTGCATGGCGATGAGCCGCCGCAGCAAACGCAGCCTGCTTCGCCTTGGAAGCTGCAACTGCCGCCTCGTCATACGCAGCGGCCTCGCGCTCCACGAACGAAATGGCGCCCATGGGACACTCGGGCAGGCAGTCGCCCAGACCATCGCAGAAGTCGTCGCGCACCAGGCGGGCCTTGCCGTTGATGATCTCGATGGCACCCTCATGGCAGGCATCCACGCAGATGCCGCAGCCATTGCATGCCTCTTCGTTGATTTCGATAATCTTTCGAATCACCATTGCTCCTCACTAATCGTCGTCTTCCTGCAGAGTATCTGCGCCCACCGAAAAAGTATGTTGCGATTACAACAATGAGCGGATATGATATCCCGCAACAAGCAATCTTCACGAACCTAGGGCCAAACGCCCCACCCCACCTACGAGAAGAGGACCCCCATGAACGAAACGTCAGCGCTCAAGCGCACCGAGCTCTTTGGAAGCACGAGCGAAGAGGACATCGATTCGATGCTAGGGTGCCTGGGGTCCCACGTGAAAACCTACCGAAGCGGCGAATACGTATTCCACATGGGCGACATGACGTCCGAAATCGGGCTCGTGCTAGAAGGCAGCGTCTACATCGAGAACGTGGACATATGGGGTGACGCGCGCGTTATGCGCACCTGCTCGACCGGCGAGCTGTTCTGCGAAGAACAGGCGGCCATACCCAACGAACCCCTTATGGTGGACGTCATCGCGCAGGAAGACTCACGCATCATGTTCCTCAATGCGAGCAAGGCGCTCTCCACCTGCCCTCACGCGTGTCCGCACCACCGCCATCTCTCGCTGAAGCTCACCACGATGATCGCTCGACGCAGCCTGGGGCTTTCCCAGCAGCTGTTCCACACCACCCCAAAGTCCATTCGCGGCAAGCTGCTCTCGTATCTTTCGCACGAGTCGGAACGCGCGGGAAGCAACGAGTTCGACATCCCATTCAACCGCCAGCAGCTCGCGAACTACCTGGGAGTCGACAGAAGCGCCATGTCGAACGAGATTTCGAAAATGCGCGACGACGGCATCCTGGAAACGAAGCGCAGCCATTTCGTGCTGCACAGCAACGCAAACGGGCGCTAAAGCGAGACGCGTTCGGCATCTTGTTCCTCGACGCATGGCGCATGCGTCATGCACCCAGCCCATGCGCATTCAGCACCAATGCCATGCGGAGATTTTCGAAGGCGCATCCACGCTCTGATACACTGATATGCGCAGTGAGCAGCGACCATGCGTAAGCCCAGCTGCCGCGCGTGCATATTCCCACCTACAAGCGAATAGCATCGCCGCAACCGCAATGCGGCATAGAACAGTGCCGCATCTTGCACAACGAGAAAGGTTAGGCATGCCCACAAGCAATACGAACACACCCGGCTCTTCTTCCGCCGTCCCCTTCCTGGTCGTACTATACGCAGGAGCCTTCCTCGGAGGCTTCAACGAGAACCTCCTCAATATGGCCCTCGTGCCCATCATGGGCGAGTACGGCATCGACTCGGCCACATCGCAATGGCTCGTAAGCGGCTACATGATCGTGGCCACGCTAGTGGTAAGCTGCATGGCGTTCCTCTTCCGCCGCGTTCCCCTCAAGGCGCTCTTCTACAGCGCCGTAGCCTGCACGGCAGCTGGATCCATCCTTGGCATCGTATCCTCCAGCTTCGCCATGCTGCTATGCGCCCGCCTCGTTCAGGCATTGGGCAGCGGCATATTCATTCCGCTGATGATAAACAGCGTCCTTGTCGTAAGCCCCCGCAATCGCATCGCCACGTTCGTCGCCATCGGCAGTTGCACGATCACGTTCGGTCCCGCGCTCGCACCCGTCGTAACGGGAGGCCTCGTGTCGGCCCTGGGCTGGCACAGCGTATTTCTCATCCCCATTCTGACTTCCATCGTCATTGCCCTACTCGGCATCCCGTTCGTACGCAACCTGCAGACGGTACGGGAAAACCTGGATATCCCCTCCGTCGCACTTTCCGCGACGTTGCTCACGTCGCTTACATACGGGCTCGCAGAACTCACGATCAACGCAGTAATCGCAGGAGTCGCGCTCGTCATCGCGGTCGCCTCGATTGCGCTATTCGCCTGGCGGCAAGTACGCTGCGAGCATCCGCTCATCGATCTTGCGCCCCTGCGCATGCGATCGTTTTGGCCCACGGTCATTCTCACCACCATTGCCATGATGAGCAGCTTCTCGCTTTCGGTCATGTTGCCCCAGTACTTCGAAGGGGCGCTGGGCATGGAAGCCTTCGCCGCCGGCATGGTAATCCTCGTCCCCGTGCTCGCGAATGCCCTATGCACGATATTCGCCGGACGCGCCATGGATACCTTCGGAGAGTGGCCACTCATCCCCGCGGGATTTGCCGTAACGCTCGTCGGCTTCGTCTTGGCATCGATCGTAAGCTCGCAGCAATCGGTAGAGTCGATGTTCATGGCGGCGCTTGTCGCGCTCATCGGCATCGGCATGGTCTTTTCTCCCTCGCAAACATCAGGCCTGCGAACGCTCCCGCCAGAACTCAACCCCTTCGGAGTCGCGCTCAATACGACCTTCCTGCAGATTGCCGCATGCATTGGGCCTTCGCTCTACATGGGAATCCTTTCCTCGACGCAGGCAGCCGCCGCAGCACAGGGCATCCCCGACGCCCTAGCCGTTGCCGAGGGCTTCCGCATAGCAATGCTCGTGGGCGCAGGCATCGCCACGGTGGGCCTTGCCATCGCCGTCCCCCATTCGCTCGCCGCGCGCAAGCGCATCACGGCGCAAAGGCAGCAAGCGGAACACACGCCCGCCGCATCCTCGGTCTTGGGCAGCATCATGAACACGGAGGTATACAGCCTTACCCCAAACATCCCCGTACGCAAGGCGATGCGCAGCCTGATCGAGCATCATGTTAGCGGGATGCCCCTTGTTGACGAAAACGGAAAGCTCGTCGGATTCGTCTCCGATGGCGACATCATGCGGTTCCTCGCCGACAAGCACCCCGCCATTAGCGGCCCCTACACCTTCATGGAAGCCGTGAACAGCCAAAGCGTCGACGAACGTCTACACGAGCTGCTAGAACTGCCCGTAAGCGCCATCGCCACCGATCACGTCATCACCATTTCGGCAGGCTCATCGCTCAAGGAGGCATGCGGCTTGCTCGCCCAGTACAAGCTCAAGAAGATACCCGTAACCGAAAACGGCAAGATAGCCGGCATGCTCAGTCGCTCCGACGTCATGCGTTACGCCATGGAATCGGCCCTGTAGCGCCCTACAACACGAGTGCACATGCAACGGCGCCACACTCCCCTCGGGAATGCGGCGCCGTTTTCGCATATGGTTCACGAACTAAGCGCTACATATTCCAACGCATGATGGTCTTGCCCATGGGCTTACGCGCATCGGCGTCGAACGCATGCGCGATATCGCGAATGGACGCGACGTCGTTCACCGTGCCCACCAGGGACTCCAGGTAACTGGCAATCTGCGGATGCTCGCGGTACAGCTGCAGCGTGCGCTCGAAATCCAAGCGACCGCTCCGGCTGCTGCCAAACATGCGCAGGCCCTTTTCCAGCACCATGCGCGTATTCACGGGAACGGGGTTCTCGGAAACGCCCATGAGGGAAATGGTTCCCTCGGGCTTGATGGTATCGATGATCTGCCCAATGGCCGACGCTGCCCCATCACCGCCGCAGCACTCGAAGGCGTGGTCGATGAGCGGCGCATTCGCCGCATCGGTGGTAAGAAACGTCTGGTCCACGAACGTAAAGTCGGCAAGCTTGTAGGCATTGCGCCCAAACACCACGATGTTCATGTTGGGATACATGGAACGCAAGACGAGCGACACGATGAAGCCCACGTTGCCATCGCCCCATACGCCCACCGTCTCGCGACGCACATGGGCAATTTCGCCAAACCGCGAAACCGCATGAACGGCAACGCTCACCAGTTCGGTAAACGCCGCCACTTCATCGGAGATGGAATCAGGAAGCGCAATGACGCGAGAAGTGGGCAGCACAACCAGTTCCTGCATGAAGCCATCGTATCCGCTGCCGCAGAACTGGCTGCTGCGAAGGTAGTTTTCCTTGATGACGTCATCGGTCTCCACGGGGTTGTTCGGCAGCATAACGACGCGCTGACCAGGCTCGAACATACCATTCGAACTCCAAGCCACACGACCAATTCCCTCATGGATAAGGGCCATGGGCAGTTTCTTCGCCATGGCGCGCGCGGAACGGCGCCCCTGAAAGTAGCGCTGATCTGCATTGCAGATGGAAAGGTGCGTAGGACGCACGACGACATCTTCGGGGCCAACCGCCACATCGACCTGCACGGGCTCGATGGTGCGCGGCGAAACCAGGCGATACACGCAATTAAGCATGATGCCCCTCTTCTTCCTGTTCCATCATGGCGCGGGCTATGCGCATGTCGCTGGTATACGTGAGCTTGATGTTACTCTCGCTGCCACGGACCATGGCAACCTTTTCGCCCTTCAGAACGAACACCTTGCACGCATCGGTGAGAATGGCCTTTTCGTCGTCGGTAAGCTCCAGGAAGAGCTTCTTCAGGCGCTTGGCATTGAAGGACTGGGGCGTCTGGCCCTGATAGTATTCCGCGCGATTCGGAATGGAGGCAATCATGCTGGAGTCGACGCTATGGACGATGGTGTCGGTGGCGGGAATCACCGTATCGCAAGCACCATACTCGCGCGCTGCAGCGATGTTCTCCACGATGATGCGGTAATCGACAAAGGGGCGCACGGCATCGTGCGTGACGATAATGGTGTCGTCGTCCATACCATACGTCTTCTCGATATGGCCGACGGCGTTCATGATGGTATCGTTGCGCTCGGCGCCGCCCGCCACGATGTCAATGCGATGCTGGAATGTACCCAGGTAGCGGCTCACGATATCCTGCGTCTGCTGCAGCCACGTTGCCGGAGACAGCACGATGATCTTCTGAAACTCGTCGACCAGGCAAAACTTCTCGATGGTGTGCACGATTACCGGGCGATCGCCCATCATCCAAAACTGCTTGGGCTTGTTGGGGTTGCCCATACGGGTGCCCGAACCGCCTGCGAGAATTGCCGCGTAAACCATTACGTCCTCTATCTATCGAATGCGTATCGTCTAAAAACCAACGAGCGCGGGCTACCCCGCGCTCCCCCTACGTGTTTTACGCTGATGCGTTTGGCGCGCTTTTGCCATTGTCGGGCAGCTGAATGATTTCGTTGTTGTAGTAATCGACAGCGTCCTCGATGTCACCATCGTACATCATTTTGCCCTGTTCCAGAACAATGCCCCTCGTGCAGAATTCCTGAGCAGCCTTGGACTCGTGCGTCACGAACATGATGGTCACGTCTTTGTTCGACATGATGTCGGACATGCGCTCGATGCACTTCGCGCGGAACTTGCGATCGCCCACGGAAAGAGCCTCGTCGACTACGAGGATGTCGGGCTCGATGGTGGCAGCCAACGCAAAGCCCAGGCGGGCCTTCATGCCGCTCGAATACATCTTCATGGGCTGGTCAATGTAGATGCCCAGTTCCGCGAACTCGACGATTTGCTCTTCCACCTCGTGGAACTCCGCCTTGGTCATGCCCAGCACCTGGCTGCGAAGCGCCAGGTTCTCGCGACCCGTAAGCTGACCATCGAAGCCGGCGTTCAGCTCGAGCAGAGCGCTCACCCGGCCGTTCACGGTGATGGTGCCACTCGTGGGGTGGCTTACGCCTGTAATCATCTTCAGAGCGGTGGACTTGCCAGCACCATTGCGACCGACCAACGCTACGGCCTCGCCCTTCTTCACCTCGAAGGACAAATCGTCATTGGCATTCACCACGCCCACCAAGGAGCGCGACCTCGTATTGAAGATGCCCAGGAAGCGGCTGCGTTCGTTCTTGTACAGCTTGTACTGCTTGGTAACGTGCTCGAAGCGGATGGCGGTCTCATCGCTGGTGGTCTTGTGCGCATCACGTACGAGGCGCACCTGATGAAGCTTTTCCTCGGCGCTAGAGGGCATCGGACACCTCCTCGTTGAAGTGGCGATACACCAGAACCATCACGACAAGCGTTACCACGAAGACGATGCAGAAGCATCCAAAGAAGACCGGGTCTTCCCAGAACCAGACCTTTTCGCAGAGCGCATCGCGAAATGCGGTAACGAAGAACGTGATGGGATTGAACAGCATGATGTCGGCCGCCCAGCCGAAGCCCGCAGGGCCCAGAATCTGCATGTTGAACAGGATGCCCGAAAGCCAGAAGAACGGGTTGTTCAACGCCTTCATGAGCTGGCCGAAGTCCTTGCTCATGCCCGAGAGCTGCGAGTTCATGATGGAAACCATATTCCAGAACACCGACATGAGCACAAGCAGGATGGGAACCTGAATGAGGTAGATATCCCAAGGCATGCCATACGCCGTATAGATGACCATGAGGATCACGAACAGCACCGAATTGATGAGCAAGGTGGAAAGCGTATACAACGTGGAAATGCCGCTGAGCGGAAACTTCACCTTGTTGACCAGGTACGGATACCTATGCAGTACGTCGGAACCGGTATTGGTCATGTCGGACATGAAGAACCACGGGATAAGGCCCGCAACGAGCCACACGAAGTACGGATACGCCCCCGACGTGGTGCTGCTTGCGCGCAAGCCAATTTCAAGAGCAAACCAGAAAACGACAACGAAGACGATGGGCTTGATGGCGAGCCACGCCCATCCGAGCACGGCGCCACGCGCGCGCTTCTTCAGTTCGAAGACAGCGAGATGGCCAATTTGCGTACGCCATTCCCAGTTGTCCTTCAGGATATTGGTGAGTGTCTTTATCAATCTGTGTCCATCCAGCTAATGCAACCCGGTAAGTCTACCACACAACGGCGCAACCCACACGCGTCTTCGCTGATGAGACGGCTTGCGGACTGCGCATTGCGTTAGTTGACGTTCTTGGGGGCGATAACGGTGGCAGGATCGCCGCCAGCATCCACCACGGCCATGAGCTCGGCCCACGCTTCCTCGTCGCGCGGGATAAGCCAGATGTCGTTCACGATGCTGCCCTGATACGGGCCGCTCGTGGAATCAAACGTGATGGAGCCACTGTTATTGCAGAAGTTCTCGACCAGCTTCGCGAGTACTTCAGAATCCATGTTGGTATTGGTGAGCGCGGAAACGAACACGGGCACGACGGCGCTCGCCTGATCGGCGGGCATCTGGCTCACCTTGGTGATGAGCTTCTGCAGAACCTGGCGGTCCTGCGTCTGGCGAATGGCCTCCATGTCGTCGCCGTACGCCTTGCGCACGCGAGCGTACACCAGGGCCTCGTTGCCGTTCAGATGCTGGTCGCCTTCTTCGACGGTGATCTTGTTGCCCGTGATGATGTCGGTGAGGGAAATGGTCATGGGCACGGTAACGTCGACGCCGTCGATGTCGTTAACGAAGTCGACGAAGCCCACAAAGCCCATGTCGAGGTAGTACGAGATCTTCACGCCCGTAAGGTCCTCGGCAGCCTGAACGGTGCCCTCGATACCGTAATACTGATACGCCTGGTCGAACTTCGTATCGGTGCCGTTGATGTTCGTGGTGGTATCGCGCGGAATGGTAACTATGGTGATGTGATACGTCGTGGGGTCGACACGCACCAGCATGACGGTATCGGACTGGTTCTCCTTCTCCGCCTCGATGGTGCCCGTACGGCTATCGTCGCCCACCACGAGCACGTAGAACGGTTCGGTGGGAACAACCACTTCGGGCTTGCTATCCGACACATTCGAAGTTGGCTCTTCCTGAGTGGTCTCCTGCTTCGAGCAGAAGCACCCCGACAAGCCAAATACGCCAAGGCAAAGAGCCAGGGCAAGCGCTAGCGCTTTCGCAACATTCCTCTTCATTTCCCCTATTCCTTTCCCATTTCAACGAACGGGACCCATGCGACGCAAACCCTGCATTGCGCCAGCCCCGCGCGTCTATCCTCTTAGGAGACCGTCACTTCCTCCGTAGATCCTGGCAGCGTGACCACGTCGCCCGAATAGCTTACGGAAGAGGGGTCGCCCCCGGAATTCACAACCTGCATGAGCTTCGACCACCCCGTGGGGTCATCGTAGCAGAACCAGAGGCCACCCATGGCGGAATCATAATCGCCCGCCGAGGGACCGCTTCCGCTGTACATGGTAACGCCGCCATTGAATGCCAGGGCAAGCTGAAGCAGCTCCTGGCTATTGAGGTCGGTTCCCACGCACGAGGCAATCTTCATGATGGTGCCGGGGAGCTCGGTGGCCGACTTCGACTGAATCTTCGTGACGATGGCACCCACAATCTGACGAACGGCCTTCTGCCTGTTGGATTCCTCGTCGGAGGCGTAATCGTGGCGGGCGCGCGCGAAGATGAGCGCTTCCTGCCCGTTGAGCGTCTGCTCGCCAGCTTCCACCGTGACCTGCTCGCCCGTAAGCGCGTCAGCATAGGAAACGGTAGTGGGCACGTTCACGTCGATGCCGCCAAGGGAATCGATGAGCTCCTCGAACTGGGCAAAGCGAATCTCGGCATAATGGCTGATGTTCACGCCGGTAATGCCCTCGACCGCCTTGATGCTCGTGGCGGCGCCACCTTCCTGGTAGGCCTGGTCGAGCTTCACGGTATTGCCCGAGCTGTCCGTCCATGCGGTATCACGCGGAATGGACACGAGCGTGACCTGCTTGTTCGTGGTATCTACGCGCGCCAGGATGATCACGTCGGACGCATTGGTGGTGTTATACGATTCCGTAGACGAGCCTTCGCGCGAATCGCTGCCCAGAAGGAGCACGTAGAAGGGCTCGTCCATGGCCGTGTCGGTAAGCGCGGCGTTCACGCCATCGGCATCGTCGAGCTTCATGGCGCTATCAATGGAACTCATGTACCAGGCGAACGCCGCCCCCGCAAGCAGCAGCAGGGCCAAGATGACGCCCAGGACGATAAGGGCGATCTTCTTGCCGCGCTTCATCTTGCGCTTGCCAATAGTGCCCGTGGTAGAGGGCATGCTCGCATGGGAGCCATACGCCTCGCCAGCGCCCTTGGCATGCCGGCCGTGGACGGGCTGGTCTTGTGCAGCCCGGGAATAGCCCTGATAGTTGTATGCGTTCTGGGGAGCGCCGCCCATGGCCGCCTGATAGGCGTTCTGCTGGGCCTGGCGCGTATAGGGGTTGTACTGACCCTGCTGGGCATTCTGACGACGTGCGCTGGAAGCGTAGTCGTAAGGCTGGCCCTGCGTGTTATTCGTATACGGGTTCCTGCCGTACTGGGGCTGGCCGTAGGGATTCTGGGAATACGGGCTCTGGACATTCGCCGGACGACCATACGCCTGATGCGGCTGGGCATATCCGCCATTCTGGTACGCGGAATAGCCGCCATTCGCGCCATACGCCCCATTGCCGTACCCACCATAGGGGTTCTGGGCGTAGGGATTGCCCTGCATTCGATTGGCGCCACGCGGCACGTTGTAATCTTTCTTCTTGCGACTCACTGATTACCTCTTGCTATCTACGCCATACATAAGCATTTAGAGTACCCCATAACGGGCGTAGCCTACCCGCGAACGCAGGCGTTTGCGGCCATTAAACATAAGTGACAGCTAGGCGATTTCGTCGGGAAAGCGATTGCAAAACTCCTGCGCATCGCTCATGAGGAGCTGGGCGTTTTCCGCATCGGACGCGGGCAGCAGCGACAGGTCGAGCATGCCCTCCTCGCGGGCATCGACCATCTCGCGCGCCCACTGCTGGGCAAACGCCAGGTGGTTGTCGTCGGAAATGCGATTGTAGTTCCACTTGTAGCCATTCCAGCGCGCCGCGTTCAGGGCCGGAGCGAAGGCGCGATACGCGTCCTGGCCACGGTTCCTTAGGAAATCAAACGTACGCTGGTATTCGTAGCAAACCTGGAACACCTTGGCGGACGACTTAGAGGAGCTTGCCTGGTTATCGATGCGGTAATGCAGGTAGCCCTGGCGAAGAAGCACGACGCGCGGAGCGGCGATCCAGCACTGGTGGGCGAACGAAGCGTCCTGGAACGAGGCACCTGGCGTCTGGCTGAAGCTAATTCCCTGCCCCAAGATGAAGTCGCGGCGATACAAACCCGCCCAAATGCTCGGCGTGGTGTTCACGATAGCGGGGTTATCGGCCGGGCAAAACGGCTTGTTGTAGGAAAACTGGCCATAGACCACGGCCAGGGGATCGCGCCACGAGCCTTCGCTATGCTCGCGGTAATTCGCCTTCACCACGCTGGCGCCATAGCGCTCGGCAGACTTCACGTACGCAGCGAACGCACGTTTGGAAACGAAGTCGTCGGGTTCGACGATGCCGATGTACTCACCACGCGCAGCGGCAAGACCCTGGTTCATGGAATCGCCGTAGCCGGTGTTCTGCTTGTCGATGATGCGCACGCGCGCATCCTTCGCGGAATAGGAACGCATGATATCCAGCGAGGAATCGGTAGAACCGTCGTTGATGCAGATGATTTCGATGTCCTTCAGCGTCTGGCCTACGAGCGAATCGAGGCACGTTCCGAGGTACGTTTCCGTGTTGTATATGGGCACGAGGATGGAGACCTTGGGAGCAGTCTGCGTCATCTGCGGCATTCCTTTCGTTGGCGAATTCCGCAATATGATAGCGTATCGCGATGGAGGTTGCGTCCTGGTGCGGAAGAAGGCATGACGCGTCGACCGAAAATGGCAGAAAGCAGATTTCGATAGTAACGTTTTCCTGGGGAAACGCCTTAAAGGATATCGCGCGTATGCCATTACTTCACCACATTACGGAGAAGATATCAAGCCTTTATTTCGGCGCTCAAGATGCTATATTCTATCTAGGCTTCACCTTCGATCCCCGTAATATTGCGATGGACCGATGCATTTTGTTAGGGAGCTCTAGATTGCTTGCGGAATGGAGATTCGCGCCTGTTGGCGCGAAAGCCAGGAAACAAGCTGCGGGCACCCACCTTTCTGAGGTGGGTTCATCCTTAGGGCGGGGGTGAGGCTTTATGCGGGCAGGCCATACGGTCTGCCCGCCTCTCGTTTCAGGGGCGAACGCTACGCCCTACTCCACCGTTCCGTACACCTGCCCCCACGCATGGCCGGAAATTGCGGAATTCAGCTGGTCGCACAAGCGCTCGCGCGTATAGTAGCCCGGCGGCAGCAGCGAGACGATCTCTTGCAAATCGGCGGGAAGGTCGTAGGATTCCACCAACACGACCACGTCCATGCGGCTCACCATATCGGTGTGCCTGTATAGCTCGGAAACCACGCGCTGCAGGGCGCCGTAATCGTCGCTGCGGTTGATATTGCTAATGGGCTGGCGAATGGCCATACGCGCCTACCTTACGCAGTCGAGGCCAGCCACGGAAGCAGCAAGCGCGCCCGTGTAAGCCGGCGTGGCCTTGCCCGTCGCACGCAGGAACTGAGCGCCAGCGGCACGCAGGTCGCGCGCAATGACAACCATGCCATCGGGCGAATCGAAGGGGCCGGGGTTGAGCGTCGCTCGACGCGCGGGAGGCTCGGGCACATCGAACTGTACCAGCAGCGGCAGCGGCGTGGCATCGGCGACGCGACGAGCCAGCGAGCACAGAACCTCGGGCGCGGCAGAGGCACGGAAGCCGAACACGTCGGCTTCGAACTCCATGGCCAAGCGTGCTGCATCCTCAATGTTTTCGCGACCGCCCGCGAACGTGCCGTCTTCGGCGGCATCCACCGACACGAGCACCGGCGTGGAGCATTCCTTGCGAATGCCCATGAGCGCGCAACGGATGTCGTCTAGGCTAGCCATGCCGTCTAGGAAGAAGGCATCGACACCCTCCTCCCCCAACACCGTGGCCGCACGGGCGTACTGATCGCGATTTGCCACGAGCGAAGACTTGCTGGAAGGGTCGATGGGCAGGCCAGTAGCACCAATCTTTGCGATAAGATGCTGGGGCTTGAATGCCGAGGCAATGCGCAACGCCGCCTGGGCAATTTCGGCATCCTTTTCCGAAGCGCGCACGTGAGCCAGACGGGCACGCGTGATGGCACCCGTGGGAGCAACCAGACAAGGCGCGCCCGTGGCCAGCTGCAGGCGCAAGGTCTCCTCGACCACTTCGGGCTCGATGACAGGAAGCAGGATTTGCTGCGCTTCGTCGAACCCCTGAATTCCAAACGCATGGGATAGCGAACCGGAAAGGACGAGCATGTCTTTGTGGAAGCGCAATTGGATATCCGCCATGATGTTCCTCACTATTCGATGGCCATGCATGCCACGAAGCGCAGCTGGCCGAAAAATCGTTCATGTAAGTATACCGCCCCAACCCCGCAGCGCCCCGGTAAATGGAACGCGCACCAACTGAGCTACGCAATGAAATTGGGGGCGCCATGGCAGGCAGCGCGTCGTTTGTAACGCCCTTGGGGTAGGCCTGTTACTATCCCGATACGCGATTCATAAAACGCGCACGCCCAGGTCGTGGTTTCTGCATTCCCGCATTTTATAATTGGTTCATCAAACGAAAGGTATCCCTCCTAAAGTTTGAAGCTGTCCGGTTCTCCCTCCTCCCTAACCTACCGGGCAGCGGGTGCGTAAGCACCATCCCTCCTTGCAGGCCCGAGCCCACTCCCTTACTGGCTCGGGCCATTCTCTTTTTCCAAGCCCTATCGATTGCCCGAAACCCTCGCAACGCAATGACCCATGAACGCAATGAAGGCATAAAAAACAAGGCCCCACCGATTGGCGGAGCCTTGCGAGCAAGCTATGAAACCAGCAACTAGCCGTTCTTGCGAGCGTAGAGGCGGTTGTTCGTGTCGAGCCACGTAGCAACGGTGCCCGTATCGAAGCCCTCGTCGTCGCTGATGACCATGGCATACATTTCCTCTTCGGCCAGCACAGCATCGAGAGCGTCGGTAAGCTGGATTTCGTTACCCGCACCCGGCTTCACGGTTGCAAGGAGCTCCATAACGCGCGGAGAAAGCAGGTAACGACCGAACACGGTGAGGTTCGAAGGGGCTTCCTCTACGGGAGGCTTCTCCACCAGGCCATTGACCTTCCAAACGCCCTCGGAGATTTCCACGCCATCGATAACGCCAAAGCGGCTTACCTGATCGTCGGGCACGGGAAGCACCGCGATGACACTTGCGCCATTGTGCTCGTCGGAGATGGCCTTCATGCGGTTGAGCATGTCGTTGCCAGGAACGATAACGTCACCCAACAACACGAAGAAGGGCTCGTCACCCGTCTTTTCGGCAGCGCAACGCACGGCATGGCCCAGGCCCAGGGGCTCGTCCTGGTAGACGAAGCTCACGGGCAGATTGCCCGCATGATGCACGGCTTCGGCGTAGGCCTTCTTGCCGCGACCCACCAAGGTTTCCTCGAGCTGGGGATCGGGAGCGAAGTGATCTTCGATTGCCTTCTTCTCGCGACTGTTGATGATAACCACTTCATCGGCGCCGGAGGCCAGGCCTTCCTCGACGACGTACTGGATTACCGGACGGTCGACGACGAGCAGCATTTCCTTCGGAACCGCCTTGGTGGCAGGCAGAAAACGCGTACCCATGCCAGCTGCAGGAATAAGAGCCTTCATGTAACGAACTTCCTTCTTGGTAAAGCTATTTCTTGGTGATGCTGTCGGTGGCATCGGCTTCCTTGGCAGCCAACGCCTCTTCCAGCACGGCCATCTGAGCTTCGGTCTTCTTCAGACGGACGGTGATGAGTACAACGTACACCAAAAGCGCCAGCCAAACGAGCGCATACGCCGCAATAACATAAGGGGCGGAAGGAAGGATGGTCGCGTAGATCTGTTCGAGAATGGGATTCATGATTGCTCCTTCGGGTTAGTCGTCAAGCTGCTCTTTGATTCGCTCGGCACGGGCATCGAGCTCCGCCGCGCGTACGCGAAGACGGAACAGGCCATACGTGACGAACAGCATGCCGAACAGCGCAAGCAGGAACGGCACGAGCATATCGGGCGAAAGACCCGAATCGGTACGGAAGATAACGGGGTGCACGCTGGAGGGAATGAGGCGCGTGATCATGAAGCACACGGGAACGTCCGCGAACATGATCAGGCCGAACACACTTGCGAACACGGCGCGGCGCTCGGGATCGTCGATGGAAGCGCGCAGCACGAAGTACGCAATGACCAGCAGCATAAGAATGAGGTACGTGGTAAGGCGAGGCTCCCACGTCCACCAGACGCCCCACTCGAAGCGCGTCCACATCTCGCCCGTGACCATAACGGCGATAACGAAGACGAGCGCGACTTCCGTGGCAACCTTGGCACGCAGGTCGTAGCCAGCGTCACGCGTCATAAGGAAGCGCACGCAGTAGTACGCGGTAACCATCAGGGCCACGAAGCTGGCAATGGCGGTTGGCACGTGGAAGTAGAAGATCTTCTGCGAGAAGAGCAGCTGGTTGGCAACCATCTGGCCGCCGATGACCTCGACGCCGTCGATGGCGGCACCGTTAACAGGCCCAGCCAGCGTAAATGCCAGCACGAAACCCACGGTAGTCAGCAGCGCACCAACGAGCGTGATAGCGGGGGCAATGCCATCCCACCATCCACCCACGCGGGGGCTTTTCGTAGTTTTACTAGTCATACCTTTCCTTTTGTCGTAGTTCTAAACGCGTAGCGTTACAACAATCACCCTAGGCGCTGATCACGAAGTCGTACAGCACCCAAGAAAGCAAAACCATGACCACGTCATAGCCGCCCGCCAGGGCAAGAGCTGGCACGAACATGGACTCCACGTCGCCGCCGGCGATGACGACCGTGGTTGCCGAGACGCAGGCGTAGAGCAGCGGATAGATCAGCGGGATGAACAGCACGGCCAGCAAGACGTCCTTGCCGCGCGTGTTCACCGTGATGGTGGCAAGCAGCGTGCCGATGCCGGCAATGCCAATGGTGCCCACCAGAAGCGGCAGGAACAGCAGGGGCCAGGTGTCGGCTGGCGTGGTAGTGGTGAGGAAGAAGAAATAGAACAGCGGCAGGACGATGATCTCCACCGCCAGCAGGAAGAGCAGATTGCTCGTGGCCTTCGCCAGGAACACCACACTACGGTCGAGCGGCACCAGCAAGATGCCCTCGAGGCAGCCATTTTCCTGCTCGTGCGCGAAGCTGCGGTTCAAGCCCAGCAGCGACGTGAACACGATGAGGGCCCACAGCAGGCCCGCGCTCATCTGCAGGATATCGAACGTGTTTGCCGTCTGAGCCAAGGCGGCGCCATACACTACCAGCACCAGAAACGCGTAGATGCCCATAGCGGTAAGCATCTCGCGCGTGCGAAACTCGCGGCGCAGGTCCTTCCCCAGCAGATTCAGGTACTGCTGGAACGTAGACGGCTTGCGGATCGTAACGGCCATTAGGAAACCCCCATCCCTACCGTCTTCTTGTACAGCTCTTCGAACGCCTGGAAATCGATGTCCTCCTTGGGTGCGTAGGCAACCTTGCGCCCTTTCGCCATAACCAGGGCGTGCGTGCACACGCCAAAGCCCTTGCGCAGGTCGTGGCTGACCATGACGAACGTACGGCCGCTGCGCACCTGCTCGATGAGGTCGTCGAAGATCTCCATGGCGTGCGGGTCGAGGCCAGAGTACGGCTCGTCGAGCAGCACAACGTCGGGGTCATGCAACAAGGCGCGCGCAATGCACAGGCGCTGCGTCATGCCGCGGGAAAACGTGCGCACGGTATCGAGACGGCGGTGCGAAAGCTCCACGGCCTCGAGCATTTCGTCCACGCGTTCCTGCGCATTCACGATGCCATACAGACGTGCGGCCAGAAGCAGGTTCTCCTCGGCCGTAAGGTCGCCGTAGAGCATGGAGTTATGCGAGATGAGGCCAATATGCTCACGCGCAGCATCCGGATCGTCCTTCAGGTCGATTCCGGAAAGGCTTGCCCGACCACGCGTAGGACGCGAAAGCGTGGCAAGCATGCGCAGAAGCGTGGTCTTCCCCGCTCCGTTCGGACCGAAGATGGAGAGGAACGCCCCGGCGGGAACGGTCAGCGAAAGATCGTCGACGGCCTTTCGCTGACCAAATACCTTGCTGACATGGGAAAGTTCAATTGCGGCTTGAGGGGCGTCTTCCACCCTAATCCTCCTTGTTGGGCAGGGAAACCGGCTGTGCCTCATCCGCCTTCTGCTTACGCGAACGACGGCCAAGAGCAGCGATGGCAGCGCCCAGCATGAGCATGCCGAAGCCAACCCACACCAAGCTGATCTGCGGGTTCACGCGAACGTCCAGGCTGTAGTCGCCCGCATTGTTCACACCCTTGTACACCACGAACAGGTCTTCCTCGGCGAAGCTGATCACCGCGGCGTTCGACTTGGTCTGCTGCGTGCTTTCCACCAGCTGCATGCTCGGGGCAACATGGCCAATATACTCGCCATTGCGATACACGTCGAATTCGACGACGTAGTAGATGTCGTTGCCGCTATCGCCCTCGAAGATCTCGTTACCCGTGTACTTCAGCGTGAAGTCCTGGATGGTGAACTCTTCGGCGGTATCGGATTCCTCGTCATAGGCAATGTAGCCCGTCTCTTCCGTAACGTACATGGAAGAGCAGATGAGGCCAATGAGGATGACGGCCATGCCCAGATGGGCGGTGTAGCCGCCAATGCGCGAGGCATTGCCGCCAATCATCTTGAAGAACGATGCCACGGGGTTCGTGCCGTGCGCCTTGGCGTAGGCGCTGCACGTACGGCCAATGAGGAACAGCGTGTTGAAGAACAGGATGCTGGCAACCAGGAAGCCCACGATGGTAAGACCCTTGTAGTACCAACCCGGGCCTTCGGCAGCCAGGCCCATGCCCGCGCTACCGCCCCCATCGATGATGGCGTCATAGCTGGGGAACAGGTACGTGAACGAATAGACTACCAGGACCACGAAGAGCACCAGGGCGCAGATGGCGGGCACCTTGGCCTTCGCCAGGAAGGCGCTACGCTGCGTGACCGTCCAGCCCAGCAGCGGGCATACGGCCAGAACGGCCAGGTAGAACACGCCAAGCGGACGCGCCACGGCGTTGAACGTGCCCGTGCTCACGCTGGTGCCGCCGAAGGGCATCCAGCTGGGCAGCGCGCTGGCCACGGTGAGATAGCACACCAGGATGGCGAAAACGAGCATGAGTACGTTATTGAAGTAGTAGGCAGCCTCGCGGGAAACGAGCGAATCCACCGCTTCGTCGGCAGCGCTCTTGGGGGCGAAGCGCTTCCAGCGCAGCGCCAGGCCCACGATGCCAGCCAGAAGCGAAAGCACGATGAGCGAACCGAACAGCGCCAGGGAAACCGGATCGCCCTCGAAGGCATGCACCGACTCGATCAGGCCGGAACGGGAAATGAACGTACCCGTGATAACGAACGCGAACGTGATGCACGCGCACATGATGGACCAGCGCTTGAACGCACCGCGCTGACGGTAGATGGTAAGACTGTGGATGAGCGCAACGCCCACGAGCCACGGAAGCAGACTGGCGTTTTCCACGGCGTCCCAGCCCCAGTAGCCGCCCCAGCCAAGCACGACGTAGGCCCACACGGAACCTAGGCCAATGCCGATGCCCAGCATCCACCAGGCAACCATGGTGTAGCGCTGCGAACGGCGCACCCAGGCATCGCTGCTATCGCCAATGACCAGCGTGGCCACGGCATAGGCAAACGGAACGGTAAGGCCCGAATAGCCAATGAACAGCGCAGGCGGATGAATGGCCATGGCCCAGTGCTCCAGGAGCGTGTTCATGCCCCACAGCGCAGCCGCGCCGGTAAGGTTGCCATCGGCATCGAAGTAGCTTTCCGCCATGGCAACGAACGGGCAGTTATCCTCGGAGAAGAGCAGAATGCCCACGAAGCCAGCCAGCACCAGCTGGATGACGACCAGCGCCACGCTATCGAGCTTTTCGGTGCGCTTCATGTTGCGGAGCGACATGACGGAGGCAAACAGCGAAATGAGCCACGCCCAGAACAGCAGCGAGCCCTCGCGACCCTCCCACAGGCCGGAAATGCGATAGAGCGTTCCCAGAATGCCCGTCTGCTTGCTCTGCGCGCCAACGACGTATTCGATGCTCGTATCACCCGTGAGGAAGCAGTACACGAGCAGGCCACAGCAGAAGGTGAGCGCCAGGAACGTGACGATCACGGCCACATGGCCGCCCCAAACCAGCGTCTCGCCCGCGCCCTGGGGGTTGCGGGAACGAAGGGCAACGCCGGCGATCAGGCAGACCACGGACACGATGATGCCCGCAAAGCCAACCAGCAACCCCATCAAACCAATGAATGCCATAGATAGAACCTTTCTTACCGGACGTGGCTATTCGGCCAAGGCCACGTTCGTTGCGGAAAACTTGCCGTCTTCGGTGAGGTTGCCCGTAAGGACGACGGAAGCGCCATCGGCAAGCGTCTCTTCGGAAACGGCACCGTCGAAGAGGACGGAGACGGTTGCACCCGTATCGGCGTCTTCGAGCACGAAGCGATCGCCCTGGCCGGCAGCGTTCTGACTACCTGCCTGAATCTTGCCCGTCACGCGAACGGTGGTACCGGTGATGTCGGAGCCATAGCCCATCATGCGATCGACGGTAAGGGCCTCGGTGCCGCTCTCGTACTTGGAGGGGCACTTGGTGACCATTTCGCTGGCATACAGAACGCCATCATCGCCAATCTTGCCCGTGCAAATAGCAGTCACGTCGTTGCCGAACGTGGAAGCTGCGGCACCGTCGTAGCTCACGTTGAGCGTAACGCCGTCTTCGCTATCGGGATCGTAAATGGAGAACGTGAGCACGTTACCAGTAGTCGTGTACGAATTTTCAACGACATTGCCGGTTACCTGCACACGCTGGTCAACGTATTGGCCGCTCGCCGCGTCGGCGACGCCAATGGTCTTAGCGGCCGTGCTGCCGCCCACGATAGCAAGAATGAGGATGAGCACCATGACGATAACGCCCGTGACGACGATCATGCGCTTCTTCGTTTTAGCGTTCAATGAACTACCTTCCCACCTGTTTCAAAACAGTCACCCAGACTACCAAATGGTACCAGAGCGGTACTCCTGACAATCCAGAAGTGACAATACCCCCAAAAGCGCAACGAGGGACCTACCGGCGAACCGGTAAGTCCCTTCGTATTGCTCGTTATTCGCTAAACCCCTCTAGCGAATAACGTTTGGTGCCTCTTAGGCAGACGTTACGACAGCGTTTCAGCCGTAGCAAGCGCCTTCTGACCATCAGAGTACGTCAGCCAGCCGTCGGGCATGCTAGCAGCAGCCTCAGAGTGGCACTGCGTGCAGTAGAATACCGACGCGCGGTGCGACTTGTGGCACTCGCTGCAAGCGATCTCGCCGTGCTGCCAACGATGCGGATTGAAGTCCATGTCGGACGTCAGCTCCGTCAGGTCCTCACGCGTAATGTCGTGACAACCGCTCTTCAGGCAGAACTCATCACCCGTGCCCTCTGCGTGGCCCGAGTTCACCATCAGCTCTTCGGTGCCGACTTCCTCCAGCGGGTAATAGTAATCGCCCGTGATGGTTTCGCCGACCTCGGTGAGCTGCTGCGACAGGGTGGGCACATGGCAGCCCAGGCAGTTTACGCCCTGCTCCTTGTGCGACACAACCAGCATCGCATTGGTGTTCGATACCTCGTTGCCGTACTTGTCGATGCCGGTGGTGTTAGCCTCCTGGTCGTACGTGGCAACATAGGCATCCATCGACGTGTGGCACACTGCGTTGCAGAAGCTCGGCTGGTTATGCCAGTTCCAGAAGCCAATGCCCGCGACAGCGATCACAACGACGATGATTCCCACCACGATAGGCCACTTCTTCTTTTTGTTAGCAGGCTCTGCAGCTGCCTGCTGAGTCGCGGCCGTGGTGGATCCCTTAGTCTCCTCGCTCATTCCTAACCTCCTTCCAAATACTTCTCTGTTTTACCTCCAGTTGGAAGGTGCAGCTGCAAGTGCACGCTTCCACGCCTCCGCACTGTACGGTAAAACCCCTCGTCAAGGCATCACCCATTAAGGGGGATTCTTGACCTGACCGCGTAATCATACAAAAACGTGGGTTAAGACACAACGTTTAGTTTGCCTGTTTGTCGCATAAATTTTCCCCGTCGAGCCAAAATGGTTGCTTTTTAGGGCAATGCATATTTTGTATCACCCGCAAAATGGGGTACCACTAATAGCGTTTGCGAAGCTCCCAAAACGCCACCGCGCTTGCGGCGGCAACATTGAGGCTATCGACCCCATGAGCCATGGGAATCTTCACCGTGAAAGTGGCTCGGGCGATGGTTTCGGGGTTCAGGCCCTCCCCTTCCGTGCCCATGATGATGGCGAGCTTCGGGCACTGGAGCAGACGCTCGTCGCCCAGGAAGATGCTGTCGTCGGAAAGCGCCATGGCGGCGGTCTGAAAGCCATAGCGTTCCAGAAGAGGGATGCCCTCGGCTGCCCATTGCTCATGCTTGCGCCCAATGCGCGTCCACGGCACCTGGAAGATCGTGCCCATGGAAACGCGCGCAGCACGACGATAGAACGGATCGTGACACGAAGGCGTAAGCAAAACGGCATCAATGCCCAGCGCGGCCGCAGAGCGGAATGCAGCCCCAATGTTCGTGGCATTCATAACGTCCTCGAGCACGGCAATGCGCGTTGCCCCGGCAAGCACCTCGTCCACAGAGGGAAGCTGAGGACGATACAGGCACGCCACCGCGCCACGCGTGACGTCGTAGCCCGTAATGGCCTTGAACACAGCAGGGTCCGCAACGAGCACGGGCGCGCCCAGGTTCTCGAAGCGCTCGATAAGGCCCTGCGATTTCGCAACCCACTTCTGCTCCATGAACAGGGAATGGGGCTTCACACCCGAATCGAGAGCGCGATTGATGACATTTGCCGACTCGCCAATAAACAGTCCGGGACCCACCCCCTCGTCGCCTCGAAGCTGCGCGTCACGCATGCCCGCGAAGGGCTTCACGCGCCCATCGGTTGGGTCGGTAATCTGATGAATCACGGCTCGTCCTCGATTTCCCTGTCGCGAATACGAAAAAGGCCACCCGCGATAACGCGGGCGGCCTACATGATCAATGGTGGAGATGAAGGGGATCGAACCCTCGGCCTCAGCGTTGCGAACGCTGCGCTCTCCCAACTGAGCTACATCCCCATTGGTTCAGCAAGAAGGTATTTTGCCCATTGTCCTGCTGCATGTCAAGCGAAAAGAGACTTATGAATTAGTTCTCCACCTGAGCGGATTCCATCACGGGAAGCGAGGATTCCTCGTTGTCGCCAGCAATGGATTCGATGAGCGATCCAAACAGGGATTCGCCATTCTGGCTCAGCTCGACGGTGCCCGTGAGAACGTCGACGTACTGGTAAGACTGACGAGACGTACGACCGCGCTTGCGATCGACCTCCATAATGAAGAGCTGCGGGTGAACCTGCACCAGCACGCCCTCGGATTCGACGATTTTCGAACGACCCATATTCGCACGCACCGAAAGGCGCTGACCAACGAACTCGTCGAGCTTCTGGTGGATGGAATCGACTACTTTAACCTGCTGTTCTAGTTCCATTCGTACTTCCTTGCGTCATATCGTATAAAAGACGGCAAGCGACATTCTATCACGCGCGTCAATCAAAGCGCAGATGAATGATACCCAGCAGGTAATCTTAACCGATGTTTCACAATTGGCGACAGGTGTTACCCCTACGCGACTACGCTATGCCACGCTCGTGGGCAACGCGGCCAAGCTGGATGAATTCCTGAAGCGAAAGGGACTCGCCACGACGCGACGCATCAATGCCCGCCTGGGCAAATACCTCACGCAGGTCGTCGGGCGTAACGCCCTCCCCCGACGCCGCAGCACGACCCGAGAAGTACGTGCGCGACGAGTTGAGGATGGTCTTACGGCGCGTGGCAAAGGCGGCGTCTGCCATGACGGCCGTAGCGCGGCGCTCCTCTTCGGTAATGCCCAATTCGTCCAGGGACACGCGGTCGAGGCGAATCACGCTGCTATCCACGCGCGGCGGCGGGAAGAAGTTACCCGGCGACACGGAGAAGCGGCCAGCGGGGCGCGCGTACAGGCCCAACTTCACGGTAAAGCCGCCGTAGTTCTTCGTGCCAAGGGTTGCCGCCATGCGATCGGCGACTTCCGCCTGGACCATGACCGTAGCGCTGGCAAGGGAGTCGTAACGCTGAAACGCATCGAGCACGAGTGTGGCGGCAACCGCGTAGGGCAGATTCGCCACGAGCTTGTTGGGCTGAGCGGGCAGCTGATCGGGTTGCAGTTCCAAGGCATCCTTGCTGATAAGCGAGAAGACGGCACCCTCCCCTTGCGCGGGACGTCCCTCGGCCTCATCGTCCAGGTAGAACATCATTGCAGACGCGTAGGGAGCGCACGTGCGCGCAAGCACGGCAGGCAGGTCGGTATCGCGTTCAACGGAAATGACGGTGCCCGCCTTGCGAAGCAGCGCGATGGTGAGCGTGCCAATGCCCGGACCCACTTCCAGCACCACATCGTTCGAGCCCAGCTCGGCAAGGTCGCAAATCTTGGAGACCACGCCATCGTTGATGAGAAAATGCTGGCCAAGAGCCTTCTTGGTGGCTAGCCCATGCGCATCGAGCACGTCACGCGTAGCGGAAACGCTCGCCAGGGGTGAAAGCTTATCGGCCATGTTCGTTTCCTTTCGCGGAAGCGGCATCGGACGGAAGGGGTGCTACCCCATCACGCATGCCGAGCCATTCGTGAACGTACTCTTCGAGCGGCGCTTGGGCGCCAATGCATCCAACGCTGCGCTGCAGGTTGAAGCCCGCCACATGAAGCGCCGAACGCGTGCAGGTGGCAAGGGGCTCCCAGCCATAGGGATCGCCACCCTCGCCCACGGCAAGCAAGTGCGCGGGCCTGCGCATGCCATGGCGCGCATCGCCCCAGTACAAAGGCTGCAAGCGATCGAGAAGCGCTTTATACCCCGCAGGCGGCCCGGCAAAGTACACCGGACTCGCAATAAACAGTTCGTCGGTACGCGCAAGCGTGGCCAGAAGGCCATCCATGTCGTCGCGCTGGAAGCACGCACCCGCCTCGCGGCACGCATCGCAGCCTATGCACGGGCCAATGGAGAGCCCAGCCAGGTCGATGCGCGTAAGCGCGTCTTGGGGAAATCG
The DNA here is from genome assembly GCF_015062615.1 of Denitrobacterium detoxificans. Taxonomy (GTDB): domain Bacteria; phylum Actinomycetota; class Coriobacteriia; order Coriobacteriales; family Eggerthellaceae; genus Denitrobacterium; species Denitrobacterium detoxificans_A. The sequence continues at coordinate 466,125 of NZ_SUUH01000001.1, forward strand.
CTGGGCGAGGAGCCCTTCGGCCAGTGCAACGGCGCTGGCCGAACGCCCCGCTAAACGAGGCGAAGCGCATATTATCGTGCGTTCTGCCATTCCGTCGGCTTTCTATCCAAGAGGCCCAAGGCGTTGTCATGCAGGGTCTTCAAGAATTTCCGGCGTTCTTCGCCAGGCTCGATGCCACGTACTTCAGCCAGGCGCTCGGCGGTGAAGATGATGTATTCGGGGCCGTTTTCCTCGCCCCGCAGCGGCACGGGCGTCATGTACGGGCAATCGGTTTCCGTAAGCAGCCTGTCTTCGGGCACGAGCTTCGCGGCCTCGCGCGCCTCGTCGGACGACGCAAACGTGATGGCGCCGCCATACGCGATATAACAACCCGCTTCGATCCAGGGTTCAAGTTCGCTGGCAGACAAGCTGCAGCAATGCAGGATGGTGCCCGCAGCGGGAAAGCCCTCTTCACGCATGATGGCGAGCGCATCGTCGTGCGCTTCGCGAATATGCAGAGCCAGGGGCAGTCCCGATTCGTGTGCCAGCTGGATCTGACGGCGGAATACGCGACGCTGCACGTCGCGCGGGGAAAGGTCGTAATGATAGTCGAGGCCCACCTCGCCCAGGCAGCTGGTACGGGGGTCGCGCAGCTTCGCCTGGAGCTTCTCGTCGGTGAAGCCCGTGTAGTCCTTCGCGTTATGCGGATGGCAGCCACATGCCAGGCGAATCTTCGGCAGCGAAACGAAGCGATCGGGTGCGATTTCGGTAAGCCAGGCGGAGGCGCCCATCTTCCAACCATCGAGCCCCGCATACGTGGAACCGGCATCCTCCACGATGTCGGTCACGTTGCAAAGGAAGTCGACCCCATATACCGCCGCGCGCGCCAGGGAAAGGTCGCAATGGCTCACCATGCCCAGATGGCAGTGCGTATCGGCTACAGCACCTTCCAGCTGGGGAGCCGGCACGATCTTGTACGTACCGTTCTTGCGCTTCTTCCTGAAGAGCGTGTCGTAGAAAACGGGGTCGGCTTCGGTCATAAACTACTCCAGATTGAGATCGATCTCGTCGAGGGCCAGGCGCGGGAACAGCGGATCGCCCTTTTCGACGGCATTGCCAACGGGCAGCTGGCCCCAAGCACTGGCAGCCTGAATATCGGTTACGGCAGTGATGTCGCCCAGCGACAGGCGACGGAACACCTCGTTGGACGTGTTGGGCATGAACGGCGCCATGAACAGGGCGATGATGCGGCACGCCTCGAGTGCGTTGTAGATGACGGCAGCCAGATCGTCGGCCTTGGCCGGATCCTTCGCCAGATTCCACGGAGCGGAATCCTCGACGTAGTGGTTCACCAAGCCGGCCAGTTCCTGAACGGCAGCGGCAGCGCCCGTGAAGTCCACCTGATCCATGCAGGCGTTGTAGCGCTCATACAGGCCATCGGCCACCTCGCGCAACGGGTTTTCGGCGGCAGATGCGGGAGCGGCGGGTACCTTGCCCTCGAAGTACTTGCCCGTCATGTTGAACACGCGCGAGCACAGGTTGCCCCAGGTATTGGCCAGATCGGCATTGTAGACCTGCACCATGCGCTCCATGGAGATGTTGCCGTCGTGACCGAACTGCACGTCGCTCATGAAGTAATAACGGTATGCGTCGACGCCAAATACCTTCACAAGGTCCTTCGGCATAACGCCGTTGCCCTTGCTCTTGCTCATCTTCTCGCCCTTGGTAAGCAGGAAGCCATGGCCGAACACATGCTCGGGAAGCGGCCAACCGGCAGCGATGAGCATAGCGGGCCAGATGACGCAATGGAAGCGCGTAATGTCCTTGCCCACGAAGTGGTACTGGAAGGGCCAGCGGCTATCGAACTCGCCTGCGCGATCGGGATCGGCAAAGCCCAGACCCGTGGGGTACGCCAGCAGGGCGTCGGCCCATACGTAGGCCACGTGGCCCTCGTCGAACGGCAGCGGAACGCCCCAGTCGAACGTGGAGCGGGAAATGGAGAGGTCCTTCAGGCCGCCTTCCACGAACTTCACGATTTCGTTGCGGCGCGTCTGCGGCAGGATGAAATCGGGATGCTCCTCGTAGAACTTCAGCAGCGGCTCCTGCATTTCGGAAAGCTTGAAGAACCAGTTCTCCTCGCCACTGGCCGTTTGCACGGGACGATGGCAATCGGGGCAGACGTACACGCCGTCCTCGTTCTTCTCCAGGTCGCTTTCCGCGTAGTAGGTTTCCTCGTGTACGCAGTACCAGCCCTCGTAGCTGCCCTTGTACAGCCATCCAGCCTCATACAGATCATTCCAGAACTTCTGAACGGTGCGCGTCTGGCGGTCCTGCGTGGTGCGCACGAAATCGGTATAGCTAATGTCGAGCAGGTCCCACGTGTCGCGGAAGGCAGGTTCCATGCTGTCGCACCAGGCCTGCGGCGTCATACCCTTGCCCTCTGCGGTATCGGCCACCTTCTGGCCATGCTCGTCCATGCCCGTGACGAACGCGACATCGTAGCCATCCATGCGCTTGTAGCGGGAAAGCGTGTCGGCGCCGACGGTGGTGTAAGCCGTGCCCAGATGAGGGGCGGCGTTCACGTAGTAAATTGGCGTGGTAATGCTGAAAGTGCCTTTCGACATGGGTGCTCTCTTTCGACTAACCCTTAGACCCGCCAAGCGGGCGTATTCTTTTCTGCAAGTAAACGAGTATAGCGGCAATTGGACCGCGCCGAGCACAAACCTAGATTTTCTGCATGTTGGCAAGCGTGTTGCTGTACCACCACTCGTAGTTGGGCGGGCAGTACTTCTGCGCATGCGAGACGGTGATAGTGTAGCCATACGAACGGGCCAAATAGGCAACATGCTGACGAGCGCCATCCTCCCAGGAGCTGAACGTGCGATAGCCACCCTTGCCATCCGTCCAGCCCCAAGCATTATAGCCGCCGGGAATATGCACGCCGTTGCTGCTTTCCGTGTTGGTAATGGCAGGCGACCAGCGTGGATCCACGCCATACTGCCACGCCGCCTCGGCAAAGGCGCGGCCCGTGCCCGCCATGGGAGTGCCAGCCAGATACGCGTCGATGCGCTGCGTCCAGGTTTCCACAAACGCATCACGACCCACCGACCAATCGACGCTGTTGTCAATGACGCCCGCACCTGCCAGCTTGGACGCCTCTTCCTGGGCTGCCTTCGCGGCACGATTCTGCGCTTCCTCACGCGCTGCCTCAGCTGCGGAAAGCGCGTCCGCAGCATCCTTCTGGCGCTGGTCGGCTTCCGCCTTCTGGCGCGAAAGCTCGGCTTCGGTTTCCTCGTATGTTGCCTTTAGCTGGGAATAATGCTCGATGAGGTTATAGTTGTGCCGCTCGATACTGTCGAGGTATTCCCAATTGTCGATGAAGGTTCCAATGTCCTCGGCATTCACGAGCAGATCCACGAGGCCATACCCGTTGCGGCGCATCTTGTACATGAGACGCATAGCCGCAGCGCTATCGTCTTTCTGGGCATCAAGCTCGCGACGCACCTGCGTAAGCGTCTTCTGATTCTCGTCGATTTGAACCTGCAGCGCCTCGACGGCAGCCGTAGCCTCGTCGTACGCAGCCGACGTCTGCTCTACCTGCTTTTGGAGCTCGGTCATTTCGGACTCGGAAACGGGAGCAGCCGTCTCGTACCAATCGGAATCAGCCCATGCCAGGCCAGGCGCAAGAGAGCACAATGCAACAAGGAATAGAGCAACTATGAGCCCCATCCCCCGCTTCATGACTAGATTTGATTCATCTGCGCCAACACGTTGTTGTACCAACCCGTCGAATTCGGTGGGCAATACTTCTGGGCCGCGCTATACGTGAGCGTGCTGCCGTAAATGCGGGCAAGCCCCGAAACATGGGCCCGGATGGCCTCATCCCAACTACTCCAGCTAGAAGAACCCCATCCCCAAGCATTATACGACCTGAAGCAATACGCGCCACAGGAGCTTTCCACGTACGAAATGGCCGGCGACCAACGCGGATCGACGCCATAATCCCATGCAGCCTCGGCAAACACCGTCCCCTGACCTGCCAGGGGCGTACCAGAAAGATATGCGTCGATACGGCCAGCCCACTGGTTCACGAACGACGTTTTGTCGGCAGACCAATCCACCGAACCCGAAGAGACGGAACCACTTACGTTGCCTGACGTATCCTGGCTGGAAGTGTCGACGGCGGGGTTTTGCGCGTCAACGCCCGCTTCGTTCGAGGCCTCGCTCGACGCGGACTCCGCTGCTGCAGCTGCGGCGGCAGCCTCGGCAGCCTGCTGAGCGGCAATGGCTTCGGCCTTTTCCTGAGCCTCCTGGCGGGCCGACTGGGCCTGAGAAAGCGCACGCTCAGCACGGGCGGCTTCGCTTTCGGCCTGTTCGGTCTGCTCCTCCAGCTCGGCCTGGGTGGTTTCGAGCTCTTCCTTCATGGAAGTGAGCTTGGCCAATTCGTTGGCATTATGGTCGTGCAGGCAATCGAGATAGTCGATATTGCGAATGAATTCCGAGAAATCCTCGCTAGAGAGGATCATCTCGATAAGTCCGCCACTCTCCTGCTGCAGGATGTACAGCACGCGAAAGGCATCGGCGCTGCGCTCTTCCTGTTCGGGAAGCTGATCGTTGATCTCGTCGATGCGCTGCTGGTTCTGTTCCATCTGCGCCTGAAGGTCCTCGAGCTTCTGAATGGCGTTGTTGTATTCGTTGGCCGAAGACTCGACCTGCTTCTGCAGGTTCGAAAGGTTCTCGGCAGACGTATCCACGTCCGAAGTGGCGGTATCGTCGGCGAAAGCGGCAGACGGCGTGGCGCCGGCTACGAGCGCGCATGAAACGAGAATGGAAAACGCGACGCGAGAGGCAGACTGGCCCGCATGCGCCGCTCGGCTGCGGCCGAACGAGAAACGCGAGGACACGCGATGGGCCGCTGACGCGGCCATACGCGCACTCGCGCATGGTTTGTCGTGCGTTTCTGGTGTCATGTACCATGCCTTTCCGTGGCGACATTGTGCCACCACCTGCTCCACGGTAGAACGCAAAGCTCGGCCCATTATACCGAAGCGCATTTCACGCCCCCAATCAACAGATTGGAAGCATGACGCCCCCGCAAGGGCAATACAGCAAGAATAACTACTTCACCTGGTAAAACACCCATGAAGGATGTATGTACTGCTTATGAATGCCACATGTCCGATATCATAACGGCCTCCCAATGAGCAGGCATACAAAACGCATTGAATCGCCTAGCCCACAAGCAGCCCGAAAGCGCCAGACGGAAACGCCCGCCAGGTAAACGTAGGTTACCGAAAACAAACAAACAGTCAACGGACCGCAAGAGAGCGACGTGGGGATTTCCGCGCATACATACAATGATAGACAACGCTGGCCGTGAAGAAGGGGTTTCCACGAAGGACACGGCAGAATGAATGCCCGTCTTCGCCCCGGCTCACCCAAGAGGAAGGAAGAGGGATGGATTTCAAAGACCTCAGCCCGGAGCTGCGTGATAAGGCGAAGGCGTGCAAGAACCCCGAAGAGCTGCTGAAGCTGGCCAAGGAAGAAGGCTACGAGCTTTCCGACGCCGACCTCGACGGCATTTCGGGCGGCTGGTCGTGCGACTCCTTTGGCGAGCGCAGCGACTGCCACCTGAATCAGTGGTACGAATAATCGCTTAACCACGGGCACAATCCACATCATCTAGAACGCGCCGGCAGAGCTCTACTGCCGGCGCGTTCGTCTTTAGCTGTCCAAAGACGAACGCAATTCCCCCACGAGCGCCATTACGCCTTCAGCTTGTCACGCGCCGTGCGCCAATCGGGCAGGAACGTGTCCATGAGCTCATGGAATCGCGGGCCGTGGCTCGGCTCGAGCAGATGACACAGCTCGTGCACCACCACGTACTCAAGGCACTCGGGAGGATACAGCGCCAAGCGCACGTTGATGCAGACGCGTCCCGTGGAGGGCTGGCAACTCCCCCACCTACTTTTCATGTTGCGATACGCAAGCTTCTTCACACGAACGCCCATGAGGGGCTCCCATCGAGCCACCAGCTGCGGCACGAACGCACTCACTACCGCGCGCCACTCCCGCACTTCCTCGGGCGTTGCCAGCGCAGCCGTGGTCTGCGGAGACGTACGCAGCGCTTCCTGCTGTTGCACGATCCACGAACGCTTGGATCGAATGAACTGCTCCACATGGGAAAACGGCATATGCATGGGAACGCTTGCCTGCACGTGGCCGTCGGGCGGCATCACGCGAATGCGCAGCGACTTCACGCGCTTACGAATGACGCGGACCTCGAATTCGTCCACGAATCGCAGGGTATCCTCTATCACGCACCCGCCTCCAAAACGATGGCGTATGCTTCGTTGCGCTTCAGGCCATACTCGCTCTGCAGGGCCTTCGTGATGTCCTTTCGCGTGTGCGTGCCTTCGGCAAGCAGCTCGGCAGCCCGGCTCGCCGCATCCTGCGCCGCATTGGCATGGACATCCGCACGCTCCTCGTCGTTGGGGGCATCGATGACGATGACGCACTCTCCGCGCATCTCTCCCGCTTCCGTACGACGCAAAATTTCCTGCGCCACCTGGGGCGCAATGTCGACGAACACCTCTTCATGGGCTTTCGTGAGCTCGCGGCACAGGGCAACGCGACGATGCGGAAAGGCATGCGCGATGGCCTGCAGCGCCTCACCCGCGCGACGGGGACTTTCGTAGAACAGCAGCACCGCGTCGAGGGCGGCAAGACCCTGGAGCACGCGTTCGCGCTCGCCTTCCTTACGCGGGAAGAACCCGCCGAAGTAGAAACGTGGGCACGTAAAACCGCTGGCCACGTAGGCCGTGGCAACCGCAGTGCCACCAGGAAGCACCTCTACGGGGGCGCCAGCCTCGCGAGCGGCGGCGATAAGACGCTGACCAGGGTCAGAAACCCCGGGCATGCCCGCATCGCTGCAATACGCAACCGTCTCGCCCGCCAGGACGCGCTCGAGCACTTCGCCAGCGCGCGCCTGGATACTCGCCTCGTCGCAGCGCTGCACGCTCGTGTGAATGTCGAAGAGGGAAAGCAGCTTGCCCGTAACGCGCGTATCTTCCGCATACACCACCGAGGCGGCGCGCAGCGCATCGAGGGACCGCTGCGTCATGTCACCAAGATTGCCCAACGGCGTGGGACAAATGTAGAGAACGCCCGACATGCGCCAACCCCTTCAATCGTTCTTCATAGTGGCTAGCAGCATACACCATGGCGCACGCACACCGCCCGCAACGATAACGAGAATCGCACCACGCGCACATGCGCATGGCGCGATAAGCCTAAACGCACCGAGAGCCCACTCACGAAGAGCGGGCTCTCTTGAAGGGAGGGATATGGTTGAGCGCTATGGGAGGGAGATTATTCGCTCAGCCACTTCATGTTGTCGGCGACGGTTTCGCCACCGGCGCGATACTCATGGCAGTTATTGCAGCTCATGGCATTACCGCCAAGCTGAGTGTCGGTGTAGTCGGTGCTGGAGCCATGGATCGGGTTGTACTTATCCCACAAGCCCAACGCCTCGGCTTCGGTACGGGCATCCTCGCCCACGGCGTTGCCCTCGCCATAGGCAAACAGATCGGGAGCATTGCCATCTACGATGGGAGCCTCGCCGATGGTGCCGTTCACGGCGCTTTCCGCGGCCACAAAGCCAAACGTGATGGCACGGCCAATGGACGTACCGGGAATATGACGCGGATAATTGCCCGCAAAGAAGCTACCAGATGCATTACCGCAGGCAAACAAGCCCGGAATGGGAGCATCGTTGACATCGAGCACGCTGCAGTTGCCATCGATGCACAGACCGCCCGTGGTGGCCAGAACGTTGCTGTTCGTAGTAAAGGCATAGAGCTTGCCACCGGTAAACGGAGCCGTCTGCGTAAGATCGCGATCGAAGTCCTCGTCACGGCCGTTCGCGAAGAAACCGGCATAACGCTCGAGCGTGGCCTTCAGGCCCTCGGGGTCGATACCGCACGCCTTGGCCAGTTCCTCGGCCGTGTCGGCCTCGTACAGCCATCCCTTGCTCTTGAATTCCTCGAAACCGCCGTTCTCCAGGCCCTCGCTCATGCCATCGTCGAAGATGTACCAGCAGTTCTTGCCGTATGCGGGCTGCGCGTTCTGCGCGTTGGAAACCACCTGGAACGGACCATCTTCGCGCACGAAGCGCTGGCCGCGGCCATTCACCAGAATGCCCAGGTAGACAGCATTCCACGTGCGGAAGTCAGCGAAGCTGGAAGGAGTGCCCCAGCGGAAGTTCATAACGGGATGCGGAATGGGGTCCATCTGAGCGCCCACGGCAAGGCCCATCATATGGCCATCGCCCGTGGTGCCCCAACAGGGATTCCACCAGCTGGAGTTCGCGTAATCCTCGGGGCGCGTCCAGGCTTCCATCATCTCGGGATTAGCATCGTAGCCACCCGTTGCCAGGATAACGCCCTGAGAGGCATTGGCGCGGAAGTAGCCGTTGTCATCACGCGCGATAACGCCCGTCACGCGGCCATCGCTATCGCGTTCAAGCTTCACGGCGGGCGTGCTGAAACGCATGTCGATGTTGTTGGGATACGCATTCTTGGCAATGTCCTGCATTTCCAGGCACACGTAGATGCCGGAAAGGCCACTGCGCACAGAAGCGCTCTGGGGCAGCGCAGGACTGTCGTAGAAACCCAGCTCGCTGGGAATGAACTGCGTCATAGCCGGGAAGCCATTCGTAGCCGGCGCCTCGGCGACCGGGGTGATAACGAAGCCATTGGCGCCCTTGTTCAGCATTTCCTGCCAGAAGTCGGTAGCCTCGCCGGAGCGCTCCACGTAGGTACGCGGGGCGTCGGGGCGAATGCGGTAATACGCCGAACGATAGATCTCGTCGAGCAGCACGGCGCGATCGATCTGCGTGCCAGCTTCCTTCTGCACCTTGGCATCCACGGCACCAAAGCACTCGAAGCAACCGCGACCACGCGTCATCTTTTCCAGCAGCAGGACCTTGGCGCCCATGTCGGCTGCCTTCAGGGCAGCAATGAGACCGCCCACGCCAGCGCCCACGACAACGACGTCGAAGTTCTCGTCGCGCTTGATGGCGCTTGCGTCCACGTTGGACTCGAACGCGACCGGACCACGGGGGCCAGGGCAGGTGGCCTTGCGCGCGGGCATGAGGTTCACGCCGTCGGAATAGATGTTCTGGTAATCGCCTGCGGCGCTACCCGAGGCAGTCGAGGCAGCCTTTTCCGCCGACTTGCTCTTCGCCGCGCCACCCGAGCAACCGGTGATGGCGGCAGCGCCCATGGCCATGGCGCCCAGCGCCGCGGCGCCAACGAAGTTCCTACGACTGACGTTTCTCTCTGACATATGGGATTCCCCTCCTTGTTTCTTTTACGGTTCCCCACGAAGTATACGCTGTATACTTCACGCAGAGTGTACGCTGTATACCTCTAAGATGCAATACAATTCTTCCTTGCAAAACGTCATCGCGGAAAGAGTTAGCCTTGAAATCCTCCCCACAAGCACAGCAACTGAGCCGAGAGAGCATTGCGCAAGCGGCGTTGCGCCTTGCCGACCACGTAGGAATCGAAAACGTATCCATGCGCAAGCTCGCAGCAGAACTCGGCGTAACCGCCATGGCCCTCTACCGGTACTACGGCTCCGTCGACGAAATCCAGGTCGCAGCACTGGCTTTGGCCTTCACCGAAGTAGACACGCACCCCATCCCCGGAGAGCTCTGGAGCGACACCATCCGCCGCACGACGAGCTCGATTCGGGAGATGTACTTGAATCATTCCACGGCGCACCTTCACACCGTAGAGTCGACGGGTGCGGATCCGGGCATGGAAGAGCACACCCAGCGCGTGTACAAGCTGCATGAAGAACAAGGCATTCCCGCCCCCATCCTGCGCAAGGCGTGGCGCATCATCGACGCCTACTTGGGCGGCTTCATCCTGGGAGAAACCGATGAACTGCAACATCGCAGCAGGTTCCCCCACGAGGAAACCGCCGAAACGTGGAGGGAAACCGCCGCAGGGGCCTATTCCGAGGAAACGTTTCACGACGGCATCGAAATCATCATTGCCGGCATTCGCGCCATGGCCGAACCCGACCCCTGCGATTGGCACACGCCGGAAGACCCACGGTAACGACAGCGAGTACGCGTACGCGCAGGACCGAGTGTCCTTCCATTAGGCAACGCACCATCCCTTCCCCATAAGGGCATGCCATAATAGCCCCATGGAACGAAGCAGAAAACATACGCCCGCACCCGACCACATTTCCGTGCGCGGGGCGCGCGTACACAACTTGAAAAACGTCGACGTGGACATCCCCCTGGGATGCTCCGTTGGCATCGCAGGCGTTTCCGGCAGCGGTAAATCATCGCTCGCCCTGGGCGTGCTCTACGCCGAAGGGTCGCGCCGCTACCTCGACGCCCTTTCCACCTACACGCGGCGCCGCATATCCCAAAAGACGCACGCAGCCGTCGACGAGGTCCGTCACGTCCCCGCGGCTCTGGCACTGCGCCAGCGTCCGGGCATCCCCGACGTGCGCTCCACCTTCGGCACATCCACCGAATTGCTGAACTACCTGCGCCTGGCATTCTCGCGCCTGGGAAACCACGTATGCCCCAACGGGCATGTCACGCCGCCCTCGCTCAACGTTGCGCTCGAGCAGCCAATCACCTGCCCCACCTGCGGCGTGGAATTCTACGGCCCCGGGGCGGAAGACCTTGCGTTCAATTCAACGGGCGCCTGCCCCACCTGTTCGGGAACGGGCGTCGTGCGCACCGTGGACGTATCCACGCTCGTACCCGACGAAACGAAGACAATCGACGAAGGCGCGGTGGTTGTCTGGGGCAGCCTCATGTGGTCGCTCATGAAAGACGTCTGCCGCGAAATGGGCGTGCGCACCAACGTGCCCTTCTGCGAGCTTACCGAAGAAGAGCGCGACATCGTGTATCACGGGCCGGCGGAGAAAAAGCACCTGCTGTACTACAACGAGAAATCGGGCACTGCAGGCGAAATGGACTTCACGTATTTCAACGCCATATACACCGTGGAAAACGCGCTTTCGAAGGTAAAGGACGAAAAGGGCCTGAAGCGCGTGGCGAAGTTCCTCACCGAAGGCCCCTGCCCCGACTGCAAGGGCACGCGCCTTTCCGCCGCGGCACGCGCCCCGAAGCTCTGCGGCCTGGGCCTGGACGAGGCAACCGCCCTCACGCTCGACGAACTTTCCGATTGGCTTGCCACCATACCAGCAGCAATGCCCCAGAACATGCGACCCATGGCCGAATCCATCCTGGCCGGCATGAACGAGCCCATCGAACGCCTTGGGCAATTGGGGCTTGGCTACGTTTCCCTCGACCGCGCCTCGTCTACGCTTTCCACAGGCGAACGCCAGCGCGTGCAGCTCACGCGCGCCGTGCGCAACCGCACCAACGGCGTGCTCTACGTGCTCGACGAGCCCTCCATCGGGCTGCATCCCTCCAACGTAGAAGGCCTGCTCGGCGTGGTAGACGACCTCATCGCCGACGGGAACTCCGTCATCCTCGTCGACCATGACGTACGCGTGCTGCGCGAATGCGATCACCTCATCGAGATTGGACCCGAATCGGGCGCCAAGGGAGGAAACGTCATCGCTCAGGGCACGGTGGACGAAGTCGCCGCTGCGCCTGCTTCCCGCATTGGCGCATTCCTGGCAGGCACGCGCGAAGTTAGGCGCAAGGCAGCCCCCTCCAGCGCCGATATCTTCGAACATGGAGCCATTCACCTGGAAACTGACGCAATCCATACCGTGAAGCCGCTTTCTGTTGACTTCCCCATGGGACGCCTTACCGCTATAACGGGCGTTTCGGGATCGGGCAAAACGACGCTTGTTCTGGAAAGCCTCGTTCCCGCCCTAAAGGCACTCATCGATGGCGCGAAGATGCCATCCCATGTGCTCGATGTCACCGCAGAGGGCATTAGGCGGGCGAACCTCATCGACGCCACGCCCATCGGCGTGAACATACGCTCCACCGTGGGAACGTATTCCGGGGTACATGACACGCTTCGACGCGCCTACGCCGCTACGCCCGCAGCGAAGGCACGTGGCCTGAAGGCGGGCGCATTCTCATACAACACGGGCGCGCTTCGCTGCCCCACCTGCGACGGAACGGGAACGATTTCCCTTGACGTGCAGTTCCTACCCGACGTGGACATCCAATGTCCCGATTGCCGGGGCAGCCGCTACGCCCCGGCAGCCAGGGAAATCCCCCTAAGCGAACAGGGCGGCCCCAGTCTCCCCGACCTTATGGCGCTTTCCGTTGACGAAGCCATCGAGGTGCTCTCCGGCATGCCCGGCGTAAAGAAGGCGCTGCAGAAATTGCAGGTCTTACACGACCTGGGCCTGGGATATCTCACCATCGGCGAATCGACGCCCGCGCTCTCGGGCGGCGAGGCGCAGCGCCTGAAGCTTGCAAGCGAGATGGGCAAGACCCAGTCGGACGCGCTCTTCGTATTCGACGAGCCCACCATCGGCCTGCACCCCCTGGACATAGAAGTGCTGCTTGACGTGCTGCAGCAGCTGCTCGACGCAGGGGCGACGGTGGTGGTGATCGAGCACGACCTCGACATCATCGCCAATGCCGATTACGTTATCGACCTTGGTCCGGGCGGAGGCGACGCGGGCGGTACCATCGTAGCCACGGGCACGCCCGAGCAGATCGCCAACACGCCCGAAAGCATCACGGGCAAGTACCTCTAGAAGAACATGCAAGGTGGAATCATGCGCAGAAGCGATAGAGAGATCACAAGCGAATCTGGCGTGCGGGACGTCCTCGATGAGGCGCGCATCATGCACGTGGGAGTCTTCGACGATGCATACCCCTATGTCGTGCCCCTGCATTATGGGTACGAATTCGCAAATGGCGAACTAACGCTCTACGCGCACAGCGCACGAGCGGGACGCAAGCTCGAGCTCATTGAAAAGAACCCCCATGTGTGCGTGGAAATCGATTCCGACCATGGCATCATTTCGGGCGGCGATACCCCCTGCAAATACGGGTCGGCATACGCATCGCTCATAGGGCGCGGCGTTGCCGAAATCGTAGCCGACCCCGCAGAGAAGGCCCACGCCATCGATCTGCTCATGAAGCACCAGACGGGGCGCGACTTCGCCATAAGCGAACGCATGGCCTCAACCGTTGCAATCATCAAGGTCACCGTACACGCGTTTACCGCAAAAAGAAATCCGGCGGACTAGCCGCCGGATTCGCACGCTATTTCACGCGTCCCCTCGCAGGATTCTTCCCCACCATGAATCGCACCGAGTGGGAGGGGCACGCATCGACGCACAAGCCGCATCGCGTGCACTCGGGGATGGATGGTGAATGCGGGTCAAGCCGCTCGGGGCAGGCCTTCACGCAGACGTTGCAATCCACGCCCTTGCTGCGCAGGCAGGTTTCCGCATCTACCTGAGGTGCCGTCTTCCGCGTTTTCGCGGAAACGAGGGAAAGCAGCGCAGCAATGGGGCACAAATGCGTGCACCATTTGCGGAACACCACCACTTCCAGAATGAGCACCGCGGGGATGATGAGCAGCCCCCACGACGTCTGGTTGAACCGAAAGAGGTTATACAAGCCGATAACCAGCCCAAACGATAGCCCCACGGGGCAGATGAGGCAAAACACCGGAAACCCGAACACCGCAGAGGAGCCCACGGCTCCCGCAAGCACGAGCAGGCGCGAATTCACCTGGAGGCCATCACGCTCGCCGCCAATGGCGGGAAGCGCCTTGCCGCAGGAGCCATGGCCGAGGAGGGATTCGGCCTGGGCGGCAATCTCCGCGCGCTCCTCTTCCGAGAACCGCGACGAAGCCAGTTCCGCACCCTGCGAATCGCCTGCGCTTTCGCTCTTGGCACGGGTGGCGCGCTTCCGCTTAGCAGAGCCCCTCCCCGTAAAGAAGCGCCTGATGTACTGCGTGGGACAAACCCAGGAGCAAAATGACCTGCCCAAGAAGACGGCCACAAGGAGCACGGCGGCGAGCAGCACCACGGCATGCAAGGCCAAGCCACCCGAACCAGCGAAGATCTCCAGCGCGCCCACGGGGCAGATCCAGGCAATGTCGCCCAAGCCCAGGGCAGAGGGAGTGCCTGTGGCCGAGTGAATGACCAGCCCCACGATGACGCTCGCGAACACGAGCAAGGCCACAATGCCGCGTATCTTGGATAGCTTCATGTGTTATGCCTCCTTACACGGCACGACGTTGATGCCTCGGCTCTTGGAACCCGAATACGAGCCATAGCTTGCCGAAGGGCATTCGTATTCGCATTGACCGCATCCATTGCAGAGAGCCTCGTCAACGACGGGGTGGCCGTTCCCGTCGAGCGAGATAGCGCCATACGCGCATGCATCGACGCAGGCATGACAGCCGCTCTCCTGATATGCAATGCATTCCTCATGGTCAATGACGGCCAGGCCAATCTTGTCTTCCGCCGGGTCGAACGCGCCCAGCGCCCCCACGGGGCACACGGCGATGCAGTCATTGCAGAACGTGCAGTATCCCTTGCGGAAGTCGATCTTCGGCGCGCGATAGGAGACGAACCCGTCCTCCAGCAAGCTGGCAGTCAGGCAGTTCTCGGGGCATACGCTGCGACATTTATCGCACTTCAGGCACGCCGCCAGAAAGGCGCTCTCGTTTTGGCCGCCCGGCGGACGCAGCAAGCCGGCATCCTCGCCGAGCACGACGCTTCCCTGTCCCAGGGCGAACAGGCCGGCGCATGCGACGGCACCCAGGGCAAACGACCTGCGCGAGACGCGCACGGAAGTAGTTGAGATTTCGTTCATGGCATTCGCTTTCACACACAAGGCCGCGCCGCCGAGCGAACCCGACGGCGCAGCCAAGAAGAGCTACATTACCTGGAAGAAGTTATTCAGAACTTCAGAGCACAGCCACATGTAGCAGCGATACGCAATGGAGCCGGCAAGGGCGCATAGGCACGCCAGGGCGGCCAGAGTTGCGGGATTGAGCTTCGCCGCATCGCCGCGAAGCAGGGCAACGCCCAGCACCGCGGGGCAAACGCCGCCCACGAAAACCGCAAGACCCCAGATGACCAGCGCGAAATCGGCCGAGCTACCCGAAGCGAGGGCAAAGGCGGCGGCAGTAACGGCAGCCACGATGCCGCCCGCGACGAGCATCTTGCCATGCAGCTCGAGCGCATCCTTCTGAACGCCAGACGAAATGGCAAGCACATAGTATGCGGCAATGCCGGAGGGAATAGCCGTACCCAGATAGCCAAGCGGAAGCAGCAGGGTGTTCCAATTCTGCTGGGAGGCCATCATGTACGAATCGCCCGCCATGAAGGACAGCGCCACGCCAATGAGAGCGCCCAGAATCGCAAAGACCTTTCGGACGGAATCGCTCGCCTCACGCTTGAGCAGCACAACGTAGACGACGACCAGAGCAATCGTTATGCCCACGAGCATGGCTTCCACGAAAATGCCCGACGTGGGATGCGAAAGCGCCCCCAGCATGCGGTCGGGATGCGAAAGATGCGTGGCGGAAGCGATGCCACCCACAACTTCCAGGACGATAGCGACCACGGCAACTTTGAAGCGAATGCCCTCATTCGCACCGCGCACCTCATCGAGCGCCAACGGGACAAGCATCCACCCCGCCATGCCGGTAAGGGCGGTGAACAGGACCAGGGACCATTGAATAGCCATGTCTTACGCCTCCTTCTTCTGCCAGGCCGCGCCGTGGGAATCCGAAACGGGCTCCAACTCTGCGGAATCGACCCACGTTGCAATCTTGCTGGACAGGATATAGCTGGTCAGCGGGCCATTGCCGCAGTCAGACAGCTTATGCACCGAAGAGGGATCGGCCTCGGACAGCGCCTTCGATACGTCGCTGTCCGGATCGTCCAGGTCGCCGTAGAAACGCGCGCTTGCACAGCAGGCAGCTACGCAAGCAGGGTCCTTGCCCACCGAGGTAAGCTGCTGGCACAGCGTGCACTTCTCGACGCACTTCTCTTCGCTGTTCCAGGAACGAACGCCATAGGGGCAGGCCATCATGCAGTACTTGCAGCCGATGCACTTGGATTTGTCCACCAGCACGACGCCATTCTCGTTACGATAGGAAGCGCCCGTGGGGCACACGTGCGTGCAAGGAGACTCCTCGCACTGCTGGCACTGAACGGGCAGCCAATACTGTTCCAAGTTCGGGAACGTTCCCATGGGACCCACCTGGATTACCTTGTTCCAGTCCTCGCCCAAGGCGATGCCGTTCTCGTTCTTGCAGGCAACCTCGCAGGAATGGCAGCCGAAGCACCGATCGGCATTAACAACTAGGCAATAGCGGCTCATTATTCGTAACACGCTCCTCCGGTAAAATCACTCGGCTCGGGCATCCAGGGCTCGAAGTCGGTGGGCTCGTACCAAACGCCTTCGGGCTTGGAAGCCTTCTCGATCTTCACGCGAATGCCGCGCAGGGTATACGTGCCGAACTCGGGGTTGTAGAAGCCCGTATTCTTCGTAAGCACGTTCATGTTCTCGGTTGTCCAGGACTTGCGCCCATCGGAACCATCCTCCAGGAACTCGGGGTTCCAGAAGCGCTCCATGTACAGGCTGTCTTCGGCAATGCCCTTGGTCACGCGTGCCACGCCATAAATGCCGTCGCTTACGATCTTCTGGGCGTCGGCCGTGAGCTCCTCGCCGGGATTGAACTCGGAAACGCCTTCGGTCTTGCTTTTCGCCAGCGTCGTGGCGGTATCGATGCCCGTGGTGATGTCGCGGAAGACATCCTTGCCATCGGTACGGGGGCTCTTCAGGTTCACCCAGTCGCCATCGGAGATGCCGTACTTCTCGGCGTTCTCGGGCGAGATCCACACTTCCGGAGCGGGATACAGCTCGCGCATGTAGGGGTTGTTGCGCAGCGTGCCGTGATGGAAGAACGGCAGGCGGCCTTCGGTGAGCGTGAGGGGGTATTCGTCACCGAAATTCGTCTCGTCCTGCGGCGTGAAGTAGTACGGCATGGGGTTCCAGTCCACCACCGAAGCGGGCATCTCGAACGACTCCAGGCCATGGCGGCCAATGTAGAGCATGTTGTCGGCATAGGGGCCGCACTTCTTCGGGTCGTCGACGATGTCATTGGCAGCCGTGGAGAAGCCGGTGTAGGCATTCGCGTTTGCAGCGCCGCTTGCGCCCAGGTCGCCCTTCTTGCCGGAAGAGCCGGCCACAGCGCCCACGTGGCAGTAGCCGTCGTATTCGGTGCCACCCCAGAACTCGTCTTCGGTAGCCCATTCCTCGGGCATGATCTGCCTGGCCTCTTCCATGGTGGTGATGCGGGAGTCGCCGCACTGCTTGGCTACCCAGTCCCAATACTCGTTGATGGTCTTCCAGTACGCGGGGACCAGCGGGCTTCCAATCATCTCGTCGCTCATGGCGGCTTCCATGTTCGGGTCGTAGAGGTCGCTGTCCTTGTCACTCATGGCTTCGGCAATCTTGCCCCACATCATAATTTCGTCAGCAGCCTCGAAGAGGTTGGTAACAGGCTGGCGAAGCAAGTTCACGTTCAGGCGCATCTGCGCGAAGGAGTTTTCGAGCCACTCGCATACGGGGAACACGATGTCGGCAGCTTCCGTGGTGAACGACGTCGGGTACATGTAGCCATGCACGATCAGGTCGAACTTCGGGAACGCCTCGGTCCACGAGGAGGCATTCGCCAGAGCGGCCATCTTGTTGCCGGAACGCTCGATCCACACCTTGGGCTGATACGGCTCACCCGTGAGCACAGCGGAAAGGATAGTAGGAATATGGCTGTGCATCCAGCCGCCCAGACCCTTGTGCTCGCAGTAGCCCAGACGCTCCAAGATGGCTTCGTCCTCCTGGAACTTATAGGCAGTCTCGCCCAGGAAGCCTGGTGGGAAGATGGTAGATTCGGCGGATTCCAAGCCCGTGGAACCATAGCCGCCAACGCTGTTGGCGGGGCAGCCGCCGTGATACAGGTGCGCCGTCATGCAATCCAGGGCGGCAGCACCAATGGCAGCCTGCGTGGACACGGGATACTGGTCGGTTGCAACGCCCAGGGAAATGCCGCCATGGGCGCTCGAGCAGTACAGCTCCACGGCCTCGGCGATCTTCTCGGCCGGACAGCCCGTAATCTCGGCTACGGTATCGAGATCGTACTTCTCGCAGCGATCCTTGTAGGCCTGGAAGGCCGTCTTACACGTAATGGTCTCACCCGTCTTCAGCGTGACTTCCACGGTGCCGAACAGCTGGGGATTGTAGCTGGATTCGTTATCGGGACCCAACGCAAATGCCTTCGTCACCTGCTGAGTAGCCGTATCGAAGTACACATAGCCCTCATTTTCGGCCGTGCAGTCGTCGAACACGTCGGAAGCGCGCAGCAGCTTGCCGTCGGTAGTAAGGTCGGGCGTCACCAGGGGCAACGACACCTCATCGCGAGCGTCTACCAAAAACGGGAGATTGGTCCACTTAGCCGCAAAGTCCTCGTAGTCGGGAATCTTCTCGTAGAGCTTGTTCTCGATGATGTAGTGCATCCAGCCCAGCATCATCGCGGCATCGGTACCGGGCTTGATGGGCAGCCACACGTCGGCCTTGCTGGCGTCGGGCGTGAAGCGCGGATCAACCACGATGGTCTTGGCGCCATACGCGCGGATCTCGGCGATGGCGCGGCCCGACGTCGCAGGCGAGTTCCACGCAGGGCCCGTGCCCCACATGACGAAGACGTCGCACAGGTTGCCGTACTTCGCGGGCTTGTACAGCTCGGTGCAGTTGCCGTCGGCGATGGACGTATCGCCCAAGCCGTTGATCAGGGGCATCGTGTAATTTCGGGGTAGGTAGCACTGAGCGCAGCCCGGCTCGAACACGTTGCCGGCGCCCCAGAAGTTACGGAAGCGCGGCGGGCTGAAGAACTGCGGATTGCCACCGCCACCCGTCGAGCAGAGCAGGCCATGCTTGCCCGTCTTGTCGCGCATGTCAATCATGGACTCGGCAACCGTCTTGGCAGCCTCATCCCAGGAGATGCGCTCCCATTTGTTGCCAGGCTTTTCTCCAACGCGCTTCATGGGGTACTTGTTGCGGTTGGGATGGTACAACGCCTGAATGCCCGAAAGTCCCTTGGGGCAGATGTGCCCCTTGCTCATCGGGTCGATAGGGTCGCCTTTCAGCTTGATGACGCGCCCATTGCTCACCGTGGCAATAACGCCGCAGTTCATAATGCAGGCACGGCACGAGGTATGAACCTCTTGCACATCGTCATCCGCCCATGCCTTGTCGCTGTGTACGAAGTCGTTGGCCGCGGTTACGCCCAGCGCGCCCGTAGCGGCGCCAGCGATGGCGGCAATCTTCGCGAACGAACGACGTGACATATTCGTCGACACCATGCTTACTCCTCTCGTTCCTTTACTCTCTCTCGTCTTGCTTTCTATTCAACAAAGGGGCGGTTACGCACGCGCAAGCGCATCTTCGCCAGCAGGCGTGATAACCCACGCCCCTTGCCAAACCAAACCACCAGCCGAAGCGAGCTTGTCGATGTAGAAATCGGGCGCGAGCGTGTGATGCTCGTGCACCGTATCCTTGGCAAAGCCTTCGGCAGATTCGTAGAACTCCTTGATTTCGGAAAACGTGCGAGGCTCCCGGCAAAACGCGAGCATCGCTAGATAGGTACCCTTCCGATGAGGGCGATATGCCAGCAGGGCCTCGAGACGACGCTGCGGCGCGATGAGATCAACTACGACCAAGCCCGCCTCGGTATCGACGACGAGATAGTCCGCGGGAACAACGTCAGGGTCGGCAAGGGCTTCCTCGCCAAGGGGCTCGCCCATCTCATCAACAGGCGTCTTCGCAAGGCCGCCCGCATTCACGAGCATCTGTACCATCGTGTGGGGAGTCTGCAGCAAATGGCCGAAGCGTGATTCGTCGAGCTGCTGGATGAAGCTTTCCACCTGTGAGAACAGACGCTCTTCCGTGCAATGGGCCAGCACCTTGTACAGCGGCTCGCGCAGGGAATTCTGCGAAGCCACGCAGCGAAGGACGGAATCCACGCGCTCCTCGAGCGGTGCATCGACCGTGGGCGCGTCCTGAATGTCCACATGCTCGAACCCGAAATGGCCCTCCCCTTCGGGAGCAATCTCGCCCGCGCCATTCGCGGCATATGCCTCGAAGCTCTTGGACGCCTGAAACGAGGGAAGCTTGCGATTGAGCAGCTTGGACGCATGGCGCTTTTCCCCTGCCAGTGTACTTTCGCAGGCATTCTGCTCCATTACGCCTCACCGCCCATCTCTTCGAGCGCCCAGATCACATCAGCCATGACCTCAGTCTCCTGATGGACGAACCCACGCGTTACCTTCGCCAGCCCGCGATAGAAATCCGTCTCGGCAACCTCGATGATGGTTTCGGCCAGATCATCAATCCAATTCAGCTGATGGCACTCATGGAACGCGCGGGCAAAACGCGCATAGCGCAGCGCCTCCCCACCATCCTGAGCTTCCAGAGCATCATTCATGCGCTCGAGCAGGCTGGCCAGGAATTCGAATTCGAAGGCAATGTGGTCCTCGGGAATATGTAGGTCGGGATCAGGCTGCATATGCTCTTCGCAGTACGCCTTGTAGACTTCGTCGCGCGCTTCCTGCATGAGCAGGCCATGCTCCGAGGTGAACACCGATTCGTACGGCGTGGCCGCATACGTCTCGTAATTGCCCGCAGCCAGAAACGTGTGGGCGTAATCCACGGCAAGCGCCTGACGCGTTCCCGTATTCATGTTCGCCAGGGCGCGCTTGATGTCGGAATAGCCCTCGGCGATTTCCGCAACGCCGCCATCGAGGCCCTCGAACGACTGATTCGAAAGGGCTTCGAGTTCGTCTTGCGTGCATTCGTGTAGATAGAGATGAGCGAGCTTGCGATACATTGCCGCTCGCACCGCATTGATCGATGCGAGCTGCACGGCAAGCTCTTCCCGTCGTGCATCCATATGCGATTCTCCTCCGTAAAGCATTGCCGAATCTCCCGCTCGTCATCGGGACGCTCTCCAGCACGATTCGGCTTCGTCTGCGGCAGAAAGATAGACAGGAGCTCACGGAGTCTGAATAGATAAGCGTTGACTAATTGACTAGTCGCACCTAGTCAATTGCGAACTAAAACAGGTAAAGGCCCATATCAGAGAATTGCAAGATGATAAAATGCCATTGACGAGAGGATGAGGATGACTGCAGAAGCAATTCGCAAGATCATTGACCAGAAAGATCCCGACCTAACGTATCTTGGCCTTGCCTTCTGGATGGCCTGGAACTCCATTGCCTTTTCGGGGCTATTCTGGGCCGACGCAACGGGGCAGGCCGACGCCATCGATCGCCTGGTGTTCACTCACCTCACCGCCTGCGTCGTCGCGCTGATCCTCATTGCTCTCGCGTCGAAGCAATGCAAGCGCTTCATCGCGAAGAATTGGTTCACCATGGCAGGCGCCGGCATCGCCACCATCGGCACGGTGCTCATCTTGCTCACCCCTTCCATCGCTCCGGCGGCCTTCGAAATCGGGGGCATTCTCACCGGCATGGGTACCACGTTCATTTTCTTCCGCGCCGCCCCTCTATACGGATCGCTTCCGCCACGCCGCGCAGTGTATATGCTTGCGCGTTGCATGCTCTACGCAGCCGGCATCGTCTTCCTGCTCAACTGTTGCAATGACATCGTCGCCATATCCTCCTTCGCCATCCTGCCGCTCTGCGCAAGCGCGCTACTGTGCATACGCAGCGAATCAGTGCGCGGCGAAGCCCAGATGCTCTACCGCGATGGCGCACCCACCCAGCGAACGGTTCTTGTACTCGGGGCCATCATCATATGTTCAACGGGATTCAAGGTCCTCGAATCGTACATACTGACAGGTATGCCCACCGATCGCCTTGCTGCCAGCATGCTCACGAGCAACGTACTGCAAGTACTACCAGCGCTAGGAATTATGATTGCCACGCTCTTCGGGCATAACGAACGATCGGGCATCATGAAAACGTACCTGGTTGCCAGCATCGCGCTCATGGTGCTCATGCTGGGAATAGCGCTTTCGGGCGTTCAGGACCCAACAACCGCCGCCCTGTCGCATACCATCTGCACGCTGTACAACACCATCGTCTGGGCAATGCTGGCCTGGACGGTGTATCAGCTGCAATCGGGCGCCCTGCGCGTATTCGGCTTCGGAAACGCCGCGCTGGCCACGGGCACGGCACTGGGATCGCTCATCGCGATAGGATTCCGCAATGGGATCATTCCCGATTCGTACAACCTTGCCCTCCTCGTTGTTTTCGGCATACTCACGCTGGCCAGCTCGCTATTCGTCTTCTCGGAAAACCGCATGGGCAACCTGCTTCTGCCCATCAAGGAAGACCTGCTGAAGACCGATGTCTTCAACCCGCAGGAACGCCTTACCGCAGAATGGGAGCGCAACTGCCAAGCGCTCGCCGAGTCGCATGGCCTCTCCGCGCGCGAAACCGACATCTTCACCCAGCTGGCCCACGGCGCAACGCCCGCCGAAATCGCAGAGGCGGAAACCATTTCCATCTACACGGTACGCGCCCACGTGCGAGCCATCTACTCGAAACTCAACGTACATTCGAAGAAGGAGCTCATCGACCGCGTGAACCAGGGCTTCGACACGGGCGGCGATTCGTAGGGCCAAGCGCCACCACCCCACGCAACCCCATACGCAAAAAGGGCGGCTCGCTCAATGCGAACCGCCCTTCGAATGCACTGTCGATTTCGACTTATGCCTTCATGCTCTGACCGCCATTGCTGTGGCACTCGCCGCAGGTATCCACCTGCGAAGCATGGCCCTTATGGCACTCGTTGCAGTTCATCTCGCCATGCGGCTGAGAATGCGGATTGTAGGCACCCAGATCAGCCGTCTTCTCGGCAAGAGCCTCGTAGCTATCGCCATGGCACGAGAGGCAGGTCTCGTTGTCCACGTAATAGCGATCGGCAAGGCCCAGGTTGTCGGTGTTGCCCGTAAGCTGGGAGCCCAGCTCGGCCAGCTGCACATCAAGCTCAGCCTTGTGGCAATCGAGGCAGGTCACGTTTGCGCCTGCATGCAGGTGCGCAAGACCGGCACCTTCGGAAGCATCCGTGCCCTCGTAGTTGGCAAGATGCTCGCCCATGCTGTCATGGCACACCGTACCGCAGAAGGAAGGCGTGTTGTGCCACGCGAAAGCACCAATGCCAGCGATGATCACGACGGCAACGATAACGCCCGCTACGATGCCCTTCTTATGAACCTTCTTCTGAGGCTGCTCCTGAGAGGTCATTTCCTCTGCCATTGCTTATTCTCCTTTCGCAGCATGCTCGCCGGACACGTAGCCAAAGGTGACGCAACGGCCCACCGAAGGCCCGAAGATGTGACGCGGATAGTTACCGCTGAAGAAGCCACCCGAAGCGCCACCTGCGGCATACAGGCCCTCGATGACGTTGTTGTCGTAGTCGAGAACGTGGCAGTTGTAGTCAACTACCAGGCCAGATACCGTAGCCAGAATGGTGGACTGATGGATCATGGCAAAGAACTCGTCGCCTTCGATCTTGGTGGCCTTGGCCATGTTGCGATTGAAGTCGTCGTCCTTGCTGGCATCCTTGAACGCGTTGAAGCGAGCACACTCGTCCTCGAGCGTCTTGGCGTCGCAGCCAATCTTCTCGGCCAGTTCGGCAAGGCTGCTGGCGCGGAATGCCCAGCCCTTTTCAATCAGGCCGTCAAAAGCGGTGAGAGCCTTCTCACGAGCGGCGTCCTCGAGGGAAGCCAGCTGAGTGGAGCTGGACAGGCGCCAGGTACGGGCACCGCAGCCCTGCTGAGCGCTAATGGCGTTGGAGCGAGCCTGGAACGGAAGGTCCTCGGCGCAGAAGCGCACGCCCTTCTCATTGATCATGATGCCGCTCAGGAAGGGGCTCAGGCCCGTAGCGCCGCTGTAGAAGCCGGTCGGGTTGCCGAAGTCGAAGTTCATGACCGCAGCAGGCAGCGGATCCATCTGGCCACCAATGGCCAGGCCCATCAGCTGACCGTCGCCCGTTGAACCCGTGTTGGGGCACCAAGAGGCGTAATTGGTCACGTCTTCGGTACGGCACCAGGACTTCAGCATCGTGGGGTTGGCCTCGAAGCCACCCGTTGCCAGGATGACGCCCTTGCTGGCGTTTACGCGGAAGTAACCGGACTCATCCTTGCAGATGGCGCCCGTTACGCGACCGCCGTCTTCGCGCTCGAGCTTCACGATTGCCGTCTTGTAGCGCAGATCGGCATTCGCGCGCTTGCTGAACGTGTTGGCCAGGTCGGCAACGATCATGATGCCAGCGCCACCAGCGTTATTCGTGGTCTGCTCGGACCACTGCTCGCTCTTGAAGGCGATTTCGGTCTGGGGAGCAGCATAGCCGTGCGATGCGGGAGTGCCAGCCTTGAAGTACGTCTGAATTTGGCCTTCGCCTTCATCGAACTTCTCCTGCAGCCAGTCGGCAGCCTCGCCGGAACGGTCGCCCCACAGCTTGATGGGGTCTACCGGCACGCGGTACTGGGCGGCAAAGCGCATGACGTCCATCATCTCGGCCTTGTCGACGATGTTGCCGGCTTCTTCCATCTTCTTGCCGCCAACAACGCCCATGCCCTCGAACATGCCGCGGCCCACGTCCATCTTCTCGATGCAGAGAACCTGCGTGGTGCCATCATCGGAAGCAGACAGAGCGGCAACGGAACCCGTCAGGCCGCAGCCAGCGACCAGAACGTCGGTTTCCTCGGTGCGGACGATCTCGCTCTCGGGGATGTCGCGCATCTCGAATGCAACGTTGCCCGTACGAGTGAGATCGCTCTCAAGGTCGAGTACGGGGATGTTGCGCGTCTTCACGGGGAACACGTCCGTGTACAAGTCGGCGTTGAACTTGCCTACACCACCCGCGTTCTTCACGGCAGCCGTATTCGACGCCTGCGAAGAGCAACCCGCAAGACCAAATGCACCGGCTGCAGCCAGTGCGCTCACGCCAGCGGCCTTCAGAAAGCCGCGACGCGTAGGCTCTAGGCATTCATGTTTGCCCATAGATTACTTCCCTCCTGTGTCTACCTGTAATCCACTTGCCTTTTTTCTCCGCGCGGTATACCGTCCCGCAAGACGAGTTGAACCGCGCACGTACTTTGTATCCCCACACGGACGCACATGCACGGGTGAAGGACGGGGCTCTTGGGCGAAATGGGTTTCACCCGTATATCACCCGTTAGTTAAACAGGCCTTTTAGGTTTGATACAATAACAATCGCAATTACAGGGAGGCGATTGCAATGGCAGACGAACAGCAGACGCAGACAAGCGATAAGGCTACAAACGCCCCGTTTTTCTTCCCCGAAAACGAGGAAACGGGCGCCCATATGTACCCCATCCGCTTCCTGGGTTTGGCATTTTTCATTACGTGGCTCTGCCTTACGCACATTTCCTCCATTTACCCGGCGAACCCCGACTGGGAAGCCGAGCGCACGCTCTTCGACCTCGGAATGCGCATCGGCGACGTGGGGTCGCTCGCCCTCTTCGCCATATTTGCACCCCGCCTGCAATCGTTCTCGCGCCATATGCCCATGGCCGTAACGACGTGCGCGCTTTCCTGCATGGGCACGCTCCTCATGGCGCTCTGCGTATTCCCCATGCACCTTCCGCCAGCCATCATCATCGTGCTGAGTGCGCTCACCGCCGTTGGCGGCTCCGTTCTCTTCTGCTTCTGGGCGCAGATCTACAGCCGCATGAGCACCACGCAATTGCTGGTCTATTCCGCGGGATGCTGCATCGGGGCCTACGTGCTTTCCTTCTTCGTGGGGAGCCTGCGCCAGCCAGTGGCAATCTTCACCATCTCGCTTATGCCCCTCTGCTCGCTTTTCTGCGCATGGCTTTCGCAAAGTGCCCTTCCGCCCGAAAAGCCCGCAGCAGAAAACGTACGCTATCCCCTGCCCAAGCGCCTCATCGCCCTCATGACGATAGCCGCGCTCATCTCCAGCATTTCCGGGGTTCAAGAAACGCAGGGCGTGGGAGGATCGATGTTTCGCATCAGCGCGACCTGCATCGTGGGAATCACCCTGCTCATTTGCACCATGCAAAAGCACACGATCGACTTTCGCCAATTCGCGCGCATCACCTTCCCCATTGCGGTGGTGGCGGTTCTGCTTATCCCCATTACGGTCCAGCCGTTCAATCTCGTGGCATCCTTCTTGGGAAAACTCGCGTACGTCTGCTTCACCATATTCGCCTTGATGATCATGGCAACCATCTGCCATCGCTACGAGGTGCCCAGTCTGCGTCCGTTTGCCTGCGCACGCGCATGTAGCGAAGCGGCCATACTCATTAGCGTCCTATCGAAGAACACGCTTCATTCGCTGCAGCTCAACACGGAGCAAGCGTTCCTATACGCCATCGCGACCATCTGCATCGTACTGCTGGCGCTTTGCGTTCTCATTTGGAGGCGCGAAAAGGCCGTGAACGAGGACTGGGGCGCGTGCGGCATCTCGCTGGAAACGGGCGCACGCGTCATCGGCGAACGAGCGCGTTATGAACGCCGATGCCTCGAGCTTGCCGAAACCTACAAGCTCACCGAGCGCGAGGCGGAAATTCTGGCCTTGCTGGGACAAGATAAGACGCGCGCCGAAATCGAAGCCGAGCTCTTCCTGTCGGAGAATACGATCAAGACGCATACCCGCCATATCTACCAGAAAACGGGCGCGCACTCACGCGAGGAAATCATCTCGCTCATTGGGTAACAAGCTACGCGCAAACCGCAGGTCATATAGCGAAAGCCGGGCTGGAAGCATACGCCCCCAGCCCGGCTCATTCTTTGCATTTACGCTAGGCTACGGCCTTTGGATTACTCCCCCGCTTCGGCAGCCTTCTTGGCACGCTCTTCCTTCAGGTTCTCCTTGGCCACCGCAATCATAAGCTTGATGCGGTTGAGCTGGTTCACCTCGGAAGCGCCCGGGTCGTAGTCGACGGCCACGATATTGCTCTGCGGGTACTGGCGGCGCATCTCCTTGATGACGGCCTTGCCAACCACGTGGTTAGGCAGACACGCGAAGGGCTGCGTGCACACGATGTTCGGCACGCCCTCGTTCACCAGTTCCACCATCTCGCCCGTAAGCAGCCAGCCCTCGCCCATGGTGTTGCCCAGGTCGATGATGTCGCTCGCGCCGTGGGCAATGTCCTCGATGCGCATGATGGGCTCGAAGCGCTTGCTGGCAGCCAGCGCCTTGCGTACGGGATTGCGCTGAGACTCCACGAACGTAACGAGCGAGCGTGCACCCAGGTACTTCTTCAGGTTGGGCGTAAGCTCCTTGTGGCGAACCGCCGGGTTCAGCATGCCGAACAGGAAGAAGTCCACCAAGCCGGGGACGTTCGCCTCGCAGCCTTCCGCCTCGATGGTGCCCACGATGTCGTTGTTGGCCGTGGGATGGAACTTCACCAGGATCTCGCCCACCACGCCCACGCGCGGCTTGCTGCCGAAATCGACGCAGGGCAGCTCGTCGAAGTCGCGCACGATCTGCTCGATGGCGCGGTTAAACTGGCGGCGGCTCATGGTCGTCTCATGCTCCACCAGGTAGTCCATCCACTTGCGGAACAACGCGTTCGCGCTGCCGGGCTCGGCTTCGTACGGACGGGTGCGATAGAGCATCTGCATGAGCAGGTCGCCAATGACCAACACGGGAATGGCGGTAAGCAGCATCTTGCCCGTAACCTTGAAGCCCGAGTTCACTTCACCGGTGTTGTTGAACGCCAACGAAACCACGGGCACCTGGTCGAGGCCAGCCTCATGCAGGCCCTTGCGGATGAGCGCAATGTAGTTCGTGGCACGGCAGCCACCACCCGTCTGGGTGATGATGAACGCCGTCTTGTCCATGTCGTAGCGGCCGCTGGTGGCAGCTTCCATAATCTGGCCCGTGACCAGGATGGACGGATAGCAGATGTCGTTGTTCACGTACTTCAGGCCCGCTTCCACGGCACCCGTGTCCACGGCGGGCAGCAGTTCCAGGTTGTAGCCGTTGGCGCGGAACAGCGGTACCAAAAGCTCGAAGTGTATCGGGCTCATCTGCGGGGCCAGAATGGTATACGTCTCACGCATCTCCTCGGTGAACTCCACACGCGGGAATTCAGTGGATGCGGTCTTGCGATGCGTCTTGAACTCGAAGCCATCGGTGACGCACGCGCCGCGGGCCTGGGAAAGCTCGGCACGAGCCGCGTCACGGTTCATATGCGCTTCGTCGATCGAGGGGTCCATGCCCTCTTCCTCGTGCGCGAACTCGTCGTCGCCCGCACGCTGCTCCAGGGCAGCCATGAGCGAGCGGATGCGAATGCGCGCAGCACCCAGGTTCGAGATCTGGTCGATCTTGAGCAGGGTGTATACCTTGCCCGAGCCCTCCAAAATCTCTTCGACCTCGTCGGTGGTAAGGGCGTCCAGGCCGCAACCGAAGCTCATCATCTGAACCAGGTCGAGGTCGGAGCGCTGCGTGACCACGCGAGCGGCGTTGTACAGGCGCGTATGGTACATCCACTGGTCGTACACGCGCAGATTACGCTCGAGGTTACCCAGATGGGCTACGGAATCCTCGGTAAGCACGGCCATGCCGAAGCCCGTGATAAGCTCGGGCAGCGCGTGGTTGATTTCCGGGTCGATGTGGTACGGACGACCTGCCAGCACGATGCCGTGGCTATGATGCTCTTCCAGCCAGCGCAGCGTTTCCTCGCCCTTGGCGCGCATGGTGCTCTTGAAGTCCAAGTCGACCTGCCAAGCGCGGTCGACGGCCTCGTTGATTTCCTTGCGCGTGGGCACGGCCACATTGGCAATGCCGCGCGCTTCCAGCTCGCGCTTGCGGTTCTTCGAAAGGTGCTCGTACAGGCGCTTCTTTAGGGCTTCCTTGTCGTCATAGGGAATGAACGGATTCAGGAAGTCGGTACGGCTCGTACGCAGCTCGTCGATGTTGAGCTTCAACGCCTCAGAGTAGCTCATGACAATCGGGCAGTTGAAGTGGTTGTTCGCACCTTCGTCTTCCTGGCGCTCCCAGCGAATGCAGGGCATCCAGATGAAGTCGACGTCGCGCTCCAGCAGTTCCATGATGTGGCCATGGGAAAGCTTCGCAGGATAGCAGGCGTTTTCGGACGGCATGGACTCGATGCCCGCCTCGAACGTCTCCTTCGTGCTAGCGCTGGAAAGCTCTACGCGATAGCCCAGCGTGGTAAAGAAGCTATGCCAGAACGGGTAGTTCTCGTACATGTTCAGCGCGCGGGGAATGCCCACGGTGCCATATTTCGCCTGATCGGCGGGAAGGACCTCGCGATTGAACAGCAGGTCGTTCTTGAACTCGAACAGGTTCGGAACGTCCTTGCTCTTCGTCTTCGCGCCTGCGCCACGCTCGCAGCGGTTGCCCGTGATGAAGCGACGGCGACGGCCCGTTTCGGGATCCTTGCCAAAGTCGTTGATGGTAAGCAGGCAGTTATTCGAGCACAGGCCACAACGCACGGTGCTGTGCTTTACCTCGAGCTGGTCGATTTCCGCCGGCGTAAGCATCTTGGTGCCCTTGCCCGCTGCGCGATCGCGCGCCAGCAGAGCCGCGCCCCAAGCGCCCATGAGGCCCGCAATGTCGGGGCGAATGGCGTCGTGGCCGGCCAGGTTCTCGAACGCACGCAGCACGGCGTCGTTCAGGAACGTGCCGCCCTGTACGATGGCATGCTCGCCAAGCTCGCTGGCGTCACGCAGCTTGATAACCTTGAACAGCGCGTTCTTGATGACCGAATAGGAAAGGCCTGCGCTGATGTCGGCAACGGTGGCGCCTTCCTTCTGCGCCTGCTTCACGCGACTGTTCATGAACACGGTGCAGCGACTACCCAGGTCGACGGGAGCGGCAGAATGCAGGGCCTCCTCCGCGAAATCCTGCACGGAAAGATTCAGCGACGTAGCAAACGCTTCGATGAAGCTACCGCAGCCAGCACTGCACGACTCATTGAGCATGATGTGCTCAATGACGCCGTTCTTCACCGTCATGCACTTCATGTCCTGGCCGCCAATGTCCAGAATGAAGTCGACATCCGGGTTCAGCTCGCGGGCGCCGCGCAAATGCGCAACCGTCTCGATTTCGCCGCTGTCGGCCTGAATGGCCTCCAGCAGCAATGCCTCGCCATAGCCCGTAGTGGTGGTATGGCCAATGGTTACCAGCGCATTGCCCTGCTCGTCGCGAGGAATGCGCTCTTCCAGTTCGCCCAGCATGCGGCGCGCCGTGCCCAGCACGTCGCCCTTGTTGTTGGCGTAGAAGCTGTACAGCACCTGGCCGTCCTTGCCAATGAGGGCGGACTTCAGCGTGGTGGAGCCAGCGTCGATGCCCAGGTACGCCTCGCCGCGATATTCGGAAAGATCGCCCTTGGGAACAGCCGCCTTCGCATGGCGCTCGCGAAACGCCTGCAGCTCTTCCTCACTGCTGAACAGCGGCTCCAAGCGCGGCACTTCGCTACCCTGCACATCGCCCAAATCGGCCATGCGCTGCTTCAGGATGCCCAGGGAAACGACTTCCTCGTTCTCCTCGGACGCAAACGCGGCGCCACGGGCCACGAACAGGTGCGATTCCTCGGGGATGATGGTGGTCTCGTCGGTGAGCTCGAGCGTTTCGATGAAGCGCTGGCGCAGCTCGGAAAGGTAATGCAGGGGGCCACCCAGAAACGCCACGTTGCCGCGGATGGGGCGACCACATGCCAGGCCGGAAATGGTCTGCATGACCACGGCCTGCAGCACGCTCGCGGCAATGTCGTCCTTCTTGGCGCCTTCGTTCAGCAGGGGCTGCACGTCGGTCTTGGCGAACACACCGCAACGGCTGGCGATTGGGTAAATGATGGTGTGACGGCTGGCCATTTCGTTCAGGCCCGAGGCGTCGGTGTCAAGCAGCGTGGCCATCTGGTCGATGAACGCGCCCGTGCCACCTGCGCACGTGCCGTTCATGCGCTGCTCGATGCCACCATCCAGGTAGATGATCTTCGCGTCTTCGCCGCCCAGCTCGATGGCAACGTCGGTAGCGGGAATGATGCGCTCGATGGCCGTCTTGTTGGCCACGACCTCCTGCACGAAGGGCACCTGGAGCCACTGCGAAAGCAGAAGGCCGCCCGAACCCGTGATGTCGATAGTGGCAGGCACATCGCCCACCTGCTCCAACGCCTCGTCGATGATATCCACGATGGTAGCGCGCACGTCGGAATGATGGCGGCGGTACACCGAGAACACCGTCTCGTCTTGCGGGTTCAGAACCAGAAGCTTTACCGTAGTCGAACCTACGTCGACGCCGATGCGCATCTGGTCGTTCTCGTTTGCCTTGGTCATATAATGTCTCCTTTTAAACGGCCTGGGGCCGATTGATTACAGCTTGATCGATTCGCCGGCCTTGATGAACAGCAGGCGCTGGGCGATAACCGCCATGCCCTCCGAGGATTCTCGCATGCCCGTTTCGATCCACTCCTTCACAACGCCAAGATAAGCCGATGCGTAGAAGGTAACGTAGTAGTTCACGAAGGGCGTGGGATTCTTGCGGTAACGCTCGTGAAGCACCGAACCCATGAGTATCTCGCGCACGCGCGTAAGCAAATTACGCTCGAAGCGCGGGTCGCCTTGAGGGCCCATGACGGCGCCCAAGAAATACGCTTGACTACGCAGGTAGTCGAAGAGGCTCACCAGCAGCGGAATGGGCTTCTTGCGCTTCACGCAGATCGTGGTCTGCACGAGGTCGAGGCCATTCATGCGCGCCTGGATGGCTTCCAGTTCGGCAATGATCTCGTCCTCGCACGCCACGAGGAGCGCGTCCTTGTCGCTGTAATGGTTGTAGAACGTGCCGCGCGTGATATCGGCCCGCTCGCACAAATCACCCACCGTGATGGCGTCATAGCCCTTCTCGTTGATGAGCTGAATGAGCGCCTCGCGGAGGGCGGCACGGGTACGGGCGGAACGGCGGTCCGTACGGGCCTCGGCCGCATCCACGGGAAACCCCGCGGTCGTGGGTTCAGACATAATCCCCCTCATTGGCATGTGCACGATCGTGTTTTATACAACATGCACGATATTTGACAATCTGTATAAAAACATTGTAATGACCCTGCGCCCAGCATGCAACCGCTCTCACGACTCGCGCACACGGCACATGCGCGAAACGCAAAATGCCGCCCCGAAGGACGGCATTCGAAAGAGCTGGTAGGAAACGCTTTCGCGCGGAACTACCCCTTGTGGTAGGAAAGCAGTTCGTCGATGGTAACGAATCGGTACCCTTGCTGCTTGAGCTTGGGAAGCGCAGAGCGAAGCGCCTCGACCGTCTGCGAGCGATCGCCACCACCATCGTGCATGAGGATGATGTTGCCCGAATCAGCCGACAGGATGGCGTCTTCTATTGCAGGCGCGCCCGGCTTCGACCAGTCACGCGTATCGATATTCCAACCGATGTCGTACGTTACGTACTCGTTCAGAATCTGGGCACTTTCAAGCGTGTAGTTGCCACCCGGGCAACGCACCACGCGACTGGCCTCCACGCCCGTTACGTCGGAAATTGCCTGACGGCCCTTCTCAATTTCGGCAATCTGCTCTTCGGCTGACATGTAGCTGATGTTCACGCCCTTGCCACTGCCCTTGGCATGGTCGAACGTATGCGTGCAAAGCTGATGCCCGCTGTTGTACTCGCGCATGATAAGATCGCGGCCATTCGAGGCCTCCCCAATGCGCTCGCCCACGATGAAGAACGTAGCCTTCGCATCGTTGGCATCCAGAATGTCCAGGATCTCGCTCGTCCATTCGTCCCAGGGACCATCGTCGAACGTGAGGGCAATGACCTTTTCCCCGCCAGTGTTGATGCTATAGCGAGAAAGCACGGCATTCTGCACTTCTTGAACGGTAACGCCTTCCACGGTAATGCCCGATATGGAGCCCGTGCGCGTTGCCACAATACCGTCGGCGGGCTGGCTCACAACCTGGTGCACAGCCCCCTTGGAGCCGTCGTCCACCCATTCGGCGGCAACGGTCTGGGTGGACTCGGTATAGTCTTCCGTAGTATCGCCGCCATCGCTTACCGAGATAACGTCATTGGGCGTAATGCGTGCATTCGCATCGACGTCCTGGCCGTTCACGGCAAGCGCATAGGGCGCGCCGCCCGCGTCGTCGATGACCGAACCATCGACTGCAAGAAGCCTACCCGGCGTAACCTGAATACCCGCCTTCTGCACGACCTGGTCGTACGTATCGGTGCGCGCAACGGACATTTCCACCCCATTCACCACCACGGGCACGGGAGCGAAGGATGTCTGGTACATGACGAAGCCCAGAATGGCCACAAGAACCACGGCCAAGGCAACGATAGCCGCCTTGGGGGCGCGCCTTCCGGAACGCACGAAGCCAAGCCCCTTTCCCTCGACGGTATAAGAACCCGCACGCTCTTCGCGCACGGCAGGCGTGAAGCTACCGGTATGGGCCCGCTTGGCGTACGACGTATCGATGCGCGGATTGCTGCCCGTATTGCCCGCATTGGCGCACTGATGACGATCGGAAACGGCATGCGTCACGCCGCCCACGTCGCTGACGTGCACGCGGTTGGCCGACGTTGCCTGCTTCTGACGCTCGGCGACGGCACGCTGGTGGCGCACGCGCTCGCGCTCCATTTCAGCACTATGCTCGGCGGCAAGCTGGGCATGCTCGCGCGCGGTACGCTGCGAAGAACGCTGGCGACCACGCGCCTCAAGTGAAGCATCACGCGCCGCACGCTGCTTCACGTGCGGACGCGCATTGCCATTGCGATTGGAATCTGACATAACTCGAACCCCTCCTCGAGCTATTGTAATTGGTCAGACGGCCTTACGGCCCAATAGATTAGTTCTTCAGAGAATTAATCGGCGCGGGGAATCGGCCACCGCGATGGGCGAACACGGTACCCGCATGCTCGTTGACGTGCATGATGGGAGCGGAACCCAGCAGGCCGCCGAACTCAAGCGTCTCGCCGGCGCTGCGGCCAATGGCGGGAATGACGCGCACGGCAGTGGTCTTCGTGTTGATGACACCAATGGCGGCTTCGTCGGCGATGATGCCGAAGATGGCTTCCGGCGTGGTGTCGCCCGGAATGGCAATCATGTCCAGGCCCACGCTGCATACGCAAGTCATGGCTTCAAGCTTCTCGAGGCAGAGCGCGCCCGATTCGGCAGCGCGAATCATGCCAGCATCTTCCGACACGGGAATGAATGCACCCGAAAGGCCGCCGACGCTGCTAGACGCCATGACGCCACCCTTCTTGACCGCATCGTTGAGCATGGCCAGAGCCGCCGTGGTGCCCGGGCCGCCGCACTGCCCCACGCCGATGGCCTCGAGGATTTCGGCCACGCTATCGCCCTCGGCGGGCGTGGGAGCCAGGGAAAGGTCCAGGATGCCCTGCTGGACACCCAAGCGCTCGCTGGCATTGCGGGCCATGAGCTCGCCCGCGCGCGTGATCTTGAATGCCGTTGCCTTGATGGCCTCGGCGATTTCGGTGACAGAAGCGTCCTTCGGCATGTTGGCGAGCACGTTACGCACCACACCGGGGCCGGAAACGCCCACGTTGACCACGGCATCGGCCTCGCCGGAGCCATGGAAGGCACCCGCCATGAAGGGGTTGTCCTCCACCGCGTTGGCGAACACGACGAGCTTGGCTGCGCCAATGCAGTCGCGGTCGGCCGTGGCCTTGGCAGTGTCGATGACGGTATTGGCCATCTTCCAGACGGCATCCATGTTGATGCCCGCGCGGGTAGAGGCGACATTCACCGAACTGCACACGTTATCGGTAACGGCTAGGGCGTGCGGAATGGAGTTCATGAGCTTCGTATCGGAAGCCGTAGCGCCCTTCTGCACCAGGGCGGAAAAGCCGCCCACGAAGTCGACTCCCACTTCCTTGCCCGCCTTGTCCATGGCCTCGGCAATGGGCGTAAGGTCCTGGGCGGCAACGGCGCCGCAGATCTCGGCAACGGGCGTAACGGAAATGCGCTTGTTCACGATGGGAATGCCGAATTCGCGTTCCAGCTGCTCGGCCGTGGGAACGAGCTTTTCGGCGGCGGTGGTCATGCGGTCGTACACCTTACGCGCCATGACGTTGATGTCCTCATGCGTGCACGCACGAAGGTTCAAGCCAAGCGTGATGGTGCGGATGTCGAGGTGTTGCTGGCTGACCATAGCCAGAGTTTCGGCGATTTCGGCTGGTGTGATCTGCATACGCGTTCCTTCTGCCCTGCCGCATGGCGGCGAACTTGCTTTAGCACACAAGTATAGCCATCCGCCAGGAATAATTTAGTCGGCTAAAGTAAACAACACGGAGAACGACCGAGTCTACAAAATGCAGGCGCGCGAACGGTTGGAATTGTGCTATTGGCCGAACACGGCGCGCACGAGGTATTCGATGTTGCCCGCGCGCTTTCCACGGATAGGCGATTCGATAACGCCAGTAACGTCGAAGCCGTTGTCGCTCAGCGCCTGACGCACTTCCTCGACCGTTCGCTCGCGCACCGCCGGGTCGGTTACCAGGCCACGTTCCGTTTCGTCATGATCGCTTTCGAACTGGGGCTTCACCAAGCCAATGAACACGCTGCCACGATGGCACAAGCGCGCGAAGGAGGGCGCCAAGCTGGCAAGCCCAATGAAGCTAAGGTCGGCCACCAGGATATCGAAGGGCGCGCCCAGTTCCTGAGGCGTTGCCGTGCGAATGTTCGTACGCTCGCGCACGATGGTGCGCGGGTCGCTGCGCACTTTCCAAGCGAGCATGCCATAGTTCACGTCAACGCAAGTCACGCTGGCCGCCCCCGCCTGGAGCAGGCAATCGGAGAAGCCGCCGGTAGAAGAGCCCATGTCGATGCACGACGCCCCCTGTACCGACTGGTCGAACGCACGCAACGCGCCCTCCAGCTTGTAGCCACCGCGCGAAACGTAGCGCGAACGATCCTTCACCCAGATATCGGCACTTGGCACAATGCGCGCGGCAGCGCTCGTGGCGTATTCGTCGCC
Source organism: Denitrobacterium detoxificans (assembly GCF_015062615.1). Classification (GTDB taxonomy): domain Bacteria; phylum Actinomycetota; class Coriobacteriia; order Coriobacteriales; family Eggerthellaceae; genus Denitrobacterium; species Denitrobacterium detoxificans_A. The sequence continues at coordinate 502,098 of NZ_SUUH01000001.1, forward strand.
CACCTTCACCTCGTGGGCAATCACCAAGCGCTTCGCCTCTTCTGCGTCGTCACACAGGCCGCGCTCAATCATCAGCTCGTCGAGGCGACGCTTCTTGGGGCGCACGGGGCGTTGCGCCCCTGCGGTTTCACCCTGGTTATGTTCCTGGCCTGCCGCCATGGCCCTACGCTTCCCCTACCCCTTCGGGCGCCTCGCCCGTTTCCAGGATACGCAGGAACGCAGCCTCGTCGATAACGGGAACCCCCAGGGAAATGGCCTTATCGTACTTGCTGCCAGCAGCTTCGCCGGCAACGACGCAGCTCGTCTTCTTGCTTACGCTGCCGCTTACCTTGGCGCCCATTTCTTTCAGCGCAGCGCCCGCATCGGTGCGGGACATGCCGCTCTGAGAGAGCGTACCCGTGAGCACGAACGTGAGGCCGGCAAGCGTCTGGGGCTTACCGCTTTCCGCGCGCCGCTCTTCCATAACCACGCCAGCGGCCAAAAGACGGTCGATGACCTGCTCGTTCTGCGGAGTGCGCAGGAACAGGTAGATGCTCTTGGCGATAATGGCGCCAATGCCTTCGATGGCGGCAAGCTGCTCTTCGGAGGCATCGCGCAACGCCTGGATGGAGGGGTACGCCTGGGCAATCGATTCAGCCGTGGTCTTGCCCACGTGGCGAATGCCCAAGCCAAACAGGACGCGCGCAAGACCGCGCTGCTTGCTTGCCTGCAGTTCTGCAAGTATCTTGGCCGCCACCACAGGGCCCAGATGGATGGCCTCGCCATCTTTATTCACGCGACCCATGTCCAAGGTGGCCAGGTCGTATTCGCTCAAGTTGTAATAGTCGGCAACGTCGGTGACGCGGCCCGATTCCAGAAGGCGGCCGATAACCTCGTCACCCAAGCCCTCGATGCCCATGGCGCCGCGGCTTGCCCAATGCACCAAGCGCTCATGCGCCTGAGCAGGACAATCGATGCTCACGCAACGATACGCGGCCTCGCCTTCCTCGCGCACCACGGGACTTCCGCAGCTGGGGCACGTCTTGGGCATGCTCCATTCCTGCGCATCAGCCGGACGCAGCGAAGGCACGTGGCCCAGCACCTCGGGAATGACGTCGCCCGCCTTGCGCACGATGACCGTGTCGCCCACGCGCACGTCCTTGCGACGCACCTCGTCTTCGTTGTGCAGCGTGGCGCGCGCCACCACCGAACCCGCGATGCGCACGGGCTCCAGCTCGGCCACGGGCGTAAGCGCACCCGTGCGCCCCACTTGCACGGTGATATCGCGCAAAAGCGTAGTCTTCTCTTCAGGAGGGAACTTGTACGCGATGGCCCAACGCGGGGCGCGTGCGGTGAAGCCCATGGCGTCCTGGATGGCGAATTCGTTGACCTTCACCACCACGCCATCGATGTCGTACGGCAGCGACGAACGCTTTTCCAGCACGCTTTCGCAGAACGCAAGCACTTCCTCACGCGTCGAGCACAGCGCCACGTCGGGATTCACGTGGAAGCCCGCCTCGCGCATCCACTCCAAAAGCTCGAACTGGCCGTTCATGCGGAATGCGGCATTGCTGGCCGTGGCGTAGATGAACGTGGAAAGGTCGCGATGCGCCGTAATGCTGGGGTCCTTCTGGCGCAGGCTGCCCGCGGCGGCGTTGCGCGGATTGGCAAAGCCATCCTTCCCGTTCGCGGCAGCGGCGGCATTCAGCTTCTCGAAGCTGCTCTTGGGCATGTAGGCCTCGCCGCGCAGCTCGATGGCAGCCTCGGAGTCGGTGAGCATGGCCTGGGCCTGATCGCGCAGGCGCAGGGGCACGTCGCGAATGGTTCGGATGTTCGCCGTGACGTCTTCGCCCGTGGTGCCGTCGCCACGCGTGCTCGCACGCACCAAGCGGCCATCTTCGTACGTGAGGGCGATGCCGCTGCCGTCGATCTTCAACTCGCAGCACAGCGGCACGAAGCGACCGAGCGTCTCCTGCAGACGGTCCATCCACGCTTCCAGCTCTTCCAAGCCCATGGCATCGTCGATGGAATACATGCGCGCAGCATGCGCAACCGGGGCGAACTGCTCGCCCACGTAGCCACCCACGCGCTGCGTGGGAGAATTGGCATCGTAGAACTCGGGGTGCGCAGCCTCGAGTTCGCGCAGCTCGCGCATGAGCGAGTCGAAAGCGGCATCGGAAATCTCGGGGGCATCCTTGGCGTAGTACAAGTACGTGTGATGCTCGATTTCACGACGCAGCGCTTCGATGCGGGCAGCCGGATCGCTTACCGTTTCCGCTGCCGTTGCGCTGTCGAATAGACTCGGATTCTCTTCCGTCACGTCTATTTCCTTCCTATCTACAATACCGGCGCGTGGCTACGAAACCCTGCCGCCGGACATATCCTTAATTGCCGGAGGAATGAATCGGAGCACGTCCTCCGCACATACCGAAATGCTCGTAAGCTCCTCGGCGGCCAACCTACCCGCACGGGCATGCAGCGTCGTGCCCAGCACGCAGGCCTCAATGGGGCCAAGGCCCTGGGCCAGAAACGCGCCGATGATGCCAGCAAGCACGTCGCCCGTGCCCGCCTTGGCCAAAGCCGACGTGCCCTCCGTCATGCTGTACACGTGGTCGCCATCGGAAATATAAGTATCGGGCCCCTTCAGAACGGTGATCGCGCCATACGCCTGGGAAAGCGTAAGCGCAAGTTCCTCCTGGTCGTCTACGGGTAGGGCGAACACGCTGGCCAGCACCTTCGCCTCTCCGCCATGGGGCGTGACGATGGTGGGATACCCTTCCTGGTAGCGCTGCTTACACATGTCGCGCATCTTGCGTGCAGGCATGAGCTTCAGCGCGCCGCCATCCACCAGAACCGGCGCCTTGGCATTCTTCAGCAGGCGTCGCAGGATGTTGCCCACATACGGGTCGTTCGTGTCGAAGCCGCTGCCAATGACGTAGGCCAAGGGGTGCTCGGGCGTGGAGGGCTTCAAACTAGAAGAGTCCCACATGTCCCACGAACGCACCACCAGCGAGGAATGCGTGGCCTGGACCTGCGCAACCACGCTATCGTCCACGAACACCTCGGTATAGCCGGCGCCCGCGCGCTGGCTGGCAATGGAGGCAAGCGCGGCGGCACCCGGATACGAGGCGCTGCCCACGATGAGCACCACCTTGCCGCGCGAGTACTTGTTCATCTGCGGTTCGGGAAACGGCAGCAAGTCGTTGATGGTCTTCTGGGTGTACTGCTTCACTACGCATCACCTTCGCCAGAATCGTCTTGCGCCACCGCCTGCCTGCCAAACGGCGTCATGCGCGTCTTGGGACGCTTCACCGGAATATCGTCGAGCAGGGACCGCGTTTCCTTGAATTGCTTCGCCAGCTCGTCCATAGGATCCGTGCGACGCGCGGTTGCGCGATCGGATTCCAGCGTGATGGCCATGGCGCAGGCCACGGCATCGGTATGCGTGAACGAAAGCGAAATGGGAAGCTCACGAACACCCAGCTCATCGGCAACTTCCTTGGCACGCCTGTGCAGGCGAACCTGCGGGCGGCCCGTCTTCAGGCGCACCACTTCCACGTCGGCGGGAGCAATGCCCTTCGAAAACCCCGTGCCAAGCGCCTTGAGCACCGCTTCCTTTGCGGCAAAGCGCGTGGCGTAATGCACTTCGGGTTGGTTCGTCTTATCGCAGTACGCACGCTCGCCTTCCGTGAACACGCGCGTTCTGAAGCGCGGAGAGCGCTCCAGGACCGCACGCATGCGGTCGATGCGCACGATGTCAACGCCCAGCCCCACGCCCTCATCGAAGGACGCAGACTCTGGGACCTGATCGATCTGATCGGCCTGAAGTTCCTGGCTTGCGCTCTGAGACTCTCGCTCCACTGCGCGCCGCCTATTCGACCGTAACCGACTTCGCCAGGTTGCGCGGCTGATCGACATCGCAGCCACGAGCCACGGCGATGGCACGCGCGAACAACTGCAGCGGCACGGAAACGGTAATGGCGCTGAACGCATCGCGCACACGCGGCACGTAGATTACGTAGTCGGCATGCTTGCGGATTTCCTCGTCGCCTTCCGTGGCCACCGCCACAACCAGGGCGCCACGCGTGCGGCTTTCCTGGATGTTCGAAATGACCTTGTCGTATACGGGGCTCTGCGTGGCAACGGCGATGACGGGGAAACCCTTCGAAAGCAAGGCAATGGGGCCATGCTTCATTTCGCCGGCAGCATATGCCTCGGCATGAAGATAGCTGATTTCCTTCAGCTTCAGCGCGCCCTCGTAGCTGATGGCGCTTCCCATGCCGCGGCCAATGAACAGCGCGTCGTTGGCATCCTTGCAAGCGAGCGCCGCTTCGTCGATGGCTGTGGTATCGGCCAGGATGCGCTCGATCTGTTCGGCGGTGTCGGCCAGCTCGCCGAAGAGCAGACGCGTCTGCGCCTGGGTGAACTTGCCCTTGGCCTGCGCCAGCACCATGGAAAGCAGCGTAAGGCTAACCACCTGGCCCAGGAAGCTCTTCGTGGAAGCCACGGCGATTTCCTTGTTGGCCTTCGTGTAGATGACGCCATCGCTTTCGCGAGCAACGGGGCTGCCAATGACGTTCGTGATACCGAACACCTTACCGCCCTTGATGCGCGCCTCGCGGATGGCAGCCAGCGTATCAGCCGTTTCTCCCGACTGGGACACGGCGACCACGAGCGTGGTGGGCGTGATGATGGGATTGCGGTAGCGGAATTCGCTGGCAACCTCGACTTCGGTGGGAATGCGCGCCCATGCCTCGATAAGCTGCTTGGCAACCAGGCCCGCATGGTAGCTGGTGCCACAGGCAATCACGTAGACGCGGTCGATGAGCTGCAGCTCTTCCAGCGACATGCCCAGCTCGCTGATCTTCAGCGCGCCACCGACCATGCGGCCAGCCAGCGTATCGCGCACCACGCGGGGCTGCTCGTGGATTTCCTTCAGCATGAAATCGGGATAGCCGCCCTTTTCGGCAACGTCGATATCCCAGTCGACGTGCATGACGTTGGGCTCGATGGTCTCGCCCTGCGCGTCGGAATAGGCAATGCCCTGGGGGCGCATGTCAGCGAACTGGTCGTCGCCCAGAACCACAACATCGCGATTGGCACGAATGACGGCGATGATGTCGCTCGCCACGTAGCTGCCGTCTTCGCCATGGGCCAGAACAATCGGGGAATCGCGGCGCGTAACCACGATGCGACCGGGCTCCTGGGCGCAGGTAACGGCCAGGCCATAGCTACCCACCAGGCTTACCGTGACGGCGCGCACCGCTTCCAGCAGATCGCCTTCGTAGGCTTCTTCCACCAGATGGGCGATGACCTCGGTGTCGGTGGTGCTACGGAACTCGTGACCACGGGAGATGAGCTCTTCGCGCAGCTCGGCGAAGTTCTCGATGATGCCGTTATGCACGACGGCGATAGAGCCGTCGCACGATACATGGGGATGGGCGTTCTGCTGGCTGGGAACGCCATGCGTCGCCCAACGGGTATGGCCAATGCCACACGTGGCTTCGGGATGCACGTTCGATACGGCGCTGGCCAGGCCACTGACCTTGCCCACGCGACGCGTAACGGAAAGGGTGCCGTCGCCCGCCTGAACGGCGATGCCCGCGGAATCGTATCCGCGATACTCCAGGCGGCGAAGCCCCTCGATCAATCTATCGACAACCGGCTGGCTGCCGGTATACCCCACAATGCCGCACATATACGCTCCTTCTTTGGTGCCGTGTGCATAGTTAATCAACATAGTGTAATAAATCGCGCGATGCATTGCTTCCCTGCCCATGCGAAGCCACAGATTTTCTCAACCTGGCAATACGGTCGCATCGCGCCCGAAAAGACAATATCGCCCGATTAGTCCACCATTCAATTCATCCTGGGCTTAAATCAAGCGCCATTGTGCTACGATGCCGCTCAGCATATCAGGAGCAAGACGAGAGAAGGTATCCATGGCTGAACAAGCTCCTCTCAGCGAAGAAGAAAAGAAGATGCTTGCTGGTGGATGCGGTGGCGGAGAGAGCACCGGTCCCAAGGTGCTCATGCCGAATAAGCGTTCCACGGTGAAGCACGTCATCGGCGTCGTTTCCGGCAAGGGCGGCGTAGGCAAGAGCCTCGTCACCTGCCTGCTGGCAAGCGAAGCCCAGAAGCGCGGCAAGAAGGTCGCCATTCTCGACGCCGACGTAACCGGCCCCTCCATCCCGAAGGCCTTCGGCGTTACCAATCCGCTTACCGCCGACAAGGACGGCATCCTGCCCTGCCAGACGCAGACGGGCATCAAGATGGTAAGCACCAACCTCATGCTCCCCGAAGAAGACATGCCGGTGGCATGGCGCGGCCCGGTCGTCTCCGGCACCGTCAAGCAGTTCTTCAACGAAGTGAACTGGGGCGAAATCGACTACATGTTCGTGGACATGCCTCCGGGAACCTCCGACGTCCTGCTCACCGTGTTCCAGAGCCTGCCCGTCGACGGCATCGTCACCGTCTCGGCCCCGCAGGAACTCGTTGCCATGATCGTGGGCAAGGCCGTGCATCTGGCTCACGAGATGCAGGTCCCCGTTCTGGGCCTGGTGGAAAACATGGCCTACTACACCTGCCAGCACTGCGGCGAGAAGCAGTACGTCTTCGGCAAGCCCCAGGGCAAGGAAGTGGCCGAAAAGTACCGCATCCCCGCATACGCCACGCTCCCCATCGATCCGGAGTTCGCCGCCAAGTGCGATGCCGGCAAGGTAGAGGAATACGACGTGCAGGGCGCTCTCGACGCGGTCATCGACCAGATTGCCAGCGCACCGCAGCGCACGTTCGTCTAATCGGGCGAAAACAAGTACACTGGGGGCGCCGGTTCGACCGGCGCCCTTTTTCATGCCCGAAGATTCAAGGAGAGGCATCCATGGACGAGGAAAAGAAGCAGCCGGCGCACGCGCCAGCCAATGCGCATACGACCCCGAAGCCGAAGAAGACCCAGCCCATTCGGGCCATCAACGAAGACGACGACGGATACGACCCGTATTCCGACCTGCACGACGCGCCGCAACGCGAGCCGCTCTTCGAACGCGACCCCTGGCGGTAGGCCCAACGACATATGCGCGAAAAAACAACGGGACGATGGCCCTTTGGCCACCGTCCCGTTTCCATTGGACGCAAGAGAAATGGGAGGGGAAATACGCGTCCTAGGGAGGGGAAATGCCTTACAGGTTGCCCACGATCTTGCCGCAGACGTAACCGTTGGTCATGGCCTGGCCCATGGAATTGCCAGCCAGGATGCCGGGATACGTGAGGGCAAAGCGCTGACCGCAGCAGTTGCCGATGGCGTACAGGCCCTCGATGGGCTTGTCATCGTCGTCCAGGACGTTGTAGTTGCCATCCGTAACCAGGCCAGCCAGCGTCAGGGCCGTTGCGCCCGTACCAACGCTCGTGTCGACGGCAGCGTAGTACGGAGCCTCGATGGGCAACAGGAAGTCGCTCTTCTTGCCATACTGCGTGTCAACGCCGCTGGCAACCAGCTCGTTGTACGCCGCAACGGAATCGACGAAGTTCTGCACGGCTTCGCCTTCGTAACCCAGGTAACCCGCCAGGGTCTTCAGGTCGTTAGCGCCATACATGCGCGTCTGGGCCATGTTGGCGCGCTCGGTCAGGCAGCCATGGCGTACCAGGTAGCCTTCGGCACCCGCCTCGACGACGTGCGTCATGTCTTCCTTCCACTGCGCCACGTAGGTTTCCTGACCGAAGTCGGTACCGCCATGATTCGTGCCGCCGCGCTTTACAATCTCCTCGTAGTTGGCGCCGTACAGTGCGCAGTACAGGCCCTTGGGCTGACGCTGAACCTGAGCGGCGATGGCATTGAAGTCGGCCTCGTTCATGAAGCGTTTGCCCTGGCTGTTCAGATAGAGCGTGGGAGCAAAGCCGAAGGGGCCAGGTGCGGAAACGTTGGCCAGCGACGCAGCCGGGCCAGCCTCCATGCGGCCACCCGCCCAGCAGCCGATCTTGTGGCCCATGCCCGTGTCGCGCGTGGCGCTCTCGTCGGTGGGGTCGCTGAAGGCATCCACGCCGTCCTTGGCCTGGAGCTCCCAGGACTCACGGTAGAATTCCTTCATCATTTCCATGTTGTTCTGGAATGCGCCCATGGCGATGACAACGGCCTTGCTGGCATTGAAGCGAATGTAGTTGCCGTCGGAGGTCTTGCCATAGGCACCCGTCACCTTGCCGTCTTCCACGATGGCCTTCACCGCAGTGGTGCCGAAGTACCACTCAGCGCCCAGTTCCTCGGCGTACTGGCGAACGAGCGTCTCGCAATCGCCAATGGTGGAATAGGCGCCTACGCCCGTGGCAACCTCGTCCAGGATTTCGGAGCGCATGCAGAACGTGCCAACGTAGGTCTTGTAGTTGCCCATATCCTGCGGCTGGCTCTTATCCGTCCAGAAGTCGGTGCTGGGCTGCTGGATGTTCATGTTGGTCAGCAGTTCGGGCTTGCGTTCCTGAACCAGGGCGATGAACTCGTCGGCCATGGGGCCGGAGTTGCGAATGTAGTTCAGGCACAGCTCGCTGTTCAGGCGATACGCTGCGGTACGCTGCAGCTGAGCCAGGATTTCCATCTCGTCATAGGGGCCATAGCCCATGTTCTGCACGTACTGGGAATTGAACGTGCCGATGTCCTCGCCATAGTAGAACTGATTCGCTTCGGTCTGGCTTTCCAGAACCACGACCTTGGCGCCGGCCATGGCCGCGGTGCGGGCGCACTGCGTTCCCGAATGGCCAGAGCCCAGAATGACGACGTCGGCGTCAACGACTTCGGTAACCTGCGACTCGTCGACCTCGGGCTCGCTGCCCAGCCACTGATAATGGCTGCGGGCGCTTACGGAGCCGTCGGCTTCCAGAATGGTGGTTTCGCCCGTGGAAGACTCAGTTGCCTCGGCGGTCTTGCTCTTCGGCGAAGAGCAGCCGGCCATTGCAGCCATGCCCGCGCCCGCCAGAACCGTGAGGCCACCAAGCTTCAACGCATCGCGACGAGTAAGTTGTTCGTTTGCCATAGTATCCCTCTCCTTGCAAAGACTGCGGGAGCAATCCCGCGCTTACAAACATGGGCACACCATAGGCCGCATCGAGGGAAAGAAATATCGCCGAAAATAAGTAATGCCACGTCAGAGGCCATCACCGAAAAGGGTGAAAATAATTTGAGGCTCGAATTACATGGCATAATAGAACGCAGGGGAAACAAAGGAGAGACCATTCAATTGAACAACGCTTTGCTTAAACGAGCCTGCACGCTCATGGGCGCCGGACCGCTCTTTGCCGTCGGGCTTCTTACCGTTCACAATGCAAGCCCCATCGTCGAACTCTTCGGCCGCATCGCGCATACCGGCTTCCTGGCATGTGCCCTCGCGGGCGTCATCATCGCCGCCGTGGCCCTCGTGGCGCAAGCGCGCAGCATATCGCACGTCATTTGGAAGACTCCCCAAGGATACATCGTCATACTCTCCGCGCTCGCCTGCTCGGTTATCGGGCTACTGTTCCTGCTGGCCATCCCCGCCATCGAAATCGACGGGCGCTTCGCCTCCGTAAGCGGGCTCGTCATGGGCATCGGATGCACCGTGCTCGCAGGCACATGGGCGCTCACGCTTTCGCAGGAGGATTCGCGCACGGCGTTCCAAGCCTCGGCCACGAGCGTCCTTGTGGGCGTGGCGCTCTACGGCACCAGTGCATTCCTGCCCAACCAGGCATCGTATGCACTCTTTTCCGCCAGCTGCATCTTTGCCTCGGCTGCCGCCCTGCTGCCGCTGAAACCCAACGAAAGCGAAGACGACGAAGCACTTGCCGCTCCCGACGACCGCGTGGCATACGTCATCTCGCGCACGTGGAGACCTCTGGCGGGAACCACCCTTTCGGCGCTCGTGTTGGGGCTTATCTGGAACCCGCTCTATGCGGGAATCGAACTCGATACCGGTATGCTCTTCGCGGCATCGCTCTGCGGCAGCGCCGCCATCAGCATCGTCTGCGCGGTGGCATTCGCGAAGGCAGGCGTACGCGCTGCGCGCGTCATGGACCGCACGGGCCTGCCCATCGCAGCCGCCATCGTGCTGCTCTGCCCCTACCTGGAACAGCTGGGAGGCAGCGCGCTGTTTATCTCGTCATCGCTCAAGGAAGCGGCGTTTGCATTGTTCCTCATCATGACCTGGACATCATGTTGCAAGGCCGCAAGCACGCCCAAGTCCACGCTGCGCGTTGCGGGCACCTTCCTTCTGTGTGCCACCGCGGCCATGTTGCTGGGAGCGCTCATCATTCCGCAAATCGGCACTGCAGGGCGCATTCTGAACAGCATCGTGCTCATCGTGTACCTTGCTGCGCTGGCATTCCTTAACAGCCCCGTGAAGTCACAAGGAGCCACCGACGACGCAAAGGAGCACAACAAAGAGGCCGAGCGAGAAGCAACGCCCAACATCTCGGCCTCGATCGCACAAAACGCCGAGCGCCTGGCAAAGGCGGGCGCCCTCTCGCCCCGAGAAACCGAAGTGCTCGCCCTGCTCGCCCGCGGACATTCGTATGCGAAGATTGCCCAAACGCTCTACGTATCCGACAACACCGTGAAAACGCACGTGCGCAACATCTACCGCAAGCTGAAGATAGAATCGCGCGAGGAACTCTTCGACCTCATCGACCAGCAGTAACGGCACAGCGCCCAAAGGGCCCGCAGTGCCGCCTATTCGGCAAGCGCGTACTTGCGCTTGATGCGCTCGAGCTTGCCCTTCCAGGGCGCATACAACGCCAGCAGGAAGGCGTCGGTCGCCACGCCATGCAGAACGTCAAGGGGAACGGCGACGGCGTAGATGGCGAGACCCTCGGCGAAGGTCTGCGGATGAAAGAACCCAATGAGCGACCAGAGGTTCAAAATGGCGCCATACAGCAGCGCCGCAACGAACCCATACCCCAGCACGACGGGCATGCGCTTGAACCACCCCATCTGCGCAAGCACACCGGCCAGGTAGCCCACAAGCCCCCATGCGTACATCTGCCAGGGCGTCCAGGGGCCCTGGCCAAAGAAGAAATTGGACACGAGCGCCGTAAGCGCACCCACCATGAATCCGCTCGTGCGTCCGAAAGACGCACCCGCGATGATGGCGATGGCGGAAACGGGCTTCACGTCGGGCAAGGGGGCGAACAGGATGCGCCCCGCCACGGCAAGCGCCGAAAGCACCGCAATGGGCATGGTGTCGCGCAGGCGGGGGCGGCTGCGCTCGAACTGGGCAAAGAACAACGCCAACGACGCCAAGACCACCAGACCCGACAGCAAGGCGACCTGCTCGATGCCCGCAACGGCACAGGCGCCCAAGCACAGGGGCACCGCTACCAGGCAGGCTATTTCCACACCCACGCGCATTACGATTGCATGGCCCCAAACAGGCGCGCCTGGTCATGAGGCGTGTATATGAGGTTATCCGCGAAGAAGCGATCGGCAGGCTGCGTGCAAACCACTTGCCCATCGAAGAGCATGCTCACCCTATCGGCCACCACGCGAGCGAAATCCACGTCATGCGTCACCAGCACTACGCAGGCGCCTTCGGCCGCCAGGCCACGCAACGTGCGCACGACATGCGCCTGGGCATGGGCATCCAAGCCCTTCGCGGGCTCGTCGGCAAGGAGCAAGCGCGGCTTGCACAGCAGGAGCTTGGCCAGGGCAAGATGCTGCAGCTGCCCGCCCGACAAGTCGTAGGGATGCTGGTCGAGCACGCCATCCAGGCCGAACCGCTGCGCCATGTCGCGCTCCTCTTCCCCGCTATAGCCGCAACGTTCATGCCATTCGTCCAGCTCATCGGCGACCGTGTCGCACACGAAGAGCATCTTGGGATTTTGAGGCAGCAAGGCTTGCTCGCGAATCATGCGGTTTGCCACCTTGCCGCGCGTGGGCCTAAGGACGCCGGCAATCGCTCGCAGCAGCGTGCTCTTTCCGCACCCGTTACCTCCCACGATGGCATGCACCTGACCAGAATACACGTTTAGGTCAGCCCCGCGGAGCACCCAAGGGTCCTGCTTGCCATAGCGAATGTGAACATCCGAGACGCATACGCACGACTGCGCGGCGCCGTCGCGCACGCCCAACGCCGGAGCCTGCGCCAACGGGGCAAGATCGGAAAGCAGCAGTCGATCGGTGGCGCACGTCTCGTAGAGTTCGGGAACGTGCGTGGACACGATGACGGTAATGCCCAAGTCGCGATGAATGCGCGCAAGCAAATCGACGAACAGGCGCTGGGCATGGGGGTCCAGCTGGGCCGTGGGCTCGTCGAGCAGCAACAGGCGCGGTCGAAGCGCCATGATCGATGCCAGGTTCAGCAGCTGCATCTGCCCGCCCGAAAGCTCGGCGGTGCGCCGATGCATCCACGCCTCGATGCCAAAGTAATGGGCCACTTCCGCCACGCGACGGCGCATCTCGTTGGGCTCCATGCCCGCATTTTCCAACCCGAACGCCAGCTCATGCCATACGGAGTCGCAGACAATCTGGTCTTCGGGATGCTGGAATACGAACCCCGTTCCCTCTGCGTGCACCTCCAGGTTGCCCTGCATGCGGCCAACGGGGGCGATTTCGGGCTTCATGAGCGAAAGCAACGTGGTCTTTCCGCTACCCGTAGCACCGCAGAGCAGGCAAAACGAGCCTTCCTCAACCTGGAAATCCAGATTGCGGAACACCGGCTCGCCGTAGGAATCGCCCCCGGCAAGCGGGTAGGCAAACGTGAGGTTACGCGCTTCTACCGCGTATGCCATAGCAACCCCTCCCTGCCCGCGCACGCGAACGGAACGAGCATCAACAAGCAGTAGGCCAGCACGCCCCACCAGGGAGCAGGGCCCGAAATAATCGGATAGAAGTGAAACGTCGCGGCCGTCTGGACCATCGAGAGCCCCACCACGGCGGCAAGCAAAACGATGATGCCAAGCAGAACGCCGTCGAAGGCGCGGAAGCGGAAGCGACGATACGCCGTGCGCCCTCCCCCGCGTATATAGCCGCGAGCGCGCATGCTGGCACTGCGCACGAGCGAATCTTCCATGCCCCACCCCATGAGCACGGAAACGACCCTCATGGCGTCACGCGGCGTTTGCCCATGAGCAGCGGAAACCGCGCGTTGCACACTGGCAATGGCCCTGCCGCGGGAAACGAACTGGGGCACCAGGCGCATGATCTGGCTGATGATGAGCGCAATGGCGGGCACGCGATTCGAAAGCAGCCCCAAGATGGCCTCGCTGTCGAGCACCGTGCCGAACACGGAAAACCACAGGCACATGGCGGTGAACATGCCGCCCATGCACAGACCGTACGCGAATGATTCGGCATAAAAGGTAATGCCCAGCACCTGGCAGAGAACCGTGGAGCCCGAGCCCACAAAGCAGGCATTCAGAATGGCAATGACCAGCGAGAATGGCGCAAGGTAGGCCACCATGCGCGCGCTGGGGCGCCATCCGCGGGTGTAGATTGCCACGGAAAGCGCCCCAACAACGGCCAAGGCAGTATAGGCGGGATGCACCATTGCCATGGAAAGCACGATGGCCAAGGCAAGGTAGCCAAGCGTTACGCCAGGATGGCATACGGCAAAGGGGTTCCGCATTATACGTCGCCCATCGTGCAGGTATAGGCCCACAGCACGCTATCGCCGTCGGACAGCACGTAGTTGCCGCAGGTCTTCGTGGGGAACGAGCCATTCACCTTGTACATCCACCCACTCGAGTTGCCGCAATCGAATTCGGAAAGCCCATTGATGGCGCGCACGTAGGTTGCGCTGCCACGCACGCTCACGCCCATGGCGTTCAGGGCGTCCCACACCGTGGCACCCTCTTCCAGCGTAAGCGTCTTGCTTCCCATGGAAGACGGGTAATCGCTGTTGTACGCATGCGCGTTCGAGGAATCGATAGTGAGGGTTACCGTGACGGTGGCAGCCTCTTGCTGCTGCGAAGCGGGCTCCTGGCTTGCAGGGGCCGCCTCGCCCGAAGACGCGCCGCTCGATTCCGATGAGCCAGCCGCCTGCGACGACGCACCCGAAGCATCGGAGGCAGCGCCCTGCTCCTGGGGCTGATCGCCAGCGGCCTCCCCTTCGGCAGATGCCTCCTGGGTGGCTTCTTGCTGGGCGTTTTCGCCCTGATCAGACGTTGTCGCCTGGGACGAGGATTGCTCCTGGTTCGCCTCCGCAGAGCCAGATGACTGCTGCTGCGTAGAGGTAGCTTCTTGCCCCTGCGACGCCTGAGACGCCGAACCTGACGCGAACACGGCACCGCCAACGCAGGCAAGCACCAGCACGACGGCCAATGCGATGCCCGCAATAACGGGCGCGCCCACCCGCGCAGGAGCATGCTCCTCGCAGGCAGGCGCACCGGGAGCGATGCGCTCGTCGGTTTCTTCCAACGCCTGGGTATCGTTACTGGACGGCATACCAGGCTATGCTTTCGTCATGCCAACCCAGGGCGACCAGAATGTCGCGCTCTTCGGCACTCGTGGTGAAGTTGTGCGAACCCGTGTCGGCATTGGGGTTGTACTGACGATAGACGGCGACCGTCTCGTCGGTATCGCTATACCAGCCAATACCCTCGTAGCGCCAGCCAAGCCCCACCAGCCAGTCGCGCTCTTCGGCGCTCACGGTGTAATGGTGATCGCCACCATTGGGGTTATACAGGCGATACACGGGGGCACTGCTCGCATCGGGAGAGACCCAACCACAGCCCTCATACGTCCAACCCGCCTTGACGACGTTTTCGCGCTCAGAAGGGCTCTTCGTATAGAAGTGCTCGCCCGAATTCGGGTTGTACAGGCGGAACATGGTGTACTTCACATCCAGCGGGTTCACCGGATCACCCACGGTCTCGTTGGCATCGAGCGTGGCCAGGGCAAGGAACGTGGCCGATGCGGACATGGACTCGTTGTAGGCATAGCCCATTTCGGTGTCAGTACCGGTGTACACACCGTCAAGGCCCTTATTCGCGCAAGCGATCAGGAAGCCAGCGGGCGTAGAACCGTTCTCGGTAACGTAGCCGCTGTCCTTGGAGACGTCGATTCCCCATGCAGAAAGAGCAACAACGGGCAAGGCGGTGTTGTCCACATACTGCGTGACGTCAACGTCGCACTGCCCCGCATATGCCGTATACAAGAAGCTACCATCCGCTTGCAGAGAGCCCTTCATGAGGGAAATGAGGTTGGCCGCAGCGGCATCGACATTCGAATCGTCGTCACGAACCAGGCTCAGGGCCATGAGCGCCTGAGAGGGCGTAACCATGTCGGGGTAATAGGTCCTGCTTCCCGTTTCCTGATCCTCGAACATAGATCCAAACAGGGCATCGTCCTGCGATGCATCCAGAATAGCCTGAATGAACTGGGCCTTGGTGTACTTCGCGCCAGACATGTCATACCCAAAGGTATATACGGGAAGGATGCAAACGGCATTCCACGAACCCAGGCTGCCGTCATTCATAGCCGCATTCATACGGTCGATGAGGTTATACGTCTTGCCGCCATACTCCACCGAGGTGCAGTCTACGCCGCCCGCATGCAGCGCCGTGATGTATTTAGCAAGCCTGCCCGCAGAAATCTTCTCCTCCGGCGTTTCTTCCAGATACTTGACGACGCTCTTCTCAATGCTTTCGACGTCGATGTTGATATGCAGCCCAAGAACGTTTTGGGCGAGCGCAGCGTAATAGGTATCATTCGTGATGGCCTCATCGCCACCGGTGGCGGCAAAGCGCTCGGTCAGGTTGTTGAGCAGCGTTTCCTGCTTTTCCGCATCGGGCAGATTGGAGGCAACCGAACCTTGCGCAACAAGCTGAGTGGAATCATCGGCGTACGCCTGCGGCACCGCCGAGAATCCAAAGAGGGCGGAGCACGCAAGTGCTACCGCGAAGAATGCTCCAAACAGAGCATGACGAGAGAGCTTCCCTTCCATGGGACCTTCCTTCCAGGGCTCTATATGGTAGATGGGTGTTCCGACTTCGCCCATTTAGAAGGCTCGCATGCCTGCGAGTTGGTCCTTCGACGGCATTTACGGTTACTGGCATAGCGCAGGATTCGCACCCGCATTTCCCCAAGCGGCATCGCACTGCCGCCCGCGCCGCGCCCGGCGCATTCCACCTTGCCAATATTTGCTTGGCCATTGTAGCATCCGCCCGCAATGCAGGCAGATACCCCACGCTTATTTCAACAAGGCTGCGCGGCTGAGCTCAGCAACCACGGTGCGCATCATGAGCTCGGTGTCGTCCAGGCCCAAATGGCGCTCGTTCTCGTCGGCGGCAAGGGTGCCACGACGACGTGCCCAGCTTTCCAGCGCGTACGGGCGCTGCTTGAACGAGATGGAGGCGGCGTCGGTGTCGATAGCACGGCAGATTTCGCGCGTGTCAACGGGAATGATGCGGCCCGCCTTGCGGCCCTCGGCATAGCCGGGCAGGTTCAGCAGGAACCATGCGTCTTCGAACGCGGCATTGTGCGCCATGTACGGATGCGACTCAAGCGCGGCGAGCACCTGCGCCTGCAGCTCCTTGTCCTCGCGAAACGGCTTCTTATCGGCCACGTCGGGCCAGGTGATGCCATGCACTTCCGACAGGGGCACGCCAACCTGCTCGTACAGGGCGGGAAGACCGCAGCGCGCCGTATGCGGGTCGACGGGCGTCTGACCCTCGGCGATTTCCATCGTTTCCCAGCCCACGTCGATGATGTAGCCGCGGTCGGGGTTGCGCGAGGTCGTTTCGATGTCGATGCCAATGACGGTGCCACCCATGGGCGCCAGGCGATAGCCCTGCCCCACCGCGTCGATGCCCTGCAGCTTCTTGGCAACGCGCTTCACGGTGTTGCCCTGCATGGCGGCAATGCCGGCAATGGTGGTCTCGTCGGAAAGGCCGCGCGGAAGGTTCAGGCCGCGGTCGCCATTGTAGGCAACGCCCAGGTTGTCGCACAGATCGCGATTGCGGTCGGCAAGTTCGAGCACGATGTCGAACGAGAACGGAGGGTTCTCCTGCTCGAAGTACGCGGCAACAAGCTGCTGGATGGCCTCTTCGTTCTTCATGCGCTCGGACCGCATGGCGCCATCGCCTGCGGCATAGATGAAATCGGCGATAAAGAATGAATTGGCGTGCTCGAGCGCCTCGTTTACGTTCATGCGGACTCCTTGCCTATGGCATTACGTGTTTCGATTCCGCATTGTAACATCCGGACGCGGACCCATCGCAGGGCCAAGGAAACCTCCACGCAGAGCAAAGCGCCCGCGACCAGGGAAGGCACCGCAAACGCGGCGTTACATGAATCCCGTCTTCTCGAGCTGCTCCTCGAAGAACGCGTTCGTCTTCCTGAACGGACGGCGCAACGGAAGCCCCAGCACGAGCATGGCGCCCGCCATGAATAACAGGGCGGCAACGCCAATGACCACATTCACCAGCAACGGGCCTGCAACGCATTCCTGCAGCAGCGTCATGGCGTAGGTAAAGGGCAGGTACGACGCGACGTCGATGAGAATGGGATCGAACATCTCCACGGGGAACGTGCCGCCCGAAGCCGCCACCTGCATAATGAGCAGAATGACGCACACGGCTTTGCCCACGTCGCCGAAGAGCTCGGTGATGGTGTAGACGATCAGGCAGAACATCTGCCCCACGAACAGCCCCAGAAGGAAGAACTCAACCGGGTTGGCGCACTGAATATGCAGCAGCGTTAGATCGCCCAGCAACACGAGCGAGCTCTGCAGCAGGCCAATGACGCAGAAGATGCCATAGCGCCCGAAGAACTCATGCCGCGGGCGCACCTTCCCATAGCGTTTCCGCAGCTCCTCCAGGCGCTCCTCCACGATGTGCACGCGCATGGTGGAAATCATGACGAGAGCGCCCACCCACAGCGACAGAACCGTGTAGAACGACGCCATGGCCGAGCCGTAGTTGAAAACGGGGTATATCGCCTCGCGCTCGAGCTGGACGGGGCGGGCAAGGCTCGCCGCGAGCGTCTCGGCATCGTTGCCCAGGATGATCTCCTCGACCTGTTTCACATCGCCCGAGGCAAGCGCATCGGCCACGCGCTGCTTGGCATCGCCCACGCGCGTTGCCGCGGAATCCAGCTTGGCCGACGCGCCATCAAGGCCATCTGCCAGCGTTCCAAGCTGGTTCGACAAGCCTCCCGTGCTTTCGCTTAGGCCGGAAACCGCCCCATCGAGGTCGGAAACGATGCTCTTCGCAGACGTTGCAGCATCGGAAACGGACGAGCGCAAGCCATCATCCGCCGGGGCAATTTCCTCGTTGAAGAGTCGCTTCGCCTCCTCGACATCCACCTGGGCGTTGTCGATGATAACGTTGGTCTTCTGCTGCGCCTCGGCCACGGAGCGGGCAGTTGACTCGGCATGCTCCTTCGCGACCTTCAGGCTCTCGATGAGCATCTGGGTTTGCTGCTTTTCCGCCTCGCTTACGCCGCTCTTGTTCATGAGCTCCTGGAATTGGTCGATGCGCTCCTGAATAAGGCCCGGCACCGCGTCAGCGGCAACCGTTAGCGGGTCAAACGCAACATCCACGGCGGCGGTCACCTTGTCTACGTTCACCGTATTCCCGTTAAGCGTATCGCGAACGATGCCAATCTGCTCCTCGAGCGACTCCGACGCATTCTTCGCGCCCGATTCCGCATCGGCAAGCGCGCCCTTCGCCGTGCCGGCGGATTCTTGCAGGCCGTCGAGCGTGGTGCCCAACAGGTCGACAATGCTCGACGTCGTACGCATAATGCCAGATAGGGTCACCAATTGCTTTGCCGCGCTCTTCGCGTCGGCGGTCGCGTCATCCAGGTGGCGGCTCATCTTGGAGACGTAATCGCTCATCCTGGGGTTCTTCACGTAGCTCAGGATGTCGTAAGCCACACCGAGCGAAACCTGGTCGACGCGCTCAGTGAAGCTGACGCGGATGCTTTCCTGTATGGAGTCGGCGCCCTTCTGCGTGATGATGGGCGCAATGGGGTTCTCCTTCTCGTTGGTGTAGTAGAGCACGCTGGGATACGCGCTGTCCTCCGTAAGGTACGTAAGCAAGTTGGCACTGAAGTCGGAGGGTATCACGATGGCGGCATAGTACTCGCTGCTCTCGACGCCCGCCTTCGCCGCTTCCTCGTCGTCCACGAAGACCCAGTCGAAGCTCGCATTGCCGCGCAACTGCGAAACCACGGTATCGCCCACGTTGATGGTTATGGGTAGCAAATCGCCCTTGTAACCTTCGTCTTCGTTGGCCACGGCAACCTTCAGCCCGCCCGTTGCCCCATACGGGTCCCAGCTGCTGGCAATGTTGAACCACGCGTAGATGGAGGGAGTGAGCACCAGCAAGACGGTTACCACGATGCCAATGACGCTCTTGGATCCAAGGCGCAGGTCCGTGATGAAAATGTCGCGCGTGGGGCCACGCCGTGAGGACTTCGCCCGTACCTTCTCGGCCGCGGAAACGACGCCCGTGCGCTCGCCCGCTGCAGGCAGCTCGAGCTCGCGATCGAACTGGGCGTCCTGGCCAAGCAGATGCATCTCCTCCTTCACCATGGAGTGCGTATACTCCTGCACGATAAGGCCCATTTGCACGACGAACAGGAACACGAGCATGCCCACAAGCACCGCAAGTTTCGTATCGGCGCTCAGGCCAAATACAACGTTCAGCGGCAGCATGGCCAAAAGCACGACAAGAGGAATCGCCCAGAGCGCCGTAACGCCCAGCCTGCGAATGCGCGGGTACCGGCGATAGAATCGGCGGGCGCGATTCTCCACGTCCTCCGCGTATTCGTCGTGGGCCATGAGCGCGCGCATAAGTCCGCGCATGCCGTGGCGCTTCATGCGACCTTCGTAATCCTCGCTCGCGAAGAAGCCCGTCTTGCGCATCTCGTCGTCGAACATGACGAGCAGGTTGGCCATGAGGGAACGGAGGCCCAGTCCAATAAAGAGAGAGCCCGGTACGATGAGGAGCAGGGCAAGCAAGTCGAGGACGTATGCCGATCCGTACAGCCCCGAAAGTGCCTCGCGCATGGCGTCGATGCCGTACGTGAACGGAAGCGCCGGGTGAATGAACTGGAAGAAGACGGGCATCATCTGGATGGGATACATGCCCGACGAACCCGGTACCTGCATGACCAGCAAGAAGATGCACAGCGTTTTGCCGATGTTGCGAAACGTCTTTACCAACGCATAAATGAGGTTCATGTACGCGAACGAGCACACCGCGCCAGACAGCATGAACAGCACCGGGTTGCCGCAATCGATGCCCAGCAGGATGTCGACGCCGCAAATCGCCTGCGACTGCAGAAGCGACAGAATGACAAACAGCATCCAACGCCCGAAGTAGCGCTGCCGTGCCGTTGCCTCCGAGAAGCCCATGACTTCGACCTTCATAAGCGACACCAAAATGAAGCACCCTATCCACAAGGCCAGGTTGGTGTAAAACGGGGCAACCGCCGTGCCGTAGTTCGAAACGGGATAAAGCTTGACGGTGGACATCTGCACGGGTGTCGAGATGAACGTACCCGCGTTTTCGGCGTCGACGCCAAGAAGCTCTGTGAGCTCTTCCAACTCGAGCGCCGTGCCAATGGCGCCTATGTCCTGCATGGTGCCATCCAGGTTGCCCCGAATGGTCCCCAGCAGCATTTTTGCGTCGGAGATCGACGTCTCGGCCGTGCTCAGCGCGGCATCCGTTTCGGACATCACGTTGGAGAGGCCAATTATCTGCGGCTCGAATTGCCGTAGGGCAATGGATAGGTTCGTCAGCGACAAGTAGAGATCGGTGGCACCCTGGTCGAGCTTGGGCATGGCATCACCGTGTATGCGGTTGGTGGCGTCCGTCACGCCATCCATCGTCTGCTGGACGGTGCCGTCGATTTCCGTAACGCGCGCGTCCGCCCCATCCACGGCGCCGCCTATGAGGTCGACGGCAATCGAAAGGCCCTCGGCCGCGTTCTTGAGCTCCTCGTCGCCCGTGCCCGATGCAACGTCGATGATGCGCTGCAGGTCCTCGCTCACGCGAGACAGGTCTTCCTTCGCGTTGTCAAGCGACGTAACCGCCTGGCTCGACATGGAAGACACGCTCGCGGCGGACGACAGGACGTTAGTGGAAAGACGGGTCTCGTAATTGCCCAAACCCGAGCGCAGGTCGTTCAACCGGGCGCCCGTATCGTCGAGCGAAGAGGCTACATCCGGCAGCAGCTCGGACGTTGTCTCGAGAGAGTCCCGCGCTTCCTGCGCCGCCTTGCGCCAACCCGCAATGGTGGACGACGCATCGTCGAGCGAGGCGATTGCCGCATTCAAGTCAGCCTCGATGGACTGTATTTCCTGCACGACCGATTGGTGCGTCTCATCAACCCGGGCGCTGACCTTGCTCGACAGGTCCTGCGCTGACGACAAGATCTTCTTATTCACCGTAGAGGAAAACCCCTGGTTGATTTTGAGCACCAGCTTCTGCGCAGCGGAGTCGCTTACCTTAGTAGCGACGGCGCTGTACTTTTCATTGGGGTAATAGTAAATCGTGGGCTTTTCATCCGAGCCGTCGAAGATTCCGACGAGGTTTTCGCTTAAATCACTCGGGAGCACTATCGTGGCGTACACCAAGCCATATTCGGTGTCTTCGAGCGCTTCTTCCTTACTGTCGTAGAACCGCCAATCAATGCTGTCGTTATCCTCGAGCTCGCCCACGACCTGCTGGCCAATGTTGATGTCGCCCGCCAGGTCATGAGTCGCGCCCTCGTCTTCGTTCACGATGGCAATGGGGATATTGCCCGTGTGCGAATACGGGTCCCAATTTGCCACGATGCAATACCACGCATACAGGCCGGGCAGCACAAGGAGGGCGCCTACCACCAGCAAGGCGATAGGGTTCTTTACAAGCGCACGTACGTCTCGCTTCAGTATTTCAAACGAGGTTCTCACAACGACACATCGATCCCCACAACCAAGTCAGCGCCCCTACCAGCGCCCCAAACCAGGCACGCGAGAAGAGTGCGTTTATTCAGCCTCAGATTCGGCTTGCTGGCGCTCTTCTTCAAGCACGCGACGCACCACACGCTCGATGCGACGCTCTTCGCTTCGACGAGAGATCACGAGCCCGGCAACGGAAGTAACAACCTGCACGCCCACGAACACCGCACCAAGCACGATGAGGGCGCGCTTACCCAAGAGCTGGTAGTTGTGGATGACATTTTCGCCCCCTTGCCTGGAGGCAATCTTGTCGACGCCTTTGATGACGCGAATCCCCGTTTCGCCAATAGCATCCCTCATGGCACTTTCCAACTGATGCTCAAACAATGAACAACCCATCGGAACCCCCTTCGCTAGGCTAGCTGCCTCAATTGTAGCAAATACCACACTTCTGGTAGCATTTCAAAACGTCAACATGCAAAGCAGCTTCCACGGCAGTAACGCCTCCATCACGCACCGATTGCGCATCATTCAGGCGACGATTCCGCACGATTGGCGCGACCAAATACCTATCGTACTGGAACCGCGAACCTCCAAAATGCGAAACCAGCTCGCACCCCAACCAAAATGCAAAGCGTTCGGCACGCACAGCAAAAAGAACAATGCCAAGGCACCGAATAACGAAGCCGCGCCAAAGCAAAAACAAGACGCCAAAAGCAAAATGAGCAAATATCGAAGATGAAAATGAAAAAATGTCGCCGTTTACACGTCATGCCCGCCGCCCTCGCAGTCTTGCCAAGTGTCTACCTGGGCAAATGGCATTTATCGCACCTCCAGATGCCTGCGTAAAGGCACCAGGTCCTCAAATGGCACCGTATTCACGTGTAAACGACAGCATTTCTTACATCGAAACGCCGAATTCTGCTCAGTTTGCATGAAGCAAGGAGACAAGCCCATGGAACGTCTTTTCATTAGCCACAATTCCGCCTTTTGGATCTGGAGAAAACTTGGACACCTCGCCCCTATCGTTCTCGTTCCCGCACGCGTCCATTCGCTTGCATACAGTAGCCCAAGTCAAAAACTATTAATGCAATTCGAGAAAGAACATCCTGACCTAGCCTTGAACAAACTCGATATCATGGTCACATTCAAGCAAAGAAAGCATCTAGCCAACGCAATAGAACATGTTTGCGACAGGCAACTTCCCGAGCGATCGTTCTACCAGCTAGAAGAGAACTTCTTCATCGCCTCCCCCGAGCTATGCCTCATCCAGCTAGCATCGAAAACGAAAACCGCAAAAGCGGTAAAGCTCGCAATGGAAATGTGCGGCAATTACGCTATAGACAGCATTGACGAATTGGGTTTTTGCAAAAGGCCACCCATTACGAGCGTGGACAAAATAGAGGCATATGCCGAACGTTTATTCAAGCCAAACACAAGAGCGAAGACGGTTCAATTCCTCAAGTGGACCGTGGACAATGCGGCGTCACCGCGGGAAACGGCGCTCTGCATGCTCTTGTGCATGCCTCCGCGATTTGGCGGCTACGGCATACCGCTCCCCCAGCTCAACAAGCGCATCGAACTCTCGCTGAAGGAGCAGCTCGCCGTTGGGAAACGCTACTTCGACTGCGACCTGTATTGGCAAGGCAAACGCGTCGGGATGGAATACGACAGCGCACGCTTTCACACAGAGATGGAAAAGCAAGAGCAAGACGCCGTGCGCCGCAACATGCTGCAGCACAAGAACATCCGCATGATCACGGCAACGCGCTTGCAAGTAAACCAAGAGGGCGCGTTCGACGAGCTCGCGTATCAAGTCGCACGAGCGCTCGGCAAGCGCATGCCAACCCCGAAACGCGAGCACATCGCCCAACGCCGATCGCTCAGGGACACGCTTTTCAACTGGGACATCTTCCCAAGGGTCAACAACGAGGAACAGGGCGAATAAGTCGAGGTTGAAGCCATGCAAATGCGTTTGCAAACGACACAGCGCACAACCTAGCCACAGCACGAACGCACTAGCCAGCGCGGCGGCCGCAAGATGAGCAAGAAACGCATCGCGCCCGGCTTGGCAACTTCGCGCAGACAAAGGCCAACGACGCCGCACGCACTAACGGCAGCGCGACAACGGACCCCGGAAACACCCGCCAGTTCGGCAAACCGACCCGCGCGAGCTATCGCGATACAACGAGGCTCTCGCGCAAAGGGAGCGCTAGTCGCCATGAACGAGCGCAATAAGATCCTGGTGGGAGTGAATATCGAGCTTGGCGTAGATATGCTTGACGTGCGCCTTTACGGTGTTGCGCGAAATCACGAGCTCCTCCTCGATGTAGGCGCGGTCGCGGCCCTCGGCCAGCAGCTCGAGCACCTCAAGCTCGCGGGGAGACAACCCATACTCCTCCGCCACCCCGCGGCACTTCTGGGAAAGCGGAATCTCGGAGGCGGAAGCGTCGCTCACGACAGCCATTTCGGAGCGACTCGGGGTCTCGGTAACGCCCTCGATGGCACTCGAAAAACTAAACGAACGCATGCCAATAAGCGCATACCCTACGACCACGAGCATAAGAGCGCATGGGACGAAAACGAACAGCCCAGGGTTGACGTCGACGAACATGTTACTCAGCATTCCGATGGCGGCGCCGACAAGCGTGCCGAAACCACCCAGACCACGTCCCCAGGCAAACACCGCAAGGGCGTTCTTGCGGTTGCGGCCCGCAAGCATAATCAGAACAAGCCAAGCAACCATCTCGAACAGCGTATTACCCGTAGAAAGCAACGCATTGGCGGTCACGTACGAAGTCGTGGGAGAAGCGGTGGCCAGGAAGAAGCCCGCAGCAACAAGCAAGACCGAGATCTGCACGACAAGATCGGCACTAAAGCTCCTCTTGCAGACCAGCGAGTAAACGGTCAGCAGGGCAACGGGGAAAACCCCAATCATGTTGGCAATGGGAACGCCGCCAACCTCGCCAAAGCGCAAGGCGAACCCAAAGGCCATCGAAAAGAGCATCAGGCAGATGAAGAACTGGCTCGCAAGCGGCAGGAAGGTTGTCGGCTGGGTAATTGCGACGTCTGCAGGTGCCTCGGACTGGGCAATCTCCAAAAGCAGAGGGCGGGCGACGCCCATCGTCAAGACAAACGCCACAAGAGGCAGAACCAGGAAGAGCGTCACGCCCGCAACAACCGGAGCCTGCCAAACCAGCAGCTCGAGGGCAAGGCGAATCGTAAAGGCAATCCCGATGCACGCCGACGCCTTTCGGGCGCTAAAGCCCGTCGCCGCAAGCCCCACCATAATCGTTACCCCTGCGCGCCCCATCGCAAACAAGCACGACGAAACAACGAGCAACGGGGCATTGGACATCGCAAGCGCTGGCAGCAGAGCAATCGCGCCGATGATCAGGCAGGCGGCAACCGCCACTTCCGCCACGCGCTCGAGCCTCAACACGCGCGGCTTGAATACCGCAAGCAGGGCAACAACAACCATGAACAGCGCATTCGCCGTAACGGAAATATCGCGTGCGAACATGAAGGTCGGGTCGAAAAGAGGAAACACGACCTGGTTCATAAGCCCAACGGAAAAAACGAGGCACGTCAAAGCAGCCGTAATGCGCCAAAAGGCGGCATCAAACAGAGCCGCCCCCACTCTCTCTTTGCTTTCAGACGACATACTGAACTCCACACCCTCATACGTATGCATGTGACCATAGCACACAAAATCGGGTCGGCCCCCACATGGGAACCGACCCGAATAGAATCAGCTTACGCCTGACCCGTGGCGGCAAGCATGCCTGCGCGACGGCCAAACGTCATCGTGCGTCCACATGCCAAGCCCGTGAACAGGTTCGGGTAGCTCACGGCGAACATGCCGCCCGAAGCGTCGCCGGTCATGTACAGACCCTCAATCGGCGAATCGTCCTCGCGAACGGGATGCATGTTCGTGTCGATGATGACGCCGTCGATCGTCGCCAGGAACCACGCACCCGTGCGCACGCCGTAATACGGCGGCTGGTCGAGCGGAAGCATACGGTAGGACTCCTTGTTGTAGTCGGTGTCCTTGCCCGCGTACGCCATCTCGTTGTAATGCTTCCACGTGGCAACCGTCTCCTCGACGGGCAGGTTCAGCATCTCGGCGAGCTCTTCCATCGTGTCGGCGCGCTGAATGAAGCCAGCCTCGATGGACTTCTCGAACATGCCCTCCATGGCCTGAATCGGCATGTTGGAAGGAGCGCCGTTGTCGAAGGGATACAGGCGGCAGCAACCGACCTCGTTGATCTGGCGAACCTTCTCGACATAATCGGAATCCCAGATGTCAACGTAGGTGTGATGCGGCTGCATCCATGCAGAGTGCAGCATGTAGTCGTACGGACCGGACTCGTTGCAGAAACGCTTGCCGTTCAGGTTGATCTTCAGGAACGGCTGCTCACCGAACCAGAACCAGTTCGCGCCATTGGCATTGGAAGCCGTGTCCTGATTGCCCATGCCAGCCGTCTCGGTGGGGCGGCAGCATGCGCGGTTGAACGTGACGGCGGCGCCCATCGGGTCCATCTTGCCGCCAACCCACAGCGCGGCCTTGATGCCGTCGCCCGTGGGGTTGCCACCACGAGCGGGCACGGGAATGCGCAGGTCCTGGTTCCAAGGCTGACGCGCCTGCATCATTTCCAGGTTGTTGCCATAACCGCCCGTGGCGATAATGACGCCCTTGGGAGCGTTGATGCGGATGTAATGGCGATCGTTCACGTCGCGAGCGATGGCGCCCACCACGCGGTCGTTCTCGTCCTGCTCGAGCTTGATGAACTCGGTGCTCCAGCGGAACTCGGCACCCTGCTCTTCCGCGTATTCCTTCAGGGACACGCCGAACGAGAAGTCCTTGTCGTCGGCCACAAGTTCGGTCTTTTCGGGGCTGTGGCCCGTGGCATACGCCTTGTCGCGCGCCTCAGACTCGGGCGGAAGGCCGCCTTCGAACCTCATGACCATACGGCCGTCGCGCTCGACGATATCGGTCAGCCAGTCTACGCAGGCACCGGATTCATCGGCCCAGAGTTTGATGAGGTCGTAGCGCGCAAAGCCGTTGGCATAGCGCACGATGTCTTCCATGGCTTCCATCTTGTCGATGCGGAACTGCGGAAACTCATCGAAAGACGCGAGCTGCAGCTTGGAATCGATGGAGCCGATGTCCTCACGCGGGTTCGAAACCTTGGCAACGCGGTCGATGCCAAGAACCTTCGCACCGTTTTCCGCGGCGGAGATAACGGCCGGCAGACCGCCCGTGCGGCAACCGATGACCAGAACCTCGGTGTCGATGGTCTCGGTGATATCGGCTTCGTTGATAACGGGAGCCTGGCCCAGCCACGAAGGCGTGCCCGACTCGCCCGCGCTCAGGTTAGCGGCGTTCTCGGAAACCGTCTGGCTGTTACCACAGCCGGTAAGTGCGCTGGAAGCGGCCACACCAAGAGCAGCCACACCCGCACCCTTGAAAAAACTACGTCGAGATAGCGAGCTCATTTAACCCTCCCAGCCTTCAGGCGCGTTCAGCGCATGGCAATCGTTGCAAACCAGAACACTCGTGCTGTGCGCCTTGTGGCAGTCGCCGCACTCCAGAGCCTGGTCCTGATGGCTCGAATGAGGATTGTACTGCTCGGCATTGCCCTCGAAGCCCCAGGTGCTGTTGACCACTTCGCTCATGTCGTGGCAACCGCTGCGCGCGCAGAACTCTTCGCTCGCAAAATCCTTCGAAGGAGCAAGCCAGCCCTCTTCGTCGGTGGTGAACGCATCGCTCGTCCAGATCATGACCTCGCTCACCTGTTCGGTAAGCTTCGGCTGGTGACAGCTCAGGCAATTCTTGCCCGCCTGCACATGATCGTAGGCAGCCATGCCCGTATGACCCGACGTCACGCTTTCGACGTAGGGATCCATGGGATCGTGGCAAATCGCGTTGCAGAACGTGGGCGACTCATGCCACACGCCGAACCCGATTCCCAACACGATGATTACGGCAACGATCACGCCGGGGATAACCCACTTGTTGCGTTTCGAAGCCATCGACGGCTGACCCTCCAGCGCACCGTCGGTCGTCTGCTCCTGTTGCGCAGACGTGTCCTTTTCCGCCATCAGCTCTCCTTCCACTCTTGCTGACTTAACGGTGCGACAGATGTTGCTACTCCCCCGCTCACCCGCATAGTACCCCCGTGGGGTAATTCTTGCGTTTGCGCAGGTAGCTGGCGTGGTAATTACCCTAGAGGGTAAACGTGAAAGGAAGCAGGTAATGCGCGAAGCCGTGCGGCACAGAAAGCGAACGCCCCACAGCACACCCCGTCACACGACGCAGCCCATCACAAACCCGAACCAGCAACCAAAATGGGGCGCTCCAGGCACTTTCGCGAGGTTGCTCCAACAATGTCATCGGTAAAGTAACATTCCACCTCTCCCCTCTCCGCATTTAAAACCCCGCGAGTATCATTCAGAGACAATGGGGGCATTTGCGCTCTCCGGCGCATCGCGGCGGCAGCATCCAAGCATGGCCGCACTTGGCCAGAGCGCTGGGGTAACGGGTCAAAAGAGAGGGGCAGCCATGAAGAAGCGATTGAGGGCATTCATCTGCGTGTTGTGCGTCCTCGCCCTAACGGTGACGCCAACATTTGCCGCATGGGGCGATGACATATCGTACGGCGAAATGAGAGCCACAGCTCAGAAGTTCACCGACGACACCAAGACGCAAATCAAGTCGTTTACGCTCAACGACACCTTCAACTACACGAGCCTGGGCGCCGACCCCGAAAAGACAACGCTCAGCCTCAACGCAAACAATCTGCAAAACATCGTAAAGACGAACCTGCTACCCCAGTGGAGCGGGATTGCGGCCAGCGTTTTCCGCGACCAGGCAAGCCAACTTGTCGACCTCTACGGGGAACAGCCCATCGGAGGGAATATGTCCCAGGCTGGCTTCGACTCCTACTTCAACATGAGTCAAGGCGAAACCAAATACGCCGAGGAAACCTGGAGCTGCTATAGCCTCAAGAGCAAGCTTGAGCAAACGAACCCATCCCATTCAGGCAAAACCGGCTACGACCAATTCACCGTTTCAGGCATTAAGAGAATCTCGAGCCTAAACGACGCGCGCAATTTGATGGGCCAGGCGCTTTACGAATGCCAAAGCACCACAGGCGCGCTCTCGGCTCAAGAATTTCTCGACGCAGACGAAGCCGGCGAGACAAGATTGGAGGGGCTCGATTCGACCGACTCAACGTCTGGCTTCGCAAACGTCGTAACTGCCGTCAATTGCAAAGGCTCCTCGGCAAATTTCGACTATGTATCTTTCGGAATCGTGTTCTATGACTTCGAGCCGGTACCCGTAGCCGCAACCGGACTTCAATATGTCAGCGGACCGACCCCCACGGGCGTCATCACCCCTGGATCTGCAAACAAGTCCACGGTCACCAATGGCTCGTCACAAGACATCATGCACTCCGCAGTGCTGGGAGATGCCGTCACGCAAACAACCACCACTACCCTATCTGGCCTTACATCCTTCGAGTTATCGGAAAACATCGGCGCCAACATCGGCCTAGCCGCAACCGAGTCCAGCTCGGATACGAGTTTTTGGGCAGACGACACCTTTGGCGCAGGCGCGTCAACCAGCACTTCATCGGAGTCCGCCTCGATGGGACTCAACTGGGGCACCGCTTGGAAAATGGGCGGAGCAATCGGTGCCGAACAGGGACATAGCGAATCAAAGGAAGTAAGCAAGGCCGTTGAGACCACAATTGCACTTCCCCCGCATACAGGAACGACAATCGAACAGGAAGCGTCAACCACCACATACACCCAAACTTACCAGCAGCCAGCCGCTCTGAGCTACAAGGTTGCGATTTTCGCCATGAGCGGCGATTACTATTCCTCCTCTGCCTTTGGCGGCATCGGCGGAATCAACGCCAGTGACTACGATAAGCAGTCCTTGGTCATCAAGTTCGACACGAACGAAACGGGAAAGCCGTCCTACGGATGCGCGGCAACGGATGATCTGTATCATCGCATCGTCAACAACAACCAGGTTGATAGCTACGACACCGCAGATGACCGCACGTATACCACCCATAGCACCGCAACGGACTGGAGGAAGAACCAGGAAATCAACTGGAGCAGCGTGACCGAAGCGGCTAGCGCCTACTACGGCATCAACGTTCCCGAGCTTTCCAGGCAAAACTACCTCTACGAATCCCCAGGTAAAATCGAGGTTAAAGACGACAAAACAAGTTCGCACGTATCCTCAACGTACCCGCTGTATGACCTCGCCTCGGTCAAGACGCCGAAAGCGAACTACATTCTGTACGACAAGAACACGCTTGACCTCGATTCCATAACCGTAGAAGGCTACAACAGGTTCAACGTGCCCTTCTACGGATTCACGTCGGACTGGGGCGGATGGAAACTCTGCGATGAGAAAGGCGTCGTCTACGATGACAAGACCCTGGTAAGCGAGAGTGAAGCAGGAAAGTTTGTCTATGACAGCGAAACGCGTACGCTCGCGCCCAAGGCGAATGCAGAAAGCCAAAGCGTCTATATTAGGTGGGTAATCAACGATGGCATACGCCAGGTGACAGGCGAAAGCGCCGACCCAGGCCAGGACCTGACGGAGCTGAACAACGTACCCACCAACAGCAACCCGGCTCTCACCCCCGTCGTGAGAATAGACATCGTAAATACCGGACTCGACAATCCGCAGATTTCGGCATCGGGAAGCTATACTGGCTTCTACCGCACGCCCATCAATCTGAATGACACGATGAACTACGTGGTAACCAACAAGACCGGCAAGAAGATCGATACGCAGGTACGCTGGGAAAGCTACGAACTGGAATCCGAGGGAATCAGCGTCAATGAGGGCACCGGCGACGTCCAGTTCACGCAGCCGGGCGAATACCATGTGCGCCCGTTTGTCGTGAACAACGACGGTGACCAGGTAGTTCCGCTAACGAGCGACGGCGACTACGAATGGCTTACCGTCATTGCCACCGAGCACAATCTGACGCACTACGACGCGAAGGCCCCGACGGATTGCACGGGCGGAGACGCGTACGGATGGATCGAGCACTATAGGTGCGCAGACTGCGGCAAGTACTTCCTGGACGCGGAAGGCACCACCGAAGCCGCTGAGGACGATGTCATCATTCAGCCGGCCGGCCACAACTGGGGCGAGTGGACTCCCTCCAATGACCCCGGCATAGAAAAACGCGTGTGCAAGAATAACTCGAACCACGTCGAGTATCGCAACGTGTACACGGTGACGTTCGACATGAACGAACCGGATAACGCACCCGCGGCAGCCCAGGGGCAGCCGGACGCACAGACCTTCACGTCCGACGCGACCGCATCGGTAAAGGTCCCGACGGCACCCACGCTCACGGGTTACACGTTCGAGGGTTGGTGCACGGACGAAGAGGGCAATAATCCCTACGACTTCAGCGAGCCCGTTAGCGCGAGCATGACGCTGTACGCCAAGTGGACCCCCGTCAAGTACACGATTGCCACCGTGGCCGTCGTGAACAAGACGGCACCCGACGCAGATGGCGGAACGCAGCAGATGATCACGCCCGCAACCGGCAGCTGCATCTACTTTGGGGATCCCGCTACCGACGAACGATATCTCGATGACGAAAACTACCTGTACTTCTACACGGAGGCAGCCTATGGAGAGACCGTCGAAATGACGGTAGCTCCGGCAGATAAGTTCGGCATGAGCGAGATCTGGGCAATTCCGGTTCTGGCCGTTTCCGATACGGATGCGTCCGTCGGCGAAGCCTTTATTCCGGAACGTCAAGGCGA
The DNA here is from genome assembly GCF_015062615.1 of Denitrobacterium detoxificans. GTDB lineage: Bacteria > Actinomycetota > Coriobacteriia > Coriobacteriales > Eggerthellaceae > Denitrobacterium > Denitrobacterium detoxificans_A. The sequence continues at coordinate 533,738 of NZ_SUUH01000001.1, forward strand.
TACCAACGTCTACAAGGTCACGATGCCCGCTTCCGACCTTGCCGTCATGGGCAGCTTCGCTCAGGAACGCGTAAGCATAACGTACGATGCTGGCACGCTTTCGGGCAATCCAAACGTCGGCCTTCCGTCTAACGAGGAAATACAATACGGACACGCGATTGACGGACTCGATGGAAAGACGCCAACGCTTTCAGGGGATCTTGCGAATACCACTGAATTCGCCGGTTGGTTCACCGACGCGGAATTGACGAAGCCCTGTCTGTCCAACACGGCGCTCACCGCAGACACGACACTCTACGCCAAGTGGGTAGACAAGACCAACCCTCCCACGCTGCGCACCATAACCTACACGCTGGTATATAGTCCCACGGTCGATATCGACCCCGATGTGGCCAGCTACGACATCGAAGACGGAACCACGGCGTATAACCCGACGGAGGACGTATACGCCCTTGCCGACGACAGCACGCAAGCGCAGTACGCACTCCTCGAAGGCGATAAGTCCTGCTGGTTCAAGGGTGACGGAACCACTACCCCCGACTTCTCGAAAGCCGAATCCTTCGACTTCGACACGGCAGTCAGCGAGAACACCTACCTGTACGCGCAGGTAGTGCCTCGCACCTACACCGTGACGTACTACGACGGCGATACGCAGCTGGGAACGCAGGAAGTCGAATACGGCGGACTCATCAGTCAATCTGATGCCGACGCAAAGGCTCCCCACAAGGACGGTCAGGCGCTTGCCGGCTGGACCACGAACGGAGCCCTGTGGGCCTTCGGGGAAGATAGCGTTACCAGCAACCTGGCCCTGTACGCCAATTGGGACTACGAGGTGACGTTCAACGCCAACGGCCACGGCACAGCGCCCGAGACCCAAGTCGTAAAGTACGGAGATAAGGCTACGAAGCCGAGCGACCCAACAGCTGAGGGCTACGAATTTGGCGGCTGGTACACCGATGCGGCCTGCACGACCCCCTACAACTTCGACGACCCCGTAACGGAAGGCGTGACGCTCTACGCGAAGTGGACCGAAACGAATCCCACTTCCGTCGCCATGCACCGCTTGTACAACCCCAACGGCGGCGAGCACTTCTACACGGCCAGCGACGAGGAGCGCGATGGCCTGGTGAAGCTTGGCTGGCAGTACGAGGGCACCGGCTGGACGGCACCCGTCACGAGCAACACGCCCGTGCACCGGCTGTACAACCCCAACGGCGGCGACCACCACTACACCATGAGCGCCGAGGAGCGCGACTGGCTGGTCTCGCTCGGCTGGAAGTACGAGGGCATCGGCTGGTACTCCGACGACGCCAAGACCGTCAAGCTCTACCGCGAGTACAACCCCAACGCCCAGTCGGGCTCGCACAACTACACCACCAGCCTCGAGGAGCACAAGAACCTCGTGAAGCTGGGCTGGCACGACGAGGGCACTGCCTGGTACGGCCTGTAAGTAGCCCCTTGAAGAGGGCATGAGAATCCACGGAGCGTGATCGCGGAAAGGACATAGAAGCACACGCCCCATGAGGGAATAGCTCAAACGAAGAATGGACGCGGAGACGTAAGCTCCCGCGTCCATTCTCGTTTCCGGAAGGCAATACGGGCTTGCCAATAAAAGCGAGCGCTGACATGCGCACAGAAACGACAGGCGGACGCCGGCATGCCCCTACGACCCCGACGTCCGCTTGCAAACGCAGCGATTCGAATATTGCTAACGAAAAAGCACCCCGCCAACCATGATCACGAAGAGCACGACCATAGCAACGACGAAAACAAATCCGGACAGGGTCAAAATAATCAACATGGCTCGCATCAAGCAGCCGCCGCAACCGCCACCGCCGCCAGCACCAGAGCCTCCCCTGCCTCGCAGAAGATCGTACATGGCGCCTTCGGGAATACCGCTCATACGGGCTCTGTTGCTTCCGTCGTTCATGCTCGCATTATAAGCCCATCAACGCATACGCAACGCTTGCCGCGCCAGCAACCATGAAATAGGCCCGCGATGCTACCATTTACGCATCCGCAACAGGGAGCGGAATCGCTGCTCACCGAACAGGCAGCACGCCGTCAGACAACGGCAAGGAGGGGACCATGAAACTACTCGAAAAGGCAACTGCGCTTGTCCTCGTTCTGGCAATGGCCACGACGCTCGCGGCATGCAACGGCACCACCAGCTCAACAAGCACGGACACCAGCGCATCAACCGATAGTAACCTTGCTGGAAAGCCCTGGGTCACCACGAACCTGCAGGGCAACCTGCCAAGCGAGCGGCCCAGCGCGAAGGACGACGTGTACACACACTACGCCTACGAATACCTTTCAAGCCACCAGGAAACCCCCGGCTCGGCAATAACGGACCACGCGAGCGAGCTGCAGTCCGCAATCACTTCCCTGGTCAAGGACGAAACCAAGACCAGCCACGACATCGAGCAACTGCGCATCCTCTACAACCAGGCCGCCGACACGGAAGCGCTGCAGGCTGCGGGAATCTCGGAAATCCAACCCTACCTCGACCGCATTGATGCAGTTACCTCAATCGAGGAAATGAACGCGCTCATCACGAGCAGCGACTTCCCCTTCGACCCGTTCATCCAGGCAAACATTTCCACCAACGACACGCGCACCACGAACATCGTCGCCATTAACCCGAACCTCGTTCTATGCGACGTTCTCACCAATGGCGGCATGTACTACCAGGAATCCGACGACCAGCAAACGCAGCAGAGCCTGGATAGCGCCATGCAAACGCTCGCCATATACCCCACAATCGACTTCATGAGCGCGGGAATGGAACGGCAGGACGCGGGAGCGGCAGCTTCGACGATCGTCGCCTTCGAAAAGGCCCATGGCAAGTACGTCGACAGCCCCAGCACGTACGTCATGGCCGATTATGGCGCAATGGCGGACGCGGCACGCGATAGCTATTGCACGCTCGACGAGATGTGCGCCCTTTCGCAAAACTTCCCGATGCGCGCCGTAGTCGACAAGATGGGCAAAAGCGGATCCGAAACGTACGTCGTCACGAAAAAATGGCTTACGGCCTTCGATGACATGTGGACCGCCGATAACCTCGACGCCATCAAGACAGTGGCCAAGGGAGCGATTCTCAAGGAAACACGCCCCTACCGCGATCCAAGCACCATGAACGAAGTACTCGCGCAGTACGGAGCAGCCGTACCCGATGCCGACGCCTTCGCCTACAACGCATGCACGAGCATCGACACGCTTGCCAACGTCGCTGCCTCGGCATACGTCGAGAATACGTTGGGCGCCCAGGCGAAAACGCGCCTCAATGACCTTGCGCAAAAACTCGTGAACGAATACAAGGACCTCGCCAATAACACCTCGTGGATGAGCGAGGAATCCAAGCAGCGCGTCATTGAGAAACTCGACAACATGACCCTGAACGTGCTGGAGCCCACGGGCGGATACTACGATTACAGCGGGCTTAGCCTCACCCCCACCGACCAGGGAGGAACGCTTTTCTCCAACTACCTGGCATGCAAGCAATACCGCGAAGAATGCGACAACAAGCTCATTGGGCAGCCCGCCGTGGCGGCATCGCCATGGTTCGCGATCAGCCCCACCACAAATAACGCATTCTACGATTCCACAAGCAACTCCATCAACATCTTCCCCGGCTTCATAACGAGCCTCATCTATTCCGATGACATGACTGAATCCGAGCTGATAGGCACCGCCGGCTGGACCATCGCGCACGAAATCAGCCACGGCTTCGACTACATGGGCTCGCAGCTTGACGCATACGGAACGCCCAGCCCCGTCTACGCGGAAGGCGACATCGACAAATTCGTGCTGAAATCATCTACGCTCGCCCTGCGCTACTCGCAAATCGAAATCGCGCCAGGCCAGATGGTGTCCGGAGACATGATTGCCGCGGAGGCAACCGCCGATCTATGCGGCGTGCAGGCATGTCTTGAGCTCGCCTCGAAAACCGAGGGGTTCAACTACGACGAATACTTCGCAACCATTTCGAACATGTGGGCAAGCGTCCTCTCCCCGAACGCAATGCAGCAGGCCGCTCTCGATACTCATCCGCTTTGCGCCCTGCGTGTCAACGTGAGCCTCCAAATGCTCGACGCAACGTATGAGCAGCTTGGCGTTACCGAGGGCGATGGCATGTACCTAGCGCCAGAGGAACGCATTGTCATCTGGGGCGAAAAGGCATAAGGGAACACGCGAGGGCTGCGGGGGCAAGGCAGGCGGAACCAGCAAGCCCCTGCCAGCTTTCCGAACAAGCGAAACAGGAGGGTCAGCCATGAAGCAAAAGCTAGCGTTTGCAATACTCTGCGTTGCGGCGTGCGCGATGCTCGCCGGATGCGGAGGCAATGCCACCTCGACGTCGAGCTCCCCTCAGTCGACACAACCCTCGTCAACTGCATCGAGCACCACCCAACAATCCCAGGGGATCGACTACCTAGCCCTCGTGAACAAGATGAATGCCCTACCCGACGGCTGGGAGGACGCGCTCGAGACCGTGCATTTCACCAACACGGTAGGCGACGACGTCGAAGTCGAGAAGAAGGCCTACGACGCCTACCTGGAGCTGAAAGCAGACCTTGAGAAGGAAGACGTGCACGTTGACCTTGACTCAGCACGACGTAGCGTGGCCGAGCAGGAACGCATCATGGCCGATTTCACCGAAAAATACGGTGCTGACTATGCAAAGAAGACCGTAGCCACGCCGGGATACTCCGAACACCACACCGGCCTCGCGCTCGACCTGTACCTGATCGTCGACGGCCAGGACATCACCGAGAACGAGGACATGATGCAGTATCCCGAAATCTGGCAGAAGATTCACGCCAAGCTCGCTGAGCACGGCTTCATCCTGCGCTACCTGGAAGGCGACGAGCACATCACAGGCTATGGCTATGAACCTTGGCACATCCGCTACATAGACGATGCGGACATCGCAAGGGAAATTACAGAGCAGGGCATCACCTTCGAGGAATACAAGTCTGGCAAGATTGCTCCCGAAGTATCCTACAGCTTTGCAAATTCCACCCTCTACACTCGCGAGGAGCTTGAAGAGGCTGCCGTTCAGGCCAAATGCGAATTCGCCACGTTCGCGGGCTGCGAGCTGCATTCCCTGCGCTACGCCGGCGACGCATGCAACACGCCCGAGAATCTTGCCTGGCTGAACAGCCTGGACGAGGGCAAGAACTACACGCAGGTCTGCGAGCTCGTTACCGACTTCCACTCCCCTACGACAGGCACCGAACCAACCGCCTGGAACCCAGACACGGAGTACACCGACTACCAGTGGTGGCTTGCCCGCAACAATGAGAACGGGTGGCAACTCGTATCGTATGGATACTAGGATCGGATTTTAATGCGCCAGTCCGCTCATCATACATGAACGGACTCCCGAAGCGGAAAGGTCGCTATGCTTAATAAGGTCAAAAACGGTCGCGCATTACCGGGATTGCTCTTCACCCTTGCCTCGGCAGCGGTTTCCTTCGTGCTCAGCTGGGCGCTCTTCTTCGACCAGGAAACTCTCTTGATGGTAGGCGAGCGCCTGTACGACTGCGGCATCGACATCTTTGGGGCGTTCGTCTGCGCGGCCCTGTACTTTGGCAGCATGAGGCAGGAGGGCGGCGGAGCGAGGGAGTTCGGGGTCCTGACCGCCCTGGTGAGCGCAGGTTTCCTAGCCAACGGTCTCATGTTCTTCACGGGACTCGCATTAGGGCAGGCAACACTATACTTCGCATTAGCCATGACGAGCAAACTGCTCGACCTCGTGATGATCTACTTTTTTTATCGCTACGTGAGAACAACGCTCGATCTCAAGGGCAAACTAGCCAGCTGGGCAGACAAGGGTATCCCCATCCTGATGGCGGCCCAAACGCTGGTTATTCTGTCCAACATCGTCTACCCGCTCACGTTCTGGGTCGACACGAATGCGACATACCATGCCACGGACATCTCCTTAGCAGAGGATGTGTGCCTGCTCGCGACATCTCTTGTCACGACCATCCTAATCATCCGAAGCAAAAGCCCCCACAACCAGAAAGCCGCTGCTCTGACCTTCATCTTCTTGCCCCTCTTCAACTATTTCTCGACTCCCGGGGAGTTCGGCAACGCATCGAATTACGGGATGATCCTGTTGTCGCTGACCATCATGTACTGCATCATCTTTAACGAGACGAGCGAAAAGCTGGTATCCACGCAAACGGAACTCGACACGGCAGCGGCTATTCAGACGAGCATGGTGCCTTCGATTCCACCTGCAGGGGAAACCTTCGAGCTGCAAGCGAGCATGAAAACGGCGAAGGAGGTGGGCGGCGACTTCTACGACTGCTTCATGATCGATTCGGACCACCTCTGCATCGTCATCGCCGATGTCAGTGGCAAGGGCATGCCCGCAGCGCTTTTCATGATGCGGGGAACCACCGTGATCAAGGACCATGCCCTTATCCGTGACAGCACATCGGAAATCCTGACCGCCGCCAACGCCCGCCTCTGCGAGAACAACGACGAGGAGATGTTCATAACCGCCTGGATTGGCATCCTTGACACGCGCACGATGACGCTACAGTACACCAACGCTGGACACAACTACCCGGTCCTATTGCGCAAGGGCCAGCCATGCGAACCTATAGAGGAAACGCATGGGCTGTTCCTCGCCGGGTTCGACTTCACGGAATACGGCCAAAGCGAACTCGAGCTCGAGCCGGGAGACCGCCTCTTCCTCTACACCGACGGCGTCACCGAGGCCCATGACCCGGCGAACGCCCAATACGGTGAGAACAGGATGAATGAAGTGCTAGAGAAAACCAGGCAGTTCCCCGGTGATCAGGTACTCGACAGCATTCTCGAGGACATCAAGACCTTTTCCCGGGGAGCACCCCAATTTGACGACATCACCATGGTCGTCCTGACCATAAAGGGACGGCAAGAGGAACGGAGCTAACCAGGTGACACGGGGACGGTTCTTATGTCACCTTGTCACCCCGTATCGGTGCTCGCTTGCTGTAGACCGTGATGCAACTTGAACGAAAAGAAAGGGGTCACCATGAAGATCAGGGAAACGGTTCTCGCGTGCGCGTTGGCCGCCGCCATCGCAGCCGCGCCGCTTGTGGGATGCGCATCGCAGGGTGCAAGCGCAAGCGCTGAGGCTGCAGCAGGCGACACGGAATACGTGCTCTACTTGGGCACGAACGATAAGGACACGAACCAGCCCGTGTATTCCCGCGAGGAATCGAAGGAACGCGTGAAGGCCATTCTCATGAAGAACTTCGGCGGCTACACGATTCAAGAGGCAGAAGGCGGCTGGAAGGGCGATGACGGCACGGAGTACCAGGAGTACACGCTGATCATCTACCTGAGCGACACCGACATCGACACGGTGCACGCAACGGCCAAGGAGCTCGTCGACGAGTTCCACCAGAGCTCGGTGCTCATCAACACCCAACGCGTTGAAACCGAGTTCTACGACGGCAAATAGCCGTCTGGAAGGCAACGGGGGCGGGTGACACGGGAGGATGCGCATGCTGCGCCTGCGGCGCAGCATTCCGGCTTCGCGCTTACGCGCTCCTTTGTGCACAGCCCACTGGGCTGTGCACCCCTCTCGGGGTTCGATCCCCCTATGCCCGTCCGACACGGACCTGAGGGAAAAACAAAACAGGCCCATTTCTGGACCTGTTGGCAATTTGGTGGAGCATAGGGGAATCGAACCCCTGACCTCATGGCTGCCAGCCATGCGCTCTCCCAGCTGAGCTAATGCCCCGTGAAGCGTTGCTTATATTAACAGACCCAAAAAATCGGTCAAGCGCCGTTTGTAATTTCTTCACAAGTCATCGTGTCGCACACTAACCGGCCTCCACAACTCCAAACTCGCGTATCATATGGAGCATTAAAAACGCCTAAGGAGGCTCCATGTCCGAAGAAGCAACTCGCACGCCCCAACCCGTCCCCAACCCCGCTACCGCAGCAAACCACCCCGAGTTCAATGCATTCGTGGAAACCATCGCCACGCTACGCGACCCCGACGGCGGCTGCCCCTGGGATTTGAAACAAACGCACCAGAGCATCGCCAAGAACATGATCGAGGAAGCCTACGAGGCCGTCTCGGCCATCGAAGAGGACGACGCCGACCACATGCGCGAAGAGCTGGGCGACGTGCTGCTCGAAGTCGTGCTGCAGGCGCAAATCGCCGCAGACGCAGGTGAATTCACCATCGATGATGTAGCGCACGACGTAAACGAGAAGATTGTCCGCCGTCATCCCCACGTCTTCGGCGCGCAGGCAGCCATGGAAGCCGCCGGCCTCAGCGAGGAGGAAGTCGCATCCGCCCAAACGGCAGACGAGGTCCTGGACCTCTGGGATGTCATCAAGGGTCACGAACGCAAGCTGAAGGACGCCGCGCGCGCCGAGAAGCTCCGCGCAGCAGGCCTGGACCCGAACGCGCCCCGCGGACTCTTGGAAGACGCCTCGCGCGAGCAACCCGCCCTCATGCGCGCCCAGGAAGTATCGCGCAAGACGGTGAGCGTGGGCTTCGAATGGGAATCCACCGAAGACGTCTGGGCGAAGGTCGAAGAGGAAATCGCCGAGTTCAAGGCAGCCGAACCACGTTCGGCCGAAGCGGAACTCGAATTCGGAGACATCCTATTCGCGCTGGTAAACGTGGCACGTCGCGAGCACCTCGACGCCGAAACGTGCCTGCGACGCACCTGCGACAAGTTCCAGCGCCGCTGGGAGCACATGGAAGCCGCGGCCCATGCCAGCGGCAAGCGCATCGACGACTACGACACGCAAGCGCTCAACGACCTGTGGAACGCCGCAAAGAAGGCAGAATCCGCCCAGTAAACCGCCAACGCCAAGGGCCCAACCGGAACCGTCCGGTTGGGCCCTTGCATACGAGACCATCTAACGGGCTATAGCCCACTCCCCTACATGAGCTCGATGCACCGATCGAACTTCGTCTTCGCCTTGTCGATAATATCGGCACTGCCAAAAACGCAGATGGCAGAGGAATCCGCCAACACACGCAGCGCATTAGCATAGCCGCGAAGCACTTCGGGCGTAACGGCAAGCTTTTCCGCACGCATTTGCTCGCGAAAATCGGGGGCACGATGGGCAAATACGCTCGCATCGCCACGACGCGCCACCATGCGGGGCTTCGTGGGAGCGTCGTGCGCCGCAACGGTGCTCACGATGTAGCCTTCCATCTCGTCGGGAGACGGGTCGAACTCGGCAAGCCAATCGGCAGCCGCATCGTAGCGCTCGAGCGTCTCGTCGATACGTGGGTCGCGGAACGAATGGAATCGTGCATAGCCAATGGGCATGCGACGGAACCCACAACCATACGCGCCGCCCTTCACGCGCACCTCGTTCCACAGGTAGTCAAACGAAAGCGCATTCGAGAGCACCGACCAGGCGCCGCCATACGGAGCGGCCTCGCGCAAATTGGCGCCCTTGGCCACGTACACCACATCGCCTGGCGTGATAAATGCCTCGCGGCGCACCTGGGGCGCAGGAATCTGCAGCATGGATTCCTGAGAGCCTACCGGCAGGCCAAGCGTACCCGCGGCGTTAGCAAACGCCTCAAGCTCTTGCGGCGTGCCCGTGAAGCTAATCGTGCAATTTGCCTGCGTGAAGACGCGCTCGCGTACGTCATTCAGGCGAGCTACCAGCTCATCAAAACGCTCGTCGAAGTGGTCGAGCAGATCTTTCAGGAACAGATAGAAGTCGACGCCATGAAGCTGCTCATCGAGCACACCCGACGTGAACAGGTACGAGGAAATGCGCGAGGCGGCCTTGGTATGGCCCATGCCCATGAACGACTGTTCCATGTCGATGCGCTTCTGCACGAGCGCATCGCGCACGCGTGCCTTGTCGTTGAAATCGGTGCGCTCCCACACTTCGCGCGGAATGGACGCAAGAGAATCGAGCTCCTCGGAAAGGGCGCTCGTGGAAACGACGAACCGCGGGGTGATATCCTCGGGGTCCTTGCTGTTCACGTGCACTTCAGCGAAGAAGCGAAGCGAGCCCAAATGCTCGCGCGTCCACACATCCACCTGGGCGGCAGAGCGTGTATCAGTGCCCAACACGCCCAGCAGCTGCGCCATGACCTCAGCGTAAGGAATGTCTTCCCAGGTAAGGCCATTCATGCCGAAGTAGGCGTACAGATAATTGATGCCGCGCGTGGGAATGTCGTGATACAGATACGGCAGCGGCAAATCATCGCACCGTACCGTTTCCGGATCGGGAACCGCGGGCCCAATGTCGCTCACATGCAGCTGCGGCAGCGTGGAGAGCGCCTCGGGGGAATCGGGAGCTTCCTGACGGGCACGCAGCGCCTCGACATCGGCATGCACCTGTGCTCGGTCTTCCTCGCCCATAGCCCGCTCGCGCTCGGCAAGCTCCTTGGCCTCCTCGGAAGCAGCGCCCTCTTCGGACGTGGCCTGCAGATCCACAAGCGCCTTGTGATCGTTACGTAGCACCAGGCTTTCCAGCAGATCCTCGAAGTAGCGGCCCGCCAAACCCTCGCGCATGTGCGCCAGCGGCTCTTCATAATGCAAGTACGTCGTAACGTCATCGTCGCTGTACAGCCAACCGGAAAGGGCACTCATGGCAAGCGCCACGCCATCGGCCATGCCACGGTCGCGCTCGCGCAGCGAAAACGCCATCTGGGCAAGGGAAGCTTGCAGCACATCGCGCGGGATGCCCTCTTCCACCAGACGCTTTGCCTCGGTCTCGATGACCTCCATGAACTTCCGCGCCACCTGCGGCTTCGCATTGCGCAGGACGAACATGGCACCTGGTTGCGCCTGGGCGTCCAGCAGATAGCCCGTGGCGTCGCCGCCCAGGCCAGCGTCGAGCACCGCACGCTTAATGGGCGATTCGTTGCCACCCATCAAAGCATCTAGCAGGATGTCGCAGGCCAGCACGCGCTCGAAATCATGCGACTCCCCCACCACGTAGGCAAGGCCCACGCAGGCGTTATCGGGCGACGTCGTCATCTTCACCACGTTGTCGAGCGAAACGCGCGGGTTGGCATGCCCACGCGGGTTGGGTGACTGCTGCGTGCGCGGCTCGCAGCAGTCCAGATAGCGCTCGTCCAAGAAGCCCAACATGCGGTCGATATCGACATCGCCATAGAGCACGATGTACGAATTGTCCAGGCGATAGTGGCGCGCATGCGTATCCAGGAACTGCTCGTACGTAAGCTGGGGAATGGCGCGTGGCGTACCACCGCTTTCGAACTCGTAGCACGTGCCCGGGAAGAGCGCCCGGTTGACAGCGTGATACAGCACGCTTTCCGGGTCGGAAAGGGCACCCTTCATCTCGTTGAACACCACGCCGTTATACGCCAGCCGCTCGGTGCCATCCTCTTGCGGCTCCAGCTCGTAATGCCAGCCCTCTTGCTCGAAGATAGCCCCGTCGGAGTAGATGGCCGGATGCAGCACCGCATCGAGGTACACGTCCATGAGGTTGAGCAGGTCCTGCTCGTTCGTGCTAGCCACGGGATACATCGTCTTATCGGGGAATGTAAGGGCGTTCAGAAACGTCTGCATGCTCGTGCGCAGCAAGTTTACGAACGGCTCCTTCACGGGAAAGCGATCGGAACCACAGAGCACTGAATGCTCCAGAATGTGGAACACGCCGGTATCGTCGACAGGTGACGTGCCAAACGCTATTGAAAACGCCTTGTTCGTATCGTCGTTCTTCAAATACAGCAGCCGAGCGCCGCTTTTCGCATGTCGCATGACAATGGCATCGCCATCGATTTCGGCAAGCGGTTCAACGCGTTCAACGCGAAAACCATGCAACTCATCGTTGGTTTGAAGCATTATGCCTCCTAGCTAAATCGAAATTCGAGGGCAACTATAGCACTATGCCCACAACAACCTACGCGTCGTTGCACAATGGTTGCGCTATCATGAAAGCATCAATCGAAAGGGGCTTTCATGGAAACACTGACAGACCGCCAGAAACTGATTGCAAACACACTCATCGATTGGGCGCGCGAGCACAAGGGCGAAGCCGCACACGATATGATCATCGAGGAAAGCGAGCTCGCTAAGCTGTTGGGCGACGCAAGCTGGAAGCGCGCCAACAACGAGGACCTCTACATCCTATGCGCGTACTGCAGCCGCAAGGAATATCCCATGATTCCCTTGCTCGTAGTCATCCCGGGCCTGCGCAAACCCGAAAAGCCGCTCATGACGCACGCGTTCAAGGCAACGCTCCCCGCCGCGGAAAACGCCAAGCGCTGGGACGCCGCGCTGAAGGATATCAAGAAGACCAAGGTGGCCACCTGGGACGAATTCAAGAAGAACATGCAGCCTGCATCTGAGGAATAGCATTCTTCCCCACCTGGAAAAGGCGATGGGCCGGGCGGTCGAAACCGTCCGGCCCATCTTGTATGCGCATACGGCAGCGGAAAGGCCCCACGCGCCTGCTCATCTTCATGATTTGCGTCAGCTTCGCCTGGGGCGCCCGCGCGCTCCGGCCTGGCAGGTGGCCGCTAGTCGAAATCCTTGACCGAGCCTTCGCTCGCGAAGAACGTAGCATCGGCAAACAGGTCTTCGATGCTTTCACCCTCATCGGTAAAGGGAACGTGCAGGAACTCGTCGATCGTGGGAACCAAATCGGAACAATCGACGTAATGCGCCTTCTCGTTCAGCTCGTTGGTGTCTTGCACGCGCCATGCATGCGAATTGACATCGGTAAGGTAGTACGTATACACCCCTACCTGCATATACGCCGCGTGACTCACACGAAGGTACGTCTTCAGGTCATCAATCGTGGCAATATCCAACGCTTCCTCGGCACGCTTTCCCATACAACAGCCCTTTCTCCCTGGACGAATATAGGGAAATGATACCGCAATTGAGCGCATTCATTTGCGACATGCAGCAAGGCGGGCAGCAAATGAAACGAATAGTTGCGCAAAAGCTACTTGGTGGTACGACTTGCCCGCTGAATGCGGAAGATGGTATGACGCTCCACGGGGAACGGAATATCGAACGCATAAAGCTCCATAGTGCGATTCGCGCAGTTCACGGGCATCTCGAGTGGCTGCGGGGAGCTCGGCTGCCACTGCGGACGCTCGCGCTCGTCGATGACGACTTCTTCGTAGGGCATATGGCACACGTTCAACGCCAGGCACGTGCGCACCGGCTCGTGCGGGGCAAGCACCTCGAGCTCGCTGCCCTCCCAGAAGCGATTGCGGCACAGGCCCACCACGCGCCACACGTCACCCTTTGGTTCGCATTCAAGCACGTCAAACGCCCAATCATACGGGCGGATGTACGCATCGCTCTCGGGCGTCTGATGCGCAGGGCCAAAGTAGAAGCCCGTGCCATACGGACGATGCGACACGGTTTCCAGCTCGCCTGCAAACGCCGCAGGGTCGGCGCCGTCGAGCACCTGACGATAGGCGTTCACCACCGTGGCAACGTAGAACGCGCGCTTGTTGCGACCCTCGATCTTCACCGAGTCGACCCCAATGCGACGCAGCTCGTCCAGATGGGCAAGCATGTTCATGTCCTTGGCATTCAGCATGTAGCTACCGCGCTCGTCTTCCTCCACGGGAAAGAACTCGCCCGGGCGCTTCTCTTCCACCAGGGAATACTTCCAGCGGCACGGCTGCGTGCAATTGCCATCGGTGGCACTGCGACCGGTAAGGTAGTCGCTAATGAGGCAGCGGCCGGAAATGGCCATGCACATGGCGCCATGCACGAACACTTCCAGTTCCAGCTCGCGCGGAAGCTCCTCGCGCATGGCGGCAATGTCTTCCATGCTCATCTCGCGGGCGCACACGATGCGCGACGCGCCCAGCTCGTGCCACACCAGAGCCGACTGGGCGTTCGAGACGCTTGCCTGGGTGCTCACGTGAATCTGCACATGCGGGGCATACTGGCGCGCCATGCGAAGCGCACCCAAATCGCTTACCAGCACCGCATCGGCGCCCGCTTCGTCGATGGCCCGCAGATAGCGAGGCAAATCGTCGAAGTCGGCGCGATGCATCTGGGCGTTCACCGTAACGTGCACATGCACGCCATGGTCGTGGGCATACCCCACGACCTGCGGCAAATCCTCCAGACTGAAATTGGTCGCACGCTTGCGCAGGCCGAACTTGTCGGTAGCCAGGTACACGGCATCGGCGCCGAAGCGAATGGCATAGGCAAGCTGTTCCCATCCGCCCGCCGGAGCCAGAAGCTCGGGGGTGGGATGCTCCTGCGAATCCTTATATGCGCCGTAGGCAGCGCCCAAGCTGGAAAACGTCATCTACTTCGTATGGGAGCGAACCGCGGTAACGGCCGCTTCCATCCTTACGTTGGCAGCCTGCTCCAAAAACGACGCGATGGGCTTGCTAGCGCGCTTGGCGAATGCCAGGGCCTCGGCGTACTCGTCGAAGGAGATGGTGGACTTCTCGCCCGTGGAGCGAACCTTCAGCTCCAGCTCCTGGTTGGCAACGCCACGCTTGCCCACCACGATCTGCAGCGGCCAACCCATGAGGTCGGCTTCGGCGAACTTCACACCGGGGCGTTCCTTGCGGTCGTCCAGGACCACTTCCACGCCCAGCTCGGCCAGCTCGCGCGCAACGCGCTCGGCCACCGGCTGCACCACGTCGTCACCCACTACCAAGGGCAGCACGCATACGTGCGCCGGAGCAACGCTTGCGGGCCAGGCAATGCCGTATTCGTCGCTATGCTGTTCCACGATGGCAGCCATGCAGCGAGAGACGCCTACGCCATAGCAGCCCATGATGAACGGCTGTTCCTTGCCGTTTTCGTCGAGGTAGGTGGCACCCATGTTCTGGCTGTACTTCGTGCCCAGCTGGAACACCTGGCCCACTTCGATGCCGCGGCACATGCTCACCGGCTTGCCGCACTCGGGGCAGGTATCGCCCTCGCGCACCGTGCACAGGTCGGCCCATACGTCCACGGTGAAATCGCGACCTTGCTCGGCACCCACATAGTGGAAGCCGTCTTCGTTGGCGCCAACCACCCAATGGGCAATACCCTGCAGGCTGCTATCGGCAACGATGCGCACGCCCTGGGGCAGACCCACGCAGCCGATGGAACCCTTGGGCAGGCCAGTTGCCTCGAGTTCCTCGTCGGACATAAGCGCAAAGCCATCGATGGTACGCTCGGCCTTGAGCTCGTTCAGCTCGTGGTCGCCCGGCACGAACAGGGCAATGGGGTTGCCCTCGGCGTCCTTGCCCACCATGGCCTTCACGGTAGAGCTTTCAGGGCAGTTCAGGAACGCAGCGAGCTCGGCAATGGTATGCACACCCGGCGTTTCGATCTTCTTCAGTTCGGTTTCCGCATATTCCGTAGGATGCGGCAGGCACGCAGCCACTTCGCTATTCGCAGCCCAACCGCACGTGCAGCTGGCAAGCTCGGCTTCGCCAGCGTCGGCCAGAGCATGGTATTCGCACGTCACGCTACCGCCAATCTGGCCCGAGTCGGCCTGCACGGGGCGGAAGTCCAGGCCCAGGCGCTCGCAGATACGGGCGTAGGCATCGCTCATGTCGTCGTACGTCTGCTGCAGCGATTCCTGGCTTGCATGGAAGCTGTACGCATCCTTCATGATGAACTCGCGGCTACGCATGAGGCCGAAGCGCGGGCGAATCTCGTCGCGGAACTTCGACTGGATCTGGTACAGCGTAAGGGGAAGCTGCTTATAGGACTTCAGCTCGTTGCGCACCAGGTCGGTAATGAGCTCCTCGTGCGTGGGGCCCAGGCACAGGCCATGGCCGTGGCGGTCTTCCATGCGCATGAGTTCGGGGCCGTAGTCGTCCCAGCGGCCGCTCTCATGCCACAGCTCAGAAGGCTGCAGTTCGGGCATCATGATTTCCTGAGCATCAATAGCGTCCATTTCCTGGCGCACGATGTTCTCGATCTTCTTGATGACGCGCCAGCCCAGCGGCAGGAAGCTATAGAGGCCCGTTGCGCTCTTGCGCATCATGCCAGCACGAAGCAGCAGCTGGTGGCTGACGATGTCGGCATCGTTGGGAACTTCTTTAAGCGTGGGCGCATACAGCGCGCTCATGCGCATAATCTGAGTCATCTGGAATCCTATCTGTCTACAACGCGCCTATATTAGCGCAAACACACGGCGCTCCTAGTATTTTCAACGAATGAGCGAACGTGAGAGCCCGACAAGCGTCTACTTCTGCGGAAGCTTGGCAATTTCGGCCATGAGCGCCTCGACGATCTGGTCTTCGGGAACCTTGCGCAAGGTGCTTCCACCTTTGAAGATGATGCCCTGCCCCGCCCCGCATGCCACGCCGATATCGGCGTCAGCCGCCTCGCCGGGACCGTTCACGACGCAGCCCATAACAGCCACCTTGATGGGATTCGCCACATTGCGCAGACGCTCGTCGACTTCCCTGGCCAGGCCAATGAGGTCTACCTGGCAGCGACCGCACGTGGGGCAGCTCACCAATTCGGGGCTGCGACGACGCAAGCCCAGAGCCGAGAGCAGCGACCAGCAGGCATGAATTTCCTGCACCGGATCGTCGGTAAGCGAGATGCGCATGGTGTCGCCAATGCCCTCTTCCAGAAGGATGCCCAGGCCAGAAGCGGATTTCACCAAACCCTGGAAGAGCGTGCCCGCTTCGGTGACGCCAATGTGCAGCGGCACCTGGGGCAGACGCTTGGAAAGCAGGCGATACGCGGCCACCGTGGTGGGCACGTCGCTGGCCTTCGCCGAGACCACCAAATCGGTAAAGCCCCTGCCCTCGAAGTACTCCACGTACCCCGCGGCGCTCTCCACGAGCTTTTCGGGCAGCGTAAGGTCGTCTCGCGCGGCAAGGGCGTCGTCGAGCGAGCCAGCGTTCACGCCCACGCGAATGGGAATGCCCGCCTCGCCTGCGGCATCGATGACGGCATCGGTCTTCGCCAAGCCGCCAATGTTGCCGGGGTTGATGCGCAGCTTCGCCGCTCCCCTGCGAGCCGCCTCGATGGCAATCTGCGCATCGAAGTGAACGTCGGCCACCACGGGCAACGGGGACTCCTCGCAGATTCGCTGGAACGCGTCGAGGCAATTGCGACGCGGAATGGCAACGCGCACGATTTCGCAACCCGCATCGGCCAGACGCTGGATCTGGTCGAGGTTGGCCTGCACGTCGTCAGCGGGCATGCATGCCATAGACTGCACGGCGCACGGAGCACCACCGCCCACGGGCACCAACCCGACCATCACTTGGCGTGTTTGCTGACAAGGTTTCACCGATTACCCCCAATTTCCCAATACGAACCGTTGAATATCCTGATTGAGCATGACCACGAACAGCAGCATGAACAGGGCCATGCCCACCATGCTCAGTCGATTGATGGCAGTTTGCCCCACGTTGCGACGTCGAATGCGCTGGTAGATTTCCACCACGAAGCGCCCGCCGTCCAAAGGCGGAATGGGCAGCATGTTCATGATCCCCAGCGACACGGAAATCATCGCCGTGAACATGGAGAACGAAAGCAGGCCCGCATCGGCCGCGCTCTTCGAGAGCACCGCGATGCCCACGACGCTCGTGGAATCGGAAACCGTCTGAGCGGCCGTTACGGGGTTGAACAACTGCCCCACGGCCATGATAACCATGCCGATGTAGCTAAGCCCCGCCATGATGGCGCGCAGTGGATCTACCTGGATATGCACGGTCTCGCCCGCGGAATTCGTGGCGTCAACACCCACGAACGAATAGATGATCACGAATACGAGCAGGGCAAACAGCAAGTTCACACCCGGGCCCGCCAACAGAATGACGCAGCGCTTCCAAAACGGCAGGGAGCGGTACTGCTTGCTGCGCTCCTCGCTCAGGAATGCCTCCACGTCGTCGAGCGCCGGACGCGGATCGCCTTCCTTGTACGAGCCGCCATCGCACGCCGCCTTCGACGACAACGTACGATACGTGTTGTACTTGTCACGCCCATGAGGGCCCGCAATGGTTCCCCATTCCGAAAGCTCGTCGAGCGCGTGATACGCCTCGTCGTCGGAAATGCCCAGCTCTTGGGCTACGTCTTCCATGTTCACGACGCCACGCTCGCGCACGAAGGCAAGCGTGCCCGCCAAATGGGGGCTCTCCTCGCCCGCTTCCATGCCGCAAACGCGGGCGTAGCCGCCCAGGGGAACGGCCGTCACGCCAAAGCGCGTGCCCTTGAACATGAATCCCACGCGTGGGCCAGGCAGGCCAACCATGAACTCGGTGACGCGCACCCCAAATGCGCGCGCAGCCAGGAAATGGCCACCCTCATGTATGACGACGAGAATGCCAAGCACAATCGCGCAATACAGAATCATCAGCAAGACATCCATGCATGTAATCCTTTCAAGCCCGCATACGGGGCGAATCGCTATGCCCTGCCATTATAGAATTCCGCACCACCACGCGAACAAGCAGCCGCAAAAGCCCACGATACCGTAATCCAGATGATGCAGTTGCCGCCGCGGAGCGCCCGGCGCATCGTTTCGCTTCCGTTCCCATAAACCTAGCCAGCCAAGGCCAAGTGGCCAGCAAACCCACCTGATTTTCTCGGGTTGGCAACATCTTCTATTCGCTTTGGTCTATTTTTCTGTACTTTATGAGTTTACTTTTTTGTACCAATGACTATAATCTGAATCAAATGCAGCACTTAAACGCAACACACACCCTCGTGGGCTTGCTCACGTCAGACACCTATCGCCTGCTTCAGCTCTTAAGCAAACTACAGGTAGGTACGGTGGATGGTGAGCGAGTCCGCGAGAGCCAGGAAGAGATCGCCGAACTCTTCCACGTCAGCAAAGGCAAGCTGAACCCGCTCATGCAGGCATTGGTTGCGGTTGGGTGCATTCAGAAGTACCGCGCGCGCAGCGGCTACGTCGTAACCCCGCTGGGAACCCAAGTGATCGACTACATCGATCAGCTCAATGCCATAGAACAGGAACAGCAGCAATCCAAGCTGGCGTAGGTACGGTAGTTGGGGTTGGCAGCGTGGAGAGGGGCTCCCATGTTCCTATCGTCCAAACGAGTATTTGCGGGTAAGGGAAATCTAAAGCAAGAGCCGTTGTGCCCATATCTCTCAAGCGAGGGTGGGTATCGCAGCATGAATGCAAAACAGCCAGACATGGCCCAAACGGGTCCCATTCCGCGTATCCAGGGCACGGGTCCCATGCGCCCCTTCGCGCGCATGCGCAGCGTAAACGTGCAAGCGGCCATGATGCAGCACCTGCTCTAGCAGCGCGAACAACCGAATAACCCCCTAGGCGCCCGGCGTTCCTCGGCTGGGCGCCTTCTTTTTAGCGTGCCTTCGCACGCCTACCCCCAGGCTGGGGCATTATTCGGCTTGGTTGAAGCCCTCGTAGTAGTCTTCCGCGAACGACTGACGCTTGGAAAGCTGCTGCAGCGACGTGTACTTGCCGCTGGTCAGCTGGCTGGCAATGGAGCTAGAGTCGCTGCCCCCTACGCACCGTTCGTAGGCAAGGGCGAAGTACTCGGTCGCGTCGTCTACGCTCTCGTACGCTTTAAAGGCATCGAACGCCGTGTCGTATCCCGCAAGGTACATATCCAAGGCGGCAGCGTAATCGGCCGCCTCCCCGCTCCCCGACAACTCGCCGTAGGCAAATTCGATCTGCGTACGCGTGTCACTCCATGCTGTGCCCTTGGCCTGCGCATACGCGTACAGGGACTTGAAGCGATCGCCGCTGAGCATGAACAAGCCATAGTATTTCCCATCGCAGGCGTTGGGTTCGAAGCCGCTTTCCTGGCGAATGTTGCCCATGATGGCCGCAACATGCGCAGCATCGAGGCCTTGCGCGAAGAGGTACTGGGAGACGACGTCCTCATCGGCGGCGTCATCATCATCGTCGCCTTCGAGCGGTTCGCTTTCATCGCGAACATCGGTGACAGTCTCGCTTGCGGGCTGGTCATTGGGCTGCTGGGTGCACGTAACGGCAATGCCGGCAACGGCAAGCACCAGAAAAGCCGCGATCACCACAAGCCCCAAGGTCAGGGAACGCCCGGCATTCACGCCCGACGCAGCGTGACGAACGCTCGGACGACGCATCTTACTGCCCTGTGAACCCATATGCTCCCCTACCCCCGAATGGCGTTGGCACGATGATACGGCACGCTAAAGACGTGAACAAGGGACGGAGGTCTGTTCACGCACGCGCGCCCCTTATTCACGCACGCAAAAGGGCCCGCTGCAAGAGTGAACTGGGGTGCAGTTCAGAGCAGCGGGCCCGACATGCAGCCCTGGGAGGGGGCGGGCCGCATATGGAAGGCGAAGCGCTAGGCGCCGAGCACCTGACCGATGGTGTAGCCCATCAGGCAGTTGCGCGTATGCGAGAAGCAGTTCAGATTATGCGGATAGGTGTTGTAGAACATGCCACCCGACGTGAGGCCCGCAGCGAACAGACCCTCGATGGGGTTGCGGTCGTGGTCGAGCACGCGGCACTCGGTATCCACCAGCAGGCCACCCGCCGTGCACAGGCCGTCGGCGAATTCCTTGGTGGCGTAGTACGGAGGCGTGTCGAGCGTCATCATCATGTCACCCGGGAAGTTGAAGTCCTCGTCCTTGCCCGCAGCGGCCATCTCGTTCCAACGCTTCACCGTGGCAACGAGGGCATCCGCCGGCACGTCGAGCTTCTTCGCCAGCTCCTCGATGGTGTCAGCCTGCACGGCGTTGGGGCTCGTTGCGGCGGCAACCCACACTTCCTTGGGGCCATAGCAAGAAGAGCTGGGCGTCCAGATTTTGTCGATCTTCGTAGCCAAGGCGCTATCCACGATGTAGTAGTCGTATGCCTCGGGCTGCGCCTGAATGGCCAGGGCCAAATGGCCATAGGGCTCGTACTCGGGCGTGAAGCGCTTGCCCAGCTTGTTCACGCGCATGTAGGGCATGAGCTGCTCGGGGTCGAGCATGATGGCCTGCGGGAACTCATCTTCCGCCGCACCCACGGCCAGGCCCATCTGATGGCCGTCGCCCGTGTTGCCGAACGCGCCGGTGAGCCAGGATCCAGGCACGCTACGCGGACGGCAGCGCTCCTTGAGCATCTGCTTATTGAACTCGTAACCGCCCGTTGCGAGCACCACGCCCTTGGCGCAGTTGTACTTCTCGTACCCATCGCTGCTCTTCACGATAACGCCCGTAACCTTGCCCGAAGAATCCTGAACGAGCTGGCACGCAGGAGTGTTGTAGCGGATCTGGACGCCCGCCTTCTCCAAGATACCGGCAAGGATGCTCGCCAGCTCGCCAGCAGGATACGGCAGGTTGATGGACGTGTTCCACGAACGAGACAGCGAGGTCTTATCGTACTGCTCGCGGAAGTCGGGGAAATCGCCCGCGGCGAACGTGAGCTTGTAGTCATCGAGATTCTGGTTGTCGAAATGCCCGATATACCAATCCACCGCCTCGCTGCACTTCTCGATCCAATGCTTGTACAGCGTCATGTTGCCCTGGAATGCGCAGTCGAGCATAGCGTCGGCCAGGAAGGCATCGGTGTCGTACGTCATGCCCCAATGCTGATGCACCTTGGTGTTCAGGCCGCCGATGGTAGCGGAATTGTAATTACCCGTGGACTGCTTTTCCACGGCAACCGTATTCAGGCCAGCTTCCGCGCAAGCCAGCGCAGCGGCATCGCCAGCGGGGCCCAGGCCGCACACCACAACGTCAACGTCATGTTCCGCAACGAAGTCGGTGATGGTCTCGGAAACGAAGGCAATCTGACCTTCGCCCGCAGCACCTACCTCGATCTCCTCCACGACGGGCCAAACGGCCTTGCTGGGATCGGTGGTCTGCATGGCCCCCGACGCAGCGGTGGCCGTCGTCTCGGCAGCCTTCTCGCTGGCGCCCTTCGGGCTGGAGCATCCCGTGATACCCATGGCGGCTACGCCAGCCGCTGCCAGAGCGCCCGTAAGGAATCCGCGACGGCTCACGCCCGCCTGCTCGTTGCTGTTCTCTTGGTTCATTCTTCCCTCCTTGTTCTTTGTTGGGCACCTCCCCGTGCCCACTGGTCGCATCATGCCCCCAGGGAATGGGCGAAAGCATCTACCGAAAGGGTAGAAAACCATAAACTCGCAGGTGAATTCAGCGCATTCGCCCAACGTCGGCAATGGCGATGCGCTACTATGGGCGAAAGACAAAGCGACGGACGCATAGCCGCGCCCATCGCATTGCGGGAGGATTCGAACACATGCAATCGAAAGGGACGCATGCGCCAACCCAGTGGGAAGGCGCGCTAGAGACGCTACGCGTAGGCGTAGGGTCCTCTTTCCTGTGGGCTTGGGGCTTTCTGTGCTACCTCAGCCCCGCCATGTTTCCCTCGCAATTCGATTCGTCCACGAACGTGGGCCTCGAGAATGGTTTCTTCGCGTCGCAAGGCGTAGTCGTCCTCTTCGCCATAACGCTCCTCATCGCCTCGCGCTTGCGCACGATTCGCGTGCACCGGGGCGTGCTGCTTGCAGCGGCCCTTGCCACCTGCGCCTCTTCCGTGGGCGTATCGCTTGCGCTCAACGCCAACCTGCAGGGGCTCATGATCGTTTGCGGAGCAATCGACGGTATAAGCGTTACCCTGCTCAGCTGCGCATGGGGCGCTCGATTCAGCCTGGGAACGAAGCGCACGCGGCCGCTGGTGGTTATATCATTCCTGCTCGCATACTTGGAATACCTGGTCGTGCCCCTTATCCCCTCGCCCATCGACGACATCATCATCGTGCTGCTGCCCATAGGGTCCTGGCTGCTCTGGAGGATCGATGCGGGTGCCCGTCACGCCCAAACGTTCGACGTCTTCCCCACCACAACGCAGGCAGGGAAAATGCCGGGCGAAGTAAGTGCAGGCGCGTGGGAGACCCGCCTTCTGCCCTGGCGCCAGATCGCCATCCTGATAGCTGCCTCATTCGTAGGCAACCTGGTGAGCTCGTTCCTCATGGGAACATCGTACGAGCTTGCCACCACGCTCTTCAGCATGGCCACCATCATTTGCGCGCTCATCGCCACCATGTCGCTCGTGCCGCTTGCCTACTCCGATGACACCCTTTCCGTGCCCAGTCTCTACCGCCTTACGCTGTCGTTTACCGCGGTGGGCCTTGTGGGAATACTGGTGTTCGGGGAAAGCGCCTTTGGCGTAGGCGGCATGTTCACGAATGGAGCGGCATTCTTCCTGCAGGTCATCGTATACGTCGTCATCACCCAGAGCGTCCAGGAAGAGGGCCTTTCCCCTCTGCTGGCATTCGTCGTGGGCCAGGCGCTCATTTCGGGCGTCGTGCTCTGCGGGCACCTCATGGGAAAGCAGCTGCCCGCAATGCTACCCGGCGACATCCCCACGCTCTCCGTCATCTGCGGGGCAAGCATGCTCCTGCTGTTCTTCATGCTTATCGCCCAAACGGAAACGCTCGCGTCGACCGCACATGAGGCCCCCGAAAACACCCCCGCTGTGCCAGCAGCGGAACCAGCACAAGAGGAAGCGAACGCAAAGGACGCCCTAGAAGAGCGCATGACGCGCATTTGTGAAGCGAACGGGCTCACGAAGCGCGAAGCAGAGGTATACCGCTATCTGGCGCGCGGACGCAGCTTGCCCTACATTGCCGACGCCCTGTTCGTAACCACCGGCACGGTGAAGACGCACACCACGCACATCTACCGCAAGCTCGGAGTGAGCTCGAAGCAGGAGCTCATGGACATGCTCGAGGAAACGCGCTAGACGCGTGAACAAGGGAGGTATGTTCACGCAGGCCAAGGGCGAACCCCATGACAGCAACGTGAACAATCCTCCGTCCCTTGTTCAAAAAACCGCTCGTTACGAGCGATCGGCAGAGACAATGCCCAAGGGGTCGTTGAACACGCGGAACGAATCGGAATGGGCGCTGCAGATGAGCGTAAGGTCGTAGGCGCACGCCATCTCAACCGTAAGATCGGTGGGAACGGCTTTCGAAATGAGCATGGGAATATGCGCTCGAATGGCCTTCGCCACCATGTCGGTGGGTACGCGGCCGCTGGTGAACACCACGCACTGCGTAAGGTCTACCCCGTCGCGCATAGCGCAGCCAACCACCTTGTCGAACGCGTTATGACGCCCTAGGTCTTCGCAGCAATAAAGAATCTCTTCGCCCTGGGCCAGATAGCAGCTATGGGCGCCATACGTGGCGCGATGCGCGGGCGTATCTTCCTCGAACTTGCGCGAAAGAACAAACACCTGCTCGACCGTCCAGGGAATGGGCTCGAGCGGAACAAGCTCTTCGTCCTTCACGAACATGCTGTTCAGATTGCTGTTGAACGTGCAGCACGTGGCAACGGTATCCACGTGCTCGTGATTGACGTTGGCCTCGCGGTCCTTCAGATACACAAGCACGCGCGTTGCGTGTTCGCACACCATGATCTGGTCCACCTCGTCGACCGAGGAGATCATATCCTCCGTGCGCATGCGACCCAGAACGAGTTCGATCAGATGGTCGGCCGAACACATGAGACGCATGGTGAGTTCGCCATTCACGAAGACGCGCACGGCGTTTTCGGTCTGAAGAAGCGTGGATGTGGAGGTGCGGGAGCCGTCGGCATACACGTTCGTGCACGCACGGTCTTCCTGCTGGTTGATATCATGAGACGCATCTATGGCCTGCATGTCCGCTCCTAAAGTAAAGGCACTGCTGGGCAGAAACTGCGCACATAATAGCGCATTGCAGCAGAGCGGACCAGGGGAAAGTCAATTTACGCGAACACGTCACGGATGCGAGCGCACAGCCCATCCCATGACACGGCAGTGGTGTCGAATGCGGCATGCGGCATTGCTGCCGCCTGGGCCAGAGCGGCCGCCAGATCGTATTCGAATTCGGGAAGGTCACCCTCGTACGGCGTGTCAACATCCACCATGCGTGGGGGCTTCACGTACAGCACGGGCGCGCCGGGGAGCGAGGCCTGGAGCCACGGACGAATGCCCGGAAGATCGGTTACCACAACCGTGCAACCGCAGGCGAGCGCCTCGATGACCACCAGGGGCAGGCCTTCGTAGAACGAGGGAAGCACGAACACGTCGGACGAACGGTACAGCGAGACGAGCCGTTCCTGCGACACCTTCCCCTCGAAGATGACCTCGGCCGAGCAGGAATGCGACTGCGCGACGATGTGATCGTATTCCGCCTTATCGCTATACCCGCCAACCAAGCGAGCCTCCACGTGGTCGTATTCGCCGGATTCCGAAAGCCAGTTCCTATCGAGGCAGTTGAGGGCGTTAAGCAGCTGCGATACGCCCTTCTTCCTCCAGATCTTCCCCACGTAGGCAATGCGCAGCGTGCCGTCGGAGCGACGCTCGACGCTACCGGGCGAAAACACCTGGGCATTGTAGCCCGTACCCACCACGGTGATGCGCTCGCGCGGAATGCCATAGACCTCGACGATTTCATTGACCTGGGCGTCGTGCAGGGAAAGCACGTGATCGAGGCGCGCCACGCCCGCGCGGATGTAGTCGCGCTCGAGCGGAATCTGACGCATCTGGCGAATGTCGGTGCTGTGGCTCACGGCCGCAATGGGGCACGACCAATCGCGATGCGCCATGACGGCGCACGCCAGGTACAGGTGATGGCAAATAACCAAATCGGGCTGGAAGGTTTCCAACACGTCATCGAACGCCCGGTTGAAGGCGTCCTTGAACTGGGTGACCATAAGCGGCGTGAGGTCGCGGTAGCGCGTGGCCTCGTACGGCATCACGTCGCTCATACCCACCACGGGGAACGGAAGCTCTTCGGTTTGGAACACCACGGGGCGGAAGAGCACGCCCTGCGGAAAAGAGGGGCGCTCGCCGGGAGCGATGCCGGCCACAACGGCCTGCTCCGCTCCCATGCGAGCGAACCCGCGAACGAGTTCTGCAAGATACACGCCACTGCCCGTGCTATCGGGCTTTTGAGCAGTGATATGCAGAATGCGCATACGCTATGCCTCTTTCTCTACGCGAAAGCGCGGGTCGAGCGCCACGTGATCGAGGCGCGCCATGACCACGTCTTCCACATCCATGCAGGGAGCGGTCTTGATGTCGCTTTGGAACACCACGCGCTCGTACTGGCCGCAATCGTCGCACTTCTGCAGACGATGGGCCGAATCGCCCTCGATGTGGAAGTAGTGCAGGTGACCCTGGTTCTTCTGGCCGCACACGCCGCAGCGAATGCGCTCGTAGGGCCACTGGCAGCCGCACGACGAGCAGAACTGCTCGCGGGCGCTGGCGCCCTGCGCGCCACCATCGTGAACGATGGAGGCACCGGCGGGCGTTCCGCACACGGGGCAAGCCACGGGGGCATCGCCCGCACGACGGTTCACCTCGTCGCCCAGAGCAGCCATGACGGCTTCCTGGGCAACCTGCAGATAGGGACGCAGCGCAGCGCGAACGACGAGCGCCGCAACATTGGCGGGCAGTTCGGCGGGAACGTCGAACTCGTCGATGCGCACCAGGAAGTCCTCCAGGAACGCCATGGGGTCACGCCCCGCCAGGGAAAGGTCGGCCTTCTGGCAGAACGCTTCCCAGTCGTACGCGGCGAGCGCCGCGGCTGCCTGCTCGGCAAAACCCGCGTGCTCGGCCATGTAGGCGGCAACCTTCGCGGCAAAACCCGAAAACGACGCGGCGTCGATGGAGATGGGGGCATGGACCAGAGCGGCCTCGCCTCCCCAGTACCAGGCGCCGGCGTCTTCGGCGGCGGGCGCCTCGTAGCCGCATTCCGCAGCTACGAGGTCCGCCTGCTCCTGCTGAATCGCGAAGAGCCCTTCGAAGAACTCAAGCCGTGCCCGGTCTGCCGCATTGGCATCGTTGGCATATGCCATGGCGGCTTCGTGAACAAGCTTCAGATCCATAAACTACTTCTCTTCCCGAACGACGATGTTCTTACCGTCTTCGATTTCCTTGCGGGCCCAGAAGCCCCAGTGGTACAGAGCGTCGGACTCGGCGACTTCGCCCTTGCCGAACATCAGCTTAATGGTACCGCGATAGGGCTGGAATACGCCAGCGCCCAGGTAGATATGGGCAACGACGAAGATCACGAGCAGCAGGAAGAACAGGTCGTGGATGAAGCGCATGACCTGCAGCGTGCCCGCATCGGCGTTGAACACGCTCGTGCCCAGCCACAGCACCACGCCGGAGATGGCCATGAGGATGCCACCCAGGATGAGCATGCCGTCGGCAATGCGCTGGCCGCTCTTTACTTCGTCCTGGTCGGGCATGTGAACGCGTTTCGGCCCAAGCATGTAGGGCACGAACTTCACGACGAACTCGACGTCTTCCTTGGTCCACTTGGCGAAGTACTTGGCCAGGAACTCCTTGAACCCGCCGGGAGCGGCAATGGCGCTCACGATGGGAGCCAGGATGAAGATGCAGCCCACCACGCGGTGGCTGATGCGCATGCCCTGAGCCAGGCCGGGGTTCCACGCGGCAAGCGCGGGAACGAACACGAACAGGCCACTGATCATGAGCCAGATGCAGCTGAACACGACGATGCCATGGGTGACGCGCGTCTGCAGCGAATGGCGCTTGATGTAACGTTTGGTTGCCATTATCGCTCACCAGCTTCCTTGTCGATGTGCTTGATAACCTCGCCGGTCTCGACGTCGATGACGTCGTGAGCCTTCTCGTCATAGCGCATCTCGTGACGCTTGTAGCCAACGCCCGTGAGGAACGACAGGCCCAGGCCGGCAACGAGAGCGGCGGCGCCCACGCCCGTGAGCGGCTTCATGAAGCCAAGGGCGTCGACCAGGCCGTTGCGCTCGGGGTTCTCGGGCAGCTCGTACTGCGAGATGGGGTACTTCAGCACCATGATCTGGTGCGTGCCACCCACTTCGGTCTCGCCATACACGCGGGCATCCGCGAAGCCCTTGGCCTTGAGCACCTCGACGCGCTCGTGCGCGATCGCAAGCATCTCGTCGCGGTCGCCGAACTGCAGCGCGCCAGGCTGGCAGGTGGACACGCAAGCGGGCTGACGGCCCTGCTTGATGCGGTCCACGCAACCGGTGCACTTGTTCACCACGATGCCGCCACCCGCGACGTTCACGCCCGTGTGGCGCGGTACGTCGAACGGGCAGGCGCTGCGGCAGTACTGGCAGCCGATGCACTTGTCTTCGTCAACGGTGACGAAGCCGGTGGACTCGTCCACCGAAAGGCAGCCGCTGGGGCATACGGAAACGCAGCTGGGGTTGCTGCAATGCATGCAGGAGCGCTGACCAAATGCCCAGTTCACGCCATACTTCTTGCCGTTGTCGGCCTCGTTGTAGGTGACGATGCGGCGCGTGGTGCCGTTCAGGTCGATGGGGTTCTGCAGCGAACCGGTGAACTCGCCGGCGTTGTATTCCAGGCTGGAAGGGAGATTGTTCCACGTCTTGCAAGCTACCTGGCAGCCTTTGCAGCCAGTGCACTTGGACGAGTCGAACAGAATAGCTTTATCGCTCATTATCGTATCCCTCCTTATGCCTTCTCGATGTTCACGAGGAACGCCTTGTATTCCGGAATGAAGCTGTTCGGGTCACCGACGTTGGGCGTCAGGTCGTTGGTCAAATCGCTACCCGTGAAGGTGTTGGCCCAGCCCCAGTGGTGGATCATGCCGATCTCGTGCACGGTCTCGCCGTTAACCTGCAGTGGAACCAGACGACGGGTAACCATCGCGTACATCTTGATGTCGCCACGGTTGTTCCAGATGCGGACCATGTCGCCATTCTTGATGCCCTTTTCGGCTGCCAGCTCTTCGCTGATCTCGCAGAACTGCTTCGGCTGAGCTTCGTTCAGCGCGGGGCAGCAATGCGTCTGGCCACCGGTCTGCCAGTGCTCCGTGATGGAGTACGTGGTGGCAACGATCGGGTACTCGCTGCGGTCGCCGCGCTTGACGCTCGGGTCCTCCGCGAACTGAATCATCGGGGACTCGTTGCGGCCATTCAGGATGTTGTCCGTGGGGCTCTCGTAGGGCTCGTAGAACTCGGGCAAGGGCATGTCCTTCATGCCGCTGCTGAACAGACACGCGTTCTGCTCCCAGCGCATGAAGAACGCCTTGTTGTTCGGCTCGACCTGAACCGTTGCGCCGCTGGCGTCGGTCTTGGTGGCGGCGAAGTCAGGCACGTCGTTCGTGATCCAGGAGTTGTTGGCGCTATCCCACTTCACGGCCACCTTATCGGGGTTCCACGGCTGGCCGTTCATGTCGGCAGACGCGCGGTTGTAGATGATGCGGCGGTTTGCGGGCCAGCTGAATGCCCACTTCGGATGCAGGTAAATGTTGCCGGGGTCGTCCTGGCCACGACGTGCCACAGGCTGCTGAGCCGGGTCGAGCGGAGCATCGTTGTTGTTGTAGAAGCCGCTGTAGATCCAGATGCCGCAGGCGGTGGAGCCGTCAGCTGCCAGCTTCGCGAAGCCGGACAGCAGGTCGGGCTGGTTCTTGTCGAAGTCGCTGGTGGCCACGTTGTAGCCGTTGAGCTCCCAAGCGACCTTGCGGAAGTCCGCTTCGCCGTCGGTCTCGTAGTCCCACTTGACTTTCGTGATGGGCTCGGGGCAGACGCCGCCTTCCTCGTTGTAGAGCTCGACCATCTTCTTGTGCAGCAGGTTCATGATCTGCAGGTCGGTCTTGGTATCTCCCTGCGGCTCGATGGCCTTCTGACGCCACTGCAGCAGACGACCAGAGTTCAGGATGGTGCCGGGCTTCTCCACGATGGAGGCAACGGGCAGGAAGTAGCATTCCGTGCCAATCTTGGTGGCGTCCATGTCGGGCGCATCCCAGAAGCTGCCGGTTTCCGTCATGACGATGTCGGCATTCACCAGCCAGTCCAGGTTCGCCAGGCTCTGGCGGATGGACTTGGTATTACCACCGGAGTGAGCCGGGTTCTGACCCAGGGCGAAGTAGCCCTTCATCGTGCCCTCGGCCATGTGCTCGAAGGTGCGAATGCTCGTCCAGTTGCCGGGCTTGTGAACCTTGGGCAGCCAGCCGTAGCCGTAATCGTTGTCGAACGTGGCGTTCTCGCCGAACCAGCTCTTCAGGAAGCTCACCATGAACTTGGGCTTGTTGGTGTAGTAGCCATCGGAGTAGGTCTCGTGAGCGCACCAGTCAGCCAGCGTGGGCGTGCTGTCCGCGTCCGGCCAATGCAGGTAGCCGGGCAAGTCGGCGGGCATGATGCACATGTCCGTGCAGCCCTGTACGTTCGGCTCGCCACGCAGGGCGTTCAGGCCACCGCCAGGAACGCCGACGTTGCCCAGCAGCAGCTGGACGATGCACATCGCGCGGGCGTTGTTGGCGCCGTAATGATGCTGCGTCTGGCCGATGGCGTACAGGATGGTGCCGGCCTTGCCGGGCTCGCCCGTGCTGGTGTACAGCTCGTAGACCTGCTCGAGCGTTTCGGCATCCATGCCGCAGATGCTGGCAACGGTGTCGATGGTGTAGCGGGAGTAATGCTCCTTCATCACCTGGTACACGCAGTTGGGATCCTGCAGCGTGGGGTCCTTCTTGGGGGTCTTCAGCGTGGGAGTGTCGAAGTGGGGCACGCCGTCCTTCGAAACCCAGCTGTAGGTGCCGGTCTCGGAGGTGTCCCATTCGGTCTCGGAATCCGTCTGATAGCCCCACGTGGTGGTGACGTAGGATTTCGAGGACTCATCCCAGCCCGTGAACTCGCCCGTGGTGGGGTCAAAGCTAAAGTCGGGATTGATCAGGTAAGAGATGTTGGTGTAGTTGAGGCAGTACTCGTGCTGCCACTTGTCATGCTCCAGGATGTAGTTGATCATGCCGCCGTAGAAGGCGATGTCCGTACCGGAGCGGATGGGGCAGTACAAGTCGGAAAGGGCGGCCGAACGCGTGTAGCGCGGGTCGACGACGATCCACTTCGCGCCAGCATCGAGGGCGCGATTGACCCATTTCATGGAAACGGGATGATTCTCTGCGTTGTTGGAACCGCAGGTGAGGATGACATCAGCGTTAGCAAAGTCTTCCCAGTGACTCGTCATGGAGCCACGGCCGAATGAAGGTGCCAGACCGGCAACCGTAGAGCTGTGTCAAACTCGAGCCTGGTTATCAACCGCCACCAGGCCAAGCGAACGCATGAACTTCAGGATGAGGTATTCTTCCTCGGAATTCTGCTGAGAGCCGCCCAGGTGGCCAATGGCCTCCAGACGGTTGACCGTCTTGCCGTCTTCATCCTTCTCGATGAAGTACTGGTCACGCGTATCCTTCACGTGGCGGCAAATCTCGTCGATTGCCTGCTCCCAGGTGATCTCTTCCCACTCCGTGGAGTACGGGCGGCGCACCATCGGCTTGTACACGCGGTTGGGGTTCGGGATGATCTCGCCGGTCTTGTCGTCAACGACCTTGATGAGCTGGAACATGGTCGCGCCCTTCGGGCACAGGCCACCTTCGTTGATGACGTGATCGGGGTCACCCTCGATGTTGATGAGCTCGCCGTCGCGAACCGAGCAGATGACACCGCAGCCGCCAGAGCAATAGCAGCAGATGTTGGTGTATTCCTCGGTGTTCACGAGTTTCCAGCTATCGTCGGCATCCATGGCGAATGCTTCGGAAGCTGACGAGAGCTCATAGGCCATGGAGCCGGCTAGCGCCAGCGCAGAGGCCTTGAAAAAGCTACGTCTCGTTAGATCCATGCTTTCCCTTCCTTTGCTTCTTCTCGTCTTACCTTCTCTTTCCACTCAAAGCGCACCACGGCACAGTGCGCCCAAAAGTGTCGAAAGGATTTATACGGCATGGTTACGGGAAGGGGAATCGCATCAACGGTATTATTTTTCGCACGCGCGCCCCCGAACGGGGGTAGCACGAAGGGTGCTACTATCGATTACCCAGATAGATATTATTTTCACTTCTGATAGAGCATGATATGCGGACAAATTGAATAGGTCGCGGAGGGCGTAATCCATGCTTTTCACAAGCCCACAGGCGCCCATTTCCTATGCAGGTAATGCGACTTCCTTACTCTCCGAATAGCGACATAATTCCTCCACTCTCCAGATTCTTTACACAGAACTGGAAATGTGTGGTAACGCACATCGGACGATTTCCACCGCTGGCCGCAAAGAGTGGGTTGCAAAAAAGGGCTAACGATAGTATTACCCCACGCGCAACGCCCCCTCTGCTGCGCGTGGCAGTGCAGTTTTCGAGAAAGTTAGTTTATGTTTCAAGCGTTAACCGATCCGGTTGCAGGCAATCTGGGGCTTTCCGCCCTCGTAGCCTGCGTGCCCCTGCTCACGTTCTTCGTCATGCTCATTGGCGTGAAGGCAAAGGCGCACATCTCGGCCGCCGTGGCATTGGTCGCCGCGCTCATCGTAGCCGTCGTGGCATTCCAGATGCCCGTTGGATA
This sequence comes from Denitrobacterium detoxificans, assembly GCF_015062615.1. GTDB lineage: Bacteria > Actinomycetota > Coriobacteriia > Coriobacteriales > Eggerthellaceae > Denitrobacterium > Denitrobacterium detoxificans_A. Next base: position 565,993 of record NZ_SUUH01000001.1, read on the forward strand.
CGCTCTCATCTCCGCAACGCAAGGTGCTGCGTTCGGCGCATTCCCCATCGTATACATCATTCTTCTTGCCGTTTGGTTCTACGAGGTTACGGTCCGCTCGGGCCGCAGCGAGGACCTGCGCAGGTTCTTCGACAAGGTTGGCGGCGGCGACATCCGCATCCAGGCCATGCTCATTGCCTTCAGCTTTGGCGGCCTGCTGGAAGCCCTGGCTGGCTTCGGCGCCCCCATCGCCATTACGGCAACCATGATTCTGGCCCTGGGCGTAAAGCCCAAGCGTGCCGCCCTGGCCGTCATGCTAGCCAACACGGCTCCCGTTGCGTACGGCGCCGTGGCAACGCCCATCACCACGGCTGGCAACATGGTCGCCGGCGGCGATGCTTCCGTTGCAAGCGCTACCGCCCAACACGTTGCCGCCATCGTAGGCTACCAGGCTCCCCTGTTCGCACTGTTCGTACCGCTGCTGCTCGTCATCATCCTCGACGGCAAGCGCGGCGCTCGCGAATGCTGGGTTCCCGCCATGGTCGTGGGTGGCTCCTTCGCCATCACGCAGTGGTGGTGCTCCAACCACTTCGCCTACGAGCTCACCGACGTCGTGGCCGCACTCGTGTCCATGGCCGCGCTCGTGGCGTTCATGCGCTTCTGGAAGCCCCGTGGCGTCGAAGAGGTGCGCAAGGACTTCGGCCTGCCGCCCGTAACGGCAGACACCGCCAACGAGCTGAACGGCACGCGCATCTTTATGGCGCTCGTTCCCTACATCGTAGTCGTGCTGGTGTTCGGCATCTGCAAGCTGGGCATTCCCTCGCTGCTCTCCTCCACCGACATCAAGATCGCCTGGCCCGTCATTTCGGGTGGCACCATCCTTTCCGCTGCCGGCAAGGACCCGGGCACCACGTTCACTCTCAACCTGCTCTCCACGCCCGGCACCATGCTGCTCGTTGCTGGCATGATTTCGGCTCTCATCTACACGATCTTCAACGAAAAGGGCCGCTACCAGATGTCGATGGGCGCAGCCGTGCAGGAACTGGGCAAGACGTGCTATCGCATGCGCTTCTCCGCCCTTACCATCGTGCTGGTTCTGTCCCTGGCTTACGTGATGAACTTCAGCGGCCAGACCATCAGCATCGGCGAGTTCCTGGCAGGCGCAGGCCCCGCGTTCGCGTTCATCTCTCCCCTGCTCGGCTGGGTTGGCACCGCCGTTACGGGCAGCGATACGAGCGCAAACGCCCTGTTCTCGAGCCTGCAGTACTCTGCAGCCCAGGCGAACCCGGCTCTGGCGAACGTTACGCCCGACCTGTTCCTAGCTGCCAACACCATGGGCGGCGTCGTGGGCAAGATGATCAGCCCGCAGTCGCTGGCCATCGCCGCCGTTGCCACCAACGAGCACGAAGCCGACATCATGAAGAGCGTTCTGCCCTGGAGCGTGGGCTTCCTGGTAGTGCTCTGCTGCCTGGTGTTCCTGCAGTCCGGCATTCTGAGCTTCATCCTGCCGTAGCGTAACGATAATCACTAACGCAGAAGGACCCCCGACGCGATAGCATCGGGGGTCCTTTCGTTTGGGGTATGCAACAAAGGCAGACGCCTCTACGGCTTTGCGGGAAAGCCGCCAACGTTCTAGATTAAACCCCTACCTTCATCGATAGAAGCATGAGCCTTTGCAAGCAGCCCACTGGAATCGACCATGGCAATCTGGCTGCCAGCACTTTCATACGGCCCCGTGATCATTACCTGGTAATACCACGTTGCTCGTGCGTAATCCTCCTTCGCCTGGGCAATGGCATCCTCGCTCATAGACCCCGAGGCGATGGCATTCGAAAGGTCGGTTCCATAGCTATCGATATCCGCCTTAAGCGTATCCAAATCAGACGCGAAGGCGCTTTCCTTGGCGCGCACAAAATCGACCATAGCCTCCGTGCTCTCGATGCCCTGGCTCTTGTGGCACGTTAGGCAGTAATTAAGAGAGTCCTCGCTCTCAAGCGGACTGTTTGCGCTGAAATGGCTACGATACGACTTGCCTGTTTCCTCATCCGTCGTCTTGGGCATATGGCAGTCTACGCACGTTACGCCCATCTGGTAATGCGTCGTGCCCATGTACCCTTCGATATTGGCATGCACCACATAGCTCTCCGGAAGGCCAAGATCGTTCTCGGCAAAGTTAACGCCATCCTCATAGGCGCTCTTGAAAACGGCGTCCACATCATTGCCGTAGCGATACGGCTTGAACGTTTCCAAATCTTCTTCGGTCTTGATGCTGCTTCGGTAATCGTAGCTGTTATGGCATTGCGCGCATACCGCCATCTTAGGGTCGAGCTTGTCGGCAAGCCCCTCGCCCAGCGCCTGAAAATACACAAGCTGAGGCGATACCGTGGCGGCAGAAGGCGTGCCATTGTGACACATAGCGCAATCCCAGTACTCGTCATTGACTATGCTACGCGCTTCCCCGTTGTACACATTTCCGTATGCAGCGGCACCCTGCTGAGCATAGATTTCATTAAACTTGGAACTCTTGCAGGAAATGCATCCGGACTTCAGGTTCAACTTCTCAAGCTGGTCGTCGGATAGTTCGGGCACGATATACTGGCCCGTCTCCTCATCGTATTCACTCGTAAACACACTCATGGTTCCATCGGCATTCCATTCGATGTCCCCGTTCGCATCGCGCATAACGGGCCGCTCGCAAATATCCCGCAAGTTCGAAACAGTATGACCAATGGTGAAGCCCTTTGCATTGACACGCGTCTGCTGGCTCGACTGGTATTCGAGAGGAAATTCCTCAGCGTACTCCGCCATTGTTTTCATTTCGCTTGCAGAATCCGTTCCGGCACTCGTTGAACGCGAACGCGGCCCATTGCCGCACCCAGCCACAAACAGAGCCAACGCTAAAACGGCGATAAGGGCCAAGACGCCGACAGAGATGCTCTTTCTGCTCATGTGCATTTTATCTCCCTTCTCCTAAGGCACCCTCGACTCCGATGGATAGCGAACCCCGCACATCGTCCACCCCGGAGCCAACCGAAACAACCCTATCCCCCACCTCGAAACGAAGCCATAAACAGGAGATTGAGAAAGCTTGACACTTGTTAATCATGTACGGCGAACGTGTAGCCCTCGCCCCAGATAGTGAGTATCACCGTTGGATGAGCGGGGTCATCTTCGATTTTCTTGCGTATGCGCCGCACGTACACTGCAAGGCCCACCATTTCGACGCTATACTCCTCGCCCCACGCTTCTCGCACCAATTCCTGCTGAGAAACGACCTCGCCTGCGCGTGAGGCAAGCGCAAATACGATACTGAACTCCTTGGGCGTTAGGGGCACTGCCTGCCCACGCTTGCTCACCGCGTACTTGGCGCGATCGAAAACGAAATCGCCAACGCTGAACGGCTCGAACACCCGACGAGACATTTCCTCTCGCTCCGCCTTAAGCCGTTCCAAGGCTCGCGTTTTATCTTCCCGTTCGGCAGCAAGAGCGTCGGAAAGGGTTGCGTTTATGCGCTCCAATTCAACCGTGCGCTCCTCAACGCGCTTTTCCAAACCGGAATAGAGATCTTCGATTTCATCCGCCATCCCATTGAAATCGCGAGCAAGGGAAGCCACCTCATCGTTGCGCCGCGGCACTTCGACGCGATATGACGTCTCGCCTTCGGAAAATCGCTTCGTCGCCTTCGACATGGCAGATACGGGCTTCAGCACGACTTTTTTCACTATTGCAAACATGGCCACAACTGCCACGATCAGGCAAGCAAACGAGATGACGAGCCAGCTGGCAAACTGCCCCTCCGACTCCCCGTAGTAGACGTCCATGGATTCGCTAATGCTCAAGGCGCCTGCCAGGTCACCAATTGCATACCCTTCCTTCGCGTAGCCAAGCGCATCGCGCTCGCCTTCCGGCCCTCCATGGCATGACAGGCACGACTGGTCGATGCGCACGGGTCTCATATAGCGATACAGCTCATCGCCCGTGGAAGAATCAATGGCGCCATATGACGTAAGAAGAGGATTGGCTTTAAATTGCTCCATTGCCTCGCGCTCAAACGAATCTGGCTCGTCAAGAACATTGCGGGGACGCAGCGACGTATAACGAATCGAGCTCGTAGAGACATCACTGAAATTCGCAGCAACCGATTTAACCGAGATGATGCATATATAGCCACTGGAGGAAGACCCTTGAGATGCATCGGCAGAGATGGCGTCTTGATGCGTCTCCACGTAATCCCAAACGGCCTCCATCTGGTCGGCAAGAGCAGTTGCCTTTTCCGTGGCGGAATCGTAGGCCTGGCTTCGGCTCTGCTGGAACGCAATCGCCATGCCAGCAGAGGAAAGGACGACTACAACGATGGCAAGATGAAGAATCAGGCGGCCCTGAACACCAAACCCCTTACCCCGAGACCACGAACGAGACATGAAACTCCCCCGAAACTAATCCAATCTCATTCAGTCACGATACCCGTTCCCGCGCGCAAGAGAATGCGAAAACGCAAAGATGAACAAATATCAAGGAATGAAATCGATGCAAGGGACGCCACGGCAACGAGAATCTGCCGTCTCGTTTTTCCGGAAAAACGACGAGGCCAATGCAAGCGCATGAACGTTTTCCCAGTTCACAAAAGACTCAGGCGATATTCAGCCTGCAAATCATGCCAAATGGCACGTTTTTCCAGAAAAACGTAAGTGGCATTTTCCGCACCGATACATCCGCGACGAGAATCTAGCGGCCCAAACAGCAAGGCCAACGGCAGCTGGCAAGAACTACTGCACGGCAATAAACCCGCGAGCTGCTTCGCGCGACGCGGCGTCTACGGCCGCGAGCTGTTCCAGGCTTTCCACGGCAGCATTCACATGCGCATCCATAACGCGCTCGACCGTTTCGGCAATGCCCAGGTAGCTGCACTCCCCTGCCAAGAACGACGCAACGGCAACTTCGTTGGCTGCGTTCATGGCACACGGAAGCGTGCCACCCGCCGTACCTGCCATGCGGGCAAGTTCAAGGCAGCGGAACGTCTTGGTATCGGCCGGATAGAACTCCAAGCTTCCCAGCTTCGTAAAATCGAGCGGCTCTACGGGAGCCTCCCAGCGCTTGGGGTAGCTAAGCGCAAACTGAATGGGAATGCGCATATCGGTGGTGCCCAGATGCGCCTTCACGCTGCCATCGGTGAACTCCACCATGGAATGAATGGCGCTCTGCGGCTGCACGACCACCTTGATGCGGTCGTAGGGCATGTTGAACAGATGATGCGCCTCGATAACCTCGAGGCCCTTGTTCATGAGCGTGCTGCTGTCGATGGTGATCTTCGGGCCCATGTTCCACGTAGGATGCGCGAGGGCCTGCGCAGGCGTAATGTCGGAAAGCTCGCTGCGCGTACGGCCGCGGAACGGGCCACCAGACGCCGTCACCCACAGGCAGCTGACTTCCTTGCGCTCTTCGCCCAACAGACACTGGTAGATGGCCCCGTGCTCGCTATCGATGGGCATAAGGGCGCCCGCAGGGCCCACAGCAGGGGCAACGCCGCTCGCGCGACGCTGGGCGTCGACCTGCGCGGCAAGCGGCATGATCAGGTCGCCGCCAACCACCAGGGATTCCTTGTTCGCCAACGCAAGCACCTTGCCCGCACGCAGCGTTTCATAGCTCGCACGCAAGCCAGCTGCACCCACCAGGGCGTTCACCACAATATCGACTTCGGGCAAGCGAACCAGGGAGACAACCGCGTCCATGCCCACCGCATAGTCGAGACCAGTAAGGTCGGCGGTAACTTCGGGAGCTTCTTCCAGACCACATGCCACATACGTGGCACCGCATGCGCGCGCCTGTTCGATCATGGTATCGACGCGCCTGCCGCACGCAAGAGCGACGACCTGCAGTTCGCTAGCGTGCTGCCTTGCCACATCGAGCGTTTGAACGCCAATGGAGCCGGTAGAACCAAGAACGGCAATACGCTTACACTGCGACATAGGGAATGCAACCTCCAATAAGAAGCAAGATATACGCTGCCACCGAAGCGAAGAACAACGAATCGCATCGGTCGAGCAGACCACCGTGACCAGGCATGATAGTGCCGGAATCTTTCACGCCCACATTGCGCTTGATACGGCTTTCGGCAAGGTCGCCCACCACGCCGGCACCACCGCACAGCACGCCAAACAAAATGGCCATGGGAATGGGCATGGTGACGCCCGGAATGAATGACATAACGCACCACACGCCGCCCGATACCACTAGGCCGGCGATAAGGCCTTCCCAGCTCTTCTTGGGGCTAGTGCGTGGCGCGAGCTTGTGCTTGCCAAACTTGCTGCCAAACAGATACGCGGCAGCATCGTTGAACCAGATGCTGCAGAACACCACGAGCAGAATGACGCCACCCCAGGGTTCGGGGACGGAATGACGCAGAAGAATGAGGCTGGAAAGCAGCATGCCCGTATAGCCAGCACCGAAGAAGCTGATGGCAACGTCGCCCACACGGGCGCGCATCCAGTACACGTACCAGATGAACAGGGCCATCATGTGCAACACGGCAACCAGGGCAATGCCCGTGAGACCCCAGAGCCACATGGCAACGGGGTACGCCACGGCACCCACCACGCCAATGGTCTCGTTGGGAAGCTTCGCATCGGCGCGCATCATGTAATAGAACTCGCCTGCGCAAATGCCCGACACAAGCGACAGGTACACCACCGTGGTGATGTCGGTTGCCAGCACGGCGAGAATGGAAACGAGCACGTACACCAAGCCCGTGCGGAAGCGCACCTGCAGGCTGGTAGCGTTCTTGAAGCGATCGGGCGTCTTCTCGTAGGCAACCTGCTTGGCCTTGTGCGGAGCATTGCTCACTGCACGCCGCGCACGCTGCCCACGCGTCTGCTCTTCGGCCTCGAACGAGTTACTCGACACGCTACACTCCCCCGTACCTGCGGGCACGACCCTGGAAGTTCAAAATCGCGCGAAGGAAGTCGTAGCGATTGAAATCGGGCCACAGCACAGGCGTGCAATAGAACTCAGAATAGGCAATCTGCCAAAGCAGAAAATTCGAGAGGCGCATTTCGCCGCTGGTTCGAATGACCAAATCGGGATCGGGGATGGAAGCGGTATGCAGATGGGATGCAATGGCCTCGGGGGTGACGGCGGCAACTTCCAGGCCGGCTTCCTGCTGGGCCAGGGCCTCGTTCACGACCGACTGAACCGCGCTGGTGATTTCGGCGCGCGAGCCATAGTTCACGGCCACCACGAGCGTCATGCCCGTGTTATCCTTCGTTTGCCCCCATGCCGCGGCAAAGGCGCGCTGCGTGTCCTCGGGCAGGGCCGTGGTATCGCCAATGGTCATGACGCGCACGTTTTCCTCGTCGAGCCCATCGACCTCGGCAAGCATCGTCTTCGCGAACAGGTTCATGAGCCCCACGACTTCGTCTTGGGGGCGCTTCCAGTTTTCCGTGGAAAACGAGTAGATGGTAAGGTAGCGAACCCCGATATCGGACGCGCAGCGAATGGTCTCGCGCACGGCCTCGATACCAGCCTTATGGCCATTGAGCCTGTTGAGCATGCGCTTCTTCGCCCAACGGCCGTTGCCGTCCATGATGACGGCAACATGCTGGGGCACGCGCGCCTCATCGAAGCCGGAAGCGTCGATATCGGCCGGGATATCGGGGAATATTTCGCTGAATTCTTTATTCAAGGAATGCACCATGCACGGCTAGATAGCCATGACCTCGGCTTCCTTCTTCTTGAAGTGCTCTTCGACCTTCGCCACGTAGGAGTCGGTGAGCTTCTGGATGGCAGCTTCGGCACGACGCTGCTCGTCCTCGGGAAGACCCTCGTTCTTCACTTCGGCTTCCACGGCGGCGTTGGCATCGCGACGGGCGTTGCGGATGGCAACGCGCGCTTCTTCGGCGTACGTCTTGCAGTCCTTCACGAGCTCCAGACGACGCTCTTCCGTGAGCTGGGGGAACGCCAGGCGAATGCAAGAACCGTCGTTGTTGGGGGTAATGCCGATGTTACTTTCGGCAATGGCCTTCTCGATGCCACCCAGGGTGCCCTTGTCCCACGGTTCGATGACGAGCATGTGGGCGTCGGGCGTCTTGATGGCAGCCATCTGGTTGACGGGCGTGGGAACGCCGTAATAGTTCACGCGAACGCGATCGAGCACCATAGCGTTGGCACGGCCCGTGCGGACGTTGCCGAACGCATTTTCCAGGGAGTCGATTGCCTTGTTCATGCGCTCCTCGGCGCTTTGCATGATGTCTTCTACCATGAGTATCCCTTCAAGAACAGCGGTGACAAGGCCCCCGCCTTGCCCGCCTGTACCGATAATCACTAGCTAGTATTTTACACGTTAGCTTACCGTCGTGCCGACGTTTTCGCCTTTCAGAACGCGAGCGATGTTGCCGGGAACCGTAAGGTCGAACACCAGCATGGGCATGGCGTTATCCATGCACAGCGAGGTGGCCGTGGTGTCCATAACGTGCAGTTCCTTGGAAATGACGTCGAGGTAGGAAATGTGGTCGAAGCGCTTCGCATCGGGATTCGTCTTCGGGTCGGCGTCGTAGATGCCGTCGACCTTCGTGGCCTTCATAAGGCATTCGGCACCAATTTCCAGCGCGCGCAGGGCGGCCGTGGTGTCGGTGGTGAAGTACGGGTTGCCCGTGCCAGCGGCGAAGATGACGACGCGGCCTTTTTCCAGGTGGCGAATGGCGCGACGACGGATGTACGGTTCGGCAACCTGGCGCATCTCGATGGCGCTCATGACGCGGCACTGAATGCCCGCGCGCTCGAAGCCGTCTTGTAGGGCAAGCGCGTTCATGCAGGTGGCAAGCATGCCGATGTAGTCGGCCTGAGAGCGGTCCATGCCCTCGGCGGAACCAGCCAGACCGCGGAAGATGTTTCCACCGCCGACGGTAACGGCCACTTCGATGCCGTCGTCGACAATCTGCTTGATCTGCTCGGCTAGCTCTTCGACGACCTTCGGGTCAATACCGTAACCCGTATCGCCCATCAGGGCCTCGCCGGAAAGCTTCAGCAGGACGCGATTGTACTTGTAATCGGACATTGGCTCACTCACCCTTCTCATTCGATTTGCCCTATCTTACCGTGAACCAAAAGAAAAGGCCGCATGTTCCGCGGCCTTTTCCCCGTTTTCACGCAAAGAGCTTATGACGCTATGCCGCCACGCTGCCCTCCCCCGAAGAGGAAGTATCGCTGCTGCTCTGCCCCCAGCCATAGCCGTTCTTGGAAGAACTGCTGCTAGAGAGGCTGGTGGCCTCGTCGGAGCCAAGCGTGACCTCTACCGTCTGCTCGTTACCGTCGCGCAGGAACGTAACGGTTACGGTATCGCCGGGATTATGCGAACGCACGGCGGCAATGAGGGTAGAGGAATCGGTTACCGCTGTGTCACCCACCTTGGTGATGATGTCGCCCTCCTGGATGCCCGCATTAGACGCGGCACCGCCCGACACCACCGAGTTAACGTACGCGCCGGAATCGGTACCCAGCTTGTAGCGCTGGTTCAGCGTACTGGTGACGGAAACGGGGGCTACGCCCAGATAGGCATGCGTGGGCGTCTTGCCCTCGATGATCTGGGAGGCAATGTTCATGGCGTCGTTCACGGGAATGGCGAAACCCACGCCCGAGTAGTTGCCCGAATACGACTCGATCACGGAATTGATGCCGATGAGAGCACCATTCTCGTCGACCAAGGCACCACCGGAATTGCCGGGGTTAATGGCCGCGTCGGTCTGGATCATGTTCGTGTAAACGGTAGACGAAGACGTGCCCGAATACGAGCTATCGGAATTGCTCACGGTGATGGTGCGATTGGTGGCCGAAACGATGCCCGTTGCCACCGACTGCTCCAGACCGAACGGGCTGCCAGCCGTCATAACCCACTGGCCTTCCTTCAGCGAAGAGGAATCGCCAATCTCGATGGCGGTGAGGTCGGTTGCGTCGATCTTGATAACGGCCAGGTCGGTGGTGGAATCGTAGCCCACGACCGTGGCATCGTATTCCTGGCCGTTGGCCGTGACCTTCAGGGCGTCGGACGACTCGATGACGTGATAGTTGGTAAGGATGTAGCCATCGGTGGAGATGATTACGCCGCTACCCAGCGAAGACTGGGTGAGCGAAGAACTGGAAGAGGACGAGCCTAGCAGGCTGCCCATGCCCGACGTGTCGGTATAGACGTCGATGGCCACGATCGAAGGCAGCACCTTTTCGGCAACTGCTTCGGCCAAGGTGGCATCGTCGTCGGAAGCCGAAATGGTGGAGCTGGACGTGGAGCCCAGCGTTACCGTGGTGCTGCCCACGGAACCACCCGTTACGGCGTTGTACCCGAACAAGCAGAGGGCGGCCACGGCACATGCGCATGCAGCCCCCGCAAACGCAACTCCAAAGGTACGCCCTCCGCCTGTTTTCTGATTGCCCACGTGCGACTGAACGGACGACTGTTGCGCCGCGGGCCGCTGGTAGCCCTGCTGCGGCTGCGCTGCCGCGAAGGGCTGGCGCGCCGTTTGCTGAGCCTGCTGCGCGCCATAGGGCTGGGCGGAAGCGGGCTGAGCGCTGGGCTGCTGGTACGACGATTGCCCCGCCTGGAAGCCGCTCTGATACGCTGCCGGAGCCGGCTGCTGCGGAGCCTGCTGGCTCGGCTGCGGCTGCACGGGCTGCGCATACCCAGACTGAGGCTGGGAATTCGCGCTTGCAGGAGGAACCGGCGCACCAGGATTCTGGTTGTACTGTTCGTTACTCACGATAAGCCATCCTATCCACGGTTGACCACAACTACTGATTTCCTATTGAGACCATACCACCACCGCCCCTTCACCAGGACGTAAGGGCAGCTCCGTAACATCTACGACACCAAGGTACACCAATGGTAGTACTACGCAAAGTTGAGGGGAAAGAAAAGAAAATGGCGGAGACGTGTGCGAATCGAACACACCCGAGACATTCTGCGTGCCTCACAACGGCTTTGAAGGCCGCGGGGCCCACCAGGACCCATCCATCTCCGTTACGGCGGGATGATTGTACCTCAATTAGCGAAGATGAAACCGTGATATCACAGTTTAGGAGCGATTCCCACATATCCTTTGCGCGAGCCGTAGGCTATACTCATGCCCGACGAAAGGAGGTGTCCCATGGAACAGTTCGCAAGCTGCAGCATCCCCCAACCCGCATTCAAAGAAGGCGAGCGCATCAGGCTTACCAAGCTCACGCAAAAGGGCGGTTGAGCCGCGAAATGGAGTCCGGGAGACCTCCAAACGATAATGGAAAAGATTGCACCCGCCGTCTCGCCCGACCTGCTACTGGGCTTCGACACGAGCGACGATGCAGCCGTGTACAAAATCAACGATGACACGGCCGCCGTGCTCACGCTCGACTTCTTTACGCCCGTAGTCGACGACCCGTACGAATTCGGGGCCATCGCCGCAGCCAACGCGCTTTCCGACGTGTTTGCTATGGGCGCCACGCCGCTTACCGCGCTAAACATCCTGGCCTTCCCCGTTTCCCTGGGAACCGATGTGGTGGCCGAAGTCATGCGCGGAGGCAGCGACAAGGTTCGCGAAGCCGGCGCGTTCACCGTGGGCGGGCACTCCATCGACGACGACGAGCCCAAGTACGGCCTATCGGTCTTTGGCACGGTGCACCCCGATCGCATCATTCGCAATGCGGGAGCCCAGGAAGGCGACGTGCTGTTCTACACGAAGACCATCGGCACGGGCATTATGAACGCGGCGTTTCGCGTGGGTCGCGAAACCGACGAAACCATGCGGCCCGTCATCGAGTCGATGATGGAACTGAACAAGGCGGGCGCCGCAGCCATGCGCGCCATACATCCACATGCCGCCACCGACATCACCGGTTTCGGCCTGGCGGGCCATCTGCACGAGATGCTGGAGCCCAGCGGCGTTTCCGCATGCCTGAATTGGGAGAGCATTCCCCTGTTCAACAACGTGTACAAGCACTCGAGCGATTACTGCCGCCCCGGCAAGACGTTCAACATCGTGCGCTGGGCGGAACCATTCGTAAAGCGCGGCACGCTCGACGAAATCGAATTCGACAACCGCATGGGCGTCCTATGCGACCCGCAGACCTCGGGTGGCCTGCTCGTATCCGTAGCCCCCGAAGAAGCCGATACATTCGACGAAGCCTTCTTCAATGAAACGGGCCGTCATGCCGCGCGCATTGGCGAGGTCATGGCCGGCCCGGCTGGAATGATCTTCCTTCGTTAGGAAGCCACAGGCTATTCCCCTGCGGGCTTGCCTGCCTCCCAATCCCATTCGCCCTTCAGCGTAAGCTTCTCGTACGCGGGAATGAAGATGGAAAGCAACGTGAAGATGGCGAGCAGGAACAGGTAGAAGTTGTAGGGGATCACATCGAGGATGTTCACCGCACCACCCGTAAGGCTTACCACGAGCAGGAACTGCGCACCATAGGGAATGAGCCCCTGCACGATGCACGTAAAGGTGTCCAGAATGGATGCGGTACGGCGCGGGTCGATACGATACTTCTGGCTGATATCGCGCGCCACATCGCCATCCACCAGAATGGCGATGGTGTTGTTGGCGGTTGCGGCATCGGTAAGACCGGCCAGGGCGCACAGCCCCACCTGCGCCGAGCGCTTGCCGCGCAAGGCCCCACCAATCTTGTCGATAAGCCAGTTCAGGCCTCCATGTTCCTTGGTGAGCTCGGCAATGCCACCAATGAAGATGGAGAGGATAAACACCTCGATCATGTTCTGGAAGCCCAGCCAGATCTCGGTGGAGAAGGACAAAACGGTAAGGTCGCCATACGCAATGCCAATGACGCCAGCCACGGCGATGCCCGAAACGAGCACCAGAAACACGTTCAGCCCCACCAGGGCGAGCACCAGAACCAGCACATAGGGCAGCACCTTCAGCAAATCGTAGCTGCCAACTTCTGCCGCACCCGTAGCGGCGATAGGCGCAAAAACGAGCATGAGAACGATGGTGAGCACCGCTGCGGGCAGCGCACAGAAGAAGTTCGCGCGGAACTTGTCCTTCAGCTCTACGCCCTGCGTGCGCGTGGAGGCGATGGTGGTGTCGGAAATCATGGACAGGTTGTCGCCGAACATAGCACCGCCAATGCACGAGGCAACCACGATGGGAAGGTCGAGACCAGCGGCATTCGCAATGCCCAGGGCAATGGGCACGAGTGCGCCGAGCGTGCCCATAGAGGTGCCCGTTGCCGTGGAGAGGAATGCCGAAATCACGAACATGCCCACGACGAGCCACGCCGGAGGCAAGAACGAAACGCACAGGTTGACCGTGGATTCGATGCCTCCCATGGCCCCCGCTACTTCGGAAAACGCGCCCGCAAGCAGGAAGATCATGAGCATGGTCATGATGTCTTCGCTACCCGCGCCACGTGCAAACGTGGCAAAGTTCTCGTGAATGCCATGGCGATGGAACAGGATAAAGGCGACGATGGCCGCCACGAACACGGCGGTAACCGCAGGAAACTGGTAAAACGCCATCTCGACGCCCTGCGCCTGCAGGATAATCCCCGCCCCCAGATAAATGACGATAAACGTCAGGAACGGAACGAGCGCGAGCGCGCTCTTCTTATCCTTTTCCACCATGAACGATCCTTCCCGTTAAATAACACGCGCATGATTGTACTCGAGACGAGAGCAAATGACCACGCACGGCGCCCAGCAGCGCTTACGACAGTGCCGCCCCAATGGCACCCGCGAATCGCGCTTCGGGACACGTGGAAACCGAACGCGAAAGATGCGACGACAAGCGTTCGACCACGTAAGCGTTTTCGCACAAGCCGCCCGTAAGATAGCAATCTTGCCCCGCCATGCCGCCCGCCAGCGTGGCAACGCGCGAGCAAACCGATTCGATGACGCCATTGGCGATGTTCTCGCGCGGTTCGCCCTTGCCAATGAGGCTGATGACCTCACTTTCCGCGAAGACGGTGCACATGCTGGAAATGGGCGTGGGCTGACCCGCGCGGGCAAGGTTGGCCATCTCCTCCTGGCTGACGCCCATGCGATCGGCCATGATTTCCAGGAACTTGCCCGTGCCGGCGGCGCACTTGTCGTTCATGAGGAACTTGCGAACCTTGCCATCCACCAGCGAAATAACCTTCGTGTCCTGGCCACCCACATCGATTACCAGGCCGTTTCCGCCAAAGAGGAACGACGCTCCCCTACCATGGCAGGTGATTTCGGTTACGTTCTTGCTTGCGTACGGCACGGCAACGCGGCCATACCCGGTGGATACCACCGAAGCCGCGCCGTCTGTGGGAAACCCCGCTTCGGCTAGACGCGCCGAAAGCCGCTCCGATGCTTCCACGCTGGAAAAGCCCGTGGGCTCCACCACGGTATAGGCCAACGCGCCATCTTGCAGCACGGCCGCCTTGGCCGCAGTACTGCCAATGTCAATGCCAATTGCGTACATGGATCTCCTAATACAAATCTACGTGGAACACGCCCTCGTGGGCCACGCCATATTCGGCAATGCCCGCGAGCAACGCTTCCTCATCGGCCACGGCGGCAGCCCACGAAAGCCCGCAACCTGCGGAAATCTCGCTGGGAACCGGAATCATGCGACCAGGCAGGCCATACGTGCGCGCAGCATCCTCGGCTGCCATGGCATCGCCCGTGGATGCGAACGTGATAACGACCTTGGGAGTCTTCTGGCGCTTCTGCGCAACAGGCATGCAATTCACCTACTCTTGCAGCGGAATGCTAGGCGATCGAGGCGGCAATCTGGCGCAATGCCTGAATGCCCTCGTCGACTTCCGCTTCCGTATTGAAATATCCGAAACTGAACCGCACCGCGCCCTGCTCGCTGGTACCCAGGGCCTCGTGCATGAGGGGAGCGCAATGGGCACCCGGACGCGTGCAAATGCCGAAATCGCGGGAAAGCACGTCGGATACGACCGACGAGTCGACATCGGCAACGTTCAGGGCAACGATGCCCACGGAATCGGCGGCGCCGCCACCGTACAGACGCACCCCGGGAATGGAACGCGCAGCCTGCGCGAACCGTTGGGCAAGCGACTTTTCATGTGCGCATACCGCACCGACGCCCACATTCTGGATAAAGGCAACGCCCTCGGAAAGCCCCGCGATACCATGCGCGTTGAGCGTTCCCGCCTCTAAGCGCTCGGGCAGAAACAGCGGATGCTGGCGATCATAGCTATGCGTACCGCTGCCACCCACGTTGTAATGCGGAAGGTCGATGCCCTCCGCCAGGCACAGGCCACCCGTACCCTGCGGCCCCATAAGGCCCTTATGCCCCGTGAAGGCTAGGATGTCGATGCCGCATTCTGCCATGCTCAAAGGATATGCGCCCGCCGTCTGGGCAGCATCGACGCAGATGAGCGCGCCGTGCTCATGCGCAATGCGCGCCATGCGGGCAATGTCGTACACATCGCCCGTAAGATTGCTGGCATGCGTTACCACCGCAAGCTTAGTCTGCGGAGTGAACAGCGCATCGAACTCGTCGTACGAGATGGAACCATCAGGCGCAACGGGCAAAATGGACAGGCCCACGCCCTCCTCGTCTTGCTTGCGGTAGAGCGGGCGCAGCACAGAGTTATGCGAAGGCGCCGTGGTTACCGCATGATCGCCCGCGCGCAGCAGACCCGAGATGACCGCATTGAGCGCCTCGGTGACGTTGAGCATAAACGCCACGTGCTTGGCACTGGGGGCGCCCAGCAGCTGGGCAATGCGCTTGCGGGCAATATAGACCGCCATGTCGGCGGAAAGCGCGGCATCATGAGCGCCACGCCCCA
Organism: Denitrobacterium detoxificans; assembly: GCF_015062615.1. GTDB lineage: Bacteria > Actinomycetota > Coriobacteriia > Coriobacteriales > Eggerthellaceae > Denitrobacterium > Denitrobacterium detoxificans_A. Next base: position 581,734 of record NZ_SUUH01000001.1, read on the forward strand.
CGCCACCAAACTGGTTGATAGCCTGGGCAACCGCCCGAGCAACCTCGGGCGGTTTCTGCATGGTGGTAGCCGCGTTATCGAAATAGATCACAGTTGCACCACGTTACGGACGAACGACGACGCCCGCCTCGAGCTGCTTCTGCACGATGACGTACATGTTCGTAACCTCGCCCACAGCCAGCTTGTCCTCGATGCCATAATGCTTCAGGCACGTGCCGCACGTAAGGATTTCAGTACCCGCCTGGGCAAGGGCCTTCAGGTCATCGAGAACCGGGGAGCCCTCGCAGGAAAGATGCGCGCCGCCGTTGTACAGCAGCACCGTGTCGGGCAGGGCATCCTGCTGGGTAAGCGCGAACACGAACGCCTTCATGAGGTTACCGCCCAGGACGTCGTCGCCCTGGCCCATATGCTCGCCGGAAAGCACGACCACGCGCTTGCCCGCCTGGCCAGCAGGCGCAACCTGCGCAGCCGCAGAGCCCGCCGTCTTGGTTACCTTCACCACGAACAGGTCGTCTGCCTGCTGCTCGGAAGCGAATTCGCAGTTCTGGCTCTTCGCCAGGTTCTCCAGGTTATGCACGGCCGTCTCGTTGTCGACGAGCACTTCCACCACGCCCTCATCGATGGTGCCAAGCGCCTGCTTGGTCTTCACCACGGGAATGGGGCACGCATCGCCGCGAGCATCAACTTTCAGTTCCATGCAAACCTTCTTTCCGTTCGCGCACCGCACGAACTACTAGCAATACGTATCGCGTCGCGCGTCGAATTGACGCGGAAGCGGATTGAAACTTTCGTAGGGCAAACCGAGCTCGCCTGCCAACGATTCTAGCGCAACGGCTTCGCTGGCAGATACGAGCACGGTTACTCCACACGACGCCTTGATTGCGCGCGGCGCCGTAGATATGCGCGTATGCAGACCCTGGCCGCGCGCAGCTTCGTGCATGGCCATGGCGTCGGTATGGCTATCGAACATCACGTAGACATCCACCACGCCGCCGCTTTCGCGACGCACGGCTTCGATGCGCTCGACCAGGCTGCTCACCGGCTATTCCCCCAGCATCTCCACGAACGCGCCAATACGCGTACGCAGCTGCTCGGCGTCGTTGTCGGTGTAATCGGTTTCGATGTTGAGCACGGGGATACCCGCCTCTTCCAGAGCGTCTTCCAGGGCAGGTGCTTCCACCTTGAACGTGGTGCAGAACTTCAGGTTCTGGTTGATCACGCCGTCGACGTGGTAATCCTTGGCCAGCTGAATGACTTCCTGAATGCGCGCTTCGTTCGGCGTAAAGCAGGCGCAGTTGATCTTCATGTAGCGCTCTGCCAGGGCCTGGAACTGGTCTTCCAGGGTGGTTGCGGAATCGTCGACCAAGTTCGTGAAGAACTTGGTTCCCGTGCAGTTTTCCTCGCACACGATAGCGGCACCCGAAGTTTCGATGATGTGGTGCAGCTTCCAGTTGGGAATGGCCAGCGGCGTGCCCGTGAGCAGGATGCGCTTGGTGCCTGCGGGGAACACGCTTACCTTGTCGACCAGGCGCTGCTCCAGCTCGTCGGCCAGCTTGTTGGCCATCTCGGCGCAGCGAACGGGGTCATCGAAGAAGGCGATCTGCATCATGAGCAGAGCGTCGGTACCAGAAATGGGAATGGTGTCGGGATCCTTGCGCGTTTCGTACACGCGGGCCAGCGCCTTGCGGCGGTTGTTGATGATGTCGATGGCCGCAGCCAGCTTCTCGGCCGTAAGCTCGTTGCCCGTAACCTCTTCGACGTTCTTCGCGAACAGGGCGATTTCCTGGGCGAAGCGAGCCACGTCGACATCACGCTTCATATGGGGAAGTTCCATGATGTGCATGGGAACGTCCTTGGCCATGATCTCGTACATCTTCTTCTTGCCATCGCACGTGGTCTCGCCCACGATCTGGTCCACGATGCGGAAGAACGGGCAGGTCTTGCCCAGGCGAGCGCCCAGACTGGCCTTGATGAGCGGGCACACGTCGGCAGGCAGGTGCTTTTCGCCTTCCGGCACCCAGAACTGGCTGCCACCGCACAGGCCCGTCACGATGCCATCGCATGCCACGACCACTTCATCGGGAACGTACGTGCAGAACGTGCCGAAAACCTTGCGGCCCTTCTTCTGCTCCTCGATGAGCTCCGCCGGGCGAATGCCGTGAACGTCGGCAACCACCATGTCCCAGAACGCCATGCCCTCGGGGCGGTTTTCCTGGGAAAGGTACACGTCGCTAAACGCAGTGGGCAGCACTGCGCACAGCTGATCGTGCGTTTCCAAATCCATTCCAAGGTCTTTCCACATAGGATGACGGTCTACCATGTGCTTCTCCTTCCGGCGCGCAACGCACTTGCGTTGGCGGCGCCTAACGCAAAATGGGGGTATGGAAAAACAGCCGCTCTCGTCTCACGGCTTTCGCGACGCCAGCAGAAATGGCGCGCAGACAAAACATGGCATGCGATTCGCAGAATTCCCGAACGTCGGGCATCGCATTGCTGCGGTGATTATACATCCACAGCGCGCAATGGGCAGGGTTCGTACCGTTTCGCAAAAATCAAACACGCACCTGCATCAATGCGTTACGATGCTTATATTTGCAGCTAGTACTAACGCACGGCAAAGCAGCCCACGCGATTGCAGAAGGAGCCGTTCATGGAAAACGCATCCCGCGAACTCCTACGCGCACTTCCCCAGGTAGAGGAAGTGCTGAAACATGACTACATGAAGGCCATGCTGGAATTGGTTCCGCATTCCATTGCCGCCGATGCCGTGCGCTCGAGTATCGACGGGCTGCGCCAGCGCATCCTGAACGGGGAAACCCCCGTCGTGACCCTGCAGGCCGTGGCCGACGCATCCGCTCGCACCGCGCTTGCCCTGCAGCGCCCTTCGCTGCGCCGCGTCATCAATGCCTCGGGCGTGGTCATCCACACGAACCTGGGCCGCAGCGTCATGGCCCCCGAAGCCGTGGCCGCCGTGAACGACGCCATCACCGGCTACTCCACCCTGGAATACAGCATCAACAAGATGGCACGCGGCAGCAGGCACGACCACTACGAAAGTCTGGTCTGCGCGCTCACGGGCGCGGAAGCCGCCATCGCCGTCAACAACAATGCCGCAGCCGTGCTCATGGTGCTCGCCGAATTCGCCCGCGGGCACGAGGCCATCGTCTCGCGCGGCGAGCTCGTGGAAATCGGCGGCTCGTTCCGCATTCCCAGCATCATGGAGATGTCGAACGCACGCATGATCGACGTGGGCTGCACGAACAAGACGCACATCGAGGACTACGAGAGCGTCATCACGCCCGACACCGCCATGCTACTGAAGGTGCACCCCAGCAACTTCCTCATTCAGGGCTTCACCGAGACGGTGAGCATCCAACAGCTGCGCGCCCTAGCCGATGCGGAAAACGCAAAGCGCGAAGGCGAGCCCATCATGGTGTACGAGGACCAGGGCTCGGGCGCATTCGAGCACCTGGAGGAAAGCTTCGGCAAGCGCGCCGAGAGCACTGTGGCCCAGTCGCTGAAGGCTGGCGCCGACCTGGTGTCGTTCAGCGGCGACAAGCTGCTGGGCGGCCCGCAGGCAGGCATCATCTGCGGCCGCAAGGAACTCATCGACCGCCTGAAGAAGAATCCCCTCGCCCGCGCGCTGCGCCTGGACAAGATGACCATTGCCGCACTAGAGGCCACGCTGCGCCTGTACCTGGGCGACGACGCCAAGACGCGCATCCCCACGCTGCGCATGCTTACCGAAAGCGCCGAATCCGTTGCGGAACGCGCCGAGCAGCTGAAGAGCGCGCTGCTGGCGACGGTACACCCCGGCAATATCGCAGTGGACATCGTGCCCGAAACGTCACGCGCCGGCGGTGGCGCGCTGCCCATGTACGACATCCCCACGTTCTGCGTGGAGGTGCGCTTCCTGCAGGGCGACGCACAGAGCGCCGACGAATACCTGGTGAAGCGCTGCCCCGTCCCCATCGTGGCGCGCCTTTCCCACGAGCGCCTTCTGTTCGACGCGCGCACGCTGCTTGACAACGAGGAAATCGAGGCCATCGCCCAGGGCGTTGCAGCCTACTTCGATCGCCTAGGAGAATAAGCCATGGCAAATGCACCCCATCTGGTATTGGGCACCGCCGGTCACATCGACCACGGCAAATCGTCGCTCACGCTGGCGCTTACGGGCACCGATCCCGACCGCCTGCGCGAGGAAAAGAAGCGCGGCATCACCATCGAGCTCGGGTTCGCCCAGCTGAAATTGCCCGACGGCCGCACCATGGGCGTGGTAGACGTGCCGGGTCACGAGCGATTCGTACGCCAGATGATCGCGGGCGCCACCGGCATCGACGTGGCGCTGCTGGTTATCGCTGCCGACGATGGCATCATGCCGCAGACCATCGAACACGTTGCCGTTCTGGAAACGCTGGGCGTCCCCGCCTGCGTAGTGGCCCTGAGCAAGGCCGACCTGGTCGACAGCGACTGGATTGCCTTCATGAGCGACGAGATTCGCTCGTTCCTGCAGAATACGCCCTACGCTCAGGCAGAAATCATCCCCGTGAGTTCCGTTGAGGGCACGGGTGTGGAAGAGGTGCGTGCCGCTATCCAGCGCGCATGCTCGGGCGTGGAGCCCGCGCGGCAACACCGCGCGCTGCGCCTGCCGGTAGACCGCGTGTTCACCATCAAGGGAGCAGGCACCGTGATTACGGGCACGCTGTGGAGCGGCGAGGCGCGCGTGGGCGGTACCGTGGAAGTGCTTCCCAGCGGCAAGACGAGCCGCATCCGCTCGGTTCAAATGCACGACCAACCCGTAGATGTGGCGTGCGCCGGCAACCGCGTGGCGTTGAACCTGCCCGACCTTTCCACCAGCCAGATTACCCCCGGCGATTTCCTGGCCGAGCCCGGCACGCTGGCCACGAGCGACCGCTTCGACGCGTTCTTCACCTATCTGGACACTGCCAAAACCGGCAAGCCCCTGGAAACGGGCGCGCGCATGCACGTGGCCCACGGCACTCGCGAGGTGCTGGGTCGCGTGCTGTTCTGCGACGGCAAGAAGACGCTGGCCTCGGGAGAAAGCACGTACGCGCAAATTCGCCTGGAAGAGCCCCTGCCCGTTGCCAGCAGCGACCGGTTCATCGTGCGCACGTACTCGCCCGTGCAAGTAGCCGGCGGTGGCCGCATCCTGCTGGCGCATCCGCGTAGACGCACGAACCTTACCGACGTCGATCGCACCATGCTCGACGCGCTACGCGACGGAAACACCGCCACGGCCGTGCAGGCTGCGGTGGAACGCGAGGAATTCCCCGCAAGCGCCGCTTCGCTGGCACGCGGGCTGGGCCTGCCCGAGGAAGTCGTTTCCGAATGCCTGGAAGCCGCCGCTGCAGCCCGCAAGCTCGTGACGCTGCAAGCGGAAAGCGACACGCTGTACACCACACGCCGCGTCGTGCAGAAGCACGTGAGCGCCATCGAACGCGCACTGCTGGCATTCCACGCGAAGAACCCGCAGGCCATTGGCATTGCGTCCGAAGACCTACGGCGCCAGAGTGCGCCGCGCTGCTCTGCCAGCTGCTTTTCCGCGCTCGTACGCGAGGCGGAGGCCGCAGGCAAGGCCACGCATTCCGGCGGCCACATTGGCCACCCCAGCGCCCAAGGCGCCGCAGCTGCCGCCATCGATGACGCCGCAGCCGCGCTGCTGACCGTGCTCGATGCGGAATTCGCCACGCCCCCGCTACGCACCGACCTGTTCACGAAGGCAGGAGTAGACCCGCGCATGGGCGACAAGGCCCTGAACCAGCTGAAGCGCGACGGCAAGGTGACGAAGCTCGACGCCGACCTGTTCTTCAGTGAGACGGCCATTCAGAAGTGCGTGCAAACCGTGCAAGCGTATTTGCAAGAACATGGCGAAGCCAGCGTAGCCGACCTGAAGGACGCACTGGGCACCACGCGCAAGTACGCCGTTCCCCTGCTGGAGCTGCTCGACGCACGCGGCATCACCAAACGCGAAGGAAACATGCGCACGCTGGGGTAAGCCGCCCTTACAAACAATTCCGCTGCAAGAAAAAACGGGTGCGAGCTGATTGCTCGCACCCGTTTGCGTTACGGCTCTGGAAGCAGGCGCTATGCCTTTTCCACCTGGATGGCGCAGACCTTGTATTCGGGAGCTGCGCAGATGTTGTCGAGCGCGGCAATGGTGAGCCAGTTGCTGTTGCCGTCCTGGAAATGGAACGGCATCCACGTCTGGCCCTCATTCGTCTTGCCCGAAACGCGCGCGGTGGAAATGATTTCGCCACGGCGCGAGAACACGCGAACCTTGTCGCCGTCGGCAATGCCGCGTTCGGCGGCATCCTTGGTGTTCACCTCGATGAACGAAGAACCGCACATCTCGTTCAGGCCCTCGGTGCGACTCGTCATGGCGCAGGCGTTGTACTGGCTGAGCACGCGACCCGTCATCATGATGAGCGGGAAGCTCTCGTCGGGCTGTTCCGTGGAAGGACGGTACTCCGCAACGGAGAACATGCCCAGACCGCGAGAGAACGTGCCCACGTGCATGATGGGCGTACCCGGATGGTCGGGGCCCAGGCACGGCCACTGCAGGCCGCGGCCGGCAACCTCGTCGCTATCCAGGCGCGCGTGGCTAATGCCCGCAAACGAAGGCGTAAGGCTGGCAATCTCGTCCATTACCTGGGCGGACGTAACCTTCGGCTGCGCATAGCCCATGCGATTCATGATGTCGGTGAAGATGTCGATATCCAGACGCGAACCCTGGGGGCCTTCCACGGCCTTGCGGATGCGCTGCACGCGACGCTCGGTATTCGAGAACGTGCCTTCCTTTTCCACGTAAGCGCGACCAGGCAGGATGACGTCGGCGTACTTGGCCGTTTCCGTAAGGAACAGCTCGCTCATGACCAGGAAGTCCAGGCTTTCCAGCGCGCGGATGACGTGATGCGTGTCGGGGTCGGTGCGAACCGGGTCCTCGCCGAAGATGAACAGACCCTCGATCTTGCCCTCAATGGCCGCCGGGAACACCTCGGTAGCGCACAGGCCCTGCCAACGTGGCAATTCCACGCCCCAGGCGTCTTCGAACTTCTTGACGACCTCTTCGTTGGCGAGCTTCTGGTAGCCCGGGAAATCGGTAGGCAGCGCACCCATGTCGCAGGCACCCTGAACGTTGTTCTGGCCGCGAATGGGGTTCACGCCGCAACCGGGCCTGCCCAGCTTGCCGCAGAGCATGGCCATGTTCGACATGGACATAACGCCTTCGGTGCCCGTGGAGTGCTCGGTAACGCCCAGGCAGTAGATGATGGGGGCCTTTTCAGCAGAGGCATACAGGCGAGCAGCCTGGATAAGGTCGCGGGCGTCGATGCCGCAGATCTCGGCAACGCGCTCGGGCGTGTACGAGGCGACCATTTCGCGGAACTCTTCGAACTTCTCGGTGCGCTGAGCGATGAACTCCTCGTCGATGAGGCCTTCCTCGATCATAATGTGCGCCATGCCGTTCGAGAACGCCACGTTCGTGCCGGGGCGAAGCTTCAGGTGAATGTCGGCCTTCGACGTAAGGCCAATGTCACGCGGGTCGACCACGATGAGCTGGGCACCCGCTTCCACGGCCTGACGAATCTGCATGCCGATGACGGGATGCGCCTCTTCGGGGTTAGAGCCCACGAGCATGATGACGTCGACGTCGTTCGTAATGTCGCGGATGGGGTTCGTCATGGCACCGGAGCCAAGCGTGCGGGCAAGGCCGGCAACGCTGGGCGCATGGCACACGCGAGCGCAGTTATCCACGTTGTTGGTGCGGAATACCGTACGCGCCATCTTCTGGAGCATGTAGATGTCCTCGTTGGCGGAACGGGCGCAGGCAAACGCGGCGAGCGCTTCCCCACCGAATTCATCGCGCAGCGCGGCGAACTTGGAAGCTACCAGGTCGAGCGCCTCGTCCCAGGAAGCCTCGCGGAACTCGCCCGTAGAGCGATCCTTGATGAGCGGCGTGGTAAGGCGGTCTTCGGACTGTGCGAAATCGAAGCTGCCGAAACGACCCTTCACGCACAGGAGACCGTTGTTCGAAGGGCCCTTCGCGGCGCGCGTGTCAACGATGCGGCCATCCTTGACCACCAGGTCGTACTGGCAGCCAGTAGCGCAATGAGGGCACGTCGTGCGAACGTAGGAAACCTCGTCGGCGTTGTAGGAGCGCTTGTTCAGGCTGGTGAGAGCACCCGTGGGGCACGCCTGGGCGCAGTTGCCGCACGATTCGCAGTTGGTCGCCTTCCAATCGGGGCCGAACGGCGCCACGATGGTAGAGCGAATGCCCTGCTTGCCCGCCACGAGCGTATGGTTGCCGGCGCGCTTATTGCAAGCGCCCACGCAACGCTGGCACTGGATGCACAGGTTGGGGTTGTAGGCCAGGAAGGGGTTGCCCTCTACCACAGGCTCTTCGGCCTGCGGTGCAACCTGAAACTCAGAGGAGTCCACGCCGCAATCGCGACATACGCGGGCGAACTCGGTAGCCTGACCGTCGAACGCCTCGAGCGCATTCTTGCCGCCATTGGCAAGGATCAGCGACAGCGCGGTACGACGCGCAGCCAAAACGCGCGGAGAGTTCGTGGTAATGACCATGCCTTCTTGGGCAGGCGTATTGCAGGCAGTTACCAGGCGGCTAGCGCCTTCCACTTCAACCACGCACACGCGGCAGGAAGCGATATTGTTCGTGGCCCTCAGGAAGCAAAGCTTGGGAATGCGAATACCGGCCTTGTGAGCGGCAGAGAGAATGGTGTCATGGGACGAGCAGGAAACCTGCTGGCCATCGATAACCAGATTAATCAATTTCAACACGTCCTCCCACCAGCGTGCCGCAACCGAAGTGATCGCAGCGAAGGCAACGGCCGCACTCCTGCACGGCTTCTTCCTTGGTCATTTCGACCTCGACGGCATTCCAATCATGCTTGCGCTCGCGCGCGGGGCGCTCCACGACGTCCACGCGACCGTACTCCGTAAGGTCGTTGGGAGCCGCAACGGGCACTTCCACGCCGCAGTCGAGCTTATGATGGAATCCCAGGTACTCTTCGATGTTGCGCGCGGCAACCTTGCCTGCGGCAATGGCCATGATGACGGTCTTGGGGCCCGTCTGGCAGTCGCCACCCACGAACACGTTCTGGAAGCCATCCGCCTGCAGTTCAGCGTTGGCGGCAAAGCAACCGCGGTTGGCCTTCAGGCCGAACTCCTCGAACGGGGCAGACACGATGTCCTGGCCGATGGCGACCAAAATAAGGTCGGCAGGAATGCGCACTTCCGGCTTGTTGGCAGCCACGGGCGCAGGGCGTCCGCGCTTCACGGCGCTGATCATCTGGGGCTGCGTGATAAGCGCCACGCAGTTGCCCTCTTCGTCGGTTTCCACGGAAGCGGGCGACTGGAGCATGAGCATCTCCACGCCCTCTTCGATGGCGCTATGAATTTCGGTCTCCAGCGCCGTCATATCTTCCAGCCTACGACGGTAGGCAACCGTGACGTTGGCGGCACCAGCACGCACCGAGGAGCGCGCGGCGTCCATGGCCACGTTGCCGCCGCCTACGACCACCACGTTCTTGCCCTGCATGTCGGGGAACGTGGGCAGGCCCGCATGAGCGAGCGCGTCGATAGCGGGAATGATACCGCGGGCACCTTCGGCACCCGGGATGGAAAGCGTGCGGCCCTTCTGGGCGCCAATGGCAACGTACACGGCGTCGAACGACTCCGCGATGTCCTTCATGCTTTCCGCAGTGACGGTAGTGTTGTAGCGGACATCGATGTTGCCCACGGAAAGGATGGCGTTGATGTCTTCGTCCAGGCGCTTGCGAGGGAAGCGATACGGCGGAATGGCATAGCGCATCATGCCGCCCAGCTCGGGGTGGCTTTCGAACACCGTAACCTTATGCCCCATGAGTGCCAGGTAGTATGCGCTGGTCATGCCAGCAGGGCCACCACCGATGACGGCAACACTGCGGCCGGTATCGGGGTTGCGCTTGGGCGTGGGCACCTGGTCGGCGGCCAGGTTGTCGACCGCGTACTTCTTGATGCCGCGAATGTTGATGGGAGCGTCGATGAGCTTGCGGCGGCAACGCGTCTCGCACGGATGCTCGCACACGTAGGCGCATGCCGTGGGGAACGGGTTGTCCTTGCGAATCATGCCGATGGCACCAGCGAAATCGCCCTCGCCCGCCAGTGCAACGTACGCAGGTACGTTCACGTGCGCAGGGCACAGCGTTTCGCAGGGAACCGTCTGCTCCACGTCGGAAAGACAGCGATGTTCGTTCACATGGCTGGCAAACTCATCCGCAAACAGTTCCATGCCTTCCAGCACGGAACGGGCAGCCTGATAGCCAATGGCGCAATCGGACGAATCGGCAACGACTTCCGCCAGAGCGCGCATGCGCTCCAGGTCTTCGGGGGAAGCCTGGCAATCCAGCACCGACTGGAGCATCTTCACCAGCTGGGGCAGGCCATCGCGGCAAGGGACGCACTTTCCGCACGTCTGGACCGCAGAAGTCTGCAACAACGATTGGACGACCGCAACGGGGCACATGCCCGGCGGCGTAGCCTCTACACGGCGAGGGAATTTCTGCACAAACTCGCCGATACGCGCATCCGCATGAGCGTGCGCGCCGAACTTAACTGTTGACATACATCTCCTTGCATAACCGCTTCTCGTCTAACGCGGACGCAATCGTCTATAGCTCCCGCGGAGTATCAATTGTACAGACGCCCTTGCGCGCGCTCCCGCTCCAGCACGCAAAAGCGTTTCTTTACCTAAATAACTCCACGTAGAACGCGTCGTCATGTAACACAATCGAAACAATCCCCCCATGCATAAAAGAGGCGCCACCCCATGCGGAATGGCGCCAAAGGACGATTACTACGGGTAGATGGCTACACGGCGAAGACGATCGTGCAAATGCTCAGCAGCACCGCACCGAACACGAGCGTGAACACCATCATGGGCCATACGAACCGGAACCAATGCGACATCTTCATGTCGAGCATCTGCAACGTTGCCATGATCAGGCCGGTAGGCGCAATGTAGAGCATCGCGTACTGGCCGAACTGATAGGCGGCAACGATGATCCAGCGGGGAATGCCCACCGTGTCAGCCAGGGGCGCAAAGATGGGCATGCTCAGCACGGCCAGGCCGCTCGACGAGGGAACCACGAAACCCAGCACGAAAAAGATGAGCAGCAGCGCAATGATGAACACGGGGCCGCTCATACCCGCAACCACGTTGCTGGCGCTGTAGAGCATGGTGTCGCTGATAAGGCCCGAGTTCAAAACGTAGTTCACGCCACGTGCCAGGCCGATGATCAGGGCAACGGGCACCAGGCTGGACGCGCCCGCGCTGAAGGCCTCTACCATCTTGGACTCGCCAATGCCCTGCTTTCCACAACCGCCGATGAGCATCACGGCAATGGCAAGCGTTACGAACTCGGCGGCCATCTGCGGGAACCACCAGCCCAAGCTCATGACGCCCACGATCATGATGATGAACGCAGCCACGAAGATGCACAGCACGATCTTCTTGCGCGCGGTGAAAACGTGCTTCTCCCCCGCGTCCTCTTCCAGCTTCCACATGGCGTTGAACTTGGCGCTGTCCTCGTAGGCATAGCTGAACTCGGGGTTCGCCTTCACCTTCTTGCTATACCAGTGCAAGTACAGCAAATACACCACCGACGCCACAATCAAGCCCAGCAGACGCACCCACAGGCCCTCGGTGAACACGGTGCCGGCGGCATTCGAGGCAATGACCGCCGAGAACGGGTTGACCGTGGAAAACGTCGTGCCCACGGAGCTTGCCATGAAGATGGCGCCCACGGTCACGATAGAGTCATACCCAAGCGCGATGAACACGGGTGCCAGGATGGGATAGAACGCAACGGCCTCCTCTTCCAGGCCGCACATGGTGCCGCCAAAGATCATGAAACACGACACGCCAAAGACCAGCAGAAACTCGCGACCCTTCGTCTTGCGCGTGAGTGCGGTAAGGCCGCTTTCGAATGCGCCCGTTGCCTTCACCGCGCCAATGAGACCGCCTAGGCACAGGATGAAGACCATCACGTCTATGCCGTCGATAACGCCATAGACCATGGCGTACGGGATGTCGGTGAACGGGAAGGGATTCTGCGGCAGGCTCTCGTAGGTGCCCGGGATGCTTACGGCCTTCGTGATGGCGCCCGACGTGAACTGGTCGATGTCGATTTTCACGCCCAGCTCGTCAAGCGTTTCCTGCGTGGCGTCCAGCTCCACCACCTCGCCCGACGGGGCCGTCATTTGCAGCATGCCCGTGTCGCTGTCGTACAGCAGCTTGCTGTACTGGCCCGCCGGCACGAAGTACGTGCACAGCGCCGCGATGATCGTAACCGCAAACAGAATGGTAAACGCCGAGGGGAAGCTGAACTTCCGCTTGCCCCGCCCCTTCTTCCCAGCTGGCTCGTCTACGCCAACCGGAGCGCTTGCCGCAACCTCAGACATATCTCCTCCTTTGCTCGGGTTCAACGAGCTTACGCCCCAGCGTTCGCACGCACGTGGGCACTCGCTCGCCATCGACGCAACGTCGATACGGCAACCTTGGCATTGCAGGGGAAACGCGCACAGGTCTAGAGAAGTCTCTACGCGGATGTATTTCGTAACTAAATCTCGGGGCATGCGGCTACATCACGCATAAACCGCAGCTCACCTTACCGATGCGGGCAAAAGGCACCGCGCGCCCAAAACGGTTAGGGTATAGAATGAACCACGCTAAACGGCATTCGTTACAAGGGGTTGCAAGAGAGGGGCCTAACGCGATGCTTTCCGTTTTGTTTTACTACACGCTTGGCGTAATGTTCGTCTACATGATGGCTTCCGCCACGAGCCTTTCGGCGTACTTCGTCTCGCATCGCAAGTCGTTCCTTCTCCTAACACTGTGCTTCGTCTTCTACTTCATCGACGTATCGTTGGTGTTCAAAGATGACTTCATCACGCCCACCGCCATCTTGAACGCATCGTCGTTCTGGGATGTGGGCAACCCGCAGGCCACCATCATCAGCGGAGCGGGGATGTTCCTATTCCTCTGGCTTGCCATCTGCAGCTACTTAGGCAAGGTGAACCGCGTGCTCGTCACCGCGCCTATCATCGCGTACATTCTGGCCAGCTTGATTGCATTCAACGCGATCGGCAACGTGCAGGCGCGGGAGTTCTGCTTCTACAGCATGCGCGAGGTGCTCCTGTTCTGGATGGCGGCCGTAATTGCGTACTGGTACGCAACGGGTGACGAAGTGCTGCGCGCCGCCCTAAGGCGCCATCGCGTGGCCTACTGGGTCTCGCTTGCTTGCACCGTGGGCATCGTGCTGGAAAACGTCTACTTCCAGCTGATCTTCGACCCCTCCACCCTGCCCAACGACATGTGGTTCTTCAGCGAGCGCAACCCCATGGAAAACATGCTGTTCCTCACCTTGGCCATTATGACGATGCGAGCCGCAAACGAAACGCTCCGTCTACGCTACGACGCCCCGCCCGAGCGCGAGGACGAGGCCATGGAGGAATCGATTGCGCGCGTGTTGCCGCTCTACGCCAAGAAAAACGGGCTCTCGAAGCGCGAACGCGACGTCATCCGCCTCATCGTCATGGGCAAGGATAACCAGAACATCGCGAGCGACTTGAACCTGGCCCTTTCCACGGTGAAGGTACACGTGCACAACATCCTGAAGAAGACGTCCCAACCCGATCGCCACTCCCTCGTACGCGATTTCTGGAGCGCATAGGCCAAGGGGGCTTGGCGCCTCGGCCTCAAGCGAAGCAGCCGCTAAAGCCCCCAAGGGGCCAGAAACTCAGCACTCCGCTCAGTGCCGTGCGCTGAGCGGCACTGCGACCGGGAAGCCGGCATCGAGGCCAAAACCAGAGCGATTCCCTCGCCACGCCTGCCCAAAACGACTTCGCGCTCGCGCAAAACGCGGTTTTGGCAAAATCGAAGCCCAAAATGTAAAAAATTCGTCGTTCAGAACATTTTTCGAGAACGTCTGGGCCCATTTTGACGCTTTAAGCGTCAAATACCTCAACTCTCAATGATTGGCTACAGCGTTTCCCCAGTTCGCTATTTTTGTCGCAACATCCGAGCAATTCGTCGATGTGCACAACGACGAATTTTTTACAAAAAGGCACTCAAATTTGCCAAAGCGCACGCATTGCGACAGCCAAACAGACACCAAAGCGCAAACTGAGCAAAATAGCGGGTCGTTTTTGCAAAAATGCAACCGTTTACACGTGGATTTCCGCAATTGAGCCACCCAGACGGGACACATTGCACCGTCCCGCATCCCCCGATCGGCATTACCCCAGGTCGCAGTTTTCCATGAGCAAGCTTGAACGCCAGCGAACGTGTAAACGGTTGCATTTCTTACATTTCATCGGGCGCATTTGCCCAAATGCATGAGAGGACTGACATCAGGACGCCAGAATCCGAGCCGAAACGCTTCTTCCGCCCACAGCCCATCAAACACACAGCGTGCAAGCAATGAAACCCGACTCTAGGAAAACAAAAAGCGCCGCAAAGCGACGCTTAGTAGTCGAACGGAATATCCTCTGCTCGGGTAATGTGAGAGATAGCAAAGGCTCGGCCGCATTGGGCGAAAGGAGGGCGCAACGCGAATGCCGCCGTTCTCGTGAGGCGTATATTGCATCTGTTTTGCCCGCTTTGCAATACGGATTTGAAATATTCACGGTTTATATCGGTTTAATTGAATAGGAACGTCACATTACATCGAGATGCGTGAATATTACCGCTTCTTACCTGACGAAAGACGTCCATGCGCAACGCGAACCACAGCGCGCTACAGTCCCATCGCCGTGCGTATAAACGCAGCCGCACGCATCGACATCGACATGAGCAGCGCAAACAAGCACTTACTCTGCAACCGGGCTGGGCGCACCCGATGCGCCAACCGCGCCGCCTTTACCCTTGCCACCACGGCGCGCAAGATAAACAGCCTGCAGCGCATACCCCAGAAGGTACATGAACGCCAGCGCATGCACAATGCCACCAACGACGGGCACGACGCCCAGCACGGCCATGATGGCACCGCCGGCAAGCGCAACCTTGAAGCGACCCATGCGGGGAAATGCCAGCTTGAAAATAGAGGCGCCCGCAAAGCCCTCAGCGACCACCGTCATAGCAACCAAGGCCAGCGCAAGCGCACCGGCAACCGGAAGCGTAACGACAAACACGCACAGCAGTACGATTGCAACGGGAGCGGCAATGGCGCCAACGATGCCCGTGCCAATCACGGCACCCGTACGCTCGCGCAGCAGTCGAGCCGCAGCAGCCGTATGGCGCCCGAACAGCCACTCTGCCAGGAGCGATACGACAATCGTGCTCACGAGGCCGACGATCGCTATGAAGATGGCGAACGCCGACACAGCGCCCGCAAACGCGGTCGCGGCATCAACAAACTTCTCGTCCTT
Source organism: Denitrobacterium detoxificans (assembly GCF_015062615.1). Taxonomy (GTDB): domain Bacteria; phylum Actinomycetota; class Coriobacteriia; order Coriobacteriales; family Eggerthellaceae; genus Denitrobacterium; species Denitrobacterium detoxificans_A. The sequence goes on from NZ_SUUH01000001.1 coordinate 597,181, forward strand.
ATGGTTGGAGGTGAACTCCATCTGAGCGATCTGCGCGCCTTGGTTCACCACGGGATCGCGCGATGCCTCCACGCGCAAGGTGCCCATGATATGGGCATTGGGGCCAATCTCAACGCGGTCGGCATACACCGCCACGTCACCCGAAACGGTGCCGTCGATATAGGCATAGTTCGCGAATACATACATGCTGGAACACGACCCATCGAAAGCGAACGTCGAACACGCAGCAGCAATGGCATTGGCCTGCACTTTGGCGAGGCTCGCGTCTTGCGATGCGATAGTAACGTTCTCTGTCACCTCGGTATCCACGAGGTCAACCACGCGACCAGCAGCGCGAACACCGCCTTTGATCTGGCAACCCGAAAGCGTTATGCTCTCGCCCGCTCCCACGAAATCGTTTTTGACCAAACCACCGTAGAGGTCCAGCGTTTTGCCAAACCACACGTAATCGTTGCCCATCAACGGCACGGCCTCAGACTCTGTCGCCGGAACAGCAGACGGCGCATCAAGCGCTCCCTCGTCGGCAATCGCGTACTGCGGAAATGCCATAAGCGCAATAACGCACATAATGACAGCCAGCAAGACGACCAGGGAACCCCGTTTCACGTTCATGCCCTTAGTAGGCATATCCCCTCCTCAATTAGCTCCACGCGCAGGGCAGCGGCCCCGCGCGCAGGTTCAATCATACGATGCGAGCCTTCGCCCGCACGGCAATTCTACCATCAGGCAAAATGCCAAGCACTTCCAATAGAAAACGGGGCCGCGCGCAAACGCGACCCCGTTCCTGGGAGGGATGGTTCCAACCCGCAGGCTACAGCCTACAGCTTGGCCAAATCACGACCGAGCAGCCAGGGGAAGCAGCCGCACGCTGCACCCAAGTTCTGGCCGGGGAACCCGAAGTTGTAAGAGTTGGCGTAGAAGTCGCCAATCATCGAACCGACGTTGTACAGGCCCTCGATGGGGGTGTCGTCTTCCTCGCACACCTGCATGTTCGCATCGGTGCGCAGACCGCCCATGGTGGACAGGAACGTCGCACCCACGGTCTTGGAGCCGTAGAACGGGCCAGTAGCGATGGGATGCAGCAGCTCGGGATTCACATGGTATTCCTCGTCCAGACCCTGAGCAGCGTACTTGTTGTAGGCCTCGATGCTCTTCTTGGCCTCGGCGGCGTCCAGACCGTCCAGCTTGGCAAGCAGCTCATCGATGGTGTCAGCCTTCACATAGCTGCCGGACTCGACGTTCTTATCCCACATGGCGATCATCTGCTCGGGCGTAGATTTCGGAATGCCGTTTGCCTCGCCCACGGTGTAGCCCAGGCCTTCCCACTCTTCCTGCGTGTACGCATAGGCGGTATCCCAGATGCCATACGCGGTCTGGTCGGGAAGCTGCATCTTCGCATACGCGCAGTAGGCGAAGTTGGTATTCTCGTTCATGAAGCGCTTGCCATCGGAAGCCAGGTTGATGCCGCGGAAGTTGTCGACGACGCACAGAGCCGGCCCCAGGCCTGCGCTGTTGATGGCGCAAGGGTTCGGGAACGTACGCTGCCAGGCGGCGCCAACCCACAGGCCCATGCGCTGGCCGATGCCGTCCATGAGGCCGCTGTAGTTCATCTCGACGTCGTAGTCGGGCTCGCCGAACATCAGCTGGTCCTTCATCTTCTCGTACTGCCAGGGGCAGTAACGAGCCATCATGTCCTCGTTCTTCGAGAAGTCGCCCGTAGCCAGGACAACGGCCTTCTTGGCCTCGAACTTCACGAAGTTGCCGCTGGAATCCTTGGCGATGACGGCGGAAACGCGGCCCTTGTTGTCGTTCTCGCGCACCAGGCAGTATGCCTTGTGCTGGAAGTAGATCTTGCCACCCAGGTCGTCGGTGAACGTGTCAGCGTAGGCCTGCGCAATCAGCGGAGCGCCATAGAACACGCCGATGGGCTGATCTGCATTGAAGAAGTTATGCGACGCAGCGGGCGAAGACATAACTCCGTCGGGATCATAGTACGCAGGCTCGAGCGAGCAAGACAGGCCCTTGGCGGCCATCTTGTCGATCATCCAGTCCATGAACGCACCGGAGTTTGCCTCCCAGCGAGCCCACTTGCGCATATCGCAGAACATGGTAGCGGCAAGCTGCTCGATCATGGTCTGCTCGCGACGCAGCTCGGGGCTATCCTCGATGCCCATTTGCTTCTGGTACTTCGAGCCGATGGCCTGGTTCGAGCCACCACGGCCAACTGCCTTGGTGCCAGCGGATACCACGATGGTATCGCAGCCAGACTCGGCAGCGGACACGGCACAGCACATGCCACTCACGCCCGAGCCAACCACGACGACGTCGGCGCTGTACGTCTGGGAAATCTCGCTGTCGGCAGGCATGTCGGGAGCGATCTCGAAGCTCCACTTTACCTTCTTAGCGGAATCGGCCGTCATCGACTCAGCAGCAGCGGAGCCCGAAGACTTGCCACCCGCGTTCGGCGAAGAGCAGCCCGCAAGGCCCGCACCAGCGGCGGCAGCCGCACCCATGGCAGCGGCAGCGCCTGTGAGAAATCCCCTTCTTGAAATCTGTTCCATACCTTTGTTCCCTCCTCAAGGACACAAGTGCGAGGCACTCCCATTACGCCTCGCTAACGTGACCCCGATGCTAGACTACCGCTCACCACGATTTCTTCACCCGTTGTCCATGCTTTCCAGAATCACCCAATCCATGTGAAAGCACCACCTGGGAAAACGCAAATTGTCACCCACTCGCCAGACGGAGCGAATCGCATATGCGATAATCGGAGAACGCGTTTCCAGAGGGAGGTTACGCGCACGCATGCACACTTGCGCGCTGCATGCGAGGGAAAGACGCGTCGTGCGTCTATTGGAGGGATTCACATGCTGCAAAGCAAACCGCGGTTCTGGGCGGCCGTTGCGGGCTACGCCTGCTTTCTCGCGCTCAACTCGTTCTCGCTCTGGGGGTTCACCTTTTTGCCCCGCACGCTGCTGGGCGCAGACGCATCAGACACCTGGCGCATCGCCTTGTCGATTACCAACATACTTACCTTCTTCGTCATCGCAGCCGTAGGAGCACGCGGCAAGCGCATTGCCGAAAAGAACGTGCTGCTTTCCGCAACGCTTGCCGTCTCGGCGGGCCTCATTCTTCTACTTGGGCAGGTCTTCGCCCCGGCCTTCGGCCTGGCGCTCGCTTCAGGCGCATGTCTGGGCACGGGGACTACGCTGCTCTTCCTATGCTGGATTCGCGTCTTCGCTAGCATAGGAACGCCATCGGCCAAAAAGGTACTCGTATTCGGTTCGGCGCTCTCATTCGCGCCCTTCTCGCTCTATCTGGCCACGCCCAGCGAAGGCATCCTGTTCGCCGTATTCGTCATGGCATTCGCCACCCTCGTACTGCTGTACTGCGTAAAGGAAAGCAGCGAAACGGAAGGCAAGGCCGCCCCCGCCACCATACCTACGCGCGAAAGCACGCAACCGCTCTTCAAGCCCCTGCTCTGCATCGCCATGATCGGCCTTATCGCGGCGGTCATCTCGGGCATCGCGAACGGAGGCACACCCACCGAGCCGCTCGACTTCACCCAACAGGCCCTACTCATTCACCTGCAGAACATCGTGAGCGCTTCCATCATGGGCGTCTGCTGGATCGCCCTGAAGAAGGACCCATCCATCACCGCCACCTACACGGTGGTCTTCCCCATCATCGCAACCACCATGCTGCTCTTCGCCGTGGTGCCCGACCCACTGCACCCCATGCTCTCCTTCCTAAGCAGCGCGCTCTTCGTGATGTTCTCGATGGTCGTGCCCATGCAGAGCATCGCCATCGCGCAGCAGCGTAACCTGCCCATCGACTTCGTATACGGCCTCATGGCAGGCGTGCTCTACCTGGCCGAGGGCATCGGCAGCATTCTCATTGGGTCGCTGCAGAGCGCATTCGCCAGCATGGTAGCGCAGCCCCTGGTGCTGGCATTCCTGCTGCTGTATGCCTGTTCCCTCGTAATGTTCTTCGTGCTGCACAAGCAGAAAGACGGCGTCGATGCGCCCGAGCGCACCATCACCGAGCAGCCGACCGAGCAGGAGCGAGACATCCTGAAGGAAAAGGCGGAAAGCCTGGGGGCATCGCATGGCCTTACCACGCGCCAAATCGAGGTGCTGAACCTCGTGGCGCACGGATATGACGCACCCAGCATCGCAAAGAAGCTCTTCATCAGCGAGAATACCGTACGTACGCACCTCAAGCGCATCTACACGCTCCTAAACGTGCATAGCAAGCAAGAAATCATCGATAGCCTGAACGCTGCCTAGGCACGGCACGCACGCTGCGCAACGCCCCATCCGCAAACCGCGTCTAAGCCGCAGCACGCAAACGACAGCCACACGAAAAAGCGCCTCCCCGAAAAGAAGTTGGACTGGAAACTTTTGCTTCCAGTCCAACTATCGGGGTTCACTCCACAAAGGGAGGTGCTTTCATATTCTATGAAGCTCGGCGCTACAGGATGCGCAGGTTCACTTCCTTGAGCTGACGGCCGGAAACTACGTTGGGAGCACCCGTCATGGGATCGGCGGCGCTGCTCGTCTTCGGGAAGGCGATGACGTCGCGGATGCTGTCCTTGCCAGCCAGCAGCATGCACAGGCGGTCGAGGCCCAGGGCGATGCCGCCATGCGGAGGAGCACCCAGCTCGAGTGCGTGCAGCAGGTGACCGAACTTCACCTCGAGGTCTTCCTCGGAAACGCCCACGCGACGCAGGATGCGCTTCTGAAGCTCGGCGTTGTGCACGCGGATGGTGCCGCCGCCTGCCTCGAAGCCGTCCATAACCAGGTCGTAGCTATAGCTGCCAACCTCGAGAGGAGCGGTTTCGATCTTCTCGATGTCTTCCTCGGGCACCATGGTGAACGGATGGTGCTCCGCAGCGTACTTCTTTTCCTCGGGGTCGTAGTTGAACATGGGGAAATCGACGACCCACAGCAGGGCGTGACCGCTGCGATCGATGCCCAACAGGTCGGCCATGTGCAGACGCAGGGCGGCAAGCACGGCGTTCGCGATGGCGAACGTGTCGGCGGCGAACAGGAGCAGGTCGCCGGGTTCCACGTTCATGGCCTTCTTGATGGCCTCGTGCACTTCCTCGCCCAGGAACTTGATGATGGGGCTCTTTTCCTTGCCGTCGGTGGTGTAGGCAATCCAGGCCATGCCCTTTGCGCCATTGGCGGCAGCCACGTCGGCCAGCTTCTCGATGTCGCCACGGCTCCAGTCACCAGCGCCCTTCGCGTTGATGGCCTTTACGATGTTGCCGGCTTCCACGGCCTTGCTGAACACGCCGAAACCGCAACCACGCACGATGTCGGTGAGTTCGACGAGCTCCATGCCGAAGCGCGTGTCGGGGCGGTCGCAGCCAAAGCGATCCATGGCTTCCTTCCAGGGCATGCGCTGCAGCGGGAACTCGTGCTCCACGCCCACGGCAGCCAGAACCTCGGCCATGACGTCTTCCATCATCTGCAGGACGTCGTCGCGATTGACGAAGCTCATCTCGATGTCGACCTGGGTGAACTCGGGCTGACGATCGGCGCGCAGGTCTTCGTCGCGGAAGCAACGGGCAATCTGGTAATAACGCTCGATGCCGCCGCACATGAGCATCTGCTTGAACTGCTGCGGGCTCTGGGGCAATGCGTAGAACTTGCCGGGATTGGGACGGCTGGGAACGATGTAGTCGCGCGCACCTTCGGGCGTGGAGTTCGCCAGGATGGGCGTTTCCACTTCCAGGAAGCCGCGAGCGTTCAGGGCGCTGCGCATAGCCTGGGCCACGGTGTGGCGCAGAAGCAGCGACTTGTACATCTCGGGACGGCGAAGGTCCATGTAACGCCACTTCATGCGCGTGGTTTCGTCGGTCTCGATGCCGTCTTCAATGGAGAACGGAGGCGTAACGGAAGTGTTCAGCACCTTGATGGCGTTGGCGAGCACTTCGATTTCGCCCGTGGCCATGTTGGGGTTAACGCTCCCCTCGCCACGTGCGCGCACCGTGCCCTTGACCTCGATGACGAACTCGCGGCCAAGATGCTCGGCAATGTGGAATTCGTCGGCCGTCACGCAATCGGGGTCGAAGACGCACTGCGTGTAGCCATCGCGGTCACGCAGGTCAACGAAGATAAGACCACCATGATCGCGGTTATGCCATACCCAACCGGTAAGCACGACCTGCGCATCGACATCCGCAGCGCGCAGCTCGCCGCACGTGTGGGTGTGCATGCAGTATTCGTTCTTGAAATCTGCCATCTTGCCTAATGCTCCTTGTTACCAATCCGAATCGCGCGGCCAACCCGCGCGGGACTATTCGCAAACTAAAGCATTGTAGCGCATAGGTACGACGCAAACCGCGAATGCGCGGAATAGTCGTAATTGCCTATGCGGATGACAGAATTCCCCTACGCGCGAACCGCGGATACCAGTTCGTCAAACGCCACGGGCTGCTGCTCGTGCGTAGCCATGTCGCGCAAGCTTACCTGGCGATTGGCCGCCTCGTCGGGACCAAGCACGGCCACCTTGGCGGCACCCAGCTTGTCAGCAAGCTTGAACTGGCTCTTCAGACTACGATTCTGATGGTCGATTTCCACGGCAAGACCGGCATCGCGGCACTGCTGCGCAAGCATGAACCCAGCGGCACGCGTGGAGTCGTCGACGCACGCAATGAACAGGTCGGTCTGCTTCTGGCTGGCCACTTCCACGCCCGCGGCCTCCAGCGCGATCTTGCAGCGCTCGTAGCCAATGGCGAAGCCAAAGCCAGGAGCCTCCTTGCCGCTGACCTCCTTCATGAGGCCATCGTAGCGGCCGCCACCACCAATGGCGCTCTGCGAGCCCATGCCCTCGATGTCCACCTGGATTTCGAAGACGGTACGGGTGTAGTAGTCGAGACCGCGCACGAGCGTGGGGTCTTCGATATATTCGATCCCAGCGGCATCCAGATAGGCTTTTACCTGCTCGTAATGCGATTTGCAACTGTCGCATAGGGCGTCAGGAATCTTCGGGGCGTTGGCCATGATGGCGCTGCAACCCTCTTCCTTGCAGTCGAACGCGCGCAGCGGATTGATGTCGGCACGGCGCCGGCAATCCTCGCACATATCGCTGGCATGATCCATGATGTAGGAACGCACCGACTCGCGATACGCGGGGCGGCATGCCTCGTCGCCCATGGAATTGATGAGCAAGCGCATGTTTTCGCGCGGAAGGCCAATCTCCTCGTAGAAGCGCATGAGCATAATGATGCCCTCGGCGTCGATCGACGGCGCATCGGCACCAATGCACTCAACGCCTACCTGGTGAAACTCACGCAAACGACCCTTCTGAGGGCGCTCGGCGCGGAACATCGGACCCGCGTACATGAGCTTCGCCGGAGCACCACCCTGCGGAGCAAGGCCATGCTGGGCGATGGCGCGCACCACGCCCGCCGTACCCTCGGGGCGCAGGGAAAGACGGCTCTTCGAGCGAATCTTCCCACCATCCAGCAGCGTCTTCAGGTTGTTGCCCGAAATGGCGGTGAACATTTCCTTGCCCACCACGTCGGTGGACTCGCCAATGCCGCGCACGAACAGCTCCGTCTGCTCGAACAGGGGCGTCTCGATTGGCTCGTACCCGTAGCGGCCGAACACGCGCGCGGCCGTATCCACGAAGTGGCGGTAAAAGCGTTCGTCGACAGGAAGCAGGTCTTCGGTTCCCTCGGGTTTCTGGATTGCCATGGTGGCGCCTTCCTTGTTCTACGCATTCGCGCGGCGCGAATGCGCGCAGCGCGCCGTCTGCACCAGACGGTCGTTATCTCACATGATTGTCGTTTGGCATTCTACCATCCGCCTGGAAGCGAACGACGAATTCCACTAGAACACGCTACTGCCCGACGAGGAGCCGCCCGTAGACGCGCCGCCCAAGCCGAGCGAAGCGTACAGCGAGGAAGCATCGGTAAGGGAGCCCATGCCGTACAGCAGAATGAGGTCGATGACGAAGCCAACGATCATGCCAATGATGCAATAGCGCACCACCTGCATGCGAACGTAGCGATTCGACCCCACCATAAACAGGATGATAAAGCTGAATATGCCCAGGAAGATGCCCAAGCCCAGGCAAGCGGCCTTCATGACGGGGCTCAACTCTACGGGCTCGTTATCGCCAGAACGGAATTCATCGATGAACGCCCCCGGGGCCGGCTGGTTTTCAGCACGCCAATCGGCTGGCGGCTCGGGCGCGCCAGTGGAAGCCGCGGGAGACTCGACGGGCTGCTTCTGCGCGTCGTTCGCATCATACGCAGCGGCCGCGCCCTGCGACTGCGACTCCAATTGCCCCTCGCTTTGATTCCCCTGCTTCATTTCCTCTGGCATAACCATCCATTCAGCTTGCGTACTCTTTTGCATTGCATCAGGATAGCCCACCCGCGCTCGGCCACCACACATCATTCATCGTTTCGTAATAATCACCATTGACGGACCCGATATACTATCGGAACGGTTACGCCCCGTTGACACATCACGAACCACAAGGCAAACAGGCAAATCGGCCCGTATGGTGTCTAGCATGAAAAAATCCGAAGCATTGAACATACTGGGGCTCCGCGACGGAGCCAGCGACGATGAGGTCAAGCAGGCCCATCGGCAGAAGATCAGGGAAAACCACCCCGATAAGTTCACCGACCCCGAAAAGAAGAAGTCGGCCGAAGACGCCACCAAGCGCATCAACGAAGCGCGCGACGTGCTTCTGTCTCGAAAGTGGGACCCGGAATACGGGCCCCGCGCAGGCTATGCGGGCACCTATCAGCACCCCTACGGAGGCGCTCAGGGAACGCAGCAAAACCCGTTCGCAGGCCAGAACCCCTTCGCGGGACAGCCATTCACGTACGTTTGGACCAGCTGGGACAACATTGGCGCCAACCGCAATGGGCAGACCGGCGATCCGTTCGACTTCGTGGACTTCACCAGCACGTTCACGCAACGTCCCACGAAGACGGCCGCCCAGGAAGCCGCCGAGGCAAAGGAAGACCTGAAGCGCTCGGGCATCCTGCTTGCCGTGAAGGCTGGCATCCTGGGGCTCTGCGCCGCCATGGGTGGCCTGGCCACGGGCATGTTCGTCTACCTCATCGCCACGATACTGTTCGCCATAGGGCGCGAGGTGCGCGGCTGCTCGAGCATTCTGATCATCCCGTTCATCATCTTCTTCGGGCCGCTCATCATGTTCCTCATGCCCGGTTTGGGCGCCAGCATCGGCATGGGCCTACTGGTATTCTTCGGCATAGCCGTGGCCTACGACATCGGCACGCTGCGCCGTCTCATCGAAACCTGGCGCACCGCCAAGGAAAAGGCAAAGGTCGCCCGCTAGCCATTCGGGCACGCAGAGTGGCGTTTTTCCGCATACGCGCCCACACGGGCACGTATGGCATCACGCTCGGGCTATACTTGCTGCAATCAGCCCACACACGGACGGAAGGCAGCTATGGCATCTTTGACCGAACTCCTGAAGAGCAACCCTTATCCGGGGCGCGGCATCGTCGTTGGCAACGACGTCGTCTACTACTTCATCATGGGACGCAGCGAGAACTCGCGCAACCGAGTTTTCACCGTCACCGAAGACGGCATCCGCACCGAAGCGCACGACCCGGCGAAGCTCACCGACCCCAGCCTGATCATCTACCACCCCGTCCGCAAGATTGACGGTGCGCTCGTCGTTACCAACGGCGACCAGACCGACACCATCGCCAATGCCGGCGACTTCCGCGCCGCCCTGGCCACGCGCGAGTACGAGCCCGACGAGCCGAATTACACGCCGCGCATCTCCGCCATCATGTACGACAACGGCACCTTCGAGATGTCCATCCTGAAGCACAAGAGCGGCCGTTGCCTGCGCGAGTTCTTCGCCTACGAAGGCGCCAGCGAAGGCAAGGGCTACTTCATCAGCACCTACCAGGGCGACGGCAACCCGCTGCCCACGTTCGCCGGCGAGCCCATCGAAATCGACCTGCCCACCCCCGAAGAGGTGTGGAACGCGCTGAACGCCGACAACAAGGTATCGCTGTACGCCAACGTGCACGGCGACGTGACCATCTTCAACAAGAACCTGGGCGACTAAGGGAAGGAACACGTCATGCAGGAATGCGAACTCAAGTACGGTTGTAATCCGAACCAGAAGCCCGCGCGCATCTTCATGCGCGACGGCAGCGACCTGCCCATCGAGGTGCTGAACGGCCGCCCCGGCTACATTAACTTCCTGGACGCCCTGAACTCCTGGCAGCTCGTGAAGGAGCTCTCCGAGGCCACGGGGCTGCCCGCCGCAGCAAGCTTCAAGCACGTGTCCCCCGCTGGCGTGGCGCTAGGCACCGAGCTCACCGACCTGGAAAAGAAGATCTACTTCGTAGACGAAGATGCCGAGCTCACCCCCGCCGCCTGCGCATACATCCGCGCTCGCGGTGCCGACCGCCTGTGCTCGTACGGCGACTGGGCCGCGCTGAGCACCACGTGCGACGCCGCCACAGCCGCCTTCCTGAAGGGCGAGGTCTCCGACGGTATCATCGCCCCCGACTTCACGCCCGAAGCACTGGAAATCCTGCGCACCAAGCGCAAGGGCAGCTACAACGTCGTGAAGATTGACCCCACGTACGTGCCCGCCACCCAGGAATACAAGGACGTCTTCGGCATCACGTTCGAGCAGGGACACAACTTCTTCAAGATCAACGACGAACTGCTCGACAACATTGTCACGAAGAACAAGGACCTCTCCCGCGAGGCCAAGAACGACCTCATCCTGTCGCTCATCACGCTGAAGTACACCCAGAGCAATTCGGTGTGCTACGTAAAGGACGGCATGACCATTGGCGTGGGCGCTGGCCAACAGAGCCGCATCCACTGCACGCGCCTGGCGGGCGACAAGGCCAACAACTGGTGGATGCGCCAGCATCCGAAGGTACTGGGCCTGCAGTTCGTCGACGGTATCAAGCGCCCCGCGCGCGACAACGCCATCGACGTGTACACGTCCGACGAATACATGGACGTGCTGGCCGAAGGCACCTGGCAGCAAACGTTCAAGGTGAAGCCCGAAGTGCTCACCGCCGAGGAAAAGGCCGAATGGATTGCCAAGCTCGACGGTGTGAGCGTAGGCAGCGACGCCTTCTTCCCCTTCGGCGACAACATCGAGCGCGCCCGCAAGAGCGGCGTGCGCTACGTGGCCGAGCCCGGTGGCTCCATCCGCGACGACAACGTCATCGAAACGGCCGATAAGTACGACATGGTCATGTGCTTCACCGGCATGCGCCTGTTCCACCACTAGGATCAAGCGCCCAAGCGCAACAGAAAGGCCGCTCATCGGAGCGGCCTTTTTCATGCACGTAAATGCCCTGCCTAGCGGCCCAGGCTTGCCTCGTGCTTCTCGCGCGCCTCTTCGCTGTAGCGCTCGCGATAGCGCACGTCCACGAGCTCCGCCACGATGGCAATAGCCAGCTCGGCCGGCGTCTTCGCGCCGAACTTCAAGCCGATGGGACGCTTGACGCTCTCCCACTGGGCATCGGTCATGCCGTTCTGGACACACAGCTCGTACACGGTATTGTTCTTGCCGGCGCAACCCATCATGCCCACGTAATGCGCGTTGTGGCGCGTAGCCCACAGACAACCTTCGGGGTCATGCATATGGCCGCGCGTGAGCACGCACACGTAATCGGAGGGCGCAGCATCGATGCCATCGAGCTCGCTGAAGTCACCAACCAGGATGCGCTGGGCAAGCGGAAAGCGCTCCTCGTTCAGGTAGGCGGCATCGTCGTCGACGACCGTGACCTGAAAGCCCACATGGTCGGCAAGCGCGGCCACTTCCGAAGCCACGTCGCTCGCGCCCAGCAGCCATACGCGCACGCTGCCGAACAGGGGCACGGAACACCAGGTAAGGCCCTCGAACTGCTCGGTATGCATGGAAGGGCCACGCGTGACGTCCTTCATCTGGAAGGTATCGCGCGGCGAATACTCCCACGAAGCCACGATCTCCTTCGCATCGCTGCAGAAGAACACGCCGCTCCGCGCCGTGGCGGAACCCACTTCGCCGTACTTCTTCGTCACGTTGTTGTCGGTGTTCGCCTGGGCGGCAGCGCCATCGTAGACCACCTTGAAGCCAAGCCAGGCAAGCTCTCCCTCACGCATGGCGGCAAGCGCGCGCTCGAACGTGGGAACGTCGGCCGCGGTAAGCCCCTGGGCAATGTCCTGGGCAGTCTGCGGCGCAATATGGGGATTGCCCTGAGTGGCCTGCGCGCCAAAGCACGGAAAGTCCTCCACGCCAAGCTGCGGCACCCTGCCCGCTTGCAACGCATCGATAATCTGCAGCAACGCCTCTTCACGCATAACGTACCTCCTCGCAGAATTACTATTCCTGTTGAAGGATAAACATTCCCGACGCCACGTCAAGCACGAAAAGAAAAAGGCGGCAGGGCGTAGCCGAATGGCCATGCCCCACCGCCCGAAGCGATGCGAGAAGCGAAGCGCCTACGCGTTCGCGATATGCACCTTGCGGTCTTCGGCAACCGTAATATCGCCTGCGGCCAGATGCGCAAGCACCCAGGGATACAGCTCATGCTCCACTTCGTGAATGCGCTCTTCCAAAGTGTCGACCGTATCGTTTTCACGCACAGGGACGGCACGCTGAGCGATGATGGGACCCTTGTCGTATTCCGCATTCGCGAAATGAACCGTAACACCCGTAACCTTCACGCCCGCGTCGAACGCATCCTGGATGGCATGCGCGCCCTTGAAGCTGGGCAGCAATGCGGGATGCAAGTTCAACACGCGGTCGGGGAATGCGTCGAGCACGATAGGACCAAGCATGCGCATATAGCCAGCCATGACCACGTATTCGGCCCCTGCGTTGCGGAATTCCGAAACGATGAGCGAATCGGCGACAGCACGGTCGGCGTACACGTCGCGATTCAGCGACACCGTGGGAATGCCGGCCTCGGCGGCACGCTTCAGGCCATACGCATCGGGACGCGAGGAAATAACCTTCACGACCTGCACGTTCAGGCGGCCAGCAGCAATCTCGTCGATGATTGCCTGCAGATTCGTACCGCTTCCGCTAATGAGAACGCCAATCTTCAGGGGTTCGGACATGGCTATTCCCCATCTTCCTCTTCGTAGAACGTATCGCGCTGGCTGGTGCGCTCTTCGGGGGAAGGCGCGCCCGGCGCAGAGGGCTGCTCTTCATCGGAAGGCAGCTCGGGGAACAGGGCTTCCTTGTTTTCGTACTGCACGACGCCCGTGCCTTCCACGATTTCACCCACGCGGAAGACGCGCTCGCCGGCGGCTTCCAGCGACGCCTTCACGGCGTCGGCCTGGTCGGCCTCGACGATGAGCACCATGCCCAGACCCATGTTGAACGTCTTGAGTGCTTCGGTCTCGTCGAGCTTCGCGGCACGGCACACGAACGGGATGATAGGCTCCATATCCCACGTGCCCACCTTCACCAGGGCGTCGACGTTGCCGGGAAGAGCACGATTCAGGTTCTCGGTGATGCCGCCACCCGTGATGTGGGCCAGCGCATGCACGGCGCCGGGATTTGCCTCCACGGCAGCGCGAACCTGCTTCACGTAAATGCGCGTGGGAGCCAGCATGGCATCCTGCACGCTCTTGCCGCCCAGGCTGGGGCGCGACAGACGCACCTCGTAGTGCGTGCGGCCTTCGATGCAGACCTTGCGGGCCAGCGAATAGCCGTTGGAGTGCAGACCGCTGGAGGCCAGGCCCAGCAGCACATCGCCCACCTTTACGTGCTCGGGGTCGAGCATCTTCGGACGATCGACCACGCCTACGCAGAAGCCGGAAAGGTCGTATTCGTCGGGATCCATAACGCCCGGATGCTCGGCCATCTCGCCACCAATAAGGGCGCATCCGGCCTGCTTGCAGCCTTCGGCAATGCCGCTAACCACTTCGGCCACGGCTTCGCTCTTCAGCTTGCCAATGGCGATGTAGTCCAGGAAGAACAGGGGTTCCGCACCCGTGGCAAGAATATCGTTCACGCACATGGCCACCAGGTCGATACCCACCGTATCATGCTTTTCGGCCAGCTTAGCCACCTGGAGCTTAGTGCCTACGCCGTCGGTGCCGGAAACCAGCAGGGGATCTTCCATGTCCTTCGCCGCAGCAATGGAGAACAGGCCGCCGAAGCCACCAATGTCGCCCACGACTTCAGGGCGATAGGTGCCATGCACGGCTTCCTTGATGGCGTCGACCGCACGAGCGCCCTCGGCCGTATCGACGCCCGCCTGAGCGTACGTGACCGTGTCTTCGGCAACCCAGCTGGGCATTGCGGGGGCATCATCGGCGTGGGCGGCGCTCACGGTGATTCGTTCCGTCATACGTGTAAGCTCCTAACTGATAGAACTGAACTTGCGGCGATTTTTCTCGAAAAAGCCCTTCTCCTGAAGGGGCGCGGGGATGTCGGTGACGTAGTCGCCCGAGAAGCAGGCATCGCAGAACCCAGGGTGGTTCGCATGAATGGCGCTATGCAGGCCCTGAAGCGAAATAAACGCCAGGGAGTCGCATCCGATGAACTCGCACATCTGCTCGTTCGTCATATTTGCGGCGATGAGCTGGTCTTGCGTGTCGGTATCGATGCCATAGAAGCAAGGCCACATGACCTCGGGAGATACAATGCGCAAATGAACCTCGGCGGCCCCGGCTTCCTTGAGCATGGCCACAAGCTTCTTGCTGGTGTTACCACGTACGATGCTATCGTCGATGACGATAAGGCGCTTGCCGGCAATGACGCTGGGCAGCGGATTGAGCTTGATGCGAATGGCATTCTGACGCATAGCCTGGGTAGGCTGAATGAACGACCTGCCCACGTAGCGGTTCTTCACGATGCCGTCGGCGTAAGGGATGCCGCTTTCCGCAGCATAGCCGCTGGCGGCGGGAAGGCCCGAGTCGGGAACGCCCATGACCAAATCGGCCTCGACGGGAGCTTCCTGAGCCAAGATGCGACCCATGTCGCGACGCGACTGGTATACGCCCTGACCATCGAGAACGCTGTCGGGGCGCGCGAAGTATACGTATTCGAAGATGCACGAGGCGCGCTTGCCCGCAGGAACGCCCTGCTCGCTATGCATGCCATCGGCGGAGAAGCGAACGATTTCGCCCGGCTCGACGTCGCGCACGTATTCGGCGCCCACGATGTCGAGGCCGCACGTTTCGCTGGCGACCACCCAACCGCCATTGGCAAGCTTGCCAATGCACAGCGGGCGAATGCCGTTCGGATCGCGGAAGGCATACAGCGACACGGGCGTTGCCACCACCATGGCGTATGCGCCTTCCAGAATCTGCATCATGGAGCGAATGCCGTCGCGCAGATGGTGCGTGCGCTTCGTTTCCTGGCCGATGACCTTTGCCGCAACCTCGCTGTCGGTGTTGGAGCGAAGGTCGATGCCATCGCCCACCAGACGAGCGCGCACGGCGCCCGTGTTCACGAGCGTGCCATTGTGGGCCAGCGCGATGAGCACGTCGTCAATGGCGGAAATATGGGGCTGGGAGCATTCCCAACCACCGCCACCCGCCGTGGCATAACGACAATGCCCCACGGCCACGTTTCCACGCAACGCCGACAGGGCATTTTCATTGAATACCTGAGTGACTAGGCCAAGATCTTTGTACACCATGACCGTTTCGCCATCGCCCACCGCGATGCCAGCGCTTTCCTGGCCGCGATGCTGCAGGGCCTGCAGGCCAAAGCAGGTAAGACGCGCTACGTCTTCACCGGGGGCAAACACACCGAAAACCGCGCAGGCCTCCTCAAGCCTGTCCGGACGCTCGCCCGGCATGACGCTTATACTCATGCACCCTCCTTCGCAGCGTTCTGTATGGCCGCTGCGTCTTGATTGGTTTCACTACCGCTATTATCCGCATTTGGAACGGCAGTTTCGACTACTTGCGAAAACAATACAGCACGACCATTGGTTTCCTGGTAGTCACACGTGGAAAACGAGAATAGTTTCGTAACGCTGGTAGCACTGGGGAAGCCACCCGTGGGCTCCACCACGCTTCGCTCTATCTTGTCCTGCACGTACTGGGCGCATCCATCGGCCGTGGTGAAGTCGGTTTCCACGATGGCGTCCCACCCGTCGGTGAGCACGAGCGAGAAGGCGCTGCACTTGTAGTTCCTGGTGGGCGTGAGCACGTAAATGGTGCGGTGCGCATCGAAGAAGTCCTGGTCGATGTAGCTATCGGAAAGCACGGCGAACATCGAGCCATCGCGCATGTGATGCCCATAGAGCACGTTGTTCTGGCTGGACATATCGTTCTTGTCGGCTACATCCAGGAAGATCGTGCCGCCACGCGCGGCAAAGCCCTCGCCCTCGCCAAAGTCCTTGTGCAGGTATTCCTCGTTGTCGCTACCCTGCACCACGGGATAGTTCACTTCGGTGTCGGGAATGTAGACCCACGCCACGACATCGGGATTCACCGAACGCAGGTAATCCCAATCGACGGTGAGCTTCGAAAGCTCCGAGACGTCCTGGCTTTCGGCCTTGAACGCATTCGACGCAATGTCGTCGTAGGTCTTGCTAGCCGACCAGTAGCCCCACATGATGTAGGCAAGCGCACCAGCCGCCACCACGAACACGACGAGCGCAATCCAGAACACAACGCGCCAGATAGCGCGCTTGCGCTTCTTGCTCTGATTGTCCTCGTTTACCTGCTCACTCACTTCGAACCTCCCGACCACGGCCTAGTGCAGACGCGCTTCAAGCGCATCGTTGATGATGCGCAACGCCTTCACGCGGGCATACCGCTTGTCATTACTCTCCAGAATGATCCACGGGGCGAATTCGGTAGACGTAAGCCTGAACATGTCTTCCACGGCCTCGCGATACTGGGGATACTTGTCGCGATTGCGCCAATCTTCCTCGGTGATCTTCCATTGTTTGTTCGGATCGTCGGCACGGGCCTGGAAGCGCCTCATCTGCTCTTCGCGGTCGATTTCGACCCAGAACTTAAGCAAGATAGCTCCCCATTTGGTGAGGTCAAGCTCGAATTCGTTGATTTCATCGTACGCGCGCGCCCATTCCGCAGGCGAAGCGAACCCTTCCACGCGCTCCACAAGTACGCGGCCATACCAGCTGCGGTCGTAAATGCCCACATGACCCGCTTTGGGCAGACGCGTCCAGTAGCGCCACAAGAACGGATGCATGAGCTCGGGCTTGGTGGGCGCCGGGCTGGGGAAAATCGTGTACGCGCGGGCGTCGAGCGCCTGCGCTACGCGCTTGATGGAACCACCCTTGCCAGCGGCATCTTGCCCCTCATACATGAGGATAAGCGGCACGCGCTTCTGGTACATTTCCAGCTCGAGGTTGTACAGGCGCTTCTGCTCCTGCTTCAGCTGAGTGCGATACTGTTCGGGCTCCAAGCGCAGATGATAGTCAACGCCCTTCAGGGTGGGATGATCGCTCACGATGGCGAAGCGCGACGAAGCGGGCGCCAACGCCGATTGGGCCTGGGCCTGCGCCTCGTTAGCAGCGCGAACCTCCGCCTGCTGCTCGGGGGTACGCTTGCGTTCGTCGACCTGGGCCTGGGCATTGCCGCCCGCCGAGTTCGCCGCGGCCTTCGCGGCAGCAGCGGCTGCTTCGGGATCGGGCGCGGAATGGACCGCCTCATCGAGCGCGTTCACCAGCGTGCGCACGATGCCCAGGTTCGCACGTCGCTTGTCCTCCCCGTTCAGCACCACCCAAGGTGCGAAATCGTAATTGGTGAGCGGAAGCATCCTATCGAAGAACTGATAGACGTCGTCGTAGTGCTTCGTGGCTTCGAGCTCGCTGTCGTCCACGCGCCAGGCCGTCGCCTTGTTCGAGGCAAGCGCGCGCAGGCGGCGACGCTGGGTCTTCTTGCTAATATGCAGGAAAAACTTCACCACGATGTAGCCGTCGTTGACCAGCTGGCGCTCGAACGCCTTGGTGGTTTCGGCATAGCGCATCAGCTGTTCGTCGCTGATCGCCTTCCCCAGATTGCGCATGGACCCGTGCGCATGACCCGACAGATGCTCCATCCCCTTGGCATACCAACCACGGTCGTAAAACGTCATGTTGCCACGCGGCCCCAGCTCCCTCCAGAACTCCTGCATCAGGGGAAAGAAGCCCGTGGAATCGTAACCCTTCTTGCGGAAGCGCTTGGCCTCCTTCGGGTCGAAGCTTTCGGTAACGCACACGTTCGTGGCGCGCGCGTCGAGATAGTACAGCAAATCGGAAATGCGACCGCCCTTGCCCGCGCCATTCCAACCCTCGAACAGCACGACCAGGCCAATTCCCTTGTTGTGAGCCTCTTGCTGTAGCACGACAAGCCTCTTGATCAGTTCGTCGTGAACGGGCTTGTACTCTTCTTTCGTAATGGGTGCAACGTTGAAGTCGATCTTTTCCAGCATGACTGCACTCCCTCCGCGCATATGTAAGCGCGTTTCAAACTAACGAGGCGCCACAGTTAGCGGCGCCCCACCCTTGCTACTCGAGCTACTCCGACGCTTCCGTGTCGGGTTCCTTATCGTCGGGACTCTTCTGACCCGCATCGTTAGCAGCCTGCGCCGCTGGCATGGCGGCGGCAATGGCCGCAGCGACCGCAGGCACCATGGTTGCCGCGTCGACGCCCTCGATGGCCGAAACCGCCTGAACGGCAGCCTTCACGTACGGTTCGAGCGACGCATCGTTTTCGCTGACGACCTCGTGGTTGAGCGCCTCGCGATAGATTTCCTCGAGATTGCTGGCCTGACGTGCGCGAACCTGCGCACGGCGCGATTCCTGCGCTTGCATGCTGAGCTTCTCGAACGCCGTCTTGCCCGAAAGCTCTTCCTCGTGAGCGGCCTTCGATTCCGCAGCAGCAGCCTGAATAAGCGCCTCATGGGCGTTATACGGCGTATCGCCTTCGCCCAGGAAGGCACGCAACGGCGTGTACGTGCCGTCGGCGCGCAGCTCACGCAGTTTCATATTGTCGTGCATGCAGGCGTCGATAAAGGCGAACACACGTCGGCGGCATTCCTCGTCCTCCACGGGCCAGGCGATTTCCACGCGCTTGTCCATGTTGCGCGTCATGAGGTCGGCGCTGGAAAGGTAAATGCGCATGTTCTCACGCGGGCCGAACCCGTAGATGCGGCTATGCTCGAGCAGACGACCCACGATGGAAACCACACGCACGTTGTCGGTGAGGTTGGGCACCTGCGGGACCAGGCAGCTAATGCCACGCACCAGCAGCGTAACGGGCACGCCTGCCTGGCTGGCTTCGGCGATCTTTTCGATTACCTGCTTATCGGTGATGGAATTCGTCTTGAAGAACAAACCGCATTTCTGCCCCGCACGCGCGAGTTCGATCTGCTCGTCGATTCCATCGATGATGTTCTGCTTGATCTGCAACGGGGCAACCCAGAGCGTCTCGTAGTTACGCGACGCGTTTTCCAGGCCCATGTTGCGGAAGAATTCCACGGCATCACGGCCGATGCGCGGGTCTACCGTAATGTAGCTGAAGTCGGTATAAAGCTTAGCCGTCTTCTCGTTGTAGTTGCCCGTGCCCAGCTGGGTGATGTGCTGCAGGCCGTCGGCCGTCTGACGCGTGATGCAGCAAATCTTGCTATGCACCTTGTAGTCGTGGAAGCCGTAGATGACGTTGCAGCCCGCTTCCTCGAAACGCTGCGACCATTCGATGTTGTTGCTCTCGTCGAAACGGGCACGCAGCTCGAACAGTGCCGTAACCTCCTTGCCCACTTCCGCAGCGGAAATGAGCGCCTCCGCCAAGTGCGACTGGCTTGCCAAACGATACAGCGTGATCTTGATGGACACTACGTCGGGGTCGGCAGCGGCTTCGCGCAGCAGCTGCACGAAGGGATCCATGCTCTCGTACGGATACGAGAGCAGCACGTCGCGTTCCTGCACCTGTTCGATGATGCGACGCGAGCGCTTGAACTGCCCCGGCCAGCACGGCGTGAAGGGAACGCTGGTAAGCTGGGACCTCGTTACGTCATCGACCATACCCGGCAGACCGAACACAAACCCCATGTTCAACGGGACGCTGGTAACGAAGCACTGATGCGGCTTCAGGCCAAGACGAGACATGAGGAACTCGCCCACCGTGGAAGACAGCTTGCGCTTGCTTTCCAGGCGCACCGGGGCCAAGCGACCACGGCGCTTCAGAATCTTCTTCATGTGCTCGCGATAGTCTTCTTCGCGTTCGTCGGCGCCTTCGGTGGCATCGAGGTCGGCATTGCGCGTTACGCAGATAATGTTGGTGTGCTTCACCGTGTACATGGAGAACACATCGGCCACGTTTGCCTCGATGGCATCTTCCAGCAGCACGTAGTTCACGCCCTCGCCCGGCACCTTGATGAGGCGCGGGGACTTCGCGGGAAGCGGTATGATGCCCAGCGTAACGCCTTCGGCACCCTGGTTCTTCACCTTCTTACGCTGCTCTTTCAGAGCGCGACGCTCTTCTTTCGTCATGTCGGACTTCTTCTTCGTGGAAGATTCCACCAGGCGCACGACGATGTAGAGCGCGCCGTTCTCCAAATGCGGGAACGGATGACGCGCGTTGATGATCTGCGGGCTTAGGAAGGGCGAGACGTTCGTCTTCAGCCAATCGGTAACGTAGGCACGCTGGTCGTCGTCGAGCTGGGCGTACGAGAGATGACGCACGCCAGCTTCGGCCAGCTGGCTTTGGACCTCGTTGTAGATGCGCTCTTGCTGCGGATACAGCTCGTGACAACGCGCATAGATGGCGTCGAGCTGCTCGCTAGGCGTCATGTTCGATTTGGTGTCGATGATTTCCTTTTTCAGGAGCGACAGATCGGTAAGGCTGCCAACGCGCACCATGAAGAACTCTTGCAAGTTGCTCCAGAAGATGGAAACGAACTGCAGGCGTTCGAGCAACGGCACCGTTTCGTCGGCGCCCTGGTCGAGAACGCGCTCATTGAACGTGAGCCATGACAATTCGCGATTCTGCATGTACGGGCAGCGTGCCGCCATGCGTGCCTGAGCTTCCGGACTCACGAGCCCGGATACGTCGATCCCCCCAGGAAGATGTGCTTTCTTTTCCATCATCGGCGGTCCTCCCTCTTATTGAAGTCGGCGGGTGAGGTGTCGCTTGGCTTGCCCCATTCTCGCCAAAACGCTATAGCACTCGTTATGTTTCAATTCTACCGCTCTTTGCCCAGCTATTTGGCGGGGTTTTCCAAGTTTGGGCACATAAAGGGAGCAAGAAAGCGAAAAGCCCCGCCGTGGGGACGGCAGGGCTAGAGCAAATCTACGAAAAACGCGCCTAGGGCAGGAGCAGCTGGGCGATCTGAACGGCGTTGAGCGCAGCACCCTTGCGAATCTGATCCATGACGAGCCAGAAATTCAGACCGTTTTCCACGGAGGCGTCTTCGCGCACACGACCCACATACACCGGATCGGTGCCGGCAAGCTTGCCAGGCATGGGGTACACGTCCTGCGCGGGGTCGTCCATGACCTCGATCATGGGAGCGGCCTTCCAGGCATCATAGGCAGCCTGCACCGAAACGGGAGCCTCGAACTCGACGTTCAGCGATTCGCCGTGGCAGCGAATGACGGGCACGCGCACGCACGTAGCGCTTACGCCCACTTCCGGGGCATGCATGATCTTCTTCGTTTCCACGACCATCTTCCACTCTTCCTTGGTGGAACCATCTTCGAGCATGACGTCGATGCGCGGAATGCAATTGAACGCCAAGGGATGGGCAAATGCCTCGGCCTTCATGGGCTCGTTGGCTAGGTACTGGCGCGTCTGCTCCTGCACCTCGAGCATGGCGGGCATGCCCGCGCCGCTGGCAGCCTGGTAGGTGGAAACCACCACGCGCTTGATGGGAGCGATTCCGGCGAGGGGCTTCAGGGCAACAACCATCTCGATGGTGGAGCAATTCGGGTTCGCGATGACGCCATTGTGCCAGGCCACGTCTTCAGGATTGACCTCGGGAACCACCAGGGGCACGTCTTCGTCCATGCGGAAAGCGCTGGAGTTATCGATCATAACGGCACCGGCAGCAACCACGGCTTCGCGCAGCTGCTTCGACACGCTGGCACCCGCGGAGAACAGCGCGATGTCGACGCCCTGGAAGCTTTCCGGGGTCATTTCCTGCACGACCAGGTTTCCCGGCTTCTGCAGGCCGCAACCCTCGAAGGGAACTTCCTTGCCCGCGGAACGGGCGCTTGCCAAGGCACGCACCTCGGAAGCGGGGAAATTGACATCATGAAGGACTTTCAGGAATTCCTGCCCCACTGCGCCGGTTGCGCCGCAAACGGCAACTACGGGATTAGCCGGCATCTCTTTGGTCCACGCCATGTACATTCGCTCCTTCGTAACCTATCGTGCAATTCTGAAAAGGGACCTAGCGACCCTTGTTCTTCTTGGCCGCAATCTCCTCGGCGGAAAGCATGGTCTCCTCGAACACGCTATCGGCATCGAGGCCGAACGCGGTATGCAGGCAACGCACGGCAAGCTCTACCTGCTCGGCATTCACAACCACGGAAAGGCGAATGGGGCTCGTGGAGATAAGCTCGATGTTCACGTTGTTTTCCGCGAGCGTGGTGAACGCCTTTGCGGCAACGCCGGGGCTGGACTTCATGCCCGTGCCCACAATGGAGACCTTCGCGATGCTCTCGTCGACCAGGTACTCGCGCGCGCCAATCTTCGGCAGCAGGCGCTCCACAACGGAACGAGCGCGCGGCAAGTCGGCTTCGGGGCAGGTGAACGTCATGTCGGTATGGCCGTCTTCGGAAACGTTCTGGATGATCATGTCGACGTTGACGTTATTCGTGGCCAACGAGGAAAACACCTTGGCGGCAATGCCGGGCGTGTCGTCCGCATCGCGGATGGTTACCTTCACCTCGGACGTGTCATGGGCGATACCCGTAATGACCGCCTGTTCCATCATAGGATCGGCCTCCTTGACCAACGTGCCCGGCGCATCGGAAAACGCCGAGCGGGAATGAATGACAACTTGGTACTTGCGCGCGAATTCCACCGCGCGGCTCTGAAGCACGCCGGAACCGGCGCTGGAAAGCTCGAGCATGTCCTCGTAACTGATGACATCGAGCTTGCTGGCACGCGGAGCGACGCGCGGGTCGGCGGTATAGATGCCGTCGACGTCGGAATAGATTTCGCACATATCGGCGCCAATGCCATAGGCAACGGCAACCGCGGTGGTGTCGCTTCCGCCACGACCAAGCGTGGTGATATCGCCGTTCTGGTCGATGCCCTGGAAGCCGGCGACTACCGGAATGATGCCCGACTCGATGGCGCTCTTGATGCGGTCGGCATGCACCAGGCGAATCTTCGCCTTGGCGTGCTCGGTATTGGTTTCGATGCCCGCCTGGCGGCCCGAAAAGCTCATGGCGCGATAGCCCAGCGTTTCGATGGCCATGGCCAGAAGCGTCATGGAAACCTGTTCGCCCGTAGAAAGCAGGCGGTCCATTTCGCGCGCAGGGGGGTTGCTGGAAAGCGACGAGGCCAGCCCGACGAGTTCGTCGGTGGTCTTGCCCATGGCGGACACCACGGCAACAACGTCGTTACCAGCCTGTTTCATGGCAATGAGACGGCGCGCCACCATTTTGATGCGCTCGGGAGAGGCAACCGAAGTGCCTCCGAATTTAGCTACGATTAAAGCCATCTGGTTCTTTCTGATCGACCTTCGACGACCCACATCATACCAGCATCGAAGGACCCGTCTGCAGACTGCGGCACTTTTTCAGACTAAAGTGCACAAACAAGCCGTAACCAGTCGTCGTGAAGGTACTTCGCGATTTGATGGCAAGCTGGTGCACGTGCACGCCGTGCGGGTATGATGGCAGCACGATGTTACGTATGCAAAGGGGGTTTCAGTGCTCGAAGTCGTGCTCGCCATTCCATTCTGGTTCGAAATGCTCGCCACCATCACAGGCGCCATCTCGGGTTCCATGAGCGCGTCGCGAGCCCAGTACGACCTCTTCGGCACCATGATCATCGCGATCATCATGGGCCTGTTCGGCGGCATTCTGCGCGATATCCTGCTGCAAGATTACGGCATCTACGCATTCCAGCGCCCCGAGCTCATCATCGCCTGCGTCATCACGGCGTTCATCGTGTTCTACTTCGGGCGCCTGACCACCTACCTGAACCCCGTCATCGACATCGTCGATGGTCTGTCCGTGGGCATGTGGGCCATCATCAGCGCGGGCAAGGGCCTTTCCGCCGGCCTGGGCATCGTGCCCGCCGTGGTGCTGGGCACCGTGGTTTCCATTGGCGGCGGCGTCATGCGCGACATCATGATGAACAAGCAGATCAACGCCTTCCGCCCCGGCTCGCTCTACGGCACCGCCGCGCTGGTGGGCACCGCCATCTTCGCCGTCATGAAGAGCTTCCACATCCTCGACGAGTGGTCGCCCATCATCTGCCTGCTGCTCATCATGGGCATCCGCTTTGGATCCATGGCGTTCGGCTGGCATACCACTCCCGCGCACGATCTCACGCAAACGGTATCCGACGTGGTGGCGCAGCCCGTGCGCACCATTCGCTACAAGCGCCGCACGCCCGAGAACCTCGCCGACGAGGCACAGCGCCGCAAGCAGGCACAAGAAAGCCGCCCCACGTGGCGGGAGCGGCTTCACCTTCGCTAGCGTTTTTTCAGACGCGCCTATACGTTCTTCAGCAGCACCGTGGAGAGCACGTCGGCCACGTGCTCGCAGCCGTCGCAGCAGTTTTCCAGCTTCAGGAAGATGCGGCTCCATACGACCACGCGCATGGGGTTTTCCGCATCGACGGTGAACAGATTGTGCATGAGCTTCTCGTGCAGCTCATCGGCCTGTTCCTCGAAATCATTAACCGAGATGATGGCCTGCGAAAACGCCGCGGACTTGCGGAAGTCGGGGAATTCGCTCATGGCGAGCTTCAGGGCTTCGCAGCTCTTGCGAAGCAGATGTGCCACGCCAATGATGTCCTTGTGCATGAAGTGCACGTCCATCATGTAGAACAGGTTGATGATGTCCTCGATGTCATCGATGACGTCGTCGAGCGCACCCGCGATGGCAAGGATGTCATCGCGGTCGATGGGCGTGATGAACGACTTGGCGATGGCCATGTACGTTTCGTGGTTGATTTCGTCAGCACGATGCTCGATTTCATGAGCTTTCGGAATGACCTCACGCACCGCTTCGGCCGTGGTGAAGTTCTCGATTACGTCGATGAGCAGATCGGCTTCCTGCAAGGCAAGGTCTGCCTGTCTCTCAAACGCCTTGAAGTAATCGTATTTCTGTTTGCGCGCCATCCACTTCTCCTCTGGCAATATTCACAAGCAGGTTCACATTGTAACGTATTTGCTTTTGCCGCCATCACGTTAATACCAGGCATTTTATGGGACAGCATCCCACTACCCGCTTAAAACTGGCTTAAAAATGGGAATGCGTTCTAGAAGGCCTCGATCACGCGGTGACGCTCGTTCCCGATGGACGTTACGTCATTGTGGCCAGGAAGCACGATCGTCTTGTCGGAAAGCTTGCCGAGCTTGCGCAACGAGGAGCGCATGGACTTCATGCTGCCGCCCTCGAAATCGGTGCGGCCAATGCTTCCGCAGAACAGCGTATCGCCCGAAAGCAGCACGGGAGCGCCCGGATGCGTGCCATGCGTAGCCAGATAGCAGATGCCACCCGGCGTATGGCCCGGCGTGAGGATGGCCCTCCACGTAATGCCGCCCACCTGGAACGATTCGCCATCCTCCAGGCGATTGCTCACGGGGCAGCCGGCGATTTCCATGCCGTAGGCACGCTGCCCGCGCTCCACTAGGGGCGCGTCGATGCGACCGCAGTACACCGGAGCGGGGGCCTGTTCCACCAGGGCAGCCAGTGCGCCCACGTGATCCCAATGGCAGTGCGTGACGAAGTACGCCGAGATCTTCGAGCCCTTGCAGGCATTGAGTATGACCTGGGGCTTGGCCGAGGGATCGACCACGATCACGCCCCCTTCCCCATCGTCGATGAGGTACGTGTTGTTCGCAATGGGACCCAACACCACGTAGCGAACGTCAATGCATCCGCCCTTCACTGCGTACGATTCGTTTCCCTTGTGGTAGCTAAACGACATGAGCTTCCCTCCATGCGCTTGCGCGCAACCTATTTCGGCATCATACGATGCGCGTCGAACACACCTTCGACGGCCTTCAGCTTCGTGAGAATGCGCTCGATGGAAGAAACGCTGCCCACCTGGAACAGGAAGCGCATTTCCACCATGCTGTCACGATGCGAAGCCGTGGACGACGTAAGCACGTTGGCCCCCGCTTCGGAAAGCACGGCAACCACGTCGCGCAGCAGGTTCATGCGATCGAGGGCGTCGATGTGCACTTCGACCTTGTACGTGGTGTTGCCATGGGGCGAGTTTTCCCATTCCACGTCGATGATGCGCTCGGGATGCTCCATGAGGCTGGTGGCATTGGGGCAATCGCGCCTATGCACCGACACGCCACGGCCACGCGTGATGAAGCCCACGATATCGTCGCCGGGAACGGGATTGCAGCAGCGGGACAGGCGCACGAGCACGCCGTCGAGGCCCTTCACGATGATGCCGTTGCTGGGCTTCGACTGCTTCTTGGTCTTCGGATGGCGCACCGAGGTGAGCATGGGCGGTAGCTTGCCCGTGGAGGAATCGGACTTCCCCAGAGTCTTCTCGTCCAGCTCTTCGCTGCCCTTGTCGGCGAGAATCTTCAGCAGGCGGTTCGCAATGCCCTGCGTGCTTTCCTTGCCCGTGCCCACGGCAACGAGCATGTCGTCGGTGTCGTTGAAGCCCATCTGGGCGGCCACGGCCTTCAGGGCGCGCACGCCATTGGTACTGGAAATGCCCAGGCCGTGCTTGCGCATTTCGCGCGTGAGGCGCTCGTGGCCTTCTTGCACGTCGGTGCTGCGGGAGGCGCGCGTGAAGTACGCACGGATCTTGCTGCGCGCACGCGGCGTCTTCACCAGGTCGATCCAGTCGCGCGAGGGACCGGCGCTCTTCTGCGTAAGCACCTCCACGCGGTCGCCCATCTGCAGCTCGTAGGAAAGCGGCACGATGGAGCCATTCACCTTCGCGCCCACGCAATGGTTACCCACTTCGGTGTGGACGGCATACGCGAAGTCGACGGGCGTGGAACCCGCACGCAGCTGCATGGCATCACCCTGGGGTGTGAACACGAACACCTCGCTGGGGGCCAGGTCGACCTTCAGCGACTTCAGGAACTCGCGGGAGTCCTGCATCTCGCCCTGCCAGTCGACCATCTGGCGCAGCCAGGCAAGCTGCTGGTCGAAGTTGGCGTCTCCCCTGCTGGAACCTTCCTTGTAGCGCCAGTGGGCGGCAACGCCGTATTCGCTCATGCGATGCATTTCGACGGTGCGGATCTGCACTTCCAGCGGACGACCCGCCGGGCCGATGACCGTGGTATGCAGGCTTTGGTACATGTTGAACTTCGGCATGGCAATGTAGTCCTTGAAGCGCCCGGGCATGGGGTGCCACAGGCTGTGGACCGCACCCAGGGCAGAATAGCATTGCGCTACCGTGTCGACGATAATGCGCACGGCGATGAGGTCGTAGATTTCCGAGAAGCCCTTGCCGCGCGTGGTCATCTTGCGATAGATGGAATACAGGTGCTTCGGGCGCCCCATAACCGAGCAGTTGATATGCACCTTGTCCATTTCGTCACGCAGGATGTCGATGACATTGCCCAGATACTCCTCGCGTTCCACGCGGCTTTCCGCCACCATGCGCGAGATCTGCTTGTACTTGTTGGGTTCGAGGTAGAAAAACGCCAGGTCCTCGAGCTCCCACTTGATCTGGCTGATGCCCATGCGGTGCGCGATGGGCGCATAGATTTCCAGCGTCTCGCGCGCCTTGAAAATGCGTCGGTCTTCGCGCAGGGCGGAAAGGGTGCGCATGTTATGCAGGCGGTCGGCCAGCTTGATCACGATGACGCGAATGTCCTTGTTCATGGCCACGAACATCTTGCGGATGGTCTGAGCCTGCTCGTCGGAAAGGTTCTCGACCTCGATGCGCGTGATCTTCGTAACGCCATCGACCAACTCGGCAATGGGCTCGTTGAAGGCCTCGGCAAGGTCTTCCTTCGTGACTTCGGTGTCTTCCACTACGTCGTGCAGCAGGGCCGCGGCGATGGTTTCCACGTCCATGCGCAAATCGCCCAACACGATAGCCACTTCCACCGGATGCGACACGAAGGGCTCGCCGCTCTTGCGGCACTGCCCCGCATGGGCATCGCGAGCGAACAGGAACGCACGCTCGAGCAGGTCTTCGTCTTCCTGCGAAAGGTACGAACGCGTGGTTTCCTGCAAATATGCGAAACGCTCTTCCGGGGTGCGATTCTCGGTGACAAGGGCCGGGTCGGCAAGGCCCACCGTATCACCAATGGAAAGCTCGCAGGCACGAGAGCGGCCGATAAGAGCATCGGAGCCATCGGTAAAGCGGGCAGCGCCGCCATTGGGCTCGCGCGCCTCGCCCAGAAGGCGCTCCCCCTCGGGAACGTCCCTCTGGCTATCGTTGCTGTTGGTTGCTTCGATCATACGCTACCCCTGGCTTTTCTCGTCGGGAAGAATGGGCCGCGCAATGCGCTGCCGCAACACGGCGACGCTGCTCTTCATGACCCACTCGCAGAAAGAACGGAAGATGCCGATTTCGTCGAGGCCCTCACGATAGCGCACGCTATCGGTGAGCTCGACCTTGCCATCGGCCGGAACAATGCGAATCGAGCGCTGGTATCCCGCTTCGGCAGCGCTGTCGGTTTCGATGAGGCCCAGTTCGCGGAATACCGCGATGGCACACGAAGCCGACGCCGCGGAAACGCAGACGCGCGGATCGAACGCAGCGACCTCGTCGGCCAGCTGCGCATCCGAAATCTGGAAGAAGGACTCGCCATGTGCGTCGCCCATGCGCTTCAGCACGCGGTAAAACGCACCCAGCGTGTCGTGGCTAGGCGTGGCATCGCCCAGAATCTGCTCGTTGATACTGGCGTCGGCCGCGCCAAAGAGCGCGTGCACCCAGGCCTCGTTGCCATCGCGGCCCGCACGGCCGCTCATCTGGTTGAACTCGACCTCGTTAAAGGGCATGTGGTACAGGACCACATGGCGGATGTTGGGAATGTTCACGCCCTCGCCGAATGCCGACGTGGAAATGAGCACCGAAAGGGCGCCCGTACGGAACATCTCCTCGACGTGCATGCGGTCGGAACGGGAAAGCCCCGCGTTGTAGAAGCCAATGAACGGCGCCATGCTGGGCACGAGCTTCCGCAGCGTTCGGGCAAGCGCCACCGACTGCTGGCGCGAATTGACGTACACGACCGTCTTCTCGCCCGTGGCGATGAGGTTCGCCACGTAGGGGTCGCGGAACTTGATGTTACGCTGGTCGTCGAAATGGAGGTTCTCGCGTTCCGTGCGATCGAACACATGCTCGCTCACGTTCAGCACGCGATTGATGTCGGCGGCCACGCTTTCGGGCGCCGTTGCGGTAAGCGCAAGCACCACGGGGTCGCCCATCTTCCGAATGGCCTCATCGAGGTGCGCATACGCATCGCGATTGCCCGCCTTCGCCAGGCCCACGTGATGCGCCTCGTCGACCACCACGAAGCCGATGCGATCGCTCTGGGCGAACTCATCGGCATGAAAGGACAGGAACTCGGGCGTGGTAAGCACCAGGTCGACCGAGCCATCCGCCAGCCCCTTGAAGATCTGCTCACGCTCTTCGGGCGCCGATTCGCCCGTGAGCACTTCGGCACTCACGCCGAACGGCTGCAGCGCCTGGCGCATATGATACGCCTGGTCGGCAATGAGCGCGCGCAGCGGATACACGAACAAACTGGCCTTATGGCTCACCAGGGCGCACATGGCGGCGTGCACCTGAAACACGAGCGACTTGCCGCGACCTGTGGCCATGACGGCCATGGTGGACTTGCCGCTCTTCAGGGCATCGAGCACCTGACGCTGCGAGTCGAACAAATCGTGGCCTTCGCCGATGAACGATTCGACGATGGCCTTGCGCAGGGCATCGGGGTCGTTCTGGGCGAGTTCCTCCCACGTCTGGCGATTACGCTCGCGCTCGGCTTCCATCTGGTCGGCTTCGGCATCGTCTTCCGGGGCGGCGCCGAATGCGTCGCTTTCCTCGTCGATGGCGAACAGGCCGTCCATATAGCTACGGTGATCGGGGCTGATGCACGCCTCGAGCGCGCGGCACGTTTCCACAGGGGAAATGGACGAGAGCATGGCCTTCACGGAACGGCGCCCACGCCATGTGTCGATTTGCACCTCGAACGCGGCGTTGACCACGCATCCGCAATGCATGAGCTGCGGAATGTTCGGACAATGGAACATGATGCCCGCGCAGGAATTGCGACCGTCGGTGAGCATGGTGGACAAGTGGTTCTTGTCGGCGCCCACCGCACGCGTGCGAGCAAGCGACACGCTGCGCGCAAGCAATCGAGGCTGACGGTTTTCCTGGCCAAAGGGAGCCATGAGCTGCATCTTCTCGACGTTTTCCAACGTGAGCTCGTCCAAGTCGACGCAAGCATCGATGTCGATGCGCGGATGGAAGTTATCTTCGGGAAGCGAATCCATGTACGCGCACAAGCGCTCGGAGAATGCGTCTAGGCTATCCGCGGGAAGCGTGACGCCCACCGCAGCCTCGTGGCCACCAAAGCGCGTAAGGATATCGGCCGTGCTTTCCACGGCTTTGAACAGGTTGACCTGGCCCACGCTACGGCCGCTTCCGCGGGCAACGCCATCGTCGTCGATAGTGAACAAGATGACGGGAACGCCATACGAGCGCACCAGGCGGCTAGCCACGATGCCCTTCACGCCCTCGTGCCACCCCTTGCCGGCAACCACCAGGGCGCGCTGGCCATGGTAGGACTCCTGCGCCTGCAACGTGGCGATTTCCGTGAGCTCGAGCTCGATGGCGCGACGCTGGTCGTTGATGCCTTCGAGGGCCGACGCCAGCTGGCTTGCCTTGTCGAAATCATCTTCCAAGAGCAGGTCGAGCGCAGCGGCGGCATCGCCCATGCGCCCCGCCGCATTCAGGCGGGGAATGATGCTGAACGACAGCGACGTGGAGGCAACGGGGGATTCGAGCGCACCCGCGCACGCCAGCAAGGCGGCGATGGAGGGGCGCGGCGCCTCGTTCATGCGCGACACGCCATCGGCCACCAGGGCGCGATTGTCGCGCACGAGCGGAACCAGGTCGGCCACCGTTCCCAGCGTGGCGAGGTCGGTATACTCGCGCCACAGATGCGGCTGCCCAAAGCGAGCGCCCAGCACCTGCACGAGCTTCAGGGCAACGCCCACGCCCGCCAGCATGCTCTGGCCGCATGAATCGTCGATCTTCGGGTCGCACACCGGCACGTCCACGGGAACCAGGTCGGCGGGCTCGTGATGGTCGGTGATGAACACCTCTACCCCACGATGCTGAAGCGTCTTCACTTCCTCGCGGCATGCGATGCCGCAGTCGACGGTAATGACCACGTCGGGGCGGAACTGCATGAAGCGATCGATGGCGGCGTCGGTAAGACCGTAGCCCTCGTCACTGCGACGCGGAATGAACGGAACGATATCGCCGCCCAGCGCGCGCAGGCCACGCGTGAGCACGGCCGTGGCGGAAACGCCATCGAGGTCGAAGTCGCCAAACACCAGAATGCGACGATGCGTGCGCAAGGCCGATTCCATGCCGTCAGCCACTTCCTTCATGCCGGGAATGACGTAGGGATTAGCCCAATCGCGCCCAAGCGAAGGGGAAAGGAAATCGGTAGCCTGCTGGGGCGTTGAAATGCCGCGGGCAACCATGGAACGTGCCATGAACCGCGGGATATCAAGCGTGCGTTGCAATACCGAGACCGCGGCCTCGTCGGCCGCGCGAATGCAAAATCGAGCCGTCATGTGCGTATACCTAACTGCGTAACCGTGTTTCGCATCCATTTTCCCACAAAGCGGGCGGCATTGCCACGCGCGAGGGCCCGAAGCAAAAGAAGCGAGGCGAAAACGAACCGCTTCGCTTCCGCCCCGAAAGAACCTAGTTGAATTCCTGCTGCGTCTTTTCCAGGCCATTCGCAATGAGGAAGGGAACTGCCTGGGCCGCCGTTTCCACGCTTGCGCGGAACTCATCTTCCGCCTGCTTGCGAGGACGCGAGAGCACGTAATCGGCCACGGCCATGCGTCCGGGCGGGCGACCGATGCCGCAGCGAACGCGGTACCAATCGCGCGTGCCAAGCTTGTCGCAAATGGAGCGCAGGCCATTGTGGCCCGCATGCCCGCCACCGAACTTCACGCGAATGCGGCCAGGCTCGATGTCGAGGTCGTCATGAATGACGATGACGTGATCGGGCTTCACGCCATGGGCAGCGCACAGCTGCTTCACGGGGCCACCCGATGTGTTCATGTAGCTTTGGGGCTTGGCGAACAGGACGTCTTCGCCCACAAGGGAACCTTTCGCGGTGAGTGCGCCACATTCCGTCTTCCAATAGCGGGCCCCTGCCGAACTGGCAAGGCAATCGACGGTGTCGAAGCCCGCATTGTGTCGCGTATGCTCGTACTCTTCGCCAGGATTCCCCAGGCCAACCACCAAATACATGAATCTCCTACTTCTTCTGCGAATTGAAGAACAGGCTCAAATCGTCGTTCTTCGCGTTTCTCTGGGAAAGAGCATAGCGCATGCGAAGACCGCGCGCGATAATCCGCACATTCATTGCTTGAATGCATTTCGCAACCTGGGGGCCGCGCGGCGTGGGATCGTTTAGGCTGTGGCCGTCGTAGAACGGGACAACCTGATAGATGCCGTCTTCGCCAACCGTAACGTAATCCTGCAGGTAATTGGCGTCGATGAAGCCATTCCAATCGCCAAAGCTCTTCCACCATGCCTCGCCGCTCTTCAACGGGAAGCCAAGCGGGTTCTGCATGTTGGAATACCAGGCCTTGATGCACATGAGCGTAAGGTCCCAATAGCCCTGCACGCGCTCTTGCTCAGCGCGCATGGCATTGAACTGGCCCTTGCCACCCGCATTCGTGCCCGGCATGAAGTTGCCGATGGTATGCGAGAGGTACGTGAGCAGGGCAAGCTGCTTGGCAGCACCATCTTCGGCGCCCAGTTCGAGCAGGGCGTCGATGGTGTTCAGCGTGCACGAGCAGAACGAGCCCTCGAGCATCTTCAGGGAATCGGGGTTCCACAGGTACGCGTACAGCACGGCGGCAGCGCGCGGGGCCGTGGCCTCGTCGAAGACAAACTGCAGGTCGATGCCGCCTTCGGTCGTACCGATTTCCGACGTGCTCCCCTGTACCTTGCCTGCGGCCGCATCGACGATTTCGGCCATGGAGCCGTCGGGGTTGTAGGAGGTGCCCTGCGCCATCACGCGAGCGGCGCGCTCGTACTCGATAAGGGCGTAGGCATCGGCCGCCGTACGCAGGCGCACCTGGGCGTCCTTCTTGCGCAAATCGTTGTAGGCAGCGATCTTCTGAGCCCATTCCTCCAGGCCGGCGTAGTCTTCAAAGTTACGCAACTGGGAACTGACATCGTTGAACACCTGAGCGAAGCAATCCTCGTCTTCGACCATTTCGGAGAGCTGATCGATGAGCTTCTTCGCCGGAATGCCCTGCGCAAAAGCCGCCTGGCACTTCTTCTTGCCATACAGTTTTTCGATGCTAGACCCTGCCACGGCTATCTCCCCCATTCGTGTTCGCCGTTAATGCATCCGATTATAACTCACCAAGTCACAAATAGCCTGATAAGCTAGCGAACGGTCCGCCCAAGAAAAACGGAGCGCCCCAAAGGGACGCTCCGCAAAAACCGGCTATGCAGGGAAGCGCTATTCGAACAGAGCGGCTACGCTGCCGTATTCGAACACGTTCTTGATCGTCTTGGCGAACAGAGGCGCCACCGAGAGAACCTTGATCTTGCCGTTCTGGCGCTCGAGCGGAACGGGCACGGCGTTCGTAACCACGACTTCCTCGATGCAGGAGTTCGCAATGCGCTCGTATGCAGGGCCGCTGAACAGGCCATGCGTAGCGCAAGCGTATACCGCGCGGGCGCCCTTCGCCTTCAGCGTGTCGGCAGCGGCAACCAGCGAACCAGCCGTGTCGATCATGTCGTCGTTGATGATGCAGATCTTGTCGGTAACGTCGCCGATGAGCGCCGTGATCTCGCTCTGGTTGTGGCGCGGGCGATCCTTGTGCATGATGGCGATGCTGCTGTCGAGCTTGGTCTGGAACTTCTTGGCAGCCTTCGCACGGCCCACGTCGGGGGAAACGACGCACACCTCGTCGGGATTCCAGCCCTTGTTCTTAAAGTAGTCGACGAAGATGCCCATGGCCGTCATGTGGTTCACGGGAATCTCGAAGAAGCCCTGGATGGCGTTCTGGTGCAGGTCGACCGAAATCATGTTCGTGGCACCAGCGGCTTCCAGCATGTCGGCAACCAGACGTGCGGTAATGGGCTCGCGCGGGGCAGCCTTGCGCTCCTGGCGGGCGTAACCGTAGTGCGTGATTACAGCGGAAATGGTGCGGGCGCTGGCGCGCTTTGCCGCGTCAATCATGATGAGCAGTTCCATGAGCGCGTCGTTGATGTGCTCGCCTGCCACGCTCTGCACGATGAAGACGTCGCAACCGCGTACGCTTTCCAGGTAGCGCGCGTAGATTTCGCCATTCGCGAACTTCTCGAGCTTCACGTTGCCGAGGTCCATCTTGAGCTCGTTGGCGATCTGCTCGGCAAGCTCGCGATTCACCGACCCCGAGAAGAGCTTCATCTGCTTTTTCATGTCGATGATGTTTGCCATTGCTTCAACCTTCCCCATAGCTAATGATGCTATTACTATTGCTCCTGCTTGGGAGCACGATATTGTTCCTTCACGACCTGGCGGGCGCGACCCAAGGCCAGCGCGCAATCGGGCACGTCTTCGGTAATGACCGAACCAGCGCCCACAAGCGCATGCGAGCCGATGGTAACGGGGGCCACCATCATAGTGTCGCTACCCACGAACGCATTCTCGCCGATAACGGTGGGCCACTTGCGCTCGCCGTCGTAATTGCAGGTAATGGAGCCAGCGCCAATGTTCACGCCGCCGGCCATGGTGGTGTCGCCGATGTAGCTTAGGTGCGGAACCTTGCTGCCAGGGCCAATGGTAGATTTCTTGATTTCGACGTGCGTGCCAGCCTTGGCACCTTCGCACAAATGCGTTCCGGGGCGCAGGTACGCGCGCGGCCCGCACGTGCAACCATCGTCGATGACCGTTTCCACGGCAACCGTCTCGTCGATGACGCAGCCAGCGCCAACGGTGGTGTCGGTAAGGCGCGTATTCGGACCCAGAACCGTGTCGGGGCCAACCTCGACCGCGCCAAGAAGCGTGGTCATGGGAAGGATCTCGACGTCCTGGGCAAGCTTTACGTCGGGGCCGATCCACACGGTGGAAGGATCGGTCATGGTAACGCCAGCCAGCATATGGCGCTCGTTGATGCGACGCTGCATGACCTGCGACGCCTGAGCCAGCTGTACGCGCGTGTTGACGCCCAGGCACTCGTTAGAATCGGCTGCGCAGAAGCCCAGAACAGAACGGCCTTCGTTGCGGGCGATTTCGATAACGTCGGTAAGGTAGAACTCGCCCTGGGCGTTGTTGGTTCCCACCTTGGAAAGCGCCTGGAACAGCAGCTGGGCATCGAAGCAATAGAAGCCCGAGTTGCATTCCCCGATGAGCGCTTCTTCGGGCGTGCAATCCTTCTGCTCGACAATGCGCTCTACCTGGCCCGCAGCATCGCGCACGATGCGACCGTACCCCGCGGGGTCGGCGGGCTGCATGGTAAGAACCACGACGCCAGCATCGTCTTGCTCGCGTGCGGCAACCAAAGCGGAAAGCGTTTCGGGCGTGATGAGCGGGCTGTCGCCCGAAAGCACCAGCAGCGAGCCGGTGACGCCCTGGAATTCAGAAGCACAGGCCATAACGGCATCGGCCGTGCCACGCTGCTCCTGCTGAATGACGATACTCGTGTCGGCCACGATGGGCTCGACGACCTCGCGCGCATGGCCCAGCACGGTAACGATGCGGCCAACGCCGGCATCGCGCGCGGCTTCGACGACCCAACGTACCAGCGGACGCCCCAGGAGCTTGTGACTTACCTTGGGGTGACGCGACTTCATGCGGGTGCCTTCACCCGCGGCCAATATAATCGCGGAAGCTTCCATTCCGTCCTTCTTCCTGCGTTTATTACTCGGTTTCAAGGGAAAGCGCAGCGCAAATGGCATCGAGCAGGGCGATGGCATAGTGCTGCGCAGAGCGGCCTTCGCCAGCATCCTGCCACTGCGCAGAGGGCAGGCTGATGGCAATGCGCGGCGGGATCTGCGTGGCGGCGCCCATGGCGGTACGCAGACGCAGGCCAAGCGTTTCCTCCTCGTCGAACGTGACGAAGGGGACGTTCTGCTGGGCACCTTCCTGCCCCACCACGATCTGCACGAGGAGCATGTCCCCATCGGGGGCAACGAGCAGGGAATCGGCGCTAACGATCTTCGATGCGGGGTTCGTGGCAAGGGCCAGGTTCGACATGCGCGCCGCAACGGAACGCGTAAACGAATCGGTTCCGAACAGACAGAGCGCATTGCGCTCGAGCACATCGGAAGCGCGGGCAAAGCCCAGGTGCACGGCAGCCTGGGGACCAGGCTTACCTTCCCAGGAATGATGCAGGTTATGCACGGCGCGATACGTGAACGCGCCCGCGATGCCGTCGGACGGCAGGCCCATGTTCAGCTGGAACTTGCGCAGGGCCAGCTCCGTGTATGCGCCAAAGATGCCATCGTCGTTGCAGGCGAAGCCCAGTGCGTTCAGCGCATTCTGGAGCTGCTTGACATCGTTGCCGTGAAAGTGAGGCATGCGCAGGTACAGCGTGCGGTCGCCCAGATGGAACGTGGCGTCGAGCAGCGCGGCCCACACCTTCTCGTTCACCTGGGTAGTGGCGGGCAAGCCATTGGCCTGGCAAAACGCAGAAACGGCGACGCCAGTGGCGTCGTCGTATGTACCGGTGACCTGGCTATCTGCCAGAAAATTCAATTCCGCGAGCTTCTGCTGAACGTCGAGAACACCAGCGCCCGTGTCGTTTTTTTGCATTGTATCCATACCCGCATTGTAACGCCCCAGACATGCCAAGAACATGCCTGGGGCGTGCTTTCATACGTTCCCTATGAACGAAGGGCTAATTCAAACGGTTGACGAACCAATCGGCCATCGAAATGAGCAGATCGCGCGCGGGCGAGGGACCAATGATCTCGAGCAGACGATTCTTCGCGATGCTCGTAAGGTTCTCCGCGTAGGAACGCGCATAGTCGATGCTGCCGGAATCCTGCATGATCTGGGCAGCTTCCTCCAGGATGGCAGGGTCCTTCTCGTGCGAGCTAAGGATTTCCACGAGCCTGTCGCGCTTCGGGGAATTCTGAAGAGCATGCACCACGCATAGCGTGCGCTTGCCTTCGGTGATGTCGTTGCGGAAATCCTTCTTGGTGGATTCCTCGCTGCCGATGAGGTTGAGCAGGTCGTCTTGGATCTGAAAGGCCAGGCCCGTATCGAGGCCATAGTTACGCAGGCCCTCGATTTCGGCTTCGGAGCCGCCGCCTACGATGGCGCCAATGGCCAGCGGCACAGCACCCGAATAATGGGCCGTCTTATGCGTGGCCATGACCAGGTAATCTTCCGGCGTAATGTCGTAGCGCCCATCGCGTGCCCAGCCGATGTCGAGCGCCTGGCCCTCGATGGTGCGACGCGTCATCTCGGTGAGCTCGGTGATGAGGCGAATCTTCGTGGAGTCTTCGAGGTTCGGATCGAACGCAACGGTGCCATTGACCAGCGTAAGGCCCAGGTCGCCTGCGTTGATTGCCAGGCCCATGCCCTCGGTAAGGTGCAGGCAGGGCACGCCGCGGCGCAGTTCCGCATCGTCGGCGATATCGTCGTGGATGAGGGCTGCCGTATGGAAATGCTCGATGGCAGCGGCCGCGCTAACGGCGCGCCTCACATCGCCCCCAACGGCACGACACGCGGCAAAGCAGATGAGCGGACGATGACGCTTGCCGCCATTCTCGCTGTAGCGGGAAAGCGGACCATACAGGTACCGGTTCATGTCGGGATGGGTGCCTTCGGGAATGAAGGTATTCACAAGATCCCCCACCTGGTCGGCATAATGATCGAGATATTCCCCGAACGTGGTGGATTCGTAATCGACGGTTGCGAGAAATTCGTCGAACTCGCGAACGGATGGCTGCTGCTTCACGATGCGAAACTCTTCCTCGGGCGTATGCGGTGCCCGACCCCTCACCTTGCAAATAACACGTTAAGGCGCAATGCGAGCGCAGGAACAAGCACTTGAATACTTCGATGCCCATGCATCGCCTAACCCGTAAATTGCATTATAAGATACAAAACAATGCATATATCCACATGTGCACGAATACGGCGCATTAACCCCACAGACGACTGGGAGAAACGCGGGTTCGAACCCCACCGCGTGGGGTTTACGCACAAGTAAGTGGTAGGAGCGGTGGGTTCATGATTTCCGCATGGCGGAAATCGACGTCTCGCACTTATGCGCTCGACCGAAACGCTACGGGGGCCGCACTGCGGCCCCCGCTTCACGCGTTTCCACCTCATCGGTTCGAACCCCACCGCATGGGGTTTACGCACAAGTAAGTGGTAGGAGCGGTGGGGTTCGAACCCACAAGCCTTGCGGCGGCGGATTTTAAGTCCGCTGCGTATGCCAATTCCGCCACGCTCCCACGAAAGAATGCCCCGGGCTTAGGACATGATAGCAGATGGGCTACATACGCCCCGAAGATGCCGCCATGATGATGCCCTGCAGGATATCGGATTCGCTCACCGTGAACGACCCAAGACCCGAGCAATCGAGGACCTGGCCAAGGATTTCCATACCCGCCACGATGACGGGAGCACGATCGGGCTGCAAGCCCGTAACCATGCGGCGCTGCTCGAGCGTCATGTCCGCAAGACGACGCGTTTCCCGCTGCAGCACATCGCGCGATACGCAATAGCCATGCACGCGCGAGGAATCGTATGGGTCCATGGCCTCATGCACGGAAACGACTGACGTAGCCGTGCCCGCAACGGCCACCATGCGCTCGGGCACGAAGCCCCTATCGGCAAGGCGATCGAAGAAGGGCTGGAAGTTGCGTTGGCACAGCTCGCGCGCCGCCTGCAGCTCTTCTTCAGTAGGCGGATCGCCCGCCAGAAGGCGCTCGGTCACGCGACGGCAGCCAATGTCGAACGAATGCGCCACCAAAGGGTCCTCGCCGCCAACACCTGCGATGACCTCGGTGGAGCCACCGCCAGAATCGACTACCAGCAAGCGCTCGCCCACGAAATCGCACGAGGCGCCCATGAAGGAAAGGGCTGCTTCGCGCGTGCCGGGAATGACGGAAAGCTGCACGCCCTCCCCCGCCAAGATGCGCGCGAACTCGTCGGCGTTTTCCGCATCGCGCGATGCGGAGGTGGCCACGGCCGTAAGGGCAATGGGGCATTCGGGCGAGGAACACGATTCGATAATCTCCTGGTACTGGGCCACGCATGCGCGCACGCGCTCCATGGCCTGGGGCTTCAACACGCCCGTCGCGTCAACGCCCTCGCCCAGATTCACAATGGAAGAGCGGCGCACCAGCTCGTGCAATCCGCCCTCATCAACATCCGCGATAAACAAACGGCACGTGACCGTACCGATATCGATAGCTGCATAGCGTCCCATGCTGCTCCTATCCCGAATAGCCGAATAGAACGTCGAGCACCCCCGAATACCAGGTATCGGGAGCCTTGATATCGCTTGAAGGAGTAAGGCTCGAAACGTCGAAGGACGTACTGTCGGAAGAAAGCCCCGACACGCGCACGGACGTTTCGCCTTCGCGCACCATGCCATAGCCTTCCCGCGCGGCATCTTCCATGCCCTCGTCAGTGGAAAGGTTCGCGACGTCGGACTGAAGCTCTTCGTTCTCCTGCGTCACGATGACGTACTCGGCCTCCATCTTCGCCTGATCGCGAACGGCCGTGTAGTAATCGCGGGCCGGAGCGTACAGGAACATGGCGCAGGCAACTATGCATGCCACGACCGTAAGCGGTACCGCCACGGCCATGCGCACCTTATGCGACGCCTTGCGCGCAGATGCCGAGTTAGCTCGCTGCATCGAAGAGCGTTCGTTCTGCATGCGCGCCGACTTGCGATGCGTGGAACCCATCTGCCCACGGTAAACGGCTGCACGAGGGCCCGACTCCGTAGGCGTTGCGGGTTGGTCTTGCACGAAGCGATCGAAGGCACGCGACGCCTTCTTCTTGCGCGCGTCATGACGATGCTTCTGGAATGCGCTTTGCTTGGAACGGGCCTGGGCTGGCTCGGAGGCTTCCTGGTTGCGCCGGGAAGCGCTGCGATGGGCAGAGCGGGATGCGCTCTTGCCGCCACGCGCCGACATGCGCGCCTGAAGGCGCTCTTCGGCAGAGGCACGATAGTCTTCGCCCGAAACGAAGCGGGCACGTGCACCCGAATTTGCGGCAACGGAGGACTTGTAGCCACGACGTGCGCGAGATGCGGATTTCGCAGTTTCGAAATCGACGATATGCGCTTGGCTAGACACCTGAACAGACCCCTTGAGCATTGTAGTTGGTTTATAGTGCGTGTAATGCTTCGGTGGCCTTATCTTATCACGCGCAGGGAGGCGCAATCCATCTGGATTGCAAATCGGATGCGAAATCATAACTACCCGTCGCAAAATCGCTGCAAATGCAATTTACCTGGGGCAATGCGATTTCCGCGCCCTACATTCGAAAGCTACGAATTCAACACTTTTGAAAAGAAAAAGCACCCACGCGAACCTATGCGCGTGGGTGCCTTCAAACTACGGCGAATTGTGCGCTATTCCTCTTCTAGGGCAGCGGCAATTTCGTCGGTGATATCCATGGTGTGGTACACGCTCTGGAGGTCTTCGAGCTCTTCCAGACGGTCGACCAGACGCATGACCTTCTTGGCGTCGGAAGCGCTTACCTGGGTAGGCGTGGTGGCTTCCATAATGAATTCGGCGCCCTGCGTTTCAACGCCCGCAGCTTCCAGAGCCTTCTTCACGGCCATGAGGTCGGAAGGAGCGGTGTAGACGATCCACTGGTCGTCGGCGTCTTCGTAGTCCTTGCCGCCGGCTTCGTCGACGGTCATCATGAACTCTTCC
Organism: Denitrobacterium detoxificans; assembly: GCF_015062615.1. GTDB lineage: Bacteria > Actinomycetota > Coriobacteriia > Coriobacteriales > Eggerthellaceae > Denitrobacterium > Denitrobacterium detoxificans_A. Next base: position 638,361 of record NZ_SUUH01000001.1, read on the forward strand.
TCATCGCCGGCGGTGCCGTTGGGCTTCATGCCTTCCTTCTTGCCGCCTTCGATTTCCTTCGGAACCATGATCTGGCCCTTGCGCTCGAACATGAACGCAACGGAGCCGCTGGTGCCCAGGTTGCCGCCCGCATGCGTAAAGGCGCTGCGAACGTCGGCAGCCGTGCGGTTGCGGTTGTCGGTGAGGGCCTCACAGTAGATGGCGATGCCCGCGGGGCCATAGCCCTCGTAGATTACCGACTCGTACGAAGCGGCATCCTTGCCGGTGCCGAACGCCTTGTCGATAGCGGTCTTGATCTTGTCCTTGGGGAGGGAATAACCCTTCGCCTTTTCGATGGCGGCCGCCAGGGATGCGTTGTTGTCGGGGTTGGGGTCGCCCCCTTCCTTAGCCGCAACGGTGATGTTGCGGGAAAGTTTACCGAACAGCGCCGAACGCTTGGCGTCCTGGGCCGCCTTGCGGTGCTTGGTGGTTGCCCACTTAGAATGCCCTGACATAGCACTCCCTTCGAATACTCGTTGATGCTTTGCGTGCGCGTATGCACAAAACGCAATTGCCTAGTGTAGCACAGGGCAACGCACTACGCGCCCCAGCTGCCCATCTCTACAGCGTACGTACAGACAGAACAGCCAGGGCGCGCCATTCGAGGCAACATTCGCAAGAAGAAAAACTATGCGCGCTCCCACAGGCCAGACTTGCCGCCGTCCTTCTTGAGCAGGCGCACGTCCATGATTTCCATACCGCGGTCGACCGCCTTGCACATGTCGTACACGGTAAGGCAGGCCACGCTAGCGGCGGTAAGGGCCTCCATCTCGATGCCCGTCTTGCCCGTAACGCCAAACGTCGAGGTGATGTGAATGCCCACGCGGCCATCGGCACGCTCGCCCGCGCGCACGGGAGCGCACTCCACCTTCGACTTCGTAATGAGCAGCGGGTGGCACATGGGAATGATGGAGCTGGTCTGCTTGCCAGCCATGATGCCCGCCACGCGTGCGCATGCGAGTACGTCGCCCTTGGCCGCCTTGCCTTCCACGATGAGCTCGAGCGTTTCAGGCTTCATGGAAATGAAACCCTCGGCTACGGCAATGCGCACCGTATCGGGCTTTTCGCTTACGTCAACCATACGTACCTGACCCTGCTCATCGATATGAGTGAGTTCCATTGTTTGCTCCATTCGCAATTGCTTCGTATCGAACCATTGGCCACAAGGGCATGCATTCATGCCTAGCCGCCGATGGCGTTCATGTTCTTTTCCGTGGCGCGTGCGTGGTCGCCTTCGTGATGCTCTTCGGGCTTGGCACCCAGCGCCCGCATGAGCACCGACCGAACGTCGTCCTTCGTGCCGTAACGCACGGCATCGCGCACATTGTATTCCTCGTCGGAAAACAGGCACGGACGAATGCCACCCGTAGACGTGAGCCGCAGGCGATTGCAATCGCCGCAGAAATGACGCGACAGCGGCGAGATGAACCCCACCGTGCCCTTTGCACCGGGGAATTCCCAATAGCGAGCAGGACCGCCACCTTCGGGCTTGCTGGAATCCTCCACGGGACGCAGTGGCTCCATGCCAGCGGCAATGGCCGCAGCATTGATGCTCTCGCGGATCTCGTCCACGCTTACCACGTCTTCGGGACCCCAGCCGGAACCGCAGCTACCCGCCGAATCGCCCACGGGCATGTACTCGATGAAACGCATGTGCAACGGGCGGTCGACACTCATGCGCGCAAACGCGAAGTAATCCTGGTTCATGCTGCGCACAGCAACGGCGTTCACCTTCACGGGGTTGAATCCCACGCGCAACGCGGCATCGATACCCTCGAGGACCTCGTTGATGTTGCCACCGCGGGTAACGCGACGATACGCCTCCTCATCGAGCGTGTCGAGGGAGACGTTGACACGCCCCAAGCCTGCCGCCCGCAAATCTTCAGCCATGCGGCCAAGGAGGATGCCATTCGTGGTAAGCGATACGTCCTTGATGCCGGGAATAGCGCAAATGTCGCGGACCAAATCCACGACGCCCTTGCGTACTAGGGGCTCGCCACCTGTAAGGCGCACGCGTTTGATACCTAGCTGAGCTGCGGCTTCCACCAGCTCGACGATTTCGTTGTAACGCAAAATCTCATCGTGCGGCACCTGGACGATGCCCTCGGCGGGCATGCAGTAGATGCAACGCAGATTGCAGCGGTCGGTTAGCGACACGCGCAGATAATCGATTGTGCGCCCATGGTTATCCTTCATAGGCTCACCTTTCTCGTCTCTATTCTCCCGAGAGATTATAGGCGAACGAAAGGCATAATCAAGCGGCTATACCGTACGGTTAACTGCGAACGGCAACCCGCCACGCGGCAACGCGGACGCCTCTAGCGGCTTACCAGATACAGGCTTTCGGGAGGGATGCGAATGAGCAACTCCTCGCCCAGCTCGGGCCAAGAATCGCGTGGCTCCTTCAGCGTGTCGACGCGCCAGAACAGACGCTGATGCAAGTAGCGCATTTCCTCCTGGTTCTCGCCCACCAGCTCCTGCGCGCCCTCCTCGCGATCGAGGAAGCACAGCAGGGCCGATCGATCGTAGCGCGAGTCGCTCACGCGGTCTACGCGCACGCGATACACGTTGGGCCCAGGCTCGGAAGCCCGCTGCAGGCGGAATGCACGCACGCCGAACGCCTTGATATCAGACGGAATAGGACGCATGGCATCGATCTCGATGCCCCACGAAGGGCAGAACAGGCGCGTTGACGACACGCGCTCGCACGACAGGGCGTTCTTGCATCCCGACAGCTTGATGCCAGCCAGGCTCTTCGGGTCGTCGATGAGCTCGCGGCCCTCGTCGATCTCCATGATGTGGCCCGCCTCGACCACGGCGATGCGATCGCAGAAGTGCAGCGCCTCGTCGATGTCATGGCTAACGTAGATGATGGTGCCGTCGAACGAATCGAACAGGCCCACGAGGCTCTGCTCGAGCAGCGTCTTCAGATGCGCGTCGAGCGCCGAGAACGGCTCGTCGAGCATGAGGATTCCCGGACGTGCGGCAAGCATGCGGGCAAGCGCCACGCGCTGCTGCTGGCCACCAGAAAGCTGAGACGGATAGCGCTTGGCGAACGCAATGACGTCGAAGCGCACGAGCTCGGCCTCCACGATGCGCGCCCGTTCTTCGGGCGGCAGGCTGCGATCGACGCCGGCGGCAACGTTCTGCTCGACGGTGAGGTTCGGAAAGAGCATATAGCTCTGGAACAGGAGCGCCGTCTTGCGCTTCTGCGGCGACAGGTTGATGCCCTGCGCGCTATCGAAGAACGTCGTGCCGTTCACCACGATGCGCCCCTCGTCAGGCGTGTCGATGCCCGCGATGCAGCGCATGGTAAGGCTCTTGCCGCAACCGCTGGCACCCAGCAGGCCAAAAGTCTCGTCCCCCGCCTGGAAAGCAACGTCGAGCTGGAACGAGCCGTACCGCTTGCGAATATCGACCTCAAGGCTCATTATTCGACCGCCCCCTTCCGGTAGCGCGTGGTATGCCTATCCCACAGGTTGATGAACAAGATGACGACGAAGCTGAAGATCATGATAACGATGGTCCAGAAGATGGCCACGTCAGTGTTGCCGTTCATCCATTCGAAGTAGATGGCGATGGGAATGGTGCGCGTAACGCCCAGGTAATTGCCCGCCAGGAACAACGTGGCGCCGAATTCGCCCAGCGCACGAGCGAACGCGAGCACGGTGCCCGAGGCGATATTGCTCCAGGAAAGCGGCAGCATCAGGCGGAAGAACACGCGTGCGTCGCTCCAGCCGAGCGTGCGCGCCGCATCGAGCATGTTCGGATCGAGGCTCTCGAAGGCGCCGCGGGCACTGCGGTACATGAGCGGGAAGGCCACGACCACCGCAGCGATGACCGTAGCGGGCCAGCTGAAGATAAGCGGGAACCCAATGTCGATGAACCAGCGCCCCACCGCCGTGTTGTTTCCCAGGCAGAGCAGCAGCAAAAAGCCGCACACCGTGGGCGGCAGCACCATGGGGATGGTGAAGATGGCGTCGAAGATGTCACGTACGCGCGCGGGCATGCGCAGACAGAAGTACGCCGCGGCAAGGCCCAGCACGAAGATGAACACGATGGCCGTAAGCGTGGTGCGCAACGTGACCCACAGCGGCGAATAGTCGAGCGTGGAAAGGAACGTGCCAAGCGATTCCCACATTGAGGGCTGCGCGACGATGGTTGCCTGGTCGGACGCGACAACGTTGGCGAAGGACGCATGCGTGGGCTTCGCATAGCGCGCGCTGCCGGAGTCGGTGACGTCGCTTCCGTCCTCCCCCATCACGCACGCATAGTAACGCCCATCTGAAAGCTCCTGGTTGAACGTAAACGCCACGCCATCGACCACGTAGCGCGTCTCGGTCGTGACGTAGCACGTAGCGTCGGCGGCAAGCGTAGCCCCGCCCGATGCGTTTGCGCCATCGAGCGCGCAAAGCAGGGAAAGCAACGAAGCCGACTCTTCGCTCGACGAATCGCTATAGCCAATCTGCTGGGCGGCTTCCGGACTTAGGTAGATGACCGCATAATCGGACATCGCAACGAGTACCACCGAGTAGGCGCTCGAGCCCTCGTAGAAGGCGTAGCCGCAATACGCGCCATCGATATCGCGATTGCTTCCCGTCTGGGCGCGCTTGAAATCGGACAGCGCGAAATCGCACCCATCGAGCGTTGCCGCTGCATTGTCGGCCGAGACCGTTACGCCCTCGAAGGAGTCCGTTGCCTGCTGCGATGTGGCGGAGGCGCGCGGCGTGTCGGCATCCCCCAGATCGTCGTCGGCATACGCAAGCGCAGGCACAAAGCAGGACGCGGCAAGCACCGCGACCAAAACCAGGGAAAGCAAGCGTGTTCGTATCGTCATTACCATTCCTATCAGAAATGAGGGCCGGCATACGCCAGCCCCCATCTTCAAAACCGTATGTAGGGTACTACATTACGCAGCGAGTTCGAAGCCCCACTTCTGCCAGATTTCCAGAGCGTCGGCATCGGAGACGCACCAATCGAGGAACGCCTGGGCCTCTGCGGAGTTGGAAGCCATCGAGGTAATAGCAGCAGGATAGATGATGTTCTTATGCGTGTCGGAGGGAACCGTGCCCACAACTTTCACGCCGCCAAAGCGGTACACGTCGGAGGTGTACACGAAGGCAATGTCCACGTCGCCAGACTGGGCCAGCTTGCATACGTTGCCCACGCTGGTCTGCAGCGAAACCATGCCATCGGCCGCCAGGGCGCCCGAGAATTCACCGCCCGTACCAGAGGCATCCTTGCCGGTGGAGCCATCGGGCTCGGTGTAGCAGCCCACCGTGGAGAGCGACTGGCAGGCATAGTTGCCAGCAGGAACCGATTCGTCGCCCACGCCAATCTTGTACTTGCCAGCGGCGATGTCCTCGAGCGTGCAGCTCGTAATCTCGGTGTTGCTTTCGGAAGTAACCATGACCAGGTCGTTCTTGAACATATCGAAGCGCGTGCTGGCATCGATGTAGCCAGCCTGCTCGGCGGCGTCCATCTTGCTCTTGGAGGCACTGATGAGAATGTCGGCCGTAGCGCCACCCTCGAGCAGCTCGTTCAGCTCACCCGAAGACTTATACTGCGTATCGGCAAACGTCACCCATTCGTGCGTCTGCGTGTAGAGCGCCTCTTCCTCTTCCATGGCCTTGGAGAGAGAATTCGCCGCGAAGATCTGCAGCGTCACAGCTTCATGAGTGCTTTCGGCACCCTGATCGCCCGAAGAGGAACCAGCATTGGAGCTGGCGTTGTTCGAAGCACAGCCCGCGAGCGCCAGCGCGGCCACGAGCGCAGCACCCAGCACCACGGAAATCAGACCCTTATACTTCTTCATCAAGACGAACCTTCCCTTCCTAGAACCGCAACAAGATTATGCAACGTCGGAAATATTATTTCTGTTTATGATTATTGTCAACGAAGAATAAGCAATTCGGCGCCAATTGCCACGCGAGCAATACGGAACCCCAACGCGCCAACCATACATGATACCGCTCGCATAAAGAAACGCTCCGCCGCCACACGGGCAACGGAGCGCCTGGAGATACGTTTTCCCTTGCGTTACGCCAGTTCGCTTTCGACAACCGCAGCGATGGCCTTGGCATGGCGTGCTGCCTCGGCGTCTTCGGCAGCCTCCACCATAACGCGAATAAGGGGCTCGGTACCCGACGGACGGACGAGCACGCGGCCCGCATCGCCCAGCTCTTCTTCGGCGGAAGCAATGGCTGCCGCAATCGCAATGTTGCCCGCAAGAGCCTCCTTGTCGGCAACACGCACGTTCACGAGTTCCTGGGGGAAGCGGCGCATGACGGAAGCGGCATCGGCAGCCGTCTTGCCATTGCGCTCGCAGACGGCAACGAACTGGCAAGCCGTCATGAGACCATCGCCCGTGGAGTTATGCTCCAGGAAAATGGTGTGGCCGCTCTGTTCGCCGCCAATGACGAAGCCACCCTCGCGCATGGCCTCGAGCACGTGCCTATCGCCCACCGCGGTCTGCAGCACCTGAATGCCCGCATCGCGCATGGCGTGCACGAAGCCCAGGTTGCACATGACGGTGGATACCGCAGTATTGCCCGCAAGCTTGCCGCGATTGGCTAGGTCGATGGCGCAGGCGGCTTCCACCATGTCACCATCGATCTCGTTGCCCTGAGCGTCTACGAACAGCACGCGGTCGGCGTCGCCATCATGGGCGATACCGATGTCGGCGCCCATTTCGGCAACGAGCTGCTTGAGCGGAGCGAGATGCGTAGAGCCGCACTCCACGTTGATGTCGGTTCCGCAGAAATCGTCGTTGATAACCGTGACTTGGGCACCCAGGCGACGCAGCGCCTCGGCGGAGGAAACGGAAGAAGCACCATGAGCGCAGTCGAGCGCGATCTTCCACGAATCGAAGCGCACGCCCTGGCGTTCCATGGCCTGCACGGCATGCTGAATGTAGAGTTCGGCAGCATCTTCCACGGGAAGGACCACGCCCACGGCGTCGCCCGCGGCGCGCTGGGAAACTTCTAGGCCGCCTTCCGCGACGTACTGCTCGAACTGGGCCTCCAGCGCCACGGGCAGCTTGAAGCCCTGGGCGTCGAAGAACTTGATGCCGTTGTACTCGGGCGGATTATGCGATGCGGAAATGACGACGCCGCCATTGGCGTGCAATTCGCGCGCCAGGAAGGCCACGGCAGGCGTGGGAATGATGCCCGCGTCGAGCACCGTACCGCCAGCGCTCGTGATGCCGGCAGCCAGCGCAGAGGAAAGCATATCGCCCGAAAGGCGCGTGTCGCGGCCCATGACGATGGACGTGCCCAGGTACGCAACGGCAGCCTGTCCCAGCTTAAAAGCGATTTCGCAGGTCAATTCAGTATTGGCGACACCACGTGCGCCGTCTGTGCCAAAGAGCTTAGCCACTATTTCCCTCGTTTCACATGTTCGGGCTGAAGGCGCACGGCACCCGCAGGGCGCTCGTCTTCGCGCATGCGCATATTGAGTTCAGCCGCGAACTCATCCAGATCGATTCCGTAACGCTCCAAAACGACGAGAAGATGATACACGACATCGGCAGCTTCATAGCGCAGATGGTCGACCTCGGCGTCGCGCTGTTCCTGACTGGCACGGGCGACGTCCTTGGCGGCAAGCGCCACTTCGCCCGATTCCTCCATGACCTTCTTCAAGACGTCGTCGTCTTTTCCGGTAAGAAGGCCGTGCGTATAGCTTTCCTCGCCCGCATGGCGCCTGTCGGCAATGGTAGCCGCAAGTGCCTCGATGGTGGCGCCAATCTGGCTGGCGGGCGCTACCTCGCCTTCGGGTACGTACGTTTTGGAAGACATGAGTTCTCCTTCATCGCATAGCAATGGGGCGCAGATGAACTGCGCCCCATCTCACGCATGTAATGAGCGGTTATTCCGCGTCGTCCTGCGCATCCGAAGCGTTATCCGAATCATCGGACTCGCCCATGTGCAGGTTCAAATCGCCGATGCCACCCAGCAGCGCGTCGAGCTCTTCCAGGTTGCGCTGGTAAGAGCGCGGAGGCAGAGCCTCGCCCAGCATATCCTCGCCTTCGGTGTTGAAGGTGGCGGGCTGATCGCCGCCGATGAGGATGGTGTCGTCGGGCGAGAACACCATATCGAGCAGCTGGCTCATGTCGTCGCTGGAAGCAACCAGGTCGTCTTCGATGACGCGCAGCAGGTTGTGGGCTTCCAGGCCCGTCTTCAGCTCTTCAATGGCCTTGGCGCCGATGCCCTCGATGCGCATGAGGTCGTCTTCGGTATAGCCAACCAGGTCGGCAACCGTCTCGATGCCCGCTTCGCTGAACTTGTTGGCCCAACGCTGCGACACGCCCAGATCGTCGTAGATGTACAGGCGCGCTTCCTCGTCGGACAGCTGCTTGGTGCGGCTGGCACCCAGGCTGTTGAAGTAGCTGGAGTAGCTACCACCCATGTTCAGGTAGCTGTCGCCGTCGAGCGACCAATCCTGAGGCTGCGGGAGCAGCTCCTCGGTGGTGCGCAGCTCGTCGGGAGCGTACTCGGGCAGCGTGTCGGTGCCACCCATGTGCACCGGGCGACCCTTGTAGGTAAGGCCAACGTTGCGATAGCGCTTCAGGCCCGTACCAGCCGGAATGGGCTTGCCGATGATGACGTTCTCCTTCAGGCCAACCAGGTTGTCCGTCTTGCCTTCGATGGCGGCGTCGGTAAGAACCTTGGTGGTCTCCTGGAACGATGCGGCCGACATCCACGAATCGGTGGCCAGCGAGGCCTTCGTGATGCCCAGCAGCAGCGGCTGACCCGTGGGAGGCTCCTTGCCTTCCAGAACGAGCTTGTTGGCAACGCCTTCGAACTCGTAGCGGTTGACCTGGCGGCCCGGCAGGTAGTCGGAATCGCCAGCGTCGAGCACGGCAACCTTACGCAGCATCTGACGCGCGATAACCTCGATGTGCTTGTCGTTGATATCTACACCCTGGGACACATACACGTCCTGGACCTGAGACACGATGTAGCGCAGCGTGGTGTTCGGGTCGGTGAGGCGGAGCAGGTCGTGCGGGTTCACGGAACCACGCGTGAGCTGCTGGCCCACAACGACTTCGTCGCCGTCGTTCAGGCCCGGCATGAGCTGGGCGCGAGCGGATACCACGTACTCGCGGATGTTGCCATCCTGGTCGTGGATGGTGATCGTCTTCGTCTGCTTGTCGCCACGAACCTGCATGGTGCCGGCAATTTCGGCGAGCACAGCCTGGCCCTTGGGCTTACGGGCTTCGAAAAGCTCCGTAACACGGGGAAGACCGTGCGTGATGTCGTCACCAGCGACGCCACCGGAGTGGAACGTACGCATCGTAAGCTGCGTACCAGGCTCGCCAATGGACTGAGCGGCGATGATGCCGACGGCCGTGCCGATGTTGACGGGGCGGCTCGTTGCAAGATCCCAGCCGTAGCACTTCTGGCACACGCCATGCTCGGCATGGCAGGTCATAATCGTGCGGATGGTGACCTCGTTCACGCCAGCTTCGACGAGCTTCTTCATGTCTTCCATGCCGTCGATGTACTCGTCGGCGTCCATGATGACCTCGCCGTTTTCGCTTACGGCAGCAACGGCCAGGCAACGGCCGATGAGGTTCTCGTCGAGTTCGCCCTTCGCGTTATGCAGCGGATAGGGAACGCCCTCGTGCGTGCCGCAGTCGATTTCGCGAACGATAACGTCCTGGGCAACGTCGACCAGACGACGGGTGAGGTAACCAGAGTCGGCCGTACGCAGTGCGGTGTCGGCCAGACCCTTACGAGCACCGTGCGAGGAAACGAAGTATTCCAGTACGGATAGGCCCTCGCGGAAGTTCGACTTAATGGGCTGGTCGATAATCTCGCCCTTCGGGTCGGACATAAGGCCACGCATACCAGCCAGCTGACGAATCTGCTTGATGTTACCACGAGCACCAGAGAACGCCATCATGTAGATGGGGTTGAAGTGGTCGAAGTTCTTCGCCATGGCATCGCCGACGGCCTCGTTGGCATCGGTCCAGATGTCGACGACCTGCTTGTGACGCTCTTCGTCGCTTACCAGGCCCATCTCGTAGTCTTCGTCGATGCGAGCGACTTCCTCGTCGGCCTTGGCCAGGATCTCGCCCTTGTTGGGCGGCACCGTGGCGTCGTAAACCGAAACGGTAAGACCAGCACGCGTAGCGTAGTGGAAGCCGTTGGACTTCAGACCGTCCAGGATGGGCTCCATCTCGCTGGTGGTGTAGCGACGGCAGCAGTCCTCGATCAGGCGGCTAACCTCGGACTTGTTCAGCTCGTAGTTGAGAAACGGGTAGTCGTCGGGCAGCACGGCGTTGATCGTGATACGGCCGATGGTGGTCTGGATGCGCTCGCCTGCCTTACGCAGCACGGGCTCGCCAAACTTCTCGGCAACTTCGGTGTCGCGGTCGAGACGCACGACAATCTTGGCCTGCAGGTCGACGTCGGCATGCGCATCGTATGCATGACGGGCGTCGGCAAAGCTTGCGAAGATGCGACCCTCGCCGGGGAAGTTGTCGCGGGCGGCCGTGAGGTAGTACAGGCCGATGATCATGTCCTGCGTGGGGATCGTGAGCGGACGACCATGAGCAGGCGACTTGATGTTGTTGGCAGAAAGCATGAGCACGCGGGCCTCGGCCTGGGCGGCAGAGGACAGGGGCACATGCACAGCCATCTGGTCACCGTCGAAGTCGGCGTTGAAAGCCGTACATACGAGCGGATGCAGCTTGATGGCCTTGCCGTTCACCAGCACCGGCTCGAACGCCTGGATGCCCAGACGATGCAGAGTAGGTGCGCGGTTCAGCAGCACGGGATGCTCGGTGATGACCTCTTCGAGCACGTCCCATACGTAGCTGGCATGACGGTCGACGGCACGCTTTGCAGCCTTGATGTTGGCAGCGTACTCAAGCTCGACCAGGCGCTTCATTACGAAGGGCTTGAAGAGCTCCAGAGCCATCTGGCTGGGCAGGCCGCACTGATGCAGCTTCAGCTCAGGACCAACGACGATAACGGAACGGCCAGAGTAGTCGACGCGCTTACCCAGCAGGTTCTGGCGGAAGCGGCCCTGCTTGCCCTTCAGCATGTCGGAGAGGCTCTTCAGCGGACGGTTGCCGGGGCCCGTGACGGGGCGACCACGACGGCCGTTATCGAACAGACTGTCGACGGCTTCCTGGAGCATGCGCTTCTCGTTGTTCACGATGATCTCGGGGGCACCGAGGTCGAGCAGACGCTTCAGGCGGTTGTTACGGTTGATAACGCGACGATACAGGTCGTTCAGGTCGCTCGTAGCGAAGCGGCCACCGTCGAGCTGCACCATGGGGCGCAGATCGGGCGGAATGACGGGGATAACGTCGAGGATCATGTCGCTGGGGTTGTTGTCGCTCTTCAGGAAAGCGTCAACGACCTTCAGGCGCTTCACGGCCTTGGCGCGCTTCTGGCCCTTGCCCGTGGCAATGACTTCAGCGAGCTCTTCGGCAACGGCTTCCAGGTCCATGCCATCGAGCAGGTCGCGCACGGCTTCGGCGCCCATGCCGCCCTTGAAGTAATCGCTGTAGTTCAGGCGCATCTCGCGATACAGAGCCTCGTCGGGAACGAGCTGCTTGGGCTCGATCTTCATGAAGGCCTCGAAGGCTTCCGAACGCAGAGCCTTGCGCTCGTTGAACTCCTCGTAGATGTCGGCGAGCTCGTCCTCGATTTCCTCGGGGGTCATGCGCTCGTCGTCATCGATGTCGTCTTCTTCGGGCACGTAGTCGGTGGAGAGGCGACGGGTGGCCTCTACCAGGCGATCGCGCTCGGCATCCAGCTCGTCAAGATCGGCTTCCAGCTCGTCGCGCAGATCGGCTTCGTCGGCCTCGCGTGCTTCCTTGTCGACGCTGGTTACGATGGCACTCGCGAAGTAGAGCACCTTCTCCAGGTCTTTCGGAGGAATGTCGAGCAGGTAGCCCAGGCGGCTGGGGCTGCCCTTGAAGTACCAGATGTGGCTCACGGGAGCAGCGAGCTCGATGTGGCCCATGCGCTCGCGGCGAACCTTGCTGCGGGTGACTTCAACGCCGCAGCGCTCGCACACAATGCCCTTGAAGCGGATGCGCTTGTACTTACCGCAGGCGCACTCCCAGTCCTTCGTGGGACCAAAGATGCGCTCGCAGAACAGGCCGTCCTTTTCGGGCTTCAGGGTACGGTAGTTGATGGTTTCCGGCTTCTTCACTTCGCCGTGGGACCATACGCGAATGTCCTTCGCGCTAGCCAGGGAGATACGCAGTGCGTCGAAGTTGTTCACATCGTACTCAGTCATTTAGCGCTCCTCCCCTTCACTGGTGGTATCGAAATCATTACCGTCTTTCAGATCATCGGAAAGCAGTTCGGCAAGGTCGGCTGCGATTGCATCGAGCGCGCCATCCTCTTCGCTTTCGGTCTTCTTGGCATCCGCCACCATGCCGGCGAGCACCTTGGAGTCGTCGTCCTCGGGCTCGTGCGTCTCGGCGACGTCGATAACGCCCTGCTCGCCTTCGAGCTCGACGTTCAGGCACAGCGAACGCATTTCCTTGACGAGAACCTTGAAGGACTCGGGCACTTCCGGGGCGGGAAGGTTTTCGCCCTTCACGATGCTCTCGTAGCTCTTCACACGGCCGATCGTGTCGTCGGACTTGATGGTGAGGATCTCCTGCAGCACGTTGGAAGCACCGTATGCGTACAGAGCCCACACTTCCATCTCGCCGAAACGCTGGCCACCGAACTGGGCTTTACCACCCAAAGGCTGCTGCGTGATCAGGCTGTAGGGGCCAGTCGAGCGGGCGTGGATCTTGTCGTCGACCATGTGGCCGAGTTTCAGGATGTACGGGAAGCCGACAGTGATGGGCTCGCGGAAGGGCTCGCCGGTACGACCGTCGTACAGCGTGGTCTTGCCGAACGAGTTCAGCTGGGGAACGAATTCCTCGCGCGCCATGTCGCCGTACTTTTTGTGATGGATGTTGATGAGGTTGCGGTTCGCCTTCTGGATGACGTCGGCGATCTCTTCCTCGGTCGCGCCGTCGAAGACGGGCGTGGACACGAAGATGGAATGGTCGACGACCTCGTCGGAGTTCTCGTCGTCGGACCAACCCCACTTGGCAGCCCAGCCAAGGTGGCATTCGAGCAGCTGACCAACGTTCATACGGGAAGGTACGCCCAGGGGATTGAGCATGACGTCGATGGGCGTGCCGTCGGCCAGGTAGGGCATGTCTTCCACGGGAAGTACGTTGGAGATAACACCCTTGTTACCGTGACGACCGGACAGCTTGTCGCCCTGCTGAACCTTACGCTTCTGGGCAACGAACACGCGAACCTGCTCGTTGACGCCGGGAGCCAGCTCATCGCCGTTCTCGGCGCTGAAGCGCTGGATGTCGATGACGCGACCGCCGGAGCCGTGGGGCACCTTCAGGGACGTATCACGAACCTCGCGAGCCTTCTCGCCGAAGATGGCGCGCAGCAGGCGCTCTTCAGCCGTGAGCTCGGTCTCGCCCTTCGGGGTAACCTTGCCCACCAGGACGTCGCCGGGGTGAACTTCGGCGCCAATGCGGATGATGCCGTCGGCGTCGAGGTCGCTCGTCATATCCTCGCTGATGTTCGGGATTTCGCGAGTGATTTCCTCGGGCCCAAGCTTGGTGTCACGGGCGTCGACTTCATACTCGCTGATGTTAATGCTCGTGAGCAGGTCTTCTGCGACAACGCGCTCGGAAATGATGATAGCGTCCTCGTAGTTGTAACCTTCCCAGGGCATGTAGGCGATCATGAGGTTCTGACCCAGGGCCAGTTCAGCCTTGTCGCAGCTGGGGCCGTCGGCCAGGACGTCGCCGGCCTCGACGCGGTCGCCCTTGCGGACGATGGGCTTGTGATTCATGCAGTAGCCCTGGTTGGAGCGCTGGAACTTGGGAACCAGGTACTCGTCGTACTCGCCGTCGTCGGTGAGCACGTTGATGACCTCGCCGTCGACGTAGTCGACGATGCCGGGGTTCTGGGCTACCAGAATCTCGCCGGAGTCAACCGCGATGCGGTGCTCGATGCCCGTACCAACCAGCGGAGCATGCGGGTTGAGCAGGGGCACTGCCTGACGCTGCATGTTCGAACCCATGAGGGCGCGGTTGCAGTCGTCGTGCTCGAGGAAGGGAATGAGCGACGTAGCGACAGATACCATCTGACGCGGCGAAACGTCCATGTAGTCGACCATGTCGACGGGCACTTCGCTCGGGTCACCGAACTCGCCACGCGAGTTGCGCGTACGGGCAAGGATACGGGTTGCGGGAACGAACTTGCCATCGACCTTGTGGCCGAAGACGCGCGTTTCGGGATCGAACGGCTCGTTGGCCTGGGCAATAGTGTGCTTTTCCTCTTCGTCGGCCGTAAGGTACTCGACGTCATCGGTGACCTTGCCGTTTTCAACACGGCGATACGGCGACTCGATGAAGCCGTAGGAGTTCACGCGACCATAGGTGGCCAGAGAACCGATAAGACCGATGTTCGGGCCTTCAGGCGTCTCGATGGGGCACATACGACCGTAGTGGGAGTTGTGAACGTCGCGAACTTCGAAGCCGGCGCGTTCGCGGGACAGACCACCAGGACCCAGAGCGGACAGACGACGCTTGTGCGTAATGCCTGCTGCGGGGTTGGACTGGTCCATGAACTGGGACAGCTGCGAAGAGCCGAAGAACTCCTTGATGGCCGCCACGATGGGACGGATGTTGATCAGGCTCTGCGGCGTGATGTCGTCGGGCTCCTGCATGCTCATGCGCTCGCGGACGACGCGCTCCATACGGGAAAGACCGATGCGGAACTGGTTCTGAATCAGCTCGCCAACCGTGCGGATGCGGCGGTTGCCAAAGTGGTCGATATCGTCGGTGACATAGCCTTCTTCACCGTCGTGCAGCGCCACGATGTAGCGCATGGACGCGAGGATATCTTCCTTGGTAAGCGTGGAGGAATCGTTTTCGGAGTCAAAGCCCAGCTTCTTGTTGATCTTGTAACGACCAACGCGTGCGAGGTTGTAGCGCTGCTGATTGAAGAACAGACCATCGAGCAGCGTACGAGCGGAATCGATTGTGGGCGGCTCGCCCGGACGGAAGCGCTTGTACAACTCGATGAGCGACTCGTCACGCGTGGTGGCAGGGTCGCGGTCGAGCGTGCGGAGCACCATTTCGGAATCGCCGAGCAGCTCGACGATCTCCTCGTGCGTCTCGGCCAGGCCAAGAGCGCGAACGAGCAGCGTAGCAGGCTGCTTGCGCTTGCGGTCGATGCGCACGGACAGGATGTCGCGCTTGTCGGTTTCGAATTCCAGCCATGCACCACGGGAAGGAATAATCTTCGCGTTGTACACGGTCTTGTTGCTGGTCTTGTCGCGCTCGGCGCCAAAGTACACGCCAGGGCTACGAACCAGCTGAGAAACGACGACGCGCTCGGTGCCGTTGATGATGAACGTACCGCGCGGGGTCATGAGCGGGAAGTCGCCCATGAACACGTCCTGTTCCTTGATTTCGCCAGTTTCGAGATTCGTGAAGCGAACTTCGGCGAACAGAGGAGCCTGGTAGCTCACATCCTTGCGCTTGCACTCGTCGACCGAGTACTTCGGCTCGCCAAAGCTATGCCCGCCAATTTCGACGCGCATGTCCTTGGTGTTGCTCTCGATGGGGCAAATGTCCTTGAATGCTTCGTCGAGGCCCTCTTTCGTAAACCAATCAAAACTTTCCGTCTGAATGGCGATGAGGTTGGGCACGTCCATAACGGACGGAATCTTCGCGAAGCTTCTGCGGCTCCTATAAAGGCTGGTGGGAGCGGTTGTTTCTGCTTTCGCCACGGGGCTTTTCCTCCTTAAAGAAAATCCGTCTTTTTGCAAAAAGTTGCAACGAAATAGAATACTTGCCCCGCTGTCAAGAGTCAAGAAATATTTTTTTAAGCTATGGAATTATTTTGGAAAGAAGGAGCTTGGGCAATAGATAGGCGCCGTAAGCTCGACCGCGATTATAGCGCATGAATGGCGCCACGATACCGCAACCTTTGCGCGACTTTTCTCATCACGAAATGCACGTGCGTTCCCCCACCATCTTTCGCAGGCAACGTTACTCGCGAAAGGAGGGTGCATGTGCGCGCCCCAAGCAATGCGCAAGCGAATCTACCCCTGCATGGCGGCCCTACTCGCCGTGACGCTTTGCCTGCCCACGAGCATGGCGCCCTTTCCGCGCTCGCAGGCGTACGCGAACGAGACATCGCGCGCAGCGCACGAACCCATTGGCACCTTCCTGCAAGAGCATGCGCAGCCCGAAAGCCGCCCCCTTACCGAAGCCGAGGAACACCCACTGCAGAGCTTGTTCGCAGGAACGGCCAACGAACTGGTTGAAACCGGGGCGTATGCGCTCGTGAAGTACACGCTGGTAGACAAGGGTGCCCTCTGGGACGGGTTCACGCTCGACGATGCGTTCGAGCGCGGCGATGATGCCCTTCTCGATTACGTGCTTGCGCAACAGATATACCGCATGCCCATCTACCAAACCGCCCCGAACTCTCACTACTATATATGTTACGCATCGCCGCAAGCACTCTGTGGAGGCGACGTCATCGTAGATGCCGTATGCGCGCATGCCGACGACACGGGTCGCACCATAAGCGATGCATCCTTCGATTTCTCCACCGGCATCGCCTACTTGCCCAAGCACGTCGTAGACGCAGAAGGGCAGATGCAGGTGCAACTCGTGGTGGCACACGATCCCACCGAGGGGCTTATGCGGGGCCACGTCGATGTACGCGTGCACAACGAAGCGAACGTCACGGCGGCATTCGCCGAAGCTACCGTGGCAACGCCCATCATAGACACGCAGATCGACGTACCCCTTGTGGGGCATGGCGAAGAGCACGCCATCACCGCAGATAACCTAGTCATACACGTGAACGATGCGCCCACTCCCCTGCCGCGGAGCAACTATTCATACGACCCCGATACGGGCACGCTCCACGTGGCGGGCAGCCCCCTTTCCGTCGCCTCGCTCGACGTGACCATAAGCAACGATACGGGCAAGGCGTGGGGCGCCGAGGGTGACGGCAAGGGAGTATCGGGCGCTTGGCAATCCATCCCCAACGTAGAGCTCACCGATTTTGATGCACGCACGTACCATGCCGGCGACAGATGGGATTACACGGGGCAGACAAACTACACTCGCATAGACGAGCAAGGCGACCTAAGCGCAGCCGAGCACCAAGCAGCAAAGTGGATCACGCAATACGGCTACCGCATCAAAGCGGCAGGCGGCAACGAAGACGATGAGTTCTACGACACCATCAAGGACGGCCGCACACTCGACGACGTGGATGCCGCCCTCTACAGCGGGTACGCCTTCGGTAAAGACGGCATCATCGGCGAATCCACGGGCTGGAAGTACATGAGCTTCTGCACGTCACTGCCCGTACGCGGCTGGAAGGGAAACAACGACTCCACTGTTCCCGCCTGGGCCTACAGCATGGGGGCGCAGCTACGCGAGCGAAATCGGTCCCTGTATTGGAACGGCGAAACCAACTCGTACATCTATCCCCTGGTCACACTACTGTATTGCCACGCATCCTCGCCCTTTCGCGGAGCGGTCTCCACGGGCGACGTGATCGAGGGGAACAACTACAACGACGATACGCCCATACGCCTGCGCCTCATGGCCGTCGAGAAGGACTACATCGTCATCGGGCTCGTCACGCCCGGATTCAAGGGGCCCGACGGAGGCAGCTCGCTCGGCGGAGGGCGCTACCAGGCGGGTGCCGGCCTATACAAGGTGCGCATCGCCCCGCGCGGCAGAATCGAGCTGCAGAAGGAATCGTCGAACACATCGATAACCAGCGGAAATGCGTGCTATTCCCTGCAAGGAGCCGAGTTCGAAGTACAGAATGCCTCGGGCAATCGCGCAGCGACGCTCGTTACCGACGAACGCGGATACGCACGTTCAGGCGACCTGCCCTGCGGCACGTACAGCGTACGGGAAACGAAGGCACCCAAAGGGTACGCACTGAACGGAAGGGAGTTCCGTGTAAGCGTTTCGCCCAACGCCACCACGCGCGTTGCGGGAGCGGGAGGCGTAGTCGCCGACGAACCGACGGGAAACCCCATCGACTTGCTTCTACGCAAAACGGACCCGCAAACGGGCAACTGCTCGCAAGGCGCAGGCTCCCTGGCGGGAGCACGCTTCACCGTACGCTATTACGACGGCTACTACGACCAGGGAAACCTTCCATCTACCGCCGTTCGATCCTGGACGTTCGAAACCGACGAGCAGGGCGAAGTTCATTTCAACGACTCATACCTGAAGCAAGGCGACGCGCTCTATCGCAACGCGCAGAAGCAGCCCATCGTGCCCCTGGGCACCATAACCATCCAAGAGGTGCAGGCTCCTGCGGGGTACGCACTCGACGATGGCGCGGGACATGCCACACCGCTTCACGTCGTGCGCATCACCAGCGACAACACGAACGCAACATCAGCCGATTTCGCATGCTATGCCCCATTCGACCAACCCGACAGCGTGCAGCGGGGCGACTTCAGGCTCGTGAAAAAGGTCGCTTCCGAAGCGGGCATCGACGAACTGGCGACAGGGGTTCAATTCCAAATCATCAACGAGAACGATCACGACGTTGCCTCACCAGAGCCCGGCAATGCCCTGGTGAAAAAGGGCGATACAGTCTGCACCATCGCCGTCGATGCAAACGGCCTGGCATCCACGCGCAATGAAACCGCCAACGGCTGGCCCACGCCAGCAAGCTGGGCTGGGGCACTCGCGTACGGAACGTACCGCATTCACGAAGTCATTCCCAGCGACGTGCAACGCGCATTCAGCGAGGCACACGCAGGGGCGACCATAGCAACCGTGCCCGACTGGCGCATCACGATAAGCGCCAACAGGCAATACGACGCGCCTGCACTCGTCACCGACACCGTACCCCAATCGCCCTTGAAAGTGGTGAAGATCGACGGCGAAACGGGCAAGCCCATTCTCCTTCCCTGCTCGTTTCAGCTCTACGACCAGAGTGGATGCCTCGTTACCTACGAAGCGCATTACCCCGAATCAACCACCATGGATACGTGGACCACAAATGGCTCCGGAGAGGCAACGCTGCCCATGATGCTCCACGACGGCACGTATACGCTGAAGGAAATACAGGCCCCCGCAGGATACATCCTCGACCCCGACCCCGTGCCCTTCACCGTGGACAGTACGTCGCGCACCTGGGACAACCCCCTGGTAATCACCATTACGAACGAACCAGCAAAGGGGATGATTGTCCTTTCGAAAAGCGACGACGTAACAGGTACGGGCATCGCCGGGGCGCAATACAACATATGCGCGGCAAGCGACATAGCAACGCCCGACGGTACCATACGCGCTCATGAAGGCGATATAGTGGCCCAGCTTACATGCGGCGAAGACGGTACCGCAAATTCAGGCGAACTCTACCTGGGGTCATATCGGTTCTACGAAACCAAAGCCCCCAACGGATACGCACTCGACCCCGAAGAGCATCCCATAGAGCTCACGTACGAGGGCCAGGCCGAAACCGCAATGGTAGCCCCTGCGGCAACCACCGACGAGGCCACCTCGTTGCGCATCCAGAAGACCTGCTCGGAAACGGGCAAGCCGCTTGCAGGAGCAACGTTCGAAATCGCAAGCGAAGACGCAGATGCGCAGCCAATGCAGCTGGAAACGGATGAAAGCGGCACGGCATGCATCGAGCGCCTTGAGCATGGCACGTATCGCATACGGGAAACGAAGGCCCCATCCGGTTGGCTCATAAGCGAGGATGCCGCGCAGGGAACGTGCTTCACCATAAACGACCAGGGATTCATTTGCATGGAAGGGGCCAGCGAATTCGCCAGCCAGGTCACGCTCAACGTGGAAAACGAACCGGAACCACCCGAAGCGCCCATTCCAAGGGAGCCCCCAAAGCCGGCCCATGCTTCCCCACCCACGCACGACGATGCAACACGAACGGTATGTGCCATCGTTGCATGCATGATCACGACGCTTGCCGTGGCATTTGTCGCCCAGCGCGCCGCACGAGGATACCCCAAGCCAAGACAAACGAGCCTACGGAGGAAACGATGAACAACATGGCGAAGCGAATACGCACCATCGGATGCATCTGCTTGGGCGTCGTACTCCTTCTCTGGGCAGCGGTCATCGCCATCGACTCTTCGACGGCCAACGCTCCCACGCCCTTTGCCGGGCAAGGGGAAGGCAACGCCGAAGCCGCGCAGACGCATACCGCCATTGGAAGCTCAACAATCTTCCAATCGCCGAGCGAGGACCAGACGACATGGCGGGCCAACGCCACCACGCAGCACGTCACTTTGGCAAACCCCGCGGGAAACGCCGTGGACATGGCACCTCACATCCATGTCGACCTGGACGGAAGCGGAAGCTTCGAAGACGGCGAATGCGTCTTCAATCCCATCGTACGAGACGAAGCGGGAAACGTTGTCGATTGGGGCTGCTTCATAGCGCCCGGCAAGCAAATTGACTCGATCGCCCTTTCTCGCACCGTCCCCGAGGGGACCTATGCCGCGCGCCTTTCGTTCACCGCATTGGACGTGCGCACGCACGGCGAAACCAACCCCATGTCATTCGAATTCACCCTACACGCCCAATAGAACAACCACGAAGGAGCCGCAAATGGAACACCAAGCAAAGCGCATCGCCCAGATAGCCGGAGCGGGAATGCTGGCCGCATGCCTCTCCCTAGGAGCATTCATGCCATCGCACGCCCTCGCCGAACCCAAGGAACAGACTCCCGCAACGCAGTTCTTCAACTCAGAATCGGGGACATGGGAGCAGGGCCCACGTTCGCAATACGGAGAAATCGCAATCACCTACGACACGACGCAGGGAACCTGGCAAGACCCTGGACTCGACACGTCAGACGGCAACGATAACGGAACCCATCAAAACGGGACCTACCAGGTTGTCATCCCCACGTACATCTCGCACGAAGGACTGAACGCAGGCGCCATTCAGACCAGCGATACCTACCAGATTCTTGTCCGGGGCGTCATCCCCGAGGGCAAACTCATTCGCGTAGACGCGGAATGCCAGCCGGAAATCGCCTCGGAAGGAAACTACCGCATCCAGCAGACGACCCACCAGGAGAAAACCGTATGGTCGCCCGCGGATTGCATGGGAACGGTTCACGAAGATGGAAGCCTAAGCGGTACTCCGTCGAACGATATCATCTCCACAGAAGGCACCATGTACGCGGCAGGCTCGTTTACAGGGCACGTCTTCTACACGGCAGAGATGAAAACCCAGGGAAAATAGGCGAGCGCAGGGCGGCTGCCTACATGGAATCGCGCAGCTGCTCGAGCTTGCGAAGCGTGTCGGCGTTGATGCGGCCCGCAACGGTGTTCTTACGCGACACTGCAGGGCCGGCTTCCTGACGCGTTTCCTCGTCGAGCAGGTCGGCCTCGCGGCTGAAGCCATCGGCGCTCATGCGATCGACGCCCAGGCCAAACACCGTATCCTGAATGGTGGCATCACTCGTGACCACCATGACCTCCCAGCCGCGTTCGCGGGCATCGTGGGAGATCTTCTCGATAACGGAATCGGCGCTTCGGCCCGCGGGGCTGAATATCACGCGCACGCCGCCCACGCGCTCCTCGCGACCTTCGGACTCACTGTTCTGCCCAGCATCAAACACAACCACTGCCTCGCGATAGTCGCGCCCCATGTAGGCGATCACATCGTTAATAAGGGCCTCGCGCACGCGATTGAGCACTTCGTACGTGAAGTCCTCCGATTCGCGCAGATGGCGATACCGACTTCCGCTACGCAAAATGTTGTACCCATCGACGATGAGAATTTTATTGCGATGCTTCACTCATACCTCCGCACGGCCGCACGAAATGCGACTACCCCGAAACCTACGTTGCCTACTGATTCTGCCTAAGCCACTCGTACATGATGGCGGTGGCCGACTGGGCGACGTTCAGCGACGCCGTCTTACCCACCTGCGGCAACGCGGTAAAGAAGTCGCAGCATTCCTGCGTGAGGCGCGCAAGCCCCTCGGACTCGTTGCCCATGACGAGCACGATCTTACCCTTCATGTTGCTATCCCAAATAGTCTGGTCGGCCTTCTCGGACGCGCCGGCCACCCAGAAGCCATTCTCCTTGCAGCGCTCGAGCGCCTGCTTCACGTTGGCCACCTGGGCAACGGGCAGATGGGCAATGGCGCCTGCGGAGCTCTTGTAGGTTGCGGCGGTCACGCGCGCGGATCGCTTGTTCGGAATGATGATGCCGGCAGCGCCCACCACTTCGGCGGAACGGGCGATGGCGCCCAGATTGCCCGCATCGGTAATGTGATCAAGCAGAACAATCAGGGCCGAGCCATTACCGCGCTTGGCCTGGCCTTCGGCATGAGCAAGCACGTCGGAAAGGCCCGCGTAGGGAAACGGCTTCGCCTGGGCCATGACACCCTGGTGGCTACCACGCTCGGAACGCTTGTCGAGCTGCGCGCGGGGAACCATGTCGACTTTCACGCCAGCGGCCTTCGCCTTGCGCAGAATGTCCTGCACCAGGCCGTCACGCTGGGCGTTGTCGGCCAACAAGACGCGCTCCACCGGGACGCGCGTGCGCAGCGCCTCGATGACCGGTCGCTTACCTTCGATGTATTCAGCCATGGCGCCGTGCCCACCTTCCGCTCGATGCAATGAGAGTGCTCTGTAATCAATAAGGATATTACGGTATCACGCTACAATACAGCGAAAGACCGATGACGCAAAAACAGCATGGGAAGAAGGCCGCACATGAAGATAGGAATCGTAAGCGATTTGCACCGACACGTGCCCGAATCGCTGCACGAGGCCCTTCGAGGCTGCGAGCGCATCATCTGCGCAGGCGACGTGGAGCGCGAAAGCGTGCTTTGGGAACTGCAGACCATCGCCCCCATCACGGCCGTGAGCGGCAACAACGATTGGTCGCTCGACCTGCCCTTCAGCGTGACGACCACCATCGGCGGCGTAACGTTCTTCATCGTGCATCGCCCCGAGGATATTGGCATCCCCGCCGACAACGTCGATGTCGTCGTTCATGGACACACACATATCCCGCGCGACCAGACCATCGGGAACGTACGCTACCTGAACCCGGGAAGCACCTCGCGCCCACGCGGAGGCAGCGCGCCCAGCTGCATGACCGCGCTTATCGCAAACGGGAAGCTGCTCGAAGTGGGGCTCGTGGAGCTACCCGAAGAATCACATGGATGGTGGTAGGCCAGCTGCCTGGGGCAAGTGCTAGCCCCTACGCTGCGCCTCGCGGTAGGCAAGCACCCCAAGCACCACGGCGGCCACAACCAGGGCCACGAGCGTAACGACGTGCTTCGCATCCCACGCTTGGTACCCTACGAGCAGAATGCCCAGGGCAAACACGGCAAGCGCAAGGCAGATGCCGCATGCGAATACCAGATAGCACAGCTTGCTCATGGCGTTACCCCTTCATGATCGCGGCCAAGCTCCGATCGTACGGCGCGCGGCAGATGCCCTTTTCGGTAACGATGGCCGTAATGAGGCTATGGTCGGTCACGTCGAACGCCGGGTTATAGCAGGGAACGCTCGCCGGAGCCACGGGCCGGGAATAGAACATCGTCTTGATCTCGTCGCCGTTGCGCTCTTCAATGGGAATGTCGGCCCCGCTCGCACACGACATGTCGATGGTGCTCGTAGGACACATCACGTAGAACGGCACGCCGTAATGATGCGCGATGATGGCCAAGCCGCTCGTGCCAATCTTGTTCGCGGTGTCGCCATTGGCGGCCACGCGGTCACAGCCCACCAGACACGCCTGCACCTTCCCCTGCGACATAACGATGCTGGCCATGTTGTCGCAGATGAGCGTAACGTCAACCCCAGCCTTGCTCAGCTCGTAGGTGGTAAGGCGCGCGCCCTGAAGCAATGGCCGCGTTTCGTCGGCGAACACGTGGAATTGCATACCGCGTTCCGCTCCCAGAAGCATGGGGCCCAGAGCCGTGCCATATGCGCTCGTTGCGATAGCCCCGGCATTGCAATGCGTGATGAGCCCCCAACCATCTTCCAAGAGCGAAAGTCCCAGTTCGGAAATGCGTTCGCAAATAGACGTATCCTCCGCCTGAATGGCAAGCGCCTCGGCCTGCAGCGCAGCAAGCGTATCCTCGCGGCCCCGCCCCTCGCACGCATCCATGACGCCCTCCATGCGACGCAGCGCCCAGCGCAGGTTCACGGCAGTGGGGCGGCTGCTCGCCAAGTATTCCGAAACCTGGCGTATGCGCGCGAAGAAGGCCGCATCATCTTCGTGGGAGGGCGATTCATTGCGCGCTATCTGAGCGATCGCGAACGCCGCGAAAATGCCGATTGCAGGCGCCCCGCGAACGCACAGCCGCGCAATGGCGTCGTAGCATTCCTCGGGCGTGGAAAGATGCAGATACACTTCCTCGTTCGGCAGGCGTGTCTGGTCGAGCACGCGCACGCAGGTGCCACCCAGGTCGAAATTCACATTGCTATACATGTTCGCCTAACTCCTTGCCCATCAGGTAGCCCATCACGCTTGCCATCATGAGCCCACGCGTCCAGCCACTGGAATCGCCCAGGCAGTGCAGGCCACCAACATTCGTGACGAACGAATCGTCCATCTTCACGCGATTGCTGTAGAACTTCAGCTCGGGAGAATACAGCAGCGTTTCCTCGGCCGCAAACCCGGGGACCACCTCGTCAACCGACTTCATGAACCCCAGGATGTTGGTCATGGCGCGATACGGCATGGCGCTGGTAATATCGCCCGCTTGTGCATCGGGCAAGGTGGGACGCACGTTGGCGCGTACGAGCTCATTAGGCCACGTGCGCTTGCCATCGAGAATGTCGCCATAGCGCTGCACCAGAATATGCCCCGCACCAAGCATGTTGGTGAGTTCGCCCACCCTCTGGGCATACGCGATGGGCCGATCGAACGGCTCGCGGAAGTTCATGGAGCATAGGATGGCCAGGTTCGTGTTCGGCGACTTGCGCGCCTTGTAAGAATGGCCATTCACCACCGCCAGGCCACCATCGTAGTTTTCCTGGCTCACGAAGCCGCCGGGGTTCTGGCAGAACGTGCGCACCTTGTTGCGAAACGGGTTCGGATAACCGATGAGCTTGCTCTCGTAGAGCACGTTGTTCACCGTTTCCATGACCTCGTTGCGCACTTCCACGCGCACGCCAATGTCAACGGGGCCCGGCTCGTGCGCAATGCCGTATTCGCGACAGATGCGATCGAGCCAATCGGCTCCCCTACGGCCCGTGGCAACGACCGTCTTATGCGCGCGGAGTTCTTCCTCGCCCGCGCCGGATGAAACGCAAACGCCCTTGCACACGCCATCGTCGATGAGCAAGCGCGTACATTCGCATTCGAAGCGCAGTTCCACGCCCGCATCGAGCAGCGCCTGCTGAATACGGCCATACAGCTGCTGCGCCTGCTCGGTTCCCAAATGGCGGATGGGGCAATCGACGAGCTTCAGGCCCGCCTTAATAGCGCGACGTCGAATATCAGCGACCTCATGCGTGGCGCCCAGACCCTCGACGTGTTCATCCGCGCCAAAGGACAGGTATATGCCATCAACGACGGAAATGGCATCCTGCGCACGCTGCTCGCCAATGAGCTGTGGCAAGCTGCCGCCCACCTCGCACGAAAGGGAAAGTTTTCCGTCGGAAAAGGCGCCCGCACCCGAAAAGCCCGTGGTAATGCGGCATGGCTGACAGCCAACGCACCGCCCAACCTTCTCCTTCGGACATGCACGCTCCTGAATGGGAAGGCCCTTTTCCACCATGACGATACGCGCCTGGGGACGGGCTTCCAGCAGCGAAAGGGCGCAGAAAATGCCCGCGGGACCTGCGCCCACGATAATGATGTCGTATGTAGGCTTCGACATGGGCCTATTTCATCACGAGAACAGGGATGTCAACCGAGCGCAGCACGGCATAGCTTACGCTGCCCAGCGCACCGCGCAGCGCGCCCAAGCCACGGCAACCCATGACCACCAGGTCGAAGGAGCCGCTATTAGCCATATCAGAAATGACGTCCTGGGGCTTGCCCGAACCGGTACGATACACCACGTTGTTGGCTTCGCCCACAAGAGGGGCAACCGTAGCAATAAGCGACTCGCGCTTCTTCTCGTAGAATTCACGCTGCATTTCCAACGTAGTTTCAGCAGAGGGGCTCGTCATACCCGCCATTTGAACAGCCATGGCAAAGGTGGGGTCGCCGAAATCTGGCATATCCACCACGTAAAGCACGGTGATGCGCGAATCGTCTTCCAGCTTCGCAATCTCAAGAGCGGATTTCAACGCGTTGCGCGCATGTTCGGAATTATCGAACGGAACGAGGATCGAATGGTACATGACAGCCCCCTAACCTCGGGTATCGGATGTCTTCACTTTAGCACACCAGCAGGCGCAATACGCCCAGACACGCATACGAAAGCCCCGCATGCGACGACTTGACGCATGCGGGGCTGCAAAGCTATGGGACAAGCGATTTAGGCTTCGGCGAAGATGAACTCGTCGACCTCTTCCGGCTCGATGCCAAACACGACGGAAAACTCGTCGCGCACGCGCTCTTGCGCAGAACGCAGAATGCCATTGTCGCTCGACGTGGCCTTCTTCCCGGCTTCAAGCACCTTCTGCTTGTGAAGGTAGAAGCTACGCGCAAGCATGAGCAACTCGTATTCGGTACCGCTTTCCAGAATCTCCTTCGCGCGTTCCTTGCGCGCATTGGCGTCGGAAATCCAAGAGGGCTCTGCGCTGAGGGCAGCCTTGATGGACTGCTTGGCATCGGCTTTCGAAGGAATAGCGCGAATGCGATTGAGCAAACGCTCGTTGCTCGCGGGCACCATGAGCTTGGTGTGAGACTTGTGAACGGGACGCAAGATGTAATAAGTTCCCATATCGCGTTCCTCGATGGCATCCACCTTACAAACGCCATTCGAGCCGTACAAAACAATGTCATTGAGGGTAAAATCCATCATTTATATCATCTCCGTTTTCCATTTTACCCCTCGTGTATTTCTATCCACTTTTTCCACACACAGAGCCAAACAATCCCCATCAACTGTCCAAATCTGTTACCCTCAGATGCCAGATGATGTGGAAAACCCGCCCGCGTGACACAATCGCAACGTTATTATGGGTACAAAAAAGCCCGCACCGAAACCGGTGCGGACGTGATTCGTGGTGGGCGATGCAGGATTCGAACCTGCGACCTAATGCTTGTAAGGCATTTGCGCTCCCGCTGCGCCAATCGCCCGAATGCTGAGGTATTGTCCCATAGCAAATCGGATTACGCAAGACGAATTAGACGATTCACACGACCTCGTTTTCTTTTTCATCATGTAAACGCTTTTGCCTGAGCAGACGTTCGCGCAAGGCGTCACGACCCGCATGCATAAGACCCAGCGCCATGACGGCCAGGATTGCGTAGCAGAACAACGCCGACATCCATGCCCCATCGAGCCCCCAGAGCAGCGGCAGCACGATGGGAAACGCAACCATGAGGACCACTTCGCCCACGATGAGAGCAAACGACCCGCGCGCATGCTCCACGGCATAGAAGAACGAGACGACCACATGGGCGATTGCGTAAAACGGCAGGCATAGCGCGAAGAGCGTAACCCCATGAGCGAATACGGCAGCACCTTCAGGCGATGCGCCAAAGAGCGCGGCAATCTGCCAACGCGACATATACAACCCCACCCAGCCAAGCACCGCAACCAAGATGGCAAGCACGTAATTGATATGGCGCAGGCGACGAACGCTACGCGCATCGCCCGACCCATAGCACAAGCTGATGATGGGCTGCGATCCATCGTGCACGCCCTGGATGACCCACTGCACCGCAACCACGGTATACGACATGATGGCGAACGACGCCTGGGCGGTAACGCCGCCATACGTAACGGTGGCGATGTTCATGACAACGGTCGTCACCTCGGGCAGAAGCGTAAGCGCTGCCGGAGCGAATCCGATCTTGAACATGCGCCCCACGATGCTGCGGTCGACACCCAAGTCGGCACGAGACAAGCGCCCGCCACGCAGGAAGAAGACAATGAAGAAGACGGAGGCGATCGCCTGCGCCGAAACCGTGGCAACAGCAGCCCCCACGATACCCCAGCCCAGGACCATCACGAGCAGCCAGTCACCCAGCACGTTCACGAGGCCGCCCACCATCTGCGCCACCATGGCGAACTTCACGTGCCCCATGTTGCGCACAAGAGGAACGCAGCCACCCTCGACCATCTGGAATACCGAACCCCAGGCAATAACGGAAAGATAGGCTTGCGCCTGCACCAGAACCTCTTCGCGGCCACCAATAACCCACAGCAGAGGCTGCCCTCCCAAGAGCAACACTGCCATCACAACGGGCGTTACCGCAACGAGAAGGGTGATCGCGCAGCCGATGGCACGACGGGATGCCACTTCATCCCCCTCGCCCGCGCGAATGGATGACACCACCGCGCCACCCATGCCAATGCCCGTACCCAGGGCCATCACGAGCGCAACGATGGGCCAGGCGACATTGATGCCTGCAAGGGCCACGTCCCCTGCCATCTGGCCAACGAAAAAGCCGTCGACGATGCTGTACACGCCCGTGAGCACGAAGGCAAGCGTGGATGGAACCACGTAGCCAAAATACGTTTTCAGCATGCGCACATCGAGCATAACCCCTCCAGAACGAAAACGAGGGCCGCAGACGCGGCCCTCATCATACCCTCTTGTATACCGCTTACGCTACTCGTGAACCACTACGGCATTGCCGACGGCGATGATGTCGTACAGGGACGCCGCATCGGAAAGCGACAGGTTCACACAGCCATGGGAGCCATAACCATCCTTGTAGCGCGTACCGCCAAAGGCAGATTGCCACGTGGCGTCATGGAAGCCACAGCCCGAATACGTGAAGGGCATCCAATACGACACCTTGGTTTCGTACTCCGGCTGACCCGTAGCCACTGAGATATCGCCCGTAAGCGTGTAATTCGTCTTCTTGTTCAGCACGCGCCATACGCCCGTGGGAGTGTCGTGGCTGCCATCGGGCTTGCCGGTAACGCAATCGGCTTCCCATACGAGCTCGCCTGCTTCATTGTAGAAGCGAACATGCTGCTCGGAGATATCGACATCGGCGTATGCACCCCAGTCCTGCACGCCCGAGCCATTGTAGGTGTAGCCCTCGAGCGTGGTGGCAACGGTAAGCTGCCCCACTAGGCCATTGCGAATGGCATCCTCGACGTCGGCAACCATGGCATCGTCATCGATCGTCCAGCCGTACGTGCCACCCGAAACGGTAAACGTCTGACCGTCGGGACGCGTGTAGGTACGCTCGGTGCCCACGGTGTTCAAGCTAGCGGCAAGCTCTTCGACCCAGGCGTTCATGGCCTCTTCGTCGAAGCTTACGGCAAGGTCGTCGCCAATGACGACCCATTGGGAAATCTCATTCGCGCCAATGTCGGCGGCATGAATGGCCGTGGTGCCCAAAACGAGCTCGATATCGGCCGTAAGGTAGCCATTCGCCGTTTCGGCGGCTGCCGTAAGAGCAGGGTCGCTGGAAAAAACGGTGGGTTGAACGAGCTCGCTCGTGCCCAGCGTGG
Source organism: Denitrobacterium detoxificans (assembly GCF_015062615.1). GTDB lineage: Bacteria > Actinomycetota > Coriobacteriia > Coriobacteriales > Eggerthellaceae > Denitrobacterium > Denitrobacterium detoxificans_A. Next base: position 668,003 of record NZ_SUUH01000001.1, read on the forward strand.
CCGAAGACGACATATCGAGCACGGCGTCGTTTACCTTCAGGATCACGGCGTCGACGTCGAGCTTCGTGCCTGCCTTCTCGGCGGTCACCTCGAACTGACCCGAAGCCGAAGAATACTGCACCGAAGCGTTCACCGGGTCGGTAGCGGTGGCGTTGAACGTTTCCACCTGCTGGCGAACGACATCGCCCAAACCGCTCTCGCTGTACTCGGAAGACAGGTTGGCGCTTTCGTCGTGCGTGCGGAAGACCTCGATGGGCCACAACCAGATGTTGTTATCGGCAATAGACTGCTCGGCAACCCGCTGACCATCGACCTCGAGGCCAGCCTGCGAAGAAGACACCGTGAACGAAAGGCCATCGCCCGTAACGGTAACGGAGTAATCGCTTCCGATGTCGGTGGCAACCTCGGCAACATCCGACGTGGACTTCAGGGAGATATCCTGAGAGCCAAGCGTGGTATTCGGGAAGAAATGCCCCGAGAAAAAGAAGGCGCCAGCGATGTAGACCACCAACAACACGGCAGCAATGATGATTCCGACCTTCAGCGCAAGGCGCTTGTTGAAGCCCTTGCCCTCTTTCGAATCGGAAACGCCTGCCGCCTGGAACGCGGAATTGAATGCACCCGGTTGCGCTTGCTGAACCGGAGGAATCTGCTGTGTCTGGGAAGCGTCTTGCGAGCTCTGAGGTACTGCCGCGTGCTTGCCCATAGTTTCTTTTTTGCCTGACATCGCCCCTACCTAAATCCATTCATTCGCATTGTAGCAACATCGATTATCTATGATGCCGCGCAAATGAACGGGATACCCCTAATTCATCGAAATGCTACCGCTATCTACATATAGCTTAAGGGATTCTTAAATATGCGACTGTAATTGTGCCATTCTTCCCAAAATATACGCGAGCGCTTGAATCGCCTTGCAAAATCGCACGTAGATGCGCACGGCACCACGGTCGCCGTTGCGTAACCCCGTGAATCAATGATGGAAGCCGCTTCCCCACTTGCGGGCCAGGGGCTTTCAGGTATAATCGCATTCTGCGCCCGAGTGGCGGAATGGCAGACGCGGCGGTCTCAAAAACCGCTGTCCACAAGACATGCGGGTTCGAATCCCGCCTCGGGCACCATTCACACGCAAACAGCCTCCCTACGGAGGCTGTTTTCATTTCTGCAATGTCGAACGCGCCAGCTAGTTTTTCTTCTCGGAAATCATGTCCATGACGTCCTGCTTGCTGTGGACATCAAGCTTGCGATAGATATGACGCGCATGGCTACGCACCGTGTTCTCGGAAATGACAAGCGTTTCAGCGATATAGCTCTTCGAACGGCCCTTGCACAGCAGCTTGAGCACTTCCACTTCCCTACCCGTAAGCTTGTAGCGGGCGCCAAGATGCTCGCAGCCCTCGTCGATGCTGGCGTACATGGAATGACCCGTTTCCGGCATATCGAGATCGCGGAAGATCTGGCTTTCAATAAAGTTGCGCTCGTTAAGCGACAGGATGCCCGTAACGGTAAGGGCGTAAGACAGCAGCGCGATGACGAACACCACGTTATCGAGGTTCGCAAGTAGCCCGCCAGCCAGGCGCCCCAAAGCAAGGGGAAGCGCATAGCAAACCCATGCGAAACCGAAGACGGTAAAGCGATTTGCAGAGCTGTGATGCGCCACATCGGCAAGCATACACCAGAGCACCGCCACCAGAATGGCCTGCGCCACGCCCACGAGCACGAGCGCCCATCCCGCAAGCTCGGAATCGATGTTGGGCAGGAACAGCAGCGCCGTGGATACGATGATGACGATAGCGCGCCACGTATTGGTGAAATGCAGCTTGCCGCGATAGGCGAACACCCACCACAGGACAGCCAAGGCCGCAAGAACGCTAATGGATTGCTGCGCAAAGGAATACAGCGCGATCGGCTCGGTTACCGCATTGGGCGAAACGGCGGGTGCCACGCCAATGACGAACGCGCACACGGCCACGCCAAGCAGCACCAAATACGGGAACGACTGACGCGCGGAACCGAAGTAGATGAGCGGCGTATCCTTCGGCGGCATATTGGCAGAAGCCTGATTCAGAAGGTAGGGCAAACACAACGGCAACGCGATAAGGCACACATTGCCAAGAAGCAGCGGCATGACATCGAGTGCGAACTTCAGCACCGAAGAAACGACCATGGAGGCAAACGCGCAGGCCACAGCAGAGCGCAAGTCGACGCTCGAGTAGAACGGCACCCAAGACAGGTACATAAACGCACCGGCGACGCCAGCTACGGCAAACCCCACGACATCGGGAATAACGGTTACGCCCAAATGGGGCAAGCTGATAAGCACGATGGAAATGGCCGCCAGAATGGCCATGGGCCAGTGAAGGAGCTTTTCGACGCCGCCGCTCTTCGAAAATTTGCGCAGCGCAACGAAGAAGAGCATGCCCGCGGCGAGCATAAGGAAGAGAACGGCCGCGTTATCGTACGAAGAGGAAGCAGACGTACGGCGATGAGCCAGTTCGAAAACCCAAGCCCAGGGAATGGCAAAACCGACATAGCCGAGCCTGAAATGTTCGAATACGTACGGCTTATTCGAATGAGCCTGTTCTTCTGCCGCCACCGCGACCCTCGTCTCTCTACCATTACGCGCCTCTACGCGTATGCACTAACCTCATTCCCCCCTGTAGAGAATATAACCGAGGCCGTAAGCAATGACGGTGAACGTGCGCAAGATACACAAACACCCCGCCCTGCCATGCTGACGAGAGCGGGGTGAAGAAAGCGAAAGACGCAGAACGAGGCTAGCGCGTCATATGCTTCGCGACGTTCTTGACCTCCTCGACCGTGGGGCCCTCAAGCGGCAGGTCATCGGCAACGGCAGCATTTTCCACATGCCCCTGCACCTTCGTACCGTCGATACCGTACACGGTTTCCTTGCCGGGCAGGACCATGTTCACCACAATACCCACGAGCGAGCCAATGGCCAGGCCGGAAAGCGAAAGGGTAATAGAGCCCGCGGGAATGACGATGGCGCCCGCCGCGCTGTAGGCAATGCCCACGGAAAGCACGATGATGAGAGCGGTCACGATGACGTTGCGGCTCAGCGTGAAGTCAACGTGAGCTTCCACCAGGTTGCGGATGCCAACGGCAGAAATCATGCCGTACAGAATGAGCGAAATGCCGCCGATGACGCACGCGGGCATGACCTCGATGACCGCAGCGAACTTCGGGCAGAACGAGAAAATGATTGCGAACAGGGCAGCCAGGCGAACGACGCGCGGGTCGAACACCTTCGTGAGTGCCAGAACGCCCGTGTTCTCGCCATACGTGGTGTTGGCCGGAGCGCCGAACAGCGACGCCAGAATGGTGGCCAGGCCATCACCCAGCAGCGTGCGATGCAGGCCGGGGTTGGCAATGTAGTTGCGATTGCAGGTAGAGCTAATGGCCGAGATATCGCCGATGTGCTCGATCATCGTTGCGAAGGCCAGGGGCATAATCGTGATGACGGCGGTGATGGCAAGACCGGTATCCATGCCATTGGTGAACAGGGAGAACACCGTGTTGTCATACAGCACGGGCAGGCCGAACCACGCAGCATCGGCAACGGGAGTAAAGTCGACCTCGCCCAAGATGGCGGCGAAGATGTAGGACACGATAACGGCCAGCAGGATGGGAATGATGCGGATCATGCCGCGGCCCCAGATGTTGCAGGCGATGACCACGACGATGGCCACCACGGCAACGAGCCAGTTCGTGGAGCAGTTGGCGATGGCCGAAGACGCAAGCGTAAGGCCAATGGAGATTACGATGGGGCCCGTTACCACCGGCGGGAAGAAGCGCATGACGCGCGCGGCGCCAAACACCTTGAACAAGGCGGAGAGCACCAGGTAGAGTAGGCCGGCGCACGCAACGCCCAGGCAGGCGTACGGCAGCAGCTCGGGTTCCCCTGCGGGGGCAATGGCCGCATAACCGGCAATGAACGCGAACGAGGAACCCAGAAACGCGGGCACCTTACCACGCGTGAGCAGGTGGAACAGCAGTGTGCCCAAGCCAGCGAACAGCAGCGTTGCGGAAACGGAAAGGCCCGTGAGCGTGGGGACCAGAATGGTCGCGCCGAACATGGCGAACATGTGCTGCAAGCCGAACACGGTCATCTTGGGAGCACCAAGAGTGCGGGCATCGTATACCGCATCCTTGCTATCCTTCGTTCCCATCGTGGGAATAATCGTCTTATCTTCCGCCACTGCAGTCCCTTTCCTTCCATCCTTGCAGAAATGTGCATAAACGGTTGCGAGATTATCACAACCGTGCGATACGGTACACGCGCGAAACATGCAATTCACGCTGAGAACAGCGAAATGCACGGCACGAACCCAGCACATGAAAATCCTCCCAGCAGGAACGCGCGGAGCGCGACCCACTGGGAGGATTGATCATGCGATGCGTTTCACGATACGCCTACTCGCGAGCGCTTGGTTCCTCTTGCTGCTCGCCCGCTTGGAATCGCCGCCTTCGCTCTTCGAGCGCAGCAATCTGACGTGCCGTTTCCTCGTCCTCCAAGCGTTGCTTTTCCTTGTTGCCGCGATAGTCCTCGCGAATCTTGGAATTGTTCGCAAGCAGGAGGTACAACGCGATGCCAGCCACCAAGCCGACGCCGCCACCGCGGGCCAGGATGAAGCCGGCCATCATGCCCGCCACGCCCTGGTCGAGCTTGTCGTTGGCCAAATCGAAGCAGATTTGCGTGCATACGAAGCCCTGGATGCACAGCACCACCACGAGCATGGCGCCCGCCGCCGCAGCCGCCGCTTCGTACAGCGGGTAGATGAACAGGCCGATGACGGTGAAGATGAGGTTCGTGCCCGAGCCGTCGTAGATACTGTCCATACCCTGGCGACCCGAAACCTTGTAGCGCTGGTACGTGGCAACGCAATACGGAGCGGAAAGCGGGCCGGCAAGCGCGGGGTACGGGGCGAACAGCGCCAGCACCAGGTTACGAATGCCGCAGATGACGTTGGTGCGGTTGGTGTCGAACTCGATGTACTCGTCTTCGCGCTGTGCCTGCATGCCAAGCTGCTGCACGGTAATGAAGTCGCCATAGGCAATGACCCACGCGATGAGCGCGATGGGCAGGCTGGAAATCCAAATGGTGGGAGCCGCCCAGCCAATGAAGAATGGGGAAACCGTCATGAACAGGGCGCCGAAGTCGGGCACCTTGAAGATTTGCCCGCTGAAGCTGTAATTGAACTCGCCGGAGATACCGCCCGCAATGAACATGACCAAAACGGCCCACAGGAAGCTGTAGTTGCCCAGCACCTGCAGCACGCGGTTCTTTTCCATGCGGCTACGGATGCGCTGGCTGAACATCAGGAAGAACACGACGATGAGACCAGCCATGCAACCCACGGTAACGGTATCTACGGCGCCACCCTGCTGAAGGCGCGCATACACGGCATTGACGCCAGCGCCCAACACGATGCCCGCCTTGACCCCTGGCGGAACCAGGGTGTTTAGCTTCTTCGAAAGCCCCGTGAGGCCCAAGAATATGAACATCGCGGCCAATTCCAATTGAACGGCAGTAAGCGCTTGCAATCGCACGATGCCCGGATCGAACCCTTCGAGGTACACGATGACGATAGCCATAGCGGGCGTAATCCAGCCGCAGATAGACGGTTCGCCCAGCAGCCAATTCAGCGTATACATCATGGTCTCGAACACCACGAGCGCCCAAGCGACTTCCGGGTCGAGGCCCAACGTGGTGATGAGAACGGCAAGCGCGCCATAGCTGGTGCACGCGTTCATGAGACCCGTGACGATTTCGGGAGGTGAAATCTTGAAATGAATGAACGGGAGCCTGATGCGCAGCAAACCGCAGGGGATATAAGGCTGTACACCGCCATACGAACGCTTCATAAAAGCCATGTAGACTCCCTCCTCGATGGCCGCCGGGTCTCCCTATTCCCAGCGAAGGCACACACGAACTGGGCACGAGCCCCTATTTCATGCCGCAATCCACCGCATGCGCATATCTAGTTGGTTAAAAATGTACCAGTCTTTGCCCCATTCGTCGCTGGTCAATTTATTACATTTAGCCGAGCGGCAAGGGCCCAAACATTCAAATGCAATATGGCAAAAGGATGGCAAGATCGGTGGGCACGCGGAAAAGGGAGTATAGTGTAAAGAAATGGCACGCCACAAGCAGCATTAGGGGGCCCTGCGGATGACGTTCGACGAATTCAACCACTATGGCTATTCTCGGCGAATCTTCCGCGAGACACTCCGTGACGTCTCCATCAACAACTTCAATGCGGGATATCACCTGAACACGTGGTTTCTCGCCATCATGGTTGCATTGACCCTCTTCTCGGGCATTGGTGTCTTCCCCACCGCGTTCTTCCCCATATACGCATTCTTCGCCGCGCTGTCGGTCGTCTGCGAAGTTGCGTCGTTGCGCATCAGAAAATTCGACCTCGATACAATGGGTGACGACGGCGACCGGATCATCAGAACGCTCTCCCATGGCATCATGGCAAACCTGCTCGCCTTCGGCGTAGCGGCCAGCGCGGTCGACCCCGCCATGGTGGCGACCAGCTTCTTGGTCATCATGGTTATCGTAGCCATCGTGTTCATGGAAACCATGGCCATCATGAGTTTTCGACTTGCGCTATTCGGCGGCATCCTGGTCATTTCTTCGTTCGTTACCAAGGAACCCATATTTGCCGCAGGAGACGCCGTAAACGTCATCATCTTCCTAGCGGGCGCGCTCATTCTGCACTTCATGTTCCAGCGCGAGAAAATGGAGCGATTCATAACGGCACGCATGCTCGAGGAGAGTCGCAGAGAGCTCAAAGTGCAATCTACATTCGACTCGCTTACGGGGCTGCTCAACCGACCCGCATTCTACGAGCTCGCGAGCAGCATCCTTCGTGGCGCCCAGAGCGAACGCGTGGCTTTCCTTGCCTTCGACCTGGATGACTTCAAAAACGTCAACGACAGTTTCGGGCACAAACGCGGAGACGCAACGCTCGCTGCCGTCGGCGCCGCCTTCCGCGAGGAAATTGGCATGAAGGCAGAATCATGGGACTTCGTGAACCAGACGCTCAACGACGGCAGCAACTTCGCGGCGCGCCTGGGCGGAGACGAGTTCATCATCGCCGCACGTGGCCTGCCCAATGAAAACGCTGCGCACGAATTGGCGCAGCGCATCATCGATCGTATTCGGCTCATTTGCATCGACTGGGAGTCGGGCCTGTACGTAAGCGCGTCTGTGGGAATCGCCATGTCGCTCGGCGGACGCCCCACCACCGTCGACGAGCTATGCCAGACTGCCGACGAACGGCTCTACAAGGACAAGCGAAACAACTTACGCTAGCTACGCCTACGCCAGCTGCTCGCGAATGGCGGCCAGAAGCTCGTCATACGTTTCCAGCGCGGGAATCTCGGGGTGCTCGGCCTTGATGCTTTCGGGGGCGCAGAACAGCCAACCCGCCTTGCTCGCCTCGATCATACCCAGGTCGTTATAGCTATCACCGCTGGCAAGCGTTTCGAAGCCACAGCTCTGCAGCGCACGCACCGTGGTGCGCTTGGAATCCTGCACGCGCATAACATGGCCGCATAGCATGCCTGCTTCGTCTACCTGCAGCGTGTTGCAGAAGATGGTAGGCCAGCCAAGTTTGCGCATAAGCGGCTGCGCGAACTGGTCGAACGTATCGCTCACGATGATGACCTGCGCGATGGAACGCAGCTCGTCCAGGAATTCGGCAGCCCCGGGAAGCGGATCCATGCCGCTGATGGTCTCCTGAATATCGGCCAGGCCCAAGCCCGCCTCGCGCAGGATGTCGATGCGATAAGCCATGAGCTTATCGTAATCGGGCTCGTCACGCGTGGTCTTCATGAGCGCGGGGATTTCTCGCGCCTTGGCGAACTCCTGCCAGATTTCGGGTACGAGAACGCCTTCAAGGTCGAGGCAAACGACATGCATGGGCATGGGAGGTCCTTTCGGTCGTAAAAAGTATTGGCGCCATGCTACTACGAACATGACGCCAAGGATTCTAGAATTTCGCGAAACGCTCCTGTCGCTGCGCTACGAGCTCGTCGGGGGTAAGATCGGCGAGGTCGTTCAGGCTGCGCTTCAGGTAATGCCGCAGCTCACGTGCAGCTTGCTCGGGATTCTCGTGCGCTGGGGCATCGCCTTCGGTAAGCACCGCATCGATGATGCCCATATCATGAACCTGGTTTGCGTTCATGCGCATAACCGCAGCGGCTTCCGCGGCACGCGAGCGATCCTTCCACAGAATGGATGCGAAACCTTCGGGCGATAATACCGAATACACCGCATGCTCCTGCATGGCCACGCGATTCGAAACCGCCAGCGCCAACGCGCCGCCGGAACCTCCCTCGCCCAGCAACACGCTCACCACGGGGACGCGCAAACCAGCCATGGCCTGCAGGTTCTCGGCGATGGCATTGCCCTGGCCACGCTCCTCGGCTTCCGCGCCGCAAAACGCGCCCTGGGTGTCGACCAGGCAGATAATGGGACGTCCGAATTTCTCGGCTTGGCGCATGAGGCGCAAGCTCTTTCGATAGCCCTCGGGCTGCGGGCAACCGAAGTTGCGCGCGATGCGCTCCTTCAGGTTCTCGCCCTTTTCCTCGGCGATTACCGTCACGACCTGGCCGCCCAACCAGCCAATGCCGCCCACGATAGCGCCGTCGTCGCCAAAGGCACGGTCGCCATGCAACTCGATGAAGCCATCGATCATGTTGCGAATGTAGTAAATGGCGGTGGGACGATGCGTGTTCCTGGCAAGCTGAACGCTCTTCCAGGCCGCATTCGGCTCCTCGCTCGACAACGTGGCGTCGGCAACGGGACGGGGTTCCTTGTACAAGGGCACGCCATCGGAAAACGCCACGGCATCGCGCGCGCCCAGCGCCTCCTGCAATTCGGGAATGCCCAGCTTCTTGCGCAACGCGTCGAAGAACCCAGGCTCGGGCTCCTCGATCTCGGTTACGGGAACGCGACCATAGGTAACATGGTTGTACGAATTGCGGCCCGTCTCCAGCGCATCCTTCACGCTGCCATACGTAAGGATAGCCGTGGGCGTACCCGGCTCCACCGAGCTGGTGGTGGCACGATGCATGGCCAGCAACTGGGCCAACGTGCGACGCAGCTCCTCACGCGGAACGATGGCGTCGATGAGGCCATGCTCCAGCGCGAATTCGGCCGTCTGGAAGCCCTTCGGAAGCTCCTGGCGAATGGTGTCCTGGATAACGCGCTTGCCAGCGAAGCCGATGAGGGCATGAGGCTCGGCAAGAATGACGTCACCCTGCGTTGCGAACGAAGCCGTCACGCCACCCGTGGTGGGATCGGTGATGATGGAGATGTAGAGCAGCCCAGCGCGCGAATGGCGTTCCACCGCGCAGCTGACCTTGGCCATCTGCATCAGCGACACCAGGCCCTCCTGCATGCGGGCACCGCCGCTAGCGCAGAACACGATAACGGGAAGCCCCTCTTCGGTGGCACGGTCGAACAGCTTCGACACCTTGTCGCCCACGACCGAGCCCATGGAGCCCATGAAGAAGCCCGCCTCCATGACGCCAATGGCACACGGAAGGCCGGCAATGCGGCCGCTGCCGGTACGCACGGCCTCGTCGAGGCCCGTCTTCTCGCGCTGCTTTTCCAGCTTCTCCTGATAGCCGGGGAAATCAAGCGGGTCGGTTTCCGTGCAGGTGGCATTCCACTCCTCGAAGCTGTCCATGTCAAGCAGGTCATTGATGCGCTGCGTGGAAGAAAGGCGGTAGTACGTTCCGCACGAGGGGCACGTGTAATAGCTCTTTGCCAGCGAAGATTCCGCGAACGTGAGCTTGCAGTTACGGCAGGTGCACCAATGCTCGTCTTCCACGAAATCGCGCTCGGTCTCGCAGAGCTTCCAGCCCAGCAAGTTGGCCGTCACGTCATCGGTGGCGTAGACGCTGATGCCGTGACGCTTCGCGCGCGCCAGGAAGGCATCGACCGTGGCGAGAGGCAAGGCCTCCTCGCACAGCAGGATGACCTGGGCTTCGGCTTCAAGCGCGGCACCCAAGACGGCATAGGCGTTCGAGAAGAGCTCGTCGGAGTACTTCTCGCCCAGGCATACGCGCTTTTCGGCGAAGCGAAGGTACGAAGCCGCCTTATGGTCTTCCGTGTACACGGCGCAGGGCTGCATGCCAGCGGAAGCCACGTCCTGCAGCACCGTACGCGCATCCTTGCCATGCGTCATGACCAGGGCGACGGGAATCGTCGCAGGCGCCTCTTCCGTAATGCGGTCCAGGCGATAGAGCACCTTGCACGCATCAGCCGCATCGGCATTGGAAGCGGCCGTTGATCGCCCATAGGTATAGTAGTTCTCCATGTAAACCCCCTCCGTACGTTACGCCTGCTGAGCAGTGGCAAGCACGTACTTCTGCGTGGCCTGGGCGCACACTTCCCCATCGACGGTGGCAACGACCTCGGCCACCACCATGCGTGAGCCGGCCTTCACGATCGTCCCCTCCAGGCGCACCGTTTCGCCCGGCAGTACCTGACGGCGGAACTTGGCCTTGTCGATGCCCGTGAGAAAGCCCACGGTGCCCTCGATGCCACGACCAGCCAGCACGCAGAACGACGCAGCCTGCGCCAGGGCTTCCATAAGAATGACGCCCGGCAGCACGGGATGCGTGGGAAAATGCCCCTTGAACAGCTCGAGTTCGGGGTCGACATCCAACTCGGCGACCACATGCTCGCACGGCGTGCACTCGAGCACGCGGCTAACCCACACGAACGGTTCGCGATGAGGCAGTACGCTCTTGACTACAGACGCATCTGCGGGAAAGGTGATATCCATCTTGTACACTCCTTTTGCGCTATGCGCATTATGCCCTATACGGCGAAATGGCCAGAGCCGCATTGTGCCCGCCAAAGCCCAAAGAGGTGGTGAGGGCAACCTTCTGCTCATAGCCCCGCATGGGCTGGGAAACCACGTTAACGGGGCATTCGGGGTCGGGCTGTTCAAAGCCAGACGTGGGCGGAACCGCATCGCGCATGACGGAGAGCGCGCAAACGATGGCCTCAATGGCGCCCGCAGCGCCCAACGTATGGCCAATGCATCCCTTTACGCTGGTGACGGGCACTTTCTTGCCCTCCTCTTCGCCGCACAAAGCCAGCAGCGCCTTCGATTCGGTGCTGTCATTGGCCGCCGTACCCGTGCCGTGGGCATTCAGATGACCCAGGTCGGCAGGCGTGAAGCCGCCCTCCTGCAGGGCCATACTCATGGCGCGCATGATGCCTTCGGCGCTGGGGTCGGGCGCGGTCATGTGGTAGGCGTCGCCCGTGGAACCATAGCCGGTGACCTCCGCCAGAATGGTGGCGCCACGCGCAATGGCATGTTCAAACGACTCGAGTACCACGGCACCAGCGCCTTCGCCCGCCACGAAGCCACCGCGTCGCACGTCGAACGGCAGCGATGCCTGCGTGGGGTCCTCTTCCTTGGAAAGCGCGCCCAGGTTGCTGAAGCCCGCAATGCAGATGGGGTTGATGGCCTCTTCGGCGCCACCGGCCAGAGCCGCGTCTATATAGCCATGGCGAATGTCACGCACGGCCGTGCCGATGGAATGGGCACCCGTGGCGCACGCCGTGACGATATCAAGGCACTCGCCCTTCATGCCGTAGCGAATGGCCAGGTTACCTGCGGCAATATTGCTAATCATGGTGGGTACGAACAGAGGGCTCACGCGCTTGGGCCCCTTGTTCTCCAGGTCGTGGAAGCCCTTCTGCAGCTCGTCGATGCCGCCGATGCCCGAACCGAAGATGACGGCAACGCGCGAGGCATCTTCTTCTTCCATCTTCATGCCGCTCATGGCAAGAGCCTCATCGCTCGCCACGATGGCATACTGCACGAAGCGCTCGAAGCGACGGGCCTCCTTCTTGGTAAGGCCATGCTCAGTGCCGTCGAAATCGCGCACTTCGCCTGCGTTATGAACGGGGTATTCCTCGGTATCGAAGCGCTGGATGGGGGCGATGCAGCAAGAACGCTCCATGAGCGCATCCCACAGGGCTTCGATGCCAACGCCCGCAGGAGAAACGGCACCCATACCCGTAATGGCAACGCGATGAGAACCGTCGGGTCGACGGGTTGCGGTGTTCAGTTCGCTCATTCGGAAAGACCTCCGTCCACGCATACCACCTGGCCGGTGATATAGCTCGATTCTTCTTCAGCAAGGAATGCGACCAGATGCGCCACGTCCTCGGGCTGGCCCAGGCGACCGCAGCCGATGCGGTCGATAATAGCCGTGCGCTGCTTTTCAGTGAGGGCATCGGTCATGGGCGTTTCCACGAAGCCAGGAGCCACGGCATTCACCGTGACGCCGCGACCGGCAAGCTCCTTTGCCAGGGACTTGGTAAGGCCGATGATGCCCGCCTTGGAAGCGGCATAATTGGCCTGCCCCGCATTGCCGTATACGCCCACCACGCTGGAAAGGCTGATGATGCGACCGTAGCGCTGCTTGGTCATGGCACGGGAAACCGCCTTGCAGCAGTTGAACGCACCCTTCAGATTCACGGCGATAACGCTGTCGAAATCCTCTTCCTTCATGCGCATGATCAGGCCATCACGCGTAATGCCGGCATTGTTCACCAGCACGTCCACGCGACCGAACTCGGAAAGCACCGTGTCGACCATGGCCTTGGTCTGCTCCATGCTGGCAACGTTGGCAACGGCCACGATGGCACGTACGCCAAAATCGCGCTCGATCTCGGAAGCCACGTCATTCGCGCTCTCCAGAGACGATTCGCTCGAGCAGTTCACGCATACGTTGTATCCCCTGGAGGCGAATTCCAGGGCGATGGCACGACCGATGCCGCGACCCGAACCCGTTACGATAGCCGAACGGGTAATGGGGGTTTCCTGTTCTTGCATTCCTACTCCTTCATATCTACGCCCACGCAAATAGCCCAGGGCTACCGCGGGCGCTCTGAGTACTCCCAGAAATTCGGGCGCCGGTTCGGCCCGACGCCCGCTTGTATCTAAGCTTGGTTCTGGATGAGGGCTTCCATGCTGGCCCTATCTTGCACGCACACATGATCCAAGTTGGGATCTATGCGCTTCACCAGGTTATTCAGCACTCCACCGAAGCCTACTTCCACGAAGCTGGTTGCGCCCGCCGCGGCAAGCTCCTGCACGCTTTGCATGAAGCGCACCGGATGAGTAAGGTGCGCGGTAAGATGCGCCGGTGCTTCGGCCGCCTTCAAGGGCTGAGCGTCGGTGTTGCAGATGAGCGGCACACGAGGATCGGAGAACTGAACCGTTTCCAGGTACGCGGAGAATTCGCTGGCAGCCTGCTGCATAAGCGGACTGTGGAACGCTCCCGACGTGGCAAGACGGCGGGCCTTGTAGCCACGCTCCTTCCAGGCGGCTTCCGCACGCTCGACGGCGGCAACTTCGCCGGAGACAACAATTTGGGCTGCGCTGTTGTAATTGGCGGGAACCAACACCTGTCCCTGCGCACAGCTGGCGCACACCTCCTCGACCTCTTCGGGAGTGCCCTTCATGAACGCGCTCATAACGCCCTCGTTTTGCTGCGCTGCCTTCGCCATAACCTCGGAACGAACCGCCAGCAAGCGGAACGTATCTTCCACCGAAAGCATGCCGGAAATGGCAAGCGCGCTAATCTGGCCCAGGGAAAAGCCCAGCACTGCCTGCGGCTGCACGCCACGGGCGATGAGCGCCATGGCGATGCCAATGGACAGCGTGGCAATGGCGGCCTGCGCGTTACGCGTCTCGTTGAGCTCTTCCGCCGAGGCCTGCGTACACAGGTTGCGCACGTCTACGCCGAGTATGTCACTGGCGCAATCGAACACCTGAGCAACTTCGGGCACGTCGATGAGGTCGGCGCCCATGCCAGGTTTCTGAGAGCCCTGCCCCGAGCACATGAACACGCATGACTGCGTCTGGTTCAGTTCCATGAAATCACTTCCGGTTCAAAGCGCGCTGGGCGCTTTTCGTGGCGCGCTCTTCGAGCGTAAGACCGCACAGCTCTTCGGCCTGGGACATCATTTCCGCAAGTACGGAAGCCGCAGTCTCGCGCTTGTGCACGATAGCGGCAATCTGGCCAGCCATGATGGTGCCGTTGTCCACATCGCCCTCGACGGCGCGACGCAGACTACCCACGTACATGGCTTCGAGTTCGGCACCCTTCGAGGGGTCGACTTCGAGCTTACGCGCCGTACGCGCGAACTTGTTCTTCAGGCAGCGCACGGGATGGCCCGAGCCACGACCGGTAACAACGGTGTCGGCGTCCTTGGCGCCCAGGATCTTTTCCTTGTACGCATCGGAAACGGTGCATTCTTCGACCGTGAGGAAACGCGTACCGCACTGCACGCCTTCGGCACCCAGGGCAAACGCCGCCGCCAGACCGCGGCCATCGGCAATGCCGCCAGCACCAATAACGGGAATGTCCACCGCTTCGCAAACCGAGGGAATAAGGGCCATGGTGGTAAGCTCGCCCACATGTCCACCCGATTCGGTGCCTTCCGCCACAACGGCATCGGCACCCAGGCGCTCCATGCGGCGGGCAAGCGCAGCGCTAGCCACAACGGGGACCACCTTGATGCCGGCTTCTTTCCACATTTCCATGTAGTTAGCCGGGCTACCGGCGCCCGTGGTGATAACGTCAATCTTCAGATCGACCAGGAGCTTCGCCAAATCAGCAGCCTGCGGGTCCATGAGCATAACGTTGGCGCCAATGGGGGCGCTGGTCTTGGCGCGAGCAGCCGCAACCTGTTCCTCAACCCAGGAAAGGGGCGCACCGCCGCAGGCAATAATGCCCAGACCGCCCGCTTCGCTCACGGCAGACGCCAGGCTCGCATCGGCGATGCGAGCCATGGCGCCCTGAATAATGGGCACGCGAATGTCCAAAAGCTCAGTTACGCGAGTATTCATACGCGCGCCTTATTTCAGAGAGTCGATGTATTCCACCATGGCGCCGATGGTATCCAGGCCTTCGGGCTCGCCAAACTCGATGTCGAGCTTCTCTTCGATGTCGCAGGTCATCTCTACCATGTCGAGGGAATCGATGCCCAGGGATTCCAGAGTGGACTCCGGGGTAACCGTCTCGGGATCGATGTCGAGGTTGTCGGAGAGCACTTCTTTGATGACGTCGATGGTAGCCATGAACATCTTCCTTTCCTTCGGAATCTAATTCCTTAGATTATCTAACTATTTACGTATGGTAGGGATATCCCCAGGAGAACGCAACCGTCTTCACAGTATTCGCGCGGCACCTCTCGGCACCGCGCGAAGGGGAAACGAGGTTGTGCCTAGGCTACGACAGCTTCGTAGCCAGCGTCCACGATGGCGGCCACGAGCACGTCGTCGGCAACGTCGGCAGACAGGTGCGCAACGGCGGTCTTCGCGTCCAGGTCGACATCGGCCGACGTAACGCCCTCAACGCCCTCTAGGGCCTTCTTCACGTGGGCGACGCAGTGCTGGCACATCATGCCCTCGACGTTGAACTTCTTTTCCATGTGTATCTCCTTCGAACGAGATTGTTCCTTCACCGGCTCGTCATTCTGGCCGGATGGCTCCAATTCACCTTCCCCATCGGCGGGTTGCGTGGGAACGGGCACGGCGAAACGCGGGCGCCACGCACGCATGCGCAGGGCATTGCCCACCACGAAGATGGAAGAGCAGCCCATGGCCGCCGCGCCGATCATGGGATTGATGACCAAGCCCGCCCAGGCGAACAGGCCCGCCGCAATGGGGATGCAGATGACGTTGTAGATGAGCGCCCAGAACAGGTTCTGGCGAATGGTGCGCAGCGTGCGGCGCGAAAGCTGCACGGCCGAGACCACATCGATAAGGTCGCTGCGCATGAGCACCACATCGGCGCTGTCGATGGCGATGTCGGTGCCATTGCCGATGGCGATGCCCACGTCGGCACGGGCAAGGGCCGGGGCGTCGTTCACGCCGTCACCCACCATGATCACGTGGCCCGCTTCGGAAAGACGCGCGACTTCGCGCTCCTTGTCGGCCGGCAAAACGCCGGCAATGACGCGATCCACGCCCGCCTGGCGCTGAATGGCGGCTGCAGTGCGTTCGTTGTCCCCGGTGAGCATGACCGTCTGCACGCCCATCGCGCCCAATTCGGAAATGGCATGCGCACTCGTGGGCTTGATGCGATCGGCCACCGCGATAACGCCAGCCAGCACGCCGTCGCAGGCAACGAACAAGGGAGTCGCTCCTTCGTCGGCATACTGCCGAGCCACATCGGCAGCCGATTCGACGGCAATGCCTCGCTCGGACATAAGGCTGGCATTGCCCGCGCAGACAGACTTGCCATCAACGAGAGCCGCCACACCCCCGCCGGGAATCTGCTCGAACTCCACGGCATACGACTCCGAAAGGCCATGCTCGTCAGCATACGCCATGATGGCCTGCGCAAACGGATGCTCGCTCTTGGCTTCGAGGGCAGCAGCCAGGGTCATGAGCTCACGCTCGCCCACGCCCACGGGGCGAACGCTCACAACCGAGGGCGTGCCCGCCGTAATAGTACCCGTCTTGTCGAACACCACGGTATGGGCGCTGCCCGCCGCTTCAAGAGCCTCGGCGGATTTCACCAGAATGCCACTGCGCGCACCACGCCCCGTACCCACCATGATGGCGGTAGGCGTAGCGAGGCCCAGGGCGCAGGGGCAGGAAATGACGAGCACGCTGATGGCGTAATTGAGCGCCATGGAAACCCCCGCACCCAGAGCCATCCATGCTACAAACACGATAAGGGCAATGGCAATAACCACCGGAACGAACACGCCGGCGATCTTGTCTGCCGTCTTCTGAATGGGGGCTTTCGAACTCGTGGCCTCGTCGACCAGGGCAATAATCCCCGCCAACACCGTCTCGTCACCCGTCTTCGTGACGCGCATGGTGAAGTAGCCCGACTTGCTCATGGTGGCGCCCGTCACCATATCGCCCAGAACCTTGTCCACGGGCACGCTTTCGCCGGTAATCGCCGACTCATCGATGGAAGCAGAGCCCTCCAGAATCACGCCATCGAGCGGCACGGCCTCACCCGCGCGCACCACGAGCACATCGCCCACGGCCACCTGCTCGACGGGAAGCTCAACTTCAGAACCATTCCGCAAGACGCGTGCCGTCTTGGGGGCAAGGTCGATAAGCTTCGAAATGGCATCCGTCGTGCGACCCTTCGCACGGGCCTCGAAGTACTTTCCCACCGTGATAAGCGTAAGAATCATGCCAGCGGAATCGAAGTAGAGCCCTGAAAACGCCTGGTGAGCAGCTTCCATATCGCCAACACCCATTGCAAGCGCCATGCCATACATCTTCACGATGCTGTACCCCAGCGAGGCGGTGGCCCCAATGGCAATGAGCGCATCCATGTTGGGCGAAAGGTGAAACAGGCTTCGAAAGCCGCCGCTGAAAAACGGACGACCCACGAACACAATGGGCACAACAAGCAAAAGCTCGGTAAGCGCGACAACCATCATATGCTCGTCACCCAAGAACGCAGCGGGAAACGGCCAACCAAACATATGGCCCATAGCCAGGTAAAACAGTGGGACGCAGAAAATCGCGGACACGATGAGTCGCACACGCATGCGCAGTTCCTGCTCGGCGGCAAGTTTCTCCTGGCGCTCGTGGGCAACGCGCGCGGCGCTCTTTCGGCCTGGCGCAGGCGCAGCCTCCTCACGCAAGATAGCCCCGTACCCCGCCTTGGAAATCTGCTCGGCTATGGCATTGTCGATAGCCGACACCTGTTCGGGGGCCACATCGGCGTCATATTCGACTTCCATGCTGTTCTTCAAGAGGTTCACGGCGCAATCGGCAACGCCCGGAACCTTGCGCGTGGCCTTGTCGACGCGCGACGAGCATGCGGCGCACGACATCCCCGTCACATCAAAGGTATGTTTCACGTTTTGCACTCCATTCTGCATAATCGCAGCGGCCAATGACTTGTATCGGGGTCATTGTACTCCATGAAGATAGCCATGACGCAAGACGAGACGGCAACCGCCGCGTGCACACGCAGCCGTAACCGTCCCGCAATGTTTCCTACAAGGAAAGCCTAATTGGAGCGCTTGGTAGTCGTAGTGGTGGTAGTCGTAGTGGTGACGTAGTCTTCGTCGTCGCTGGAACTGGAAGAAGAGCTATCCACAGCACCCGTGGCCTTCAGCGTGGGAAGCACGTTGTCCGACACGAATTCGATGTCGGGCGTGCCAATGGCGCTCTTGCTCATCTCGGAGACGTCGTCATAGGTAAGCGAGCCGCCCGAGGAAAGCCGTACCAGGTCCTCCAGAACGCTCGTGGACACAATGGGGTCAACCGATCCCTGGGCCATAAGCGATGCGTAATACGCCCAGTTCGTCGTCCATACCTCCACGCGATAGCCAGTCCCCTGCACCGTACCGGCGATATGGTCGACGTTGTCTTCTTCGTCGCTTTCCCCGCTATCCTTCACGCAGGTCACCGTCATGAGCTCCAGGCTGCTATAGCCATCGAGATACACGGTTACCGTGGGAAGACCGTTGTTCTTGGTGGTTTTGGTACTCACCTCGTCACGCCACAACGAGGGAATAGTGAACGTGAAGTAATCGGTTTCCACAATGCTGCCCGACGCCTCAGCCTCTTCCTCCTGCGCGGTGGTACGCGCATTGGTAATAGCATCGACGTACTTCTGAATCGTGGCGTCTTCGAGCGAAGCCTCGGTCATCCACTGCTTGATGGCCGCAATCTGATCATCGGTGGCGTCGATGGGCTGGATGGCGGAATACGACAAGGACACGGTTGCACCCTCGGTGGAGCCAACGGTGACCCCACTGGAAGTAGCGGATACGTTTACCGCAGCGGGGACGGCGTAGGTAATGCCAGCAGCCGTAACGGGCGACCCAGCGGGAACGAACGAATACGTGCCCGGCATGAGCTCGACGGTGTTGTCGGCCAAGGTCATAAGATGCAGCTCGTCGACGGCGTTGCCATCGATGTCGGTTCCCAGCACGCGAATGGGAATGACCGAAGAGGAGCCCGCCTTGTACTCGGGTACGTCGAACGTGACCTTCACCGTTTGCTTTACATGTTCCGCGTCGTAGGCAGCCTGGCTCACCTTGTCGTTTTGGAATGCCTGGAAGGCCGAATACACGCCGAAGATGACGCCCACGATTACCGCAACGGCGACGATGAAGATGAGAGCCTTCTGATACCAAGGCTGACGACGCTCGTATAGGGGAACCGCCGAATAGGCGCCACCCTGGGGTCGCATCTGACGATCGGCCAAGCGACTGCGATTATGATGCACCTGAACGGGCACGACGCGCCCGCCCGTCTGCACGAGCGGCATACCGCATGCATGACAGCGCTCTGCCTGCTTACTGTTCCTTGCTCCGCAACGAGGACACTGCATGTCTATCCTTTTCCGTTTCAGCTACGATATGCGACTGCCTGGCCGCGATGCGCCCCATTTTACCACGCTCTCACCAGCGCGTCTTCTGTAGGCGCACGGGCGCCCTACGCCTCGAACAGGACCGCCCCAGAGGTAAGGCCGCCACCAAAGCCCGCCATGACGACGTTATCGCCCTGCGAAATGCGTCCCTGGCAATACGCGTCGCACAGCGCCATGAGCGCGCTCGCGGCGCTGGTGTTAGCGCTTGAGCCAATGGACACCTGGAAGAGATCGAGCGGGACTTCCATCTTCTTGGCGACATGGGCGATGATGCGCTCGTTCGCCTGATGCGGAACGATACGCGCCACCTGGTCGACCGTCATGTCACCGCGCTCGAGCACGGCTTCGATGGCCTCGCGCATGGCGGTCGTCGCAAACTTGAACACGGTGCGCCCGGCCATGCCAATGTATTCCGTAACGGGAATGGCGCAATCGTAGGCCGCATCGTTGGACTGCGCGGCAACGCCCGCCTCGTCGAACGGGAACAGGGCGCGATTGAACATGTTGGCGCGGGAGAGCGTGAGCTCCACGTCATCGGTGTTCTTCAAGAACGAGCTGATGATGCCCTTGCGCGATTCGTTCCATTCCAGCAGCACCGCACCAGCGCCGTCGCCGAACAGCACACACGTGGCGCGATCGGTCCAATCGACAATGCGGGACAGGCGCTCGACGCCCACCACCAGCGCACGACGAATGGGATTGCACGCCCCCGGCGCGCTCTGCGAAGCACGCATCATGTTCTCGGCGACGGTAATGCCGTATACGCACCCCGAGCACGCAGCGTTCAGGTCGAAGGCAACCGCATTCGAAAGACCCAGGCGCATCTTGATGAGCGAGGCCTGGCACGGAATGGTGGCATCGGGCGTGATGGTCATGCAGATGAGCAGGTCGATGCTCTCGGGATCCACCTGGCCAAGGTTCCAGGAAGAAGCTTCGATAGAGCCGCCTTCCGCACCCAGGGCGGCAGAGCACGCCGCTGCCGCAAGATCGGTGCTCGATTCCGAAATGGCGATGCAGCGCTCGTGGATGCCCGTGCGTTTCACGATCCATTCGTCGCTCGTGTCGACGAGCTTCGCCAGATCATCGTTGCTCACCGAAAGCTTCGGGAGCGCCTTGCCGCATCCAATAACCGTGCAACCCACGTATGCCTCCTTCACGCATCGTTCGCGCATGGTCGTATTGTGCAACATGCGCGCATTGCCTACGATGCGATAAAATACTTTGAAACCCTAACAAAATTATCCAATGCCCCACAGCGTTGCAAGCGGATACATGCAACGCCCACGGCAATGAAGGTGGGACCATCTATGGCATCATCTGCATATCCGGCCATGGCCGCGCACAATCTGGAATTGGACGACCTGTTTTCAGGAACCTTCCAATCGGTCATGCGCATAGAGGAACGCGCCTTGGATAACCGCTATACCCAAGGGCTCACCATCACCGATATCCACACTATCGTAGCCGTGGGCCTCTACGAGCGAAACCCCATGAACGTCTGTGCAACGCGGCTCGACGTCACGCTCGCCACGCTCACCACCGCCGTGAACAAACTGGAAAAGCTGGGGTACGTGCGCAGGGAACGCTCGCAGGAAGACCGCCGGAAGGTCCTGCTTTCCCTTACCACGCAGGGGCGCAAGGCGTATCGCGCCCACTTGCTCTTCCACAAGCGCATGATCTCCGAGGCGCTCAATGGCCTCACCAACGAAGAGCAGCGCGTGCTCGCCCACGCGCTTGCCAAGGTCAAGGGCTTCTTCGACGCACGAGCATAAGCCACGTAACAACTTGATTAGGCTTCATCGCCCTCAATTGCGTGTGCATGGAGTGCGCGATACAATGGCCTTCCATGAATGATACAAATTACATATCATTTAACCCAGGGCGCCGACGCGTGGTAGCTGGTATGGGCGCTCTCGCTGCTGCGGGAGCGTTGGGGTGCGCGCTACCACGCCTTGCCCACGCCGATGAGCTGACGGAGCTCAAAACGAAGCAATACGACATCCAACAGCAAATCATCCAAATGCGCGGCGAAGTGGAAACGGCCGCCGACAACTACCAGAAGGCCCTGGAAGAGCACACGGCGGCTGAAGGCGAAGTCGCCGAGGCCCAGAAACTCATCGACGCAAACAACAAGCGCATCGGTGAACTGCAGGACCGCATGGGCGAACGCATTCGCCTGGAATACAAAACCGGCTTGGCGGGCGTATACGACCTGCTCTTCGGCGCAAGCACCTTCGAGCAGTTCGTCACACAGATCGACATGTACGACTACATCAACAAGGCCGACGCCGACATGGTGCAGGAGACGAAGGACCTGCGCGCGCAGAACGAGGAAGCCAAGCAGAAGAAGGAAGAGCAGGAGCAGATTGCCCGCTCGAAGATGGACGAGGCGAACCGCATCAAGACGGAGGCGGAGCAGAAGACCGCCGAGCTCCAGTCGCTCTACAACAGCCTGGACGCACAGGCGAAGGAGCTGCTGGAAGTCGCCCAGGCGCAGGCCATGGCCAGCGCCGATTGGCCCGTCGACATCATTGGCAATCCGCGCAACATCGAGCCCTTTCCCGACATCATCGATTACGCGCTCTCACGCGTGGGCTGCCCCTACGTATGGGGTGCCGCCGGACCCGACACCTTCGATTGCTCTGGCCTGGTTATTTGGGCATTTGCACAAGCGGGCATCAAGGGCATGCCCCACTACACCGGCTCGCTCTACGAACTGGCGCATGAGCGTGGCGCCATCGTGAACCTCACCGACGTAAAGCCGGGCGACATTCTCTTCCGCCCCGGGCATTGTGGCATCGCACTCGCAGACGGCGGACTCCCCTACGTGCATGCACCCAACACGGGCGCGCTCGTACGCACCACCGATTCGCTCTCGTATTCGAAATTCGTCTGCGGCTTGCGCTTCCCGCACTAGACGCGGTCGGTAATATCCGAGAAGTATCCAAGAAGGCCCACAATGCGGCCGCCCTGGTATACGGGCATCTTGTTCGCGACGATGGCACGCTCCTGGCCGTGCGCCAGGCAGAATCCGTGGGCATCGTGAATGCACTCGCCCTCCAAAACGCGCTCCTCGTCCAACTTGAACGGGCCGGGATCGCTATGCCACCCCATGTCCTCATCGGTATTGCCAATAAGGTCCCTTACACTTCCAAAGCCGTAGTAGTCGATAAACGCCCTGTTCGCTCCAAGGAACCTGCGATGGTCGTCCTTCCAGAAGACCTTAGTCTCGGTAGCGAACAAAACGGCATCCACCAACGAGGTGGTGGCAAGCCCACCCACGATGGAGGAAACGCCCTGGGCGTTGGGAGCACCCACCACCTTAAAGCATGCGACAACGCGCTGGTCGCCCGAAGCAATGATGGGCGTAATGACGACGCGCACCCAGCGATACCCCTTCATGCGCAGACGTATGCGGAAAATGAGAGAGATGATCCCGCCATTGGAACGCAGCCGCCGACGCATGGTCTTCAGCTCGAAAAACGCTGCGAACAGCTGGCGCTCATCGGGATGCACATACCCTTCCGAAATGACCTGAATGGCCATCGAGACCTTGCCGCGCGAAAAGGGATTCTTATCGATTTCCGACGTGAAACGAATGTTGTCGAATTCGCCCGTAGCAAGGTCGATGACGTCTATGCGCTCGAACAGGCTATACACGAACGAACGAACGGTAACCTGGTTGTCCCAGCTGTCAGCGGAATCCAAGCGCGTCAAGTTCACGGCGCGCACAAGGTACGCGTCCAGATGATTCGCCTGGGCAACATGGCGTACGCTCAACGCGCACAGCTCGCCCCCGAAATTGAACTCAACAGCACGGTCGGATTGCTCGGTCTTCGCCTCGAGCGCCGTATGCAGGAAGCGATCGCGCAGCACGCTGCCTAATTCGCGATCATCACTCATAAGGTCCTCGAAGTAGTGCACGCCCAACGCCGCAAGAAAGCCCCCGAACGGACGGTTCTGGGAAATAACGCGCACGCGACCGCGATCGACTTCGACCACGGCAAGCGGCACCGTGCCCGCAATGAGCATGTCAGACGCGGCCATGGCGTCGGCCAAGCCGCCCGCCAGGCTCACGCGACCAATATCGCTGAAGTAACCGCTTTCCGCATCCGTTTCCGCTTCGATTCCGCCCGTTTGAACCAATTCGAGGATTTCATCTATGGGAGCAGGCCTCGAGAAGAGATAGCCCTGCGCCTTCTCGCAGCCAACGGACCTCAGGAACTCAAGCTGGCGTTCCGTTTCCACGCCCTCGGTGAGCGTGTGCGCGCCCAGGCGTTTCACCATGCCAATGACCTGGGAAAGCACGGTTCGCGTAGCCGGGTTCTTGTCGATATCGCGAATAAGGCTCATGTCGATCTTCACCGTGTCGAACGGAACGGCGGTAAGTGCCGATAACGACGAATATCCACTGCCGAAATCGTCCATCCAGATCTTGTAGCCAGCGCGACGGAAGCGCTCAATCCCCTCACGCACGAGCGTGAAATCGCTGGAAAACGCACTCTCGGTTATTTCGATATCCAAATCGGACGAATCCATGCCGTTCCTGCGTACGGCGGAATCAACGATTTCGAAGATG
Source organism: Denitrobacterium detoxificans (assembly GCF_015062615.1). Taxonomy (GTDB): domain Bacteria; phylum Actinomycetota; class Coriobacteriia; order Coriobacteriales; family Eggerthellaceae; genus Denitrobacterium; species Denitrobacterium detoxificans_A. The sequence continues at coordinate 692,019 of NZ_SUUH01000001.1, forward strand.
TCGCAGAGTTCGAAGTCCAAGCGCGACAGGTTGACCGAAACGCTTGCCGTGGGAACAAGATCGCGAATACGATGGAACTCATCGCACGCCGTGTTCACGACGAAGGCATCGAGCTTATGGATAAATCGGCTCGACTCGAGCGTGGGGATGAACGTTGCAGGCGAAAGCATCCCGTGCAGAGGGCTACGCCAGCGCACAAGCGCCTCGACCCCGCATATCTTCCCCGAGATAACGCGCACGATGGGCTGGTAGTACACCTCGAGCTCGTTAGCCGCGATGGCGTCTTCCAAGCTGTTAAGCACGTACCCCTCGCGGCTCAGTTTCTGCGCAAGCTCGTCGTCGAAATAGCGAAGGTGAACGCCAAAGCGATCTTTCACACTCCGACACGCAAAGAGCGCGCGGTCGATAGCCTGCTTTTCGCTTACCGCCGGGTTGTCGAGAACGTAGACGCCCGCGATGATTCCCAGGGAAGTGCGTTCGTAATGCCAGGCCATATGGGAATGAATGGCAGCAATGGCCTGCTCGATGCGCTCGTTTCGAACGATTCCGCAAAAATGGTCGGCATACAGGCGCCCCAATATGGCATCAGGGAAAATGCTGCGGAGAACCTCACCCATGGTACGCAGGCATTCATCGCCGCGCATATAGCCATGACGACTATTAATGGCCTTGAAATTGCCGATATTGAGCACAATAAGGCAATGCGACCCGGGCATTTCCATCTGGGAAATGAACGCGGCCGTATGTGAACGAAAGGCGGGCTCGCTCAGCAAACCCGTCACGCTATCTTTCGCCGTATATAGACCCACAGCTTCTGGCACGGCAATACCCTTCGCAACATGGAGCCCACGCACTAGGCCCCAAACTGCGCCCCCAAGTAGCTATTAATTATAGCAAAGGACTAATTGATACCGCCCGTGATGCATTGAAAGATGCGTTTGCCGCCCCATCCGTCAACTGCCCGTTGCTCAGCGTGCGAAAAGCGGGTACGCAAGGAAGCGCTCGAGGCCAATTCGCGAAGCGATGCGGTGATTCCGTCGAAGTCGAACGGACGATCGAGCGGCACATGCGGCCCCAAACCCAGATCCTGGAAGCCGAGGGCATGACCCGCCTGGTTTTCCGCAGTGGGAAGCGCAACCGTGGGGACGCCCATGCATGCAAGTTCGTAGAGCGTAAGCCCCGAAGCGGATAGCGCGATATCGGCCGAGCGCATGAGCTCGGGCATATTCTGGGCGTTGCGCAGCAAATGGACGCGACCGGCAACTTGCGCGCCGAACGAACCAAGCGAAAAGGGAGCGTCGCCGCCCAGCACAACCTGCACGCGCGCGGTTTCATGCGCTTGCAAGCAGCATGTGGCGAGCTTTTCCAGGATGCCTTCAGGGTTCGCATATCCGCAGGTAACCAATATGGTTTCGACGTCATCGCGTACGTGGTCGCCAGAACTCACCTGCCCAAACGAGGCGCGCACGGGCGCATATTCGGGCCCAATGCACAGCATGGTGGAAAGTCCCTCGTATGCATTGCGATACTGCGCTTCCGTAAATGCGAAACCGTAATTGATAACGACATCGGCCTGAATGGGCGCCGGATGCGACGTAAAGCCTTCCTTGAAGGTAAAGGCGTCGTCGATATAGGCAACCTTCGTATCGCGCGTGGCCAGAAGGTTGGCCAGCTCGTCGAAAAAGCCATTGGTAACGGCATACGAGTCGATAAGAATAGCCGAGGCGTCTTCGTCACGCGCAACGCGCGCAAGATTGATGGCGTCGACGCGCATAAACAGATGGGGGTCGCCCCCGACCATCTCGCAGGGGAACCCGAAGGACTCCACGATAACGGCCGACTCTTCAGTAGAGACCAGGAACAGCACGCGCTCGCCTGCGTTTATGGCCTGTTCGGCAACGGCGGCACAACGCATGACATGCCCTACCCCGATACTGGCGTCGGCATTCGCATCGGTGCGAATAAGCAGCATATCGTGCAACCCTCCCGTCGTCTGACGCATCTTTCCAAGAGGGGATTATACCCCAGAACGGACGGGGCGCAGCGCGAACCGCGCCCCGCATCGCGTCTGCAACCAGGAAATGGCAAGCCCGAGCGCGACCCGTCCTACAAGCGCTCCAGAGGCTCGGCGCTATCGAATGCCGGTTGTCCGCCCTCAGCAAGCTCGTGCGCATATTCGCGGTCGATGGCAGCGCTCGCACGCGGCGGAATGACCTCGAACGGAACGGCTGGAGTGACCAGACTTACCAGCGGAACGATGATGATGGAAAGCAGCATGGCCGCCGCACCAGCCACAATGGAAGAGCCCATGAACGGGACAATCATGTTTGCCGTGGTAAGGCCCACGCCGCAGACGAAACTCGCCCATACTGCCGCTTTGGAAATGCGCTTGCTGAACAGGCCCCACAACAGCGGGCCCAGGAAGGCACCGGCAAGCGCACCCCAGGAGATGCCCATGAGCTGGGCGATCCACGTAATGGTGCTGTGGTACTGCACGAGTGCGATGGCAGCAGAGATTACAACGAAGAACACGATGAGCGCGCGCATCCACGTGAGCGAGGCCGCATCGGACATCTTCTTCACCACGTTACCCTTGATAAGGTCAAGCGTGAGCGTACTGGAGCTCGTGAGAACCAGCGAGCTAAGCGTGGACATGCTTGCGGAAAGCACCAGCACCACCACCAGGCCGATGAGCGCGTCGGGCAGGCTGGAAAGCATAGTGGGCATGATGGAGTCGTAAATGGGCGTCCCATTTGCGGCAAAGGCGATATCACCCTCGTACAGGCGCCCGAAGCCACCCAGGAAGTAGCTACCACCTGCCACGACCACGGCGAACAGCGTGCTGATGATGGCGCCCTCCTTCACCGCGGGGCCGCTCTTGATGGCGTAGAACTTCTGTACCATCTGGGGCAATCCCCACGTGCCCAAGCTGGTGAGCACGATGACGCACAGCAAGTTGAACAGATCGGGGCCAAACATGCTGGTGAAGGCGCCCTGAAAACCACTCGCATCGGCCTGCACCTGGGAAAGCGAAATGACCGCCTGGCTGAACCCGCCATTTGAAAGCATGACCGCCACGATAACGGCCACGATGCCCACGAGCATGATGCAGCCCTGAACGAAGTCGTTCACCACGGTGGCCATGTAGCCGCCCAGTACCACGTAGACGCACGTAACCACGGCCATGCCTATGACGCACCACTCGTAGGGAATGCCAAATGCCATGGTGAACAGGCGCGATAGGCCGTTGTACACGGAAGCGGTGTAGGGAATGAGAAACACGAAGATGATTGCCGCGCTTGCTACGCGCAGCGCCTTGCTGCCATAGCGCTTGCCGAAGAATTCAGGCATGGTGGCGGCCTTCAGGCGCTGCGTCATCTCGCGCGTGCGCGGGCCAAGCACCCACCAGGCAAGCAAGCTACCCAAAAATGCGTTGCCCAGGCCGATCCAAAACGCGGAGATGCCGAACTTCCAACCAAACTGGCCCGCATATCCCACGAAGATAACGGCGGAGAAGTAGCTGGTTCCGTACGCAAATGCCGAAAGCCACGGGCCCACGTTGCGGCCGCCCAGCACGAAGCCATCAACGCTCTTCGCATGATGACGCGTGTATATGCCAATCGCCACCACAATGGCAACGAAGACGACAATCATGAGGAGTTTAGCTATCACGAGCATTCCTTCCAAAGAGTTGATACGACGAATGGGCAGACCGCCCTCGCAGGCGCGCACGACCCCCGCTCGGCCAGGATGGAACCAGGTGGCCCGGGACCCGTACGCTACAGGTATCGATAGGAATAGGCATAGCGATATGCCACGGCGTATGCGGCCGTGTAGCAAATGTTCGCGTTCTGTGCCTGTTCGTGATGCATAGGGGCACTTTACCACAGCAAAGTGCCCACGCATACACTTTTTTCGGCATGACGCGCAATTAGACGCCGGGCGTAGCGTCGCTAACCCCGCGCACGGCTTGCGCCATGCGCGAAACGTACGCCTCCACCTCGGCAGGAGCCTGAACGCCATGCGCAGCCACGATCTTCATGATTGCACTGCCCACGATAACCCCGTCGGCCACCTGCGCCATGGAACGCGCCTGTTCGGGCGTGGAGATGCCAAAGCCAATCGCTGCCGGAACGTCCGAAACCTCGCGAATGTGAGACACGAGCTCCCCCACATCGGTCGTTATCTTGCTGCGCGTGCCCGTCACGCCCAACGAGGAGACCACGTACACGAACCCCGAAGCCTCGCGCGCAATGGTGCGAATGCGGTCCTTCGAGGTCGGCGCCACCATCGACACCAGATCCAAGCCGAAGCGCTGCGCCGGACCGGCGAACTCGCCACGCTCCTCGAAGGGCACGTCGGGAAGGATGAGGCCATCAACGCCCGCCTGTGCCGCACGTTCCATGAAACGCTCCACCCCGTAGCTAAATACGACGTTCGCGTACGTCATAAACACGAACGGCGCCCTCACGGCAGAGTCGCCCTCCCCTTCACGCAAGCGCGTGACCATGACAAACACGTCATCAGTCGTGACGCCGCCCGCCAGAGCGCGCTCGTTGGCGGCCATGATGACCGGCCCCTCGGCGGTAGGATCGGAAAACGGAAGGCCTATCTCAATGAGGTCGGCACCCGCACGCGCCATGCGCCGTATGCACTCTTCGGTAACGGCCACGGATGGGTCGCCTGCGGTAATGAACGGAATGAACGCCTTGCCGTCCTGAAAGGCTCGCGCGATGTTACTCATGGATATCCTCCCCTCGATAGCGCGCAACCGACGCGCAGTCCTTGTCGCCACGCCCCGATACGGTAACGACGATGCTCTGATCGGGCGTCATCTGCCGTGCAAGCTTCATGGCGTATGCCAGCGCATGGGAGCTCTCGATAGCGGGAATGATTCCCTCCGTGCGCGAAAGGTATTCGAACGCATCGACCGCCTCATCGTCGGTTACGGGCACGTACGTCACGCGGCCCACATCATGCCAATATGCATGCTCGGGCCCAATGCCCGGGTAATCAAGCCCAGCGGAAATGCTGTACACAGGCGCGATCTGGCCGTATTCGTCCTGGCAGAAATAGCTCTTCATGCCATGGAAGATGCCCAGGCTGCCCGTGGATATGGTCGCCGCAGTCTCGAACGTGTCGACGCCCCGCCCAGCCGCCTCGCAGCCATAGAGCGCCACGCCAGCATCGTCGATGAAATCGTAGAACGTGCCCGCCGCATTGCTTCCACCGCCCACGCATGCCACCACAGCATCGGGCAGGCGGCCTTCGGCCTGCAGATGCTGCTGCTTGATCTCGCGCCCGATGACGGCTTGGAAATCACGGACCATGGCGGGGAACGGATGCGGCCCCATAGTGGACCCAATGCAGTAATGGGTATCCGCCATGCGACCCGTCCACTCGCGCATGGCCTCGCTCACGGCATCCTTCAACGTGCCCGTACCCGTTTCCACCGATACGACCTTCGCGCCAAGCAGGCGCATCTTGTACACGTTAAGCGCCTGCCGTTCGATATCCACCTTGCCCATGAAGACCACGCATTCAAGGCCGAGCAGCGCCGCCGCCGTTGCGGCGGCCACGCCATGCTGCCCTGCGCCCGTTTCGGCGATCATGCGCGTCTTGCCCATCTTCTTGGTGAGCAGTGCCTGGCCCAGGACGTTATTGATCTTGTGGGCGCCCGTGTGGTTCAAGTCCTCGCGCTTCAGATATACCTTTGCCCCGCCCAAATCCTGCGTCATCTTGCGCGCGGGATACAGCATGCTGGGCCTGTTGGCATAGCCATTGAGCAGCGCCGTAAGCTCCTCCTGAAACTGCGGGTCCTGCCTGTAATGCTCGTACGCCTCCTCGAGCTCAATGACGGCGTTCATGAGCGTCTCGGGCATATACTGCCCGCCATGCACGCCATAGCGCCCCTTCGCTTCGCTCATTACAACTCTCCTTTCGCGCGCACCGCCATCGCAAATGCGCGCATCTTCCGTATATCTTTCGTCTTGTTCGTTTCGATTCCGCTGCTCACGTCCACGGCGAATGGGCGCACGGCCCGAACGGCCTGGGCAACGTTTTCGGAATCGAGGCCACCCGCCAGGAAGAACGCCCGCTGCACGTTGGCCACGAGCGACCAATCGAACGCACGGCCATCGCCTCGCCCGGCATCGAGCAATACGTAATCGGCGCTGCTGGCAAGGGCGCGCTGGACATCTGCGGCATCGCTCACAACAAAGGCCTGGATGATGGGCGCAGACACGCGTTTGCGAAGCGCCGCGACATATGCCTCGTCCTCATGCCCATGCAGTTGGACCATGCGAATCGCACCTATCTCGCACGCCGCGGCAACGAATGCAACGGGCGCATCGAGAAACACCCCGACGGGGCATATCGCTTCGTCGAGCAACGCGCTCAACGCGCGCGCCTCGTCAAGCGTGACACCCCTATGGGAGTTTGGCACGAACACGAATCCCGCGTATTCGGGAAGCAACTCGTTGACGGCCTCGATATCGGCACGAGAATGCAGGCCGCACATCTTGATACGCGTCATAGGGGCTCACCCCGCAATGCGCTCAGGGCGGCTCGTTTGTCAGCCGCGCGCATGAGCGCCTCGCCCACGAGCACCGCATTCACGCCATGCTCCTCGAGCTCCCTCACCTGGCTCGGTTCGCTCACGCCGCTTTCGGCCACGAACAGCACCTCGGGGGGAACCATATCGCGCAGGCGCAGGCAGTTGCGGAAATCGACGCTGAAATCGACGAGATTGCGATTGTTCACGCCCACGATACGCGCACCCGCCCGCAATGCGCGATTTACCTCGCACTCGTCATGGGCCTCCACGAGCGCACTCATGCCCAGCTCGTCCGCCAAGGCGATAAACTCCTTCAGCTGACCATCGTCGAGAATCGAGCAGATGAGCAAGATCGCCTGCGCGCCCAAGAGCTTCGCCTGGTAGACCATGTAGGCATCGACCGTGAAATCCTTCCGCAAGCACGGTACGGCCACGGCGGCGGCAATCTCGCTCAAATACGCATCACTCCCCAGAAAGCGCGTTGGCTCGGTGAGCACCGAAAGCGCGTTGGCCCCCGCCTGTTCGTATTCGCGCGCTATCCGAAGATACGGAAAGCTCTCGCTTATGAGGCCCTTGCTGGGAGATGCCTTCTTGCATTCGCAGATGAAGGACATGCCCGCCCCGGACAACGCACGCTCGAAGGGAAACCCGTCTGCGCACGCTAGCGAACGAGCGCGGGAACGCAACTCCCCCATCGGCAGCGCCTTCTGCTGCGCGGCAACACGCGCTCGAGCCGCCTGCGCAAGTTCGTTCAAAATGCTCGTCATGGCGCACCGCTTAGTTATTGCTCGCACGGATATACGCATCGAGCGTTTCCAGCGCAGCGCCGCTATCGATCTGATGAGCCGCAAGCTTCACGCCTTCGTCGATATCGCTTACCGCCCCGGCTGCAAACAAGGCCGCACCGGCATTCAACAGCACCACGTTACGCTTGGGGCCCGCTTCGCCCGAAAGCACAGCACGCGTGATGGCGGCGTTTTCCTGCGGCGTTCCTCCCAACAGGTCCTCCTTGCGGCAACGCTCCAGGCCGAAATCCTCGGGCGCAATGCGGGACGTGCGATAGTAGCTATCCCTCAGCTCGCACGTAACGGTGGGTGCGCTCGCCGAGACCTCGTCCATGCGATCGGAGCCATACACTACGAGCGCACGCTTCACGCCCATGGCATCGAGCACCTTCGCAATGGGCTCGACCAGGTACTCGTCGTATACGCCCAGCAGGAAGTACTCGGGGCGCGCTGGATTGGTAAGCGGGCCCAGGATGTTGAACACGGTGCGGAACCCCAGTTCGCGGCGAATCGAACCGACGTATTTCATGGAGGCGTGGTACATCTGCGCGAAGAAGAAGCACATACCCACCTCGTCCAGCAGCTGAAGCGCCTTTTCCGGGCTCTGCTGCAGATTCACGCCCAGCGCCTCCTGGCAATCGGCCGTACCCGACTTGCTCGATGCGGCGCGGTTGCCGTGCTTGGCCACCTTCACGCCCGCCGAAGCAACTACCGGCGCCGCTGTAGTGGAGATGTTGAACGTATTGCTGCGATCTCCTCCCGTTCCCACGATTTCCAGCACCTCCATGCCAGGATGGGGAACCGGCGTGGCATGGTCGCGCATTGCGGCCGCGCATCCGGCGATTTCGTCGATGGTTTCCGCCTTGGCGCTCTTCGTGGAAAGCGCAGCCAGGAACGCGGCGTTCTGCGTAGCCGACGTTTCGCCGCTCATGATCTCGTTCATCACGGCGTACGCCTCGTCGTATGTCAGGTCTTCCTTGCGGACGATCTTCTCGATGGCTTCCTTAATCATGGTTTCCTCCTTGCGGGCAAGCCGTCTTCGTAAGCTGAATGAAATTGGCGAGCATGCGAGCGCCATCGGGCGTCATGATGCTCTCGGGATGAAACTGAACGCCCCACACGGGAGCATCCTGGCAGGCAATGGCCATCACTTCCCCGTCGTCCGCGCGAGCCGTTACGCGCACGGAATGCGGCAACGTGTCCTCGTCTACGGAAAGCGAGTGATACCGAGCCACGGGCGCCGACGCGGGAACGCCTGCAAACAGGGGGCATGCCACATCGAACGCGGTAGCCGATTGCTTGCCATGCATGAGCGTGGAGGCGTACCCCACGCGTGCGCCACAAGCAACGGCAATGGCCTGATGGCCCAGGCATACGCCCAATATGGGAATGGAATCACCCAGTTCACGCACTACGTCAACGCACACGCCCGCATCCTCCGGACGCCCTGGCCCCGGCGACAGGATGATTCCCGCAGGATGCAGGGCAGCGATTTCCTCCACCGTCAGAGCGTCGTTGCGCACAACGCGAATGTCGGGCTCGATGGCGCCAAGCATCTGAAACAGGTTGTAGGAAAAGCTGTCGTAGTTATCGATAAGCAGAATCATCGCAGCTCCTCCGCATCCTCCAGGGCACGCACGACCGCCGCCGCCTTGCTCACGCACTCGCGGTACTCCTTCGCGGGGTCACTATCAGCCACGATGCCCGCGCCGCTGCGCACGAACACACGCCCGTTCTTCTTGTAGGCGATGCGGATGGCAATGCACACGTCCATGTTGCCCGCGAAATCCAGGTACCCCAGCGCGCCGCCGTATATGCCGCGCTTGTTGTCTTCGAGCTCGTTGATAATCTGCGCCGCGCGAATCTTGGGAGCGCCCGACAGCGTACCCGCCGGCAACACGGCCTCGATGGCATCCAGGGCATCGCACCCTTCACGCAAACGGCCCCGCACCACGCTGCCAATATGCATCACGTGGCTGTAACGCTCGATGGAATGCAGGCGCTCCACTTCCACCGAGCCGAATTCGCTCACCTTGCCCAGGTCGTTGCGACCCAGGTCAACGAGCATGTTATGCTCCGCAAGCTCTTTCTCGTCGGCAAGCAGCTCTTCTTCGAGCATGCGATCCTCTTGGGGCGTCTTTCCCCGAGGACGCGTTCCGGCCAAAGGAAACGTATGTAGCACGCCATCCTCCAGCTTCACAAGCGTTTCGGGGCTCGCACCCGCGACTTCCATATCGCTGCCACTGAAATAGAACATGTACGGAGAGGGGTTTATGGCGCGCAGCACGCGATACGCGTTCAGCAGGCTTCCCTCGTAGGGCACCTCCAAACGGTTGCTAAGCACCACCTGAAAGATGTCACCCTCGCGAATGTAGCGCTGGGCTCGGCGCACCATGTCACAGTAGGATTCTTCGTCGAACAGCGCCTTTGCCGGCCCCAGCACATGGCCGGGGGTCTCTGCCGCAGATGCGCCATCTTGGATGATTCGCGCCATTTCCGCCAGCGCATCCTGCGCCTCGGCATACCCGGAATCACCGCACGCCAGATCGGCGTGGGCAATAAGGATGATCTTCTGCCTTACGTCATCGAAGCAAATCAGGCGATCGAACAGCATAAGGTCGAAGTCCTGGAAGTTCTCGGTGTCGCGTGCATCGAGCCGCAACGTGGGTTCCGCGTACTTCAGGTAGTCATAGCCAAAATAGCCCACCAAGCCGCCCGCGAACGGAGGCAGCCCCTCGACGCGCGCCGTGCGATACGCGCGCAGGATGTCACGCAGCTCGGAAGCGGGATCGCTGGTGGCGTGCGCCTGGCCATCGATGGTTATCACGCCATCCTTGCAGGCAATGGCCATACAAGGCTCGAACCCCAAGAACGTGTACCTGCCGCGCTTCTCGCCTCCCGCCACGCTTTCCAATACGAAGCAGTGGCGCGAAACGGCCTTCAGCTTGGAAAGTACGCCAAGCGGCGTATACGCATCGGAAAGCAATTCCGCTGCAAGGGGGACGCGCGAAACGCCCTGCTCGCGCGCAACCTCCTTCGCCTCCTCGAGCGAAGGCACAACGCGCAGGCGCGCGTGCCCCCTAGGCGGACCATTGCGCACGCCATCTGCGATATCAGGTACTGCAGCAACACCCATGGAAGCCTCCTTCCGCCATGCCCGCCTTGTTGGAGGCGAGCGCGTCGGGGCAATAAAAAACACCCCGACGGAACCTATGTTCCATCAAGGGCGAATCGATAGATCCGTGGTGCCACCTTGATTCGCAGCCTGAAGCCGCGCACTTTGCGGAATGCCAACACATTCCCGGCAACTAACGTATGCCCACACGTCGCGTGCTACTAGGCCCAGGCCGTTCACCGCGCCCTCAGCGGTCCATTTGACGAACTGTGTTTTGCCCGATTTCCAGCATCGCGGGCTCTCTGTGAAAGCATATTCGCCGTTACTTCCGCTTCAACGGTTTGGCTATTCAATTGTGAATGGGGTCATACTAGCATGCACGCTTTAGCGTGCGCAAGTACCTATTCGTTGCGCGCGCCAAACGGCACGCATGCGCACGACTACTTGCGATTGCCCAACATGCCAAGCATGGAACCGTATACGCCACCCAGCTCGCTGGCCTCATGGGCATCCACAAACGCCTCGAGCGCATTCAGCTCGGCAAGTTCGTCGGTCATGGCCACGTATTCGCTGCTGATTTGCGCCATCTTACGCGCTTCCTCGGCCAGGGCCTCGTCCTCGGTCTGGGGCATCGCTTCGCTCTTGTTCTCGTCAGTCATCGTTCATCACATCCAATTCAAGCAGCTTACAGCTGGACTCCAGCGCACGCTGCACAACACGTTCGCCGCGTTCGGCGGCAACAACCTGTGCCACGCCAGCCAAACTGCGGTAGTACCCATCATAATCCATCTTGCTCTGCGGCGATGAGGGAAGATCGGTTTCCAGCAGCAGCCGGTCTTCGGGGATGGCCTGCAAATATGCTCGTCCGCGCTTCGTGGCAAGCATGCGCTCCCCCACGCTGAAATACCAGCCGGCGTTTCGAGCGCGCGTGAGCTCGTCGGACGAACCGGAAAACCAGTGGAAGATGAGAATCGCGTCGGATAGCCCCGCACGCTCGACCTCGTCCATGACAACGCTTGCCGCAAGGGACGAGTGGAACGACATGACATGCGGAACACCCGGCCGCGCACACGCGGCAAGCACCCGGCGAAAGACCGCACCTTGCCCATCGCGCTCTGCCGCGAAACGCTTCCCAAAATCCAGGCCTATCTCGCCGATGTAGCGACATTGGGGCGCCAGTTCCTCAAATAGGCAAACTTCGCGTTCGTCAGCCTTGCCCTGCGCCACCCACCAGGGATGAAGGCCCAAACCCAGGCGGATTCCCGGAAAGAATTCCGCAACATCGCGCACGGCAACGTATTCCGAGGGCAAGACGGTGTTGGCGAACATGCCCACGCGATCGCGCGAAGCACGCTCCAGCAAGGGATCCATGGCATCCAGAAACGACGGATGGCAATGCATGTCGACGTATCGCATGACCCCTCCTTGATCACAAGCCCACATCGCCGAGCAGCGCAAACGGGTTACTTCCGACGCGCCAGCACGTCCTCGCGCGACTCCACGCCCGCGATGGAGCGAATGACGTACCCGGCAATCATCTGGCCCATGATGGGCGGAAAATACGGCATGGTGCCCAACCCCGAACGCTCGCCGCGCTCCGTACCCGGGCGAGCCGTGGCCGCCGCAGCTTCCTCGCACGAATACAGCACGCGCAAATGGGAAATGCCCCGCTTGCGGCATTCCTTGCGCATGATGCGGCACATGCGGCAATTGACCGTGTCGTAGATATCGGCCACACGCAGGTACTCGGGATGCAGCTTGTTGCCGCCACCCATGGCGCTGATCAGGTTGATATCGCGTTCCTGGGCAGCAGCCGCAATGGCAAGCTTCGTGGAAATGGTATCGATGGCATCCACCACGAAATCTGCTTTGACGGCATGCTCATCGAGCAGCGCATCTAGGTTTTCAGCAAGCACGAACGAGTCGACGACCTCCACCTGGGCCTGCGGGTTGATATCGAGCACCATCTGGCGCATGACGTCGATCTTCTTGCGGCCGATGGTGCTGTGAAAGGCAATGGCCTGGCGATTGATGTTCGTAATATCCACCACGTCGTGGTCGACCAAGATGAACTTGCCCACGCCGCCTCGCGCCAATGCCTCGACGCAGCTCGAGCCCACGCCGCCCAGTCCAAGCACCATCACGCAGCTCGATGCGAGCGCGGCAACGCCTTCGGAACCCAGAATGCGAGCGCTCCGGGTCGTTTCGTTGTGCAGCTCGGGAGCCACTATTCGGAGCCCCTTCGAGACTGGCGGTCACGCAATGCGCGACGAGCCCTAAAGCGCGGGTCCACTTCCCCACCCTCGCGCGCAATGCGCTCGAGACGGGCAGCTTCGCGCGGAGAGAATTCCTGCGTGCCATCGGGGGGAGCGGCATGCTGCGCACGCGCACGCGGACGAGGCGATTCATGAACAGGCCTATCCGCATGCACATCGCGACGAGCAGAATGCGGCACGGATTCGCCATGCGACTCCTGTGCATGTTCAGCTTCCAGCGTATCGGACTCGTCGTCGGCAGGACGTGCGTCAGCCCCTTCGGCATTACGACGCGCACGCGCCTTTGCGGCCAAATACGTGGGGTCGTCCTCGGGGTGGCGCTTGTACATAAGGCGCACGCTCACGTATTCCAACACGAGCAGCGCAAGCAAGATCGCCATGACGATGAGGTAGCCCATGATGGCGCCACGCAGGCCGCTCACGTGAATGAGCATATAGGGAATGGCCAGCGAGAAGGCGAAGGTGATGAGGTACAGGCGCAAAACCGACTTCTGACGGCGCATGACCGTCATAACCTGGTACAGGAAGTCGATGCCGCCCGTAATGCCACCGGCAATGACCATAAGCAGGCCCATGGAACGATACGGTTCAAAATCGAGACCGTACAGAATGCTGAGCAACGGAATGCCCAACCAGTTCATGAACAGCAAGACCACCACGGTAACGGCCAGAACGATGAGCAGCATGGCAACGATGAAGAAGTCGAAGCGCTTGCGGCGATTGAGGTCGTTCCACGCGTCGGCCATGCGTGCGAGCAGGGGCTTGTACACAAGGCCCACCGTGATAAGAATGGCCTGAGCCGGGAAGTAGAGCGCGTTGTAGTACAGCTGATTGTCGTAGGAGAGCGTGCCCTCCATCATGAACTTGGGAATGTTGTCGATGAGCGCATAGAGGAACAGCGCCAAGAACAGCGGGAAGCACTTCGTGAACAGGCGGCCAATGCTCGCAAAACTCCTACGATTCGACGTAGGCGTTTCAAGCAAGGCAAGCGGCGCCGTGAACAGCACGAGGGAAACCACCGCCACGATGGCCATGGCAATGCTGGCAACTTGCAGACTGTGCGTGATGAGCAGCAGAAACGCGAACACCACGAAAACGCCCGCCGAGCGCAGCACCTGGGAAATGCCCGCCAGATACAGCTTGTCCATCTGCTGCAGGCGACCCTCGTACACATCGGCGAAGCCATCAACGGTCTTGTACACCACAACGGCCATAACCATGGTGCGCATAGCTTCGTCGTAGCCATGGAAATCGCAGAAGAGCGAACCAGCCACGATGGCTAGCAGACATGTTATGGCGCGCTGGATCTGGTATTCCGCGAAGGAATGCTCCTCGTCACGGTCGGAGACCTGGTACGTGCGCACGCCGTAGTTCGCCAGGAACATGAGCAGCTGCGCGACCACGAACGCCAGCGAGAACATACCGGCTTGCTCGCTGCCCACCAGCTGCGTGACAATGATGGTAAGCAGGGGGAAGATGACGCCCCAGGAAGCCAGACCCGCCGTGTTCCACACGTAGTCGAGCTTCGTCTGATGGCTCTCGTATTCGGCTTCCTGCGCGAACGAGCGGTTGGAAACGACACCCAGCAGTCTTTCGCCCCACGCATCGATACGACGACGAAGCGGACCCGGCTGGCGCGGCGCGGAATTGCGCTTGCGTTCGTCGAGCATCTGCGAAATCGCGGCAAATGGACGGGGTGTATTCACGAGTAGCCTTTCTTGGTTCCCTAACTCGAACTTTGATTATATGGCTCGATAGGCATCCCAAGCAACGCGATACAAGAAGCAGACAGAATAAACGATGCCCGCACCTGGCCTTACGGCAAGACGCGGGCAAAAGGGCCATGCAAGGCGCGTTAGATCATCTTGTGCGAGGCGAACTGAGGGTCGTCTTCCCAAAGCACTACCTCGCCCGAGGCAAGCGACGCGGGCACGTCGATGATGCGCTGGTTGCTGCTGCCCCGGAAACGCAGCGAGATGTCCTTCAAATCCTTCGCGTAGGGCCCATCGACGAGCACGTCGATGCAATCGAACAGGTCGGCCGTTTCCGGGCAGTTCCTACCGCCATAGAGCAGGTTCTCGTACACATCGCCCGTGTAGACCCAAATGCTCTTCCCCGGGCATTCGCGCTTGACGCGCTGCAGGAACGGCAGAAGGCCCGCCTGGTTCACCGGTTCCATGGGCTCGCCGCCCAAAACGGTAATGCCAGCCACCCATGGCTCATTCAGGCTCTGGATGATTTCGTCTTCCACTTCCTGGGTAAACGGACGGCCAAACGAGAAGCTCCAAGTTTCGGGCTGGAAGCATTCTGCGCAATGGTGCGTGCACCCCGAAACGAACAATACCGTACGCACGCCAGGACCATTGGCGATATCGGAGTATTTTATGGCTGCATAATTCACGGCTGCCTCCCTGCGCGAAGAGAAGACAAGGCGAACGATCGCACGACCATTCGCCTCGTTCCCTTGTAGAGTCAAGCGGTTCTACAGATGCAGAACGCGGTCTTTGATTTCCTGGGTACGACCCTGGTTCCAGAACTGGGTTCCAATGTAGCCGCAGGTACGACGGGCCACGTTGAGCTTGTTCTGGTCGCGGTTGCCGCACTTCGGGCATTCCCATACCAGCTTGCCATCGTCTTCGATGATCTGGATTTCGCCATCGTAGCCGCACACCTGGCAGTAGTCGCTCTTGGTGTTCAGTTCCGCGTACATGATGTTGTCGTAGATGTAGCGCATGACCGTGAGCACCGCCTGCAGGTTGTCCTGCATGTTCGGGACCTCGATGTAGCTGATGGCGCCACCCGGCGAAAGCTTCTGGAACTTGCTCTCGAACTTCAGCTTCGTGAAGGCGTCGATCTTTTCGGTCACGTGCACGTGGTAGCTGTTGGTGATGTAGCCCTTGTCGTTGATGCCGGGAACGATGCCGAAACGACGCTGCAGGCACTTGCTGAACTTGTACGTAGTGGATTCCAGCGGCGTGCCATACAGGCTGAAGTCGATGTCGGTGGCTTCCTTCCATTCGGCACACTTGTCGTTCATGTGCTGCATGACTTCCAGCGCGAACGGCGTGGCCTCTGCGTCGGTATGCGACTTGCCCGTCATGTACTTCGTGCACTCGTACAGGCCAGCGTAACCCAGCGAAATGGTGGAATAGCCGCCGTAGAGGAGCTTGTCGATCTTCTCGCCCTTCTTCAGGCGCGCCAGGGCACCGTACTGCCACAGGATGGGGGCAGCGTCGGACGTGGTGCCCTTCAGGCGGTTGTGGCGGCACATAAGGGCCTTGCGGCACAGTTCCAGACGCTCGTCGAAAATAGCCCAAAACTTGGTGAAGTCACCTTCGCTGGAAAGCGCAACGTCGACCAGGTTGATGGTGACCACGCCCTGGTTGAATCGACCATAGTACTTCGGCTTCGTGGGGTCGTAATTCTTCGCGTTGGCCACGTTGTTGTAGCCGTTGCCCGAGCGGTCGGGCGTAAGGAACGAACGGCAGCCCATGCACGTATAGCAATCGCCTTCGCCTTCCACTTCGCCCTTGGAAAGCTTGTACTCGCGCATCTTCTTTTCGGAGATGTAGTCGGGCACCATGCGCTTGGCCGTGCACTTCGCAGCGAGCTTCGTGAGGTAGTAGAATTCCGTGCCCTCGTCGATATTGTCTTCTTCCAGCACGTAGATGAGCTTGGGGAACGCGGGGGTAATCCACACACCCGCCTCGTTCTTCACGCCCTGGAAACGCTGGCGCAGCATTTCCTCGATGACCATGGCGAGGTCGTGCTTCTCGGTTTCGTTGCGCGCCTCGTTCAGGTACATGAACACGGTGATGAACGGAGCCTGGCCGTTGGTGGTCATGAGCGTAACCACTTGGTACTGGATGGTCTGCACGCCACGGCGAATTTCGTCGCGCACGCGGCCTTCGACCACGGCATCCAAACGCTCGGGCGAAGGCTCCACGCCAAGCTCGTTCAACTCGTCGATGGTAGCGCGACGGATCTTCTGACGGCTAATGTCGACGAACGGGGCAAGATGCGCGAGCGAGATGCTCTGGCCGCCATACTGGCAGCTGGCAACCTGGGCGATGATCTGGGTGGCGATGTTGCAGGCCGTGCTGAAGCTATGGGGCTTCTCGATGAGCGTGCCGGAAATGACCGTACCATTCTGCAGCATGTCTTCCAGGTTCACCAGGTCGCAGTTGTGCATGCGCTGCGCGTAGTAATCGGAGTCGTGGAAGTGGATGATGCCCTTCTCGTGGGCGTCGACCACGTCGGCGGGAAGGAGCATGCGGTGAGCAAGGTCCTTCGAAACCTCGCCGGCCATGTAGTCGCGCTGGACGGAGACGACGGTGGGGTTCTTGTTCGAGTTCTCCTGCTTCACTTCCTCGTTGTTGCATTCGATGAGCGAGAGAATCTTGTCGTCGGTGGTGTTGGACGTGCGCTTCAAGCCCTGCACGTAGCGATAGATGATGTACTTGCGAGCGACTTCGAATGCACCAAGGGCCATGATCTGGTCCTCGACCATGTCCTGGATTTCCTCAACGGCAGGGGCATGACCGCAAACGTCGCATTCGGTGGTGACGTTGTTTGCTGCGGCGATAATTTGATCGTGCGTAAGACGGTTTTCCGGCACTACCTCACTATTCGCCTTCGAGATGGCGTTCACGATTTTCGTGACGTCGAAAGCGACCTCAGAGCCATTGCGCTTGATAACCTTCATATGCCCAAACCCCTTTCGTATTTCTGCTTCATTTCTTGTCTGAACATAGTTTTGCATCTAATTTTTATTGTTCACAAGGCTTGACTTTAGCGCTCCTTACGTTTTCGCACGTGAGCACAAAACAATAAATATTGTCGCTCATAATTCGACCACACACCATATCTTGTGGTTCATAATGATACATCCTAAATCCCATTTTCACACCATTCGCATAAGCGCAGTTCGTATGGGAAGCGGGTTGGATCAAGCTAAAATCAAGCGGAAAAAGCGTGGAGAACGGTAAAAACACTTCCCTTCAACGGGAGGGAAAACGAGTCTTCCACACTAGCTCAGACGAAAGAATGCGCACGTTCTTGAGAGCGGTTCATATAAACCGCGAACGGCGCAAAAAAAGGAGTCGCCCCATAAGGGACGACTCCCGCAATTCGCAAGAAGCGAATTTACTTCAGGGTTACAGCAGCGCCGGCTTCTTCCAGCTTGGCCTTCATTTCCTCGGCCTGCTCCTTGGCAACGCCTTCCTTGATGGCCTTGGGAGCGCCCTCGACGACTTCCTTGGCATCCTTCAGGCCCAGACCGGTGAGCTCGCGGACAACCTTGATGACAGCGATCTTGTTGTCGCCGAAGCCCTCGAGCACAACGTCGAATTCGGACTTCTCGTCGGCAGCAGCAGCGCCATCAGCGGCAGGAGCAGCAGCAACAGCCACGGGAGCAGCAGCGGACACGCCGAAGGTCTCTTCGATCATGGACACGAGTTCGCTAGCCTCGAGGAGGGACATCTCCTTCAGAGCCTCAATGATTTCTTCCTTGGTCACAGCCATGTTAGTTTCCTTTCAAAGGGGCCGGGTTCTTCCGGCCATACATTCTTGCTACGCGGCGCGGGCGCCGCAGGGTGCTGCTAGGCAGCGGGCTTCTGCTCGGCGACCTGCTTGATCGACTGAGCCAAGCCAGACGGCACACCGTTGATGGTAACGGCAAGACCGCGAGCAACGCCGGAGATAAGACCAGCGATCTGGCCGATGAGAGCCTCGCGAGAAGGCAGAGAAGCAATAGCTTCCACCTGTTCTGCGCTGTACTGAACACCGTCCATCATGCCGCCCTTGATTACGAGGTTCTCGTTATCCTTGGCGAAATCCTTGATAGCTTTCGCGGCAGCAGCCGGATCGCCATCGGCGAACACGAATGCACTCGGGCCAGCGAGGATGTCCTCCATTTCGGGGAGACCAGACTCGGCCAGGGCGATGCGCACCAGCTTGTTCTTGTAGACCGTCAGATGAGCACCGGCTTCGCGGATGGAGCGACGCAGCTGCTGCGCCTCCTTCACGCTCAGGCCGCGGTAGTCGACGACCCACAGAGCGGACACGCCTTCGAGCTCTTCCTTGATCTTTGCGAGCGTTTCGACATTCTGTGCGTTGGGCATATTGTGCACCTCCTTCTTTCCCATTCCGGGTTCCACCCCAGGGGAAGGTCGCACGAATAAGAACGACCCCCTGCACCAGAGAGCGCAGGGGGTCGTGAAAGCTTGTGCTTTACAACCACCTCGGCGGGCCGCTTGCGCGATTAAACCTTGCGGTGCCTGCTGTCTCTGGCAGCGGAACTACTGTTCATTACTGCTGCATTTCTGCAGCCGTTACACTATGCCAGACTCATACGACGAATGCAAGGAAGCGCACGCGTCCTCCACATTGGGGCTACGCGGAAGCACCGCCGCCAGCTGTGGCCGATGCGGCTTCTGCAGCAGGCTGATTCGTGCCCGCATCAGTAGCCGACGAGGCTGCCGAGGAAGTCTGCCCCGCCGCGGCCGACGTGGCCTCGGCGCTCGTCACCTCGAGCGATTCGACCGTGCACGTGGGGTCCCCCTCAATGTAGGAGATCGTCACCGTGTCGCCCTGGCGCACGATCACGGCATTCATGACCGTGGGCAGCGGACAGTCGAAGATAAGCGAGCTGTCCTCGAGCGACAGGTACACGTGAGAGTTGCCATCGATGACGGCTTGCATGGACGTGCGCACCACGCCCGTGACCTCGCTGGCAACCGAATCGTCGCCCGAAGTCACGCCATTAGTGGCAAGCAGGGCCTTGTACGACTTCTGGCATTCCTCCACCGTGTCGCCCACGGCTACGTTCTGGTAGCGCTGGATGTCGATCATGGCGAACTTCTTCACCAGGCCCGCGGCATCCTTCAAGGCCATAAAGTACGTAGGCTGGCCATTGATGTTCAGAAGCAGCGGGAAGGTAGCCTTGTACTGCAGGTTCTGCACCTGGCCTTCCGCCGAGCTCATGGCGCTTTCCTCGGTGGCGCCCGCCACGCTATAGTAGTGGGCTTCCGCCGTGCGCTGGTTCACGAGCACGAACCCCACGATCGCGTTGTCGCTCGTGGCGCTGGTGACGCCCGTGTACACCCAAACGTCATCGTCTTTGGCAATGTAGTTGTAGCCCAGCTCGCCATCGGTGCCCGGAGTGGTCTGCACCACGCCGCTCTGGCCAAGCCAGCTGTTCAGCCAGCCATTATGCAGGCTGCCATACCAGTTGTACTGCTGGATGAGCAGGTTGCTGGGATAGGCGCGGTCCACCCATTCGGGGCACTCGTCGATGGCGCAATCCTGACATTCGCCCGTGCTGGCATTCACCAGCACCACGCGGTCGATGGTCTCGCCACCGAACAGGCCGATAGTGCGCGTTTGAACGGGGCACACCCACCAGGGAGTGCCATCCTCGTCGATTTCGAAGCTCTTCTCCTCGAACATGTAGAACGGGTAGCGCAGCTGGACGTAGCGGTCGATATTGCGCTCGAGCGGTTCGCTTTCCGAGTAGTACATGGGCGAAGACAGCCGCACCACCTGGGTATTCTGGCTGGCCATATCGACAATCACGTAGGCGGGAATGCCCGCGTCCTTGTTGTAGAACCACTTGAACAGGTCGGCATAATTCAGCGGGCTCACGCGGACGGGGCGCCCCTGGTAGTTAATCTGGGAATACAGGCTGGAAATCTCGAACTGACTCACGTATTCGGGGATCTCGCCCAGCGTGCGGTTGCCCAGGAGCACGGCGCTGTCGCGATCGATAACGGGGATGGTGTCGTAATCGGGTTCCTGAATGTCGGTGGCGAAGTCGGTGTCCTGAATCTGCAGAATGCTTGAGTACTTCTCGGCGTTACCCGGCCAAATGCTGTACGACGCGGCCCAACCCAGCACCGCTACAGCAAAGACGGCAACGGGAATCCAGGAAAGCCACTTGAAGCGCTTCGCCTTGCCCGCATTCTTCGGGCGCGCGTTCGAGCCCGCCTTATACGAGGCCGAAAGCGCACGGAAGGTGATGAACGCCGGCAGCAGCACGAACACCACCAAGAACGTCCAGGTATCGGCGGAATGGATGTTGATGGGCGGATGGAACCACCAGTACGCACCAGCAATGACCAGGATCAGCACGAGAATCGCAATAACCAGCGTGCGCTTGCGCCAGCTGGGAAGCTTTATGGCCTCGAACACGCTGGAAAGGCCTTCGCCATCTTTGCCATCGGACGCAAAGGGATTCCTCTGCCCATGCGATGCCTTGCGCTTCTTCGACGCGCCCTGCGAAGAGGCGCCGGAGGCTTTCTCCTCGGCCGCAGACGTCTGGGAGGCGCCTTCCTGGGGAGGCACAAAGCCTACCATCCTGAAGAATTCGTCCATCTGGTCTTTATCCACGATTACATCCCCTCATACACTTGCATTTCGCGATAGTATACCAGCGCAAACGGGGCGAGCACTAGGCCCGCCCCGTCTCGTTTTCGTTTGGACAAATCAGCCGCGCAGGCGCAACGCCTACAGTGCAGCCAGATTGCGAATCACGTACTGCAGAATGCCGCCGTGATAGTAATACTCGCCCTCGGTGGGCGTATCGATGCGCACGAGCGCCGTGAAGTCGATGACCGATCCATCCGGCTTGGTGGCATGCACGCCAACATGCGCGGGATTGGGCAGGCCCTTGCTAAAGTCGATATCGTCGATGTCGAACGTCTCGGTGCCATCGAGCCCCAGCGAAGCCGTGCTCTGGCCCTCCTCGTACTGCAGGGGCAGCACGCCCATGCCAATAAGGTTGCTGCGGTGGATGCGCTCGAAGCTCTCGGCAAACGCAGCGCGCACACCCAGGAGCATGGGGCCCTTCGCGGCCCAGTCACGTGACGAACCACTGCCGTACATCTTGCCAGCCAGGACCACCAGGGGCACGCCAGCTTCGCGATAGGCCTCAGAGGCGTCGAAGATGAGCTTGATGGCGTCGTCGGTCATATCGCGCGTCCAACCGCCCTTGCGGCCTTCGGCAAGCAGGTTCGCGAGCTTCACATTCGCAAACGTACCGCGCGCCATGACCTCGTGGTTGCCACGACGGCTGCCATACGTGTTGAAGTCGGCCTCGTCCACGCCACGTTCGCGCAGGTAGCGGGCAGCCGCGGAATCGGAGGCAATGGCGCCTGCCGGGGAAATGTGGTCGGTGGTGATGAAGTCGCCCAGGTTGACGATGGCACGGGCGCCACGCACCGGCTCGGGAGCCACAGGGTTCGCCGTCATGCCATCGAAGTACGTCGCACGGCGCACGTACGTAGAGGCATCATCCCACGCAAACAGGTCGCTCGGCTCGCGACCCAGGCTGCGCCAGGACTCGTCGCCTTCGAACAGGCCTTCTGCCCCATCGTCGAACAGCGCACGATTCACGACCTGCTGCTGCAATGCGGCAATTTCGGCATTGGTGGGCCAAATGTCCTTCAGGAACACGGGCTCGCCCTGTGCGTTTTCGCCCAGAGGCTGCGTCTCGAAATCGAAGTCGAGCGTGCCGGCAAGCGCGTAGGCGATAACGCCCGCGGGGGCCGACAGGTAGTTCTGCGCTACATCGGGAGAAATGCGGCCCTCGAAATTGCGGTTGCCGGAAAGCACGCTGGCGAGCTCGATATCATCGGCCACGTCATGCAGCGCAGGCAGAACGGGGCCCGAATTTCCAATGCAGCTCATGCAGCCAAAGCCGCACGTATAGAAGCCAAGCTGACGCAGGCCATCCATAAGCCCGGCACGCTCGAGCAGGAGTTCGGTTGCCTTGCTGCCCGGCGCAAGAATGGTCTTCACCCAAGGCTTGGGCGCAAGGCCCGCCTGGGCGGCGTTCTTGGCAACGATGCCGCACGCCAGCATCATGGCGGGGTCGGTAGCCGTGGTACAGCTGGTCACGGCAGCGATGGCGATGGCGCCATGCGTGAGCTCGTAGCTTGCGCCATCGATGTCAACGCTTACGGTCTTACCCGCTTCGACGTTGCGCTCGGCACAAATGGCCTGGAAGCGCTCGCGCGCACCCGCGAACGAAATGCGGTCGTGCGGACGCGACGGACCGGCGATGCTACGCTCCACCGAAGACAGATCAATGCGAAGCACCTTGGCGTACGAACGCTCGCGACCATCGTTCCACAGGTTCTGCTGCTTTGCATAAGCCTCTACCAGGGCGATCTGCTCTTCGGTGCGGCCCGTAACGCGCAGGTACTCAAGCGTCTGCTCGTCAACCGGGAACAGCGTGCAGGTGCTGCCGTATTCGGGGGTCATGTTGGAAACGCACGCGCGCTGCGTGGCGGTCAGGTTGGAAACGCCCTCGCCGAAGCATTCCACGAAGCAGCCCACGACGCCCTCGGCGCGGAGCATCTGCGCGAAACGCAACGAAAGGTCCATGGCGGAAACGCCATCGGGCAGCGAGCCAGTGAGCTCGACGCCAATCACGCGCGGCACGAGCGTGGTGATGGGCTGGCCCAGCGCAGCGGCTTCGGCTTCGATGCCGCCAACGCCCCAGCCAAGCACGCCAACGCCATTGGCCGTGGGCGTATGGCTGTCAGTGCCCACGAGCGTGTCGAAATACGCGAGCGTGCCCTCTTCGGTTTCGCGCGTCATGGCGACCTTCGCGAAGCGCTCGATGTTCAGCTGATGGCAGATGCCCTGGCCAGGCGGCACGATGCTCACGTTCTGGAACGAGCTTTGCGCCCATTTCAGAAAGTCGTAGCGCTCGCGATTGCGCTGGAATTCCAGCTCGATGTTCTCTTCCAGAGCGCCCGAGCAACCCGCCTTGTCGGCAATGACCGAATGGTCGATGACCAGGTTGCAGGGAACCTGCGGGTTGATCTTCGAGGGGTCGCCGCCCAGGGCAGCACACGCCTCGCGCATGACCGCAAAGTCAACGAACACGGGCACGCCCGTGAAGTCCTGGAACAGCACGCGCGCGGGGCTGAACTCGATTTCGTCACCCGCCTGGCCCTTCGTGCCGGCTTCCACCAGACGATCGACCAGAAGCTGCGCCGTTTCCTCATCGGGAGCGCAACGCAGGATGTTCTCGAGCAGAACGGTGAGCGCGTAGGGCAGGCGCTCGGCGCCCTCTACGGCCTTCACCGGGTAGTAGCGGTATTCCTTGTTCGCAACTTGCAGCTGCGCGGTTGCTTTCAATTGTGACATCTATGCTTCTCCTGCCAACAACGCGGGGCCGCGCTGGCGGCCCCGATTACATTCCTACAGTGCAGCGATCAGGGCGTCGGTGAACTCCGTGGTGCTACATGCCGGCTTGCTGGAACCCGTGGCCCAGCGAATGTCGCCCGTAAGGTGCTCGCCCTCCGCGTACACGGCGCGCACGGCAGAGCGAATGCGCTCGGCACATTCCTGTTCGCCCAGATAATCGAGCATCATGCAAGCGGAAAGGATTTCCGCCGTGGGGTTGGCCTTGTTCTGTCCCGCGATATCGGGAGCGCTGCCATGCACGGCCTCGAAGATGGCGTACTCCTTGCCGATGTTCGCGCCAGGGGCAATGCCCAGGCCACCCACCAGGCCAGCGCACAGGTCGCTTGCGATGTCGCCGTACAGGTTCGGCAGCACCACGACGTCGAACCGGCTGGGGTCGATGACCATGTTCATGCAGAACGCGTCGACGATCTTGTCCTCGAATTCAATGCGGCCTTCGTACTCCTTGGCAACCTCACGCGCAACGCGCAGGAACAGGCCGTCGGAATGCTTCATGATGTTGGCCTTGTGCACCGCCGTGACCTTCTTGCGGCCCTGGGCGATTGCGTATTCGAACGCGTACTTCACGATGTTACGCGAACCAGTAATGGAAATGGGCTTCACGGAGATGCCGGCGTCCTCGCGAATCGTGCCCGCATCATGGGAGGCGCAGAATTCGATGAGCTCGGCGGCTTCGGAAGAGCCCTGCTCGAACTCGATGCCCGCGTACAGGTCTTCCGTGTTCTCGCGCACGATAACCAGGTCTACATCGTTATAGCGACCGCCCGCACCCTCGATGCTGATGTTGGGACGCAGGTTCACGTACAGGTCGAACGCCTTGCGCAGGGCAACGTTCACGCTGCGGAAACCAGAACCCACCGGCGTGGTAACGGGGCCCTTGATGGCAACCTTGTTGCGCTTCACCGCGTCGAGCGTGCTCTGGGGCAACGGCGTGCCATGCTCCTCCATCAGATGGGCGCCAGCCTCGGCGATTTCCCATTCGATTTCGGCACCGGCAGCTTCCAGAACGCGCTGCATGGCCGAGCTCGTTTCGGGACCAATGCCATCGCCGGGAATGAGTGTAACGGTGTGCTGTGCCATCGAGTCTCCTTCGGATTCCTCTGTACTTTAGTATGCAAAAGTGTCCCTTATTCCTACCATACATATCCGCTAAATAGAAAAAGGCGCGGAAATCACCGCGCCAATTCCGTATATGGTAGCCGTTTACCGAAGCAGGAGCTACGAAAGATTATCGATAATCTGCTGAGCCCTGTGCTTCAGCGCGCCCTTGCCGTTCTTCGAGTCGAATTCCATGCGAGCCTTCAGCTCTTCCTTTACGGCAGGGGCAAGCTTGCCCTCGGAAAAGCCGATGACGGCAACGAGCATTTCTTGGAACTCGATATCACCGTGATAGCACTGAATGGCCTCGTCGATGAGGGGCCACGTCTTTTCGGAACGGTTTTCCGTAGTGGAACCCAGCTTGCAGAGGAAGCGCATGGCGGCCAGATGCGCAGGGCCGCTGTCCTCGTCGAACAGGGCCGTTTCGGCACCAGGAATGGCCTTGTCGCACACGCGCGATTCGAGCGCAACGATTTCCGTAAGCGCATTCAGGCATTCCCAACGCGTCTGGGCTTCCGGACGATTAAGCGCATCGACGATCTGGTCTACGTAAGGCACGACCTTGCTTGGGTTCTTCTTGGCAACGCCCGCAACAACGGCAGCGGAGTTCTGCCTTGCGCGGCGCGATGAACCGGAAAGCTCGTCGACGACCTTCTTCAGCATGCCGTCACGGGTGGATGCAATCTCTATTGCCTGCTCGATAGCTTCCTTATCGCTCACGTAGTCTCCTTTGGCAACGCAGTTTTAACCATATGATTTTACCTCATATTCGGCATTTTGACTAAATGCCCAGGCGGAAGCCATAGCACGACAAGGGTGAACCTTTGCGGCCAAAGGACATGGGCACCCGCCTGAACGCGTCGCATTCCAGCGCGGGGCACGAAAGCAGCGGGCCACGACAGGCCCCAAGACTCAATCCCGGTGCTCAATCCCGGTGCGCAAACTACCCAATGCAAAAAGGGACCGCCCGGCGGCGCGCGATGCGCCAGCCGGGCGGCCCCATGGCATGGAAATGCCCCCCATGAGCGCGAC
>NZ_SUUH01000002.1 GCF_015062615.1 Denitrobacterium detoxificans
GTCGCGCTCATGGGGGGCATTTCCATGCCATGGGGCCGCCCGGCTGGCGCATCGCGCGCCGCCGGGCGGTCCCTTTTGCGTGCTTGGGGGCGAGGTATCCTCTGCAGAGAAATAGCTTTTCCAAATCGGTTTTGTTGCTGGCCGGGGCGCCCCCGATTGCTCTGCGCCTTCTTTAGAAGCTACCGTTCATATTGTCAAACGTATCTATGATGACGACGCAATCGGGTGATACGCGCTTTACGACTTCAATCATCGCGTATTCTGGTATTGCCACGCATCCTCCTGTGTATGGTTTTGCGGGGTCGAGGCAATGAAGGAAGATGGCAGAACCTCTTCCTGGGGTCCCCTCTTCGTTGAAGCTGATGTTGAGGCAATATTGGTATTGAAAGTCGTATTCAATGATGTGCTCGCTATCTTCCGTATTCAAGTCGGGGAGATCTTTAATGCTGACGAGTTCGTTGTAATGCATGCCCTCACGCATATCGCCCGACCAATATGCATCATCATCGATTTTGGTGTATTCCATTGCGCAGCCAGGGTCATCCGCAATGCCAAAGGCCTTGTTGAACTTGTAGACGCCAATAGGCGTTTTCGCAAAATCCCCCTCTTCGTGCTCCGAATCGGGGCAGAGTCCATCGCGTCCCACGTAGCCTGGTGTTGAGAGCACTTGGCGCCAGGCTTCGTTTTCATCTCGCTCGTGCATGGATATAGTCGCTGTGGTTAGCTGTTCCCCCATTCCTGCAACCACAAAGAGCTGTTTGATTGATTTGTCTTGCGCTTGCGAGAGCGAAGAAACCCATTCAGGGGAATCCTTTTCATGCTGAGCCCAAGCAAATAGTTCGGTTGGCCTTTGATTAGTGCTTTCGTTCGAGCAACCCGAAAGAGTCGCTGCTGCAATGCTTCCCCCTACTGCAGCAATGAATGCTCGTCTACTGAATTGCAGCATGTTGCCCCCCTTTGTAAGCGAGAATAATATCGCTTTGTCCATCATACTTGTGCGTGCGGAAAGCTATTGGCCGCATTCGGGTTGTTTAAGGTTTGTTACTGCGCGCTTTTTACTGAAAGCCGCAGATCCATACAAAGACGTGAAGTATGGCTTTGTTTCCTAAGATTCCTTTCGGCTGAATACCGCTTTTGTAAATGGCGAGCTCATTTAACCTGCTTGAAACTTCCCTAAAACATTCCTGTGACACGGCGTAGGTACGATACTCGGACAACTGTACATACGACGAGTAGTAGGTGGAATGGACATGACCCAATACCAGGCTAGCGGGGGCGCTGCCGATTGCGGGGCGAACTCCCAGGTGGCATCGTGGGGTGGAATGCGTGATGCGTGTAAATCGAGTGAGGGCGGCGTAGGTGAGCCGTCTCTGTATCGAAGCGAGTTCGAGCATGATGCGTGCGGCATTGGCGCGCTTGCGCATTTGAATGGCGTGCGTTCGCATCAAATGGTTGATGATGCGCTCTCTACGCTCGTGAATCTCGAGCATCGTGGTGGCACGGGCCTGGAAAGCAACACGGGTGACGGCGCGGGCATTTTGCTGCAGGTGCCGCATAGGTTCTTCCGCAAGGAAGCGCAGAAGTGCGGCTGCATCCTTCCCGAAGAAGGCGACTATGGTGTGGCTATGCTCTTCTTCCCGCGTGACGAGCAGGGCGTAGCGGATGCCAAGCGCCTGTTCGAGGATGGCTGCGCACGTCATGGCCTGCCGCTTATGTTTTGGCGCGAGGTGCCCGTAGATGCCCACGATCTGGGTGAAACAGCCAAATCGTGCATGCCCACCATTTTGCAGGCGTTTCTGGCACGCCCCGAGAGCGCAAGCCGAGGCATGGAATTCGAGCGCATGCTGTACGTCTGCCGTCGCGATATCGAGAAATCGGCTCACGGGCAGGCGGCGCTCGATGGCAAGATCTTCTACGTATGCTCCATGAGCGCACGTACCATCGTGTATAAGGGCATGCTTCTCTCCACGCAGCTTCGTCGTTTTTATCGTGACCTGGGTGATGCCTCTACTGAAACGGCTGTCGCGCTCGTCCATTCGCGCTATTCCACCAACACCACGCCCTCGTGGGAGCGCGCACATCCGAATAGGTTCATGGTCCATAATGGCGAAATTAATACGCTGCGCGGCAACGTGAACTGGATTCGCGCGCGTGAGCCAGGCCTGTATTCCCCGGTGTTGGGCGAGGATTTGAAGAGCGTGTTGCCCATTATCGAGTCGGAGGGCTCTGACTCGGCCATGCTCGATAACGTCATCGAGTTCATGGTCATGAACGGTCGTTCGCTCATGCGCAGCGTTTCCATGGCGGTTCCCGAACCGTGGGATCACAACGAGGCCCTTTCCGAGCGTCGTCGCGACTGGGACGCCTATCAGTCGATGGTTATGGAAGCTTGGGATGGTCCTGCTGCTCTGGCGTTTACCGATGGCGAAATCACGGGTGCGGCGCTTGACCGCAATGGCTTGCGTCCGGCGCGTTTCTACATTACGAACGACGACCGCCTCATCCTGTCGAGCGAAGTGGGCGCCCTGGATATCAAGCCGCAGGACATTCTGGAGGCAGGTTGCCTGGGGCCGGGCGAAGTGCTTATGGTCGAACCGAAGCGCGGTCGCGTGTTGCGCAACGACGAGGTGAAGGATGCTTTCGCCAACGAGAAGCCCTATCGCGCCTGGCTTGATGCGTGCGCGCTGGAGATGAGCGATCTGCTCGCCGATGGCACGGACGCCCTGGACGCACCGCGCGATGAAGCGCTGCCCCTTCCGAAGAAGATGGTCATTCATGGCTTTCGCTACGATGACATTGAAGAGGCGCTGCTGCCCATGGCGCGCGACGGCAAGACCCCGCTTGCCTCCATGGGAACCGACGTGGCCCTGGCAGTGCTCTCGGACAAGAGCCGTCGGCTGTACGACTACTTCAATCAGCTGTTCGCGCAGGTAACGAATCCGCCCATTGATGCGTTGCGTGAGAGCTACATTACCTCCACTATGCTGTACGTGGGCAATCGCGGCAATTTCCTGGAGGACACGCGCGCGAACTGCCGTGTCATTCGCCTGCAAACGCCCTTGCTTACCCAACGAGAGTTCAACGCTTTGTGTGCGGTACGTAGGCAGGGTTTCAAAGCCGTGCGCTTGAGCGCCGTGGTGAAGCGAAATGCTGGTCCCGATGCCCTGGACAAAGCGCTGTGCGCCCTGGAAAAGCAGGCGGAGGCAGCGGTGCGCGAGGGTGCGAACATCTTGGCCCTGAGCGACAGGGTGGGCGAAGGCGAGATGCCCATTCCCTCCGTGCTTGCCGTGGGCGCGGTGCACAACCATTTGCTGCGCGTGGGGTTGCGCATGCGCGCCGACATCATCGTGGAGAGTGGCGATGCCATTACGCCCCATGATTTTGCGGTGCTCGTGGGCTACTCGGCAAGCGGCATCTGTCCGTATGTGGCGCATGAGTGCATTGCCGACCTCGTGGCATCAGGTGCCTTGCAAGGCAGCGCAGACGAAGCCATTGATCGCTACAACCATGCGTGCGTCGCCGGCATCGTGCATATCATGGCCAAAATGGGCATTAGCACCATGCAGGGCTACCATTCCGCGCAGGTGTTCGAAATCGTGGGCCTTAGCGAAGCGGTGGTGAATCGCTGCTTTGCACGTACGGTAAGTCGTATCGGTGGCTTGGGCTTGGCGGATATTCAGCGTGAGTGTGAGGAACGCTATCAAGTTGCCCTGAACATGGAGCAGAGTCCCGCGCCGGGCCAGCTTCCTTCGTCGGGCGTTACGAAGTGGCGTCCCGTGGGTGGCGAGAGCCATATCTTGAACCCGCAGAGCATCTACCTATTGCAGCGTTGCGTACGCGATAACGACTATGCGCTGTTCAAGGAATTCAGCCAGGCCATTCACCCCGAAGGCCGTAGCATCTTGTTGCGTGACTTGCTGGAATTCGCGCCTGGCCAGGCGATTTCCATCGATGAAGTGGAACCTGCCAGCGAAATTGTGCACAGGTTCAATACGGGCGCCATGAGTTACGGTTCCATTTCCCAGGAAGCTCACGAGTGCATTGCCATCGCAATGAACCGCTTGGGCGGGCGCAGCAATAGCGGCGAGGGTGGCGAGAACCCACTGCGTGAGACGCTGCTTCCGAATGGAGATAGCAAGCGTAGCGCCATCAAGCAGATTGCCTCGGGTCGCTTTGGAGTCACGAGCCGCTACCTTATGAGCGCAGACGAGATCCAGATCAAGCTTGCCCAGGGCGCGAAGCCCGGTGAGGGTGGTCATCTGCCGGGCAAGAAGGTATGGCCATGGATTGCGCGCGTGCGTCGCAGCACGCCGGGCGTGGGGCTCATTTCGCCTCCGCCGCATCATGACATCTACTCGATCGAAGACTTGGCCGAGCTGATCTTCGATGCCAAGAACGCTAATCCGAAGGCGCGCATCAGCGTGAAGTTGGTAAGCGAAGCAGGCGTAGGTACTATCGCCACGGGCGTGGCAAAGGGTGGCGCCGAGAAGATTCTCATCTCGGGCAGCAATGGCGGCACGGGTGCCGCTCCGCGTGACAGCATTTACCATGCGGGGCTTCCGCTGGAACTTGGCCTGGCCGAAACGCAGCAGACCCTCGTGCGCAACGGCCTGCGCAGTCGCGTGGTGCTCGAAGCCGACGGCAAGCTGCTCGATGGTCGCGATGTGGCCATGGCGGCCCTTCTGGGTGCCGAGGAATTCGGTTTCGCCACGGGCGTGCTCGTTTCGCTGGGGTGCCTCATGCAGCGAGATTGTCAGCAGGATACGTGTCCCGTGGGCATTGCCACGCAGAATTGCTGCTTGCGCAATCGTTTTGCGGGCAAGCCCGAATATGTGGAACGTTACTTGCTGTTTATCGCCGAGCAGCTGCGCGAGATCATGGCCCAGCTTGGTTTCCGCAGCGTCGACGAGATGGTTGGCCGCGTCGATTTCCTGCGCCAGCATGCGCGCACGAACAGTTGGAAGGCGCAGCGCGTCGACCTTGCGCCGCTGCTTGCTACGCCGCACATCGAGTTTGGTGCTGGTATCGAAGGTGCCGATGCGCCGCGCTCGCTGCCCTCTATGGCCCCCGACCATCATTTGGGTGCCACGTTGGATGCAACGCTGTTGCTGCCTTTTACGCAGGATGCGCGTGATTCGCTTTCCCACAGCCAGTTCAAGGTGGAAATCGACAACGTGAATCGCTGTGTGGGTACCATGCTCGGCAGTGCGGTAACCGCCGCTCATCCCGAGGGCCTGCCCGAGGATAGCCTGCTTGTGGAGTGCGAAGGCTCGGCAGGTATGAGCTTTGGCGCGTTCTTGCCTGCGGGCGTGACGTTCTCCATTGCCGGCGATGCGAACGACTACTTTGGTAAGGGGCTTTCGGGCGGCGTGCTTTCTATTGCGCCTCCGCGTGGCGCACGCTATCGCCCCGACGAAAACATGGCCGTGGGCAACGTGGCCTTCTATGGCGCCACGGGTGGCAAGGGTTTCGTGAATGGCCTCGCTGGCCAGCGCTTTGGCGTGCGTAACTCGGGCGCTACGCTGGTGGTGGAAGGCATGGGCGCCTGCGGCTGCGAATACATGACGGGCGGTACGGTCCTTTCGCTTGGTGAGGTGGGTATGAACTTCGCCGCTGGTATGAGCGGCGGCGTGGCGTTCGTGTACGACGAAGAGGGCACGCTCGAAGCGCGCTGCAACCGCGACATGGTGCGCATTACGCAGCCAAGCGAGGCTGACATCGTCCTCATCGAGGAGCTCATTTCCGAGCACGTGCGCCGCACGCAGAGTCCGTTGGGCATCATGATGTCGTACAAATTCCGTGATATCGCAGGCAAATTTGCAAAGGTCATTCCCGTTGAGTATGAGCGCGTGCTCGCGTATGTGGAAGAAGCCGAGTCACAGGGTGTTCCTCACGACGAGGCCGTGGAAATCGCGCTCGAGCGCATGAGGGAAGGAGCGCATCGTGGGTAAGCCAGGAGCATTTCTCACGCAGGAACGCGTGGGGCGCTTGCGCCGTCCGTGCGAAGAATCGGTAAGGGATTACGAAGCCATTGCCGTATTGCTGCCTCAGGAGGAGCAGCGCGTGCAGGCATCGCGTTGCATGGATTGCGGTGTACCGTTCTGTCAGGCGGGCATGTCCTTTGGCGCAACGCGCGCGGTGGGTTGCCCGCTGCATAACCTCATCCCCGAGGTGCAGGATCTTGTGTGGCAGGGCCGTTGGGATGATGCGGCTGCCCGGCTGTCGCTTACGAATCCCTTCCCGGAATTTACGGGGCGCGTATGTCCGGCCATGTGCGAGAAGGCATGCAATTTGGGCGAGCACGATGCGCCGGTGAGCATTCGCGAAGATATGCTCGCGGTTGACGAGCATGCGTGGTCTGAGGGGCTGCGCAAGCCCTTGCCGCGCGCAGCCGAGACTGCTCCGCTGGTGGGCGTCGTTGGCTCGGGGCCAGCTGGCCTTGCGCTTGCGTGGGAACTCACGCGCCGTGGTCTTCGCGTGCGTGTGATGGAGCGCGCCGATCGTGCGGGCGGCTTGCTCATGTATGGCATTCCCGCCATGAAGCTCCCCAAGGATGTCGTCGAGCGTCGCATCCGCCTCATGCGGGAAAGTGGCGTTGAATTCGTGCTCTCGAGCGATTGCTCCGACCCGACGGTTGCCAGCAAGCTGCTTGATGATTGCGATGTCGTGGCGCTTGCTTGTGGTGCAACGCGTGCTCGTACGGTGGGGGTTCCGGGGGAGGATGCCCAGGGTGTATACCCGGCGGTTTCCTACCTTACGGAGGCTACGCGTTCGGTGCTTGATGGGCATGCTCCCGTCATGAGCGCCCAGGGTAAAGACGTGTTGGTAATCGGCGGCGGTGATACGGGTTGCGACTGCGTGGCCACTGCATTGCGCCAGGGGGCCAACAGCGTTCATCAGGTCATTCGTGCGGCTCAGGCACCAGCGCGCCGCAGCGAATCCAATGCGTGGCCCGAATGGCCCCGTATCGATGCTATGGAATATGGCCATGAGGAAGCGCAGAACGTGCAGGGGGAGGACCCCCGTCTGTTTGCCACGGATACCCTGGAGTTCCTGGTCGAGAATGGCGCCGTGCGTGCTGCGCGCCTGCAGGCAAAGCGGTCTGCTGGCGCTTCGGAGGGTGAGCCGTATGAGCTACCAGCTCAGATGGTGCTTGTGGCCAAGGGCTTTACGGGTGTGGAAGCGCCGCTTATGGATGCCTTTTCCGTTTCCGTTGATGAGGCGCGAGGCGTTCCCGTGACCATTCCCGATACGCATCGGGTTGAAACCGCTTCTGCGAAACCGGTGTTTGTTGCGGGTGATGCCCATACGGGGTCGTCGTTGGTCGCGAGCGCCATGGCTGATGCTATCGTTTGCGCCGGAGAGATTGCCAACATCCTGCTTTAGGATCTCCGGCCGCTCGATGGAGGAGCCGATTCTACGGAATCGGCTCCTTTTTTTGCGCCTTGAATGCGCGAAGCATTGTAGTGCGCCCCTTGTCGTAGACAAGAAAAGACCCCGCAAGCGGGGTCTTTTGCTGGATGGATGGCAAGAGGGGATGCTAGAGCGCTGCGTCGCCCCGCTCGTCGGTGCGTACGCGAATGGCGTCCTCGATGGGTCGAATGAATATCTTGCCATCGCCGAAGGTTGCGTTGTTCATGCTGGCCACCGCCTCGTTCACAATGGGGTCTACCAGGTCGTCTGCGACCACGGTGCGCACGGAAACCTTCGGCAGCAGGTTTACGCCGCGCGAGTCGTCGCGGGTGTATACCTGGTGAAAGCCGTGCTGATGGCCATAGCCAAAGCCCTGCGTGACGAAGATGCCGTTATCGCTGAAGCCCGAAAGGATGCGCTTGACGCGATCGAGCTTGTCGCCATTGATGATGATTTCGATTTCCTTCATCGGTGTTTCCCTTTTCCTGAAGTGCCGTCTTATCCGAAGAGTCGCAGGTAGCGGTCGACCAGGCCCATCGTGCCTTCCATGTACCCTTGCATATAGCCTTGCACGGGCGTCGAATCCTGATGGCTGGCCATCCAAGCAAGCATCTGGATGCGACGTTGCAAAATGAACGTGTCGATTTCCACGAAGTCGGTGTCGGTGAAGGGCAGGACCTTGCGATATCCCGTGAGCCATGCGTTCACCAGGTCGGGGACTTCGTCGCGTTCCTCGATGAACGTAAGCGCGCTTGCCAGGTCGTGTACGTGCCATCCAAAGCCGAAGTCGTCGAAGTCGATGACCTTAATGGTATCTCCCTCTACCAGGATGTTCGTGTCACGCAGGTCGGCGTGGATGACGCCATAATTTTGGGGCGTCTTTCCGTATCGGTCTAGGCGTCGCTTGATGATCTCGCAGCACTGCTCGATCTTGGCTACTTCTTCGTCCGTCATGTCGGGGTAGGCGTGCCAGTCGCCCCAGATCGCATTCTCGCCAATCATGTTCTCGGTGTCCCAATGGAAGCGCTTGATGTCTTTTGTCCCGTTCCAGATTTCGGTTTGGCGATGCAGGTATGCGGTTACCTCGCCGAGCATCTCGAAGTGCTGGGGCGCTGCGGCGGGGTTATCGTCCTGTTCCAGCGTGGTGCCCGTTAGGAATTCGGTTGCCACGCAGTAATACGTCGTGCTCTCCAGCTCTACCTGCTGAATGTAGCTACCGTCATCGGCCGGGATGGGGTTGGCCACTTTCAGGGGCGTGTAATCGTTGATCTGGCGCAACCAGGCAATCTCGCTCTCGTACTCCTCCAGCGTGTGATAGCCGGGGCGTCCCACGCGCATGACGCAGAGGCGTTCGTTCGTTTCGGGGTCGAAGATGAGATACGTGGCGTTTTCCGAGAAGGCGAGTAGCTTTGCATCGCTTCGCTCGAAGGGGTAGCGACGTGCGGCTACAGCTGCAACTTGCTGGAACAGCTCGGGGTTTTCGAAATTGTTTGCCATGATGGGTCCGTTCTATTTGCCGATGTTCGTTAGGGATGCGTCGAGTGCGCTCAGGAAGAAATCAAGGTCGCTTTCGCTGAATACCAAGGGCGGGCGTACCTTCAGCACGCTGCCATAGGGGCCGCACAACGAAATGAGCACATGATGCTCGCGCAGCGTTTCGATGAGCTTTACCGCCGTGGCGCGGTCGGGGTCTTTCGTTCCGGGGATAACGATGTCGGTGCCCGTGAAGAGACCCGCGCCGCGTACGTCGCCCAGGCAGGGATGCTCCTTCGCAAGGCCCGAAATGCCGTCTATGAGCAGTTTCCCCATGTGGCTGACGTGGCTAAGCATGTCGTTTTCGCGTAGATAGTCCAATACGGCCTGCGCGGCGGCCATGGCTACGGGGTTGCCCGCGAAGGTGTTGAAGTACGGATTGCGTTCGGCAAATGCCTCCAGTACGTCATGGCGGATTGCCATGCCCGAGCAGGCAATGCCATTGGCCATCGGCTTGCCCATCGTCACGATGTCGGGGGTGATGCCGTGGCGCTGGAAGCCCCAGAATGCATCGCCCGTGCGGCAGAATCCGGGTTGCACTTCGTCGGCGATGTAGAGGCCTCCTTCTGCGTGCACCAAGTCGATGACGGGCTTGAGGAACTCCGGCTTGCCGGGGATGACCCCATCTGACGAGAAGATGCTATCGAAGAGGACGCCCGCAAAGCGGATGCCGTGACGCTTCATGTCGGCAATCTGTTCTGCTACGCGATCGCGCATCCATGCGCCAATGTCGTCGGTGCCTAGGCGGTAGGTGTCGGGGGTGGGGATCATACGCATAGTGGGGCTCATGGGAACGTCCTTGCCAATGGAAGGCGACACCCCCGATACAAGCGCGGTATTGCCGTGGTATGCCTCTGCAGTGACGATGATGCCCTCGCCAAGGGTGTATAGCTGCGCGCAGCGGATGGCCAGATCGTTCGCTTCCGAACCCGAGCACATGAACATGATGCGATCGAGCGATGGGGGAAGGGTGGTGAGCAGGTCGTTTGCGTAGGCCAGGATGTTTTGATGCACGTAGCGCGTATGCGTATTGATCTTGGTAAGTTGCTCGGTAACGGCCTTGGTAACGCAGGGGTTGCTGTGTCCGATGGAAGGGATGTTGTTGTACATGTCTAGGTATTCGGTTCCGTCTGAATCGAATAGGCGGGTGCCCCGTCCACTTACCAGGTGCAGGGGCTTTTGGTAGAACAGGCGATAGCAGGGGCCCAGTACCTCACGTTGGGCTACCAGGTCGTGCAGCGTTCCGTGCAGGGTGTCCAGCTTGTTCATATCGAAGCTATTCGAAGCCAGAATGCCCACGTTCTCGTCGGTTGATGTTTCTAGGGGTGTGTGCGTCATGGCGTCTCCTTGTGGTTTGGAAGGTGCCGCGGGCCGGGCTTTTTGGCCCGCGGCGTAGGGTGGGTGTTAGCGGAGCTCGGCCGCTGCCTGTTCCATGGCGGCGAATTCCTCTTCGGGGGCATTGCCTACCAGGTGCTTGCTGGAATACAGGAAGAAGTACACCATGAGCCCGGCAAGTACGAGCAGGGTGCAGCCTGCGGCGAAGCTATCCACGACGAAGGTGGAAACAATGGCGACGATGCTGAGCACCAGCGAAATGGAAGTGAGCACGATGCCGCCAGGGGCCTTGAAACCACGTTCCATGTCAGGCTCCTTCTTGCGCAGCAGGATGTGCGAAAGGTTCATCATGGCGTAGGAAACGCATGCGGCGAATACGGCCATGTTCAGCAGCACATCTCCGTCTTGCACGAATACGGCAAGCGCGTAGCCAATGAAGCCTAGGATGATGAGTGCCAAGTAAGGGGTCTTGCGATTGCCGGTGACGGACAGGAATTTGGGCAGGTATCCAGCGCGGGAAAGGGCAAATGCCTGGCGAGAACTGCTGAATACGGTGGAGAAGAACGAGGCGATCAGGCCGGCCAAGCCCGCGTAGTTCACGAAGAGGGCCAGGTTGTTTTCGCCAACGGCGTTCAGGGCGTCTACCAGGGGAGCAGGAGCTGCGCCGGCAAATTCCGCACCTGCGCCACCAGCGCACAGGAACAGAACGAGCGTACCGGTTACGATGAGCACGCCGATGGCGGCCAGGATGCCACGGGGCATGTCGCGCTTGGGGTTAGCCGATTCCTCGGCGGCCAGGGGCACGCCTTCGATGGCCAGAAACAGCCAGATGCCGAAAGGCAGTGCTGCCAGGATGCCGCTTGCGCCGTAGGGCAGCATGGTCGATCCGTCGGCTACGGCAGGGGCGATGTCGAAGAGGTTGGCGGCGTCAAAATGCGGAATCATGCCGAATACGAACGCGAGCAGGGCAATCATTGCCACGACGGTGATTCCCAGAATGAGTTTCAACGCTTCGCCGACGCCGAAGATGTGTATGCCCACCAGGACGACGAAGAAGAACCCGATGATGGCGTACGAGGGAACGTCCGCAAAGAGTCCCAGGTCATGTACGTATGCGGCGATGAACGTAGAAATGGCGGCGGGGCAGATGGTGTATTCGATCAGGATGGAGAATCCCGTGAGCGCACCGCCGATGCGCCCCATGGCGCGTCGGGCGAAGCCGTAACCGGCACCTGCGGTGGGCATGGCCGAGGACATTTCCGCAATGCCCAGCACCATGAAGAGGTACATGGCTCCCATTACCACGAAGGCAATGGCCATGCCCATCCAGCCGCCATTTCCGATTCCATAGTTCCAGCCCGAAAAGTCACCCGAGATAACGTAGGCGACGCCCAGGCTCATAAGAAGCACCCAATTAACGGCGCCCTTCTTCAGCGATCTCTTCTCGAAGTACTCGCTGGATTCGGCGCGTTCGGGCCCGATTGCGATTGCGCTAGATGGTGGCGTCATGGACGACCACATCCTTTCTGCGATAGGGGGTACGAGGTGCGGTCTGGCCAAGACCGCTTCCGTCGGCGGTATGCGGCGAGTATAGGTTTGCCCTGGTTTCGAATTTGTTTCTGGTTCGTGCGTTTACATGCCTGAAATCAAGCGTGCGCATTTCCTTCATGCGTTTCGTTCGTTTGTTTCGGGCGTGTGAACAAAAAGGGGCCTAGTCAACCGTTCTAGCTGCGGTTATGAAGCGAATCCGTCCGCAGCGGACTAGGTGGGTGAGCCCGTTCACGCGCTAAATTACGCCGCCGTGGACGGAGATTCGCGCCTTCTCTTTGCCTATTCTGCAGTGCAGATGGAGGAGCGGATGCCCGGGAGAGGCATCTGGTTTTGTAGAAGAGGAGCATCACATGAAACGCGGCCCCAAGCGCGAAATGACCAGCTTTGGCTGGAAGGTCGAACGTGGCCTGCAGCCCACTATGAGCATCGAGGAAATAAAGGAACGCGCGGCACGTGCCGCCGAAGAGGGTACGGTGTTGGAGGAGTCTGCTGTCATTCCTCCCGTGCCCCATGCTGCCTATGTTGATTCCCCTAGCGAAGATGAGTCCGAGCCCGTGATTGCCTGCGCCGAAGAGCCCGTCGACCAGGTTGAGGCCTTGGCGCAATCCTTGCGCGACAACCCCACGCTCATTGAGCCCGCGCGCGCTCTGCTTGCGGCATGTAGCGAAGAGC
This sequence comes from Denitrobacterium detoxificans, assembly GCF_015062615.1. GTDB lineage: Bacteria > Actinomycetota > Coriobacteriia > Coriobacteriales > Eggerthellaceae > Denitrobacterium > Denitrobacterium detoxificans_A. The sequence continues at coordinate 12,505 of NZ_SUUH01000002.1, forward strand.
GCGAGGGGAGCGAACTGCTTGCTCAGGTGGACGCCCAGCTGGAAGCTGCGGGAACGAAGCCCGTGCAGGCGCTTTCCAGCGTTGCCGACGTGCTGGTGCGTCGAGGCGCGCTTGCGTGCCAGGTGAAGGTGAATGGCGAATCGTACGAAGGCTCCATCGAAGACGCCATCGCCGATGAGTCGCTTACCGAAGACGACGTCGTCGAGGAATGGTACGTTACCACGTCCGAGGGCCAGAGCGTTGCCAAGCTCTTCGAGCCCGCAACGCGCCTTGATGCGCTCTTTCTGGAACGCCCGCATCTTGCGGGAGCCCTGCTGCGCACGCTTGAGCTGTGCGATCGCGAGGGTGGCCTGACCACGAAGGATCTGCAGAATCTGCTTGATGCCGAGGGCCTTCTGTTCCGTGATCCGCGTACTGACATTCCCACCATCTGGCCGAGCCTGTACGGCAATCTGCTGAAGGATGCTGGCGGCATTCGCTGGGAACATGCTTGGATCACCACGCAAGAAGGGCGAATGGCCGCAAGTAATCGCAGGGCTGGCCATACTGCATAGCCATTTCCGGCGACGCGCGTTGCACCTCTCCTCCCTATTGCAGCGCGCGCCGCACTCTCCCCGTGCGGCCATATGCCGTATTCCTATGGGTCTATTGCGGGCGTATGTGCCTGCTAGACGAGATACATCCAATGCAAGAGGAAGAAAGAAGGAGGTAGGGATGGAGAAATTGAATATGTCGCGCAGGAGCTTCGTGAAAACGGCTGCAGTTGCTGGCGCCGTTTGCGCGGTTGCCGGGCAGTCTGGCACGAATTTCGTGGAAGCAGCTCATGCCGACACCAGTTCCTCCGGCGAAGAAAAGGTGGTACATACCGCTTGCCGCGCGTGCATCTCGAACTGCGCCGTAAAGGTGACCGTGCGAGATGGGCGCGTCGTGCGCATCGTGGGCGATGAGATCGACCCGATGAGCAAGGGCCGCATCTGTGCAAAGGGTGCAGCTGGCATTCAGGCGCTGTACAACCCCAATCGCCTGAAGTACCCGATGAAGCGCGTGGGTGAGCGCGGCACCAACAATTGGGAGCGTATCACCTGGGAAGAAGCGCTCGACACCATTGCCGACAAGCTCATGGACCTGTACGAGCAGGACCCCATGACGCTCGTCGTTTCTGGTGGTGGCGGCGGTAATCCGCAGTTCTATTCACAGATGCGCTTCTTGCAGGCGTTTGATGGCGGTAACTTCTTCGAGCCCGGTTGCGCCCAGTGCTACCTGCCGCGTAACCATGCTCAGCCGGTCATGAACGGCCAGACCGACAACTCCATCGCCGACTCGAACGCCTACGAGATCTACTACTCGGGCAACCAGTATGGTGACAACATGTGCAAGTGCCTGGTTCTGTGGGGTACCGACCCCTCGCAGAGCTGCCCCGCTTCGGGCGGCCGCGCGCTGTGCAACCTGCGCGAGAACGGCACGAAGACGGTCGTCATTGACCCGCGCTTCACGCCCGACGCCTCCAAGGCCGACATTTGGCTGCCCATTCGTCCGGGCACCGACGTGGCGCTCGAGCTTTCCTGGATCAAGTACATCTTGGACAACAAGCTCTACGACGAAGAGTTCTGCATGAAGTGGACGAATCTTCCGTTCCTCATCAACCCGGAAACGAAGTACACCTACAAGGCTTCCGAACTGGGCTTCGAAGTGGACGAAGCAGAAGACAAGTACACCTTCGTGGTGTGGGACAAGACGCAGAATGCCCCGCGTCCGGCTCCCTTCCCCTGGGATGACACGCTGGATGCCCAGATGGATGGTGAGTTCGAATACAACGGCGTCACGGGCATCAAGACGGGCTTCCGCGCGCTGAAGGAATGCTGCGAAGAGTGGACGTTGGCCAAGGCGGCCGAAGTTTGCTGGCTTGACGAGGACAAGATCGAAGAAGCCATCAAACTGTACGTGGAAAACAGCCCCAACGCCGGCATCAGCCTGGGCGTGGCAACCGACCAGTACGAGCAGAGCGCTCAGGCCGCCATGGGTACCACCATTATCGACATCATCATGGGCAATGTCGATAACCCCGGCAACCTGACGCAGCAGCGTCCGGCTCAGAACCCCGGTACCTACCTGGTGCCTGCTTACGACAAGTACGGCTACAACGAGATGGGTCCCACGTACGAAACCGAGCTTCGTCGTCTGGGCTACATCGAGCACAAGGGTCTGGGCTTCTGGAAGGCCAGCCACATCGGCACCATCCGCACGGCCCTGGAAACGGGCGAGCCGTACCTGCCGCGCGTGTGGATCGACCGTTCCGGCAACAAGCCCGCCATGCTTGGCGGCGCCCGCCACTTCCTGGAGGCGGCGAAGAAGTTCGAGCTCATCGTTCACATGTACATGTACCCCACGGCCATGAGCGTGGAGATGGCGGACATCATTCTGCCTGCGGCCGAATGGCTGGAAACCAGCTACGCCTGCGACCGTTGCAACGTCTTCCTCATTCGCCAGCGCGTGGTGCAGCTGTTCGAGTGCGTGGACGAAACCCTCATGTGGAGCTGGCTCACCAAGAAGCTCGCCGACAAGGGCCATCCCAAGTGCCAGCGTTCCTTCACGGGTGATTTCAGCAACGTGGAAAAGCTTTCCAAGAACTGGCTTACCTACGAGGAGTACGAGGAGTTCCTGGCTTCTGTCATCAGTCGTTCCTTCACGAAGAAGTATCCCGAGGGGCTTACTTGGGAGCAGTGCAAGGAGCTTATGCCGATGGAGATCACCGAGGAAGAGTCGTGGGTACAGAACTCGTACGGCTATTACAAGCAGATCAGCCCCACTACGGGCAAGCCGTATGGCTTCAGCCGTACCACGAGTCTGCGCTGCGAGCCGTATGCCGAGGGCATGATTCGCCTGGGCCGTACCGGCAATTCCGCAGGCAAGGACTCCATGGGCTTCTCGTTCCCTGCGGCTTCGGTGGACTATCCGCCTCTGCCGTACTATCGCGAGCCGCATGAGAGCCCCGTGGTTGGCGATGATGGCTACGATGCGCAGTATCCGTACACCCTCACCGAGGGTCGTGTGCCCATGTACCACCACGGCACGCTACGTAATGTTCCGTATCTGCGTGAGATCTATCCTGTGCCCCTTACCTGGATCAATCCGAAGACGGCTGCAGAAGTGGGCGTGGAAACGGGCGACTGGATCAAGCTCACGAGCCGTCGCGATTCCACGCACGGCAAGGTGCTGGTCACCGAAGGCATTGCTCCTGGCGTGCTGTACCAGGAACGCTTCTGGAATCCCGAGCTGCTGGATTCCGACGATCCCAGCCAGGCATGGAAGGCCATGAACATCAACCTGCTCACCAAGCATGACGAGCCGTATAACGACGAGTACGGCACGTACACGCTGCGCGGGTTCCAAGTAAACATCGAGAAGTCCACCAAGCCCGAGGGCGTTTGGGAGGACCCGGAGGAGTTCGAGCCCTGGATGCCCGTTCCCTCTGATAACACCGGAGGAGGAGATGCCGTTTATGACGCGTAATTGCATCGTAGTCGACCTCAACCGCTGCATCGGCTGCTTTAGCTGCGAGGTCGCCTGCAAGGCTGAAAACGGAATTGCCTTGGGCGAGCAGTGGAACAAGGTCATTATCGAAGGGCCCCATGGCACCTTCCCCGATATCGAGCAGTATTGGCTGCCCACCATGTGCCAGCAGTGCCAGGATGCTCCCTGCGTGAACGTATGCCCCACGGGCGCCAGCTATCGCGATCCGGAAACGAACATCGTGCTTGTGGACAAGAGCAAGTGCATCGGCTGCAAGTACTGCATGATGGCCTGTCCCTACGGCGTGCGTTCGTGGAATAGTTCGGAAAGCTGCGTTGAGAAGTGCACGCTGTGCGGTCACCTTACCGCCAATGGCGAGAAGCCCGTTTGCGTGGCGAAGTGTTGTGGTGAGGCGCGTTTCTATGGCGACCTGGACGATCCCACGTCCGATGCCGCCAAAGCCATTGCGGCCGCCGACCCGCAGGACGTGCATCACCTTACGGACGTGGGTAATGGCCCCTCTACGGCATACATCCTGCGCAAGAGCATTGCGACCTGGAGGAGTAGTGAGGAATAATGGCAATCCAATGGTCTCTCGTTATCTTCACCACGCTTACCGGCGCGGCTGGTTGGATGCTGGCATCGCTGGCATATGCCGAGGTAAAGGGCATTCAGCGTAATGCCGCATTTCCTGCGACGCTCATTGCGATCGTCCTTTTGATCGTGGGCGGTTGCGCCTCGGTGACGCACCTGGCCCACCCCGAGCGCATGCTGGCTGCCTTGGGCCACCCCACCAGCGGCATCTTCACCGAAGCCGCTCTGGTTGGAGTTACCGCTCTGTTCGCGATCATCTACCTGATCATGCTCAAGCGTGAAGGCGGGGCATCCGCCCGCAAGGGCCTGATCATCATTGCTGCTGTGTTCGGCGTGCTGCTGTCGTTCATGGCGGGTGCTTCGTACATGATGGCTGCGCGTGTTTCCTGGAATACGGTTCTGCTCCCTCTGGGCTATCTGGGTACGGCCATTCCCGCTGGCATCGCCTGCTATCTTGCTTGCGTTTGCGCGAAGGGTGATGCGTCTGCTCTGGGCGCATTCCCGAAACTGCTCCTCGTGGGTGGTATCGTCGCAGCTGCTTTGGCGGGTATTTACATGGCTACCGTCGCCTCTGCCGACGCCGCTTTGTTTGGCTGGGTCCTGGCTGTGATTGCGTGCGGCGTTCTGCCCGCAATCATGGGCTATCTCATGGACAAGAAGCCTGAAAGCGCCCTGGCACTTGCATCGGCGGCTGCCGTGTGCGCCATCGTGGGTTGCATTGTGTACCGCGCATTCATGTGGGTGTCCATGAGTACTCTGTACAACTTCTTTAGCCCCATGTAGGTCGCAAGGTGCGGCGCTCGCAGACGGGGTGCCGCACCATGCTCGCGGGGGTGGGTTACCGCCCGCCTCCGCGGGTGGGGAAGCGTTATGACGAGGAGGAATCGATGTCGGGAGACGAGAAGCCGCGCGATGACTCGCCTGCTGTTTCGCGCCGAGCATTTGCCCTGGGTGCGGCAGGCGTGGCTGGACTGTGCGCTGTGGGAGGCGTGGGCGTGGCGCTTGCGGGCGATGGAAGCCTGTTGCGCCCTCCGGGAGGGCAGGACGAAGCCGCATTCATTGCGCGCTGCTTGAAGTGCGATAAGTGTCGCAGCATCTGCCCCGAGAACTGCATTACGGTGTGCGTTCTGGAAAACGGGCTGGTTAACTACCGCACCCCACGCATTGACTTTCGCAAGGGCTATTGCACGTTCTGCAATGAGTGTATCGAAGTGTGCCCGACGCAGGCGCTTGTTCCGTTTGACCCCTCCACTGAAAAGATCGGCGTAGCCGTAGTGGACGTCAACGAGTGCATTGCCTACCAGGGTTCGGGCTGCCATATCTGCGTGGATGCCTGCGAATACAAGGCCATCGAATTGAATGAGTCGGGCAAGCCCGTGGTTCATGCCGATCTTTGCAATGGTTGCGGCAAGTGTGAGCTCGTCTGCCCATCGGCAACATATCGTGCCTATACGGGATCACATGCTCGCGGTATCAACGTCGAAGCCTGGAAGGAGGCGTAAGCGCCATGAAGATGCGTACTAAACGCGGGCTCGTTTCGCTCATTGTGTTTTTGAGCGTTATCGTTGGCCTGGTTGTTCATACGGGTACGGGTACGCCGTCCGCCTTGGGCTGGCGCGATATCGCCGCCATCTGCCCGGTTGGCGCCCTGGAGGTGCTTGCTGGTGCGAAGGCATTCCTGGTGCATCCCATCGTGTTGCTTGTGGTCATCCTGATTGTGGGCTTCTGCGTGGGCAAGGCGTTTTGCTCGTGGGTGTGCCCCGTTCCTCACGTGCGTTCCTTCTTCCGTCCAAAGAGCGCGAAGAAAGCGCGCGAGGAGGGCGACGCCAAAGACGCGGGCACGCGAAATGGCACGCGCATCGACAGCCGTCACGTGGTGCTGTTGGGCACGGTCGCTAGTTCGTTCGCGTTCGGGTTCCCCGTATTCTGCCTGCTGTGTCCCGTCGGTTTGTCCTTTGCCGTCACCATCGGCATTTGGAACCTCTTTCGCTTCAACGAAGCGAGCTGGGGTCTTATCGTATTTCCCCTGGTGCTCATTGCCGAGGTTGTGCTCTTCCGCAAATGGTGCACTACCTTCTGCCCCATTAGCGCCTTGCTTTCGCTCGTGGCATCGAAGAGCCGCGTGCTCAGGCCGGTCGTGGAGCGTCATACGTGCTTGCATGCGAAGGGGAAGCGCTGCACGACGTGCGTAAACATATGTCCCGAGCGCGTTGACCCGCATGCCATGTCCATTCCCGAATGCTCTCGATGCGGTGAGTGCGTGGAAGCATGCCCGTCGGGTGCCATTAGCATTCCGCTGCTTGCGAAGAAATCCGAATTGCAGGCGGCCTCCAACATTGAAAACACCGAGGCGACGCAGGAAGCGTCCGCGTCTGAAGCATAAGAGTGTGGCGGCCGTGTTTGCGTGGCCGCTACGTAGAAAGGTACGTTATGGAACAGGAAACTCTTACCACCGAGGAAATCGCCCAGATGATGGACGGGCGCGCAGCGTCGTACAAGTTTTTCTCCGACGCGCTGCTGCATGAGTTCACGGTCGAGCAAATTGGGCAGCTAAAATCGCTTGCGGCCGATGAGGGCGTGTCCGAGGAAGTGGCCGCCGCCATTTCGTCCATCCGTCGGTATTTGGCGCATGCGGGCAGCGACCCGCGTACCGATCTGGCATGCGATTACGCCCGTATTTTCTTGTCGGCGGGCGTCAACGACGGCATTACGGCCGAGCCTTACGAGTCGGTTTTCACGAGTGAGGAACACCTGCTCATGCAGGATGCTCGTGATGATGCGTTGCGTATCTATCGCGCGAATGGCGTAGATGTCGACGCGAGCCTGCGCATGCCCGAAGACCATCTGGGTCTGGAATTGGAATTCATGTCGGTCATGGCTACGCGTACGGCCCAGGTTTTGCGTGCAAGCGAGCTTGATCGCGACGAATTGGCGCGCCTTGCCCGTGTGCAGACGGGTTTTCTGAAGGTACATATTCTGAACTGGGTGAATCAGCTTGCCGCGAAAGTGGACGAGTTCGCGAAATTGCCGCTCTACCCCGCGATGATGCGCATTATCATCGCTTATGCATCCGACGACGCCATTCTCATGGAAGAGCTCGCGGGGAGCGCGGTGAGCCAAGCGGCGTAGCGCCTCTTGTTACCGCATCCCATGGAACGCTGTGGGGTGCGGTAGTGTTCAGCATCGTATGCGAAACGCACGGAAACCAAGGAGGAGTGGATCCATGCGTATCACGCCAAAGAATGCCCAACTTGGGTTCGATAACATCATGCCCGCCATCGCCCTGATGTCTCAGGCGTTCTGGGTGGCATGGATCGAGCTCATCTATTCGGGCGAAATATACCTAGGCCCGGTTGAACCCGATTCGCTTCAACTCATCATTGCGTATTGCGTTTCTACCACGGCCATGTCGCTGATGCTCATTGCGTTTGGCTTTGCGCATCGCAAGGTGCAAGCCATTATTCAAAAGCCGGCCTGGATTGCAGGTGCTGGTGCACTCGCCTCCATCTCCACGTGGCTTGATATGCAGTTGGGGAGCATGGTGTTCGTGGCCCTTACCGGCGTCTTCACCTCGCTGCTCGCAGCGCGTTTCAGCTTTTTGCTTGCCCAGGTGAATCCCAAGGAAATCATGCTGTCTTGCGCGTTGGTGCAGATTCTTGCTTCCTTTATCTATGGGTACGTGCTCATGCTGCCTGCGGGTTGGCCCCCGGTGTTCATGGCGCTTCTGCCGTTGCTGGGCGGCATTACGAGTTTGCTCGACGGCGGACGTTTGCGGTATGACAGCGTGGGCGACGAGAAATACTCCGACCGTGGGTTTTCGTTCTTGCGGTTGGTTTTGGCCATTGGCGTGTTCTCCATTGCCATCAATATCGTGCGTGGTTTCTATCCCTCTATGATCGAGATGAATACCTTTGCCGAGGCGCGTGGCAATTCTTCGGTCATCTTCTTCTTCGTGAAGCTGGTCGTTTGCTTCGTCATTGCCGCACTACCGTTGCGTACCAACTTGTCGCGCTTGTGCTATTACGCGTTTTTGGCCCTGGCATTCGCGACGTTGCCGCTTCCCATCGTTGGGCTGGGGTCCTCAACTACGCTCGAGAGCTTTGGTTGCATCAACGCCTTGCTCAATTTGGTGGTTTGGACGCTGCTCAATGGCATCGCCTACAAATCGGGTAGATCTCCCATTCGCATATTTGGCTGGGGATGGGGCACAATGTCTCTTTGTTCGGTTGTTGGTTGGCTCATCGGGTTTGGCTTGTTTGCCTTCGACGTCGATAGCGCCGTTTTGCCCACCATCGAGGTTTTGCTGCTTGCGGTGATGCTCGTGTGCGGCATCATTGTCGTGAATCCCGGGGTAATTGATGGCCTGTTTCGCCCGGTCGACGGCGACGACGAGGCCGTTTCTGTCTCTATTGGCGGTTCGCGCGAGGCGAATCAGATGCTCGAAGATGCGCTCATGCGCAAGGAGAGTTCCCATTGCTCCGATTGCTCTTCGTGCCCAGCAATGAAACCCGTTCGCGTCTCCGATCAAGAGGGGGAGCGAAAGCCCGGCCGTTGGCGTAGGGCGGTTGCCTCCATGGCTGCCGACTGCGATCTTTCCGAACGCGAACGTGATGTGTTCGAGCTGCTGCTGAAGGGGTACACGAAGAACCGCGCTGCCGAGGAGCTCTGCATTTCGTACAACACCGTACGTAGCCATGTGCGCAACATATACGTGAAATGCGACGCGCATTCCCAGCAGGATCTTATCGATGGCCTAGAGGCATACCTGCGCGAGCGCGGTTAACGCTACCCGTTAACGAGCATGGCGGCTTTGTCTGGATGTGCGGATCGCTTCTGCGCTAGCGCACGTAGATATCCACGGGCTGCTTGCGACGGTCGACGATGATCAGGTAAATGTCGAAGATGCCGCTTACGATCAGGCTGATGCCCATGAACAGTACGACCGCATCGGCCAGTGCGCCGGGGCGCAAGATGACGAGCAGCCCCAGTACGGCGATGACGACCGAAATGATGGCGGGTGCCAGGGCAACGCCTCCGAACAATCCTGCGGCTGCGAAGCTGCGCATGAGATTGGTAATGCCGCTAACGAGCAGAATGATGCCAATGAGGAAAGGCAGGAAGTCCACGATGGCCATGGGCACGCTGATGAACAGTATGCCCACGAGTGCGCTGAAGATGGCGGCGCCAATGAGCCCAGGGTTGCGGGTAGAACCGAATGCGAATGTCAGGGCGTAGCCCGCTGCGGTAACGAGGGCGATGATGCCCATGACCCACACGAGGAAATCGAGGGCGCGTGACTGGAAGAATAGGAATACGGCACCTAGGATAATGCCGGCAATGGCCACGATGATGCGGTTGCGCGAAAAGTCTTGCCACATGCTGCCCATGATGAGCTCCTATCCCCAAATTACCCCTGGGTTGAATTGTAACGCTTTTGGGCTCATTTCACGTGGTCGGTCGCCTCGTTTTTGAGTATGGTGACCTCTCGTTTTTTTCGTGGGAACGAATACTCCACTCTGGTAAAGCATTGCCTTTTGTCGTTTCATTCGACAGGCGTGCACCCACAGATTGCAAATGGTGTGTACATTTCCCTGCGTTTGCGCGCACGCGTGGGAATCGTGGGGCAAATACCTAAAATGGGTAGGACGAGATTGAGAGACGACGTGAGGAGCGCCACCCGAATGAAAGTTGCATTTTTCCCTGGCTGCCTGGTAGACATGTTCTACCCGGAAGTGGGCATTGCCGCTGTCAACGTGCTCGAACGGCTCGGCTGTGAAGTCGAAATGCCCGAAGAGCAAATTTGCTGCGGTCAGATGCTCACGAACTCGGGCTACAAGAAGGAGCTTGTGCCCGTTGCGCAGCGCATCATCGATTCCTATTACAACATGGACTACGATGCCATCGTTTCTCTTACGGGCTCTTGCATGAGCGCCATCATCGACGACTATCCGGCTATCATCGAAGATCCCGAATACAAGTCGAAGCTCGACGCCATTTCCGTGCGTTCCCGCTTCTTCGAGTTCACCGAATTCCTGGTCGACAAGCTGGGCGTAACCGATTTGGGCGCCAGCTTCCCCCATACGGTTACCTATCACAAGAGCTGCCACGTTACGCGTTTCCTGCGCGTGGAAGAGCAGCCCATGGAGCTGCTGCGTAACGTGAAGGGCTTGCAGTACATCGAAATGGAGCACGCCGATCGCTGCTGCGGTTTCGGTGGTACCTTCAGCGTGAAGCAGCCCGAGATCTCCAGCGCCATCGTTGCCGAGAAGTGCCAGACCATCATCGACACGGGCGCCGAGGTGCTGTGTGGTGGCGACGTGCCCTGCCTTATGAATATCAAGGGCGCGCTTGCTCGCTTGCGTACCGAAGGCAAGCTCGATCGCGATATCCGCGTCATGCATATCGCTCAGATTCTGGATTCGAGGGAGTAACCGATGGCCATCCTGTACGATACCGATGTAACTCTGCGTGAGCGCGTGGCCACGTGCCTGGAAGACGATTTCAAGCACAACGCCATCGAAACCGCTCAGGAGACGTTCTTCAACAAGCGCGCCGAGGTCGTGGACGCCATGCCTGGCTTCGAGGACATGCGCGAAGTGGCCAAGCAGATGCGCCAGAACGTTACCGACAATCTCGACTACTACGTGCGTCAGTTCGCACAGAACGCGGAAGCCAATGGCGTGATCATGCATTACGCTCCTTCCGACCAGGACGCCCTGTGGGAAATCCTCGACATCTTCGAGGCCAAGGGCGCTTCCACGGCTGTGAAGTCGAAGAGCATGATGACCGAGGAAATCGGCCTGAACGAGGTTCTGGAAGATGCGGGCGTGAGGGTCATTGAGACCGACTGCGCCGAGAACATTCTGCAGACCGCGAAGGACCGTCCTTCCCACATCGTGGTTCCGGCTCTGCACCTCGACCGCGACGCCATTGCAAAGATTTACGAGCGCGAACGTGGCTACGAGGGCGATTCCGTTCCCGAGCACATCACGCACTTCCTGCGCAAGATTCTGCGCGAGGAATTCCTGGAAGCCGAAGTCGGCGTTCGCGGCTGCAACTTCGCCGTTGCCGAAACCGGTTCCGTAACGCTGGTCACCAACGAGGGCAATGGCCGCATGGTCGACACGTGCCCGCCCGTTCAGGTTGTGCTCATCGGCATCGACCGCATCGTTCCCACGCTGGCCGATCTGGACTCCAGCATGGCACTGCTGCCTCGTAGCGCCGTGGGTGCCCAGATGACGGCATACTTCAGCGTCGATACGGGCGCACGTGGCGAGGGCGAGATCGACGGTCCTGCCGAAGTACATTACGTCATCATGGACAACGGTCGCTCCAACATGATTGGCAGCAAGTTCGACGCCATGCTGCGTTGCTGCCGCTGCGGCGCCTGCCTGAACATCTGCCCCGTGTATCGCCACATCACCGGTCATGGCTACGGCTCCATTTACCCGGGCCCCATGGGCATCGTGCTCACGGCCGCCCTGGAAGGCTACGAAAACATCGACACGCTGGCGTTCGCCTGCACCCTGTGCGGTGCCTGCACCGACCGCTGCCCCGTGAAGATTCCGCTGCACGAGCTCATTCGCGATCACCGCATGAACATGATCGAAGCTGGTCATGGACATGCATGGGAGGTGCCCCTGTTCCGTGGCGCTTCCATGATGTGGAATCACGTGCCCCTGTACAAGGGCATCATGAAGGTGGGTCGTCCCATTATGAACCTCATGGCGGGCAAGGAAGGCCGCCTCGATGCCGGTACGCAGTGGGTGCCCATTCTGAAGGGCTGGACGTCGTTCCGCGATGTCGATGTGCTCAGCCCGTATCGCTTCCGCGACTGGTTCAAGGACCACAAGGCCGCTGCTGCGGCTTCCGAAGATGGGGTGGACACCCCCGCAGATGCCAATGAAGAAGGGGAGGGCGATGCCCGATGAGCCGCTGCTCGCTCGATGATTTTCTGGCGCCCATTTCCGCGCGCCTGGGCCATGAAGAAGTGCCCGAAGCCCCCACGCAGGGCAAGCAGGTAAAGCGTCCCGTGCGCGTGACCGACGGTCTTTCGCACGATGCGCTGGTGGATATGTTCGTGGAGCAGGCTCAGGCCATCCGCGTAAGCGTAGTACGCACCACGGCGGAAGGCGCTGCCGACGCCGTTGCCAAAATCGTGTCCGAGGCTCGTGCAGCCGACGCCGCTGAAGGCGCTACCGTGCAGGTGGGCCCTGCGGTGTATTCCGCACAGGAAAAGCTCGCCGAGCTGGGCATCCCCGCTGTTCTGGGCGAAGATGCCGTGCGCTGGGATGTTGAAGCTGGCCACGACGCCATGCTGCAGGCATGCAACCAGGCGCGCTTTGGCGTAACGTACGCCGCTGGTGCCATTGCCGAAACGGGCACCATCGTGCAGCCCATGACGGCCGACTGCGGTCGTTCCGTCAGCCTGCTGCCGCTGGCTCACATCGTGCTGATCGACGCTTCCACCATGAAGCCCACCATGCGCGAAGCCCTCGACGAGCTGGACGCCGCCCGCAAGGCCGGCGGCAAGCTGGCAAGCCAGGTGTGCTTCATCAGTGGCCCCTCCGTTACCAGCGACATCGAGCTGGTGCGCGTAGAGGGGGTCCACGGCCCCATGTACGTGTACTACGTGGTTGTGGAGTAACCCACTTGGTTCGACCTGGCGAGGCCGGGGCGATGGGCCTTGAGGGCACCCGCTCCGCTGCTCGCCCGGCGTGTTGGTTGTACTCATAGAGGAACGCGAGGACATCTCCCGCGTTCCTCTTTTGTTTGCGGGCGGGTGCGCCGGGCTCGTGCGCTCGCTGGGTCGGGGCATTGTCATGGGTGGTTTGCAATTCTGTGAAATGTCGTGCTTTAGCGTGGTGGAGTAGTACAATCGATGGAACATTTCAACGCAAGCGCGTGGAAGGACGGCGCATGGAAAAGAAGGATTTGGATTGGGGCAGCCTCGGTTTTAGCTATATGCCCACGTCGTATAGCTATGTGTGCAATTGGCGCGATGGTGCGTGGGAAGAGGGCGGTCTTACGGCCGACCATTCCGTTACCATCAGCGAGTGCGCGGGCATTCTGCACTATTGCCAGGAATGCTTCGAGGGTCTGAAGGCGTATACCACCGAGTCTGGCGACATCGTATGCTTCCGCCCCGACTTGAACGCCGATCGCATGTATGAAACGGCCGAGCGTCTGTGCATGCCGCCCTTCCCGAAGGATAAGTTCGTCGAGGCCGTGAAAGAGGTCGTGAAGGCCAATCTGGAATGGGTTCCCCCGTTCGGCAGTGGCGCTACGCTCTACATTCGCCCCGTCATGTTCGCCACGGGCGTCGTCATTGGCGTGAAGCCCGCTACGGAATACCAGTTCCGCATCCTGGTTACGCCGGTTGGCCCCTACTACAAGGGTGGCGCCGTGCCCATCTCCATCTGCGTGAGCCCCTTCGATCGCGCTGCACCGCGCGGTACTGGCAACATCAAGGCCGGTCTGAACTACGCCATGAGCCTGCAGGCCAACGTGGAAGCGCATGCTAACGGCTTCGCCGAGAACCTCTACCTCGACTCCCAGAGCCGTACGTACGTGGAAGAAGCGGGTGGCGCCAACATCATCTTCGTGAACAAGGAAGGCACGCTCGTGGTGCCGCAGAGCCATACCGACTCTATTCTGCCTTCCATCACCCGCCGTTCGCTCGTGGTGGTTGCGCGCGACATCCTGGGCATGAACGTCGAGGAGCGTCCGGTGAAGTTTGCCGAGGTCGAAGCAGGAGACTTCGTCGAGGCGGGTCTGTGTGGCACGGCTGCCGTGATTAGCCCCGTGGGCAAGATCACCAACGGCGACGAGGTCATCGAAATCAGTGGCATGGAGGCCGCTGGCCCCGTTATGACGAAGCTGCGCAATACTCTCACGGGCATTCAGAGTGGCGAAATCGAAGGCCCCGAAGGCTGGGTCGTCAAGATTGCCTAGCGCAATCGTTACTGCGTAAATGCCAAGGACGGAGGTTTTCCTCCGTCCTTTTTCGTTTCAAGTTATCGGCTTGGTAAACGGTAGCCACTCAAGTGCTTGGGAGAATACAAAGAAATATAATAGTCCCTAAGTCTCATTATCGGGGGGCGTGAGCCTGGGGGATCGTGGCAAGGCGTGCTGGCCAGATGCCCAAGGTGCGAAGGGGGCTACCGTGGGTAGATATCAGTTTACCGATGAGGAGCGCAAGGTGCTGGAGAGCTTACCCCAGCCGCTTGCTATTTATCAATTCATCGACAAGCGTGTCGCAACGCTCGTGTTGTCGAGCGGTTTTTGCGAGGTGTTCGGCTACGTAGATCGCGCGCAGGCCTATTATGACATGGACAACGATATGTACCGGGATACGCATCCCGATGACGTTGCGCGTATCGCCGAAGCAGCCGTCCGCTTTGCTACGCAGGGTGGCCGATACGACGTCGTCTACCGCACGAAAGACCATCGTAGCGGCGGCTATCGCATCATACATGCCAAGGGAGAGCACCGCTATACGGAAGAGGGCGTGCGTCTTGCCCATGTGTCGTATACCGACGAGGGTCCCTTCGATAGCAATCGGGGGGATTTGCAGGGCTCCAATCTGATGCTTTCCTTCAATGAGATGTTGCGCGAGGAAAGCATCGTGCAACAGAGCACGTATGATTACCTTACGGGTTTGCCCAGCATGACGTACTTCTTCGAGCTCGCCGAAGCGGGTAGGCGCGCCATCGAAGAGCGCGGCGGGGAACCCGTGATGCTGTATCTGGACCTGAGCGGCATGCAGGTGTTCAATACGCAGAACGGATACGGCGCGGGTGACAAGCTTATTCGCGAATTTGCCAACCTTCTGAAGGCTACGTTTTCCCATGATAGCTGCTGCCGCATTTCGGGCGATCATTTTGCGGTCTACACGGAAGAGGCGGGTCTCGACAAGGTGCTGCAAAGGTTCTTTGATGAATGCGCCCAGATTAACGCCGGAAACAGCCTTCCCGTTCGCGTGGGCGTATTCCCGCGCAAAATGGGCAACGGCTCGGTGAGCGAGGCGTGTGATGGCGCTAAGCTTGCCTGCGATGCGCTGCGTACCCAGTTTGCCTCGAGCTACGGGTATTACGACAGCGCCATGCGGGAAGATACCGAGCGGCGATTGCATATCCTTGCCACTATCGATAAAGCAATCGACCAGGGGTGGATCAAGGTGTTCTATCAGCCTATCGTGCGCGGCCTGAATGGGCGCGTGTGTAATGAGGAAGCGCTTTCACGCTGGTTTGATCCCGAATACGGCGTCATTTCGCCAGCCGAATTCATCCCCGTGCTCGAAACGGCGGGTACGATATACAAGCTCGATTTGCATGTGCTTGACCAGGCGCTGCGGAAGATGCGCCTGCAGCAGCAGGCCGGCTTATACGTTGTGCCAACATCGATTAATCTCTCCCGCGCCGATTTTACGGCATGCGATATCGTGAGTGAGATAGCCGAGCGCGTAGATGCGTCGGGCTTTTCGCGTGACATGATCGCTATCGAGGTGACCGAAAGCATTCTCGGTAGTGATTTTGAGTTTATGAACGAACAGGTTAAGCGCTTGCGTGCTATGGGCTTCCCCGTGTGGATGGACGATTTCGGGAGCGGATATTCCTCTATGGACGTGCTCCAGAGCGTGGAATTCGATCTCATCAAGTTCGATATGAGCTTCATGCGTCGGCTCAGTGAGGGCGATAGCGCGAAAACCGTGCTTGCGGAGCTCGTGAAAATGGCTACGTCGCTGGGAATCGATACGCTCTGCGAGGGCGTGGAGACGGAAGAACAGAAGCGATTCTTGCAGGAAGTAGGTTGCTCGAAGCTCCAAGGTTTTCTATTTTGTCGTCCCGTGTCGTTCGAGGAGATATGCAATCGGTACGAACGTGGTATTCAAATTGGATTCGAGAATCCCGCCGAGTCGGATTACTACGACACCATCGGTCGTTTGAATCTGTACGATCTTGCTGTTATGGCGAACGAGGAGGATGCCTTACGCAAGTACTTTGATGTGCTGCCTATGGGCGTCATCGAAGTGGACGGCGACTCTATCGAGTATGCACGCTCTAATCAGTCGTATCGTGACTTCCTGAAAAGATTCTACGGGGTTGACATTGGTAATCCTTCGCCAGGTTATACGGGGGAGCCCTTCGACTCTGACTCGTCGTTCGTTCACATCGTCAATCAATGCTGCAGGGAACGGGGGCGCGTCTTCTTTGACGAGACGATGCCCGATGGTTCCACCGTGCACTCTTTCATACGGTACGTGCGTTCTAACCCGGTGACGGGGAAGACAGCCATTGTCGCCGTGGTTTTGTCGGTGTCGGAGGTGGACGAGGGGGCTACCTATGCGGGCGTCGTGCGTGCACTGACAGCTGACTATTTCAAGATTTACTACGTCGACTTGGTATCGGAGGGCTTTATCGAGTACAGCCTGAATACAGAAGGCGAAGAGCTGGCGGTGCAGCGTCATGGCGAGCGATTCTTCGAGGCGGCGCAAAACGATGCCCCTTTGCGCATTCATGCGGATGACCTCGATTCGTTCCTTGCGGTCTTTTCCCGTCAGGGGATGAGTCGCGAACTGAGCGAGCATGACGTGTTCTACGCTACGTATCGTTTGGCGGGTGATGACCCTACGAGGCGCGTGGGCGTGAAGATCGTGCGTTTGAACGCCGGCAGCGAGCAGGTCGTCGTCGGCATTCGAAATCTCTTCGACGGGGAGTAAGAATCCTGCATGTTCCCTGACGCGTCCCGCTTGGTGCTGGGCGCATGCGGTGCCGAACCCAGGTATAGTGCAGTGCGTCAGCGGCAACCTGGGGCCGTCTAAGGCCCTATTGTGCTCATATTGCGCTATGTTCGACTAACTCTAACTACGTCCGTTTGCGCGCCGCGAGAGCGTTCGATACACTAGTATGCTCAATTTTTCTGAAAGGACGGTTCTCGTGGACGACGCCGTATTTACCGAAGAGCAAGAGCATCTTACGCACACCTATGAAAAGCTGTGTGGCATTCGCAATGCACAGCTCAAGAAGATTCGCGCAACGAGCGAGGAAGCAACGCGCGATTTGGGCAGCATGCGCGATGAGCGGTCGCTCGACTTCGCCGAGGTCGATCATACGGCCGAAACGATGATCGAGCTCGAAGCCATGAACAGCATCATTGCGGGGTACCAGCGCACGGCGAACGCTGCCGAGGAAACCCTGCGTCGTGCGGAAATGCTCATGCGCCAGCCGTACTTCGCGCGCATCGACTTGCAGCTGAAGGAAGGCGCCCCTGCGCGCAGCATTTACCTGGGCAGCGTGGGCATCGCCGACGAGACGCGCCGTCATTTTATCGTAGACTGGCGAAGCCCCGTGGCTGAGGTGTACTACAACCAGAGCAACGGCGCCACGCAATACGAGGCGAACGGTCGCACCATTCACGCCAATCTGAAGCTGCGACGTCAGTTCGATATCACGCGCGACACGCTGAACGCCTACTTCGATACTACGGTGGCTATCGAGGATCCCCTGCTGCTGAAGGCGCTTGGGTCGCGTCACTCCGAGAAGCTGCATGCCATTACCGCCACCATTCAGCGCGAGCAGAACGAGGTCGTGCGTCATGAGGACGTACCGGCCTTGGTGGTAAACGGCATCGCCGGTAGCGGAAAGACGTCGGTGCTGCTGCAGCGTATCGCTTACTTGTTGTATCGCAACCGCGAGAACCTTACGCCCGATCAGGTGTACTTGTTTACTCCTAATCCCGTGTTTGGTCGTTACATCGACGACGTGCTGCCCAGCATGGGTGAGAAGAACCCCCAGATCTTCACCTGGCGCTCTTTCGTGGAGAGCCAGGGGCTTGCCGATCGCGGCATGGGCGAGGATACCGCCCCCACGGTGCTTCAGGGCATTGCCGATGCCTTGCCGGGCCTTACGCTCGATCCTCATGACTTCCGAGAAATCGCCGTCGATGGAACGGTGCTGCTCAAAGCGTCGCAAGTGCAGTCGGCTGCTCGCAAGTACGAGCATGTTCCTGTAGGCCCGCGCTTTAGCGGCCTCATGGTCGAGGAGCTGCACGATCGCCTGGATCGCAGGTTCGACTCCATGGCTCACGACGAAGCACTGCACGACGAAATGCTCTCACTCGACGTCGACGACATGGTGCGCTATTTTGGCAGCGCCATTGCGCCTTCCACGCAGGAAGAGACCGTCAACCTGGCTAAAGAGTACGTGCAGGCGCGCTATGCCGTAGCACACGAGGCCATCGAAAATTTGGAGTGGCTGCGTTTCGACCGCATTGGCATGCGCGTTACGGGGCAGCCCACGGTGAGTGCCGTTGAGTGGCTCTACCTGAAGGCGCGATTTGCGGGCACGGGGTGCCGCAGCGCGCGCTACGTCATGGTCGACGAGGTCCAGGATTATACGGAAGCCCAGCTCATGGTCTTGGCTCATTGGTTTGGGAATGCGCATTTTCTGCTGCTGGGCGACGAGCACCAGGCCATTCGCGAGCACACTGCTACCTTCCCCAAGATTCGCGAGGTTTTTGCGCGGGCTAAAGGCGAGGTGAGCGAATGCCGCCTGCTCACCAGCTATCGTTCAACCCCCGAAATCACCAGCCTGTTCTGCGGCTTGGTGCATGGCAGTGATATCCAGGCGACATCGGTGCAACGCGAGGGGCAGGCGCCCACCATTCAGGCGTGTTCGCGCGATGCCGCTGAGTATCTGGCTGCGCTGCGCGCTCAGATTGAGGTTGCGCGAGAGCGTGGTGGCCTTACGGCCATTGTTGCGGAAAGCCACGATCGCGTGCGTTGGCTCGCTCGTGAGCTGGGCGCACGTAAGCCCGACGAGGCAGGCGAGGGCGATATCGTGCTCATGCGCCCGAATGCCAGCCTGCCAGCTGCGGGCGTTGTGCTTATCGATTTGCCGCTGGCCAAGGGTCTGGAATTCGACGCCGTCATCGTGCCCGATGCCCAGGATTCGGTGTATCCCGACACGCCGCTTGCGCGCCGTCGTTTGTATACGGCCATCTCGCGTGCAACGCATTTCGTATCCGTGCTTTCGCAGGGTCCCCTTACGCCGCTGCTGGCGTAAATCCTCCCGCACGATATACCGAGTTTTGCGTTTTCGCCCCAGATTCGTCTGGGGCGTTTTTGCGTGTCGCGAATGGGGGTGGGAGGGGTGCGTTCTTACGGGTGGTTATCAAATCGTTATTTTTGTCGCTTTACCTTTTTTCAAATTGGTGGGTATGGGAACGAGCCATCAGCGCATTTTTGTGAAAACGTGGGGGAGAGGGGAGGTGCATTTCTTTTGGGTCATCCACCCCGCTTGAACCAAACATGCCTTCCCACCTGGCCTTTTGCCTGATTGAACCCTAGAAGCGCACCTTCGAATTTGATAGAATTGCGGTAGTAATTTCCGCATGTGCGGCCGTGTGGGGTGTATGCCGCAATGCGTTTGGGGGAATAGGGGGACGTAATGAACACGTTCGCTCATGCTGCTTCGGAAAAGCCGTCCGACGTGCGCAAAAGGCGCACTCGGCGTCGATGGCGCCATGTTTCCTGTGCGAGCTATATCCCCGTGCGACCTGCGGCTTCGCATGGTCGTCCTGCCTGCGAAGCCGCGGCTGACCCCCTTTCGAGCCAGCGCATTGCGCGTGCCATTCTGGGTGTGCTGCTGGCGATAATCATGGCCGTTGCCATGACTCCTATCGTTCCGGCGGAACGGGCGTATGCGTATGTTGACGCAGGTCAGACGGTTACCGACAACGCGACGCAATTCAAGTTTTACACCATGACGTCGGGATCTTCCGCGTATGGCGACATCACGTATACGAGCGACCTTGCAGGCGAGCATGCGATTGCCGCCGCGGCTGCGGGCGAGACGGTGTATGTGCACGTAACGCCTAATACGGGCTACACGCTTCCCGATGCATATGACTGCATCAGGGTTTCCTTTGCGGGCGCGGCGGAGGCCACGCTTAACCCCGTGGACGATTACGTGATCGCGAGGGATTCCAAGAATGTTTTTCACTTCACGATGCCCGACATCTACGCAATGCTTGGTTCCAATGCAGCTAGCCAGGCGTCGGCGGGCACCATCTACGCAATCCTTACGCCGCTGTTTATTCAGCGAACTGGCACCTCGTATACCATCACGTCGTATGCCGGTTCGGGTGGATCGATTCAGTATCTTCCCACGTCAGGCTATGAGGACGACGAAATTACGTTCGTCCCCACGCCTCAGAATGGCTACACAGTCGATTCCGTTTCCGTTGAGGGCGAAACGGTGGGTTCCATCGACTGCTCGGTAAATACGGCGGGTAGGTATGCATTCTCCATGCCAGCCGATAACGTTACGGTGCGCGCAACGTTCAAGTCGGCGTCTACCACTCCCGTCAATCCTCCCTCTTCGATCGACCTTACGTACAATGGCGCAGCTCAGGTGGGCATGAGCGGCGGTACGGGCTATACGCTTTCCGCTACGGCAGGGGCCACGACCCAGGCTACGATCACCGGTGGCGATGCCATTGGCACGAATGCTGGCACCTATCCGGTAACGGCCACACTGAATTCGGGTTTCTCCTGGTCGGATGGTACGACGGCGGCAAAGGACCTTTCGTTCACCATTTCGCCGGCCGACATTTCCAGTTGCACGACCACGCTGTCTGCTAGCTACACGCCCGAAGAGGCGCAGGCCGCGGCATCGCATTCTCCGCAGCTCACCTTCACCACGTCTACGGGAACGCCCCTTGCCGTTCCTACCAGCGATTTCACGGTTACATATACGTCTGGCAGCACGACCCAGCTGAGCGCGTTTCCCACGGAGCCTGGTTCGTACACGGCACTTTTCGTGGCCGATGGCATTGCCGGCGCGACGGGCAACTTCAAGGGCATCAAGCAGGTGAACTTTACGGTCTCCGAAACGCCGCCGACCACGTATAACGTGCGTTTAGCTGCGGTTTCCTATGGCACTATCCAGGCGAACCCTGTGGTTGCCGCACAGGGCGCTACCATCACGGTCAATCCGCAGCCGTATGAAAACTACAAGGTTGCCAGCGTTACGTATACGGATGGCACGGGTACTCATCAGGTGACCGAAACGGCTGGGACCTGGTCGTTTAGCATGCCTGCCAGCGACGTTACAGTGGGCGCGACGTTCGAGCTCGATAGCACTCCGGTCGACGAGCCCAAGACGGCCCAAGTCCCCATTGCCGTGCGTGACCTTGTGTACAACGGTAAGGCTCAAATTGGCGTTTCCGCAGGCGAGGGCTATCATCTCCGGGCGACCTCCGAGCAGGCATATTACACGTCGGAGCCTTCGTCAGGAAGCTCGGGGGATTCAACATCGTCTGGAGGCGTTAACGCCACGCTCGCGTTCGATGACGCCGGCAATGCCATGGCAGTGAATGCCGGTTCGTACACGTTGGTTGCGGAACTCGATGAAGGCTACGTTTGGGCAGGTGAAACGGGTGCCACGGCAACTGCTGCGAAAGAGCTGACCTTCACGGTGTCGCCTAGGGACATCGCCCTGTGCACCATGGCGACCATCGCGCCGCAAACGTACGCGGGATCTGCGGTAACGCCGGCCGTTTCCATTACCGATGGCGCGCTGGGCGCCCTGGGAGAAGGCGATTTCGAGCTTTCGTATGCTGGCAACAACACCGTTGGAACGGCTACGGTCACGGCTACGGGCGAAGGCAATTACACGGGTACGCTTAAGGGGCAATTCCAAATTGTTTCCGCAGGTGAATACGATTCGACTCCTGTCGCTTTGCATCGCTTGTACAACCCTAATTCCGGCGAGCATTTCTATACTGCCGACCCGCATGAGGCCGCTGAAGTCGAAGCTGCGGGTTGGACGTACGAGGGCATTGGTTGGACGGCGCCCACTTCGAGCTCCACGCCCGTATATCGCCTGTACGATGCCGTGGCCGGCGAGCATTTCTACACCACGAGCGAGACGGATCGCGATGCGTACATCGCTGCGGGTTGCAACGACGAGGGCATTGGCTGGTATTCCGATGACGCTCATGGTGTCGAGGTGTTATGCCAGGTCAACCCGAATGCAGATGTGGGAGCATTCAATTACACGGTCTCTCAGACGGAAAATGACTACTTGTTGAGCGTTGGCTGGCGCGCTGGTGCCTCCGTCTGGTACGCGCTTGCGCCAAGCTGATAGACGGCGCTGACGGGCCGCGCGGCTTACCTTCATTTGAATCCGTGTGATCGGCGCGCAGGAGACGCGTCGGAATCCTCGTGTACTCGTTTTGCGTGCTATTATGGGCGCATTGCGTTCAACAGAGGAGTACACATGTCGCTTTCTATCGGTATTGTGGGCCTGCCCAACGTTGGCAAATCCACGCTGTTTACCGCGCTTACCAATCAGAGCGGTCTTGCCGCGAATTATCCGTTTGCCACCATCGAACCCAATGTTGGCATCGTGCCTGTTCCCGATAGCCGTTTGAATCGTCTGGCTGAAATCGACCACCCTGCGCGCATCGTGCCCGCCACCGTGGAATTCGTCGATATCGCCGGCCTGGTTGCAGGTGCAAGCCAGGGCGAGGGGCTGGGAAATCAGTTCCTGGCCAACATTCGCGAAACCGATGCCATCTGCGAGGTCGTGCGCTTCTTCTCCGATCCCGACGTCGTGCATGTAGCTGGCAAGGTTAACCCAGCTAGCGACGTGGAAACGATCAAGACCGAGCTTATCCTGGCCGATATGGGCACGCTGGAAAAGGCCATGAGCCGCCTGGAAAAGGAAGCCAAGCGCGATAAGAGCCTCGCTCTGCGCCTGGAAACGGCCAAGAAGGTCTATGAGGGTCTGAACGAGGGCCATCGCGCACGTACGCTGGGCCTTTCCGACGAAGAGGCCGACAGCATCCGCGATCTGTGCCTGCTTACCATGAAGCCCATGCTCTACATCGCCAACGTCGACGAAGACGCCCTCGATGCCGAGCTGCCCGAAATCGATGGCACGGTTCCCGTGCCCATTTCCGCGAAAGTGGAAGCCGACCTGGCCGAACTCGATGAGGCCGAAGCCGCGGAGTACCTGGAGGCCATGGGCCTTTCCGAAAGCGGCCTGGCGCGCCTGGTGCGCGAGGCGTATGCGCTTCTGGGCCTGCAGAGCTTCTTCACCAGCGGCGAAACCGAAAGCCGTGCCTGGACGGTGCGCGTGGGCGCGAAGGCGCCCCAGGCCGCAGGCGTTATCCATTCCGATTTCGAACGAGGCTTCATCAAGGCTGAAACCGCCAGCTTCGAAGACTATAGCGAGCTGGGGGGCGAAGCAGGTTGCCGTGCCGCGGGTCGTCTGCGCCAGGAAGGCAAGGATTACGTGGTGCAAGACGGCGACGTCATGCACTTCAAATTCAACGTGTAAGCGCGCAGAATCGCGTATAACGCCAGCTTTCGGGGCGTTCGGTGCGTTGCACTGGGCGGCCCATTTTCGTGCCTCGTGCGCCGTTTGAGCGTCCTGCTTTTGCCGAGCGCACCGCATTGCGCTTGCGCAAGGTGCCCACATTGGGGCGATTCGCTGGATTTGCGGCGCTGGGCTGCCCTCTTTGCTATAGTTTCCACCGAATATAATTTGCATCGGAGGGACATCTATGACCCAGCATGTCACGGAAAAAGACGTCCGCGCCATTGCGGAATATGCGCGCATCGGGCTTACCGATGAAGAGCTTCCGCAGATGACGCAGGACCTCAATGCCATCATCGATAGCCTGAAGCCCATCACGGAATACGACCTGGATGGCGTGGAGCCCACGTTCCATCCCATTGGTGACCTTTCCAACGTGATGCGCGAAGACGTGGAAGTGCCCGGATTCACGCAGGAGCAGGCGCTTTCCAACGCGCCCTTGCAGCAGGACGGCTCCTTCCGCATTCCCTCGATTCTGGGAGGCGAGGCCTAAAATGTCGTTTTCTAGCATGAATATCGCTGAAATCCAGGCGGGCCTGCGTGCAGGCGAGTTCTCTGCGCGCGAGATTGCCGACAGCTCGCTCGAGCGCATCGAGCGCGTCGACGCTCAGGTGAACGCATTCCTGGAAGTTACGGCCGACGCTGCGCGCGAAGCCGCAAGCGCCGTGGATGCCGCTATCGCTGCGGGCACCTTCGACGAACTGGGTCCCCTGGCCGGCGTGCCCGTCGCCTTCAAGGACAACATGAATCAGCTGGGTACCCATACTACGTGCTCCAGCCGTATGCTTGAAAACTATGTGTCGCCTTATACCGCCACGTGCGTGCAGCGCGTGCTCGATGCGGGTGGCCTACCCCTGGGCAAGCTGAACATGGACGAGTTCGCGTTCGGCAGCTCCACGGAAACCAGCGCCTTTGGCACCACGAAGAACCCCTGGGATCTGCAGCGCGTTCCCGGCGGCAGCAGCGGCGGCAGCGCGGCTGCGGTGGCCGCGGGCATGGCCTGCGTCACGCTGGGCAGCGACACGGGTGGTTCCATCCGCCAGCCCGGCAGCTTCTGCGGCGTCGTAGCCGTGAAGCCCACGTATGGCGTGGTAAGTCGCTACGGCGTGGTTGCCTTTGGCAGCTCGCTCGACCAGGTGGGTCCGTTCGCGCGCAACGTGCGCGATGCGGCGCTTACGCTCAATGCGCTTTCCGGCCGCGATCCTCTCGATTGCACCAGCCAGGAATGCGCCATCGATTTCACGGCCAACCTCGACCAGGGCGTGCAGGGCATGCGTATTGGCATCGTGCCTGCCTTCATGCAGGCTCAGGGCCTTACCTCGGAAGTACGCAGCGCCATCGAGGCTGCAGCTGCCAAGCTGGAAGCTGCGGGCGCCACGCTGGTGGAAGTCGAGCTTCCCAACGCCGCGGCGGCCATGAGCGCCTATTACGTGCTCGGTCCGTGCGAGGCGTTCAGCAACTTGTCGCGTTTCGACAGCGTGCGCTACGGGTACCGCGACCCCGGTCATCACGATCTGGGCAGCCAGTACGAAGCGAGCCGCGCGAAGGGCTTTGGCCCCGAGGCGCGTCGCCGCATCATGCTGGGTAGCTACCTGCTCTCTTCGGGCGTGTACGACAAGTACTACTATCCCGCGCAGCAGGTGCGTACGCTCATCACGCAGGATTACACGCGTGCGTTCGAGCAGGTCGATTGCATTCTCGCGCCGGTGTCTCCCCGTACTGCCTTCAAGTTCGGCGAGGTAAGCGACCCCACCACCATGTACCTGTCCGATATCTTCACCATCAGCATCAACATTGCTGGTAATGGCGGCATGAATATGCCTATTGGGCTGGGGGAGGACACGGGCCTGCCGGTGGGTGCCCAGCTTATCGCTCCGGCGTTCCATGATGCCAATATGCTGCGCGTCGCTTCCGCGCTTGAATCCATCTATGGCCCCGCTCCTGTGGCGCCTGCGTTCGCTGAAGAGGAGGGTGGTCGCTAATGAAGAGCATGGAAGAAGTGCTGCGCGACTGGGAAGCCGTAATCGGCCTGGAAGTGCACTGTGAGCTCACCAAGCTGGAAACCAAGATGTTCTGTGGCTGCAAGCTGGAATTCGGCGCGGAACCCAATACCCATACCTGTCCGGTGTGCCTGGGCCTGCCGGGTGCCCTGCCGGTGCCCAATAAGGCCGCTATCGAAAATATCGTGCTTGCCGGTCTTGCTACGAACTGCGACATCGAAAAGCACACGATGTTCTACCGCAAGGGTTACATGTACCCCGACATGGCGAAGAACTTCCAGACCACGCAGGGCCCCAAGGCATTCTGCATGCGCGGCTGGCTCGACCTCGACGTCGATGGCCGCGGCGCTTCCGAGCGCTACAACCTGGAAGAGCTCGCGGAAGGCGAGCAGGTCGAAAACATCACGCGTACGGCCGATGGCTACCGTGCGCACGTGGGCATTGAGCGCATCCACATGGAGGAAGACGCTGGCAAGATGATTCACGTGGGTGGTGCGGAAGGCCGCATCGAGGGCGCTAAGGAGAGCCTGGTCGATTACAACCGCGCAGGTACGCCGCTCATCGAGTTGGTTACCAAGCCCGACCTGCGTACGCCGGAAGAGGCGCGTCTGTTTATGCAGAAGCTACGTCAGATCTTCCTGGCCATTGGCATTTCCGACTGCAGCATGGAAGAGGGTAGCCTGCGCGCCGACGGCAATATCAGCCTGCGTCGCCGTGGCACCACGCAGCTGGGTACGAAGACCGAGCTCAAGAATATCAACAGCTTCAAGAGCCTGCACGACGGCCTGGCCTACGAGATTTGCCGTCAGGCAGAGGTGCTCGAAGAGGGTGGCATCATCTACCAGGAAACGCGTCATTGGGATCCGTCCGCCAAGCGCACCATCGTCATGCGCGTGAAGGAAACGGCCGACGACTATCGCATGTTCCCCGACCCCGACCTGGCGCCGTACGACCTCTCCGACGAATTCATCGAGCGCGTGCGCGCCAAGCTCCCCGAGCTGCCCGATCAGAAGGCTGCGCGTTTCAAGGAGAGCTTCGGCCTTTCCAGCTACGACGCCCGTCATCTGGTGGAACATCGTGCTACCACAGCGTTCTTCGAGGACTGCATGGCGCTGCCGGAATGCAAGCCTGAATTCGCGAAGCCCCTGGCCAACCTGCTTATCAATGACATTGCGGCCCGCCTGAACAATGGCGAGCAAATCGATGCGAACGTCCTTACGCCCGCGCGTATGGTCGCACTGGTTGGCATGCTTGCAGCCGACGAGCTGTCTAGCAAGCAGGGCAAAGAAGTGCTGCAGGCCATTCTCGATGAAGACGCCGACCCGGCTGCCATCGTGGAAGCGCGCGGCATGAAGCAGGTAAGCGATACTGGTGCCTTGGAGGCTATCGTCGATGAAGTGCTCGCCGCCAACCCCGACAAGGTCGAGGCGTATCGTGGCGGCAAGACGGGTCTGCTTGGCTTCTTCGTGGGGCAGTGCATGAAGGCCACGCGGGGGCAGGGTAACCCCAAGCTCATCAACCAGCTTCTCACCTCGAAGCTCGGTTAATGTAACGGTTTCCGCAGATAGCGGAATAAAGATAGGCGCGCAGCGTGCGGGAATAACCGCGGCTGCGCGCTCTGCGTTTGAAAGGAGCGCGTATGCGCGAAAAGGAAATTGAGGGCATCACGCTGCTGGGTAACCAGGGCACGAAGTACGCCACCGATTATGACCCTTCGGTATTGGAGACGTTCGAAAACAAGCATCCCGATCGTGACTACATGGTCACGTTCCGCTGCCCGGAATTCACCACGTTGTGCCCTATTACGGGTCAGCCGGATTTCGCCACGCTTTACATTAACTATGTTCCCAACGTGCGCATGGTCGAGAGCAAGGCGCTGAAGCTGTACCTGTTCAGCTTCCGCAACCATGGCGATTTTCATGAGGATGTGTGCAACATTATCGTAAACGACCTGGTAAAGCTCATGGAGCCGAAGTACATCGAGGTGCGTGGCATGTTTTATCCGCGTGGCGGCATTTCCATCTACCCGTTTGCGAACTGGGCTCACCCCGATTTCGGCTATCAGGAAATTGCGCGTGAGCGCATGTTTGCGCAGCTGTCCGACCTGGACAAGGGCGATGGTGCCCGATGAGCCCTGCGGCGAAGCGGGCGCTTGTCCTTTCCAGCGGCGGGGTGGATTCCACTACGTGTCTGGGCCTGGCAGTAGACAAGCTGGGTGCTGAAAACGTGGCGAGCGTCTCGTTCTTCTATGGGCAGCGCCACGATCGTGAGCTGCGTGCGGCCGATGCTGTGGCCAAGCACTATGGCGTTCGTCACTACACGCCCGATCTGGCGGGTATCATGCAGTATTCCGATAGTGCCATGCTGGCGAATAGTTCGCAGCAAGTGCCGCATGGCACGTATGCGAAGCAGATTGACGAGAATGGCCGCCCGAATACCTACGTCCCCTTCCGCAATGGCCTTATGCTTTCTGCGGCGGGTGCTCTAGCCATGTCCTTGTTCCCGGATGAGGCGTGCGATATCTATTTGGGCGCCCATGCAGACGATGCGGCGGGGGATGCCTACCCCGATTGTTCCCCGGCTTTTACGCAGGCTATGGACAAGGCGCTCAGCGTGGGTACCTATGGTAACGTGCATTTGGTTGCGCCGTTCGTTAATTGTACGAAAGCCCAGGTGGTCGAGCGTGGTTTGTCGCTCGACGTGCCGTATGAGCTTACGTGGTCGTGCTATGAAGGTGGGGAGGCCCCCTGCGGTACGTGTGCCACGTGTCTCGATCGCATTGCCGCTTTTCGTGCTAACGGGACCGAGGATCCCGTTCCTTATGCAGAATAAGCGATGCAAAACGACGCCCGGCTTGTAGCAAAGCCGGGCGTCGTTAGTTTATGGCAACAAAAAAGCCCCTGCGAACAGGGGCTTTACAATGCTAAATGGTGCGCCGTGAGGGATTCGAACCCCCGACGTACTGATTCGTAGTCAGTCCCTCTATCCAGCTGAGGTAACGGCGCAAGTAAATCAGCGAGGAATATAATGCCCGTTATATCCGCTCGTGTCAACGGCTTTCGCGGATTTATTCAGACCTTCAAATTTCCGACACTTCCCAAGGGTCCCCGCGCAGAAATTGCGACCAGTGACGGCTGCAATGAGCCCAACCATGGCAGCGAAGGCGCTCTGCGCCAAGCGGGACGGACCCATGTGCCTACCCGATAGGCGAGGCGCCACGCGCCGAGCGGGATGGAACCATGTGCCCACCTCTAATGTTTGCATGCGCCCCGTGGCCGTCGTCAGGACACTGTGAAAACAAAAAATGAAGTTGCTTGGCTTAGCCAAGCAACCCTTTTAAATGCATGAACCAGCGAGCGCACGAGCGTAGGTTTCGGCCCGTGCGGGGCCGAAACCACGCGAGCAGCGGAGCGGGTGTCCAGACGACGGCCACGGGGCGCATGCGCGAGCGGGACAACGTTGCGGGCTCGGTCGTATGCGCGAGCGGGATAACCATGGAGGGGGAGCACATAGCGCCTCCATACGTGGGTGATATACTTCGCAGGCTCGTTTCGGCGAGCAGCTGTTCGCAATTATCCAGCTACATCAAAACTAAGGAATGAAAAGTGAAGAAGACGAACAAGAACCTTATGCTTTGCGGCATGGTGTTCGCGGTGTCGCTCGTGGTGAGCAACGTCGTGACCGCAAAGACCATTCAAACGGGGATTCCCCTGTTCGGCAGCACTATTACGCTACCGGGCGCAGCGCTCTGCTACGCCATTACCTTTCTCATGACCGACGTTATCGGTGAAATCTGGGGGCGCAAGGCTGCTCAGACGGTCGTAAACTGGGGCTTCGTGTGCCAGCTTTTGGCAACGGGTCTCATCTTGCTTACCCAGTATCTGCCTGCGGCAAATGCCGAGATGCAGGTATCCTACGACATGCTCCTGGGTCAGAACGTCATCTTCGTTATTGGCAGCATGACGGCGTACTTCCTTTCCCAGTCCTGGGACGTGTGGGTCTTCCACAAGATTCGCGACAACGTCCTTGCGCGCACGAGCAACGAAAAGCTCCGATTCCTCTGGAATAATGCCTCGACCATGACGTCCCAGATCATCGACACGGTTGTCTTTGTGGGTATCGCTTTCGGCATCGGCTTCGGCTGGCTCTTCGACCCCGCCATGCTCCCCGCTCTGGGCGCCATGATGGTGGGCCAGTACCTCATCAAGCTGGTCCTCGCGGCCTGCGATACGCCTTTCTTCTACCTTCTCACGCGTCGCATGCCCGCTTCCGGTGCCATGCAGCAAGCTGAAGCGTAGCAGTCCGTTCTAATGGCTCGCATGCTTAACGCCCTCGTCATTGCGACGAGGGCGTTTTTGCGTCGCAGGTCAGGCTGTTTCTATGTCCCGCAACCCGTGGAGGCGTAGTCGGCGTAGCCGACAAGCGGGAAGGGTCAATCTTCCAACTCCGCTCTGCTTTTCGCGATTACGCGAAAAGCCAGTAAAAGGCGCCGCCAGCGAAGCTGGCCAGCTCACACACTTTCCCCAGGTCCCCACAAGTCGGCGAGGGCTCGAATCCCCGCGTCCAGTCAGACTCGCAAGCTCCTTCCGGGGGTTTTTCTCCAATCGGGTTGCGCTGGGGGCGTGGTCCCCGTAGGAGGCACTGTGATTGACATGAACGGGTCACGCCCGTCCGCATGCGCCCCGTAGGACCACTGTGAAAGCACTAAATAGCGCTGAACCCGGGGTTGCCGCGGAGAGCGGGAGGCGAAGCCTCACGCAAATCCGCGGACAACCCTGGGCAGCGCAAAGTAAAGGCATGAACCAGCGAGCGCACGAGCGTAGGTTTCGGCCCGTGTGGGGCCGAAACCACGCGAGCAGCGGAGCGGGTGTCCGGCGGGGCGCATGCGGACGGGCGGCGATCGGGACGATCCCCCGCGCCCCGCGCCCCCAGCGCCGTCCGGGAAAACAAAAAAGCCCCTGCGAACAGGAGCTTTACAATGCTAAATGGTGCGCCGTGAGGGATTCGAACCCCCGACGTACTGATTCGTAGTCAGTCCCTCTATCCAGCTGAGGTAACGGCGCATTTGAAGCAGCAAAAGGTATATTAACAGTTCGCGAAAAGGAGTCAACACGCTTTTTGGAAATATTTGCTGCACTTCACAAGCGCATCTGTTACAGTTTCCTGCGCGGGTGCGAACCGCACGTCGTCTTGCCAGGTGGTAGGGCGGCGAGCGATTGCGGCTCGGCTTCCAAAGCGAAGCATAGTGCCCATACCTGCATGTATTGGAACAATGGAAGGTTATTACTTGAAGGTTCGAAAATCCAAACCTCTTAGTAGTTAGCCGCTCCGGCACGCCCTCCGTGGCTGCCTCAGCGGCAGCCGCATAACGACATTTGGAGGAAGCGTGCTCTATCTTTCTCAGATGCTGGGTCGCCCTGTCTTCGATGAAGATGGCGAGCGTATCGGATCTATCTCCGACCTGGCAATCCAAACGGGCGAGGTGTTCCCTCGCGTCACGAGCTTGGCCTTTAAGGGGCCGGGTAACGTGCCATTTATGATTAGTTGGCGCAAGTACGTCGATCGCTACGATGGCGACGCCGTGCGCCTTGCTGTGCCTTCTACGGGCATTCGCTTTAGCTATCTGCAGCCTCAGGAAGTCCTTCTGGCGCGCGACCTCATGGATCGTCAGATTGTAGACACGCATGGCATGAAAGTCGTGCGCGTAAACGACCTCAAGCTGTCGGAAAGCGGTACTCAGCTCCGTCTCCTGGGCGCTGAAGTGGGTATTCGTGGCATTCTTCGCGGCTTGGCCCCTTGGATCGAGCGCGCTGTCGCTGGATGTGCGAAGCTTGTGGGCAAGCGCATCGACGAGCAGATCATTGCCTGGAATTACATGGACCTACTCGACCGCGACCTCTCGAAGGTGCAGCTCTCCGTTACGCACACGCGTTTGAACGAGCTGCATCCCGCCGACGTGGCCGACATTCTGGAACAGCTCGATCCTGCTCAGCGCGCTGCGGTGTTCGAGCATCTCGACGACGAGCGTGCTAGCGATGCCATTTCGGAAATGGAAGACGAGTACCAGGCCGACACCCTCGACGACCTCGATGACGCCCGCGCAAGTAAGCTGCTGGGCAGCATGGAGCCCGACGACGCCGCCGATATCGTGCGCGATTTGCCTTACGAAAAGGCCGAGCGCCTGCTGCGACTCATGGGTATGGAAGATGCTGCCGATATTCGCAACCTGCTGGGCTATCGCGATGAAACCGCAGGTGGCATGATGACTACGCAGGTGGTTGCCATGCAGGCCGGCGACACGGTGGCCGATGCGATCGAAGCCCTGCGCCATCTGCCCGAGGATTTCCCCAGCATCCACTATCTGTACGTGAACGACGAGTACGGCAAACTCGCGGGTGTGCTTTCAGTACGTAGCTTGGTGCTCGCCCAGCCCGAAACGAAGCTCGCCGACATCATGTTCAGCGACGACCTCATCACTGTTTTGCCTGATGAATCGGAAGACGAGGTTGCCGAGAGCATTTCGAAGTACAACTTGTGGGCTATTCCCGTGGTCGACGAGCGCGGCGAAATGCTGGGCATCGTAACCTTCGACGACGCCATTGACGTTATCGAGGACGATGTCGAGGAAACAAAGAGCGATAATTTCACCCGCGGTGCGCTTCTTTCCATCATCGGAATCGTTGCGCTTATTGCATATACCCTGGTGGTGCTGCATATCGCGGGATATGCGGGGTAGGGTATGAGTGCAATCAAGACTACGGAAGAGGTACTGGCCGAACGCGCTGAGCGTGGCGAGGATATCTTGCGCGATGCAAATGCGCCTGCTTCTCCCATAAAGAAGAAAAGTCGCCTGGCCGTCGTGCTCGCTGCCATGGGCCCGGGCATTATTACGGCCATGGCCGGCAACGATGCAGGTGGCATTGCCACGTATAGCACGGTGGGCGCCGAATTCGGCTTTGCATGCCTGTGGATCATTCCCGTTATGTGCGTGCTGCTGGTGGTTGTGCAGCTTACGGCGGGCCGTATGGGTGCCGTAACGGGCAAGGGGTTCGCGGCCCTCGTGCGCGAGCGCTTTGGCATTCGTCCCACGGCCTTGGCCATGCTGGCCCTGCTCATCGGCAACGTGTGCACCACGTTTTCCCAGTTCGCGGGTATTGCTGCTGGCTGTGGCATGTTCGGCATCCCCACGTGGGTGTCGGTCGTCGTGTCGGCGCTGGCGGTATGGCTGCTGGTAAGCGGTGGTAACTACCAGCGCGTCGAGCGCATCTTCCTCATTATCTCCTTCGTGTTCGTCACGTACATCATTGCCGCGTTCATGGCGAACCCCGATTGGCCCAGCGCATTCCTCTCTACCGTGCAGCCGCAGATTGTCCAGTCGCAGAACTTCATTAGCCTGGTTATCTCCACGATTGGTACCACCATTGCGCCGTGGATGATGTTCTACGCCCAGAGCAATATCGTGGAAAAGGGCACGGGCACGGAAGAGGACGAAATGCTCGCCATCAGGGCTGATGCCGTTAGCGGTTCGGTTGCGGCATGTATTGTGGCCTGGTTCATCATCGTAACCACGGGTGCGGTGCTGTTCCCGGCGGGCGTGCACGTGGAAAGCGCTGCCGACGCGGCAAGCGCCCTGGTGCCCTTTGCTGGTCAGTATGCGCAGATCCTCTTTGCAGTGGGTTTGGTGGGCGCGAGCTTCCTGGCCGCTTGCGTGTTGCCCCTTACCAGCGCGTTTGTCGTGTGCGAGGCATTTGGCTGGGAAGCGGGTGTGGAATTCAGCTTCAAGGAGGCACCCATTTTCAAGGGCCTCATCACGGGCATCATCGTGTTCTCCGCAGCCATCGTGCTCATTCCCGACCTGGACCTAATGGGCGTCATGATCATGGCTCAGTTCATCAATGGCGTCATCCTGCCCATTCTGCTGGCGTTTATGGCCATCATCGCCGCCGATAAGTATGTGATGGGCAAATATGCCGTAGGTCCCGTTATGCGGGTGCTCTTGTGGCTCCTGGTGGCCATCGTTGTGGTGCTTACCGTAATCCTGCTGGTCATGCAGGCGCTTGGCTTGGCGTAGCGCTCCATTCGACTGCTTCTTTCGCTCCGCCTAGAGTATCTCTAAGCGGGGCGTTCTTTATCTTCGTGTAGCATTGTTGCGTTTTACTATAGTGCGGTAAAGTGCGCCGGGAAACGGTTAGAATGGCTTGAAACGCTGGCATGCGCGGTGCAAGGGAGCGCCGTAGATGAAGGGATGCTTATGGGCGAAGATCAGAAGCTGGAACTATACCGCCACTTCACGGACATTAATTCCATCGACCCGTCATGGTACACCAGGTACGACGTAAAGCGTGGCCTGCGAAACGCCAACGGTTCGGGCGTTGTGGCCGGCATTACCAATATCTCCAACGTACACGGCTACGTTATGAGCGATGGCGACAAGATTGCCGACGACGGCCGCCTTACCTTCCGCGGCTACAATATCTACGACCTTATCGGCGATGCGGGCAGCGAACGTCGTTACAACTACGAGGAAGTGGCATACCTGCTGCTCATGGGCAAGCTGCCTACGCAGGAGCGCCTTGATCAGTTTATCGCCGCGCTCGATGCGAACCGCGACCTGCCCAATGGCTTTACGGCTTCCATCATCATGAAGGACACGCCGCTCGACGTCATGAACGTCCTGCAGCGCTGCATTCTGCTGCTGTATGCGTACGACGAGCATGCGGAAGACCGCAGCTACGAGCACGAAATTGCCACGGCCATCTCGCTTATTTCGAAGCTTCCGCGTGTTGCCGTGCTTTCTTACTATGCACTCCGCGCGCGCTATCATCACGAGTCGATGATCATGCATCGTTTCATCCCTGGTCAGAGCACTGCTGAAACGTTCCTTTCCATGCTGCGCCCCAACCGCGAATTCACGCCCCAGGAAGCGCGCATGCTCGACATCATGCTCTGCCTGCATGCGGAACATGGCGGCGGCAATAACTCCACGTTCACGTCGCGTCTGCTTTCCAGCGCCGATACCGATCCGTATTCTGCGTATTCGGCGGCTGTGGGCTCGCTGAAGGGCCACAAGCATGGTGGTGCGAACCACAAGGTGCGCGCTATGCAGGCCGAAATCAAGCAGAACGTTTCGAACTGGGAGAATGACGATGAAGTCGCCGATTATCTGGCGAAGATCGTCAACAAGCAGGCCTACGACCACAGCGGCCTGGTGTACGGCATGGGTCATGCGGTGTACACCAAGAGCGACCCGCGCGCCGTGGTGCTGAAGAAATATGCTTCCGAGCTGGCTGCCGGCACCGAATTCGAGGCTGAGTTCAAGTTACTCGAAGCTATCGAGCGCCTGTCTCCCGAGGTCATTCTTCGCGAGAAGGGCACGCGCAAGGATATGTGCGCGAACGTCGATATGTATTCTGGCTTCGTGTATAGCATGCTTGGCATTCCGGAAGACCTGTTCACGCCGCTGTTTGCCTGTGCGCGTATGGCGGGCTGGAGCGCTCATCGCTTCGAAGAGATCGTAAGCGGCAAGCGCATCATTCGTCCCGCATACAAGAGCACGCAGAAGACAGAGGCGCCTTACGTGCCCATTCAGGAGCGCTAGACGTCTTCGTTTCTGGGTCGCGAAGACACTCGGACGGTTCTGGCCGTAAATTAGCCTTTTCTCGCTCCCTGAAGCGCATCAAGAACCCTTCTTATGCCCCGCGGTTGCATACCGCGGGGCTTTTTGCGTTTCGAGGGGGTAGGGGAGGGTGTTTCCAATTGAGAGAATAATGAAATTGTCAATGAAAACATCATGTGTGAAACGATACAAAATCCTGTGATACCCATCGATTCTAAGCCCATGTTTTTAGGTAAATCGGGTACGTATTCGCTGCGTGGGGGTTACGGCATCTTAGAAGGCGTCTCGTAAAGAATCGGTATAAAAGGCCTGTTCAGCAGCATAGTTGAAATGAGATGGTATTTGCATCAAATTTTACTTGTCAATTAGTAATCAGCAATGTATCATCTACTTGCGGCTTAACTATCGCTTATTTATCAAACGCGGGGCTTGGGGTCCCTGAAATGACAACCGCCCCAATCACCCGGTTGGGTAGATAGCCCGCATCCCACTCGCAAATGGGCGCACGCAAATAGCTCATCGGGGGTTGGTGGGGTGCACCGCGCACATACAAAGGCCTTCTCGTCGTTTCTACGGGCTATTTCCTTGTAGGTACGATGTGCTAGACCTTTTCACCTAAAAACGGGCCTTAGAACGGCTCTGGTGGGTTTGCGCACGTATCTGCTCGAAATGTCTAGGTGCAGGAACGCCGCAGGGGGTTTTATATCGTGACAACGACTCATGCAGAGGACCTTCTGTATTCGCTTGTGGGGTATCCCAGCAATACGGAATGGCTGGCCTTCGTAGGCTCGGAAATCGACGTTCAGCAGATCGGGAAAGACGTGTGTGCTGTCGCCAATTCCGCGGCCTTTCATGGCCGGGGCAATGGCTATTGCGTCTGGGGCGTTAGTCCGAATTCCCATAAGTTCGTGGGCACTTCGTTTAGCCCTACAGAAACCAAGTCTCCATCTGGGCAAAGGATCGTTTCCTGGCTCAAGGCGAACCTCTCGGAAGGCACCCGCTTCTCGTTCGATGTGCTCGATGCATGGGGTAAGCGATTCGTGGTGCTCAAGGTCAACGCTGCCGCAGGTCATCCCGTACGTTTCAATGGGAAGCCCTATCTGCGCCATGGCAACAAGACGAAGAAGCTGCAGGTGGGAAGCCCGCGCGAGGTAGAGCTATGGCATCGCGTACAGGGGCCGAATCGCGAGCTTTCCGTTGCCATGGAAGGCGTTTCGCCTCGTCAGCTGCATGAATTGCTCAACTTGGAGGCCTATCGAGCGCTCATGCGCAGCGGGCGCACCAATGGCGGGCTCGCGTATGTGGGGAATCTCACCGGAGAAGATGCCCTACTGGCCGACCTGGAAGAACGCGAGATCATCCGCGCTCAGGAAGACGGGTTGTATGCCATTACCGTAATGGGTGCCCTCTTGCTTGCCACGAAGCTCAGCGCCTTCGATGAGCTGGCCCGACGCATGATTCGCATCGTGCGTTTCGCCGGCCGGGGCGCATATGAAATCGCAGATCAGGAAGTATTCGACGAGGGCTATGCCACGGCGTTGCCCAAGGCCGAAGCGTACATTGCCAGCAATACGCCCACGGGCGATCTGGCTGAAGGCGGCGTTTACCTGCGCGTGGGGCATGCATATCCTCGACGTGCGGTTCGCGAGCTGCTGGTTAATTCGGTGTTGCACCAGGACATCCAGGCGTTTACGCCAGGTCCGCTGGTGAGCATCTACGACAATCGCATCGAATTCAGCAATCCGGGTAGCAGCCTCGTTCCTCCTAATCAGATGCTTAACGCCCGTCCGAAAACGCGTAACGTGGCTCTTTCGACGCAGCTTCGCGACATGGGCATTTGCGAGGAGTGGGGCGTTGGTTGGGACATGGTGGTCCAGGCGTGCGAGGAAGCGCATATGCTGCCCCCGAAGACGGTGAGCACCGAAGAGGGTGGTACCGTGGTCACGCTTCGCCGCTGTGGTGGATACGAGGCAATGTCCAGGTCAGATAGGGAATCTGCCGTGTATTGGCATGCGTGCTTGCGCTACGCTCAGGGCGAATCGTTCAGCAACACCACGCTCCGTGAGCGCTTTGGCCTGCCCAACGAGCGGAAAAACGTGCTTGCCATGTCTCGTCTCATTCGCGATTGCCAAACCGTGGGCCTCATCAAGGTCGAGAACGAAAAATCAGGCGCTAAATTCCGTCGTTACGTGCCGGCCTGGGCATAGTTCGATAGTAACCGCCAGGTGTCAAAATGAATCACCGCGGGTAGCAATCCCTTGTTATGCTACCGCAAATATGCTATTAATCAGCATTAACCATCTATGCATGCGTGCGCATAGGTTG
The DNA here is from genome assembly GCF_015062615.1 of Denitrobacterium detoxificans. Classification (GTDB taxonomy): domain Bacteria; phylum Actinomycetota; class Coriobacteriia; order Coriobacteriales; family Eggerthellaceae; genus Denitrobacterium; species Denitrobacterium detoxificans_A. Next base: position 49,938 of record NZ_SUUH01000002.1, read on the forward strand.
GGGTCCAAACATCAGTTGCAGCACAAAAGACCAGTTAAACCTAATAGCTGCACCGATCGAGGGGGTTGTCATTATGGGCTCGCAAAGGGGAGCGGCGGCTTCGTGCGCCGCAAAAACCGGCTACACTTCTACCAAGAAGTCGAATTTCGAACGCCGGAAAAAATTCCGCAAAACTGGATCGAATGCGTTAGCGCTCTTGCTAACGTTGGTGCTTGTTTGGCAAGTGCCTTCATTCGCATGGGGTGACGAAGTCCTCCAGGATAATCTGGAAGCGGGTGGTGTCACCCTACCCACTGCCGCTGACATATCCTCTAGCTCTGATACGGGAGCGAATGCGACGGATGAATCCGCTGAGTCAGGAAGCAAGGACTCAGCGGATTCTTCGTCTTCTGGCAAGAATGGGGGGTCTAGCACCCAGGGTCTGAATGCGAGCGCAGACTCTGACGATGATGACTCTGCCACGACGGGGGAGGGTACCTCCTCCAGCGCCAAGTCTGGTCTCTCGGCGCAGAGCGATGAAAATGGTGCCTCCCTTATCCCCCAGGGAGATTCTTCGGATGGCATGGTAACCATCTATGTGTATCAGGATGGTTGGTGGGCGTGTAATTCGGATGACTCAACCGATTACGCATCGACCCCCCTTGATCCTGGAGCGGGCGATTATGCAAAGGTATTTAAGTTTCCGAGTTGGACTGACTATGATGATAATACTGGCGATCCTTACACTTATTCATCAGGCAGTTCTTCTCCGATTGCTGTTTCGACGTACGATTCTATTGAATGGCCGTATACCGTAGGGGCATTTTCTCAGGACCCTGATGGAGATGGCAATATTGACGGCTATCAAGCTTCGCCTTGGTGGGTTGTTGGCTATCTCTATACTGGTTCGTTGTATATCCCGGATGACACTACTGTTTCTGATGCTGAGAAGCGACAGAACAAAGACTGGGGTCCGTCCGCAAATGGCTCTCAGTACTTTAACGGGAATATGGGTGACCCGTCGGCGTTCGGCGATGGGGTGTCTGACTGGGGTCATCTTGTTGCAACCTGGGATCCGTGTGGTAGCTATCAGGTCATTTTCAATGATGTTAATGACGGTCAGTTGTTTACCGTTCAAGGCATGGTCTATGGGGATGAGGTCCCTTACTTCGAGGAGTATGAAGAATTTGGTCGTTATACGGCTGCTGGCGATCGTAATGAGAATGATTTCACAGCCTATTTGAGTGAAGCGTGGCCGAGCGATTCTGCTGAGCAATATGCCTATAAATTGCCTGCGGTAAGGTGGGGCTCTTGGTACAACATTACTAATGGCAACACTTCGAGGCTGTATCCGTTCGACTCTACTCACAATCATCTGTACGACATTATGAATGGCGGAACTGTTACGTCTCCGTTTGATGACGCGGCGTATCGCGACGTTGATGGCGAGTATAAGAAGAACTTTAGTAACAAGTCCGAAGATGATTTCGATCCTGGTGGATTTACTTTGTATCCGACGATTAGCGTTGAATACAAAGATGGATCTTCGTCTCCGACGACTGTGACGATAATGAATCCTTTCTCCACCAATTCGACGATGGCGTCTAATGTTGAAGACGATGCGTATGGCCACGTACTGCCCATTGACGACTCTCAGCTTTCCTCCCTCGACTTTGGCGACAATGCGGATGGCTGGACGTTCTATAAGGCGGGGGATTCTGCGGGTACCCCCACCGGTTACCTCGAGGGTACCTCTTCCACATCTGGCGAAATGGTCATTACCGGTGACGCCAGCGGAAACATGTACGTCAATGGCGATAAGGTTGATTCGCAGTCTATCGATTCCGATGGCAGCCTTATCCTTATCGAGAATGGCGAACATTCCGATGGCGCTACCAATGTAACTCTTACGCTTAGCGGTCTTACCGACGATGGCGATACGACTGCGGAAGCGGCTTCTACCGCCACTATCACCGGCCTGGACAAAGATGGCACTAGCAATACCGCTACCGTTAATGGCACGAACACCATGAGCCTGGAAAAGGGCACGTCGCTTACGGGGGCTACCCCCAGCATCGGCGATGTGGTCGTGCTGAATGGAAAGAATTACGAATTCAAGGGTTGGAAGGTGGGTTCTACCACGGCAACCCTGGATACCGACATTACGGATAACACGTTTACCGCGAATACGACGATCTATGCGTACTATGAAGAGCAGCCGGCTGCTGCCACGTATACGGTGACCATCGGCAATGCGGTTCCCGATAAGGGAACGCTGGCGGGTACCCCCACGGTGACGGCATCGAAGTCTGCTGGTGGAACGGTGGGGATTGGTGGCACGTTTGCCGTAGACCAGGGTTCGGCTATTAGTACGGCTCTGTCGAGCATTACCGCCAGCAATCCTGCTTCTTCGAGTGACGACTATGCGCTTGCCGGTTGGATTGTAGACGGCAACACGGCTACGGTTTATACCGATTCGCAGCTGCTCGCCCTCGTTCCTACGGGCGACATTACCATTAGCCCTTACTATACGATCAATACGTATACGCTCACCATCGAGAATCCCGCTAATACGTCACAGGGCACTGTAACGGGTGCGCCTCTTACGTTTACGGTGGATTCGGGTGGAAGTATTCCTTCTACCTCCTCCATTCCCGTTGTTGCGGGTACTGGCTACGTGCAGGATGGTTGGGAATACACTGAGGATGACGGCTCGGGTGGCTGGACCGGCTGGGCCGACGCCACGGATGATCCCTGGACGCATACAATGGTCGTGAATACCAAGATGCGCCCGAAGTTCGTTGCTACGCATACGGTGACCATCATCGTCTCTGGTAACGGTACCATTGGATACACGGGCCTGGATTCCTCGGGTTCCGCTGTTTCCGATACGGGCAAAACCACGCTTACGTTTACCGTGCGCGACGGTGAGAAGCTGTATCAGCCCAACGGTGCAAGCAATAACGATGAGGTTTCTACCCTTACGGCTACCGCCGGTACCAATGCCGCCTTCACGGGTTGGTATCAGGGCTCTTCGCAGCTGTCTACGGCCACTACGCTTACGGGCGACGGCTCGACTGCGCCCATTATCGATACCGTTGTTACTTCTGACGTTACGTATACGGCAACGTTCAACTCGTACTATCCCATCAGTTGGACCGCTGGCACGGGCGTGACGAGTTTGAGTGGTGGTAGCACTTCGTGGTTGGCGGGGGATGCGACCTCTACGCTTACTACGCCTACTATTACGGCTACCAGTGGGTATGATGATACTACCCCCACCTACACCATATCTTGGGGTGGCACTACCCAGGGTACGGTAACTGTGGATGGCACCACCGTTACCACTGCCAACGCGGGTGACGCAATTCGCGATATCGTGAAGAATGCGACGGGTAATATCACCATCGAGGTGTCGCTGCCGGCGCTCACGAACATTGGCTACACCATCGTGAAGCACTTCGAGTTGGCCGATTATCCCACGGGTACCACCAGCAACGCCGTTGCTGCCGCCTATAGCTCCAGCACCGTAACCGAAACGGGTGCTCAGACGGGCTCCGTGGGCGACACCATTACGTTGACGGCTGCCGAACTGGCGCTTCCCGCTGCTGGCACGACGGGCCTGCCGAGTGGATACGCTGTTGCGAATTACACGGGCTCTTCCGACTGCGGTATTACCAACAATACGGGTAATGCCAATCTCCAGAAGACTATGATGGGGCTTTCCGCTACGGATACCGATGTGACGGTAACGCTTTCCAGCGCCACGACTACCAGCAACGTGGTCCATGTCTACTATACGTTGAATACGTACACGCTGAACGTGGAGTATGCAAGCACCGAATCGCCGGTCCTGAAGGAAGTTGGCACGGTGCCTAGCAGCTTGACTGCCCTGGGTGGCACGAAGCGCGTGGGCCAGACCATTGCGGCATTCCCCACGCCCATCAACAAGAGCACTCCTTCGAATACCTCCGCCGCTGATCCTGAGTGGGAAGGCGCCAACACCGCCACGGGCAATGCGCCTACGGTGAAGGGCGCCGACACCACTACGTATTCCGCTACGGGCTTCACCATGCCCGCGCAGGACGTGACGGCGACCTATACGTGGATCCCCGTAACGCGTGCGATTACCTATGCGGTAGGTACGATGTCGGGTGGTAGCACGACGATTACCGAGACCACTAGCTCCAACCCGGGCAACAGTGTGACGATTACCGATCGTATCGACACCACGGATACCTCGCTGACTACCTCGACGATTACCGACCAGGCAGGTACCTTCACGAGTGAGGAATACTACGGCGAGCAGCACGATAGTGGTCTGCACGACACGAGCCACTACACCAGTGGCACGATTTCCTACACAACGACGCCTGCCTCGAACTGGCAGTTCAAGGGTTGGTACAAGAGCACGCGTACGAGCCCCACGGGTTCGTGGAGCACGCCTACTGCCATTTCTGGCGATCCTACGGGTGAAACCATCACGGCTTACACCAAGTTTATCGCCGTGTTCGAGAAGATTCCCGTAACCACTTCTTATGGCCTGTCTGGATCTACCACGGGCGCTGACGGTTCGGGTGGTTCCGACGCGCGTGGCACCAATGACTTCACGGGCACTGGTACCCTGGGCTCTACTTCGGGTTCCGCTGAGGCTGGTACGCAGGTGACTCTGCCGGGGTATACCCCCAACACCACCAGCAACAACGACAAGACGTACAAGCCGTCCACGACTTCTACCCCCACGGGTACGTGGTACGTGAACAACGGCGGCACGTGGGTTGCCGTAACCGACGAGGATACGTCCACGCCGGGCGTTCAGGTTACGGTGACCGACACGAAGAAGGACTTCGTGTTCGTTCCCGAGCTGAAGAAGTACACGGTTACGTTCCCCACGGCAGGCGTGAACTGCACGCTTCCCGCGGCACTCACGTACGAAGGCTACTATGACCAGCCGCTGACCACGTTTACCAGCACGGCTGACGGCAGCACGTATAGCGATACTGCGGTTGCGTACACGCCCACGGCGGGCCAGACGCTCGACCAGAATGGTTGGGATATGTCGACTGACGGCACGAACTGGACGAACCTGGGTACCTCGGGAGGCGCGTTCGTGGCTCCGGGTAGTCAGACCATTACGCAGGATACCTGGTTCCGCGAGAACTACACGGCTGGTGCCGTGACGTATTACGTGCAGCGCTACTACCAGGATGCCCCCACGGGCATCGGTGCTACGCCCACGTACACGGCGGAGGGTGCCCCCGTGGCCATCTCCACCGCTACGGTGGGTAGCACGGTAACCTACAGCGATATGGTGACCGCCGGTCTTTCTGTGACGCGTCCCTCTGGCGAGCCTGCCGCCGATACCTCGGCGTTTAGTTCGATTACCAACCCCACGTACATGAGCTACGGCGCTCAGAGCGATGGCGCTGCAGCGGGTACGAGCTTCAACACGTACGCTGACTTTGTCGCAGCCAATCCTGGGCTTACCATCACCGACGTTGTTTCGGGCAACCCCAGCAACAACGTAATCAACCTGTACTACGACCGCCCGAGCGGCCTGAGCATTACGTACAACTGGGTTGATACCGACAGCACGAATACCTCGCTTGCCGATCTGGCCACGAATACCACGTTCGTGACCACGACCGACCGTCCGCTGCCTACCAACCAGTCGGGCACGGTAACGGTGGGAACCACCATCGAGCTGCCGTACTACAACAGCACGGGCACCACGTTGAGCGCGGGTACGGAAACGATTCCCGCTGGCCTGCCGGGTGGCGTTAGTGGCACCAACTATGTGCACTTCCTGGGCTGGAAGGTCACGCAGAATGGCACGGACACGGTAATTCTGGCTAGCAACGTCGCCTCGAATCATCAGGTGACCATCACGGCCGATACCGTCATCAAGGGCTATTGGTATCGCGATAACATCGACGTTGTGTTCCAGAACTCCACGCTGGGCTCGTCGAACGCTACCTTCAGCAGCATTGCGGGCCTGACCACGCAGACGATGAAGTATGGCGAGAACGTCATCAAGACGGATGGCACCAACGACGTTGACGATGCCATTACCGTGAACGCTGGCAGCCCGTACTTCTTCCAGGGCTGGATCAATGCCGATCAGACGGCCGCGGGTACGGTGACCACCATTTCCTTGCCCAAGGCGCTGAACACCACGAACTTCACGTTCACGAGTGGCGGTACGGTTTCCGGCAGCGTAGCTACCGTGAACCTGTATGCCGCCTTTGGCAATGGCAACCAGGTGAAGTACGTACGCGGCGATTATGCCAACCCGTCCGATTCCTCCAACGGCAAGACGGGCACTACGGTGACCGTTGGCCTGTGGAACGAGACGAGCCATACGCATTCGGTTGACCCCAGCACGGTGGCGGCCGATATGCCCCTGTATGATACCGATAACACGCCTGATGCGGGCGATTACCTGACGGGTTACACGTTCCTGGGTTGGACGTGGCCGCAGGGGACTACGAATTACATTACCAACAGTGCGGGTTACGTACCCGGGGGTACCCCCACGGGGTATACCTGGTCGGCCACTCTGCCCGACGGTAGCGCCAATCGCGACCTGACGGCTCTGTGGAAGCCCGTCGACCAGAGCGTCACGCTCTCTCCGTGGGGTTCTACGAGTGGTAACGACCAGCAGGGCAACCCGCTGGCGAATAACGAATCTACCATCGCCGTGGCTTCTAGCTACACGGCACTGACTGCCACGCTTGCGGCTACGCCTACGCCTACCACGGTGCAGCCTGATACGTGGTACAACCTGCCCACGCCTTCTGAGCTTACGCGTACGGGCTACACGCTCGTGGGCTTCGAGTTCATGGAGAATGCCACGCAGTTGGGCGACAGCGCTCGCGTAGCCGCCGACGGCACCACGCCGCTGAACACGCGCATCGAGGGTTCGGGAACGAGTGCCGACCCCTGGAAGGTGTACGTGGGCAGCCCCACGAGCTGCACCATCGTACCCATCTGGTCGCATGACTCCTACAACGTGGACTTCACGTATGCGGGCGATAGCGGCGACAGCATTACCGCCCTTACGGGCAACTATGGCTCCTTCACCATTGGCGGCTCCAATGCCAATGCCGGTACCACCATGGACGTGGATACCCTTGACGCTACGGGCCTGGCCTTTGGTAAGACCATGAACATCGCTGATAGTAGCGGTGCCGGTAGCTACGTGGGCGTGCCCATCGTGGGCGACGTTGCCACGGGTACGGTGGGCGGCACTTCGTACAGCTACACGTTCGTGGGTTGGAGCACCAATGATTCCACGACGCCTACCACGGTTACGGATGGTACGGCCGCCTCTCCCGTGAATACGTACACGGTTCCCGCGAAGAACCTGGTGATTACCGGTACCTGGAAGATTACCGAATACCAGGTTGATTACGCGGCCACTATGGATGCGACGCTCGTTGACCCGAGCGACACCACCACGGCCAGCGTGAGCGGTACTACGAGCGAGCTGGTCGATCACAACGGCAACCCGACCATGACCGGTCTGGTTACTAGCACGTCGAATGGCGGCTACGCCATTGACCATTGGACCGTCAGCACGTTTGACGGAACTACGTGGTCTGCCGAGACGAGCTTGGGCAAGTCGGGCTCCACTCCGGTAAGCCCCACTTCCGTGCCGATCACGGCTCCCACGAAGTTCACCGCGTACTATGGCCCCTCCAGCACCATCGACTACACGGTGAAGGTGCATGTGCAGGTGGCCGATGCTGCTGGCAACCTTACCTACAAGGACAGCTCGCAGACGTACAACAACGGTACCGTGGGTACGCAGATGAAGATTGGCGACGAGGCGTTTGCTCAGGCACGCGCCATTCAGAACGCCGAGTTCGGCACGAGCGGCTGGAACACTAGCTCGTATTTCGACAACACGCTGAGTGATGCGGACTTTACGAGCACGACTCCTTCGATGCCTGATGGCTATGCGGATCCGCGTACCAACAACAAGATTACGTTCCCGGATGGTTCGCATCCCACCTCGTTCGTGACGCCCGTGATTACCGCGACTACGTCCACGAACGTCGTGGAGGTCTGGTTCGACCTGGTTCCCGTGCAGTACCAGATCGTGCGTTACTACCAGAGCGCCGACGGCACGGCGGCTCCCATGGATGTTGCTAACCCCGGCGCTAATGACGGCACGGCCGATGCGGGTGTCGTAGATACCACCGATGGCGCAAGCGCGTATGCTACCAATGGCGCAAGCAAGTACTACGCCGATGGCTATGCCTTCCAGCCGGTGAGCCTGACGGGCGCGAAGGCCCAGGCCAAGGATTCTTCCGACGCGTCGGCTGCCACGGCTTCTGCGGCGTCCTCCTGGACGAAGGCTGCGAACATTACGGCCGACGACAAGACGGCGGCTGGCAGCGTGGCTCCTACGAGCCTGTGGACCATGGGCACGCCCTCTGTGGTGGATGGCGGTGCTACGGTAGGCGGCATCACGGGTGATGGCACCTCTGTCATCTGCGTGCCGTATACGCGTCCCACGTTCGACATCACGTTTACGACTACGTTGGCTACTGGCGTTGCGGCCGACCCGATGCCTACGGTGAATGGCTACACCGACAAGGCGCGTTGGGGCGCTCAGTTTGCCGCGGGTACTGCCAATGGCGGTAACGTGAACTACAGCGGCACGTCTACGCCTCCGGGCACGGGTGGCTTGCCCCTGAGCTCGGGCTACAACTCTGGCGCATACTACTTCAGTGGCTGGAGCGATACGGCTACCACCGATAAGGTAACCGTTACCACCGATAACTACATCCAGCTCATGCCTGCGCGTGCGGTAAACCTGACGGGTGAATGGGCCTTCCAGCAGTACACCATTACGTACACGGCTGATCCGGCCGATACTACGGGCGTTACCGTGAAGACCACGAGCCCCTATAGCGATACCGAAAAGGTTTCGCAGGGTGGTACCCCCACTATGGCCTCGTATGGCGATACCAGTCAGGACCTTACGAACGACTACGAAATCGACAGCTGGACGTTCGTGGGTTCGGTGACGTTCCCCGGCGACAGCACGCCGACCACGGCGACTTCGGCTACTTCCATGAACGGCAAGAGCCCCACCGATGTGACCATCAATGGCGATACCACGTTCTACGCTACGTGGAAGCTGAAGGAGTACAAGGTCACGTACGCCATCGACAATACGAGCGCGTATTCGTGGTCTTCGGGTGGCGCGCCGTTTACGGCAAGCGAAACCGCCGAGTATACGGGCATTTCCAGCGGCACTACGCTGGGTACCGCCCAGATTCCCGACTGGAGCACCACTACTACGGGCGCCGGCATGACGAATGCCGTGCCCAAGGCCGGTTCGGGCTACCAGTTCGTTGGTTGGACGTGGACGACCTCCGATGGCACGACGTATGCCACCAGCGACGGCGACGACACGACCACCAGCACGGCAGAGCAGAACTTCATCAACCTGATGGGCGCCTCTACCGCGAAGGCTGCGTACGATCCCTCGAGCGCTTCTGCCACCTCGCAGTGGGCCGCGGTGCTTGCCAAGATTACGTTTGGACGTGGAACGGGTAATCAGTCGGCTGACATCACGTTCACCACGGTTACCAAGCAGCTGAAGTTCAGCGTTGAGTACCGCGTCCCGGATTCCCCCAACAGCAGCTCCACTACGTGGACGCAGCTGGGCACCGCGGAAGGCGTGACGCAGGGTTCTGGCTTCGACCGCGACCTTACGTATACCGATAAGATCTTCGCTAACTCCATCACGAGCACCGTGTACACCAACGGCGTTTCCAAGCCTGGCTACACGTTCGATGGCTGGTATAACTCTGCTGATTACACGACGACCAAGATCACCGATGCCTCGAAGCCGCATGCTACGACTACGGTTGAAGACATCATCAATCTGGGTACCACGGGCGTGGGCAGCACGGGCGGTGCTATCAAGCTGTACGCTAAGTACACCCCCAAGACGCTCGACATCACGTATATCGACTCGCTGAATACGGCGAACACGTATACCGACAACGGCTCAGCCATTGTGACGGGCGCAAGCTACAATGTGCTCGACAAGGCAACCACGGGTGCGGCAACTTGGGAGACCGACAGCACCCATGCGGGCCGCGTGTTCGTTGGCTGGACGAAGACGAACATTGGCGATCTGACCGACGCGTATATCGCCGCATTTGGCGATCCTAGCCACGTGAGCGCTTCGGGCGAGGTCATGGACTACGCGGTGAACGATGTGTACACCATCCAGCCCGATCCTTCCGATGACAGCACCAGCTCGGGCAATACGTTCTATGCGGTGTGGAAACCCGTTGAGTACAACATCCAGTTCTCCTCGGGCGCTATTGCGTACACGCCGGCAGTGGGCAATGAAATCTACAATGCCACGAATACGCCTGGCACCGAGACTTACAACATCGACAGCATTACCGACATCGGTTACACCACGGGTATTACCCTGGATACGATTCCTGCTCCGCTGACCGCAGCGGGTGCTGCCGCCGGCAAGAGCTTTGCTGGTTGGAACGTGTCGCTGGGCACGGCTGGCACCACCGCGAACGTACAGGTGGGTGGGGCTACCCAGACCATCACGGGCGCTACGCTTGCCTCTATCATCCAGGCGGCCAGCCCCACGTGGCGTATTACCGACGGCACCACGTTTACGCTGACGGCTATCTGGAGCGACGAGCTTGCCGTGAACTACCACGCGAATGCCAATGACGCCAAGATTCAGGTGGGCACGGCCACGGCGCAGACCGTTTCCGACATCATTGCCGGTGGCGGAACCGACGTGGTATTCAGCGAGAACATCACGAAGAACGAAAGCTCTGGCTCGTACACCATGGACGTGCACAACGGTAGCAACAACACTACGTATGGTCTGTACGACGAGAGCACTGGCACTGCCGTTGGCATTACCATGACGCGTCCTGGCTATGTCTTCAAGGGCTGGGATACGAATGCAAGCGCTACGAATCCCACGTACAGTGCGTCTGGCGTGGCCGATACGGCGTATATCAACACGGCGCGTACGATTACTGCCAATACCGACCTGTACGCCATTTGGGAGCCTGCAGCCGCCACGGGTGTGGTGGTAGAGGAATACCTGATGCAGGCCGATGGCACGTATCAGAGCTCGCCCACGAACACGGTTGCTATTGCGTACGAGAGCGATGGCTCTACGTCCCTGAAGACGGCTACGAGCTACACGGTTGCGCCCGTGGCGAGCAATACCACCGAGTATACGAAATCGGCATTCGTTACGAGTGAGTATGCGCTCGATACGGCCCAGAATGCCGACTGGACGAAGACGCTGGCTGGTTCCGGCACCACGTTCAAGGTGTACTACAAGCGCAATACCCATACGGTTACCTACGAGTACGGCAACTTGGGTACGCTTGCGGGCATTACCAATCCGGTTGCCCCGGTGGATGCGGGCGGCATTTCCGGTACTAATACCTATCGCGCGGGTCAGACCGTAACGGCGCTTGATATGCCTGCCGAGGCTGACATCGATCCGTATTACGACCTGCCCACGGGCACCGCTCTGGTGTGGGTTGACACCGATACCGGTGCCACCACGTTGGGTAACGTAGCCGGCCTGAGCACCTTCACGATGCCCGACCGCGACGTAACCCTGCGTCTGGAGCTGGTGCGCCATCCGTTCGTGGTGACCTACGTTGCTGGTACGAACGGCTATCTGACGGCTGGTACGGCAAATGCGTCGTCTGGCACCGTGGTATACCAGGAAACCGTGCGTGCGTTCGATAAGCCCACGCTGGTGCTGGACGCTGGCTCCACCATTGGTGGCGTGAACGTGGGCGGCCAGACGGTGTCTGCTACGGGCGACACGGGTGTGAGCAACTTCGCGTTCACCACGTGGACGTGGACGGGCTACGATGGTGGCAGCAAGTACTCCACCGACCCGACCACCAGTGCTGATGCGGTGATTCTGCAAGACACCCTGTTCACGGCGAACTTCAACGAGATCTTCACCGTAACGTACAACAACGACAACCCGGGCGATGACTTCACGCCTGCGAAGGTGTACCAGAACCTGCGTGTTTCCGATACCATCCCGTATCCGGGCACGAGCGTAACGGGCAGTGCTTCGTCTACCGAAACCACGCCGAAGCACCTGACTGGCTACACGTTCGTTGGCTGGCATGTGACCAACACCGATCGCGTGGATTCCAACTATGCCCCGGTTACCCCCGATCCGTACTACTACACCACATGGGCCCTTGACCCCGATGGCGGTACGGCTGCCGAGGTTGCTGCGGGTACCAAGAAGTACGAGATCATCACCATGTCTGATCTGTACAGCATGAACGTACTTGGCAACTTCACGCTTGATTCCGTGTACGAGGCCGAGAAGTTCGATGCCGAATTCGATGCCAATGGCGGCACCATCACCAGTGACGGCACGGCCGTTTCCTCCTCCGCCACGCTTACGCGCGGTACGGGTGATACGAAGGTCACCTGGAACGATGGCGTGGGCAATAGTCTGAGCGCTCAGCCTGTCGCCACGCGTTCTGGCTTCAAGCTGGCCGGTTGGGAGCTGGTTGAGGAGAATGGCGCGGCTCCTGCGGCCGCGAAGACCTACACCACTACCGAGGTCATCACCATGCTGTATGGCGGCATGAAGCTGAAGGCCGTATGGGAGCCCGCTGATGCTACGTACACGTACATCGTGGATTCCGCAAGCTCTGGCCGCGGCACGGTTGCCATGAATCTGGCGAGCGTGAGCAACCCCGAAACGGTGCACAACGATGGGGTAGCCCCCACCAGCCCCACGGGTGCCTACGCACTGCCGAACTATGGTTACGAGTTCGAGAAGTGGACGAGCGCGAACGAGCCTTCCAAGGACCTTGAGGCCGATGGCTGGTCTACCGCTTCCGGCTTGGTTACGGGCGCCCAGAGCGTTATCCCGCAGAAGGTAACGGTTACCACCGATCCGGCTACGGGTGCGACCGTCCAGGCTTACAAGACCGATACGCTGAGTGCTCACTTCGTGCCGAAGAACTATACCGTCGAATTCCTGCCCGATGTGGCTGGCTATGCCACCGTGGGTGGCGCTGCCACCACGCAGACCGTTGCCTACAACGGATACCCCGTGGCCATGACGGGTAGCACCGCAAACTACGAGGTGACGAGCGTTGCCGCAGGCTACGAGCAGGATGGCGGCAAGTGGAGCTACACCATTCAGGTGGGCGACGCGAGCCAGAGCGGCTTGGCCACTGCTGCCGAGACGTGGCATGCCGACACCAAGACCATCACGGGCGAAACCACCGACCCGAGCACCATTGCCATCCGCGGCAATACCACGTTCCGCCCCGTAATCAAGGCGAGCGAGCATACGCTCACGTATGATTACGATATTTCCACCACGCCCGACGTGGTGAAGAATAACGTGGCCACTGGTGCGGTTGATACGGTGCCTACCATCCTGTCGACCGACATTCCCGATGGCTACACGTTTGGTGGCTGGGAATACACCGACCCGAGCACGGGCACGGTAACCGTCTACAGCACCAACGACACTGACACCACGAACGATACGTTCACCATGCCGGGCAGCGACGCTACGCTGAAGGCCAAGTGGGTGGGCAAGGCCATTACCATCACGTACGTGTGCAATGGCGGCTCGGGCAATGCCAACAACGGCGAGACGCCTGCCGGCCAGACGTCGTATACGCAGACGTACACGTATGGCAGCGGCTCCGGCACCTCCATGGACGATGACACGTTCACGCCGAGCCCTGGTACGAACACCCATGGTGTGGTACCCCCGTACGCGCGTGAGTTCGACAAGTGGGCGAGCAACGCCAATGGCACCGGCACCATTCAGGTGGGCGCCAGCAGCTCCTTTACGCTTCCCACGGAGGACACCACGCTGTACGCCATCTATAAGAACCGCCAGTACACGCTGACGCTCGATCGCAACATGGGCGACAAGGGTGCATGCACTACTACCACGGCTACGTATAGCACGACGGGCGTGTGGCAGTACGAGACGCCGCTGCCCACGTATGAGTATGGCGATACGTTGACCTTGCCGTATATTTACGACTACGATAGTTTTGGAAACGTCGAGACCGATAGCAATGGTAGGAATTTGTTCGATTTCTGGAATCCCCCCGGAAGGAATCCCGACAATCCCTTAACTACCCCTATCTCGTATAACTATGACTTCCTGCAGTGGAGCGACTCCGCCAGTGGATCGGGCGCTACGGGCTCGTATAAGGGTCTGTGGAACAACGGCATCACCGTAACCGTTGGCTCCGACCCCGTGTTTAAGAGCGTTCAGGATTCCGCTGCTACGCCTGGGGTGGACGAGTCGGTTGCCAAGGAAGACGTTACCCTGTACGTGAACTGGAGCTACAACACGACGCCAGGCGAAGGCTACTATGTTGTGTACTACAACGAGGATGGCGCGAACCTGCTGGATTCCACGGGCACGGGCGCTGAAGTGTACGCCACGCCCACCAATTATGGGCCTTATGCAAGCGATCAGAATATCTATCGTAGTCGTGCCGACAAGACGCTTTCTGGGCATACGTACAAGTTTAAGGGCTGGGCGGAATACAATCCGACCGATCCGAACGCAAATGCGCAGGGCGCCGTATGCGATTCTTCCGGAAAGCCGATTCTCGTCGCGCCGGGTAATACTACCCTGCAGGTTGCGGTGAATACTGCGGGTGAGACGCTGAATACGACCGTTACGAGTGCGCTTACGAGCGTCGCCGGATCTGATGGTAATGCGTATACCATTCCTGCGCGTCCGTTTAGGCTTATCGAGGTCTACGAACTTGCCGATTACACGGTGAAGTTCGACCCGAACCTGCCTACGGGCACGAGCATCTACTCGGGTAGCTGCCCCGATCAGGACTTCGCATGGGGTACCCCCGAAGACCTGAATACGAATACTTACAGTGTGAATGGTTACACGTTCCTGGGCTGGTCGAAGAACCCGCTTGCGAGCGCGCCCGATGCGAATCTGGCGGCCACGGGCGGCCTGGTGAGCTACAACACGGGTACGCATGGCGAACTGACGAACTACAACGGCCCGGCTGAGGTTACCTTGTATGCCGTGTGGAGCGAAGTGGACAATTACAAGGTCCGCTACATTGCCGACTACGACCCGGCCGATACGACGGGTGCGAGCGACGTGGTCCATGCCACCGATCAGTACTTCAAGTGGACCGAGAATCCTTCGGCTAATACCACGATTCCGAGCAAGACGGTGGGTACCGATACCAGCACGTATACCTTCGAGGGTTGGTACACCGCCAAGGACGGCAACGGCGTGAAGATCGAAGACGCTGACACCAGCGGCAAGTGGGACAAGACCATCCAGGAAATTGCCGCGAGCGATGACAACTACGCTGCCTACAATGCGCAGTCTGACAAGAGCTACGTGTACCTGTACGCGAAGTGGACGAAGACCGGCTGGAGCGTGAACTACCAGGTGGCTCCGGGTACCGACCCGAAGCCCGTGGGCGACGCGAATCGTGCCGAAAAGAAGATCTCGGCTGCATCCAATGTGGACATTACCTCGCCGAGCACCAGCTTCGTCACCTACGATGGCTTTACGCCTGACGGCTGGGTCATCGACACCGATGCTGATGGCAGCTTCGACTTTACGTTCGATGGCTCCGGCACCTACGCTGGCACCGATACGTACGTGCCCAGCAGTGGCGTGGTGGCGTACAACGATTCGGCCATCCAGAGCGCTCTGGCAAGCACGCTCTACAGCGGCACGCGCACGTTGGAAGCTCGCGTGGTGTACAAGGAGATGGAATACACCGTCAATTACAACCTGAACACCGGCAGCGATCCTGCGGGCCGCTACAGCTACCCGCAGAACACCGTGAGCACGCCCGTGGGCGACGTGACGCAGAAGACCGGCCTGGACTGGAATACCGATACGTACATTGGCGCCTCCTACGATGTTGGCCCCACGCGTGACGGTTACACGTTCGACGGCTGGTTCGCGGGCAATGGCTCCGTTGCCTTCAACTACCCGGCAATCTATGGCTACAACGCCAACAAGAGCACGTGGACGGTAAAGCAGCTGGCCGACCTGCAGGCTGCCCTGAAGGGCTCCGGCACCGGCAAGTACACCACCACGAGCTACGATCTGTACGCCAAGTGGATTGAGAACAGCAACTACACGGTGAAGTACGACCTGAAGGGTGGCTCCATCGCCGCGGTGGCTGGCAACCAGTTCCTGGGTACCGATGAAACGCCCCTGAAGTGGACCGACAACGCCACTGCAGCTGGCTACACGCTGGTTCCGGGCGACTACGACGTCGAACGCAGCGGCTACACCTTCGATGGCTGGTGGCTCACGAGCGACTACCAGACGGGTAGCCAGCTTACGAGTGGCGCCACGATGAGCTATGGCGATCTTGCCGAAGCCCTGAAGGCCGTCGATGCCGGCTCCGGTGCTGCCGCCATCGCCGATGGCGGTACGGTGACCATCTACGCGAAGTGGAAGGAAGTCACCACGCCTATCAACTACGCGGTGGACGATACCTCGCATGCCCAGCTCTACGATGGGGCTACGGCAAGCGGCACGGCCGTGAGCGGCGTTACCCAGCTGGTTGGCGGGGCCACCGGCGCGGGTCTGTCCCCCGTAACCGCAATGCCTCTTACCGGCTACAAGATCGTTGGCTGGAAGGCCACGGTCGTGGGTGCTGCCAGCGAGGAAACCTACACGGTTGGCACCAGCAGCGACAACAACCCGTCTGGCATTCTTACCGAGAACGCTGACGGTAGTTGGACGATTGACCTGTCGAAGATGGCCAGCGTTGGCAATCTGAATGGCGGGTGGGTAAGCGCCACCTACACGGCCCTCACCGAGGCGGCTGACGTGAACTACACGGTGCAGTTCTACAAGCAGCTGCCCGATGGCACCTATGCGGCCGTGCCCGACGAGACCGAAACGCGTACCGCCACCACGGGTAGCACGGTGACCTATTCCACCAGCAGCCCCGATGACGTGAATCGCTACCTCGCCGACGGCTATATGCTGAACACGGGCGTTACCGGCACCATTGCCAGTGCAACCGTGGCGGGCGACGGCACGACGGTTCTGAAGCTCTACTACGAGACCAGCCCGTTCACCGTTACCTATCAGTTCAGCAGCGACCCGGACGAATGCCCGAGCCCTGCGCCCACCATTACGAACCCCATCCAGTCCGTGGCTCCGGGTGGTACGCATACCCTGCGCACCGATACTCCGGCAACGGTGTTTGGCTGGACGTTCGACGGCTGGGATTACACTCACGTGACCGTGGATTACACCCCGGCGGGCACGAGCTCGGCGCTCACCCTGCCCAACGACGCGTGGAACGCTTCCCACACCTCGTTCACCATGCCCAAGGGCAATGTGGTGGTAACGGGCAAGTGGACGCGCGAAAAGCAGCCCGTCACCTACAACAAGGACGTCAAGATCGATCCTTCGGTGTCGGGGCCCATTAGCCCCACGCCCGAGGTGCAGGTAAATGGCGCCTCCATGACCGGCACGACCTACACGCAGTACGTGCCCACCGACCTGTATCCGAGCCTGAGCGACGCCAACTACGACGGCACCGCCAATGACCCGATTACCGTGGTGAATCCCGATCCCACGCGCTATGTGGTCATGTGGGAGTACGAGTACACTGGCGCTGACATTGGCGCTCCCGATGCGGGCATCACGGGCACCACTATGGATCCCGAGAGCATCCAGGTAACCGGCCCGATTACCTTCACCGCAGTGCTGGTACAGAAGCA
This sequence comes from Denitrobacterium detoxificans, assembly GCF_015062615.1. Classification (GTDB taxonomy): domain Bacteria; phylum Actinomycetota; class Coriobacteriia; order Coriobacteriales; family Eggerthellaceae; genus Denitrobacterium; species Denitrobacterium detoxificans_A. The sequence continues at coordinate 67,707 of NZ_SUUH01000002.1, forward strand.
GATCATCTCCTATCTGCGCGGCACGGGTGTGAATGGCGAGACGGTTGGCGATTGGACCGACGTCTCGAAGGCCTATAGCGCTACCGATAGCTCCACGCTTTCCGGTGCTACGCGCTACGTGGCCGTGCCTTCGCCCTTCAGCGTAAACGGCACCGACTACCAGTACGGCGCTGAGACGGTATGGCAGAGTGACATCGGCATGTACGTGCCTGCGCACATCGAGGGCTACCTGTTCACCGGATGGGTATGGGAGAACCTGGATACGGGCGACACCGGCACCATTACCGGCACGTCCAAGACGAACGTGAGCACGCCGTTCACCAATAGCAGCGTCACGTTCACGGCGCAGTGGACGCCCACCAAGCAGACGCTTGTCTTCGATACCAATGGCGGCAGCTGGACTACGGGTTCCACCGACCCGTCGGGCGAGTACACTACGGGCACGCATGTGGGCATTCCCAATAATGCTACTGCCACGGCCGAGAAGGATGGCTACCAGCTGGCAGGCTGGAAGCTCGATGGCGACGAGAGTGGCAGTATCTACCCGTCGGGTGGCACGTTTACGATGCCCGGCCATAACGCCAAGCTCATCGCAGTGTGGGAGCCCGTACCCGTAACCATCAAGTACGAGCCCAACGATCCGCTGTTCGGTTCGGTCCTGCCCACGAGTGAGACGGTCATCTCCACGGATACAAACGTGCTGGGGTCTACCCCCACGGCCAATACGGGTTACCACTTCGTGAATTGGACCATGAAGGATGGCGGCACGCTGCTGGGTACCGTGGATGCAAACACCAACAAGATCACGCCTACGCATAACGCTGACGGTGTGTTCGTGGATGGCGTGACCTACGTGGCCAACTTCGAGCCCAACGAGTACCAGGTCAACTTCGTGAGCGCTACGGGCGGCTACATCGATACGAGCAATCCGTACGTGAACGTTCAGACCGTGAAGTACAACGACACGGCCGACAAGACCATCGTGAACGCCGTTTCCAACAACCCGGCGGAAATCGTTCCCAAGTCTCCGTATCCGTGGAGCTACGAGATGTACCCGGTTCAGGCTGATGGCTCCATTGCCACCACGCCGGTTACCGGCTGGGTATACGAGGTCGATGACCTGGCCATTCTTGGCCCCACTACCTTCACGGCACAGTGGGATGCCTATGGCACGTACTTCGTGGAATACAACACGCATGGCGGCACGCCGCTGAACCGCAAGGCAGTTCTGGCCCTTACGGACACGAATCTGCTGCCGAGCGCGAGCACGGTGCGTCCCGGCTACACGTTCATGCGCTGGGATTACCAGACGCAGCTTACGCCGAGCACCATGACTGATGACGAAGTATACGATGATCCGACGTTCTGGGAAGAGGCGCTGAACACCTATACCTTCCAGAAGATGAACCTGCCGGATAGCACGCCCAACGTCCTTACGCTGCACGCGCGTTGGCAGGAGCGTAACGACTACCAGGTCATTTACGATGACGGCGATACCGACGGTGCCGACCTGCCCGCGTATGTGATGAACTACGGCTGGACGTATGACCAGCCCAGCCAGACCATCAGCAACGTGGCCTGGACGAACGACAAGTTCGCCGATGGCAAGAATGCCTGCGCGGTGGATGTTCCCACCAAGGCTGGCTATACGTTCGATGGCTGGCAGGTGAAGCTGGGCGATGGCACGCTTTCGGTCGACGCGAACGGCGACCCGGTCTATGCCACCATTGGCATGACCTATGAGGACCTGGTTGGCATTGCCTACCCGGACAACCCGAACGCCGACCCGAGCAGCATCACCCTGGTTGCGCACTGGACGCCTAAGACCTACACACTGGTGTACTACGACGTGGATGCCGACACTCCCACGCCTGTGGCCACTCATACGGAAACGGTCAACTGGGATACGCCGGTGTACGCTACCTACACGCCGACCGACGGAACCACGCGTCAGTTCGACCGCTACGACTTCAATCCGTCCAACCTGACGGATACCAATGCGGGAACCATGACCACCAACGTGGCCACCACCGCAACCTATGGTGACCTGGCGGTTGACGACGCGAACAACGAAGTGCACGTATACGCCAAGTGGCTGAAGCTGATCCCCGTTTACGACGAGTATCATCTGCTCAACTACAACGGCACCACGTATGTGGACAGCTACAATGCCGCTACGGCTGAAGCCGACGGCTACCTGGTGACCCGCCGCATGGTGGAAGGCACCACGGCATATGCCACCACGCTGCCGAGCTTCGCGGGCTACACCTACGCAGGCGATACGTTCGACGAGAGCGGCTACAAGACGGGCATTACGCCCACGAGCAGCTACGGCACGCTGGGAATCAATGATGGCGTAACGCTTTCCAGCACTGCCGCCGAGCCGCACTTCGTGCGCTACTGGAAGGAGAACACGAACTACATCGTCGAATACAACGGCAATGCCGACGACCCGGTGAACCTGGCCAAGGGCTCTGCGGTGGTTCCCTCGAGCGTGAACCCTGGTTACACGCCGGGCACCAATGGCGCCACTACCGTTCCCGACCAGACGGTACAGAGTTGGACGAGTGTCGATCACGTTGATAGCTGGGTGGACACCTACGTCACGCCCGAACGCGACGGCTTCGACTTCATCGGTTGGAATACCGCTGCAGACGGCACCGGCACCGTTAATGGCTTGACCGTGAGCAACGCCGACGATACCAACCAGTATGGCGATCTGACGTATGAGCAGGACGCCGATGGCAATTGGGTGAAGGTAGACCCGCTTTCCAGCTCGACTACGGTGAAGCTGGACAACAACGGCGAGTACCGCGGTTACACCACCCTGTACGCTCAGTGGGCTCAGAAGCGCTCGCACATCATTTACCGCGTAAACGGCGATAGCGATGGCACGGGTGCTGGCTCCTACGGTGGCATGATCCGCTTCAACAAGAGCGAAACTGCCAGCGATGCCAGCGTCCTGCAGCGCGAAGAGTTCATCACTGCGGTGGATGGCGAAGAGTACGACAACACGCAGAGCGCTCTCACGTATACCGGTAATAGCATGGAGGGCGCGCAGGCCGTGGCCCTGCCTGGCTGGCATTTCGTGAACTGGACCGTCAACTACGAGATCTCCGATGCGCTCGCCGACGATGCTGCCGATGATGTGCAGTTCGTGCAGCCGCAGCGTCCAGTGGGCAGCGAGCAGCTGGAGCTGAGCCCGACCATGGAAGCAAATGGCGGCACGGTGCCCGATGGCATGATTACCCAGAGCGGTGGCATGACCACCCAGGCAACCACCATTGCCAATGGTGCGGAGTACTCTACCGAGACGGCTATCCTGCCTGGTGTTGGCACGAACTCCAGCCTGTATATCACGGCTGTGTACACGGCTAACTTCGAGAAGAACGACGACGGCATCATCCACTACGATGAGAATCCGCCGCTGAAGCCGGGTACCACCGAGAAGCAGAAGGTCTACAACGGCCCGGTGCCCGATACCGTAGCCCCGTGGGGTTCCAGCGTGAACCTGTCGGATGGCACGGGCGAGAAGGGCTCTATCCTGACCACCGCTGGCTTCGAGATCATCGGCTGGGATAAGGAGCCTCATGACCCGAGCGATGCCGATTACCCGTCCACGCCGGATTACTGGCTGGAAGAGGGCGTCACGATGCCGCAGGGCGAAACCACCCTGTATGCGCACTGGGCTCCCAAGAAGTATTCGGTTGGCACTGAGAACCCGCCCACGGGTGGCACGGTGATTGGCGGCGACGATCCGCTGCCGTACGGCACGTACATCCCTGAAGGCTGGATCACGGTTACGCCGGAAGGCGGCTACGAGCCCACGGGCTGGGTTGTGGAATGGATCGATCCCGAAACGGGCGAGAAGCATACCTATACCACCTACGATCCGGATTACACGAAGATCCCGATTTGGGGTGAGACCACTCTGACCCCGATCTTCAAGTACACCGGTACGAAGGGCGGCGAGGAAACCACTACCACCACGACGACGGTCGTAACTACCTACGGTGGTCGCGGCAACCACCTGCCGAAGACGGGTGACGAGGAAACCACGTATCCGTTCATCATCGCAATGCTGGCGGCCATGGGCCTCATGGCGCTGGCAGCGGCCAAGCGTCGTCGCGAGGATGATGACGACCCCACTACTCCGGGCGGCTCTGGTAACGGGGCCAGCCCGAAGGGGCCGGGCGCTATATTCGCCGTTGGTGGGGGTACCCCTACCCCCACGGCCGCAGCGGGCGCAGCGGTAGCCAAGCCTCAGACGATGCCCAATCCGCTGGATGGCGCGTCGGAGGCCATGGGCGAAGTCGTCCAGGGCGCGAAGGAGCGCGCTGCCCGCATGGCGGAAGCCGTGCGTGAGCGTAGGGATTCCCTGCGTGATGCGCGCGAGCGCGCGGCTGAGCGCAAGGCTCAGGCGAAGCGGATGACGGCCGATTCCGTGGCGCGTCCCGTTGGCGTAGCCAATCCCGCTGCGGGTTTGGCCGATCGCATCAGCGCGGCTGCGGAACGCATAGCTGATCGCATGAGCGCTGCGGCTGCTGGCGGCAAGCGCGCTGCCGACGAGACCGATCGCTTCCGCGCCATGCTCAGCGCGGGCTACGAGGCCGATGCCCCCGTGGCGCCGCATATGGCGGCATGTGAGACTGACTCGTTTGCCGATCTTGCGGGCGAAGCGGCATGTGCGTCCGCGGGCACGGTGGCCGCGAAGCCGCGCGTGCATCACTACGGCATGAAGAGCATGCGGTAGCGAATGAGGTAAAGCGGCGTGGCGCGTACGCTTGTGCGCGTCGCGCCGAGGCAGAGGCGCCCATCGCGTGGCGGCGTATGGCGCATGAAGGTTTACACCGGGGCCGAAACCACCCGCCGGGCTCATTTGCCCGGCGGGGCGGGAGCCGTAAGAGACGCATGCGTGTCTTACGTATCGGCCCCGCACGGTGACGATGCTGGAGGCTGGCTTTGCGGTTTTGGCTGGCCTTGGAGCATAGGGCATTCGACAGGCGGGGAGACGTGCAGCCCCCTTTTCCCCGCCTGTCTGCCCAGTTTCTGCGACGTGCGTTACTGCTCGTTGCAAAGGTGCGGATGGGGTGTCCGCGTGGGGCTGGGGAAGTGGCGTAGCCGTTTTGCCTCTTTCCGTTGTGGGGCCGTTTCCCGCACACATTGCCTAGGCCAGGACCGCCGATGCGTCGGCGAGCCTAACCTGCGCAATGCGTTGTGTCGGGCGCTTTTGGGTGCCTGGCATGTCCGTGGAATTGGGTAGGTTTTTAAACCGCTAATGTATCAGCGGCGGTTTAAAGGGTAGCGTGAAGGTGTCATATTATATAAAATGGTTCTATTCCACTATCAATTTAAATGAACCACGGAATATCCACGGCATCGCTTTAGGGCGGCGATGTCGAGGTCGCGTACGCGACTGCGGTTGCGGGTTTGGGCGCCTGCGATTGCGGAGTCATATTGGGGACCGTTATGGGGTCAGCTCGTATATCGGAGGTATCGATTATGGGCACGAACAAATTGTATGGGGTGCCTTGCGCTCATGCGCGAACAGCCCCGCAACGTAGCGTGCGGTGGGCGGCGGTAGCAGCCGGAGCGCTTGCCGCGATTGCATTGGCGTTGCCGGTTTCAGCCTACGCCGACAACGCAGAAGACAAAGGCGAAACTTCTCCCTCAACCACCACGGTAGCGGTGGCTGAGGTTTCTGCGTCTTCTGCGCCTTCCGCCTCCGCGAGCGATACCTCCGCCGCGAGCGCCTCTTCTTCCAACGATTCTGCCGCTGCTGCCCAAGCCGCGGCCTCTTCCTCCTCGACTTCCAGCGCGGCTGCAAGCGATACCTCCGCTGCGGGTGCGTCTGAAAGCAAGGCCCGGGAAAGCGCATCCGCTGCCGACGCCGCTACCTTTACGGTGACGTTCGACGCCGGCGCGGGCGCGCTCTCCGGAAGCGCCACGCAGCAGGTTGCTGCGGGCGCAACGATCACGGCTCCCGTAGCCACGTTCGAAGGCCAGACCTTCGAAGGCTGGGCTACGGAAAAGGGTGCCACGAAGGCGTCCGTGAAGCCAGGCGATACCATTACGGTACATGCCGACGTAACGTACTATGCGGTGTATTCCGCGAAGTCGGCTGGTGAAGGCGCTGCATCTGCCACGCCTTCGCAAGGAGATAAATCTGCAGGTGACACGTACGCCAGCAGCGAAGATGCTGCTCTTGATGTGCTCGAAGCGGCGCAGACTGCTGCGAGCGCGGCCAATGCGGCGCAGGCCACGAGCCTCAAGCCGATGGTCGATACCATTTATAAGAGTGGTACGTTTGGCGACAACAACGCGCTTACGTGGACGCTGCAAACTGATGGCGTGTTCGGCACGCTTTCCATCGATGGCATCGACACGGTGAGCGCTACGTATTCTGCGCTGCCGTGGTATGCGTATCGCAACGCCAATGCCGCCGATGATTGGGCGGGCATTACGAAGATCTACGTTACGGGCGCCATCAAGCCGTTGGGCGATGCGTGCGCGTACTGGTTCGCCAACTACGAGGAGCTCACGTATTTCGACGGCGTGGGCTTCGACATGTCGGCAGCCACGAGCTTCGAGGGCTTCTTCAAGAACTCCACGCGCCTTGATACCGTCGAGGGCATCCAGTATTGGGATGTATCGCAGGTAACCTCCATGAAGGAGATGTTCCGCGCCACCACGTTGCTGAAGGTGGATAACTTCAAGAACTGGGATGCCTCGAACGTTACCGATGCCAGCTACATGTTTGCCGAAACCACTGCGCTTACCTATTGGAATAGTTCGCTGGACGAGTTTGCCGGAGGCATGAAGCTCGGTAGCACGTCCACGGGCGGCGCCAATATGTCATACATGTTCTACAAGAGCAATCTGATTACGTTCGCCTCTGCGAAGTGCTCTTGGGTGGCCAATAACATGACCCACATGTTCGACATGGACATGGCACTTTCCAACGCTGGCATGAGTGGCATCGACACGTCGCTGGTGCAGGATATGAGCTACATGTTCTACTTCTGCTCGGCGCTGGTGCTGGTGAATGGCTCGGGCTACATCGATGGCGGCACGTATCCGGGTTGGAATACGAGCAACGTTACGAATATCTCGCATATGTTCGAGCACTGCGAGATGATCACCGACACGGGCCTTACCACTGCGTTTACTAAGTGGGATACCACGAACGTCGTGAATGCTAGCTATATGTTCGCCGATTGCTATGCACTCGAATCGGTTTCCATGCCCGATTTGAAGCTGTATAACTGCAATAAGAACTATATGTACGCTAACTGCACGGGCCTGCTGAACTACGCTTGCGATGGCGGCGTGTTCCAGGGCGGCACGGCTGCGTACATGTTCACTAACTGCCCGCGTTTGCTGGTGTGGAATGGCAATGGCATGACCATTTCCGACGCCAACCTGGCGAACATGTTCAATGGCACGAACGCGACGTTCCTCTGGCAGGGCAATGGGCTTACGTTCACGAACAATAGCACCGATAGCATGTTCGCCAATTGCGGCGGCGCCGTTACGGCCAACTTCAATGGCATTACGGCTTCGGGTTCGCTCTACCGCATGTTCTACAACGCCAACGGACTTACCACGTTTGTTGCCAACGGCGCTATGAATACTAGCGGCGTTACCTCGCTGCAGGGCATGTTCCGCAGCAGCGGCCTTGTGTCGGCTGACTTCAGCGCGTTCGACGCCACGGGCGTAACCACCACGTACGCCATGTTCTACGACTGCGATTCGCTCGCCACCGTGATCATGGACAACTTCAATGGCAGCAGCGTTTCCGACGCGCGTTATATGTTTGCGGAAAGCGCGCCTGCTACGCCGTTCAGTCTTACGGGTACGAACTTCACGCTGGGCGCTCCCGATTGCACGGTGAACATGTCGCGCATGTTCGAGAACAGTACGCTCGATGCGCTGGATACGTCCACCTTCAAGTGGTATCCGAACAATATGAACGGCATGTTCAATGGCGCTACGGGCATCACCGCGTTCAACGGTTCCGGTATTTCCACGGCGGCGCTTACCAATATGGACAACATGTTCAAGGACGCCACGAACCTCACCACGGTTTCGGGCATTTCCGCTTGGGACGTGAGCAACGTGACGAGTGCGTACTCCATGTTCGAGGGCTGCACGAGCCTTACGAGCATGGGCGCGCTTACCAGTTGGGATCTGCGCAAGCTCACCAACGCGCAGCGCATGTTCGCTGGTTGCACTAGCCTGGCCACTATTGCGGTTACGGGTATGCGCTTCTACAACTGCAACATGAACTACATGTTCACGGGTTGCACGGCACTCGCCAACTTCGATGGCGATGGCCTGATGGTGACGGGCGGCAGTATGCAGTACGCATTCCAGAATTGCCCGGCGATGAATCTGTTTACTGCGAATGGCATGGTGCTTTCTGGCGTGGACCTGCGTAACATGTTCACGGGCATCAACGCTAACTGGACGTTCGATGCGACGGGTATGACCATCGCGAACTGCACCACGGGCGAGACGTACGAGCATGTAGACTATAACCGCTATGGCATGTTCAACAACGACGGCGGCAGCCTGATCTTCCAGGGTTCGGGCGTCACGCTTTCCGGTAGCCTCATCCGCATGTTCGGCAACTCCACGGGCCTGCGCAAGTTCATCCTTACCTCCAGCGATACCGCAGGCGTTACGAACATGTTCGAGATGTTCCGCAACGCATACAACATGACCGACTTCGACGGCAGCGGCATGCAGGCCGTTTCCGTTACGAACATGACGCGTATGTTCCGCGATTGCTCGCGCTTGGTGAACGTGAACATGAGTAACTGGAACGCCAGCAAGGTAACTGACGTATCTCAGATGTTCGTTTCGAATTCCAGCCTGAGCAACTTTGTGGCCCCCGGCTTGAAGATCGGTACCGAGGCGGCTCCCGCATCCATGGCCTCCATGTTCCGTGGCTGCACCAGCTTGGGCGGCTTCAACTCCTATGGCATGGAGCTGTGGGCTTCCACCACGTACTGCATGTTCAAGGATTGCACGTCGCTTGCATCGTTCAACGGCCTGGGCTTCTACATGGGCAAGAACGGTACCTTCGTGATGAACGACGCGCGTTATTATGACGTGCCCGATGGTGGTTGGTATTGGAACTATCCGCATTACTATCAGGTGCGCGACGCGAAGATGATGTTCATGAACTGCACGGCGCTCGCCACTGTTACGGGTATCAAGACGTGGGACATGAGCAAGGTGCAGAGCTTGGAGCGCATGTTCTACAACTGCCAGAGCCTCACCTATACCACGGGCTTGGCCTTCGATAACTGGGATCTGAAATCCTGCCATACGCTCGACGAGATGTTCGCCCTGACGTATGCACTCACCGAATTCCATGGCTATGGTCTGAAGTTGTACGGCGATGCCACGCTGGCGTGGTTCTTCCGCAGCAGTGGCTTGCAGAAGTTCTACGGCGATGGCATGGTCATCGATGGCAGCGCCTCGCGTTCCACCACGCGCCCCAGTGGCAACTATGGCGTAGACGGCATGTTCGGCGTGCTGACCAACTTCCAGGAATTCATTGGCAATGGCATGACCATCAAGAACCGCTCCCTGGCGCATATGTTCTGGCGCACCACGAGCGTGAATTGGCTCTTCAATGGCAAGGGTCTTACCATGATCGGCAATGACGTGGCCGAGATGTTCTGCGGCACGAACGACGGCACTACGGGTAGCTTCACTTTCGATGGTACGGGCATGCACTTCGAGGGTCCCGCTGCGTATATGTTCTATTCGTACAGCCAGGCGACCGGTTCTGGTACGTGGTACGAGGACAACAACGTGAGCATTACGCATACCAATGGAAAGTGGAGCAGTTCGCTGTATCACTGCCTGTACTACACGTTCTGGAACCGCACGAGCTATGACCACGTGCATTGGAGCGGTCATAGCGGCCTTACCACGTTCAAGGTGGATGCCGATGCGCAGACCGACTGGAATGGGGTAAGCGATACGCGCTACATGTTCGCGAATGATTACTTCCTCACCTCGTTCACGAGCAACGCATGGGATGTGTCGGGCGTGCAGGACACCATGGATTACATGTTCTTCAACTGCCCGAACCTGCCTTCCTTCGATGGCAGCACGTGGAATACCAGCAGCGTTACCAGCATGACGCGCATGTTCGAGGCATGCACGGGCCTTACGAGCCTTACCAACTTGGCATGGGACGTGAACTATGTGATTAGCACGTATCGTATGTTCTATGGCTGCACGGGCCTCACCTCGTTCCCCAGTTTCAGCACGTGGGACATGAAGGCCAATGCCGATGCGCGCTACATGTTCAGCCACTGCACGGGCATTACCACCTTCGACATGCAGGATGTGCATTTCTACGATGCCGCCATGGATTACATGTTCAGTGACTGCACGTCGATGATCATGTTCAAGGGCTATGGCATGCAGGTCGACGGCGCCAAGAGCATGACGTACATGTTCAATGGTTGCACGGCCGCTTGGCAGTTCGATGGCAACAACATCACTATCAACGACAGCAACATGGATTACATGTTTGCGGCAACGGCGGCGGGGAAGACGGGCTTGTACAACTTCAGCTGCAACGGCTTCACGGTAACGGGTTCCCGCATGCAGTACATGTTCAAGAACACCACCAACTACATTGGCTTCTTTGCCTCGGGTGCCGGCTTCACGCTTACCACGAGCGACCTGTCCTACATGTTCAGCGGCGCGCTGGGACTGCAGACGTTCAATAGCGCGGGCGTGAACAGCGCGGGCTGCACCAACATGGAGGGCATGTTCTACAACTGCCCCGAATTCAGGACGTTCAATGGCGGTAACCTCATCGTGAACCAGGTACTCAGCATGAGTCGCATGTTCGACCTGTGCCCGAAGCTGGTTTCGGTGCAGGGCATTGTCGATTGGAGTGCCGATAGCTGCCGCGACATGAGCTTCATGTTCCGCAACTGCTCGCTGCTCACGTACATCGATGCGTTCACCGATCCCACGCTTTCCGCGAACATGACGCTCGAGTACATCACCACCATGGAGGGCATGTTCTACGGCTGCTCGAGCATCACGAACTTCTACGGCAAGGGCCTGACCATTACCACGGGCGTGGTGGATGGCTCGGGTAGCCTGGATAACGTCGCCGACATGTTCAGCGGGTGCAGCAGCTTGGTGAGCTTCGAGGGCGAGGGCATGGTCATTTCCGGCAAGGCGAACCTGGCCAATATGTTCCGCGGATGCGATGGCCCCTTCACGTTCAATGCGGGCGATCTGCGACTGACCGGTTCGGTGGGCACGGGCTTGCCCGTGGGTACGTCGACTACGGGTATGGCCACCGACGTGCCGCAGATTTCGGCGGCGTACATGTTCAATGGCTGCCCGGGTCTTACGATTTTCAATGCCGATGACATCGTGACCACGGGCGTGTACGACATGAGCTACATGTTCAACGACTGCGCGGGTCTTACCGAGTTCCATGGCGAGGCGTTCGATACCGAGAACGTGCTCACCTTCGAGGGCATGTTCTACAACTGCCCGGTTATGACGTTGGCGGATGGCCTGGCGCGTTGGAACGTGGAAAAGGTAACCACCACGTATCGCATGTTCAAGAACGACTACAAGCTGAAGACCATCGATGCGTTTACGGTAATGCCTGCCAATCGCGCTGGCTTTGGCTATCAGACGACGATCTGGAACTTGAATGCCATTAACGTCATGGACGAGATGTTCATGAATTGCTACGAGCTCGAGCGCTTCGAGGGCGACGGCATTACCATCGACAGCCCCGAGGGCACCACGGTGGCGAACATGTTTGCGAACTGCCACAAGCTTGCCCGTTTCGACGGCGTGGGCATGATCGTGCGCTTGAACGGCCCCACCGATTTCAGCTACTGGTTCCAGGATTGCGACGGCCTGGTGTACTACAGCACGGCAAGCATTACTAGCCCCGGCGTGGTGAACATGCGCTACATGTTCAATCGTTGCACGCGCCTGCGTGATTTCTACGGCACCAACCTGAACACCTCGCTGGTAACCAGCATGGAGGGCATGTTCAATGGCTGCACGTCTCTTCTGAACGTCTACGACGTGAAGCAGTGGGACCTTTCCAGCCTGGAGACCACCGAGTACATGTTCCAGAATTGCACGAGCTTGGTCAGCTTCGATCTTACTGATTGGGGCATTGGCAGCGGGTTTGATGCGGGTGGCAATCCCTACACGTATACGGGCGGCACGAGCAACATCGAGAACATGCATGCCATGTTCAATGGCTGCACGTCGCTGGAAGAGGTGACGGGCATTGGCACGTGGCAGCTGGATAGCCTGTACACCACCGAATCGATGTTCAATGGTTGCACGAGCCTGCTGACGCAGGACTTCAGCAGCTGGAACTTGCCCGTCATCAATAATATGGACTACATGTTCCAGGGCACTACGGCTATGACGACCTTCCGCGGCAAGGGCATGCACATTACGGGCACCGCGCGTAACGGGCGCCGCGCCAGCGTGAAGTACATGTTCAACAACAGCGGCATGACCGATTTCTATGGCAAGGAAATGATCATCGATGGCGACATCGACCTGATCTACATGTTCACCGACACGCCCAGCTTGCAGAACTTCTGGGGCGACGAAATGCTCATTGATGGCGGCCTGTACACCGACCCCGACACGGGGTCTACCACGCCGGGCAATAGCGTTCTCACGTACGATATGTTCTTCAACAACACCGCTCCGTTCTACTTCCATGGTGGCGGCATGGAGATCCGCAACAATACGATGGAATTCATGTTCCAGGGTTGCAAGGGCGCCTATAGCTTCGACGCCGAAGGCACCATGAACTTGAATGGCGTAACCAGCTTGTATGGCATGTTCAACGGCATTTACAGCATCGAAGGTGGTGGCACGGGCCATAACATTGGCGGGTACTACTACACCGGTCGCGAAGATGGCGTTACGCGTTCGTGGCATATGGGTGGCTACTATGGCACTCAGATTCTGGACAGCATCGGCGCCACGCAGGGTCTTGTGTACTTCAATGGTCTGGGCATGGACGTTTCGAAGGTCACCAACATGGCCTTTATGTTCAACCATGCGCGCGACCTGCTGCGCGTGGAGGGCATTGACCAGTGGGATATGACGGCTGCCGAGTATCTGTACGGCATGTTCAACGACGCGCGCAGCCTAACGTACATTGACGCCTTTACGGCTACTACGCCCGCCACTACGTGGAACCTGGATTCCGTGAAGGACATGCGCTCGATGTTCCAGGATACCTGGGCGCTTCCCGAGTGGAAGGGCTGGGGCGTTACCATCACGGGTAACTACTACGACACCACCACGCGCGCCATGACGCGTTACATGTTCAACCATAGCGGCATTCAGACGTTCTATGGCGATGGCCTTACCATCAAGGGCTACATTACGCTGGCCGATATGTTCAACGATGCAAGCAATCTGGTGGATGTGTATGGCAACGGCATGCTCATCGATGGCGGCACCATGACCGTTACCACGAGCATGGCGCTTTCGCCCATGGGCACGGAAACCGTTCCTGCCGATACGGTGGTTACCGCCAACTGGTTCCGCAATAATTCGGCGGCCTTCACGTTCCATGGTGCGGGCTTCACGGTGAAGAACACGCCGCTCGACTACATGTTCCGTGACGTGAAGGGTGCATGGACGTTCGATGCGGAAAACACCATGGACATCACCACGGGCGTTGACAGCATGATCGGCATGTTCATGGGTTCCGATTCCGAGATCGAATTCGCAAGCGGCAAGTACTATTGCACGCAGGGCATCGTTTCCTTCAATGGCCGTGGCATGGTGGATTATGACACCGCGATCAAGTACATGAACAGCATGTTCTATCGCGCTCACGCGCTTGCCACGGTGGACCAGATCTACAACTGGAACGTGACCGAGCTGCTGAACGCGGAAAACATGTTCCGCGATACCACGGTGCTTTCCTACATCGATGCATTCACCGATCCCACGGTGGTCACGGTGCTCAACTTCGACAAGATCCAGAACATGAATTACATGTTCAGCGGCGCTCGTGCATTGCCTCGCTTCCTGGGTCAGGGCGTGACCATCAATGGCCAGAATGGCGACACCTCGGCCGTGGCCACGGTGGCGTACATGTTCAACGCCACCGATTCCATGCGCACGTTCGTAGGCAAGGACATGATCATCAAGGGCTCCACGCGTCTTGAGAACATGTTCAATGACGCTACCGGCCTGGATTACTTTGTGGGTAAGGGCATGCTGCTGGACGGCACGGGCGTTACCACTTCGAACATGTTCCAGAACTGCTCGGGCCTGTACAACGGTGGCGGCGACATTGCCTATTCGGGCACTGGCTGGGTGTTCGAGGGCGAGGACATGGTGCTCGACAACGGTTGCACGCTGGTGGAGATGTTCCAGAACTCCTACGACATGGATGGTCTGGATTACACCCAGGGCCTGCAGGAATTCCATGGCATCAACTTCGACATCGCTGACGTCACGAGCATGGATAGCATGTTCCAGAACGCACGCGGCCTGAAGGCAATGGACGGCGCGAACATGGACACGGGTAATGTGACGTCCATGAAGGAGATGTTCCAGAACTGCTACACGCTTACCACGATTACCAACATCTACAACTGGGATGTTTCCAAGCTCACCGACGTGTCGTACATGTTCCAGAACTGCCTGGTGCTTCCCACCGTGGATATGCACGGATGGCAGACCGACAAGGTCGTGGACCTTTCCTACATGTTCCAGAACTGCCCCGAGCTGGTGTACGTGGACGGCCTGACAGCTGGCGCCGCCCATCCGGGTAGCGTAACGGGTTCCAGCTGGGAGTTCGACAGCGCTACCACGTTGGCGTACATGTTTGCCGACTGCCCGAAGCTGCATTTGCCCGACTTTACCAACTGGTACCTGCCGGTGGCCACGAACTTGAATTACATGTTCGCGCGTTGCCATGGTCTGGAGGAATTCAATGGCTCGGGCATGGATATCGTGGCGCCTGCCGCTACGTTCATCGGTATGTTCTCGGGCATTGACCTGACCAAGGGCGGATTCGTGTTCAACGGTGACGGCATGCGCATCGAGAATTCGGCGCATCTGGCCGACATGTTCTGGGATCCTGCCACCAATAGCCAGCATTGCGCGGGCCTCACGGTGTTCAACGCCAAGGGCTTCTACATTAACGCGCGTGCCAGCTTGAAAGACTGGTTCCGCAACTGCGGCGGGCAGTTCATCTTCAACTGGGATGGATTCCTGGCATCGCATACCATCGACTTGGGCTACATGTTCGAGGATTGCTACGGCCTGGAAACCTTCAACGCCAAGGGCTTCACGGTAAGTGAGACGAGCGCTACGGGTTGGGATACCGTGCAGAACATGTTCGGCGGCTGCGCAGGTAGCTTCGTGTACCGCGCCGAGGGCATGCGCATCTGCGCCGATGCCGATATGTCCGAGATGTTCACCAACTGCTATTCGAATCTGGACTTCGATGCCACGGGCATCATCATCGATTCGGGTGCCAGCTTGGCGGGCATGTTCAACAACTGCGGCAACTACACGAGCAACGGCTCCACCACGCAGAAGGGTTCGCTCACCTTCTGGGGCAACACCATGAATGTGCCGTATAGCACCATCGAGGGCATGTTTGGTACGAGTGCCGACAAGCTCACGTATGGCCTGGTGAAGTTCGTGGGCTCGGGTATGACGGTTACCGACGCTGCCAACTTTTCGCAGTTGTTCAAGTACGCTCCGCACATGGCCAAGTTCTATGGCGTGTACGCGAATGGCACGTATGGCACCAACACCAAGGGCGGTACCACGACCACGCCTCCTACCACCGACTTGGATTACGTGAATCGTACTATCACGCTTTCCTCGCCGGCCATGACCGTGCTTGGTTGCACCGACGTGAGCGGCATGTTCCAGAATCAGAGCTATCTGGATACGTTCGTGTGCTGGCCCGTACTGGGTTCTGGGTCCAGCCAGGTAGCGAACATGGCAAGCATGTTCGAGAATGCGTCTGCGTTGTCGTATCTGGACTTCACGTGGTGGAACACCACCGGTTGCACGACCATGTCGGACATGCTGCATCGCGCATGGAACCTGACCACCATCATTCTGGGTGATGGCTTCAAGTTCGTGGGCGATAGCGGCTACGCTACGCAGCGCGTTATCCAGACGGCCGAGTGGAATGATGGCAATACCGACAACGGCACCTATGGTACGTATCTGGATGGCTGGCTGCCTGGCAAGAGCTACTGGTATACGGGCATTACGGGTGCCACGCAGTTGGCCATCGTGTTCGACCAGAACAGCAGCTTGGAAAACGATACGGTCTACATTTACGACAAGAACTGGGTGCTGCAGGCTGCTCTGAGCGGCACGTCAATGCGCGCCTATACCTCCACTGCTCCGCTTATCGTTTCCGGCGACACCATTTACGTGCGCCTGTGCACGGATAATTCGCGTTACGGCTCTGGCTTCAAGCTGACTGTATTCGACAACAGCACGAGCTCCTATATGACGCCCGACTGGGCGAAGGTGCGCGGTTACGGCTATGGCAGCTGGGTGCATTATGTGCTCGACTCCAGCACCAACACCTGGGTCGAAGATAATCACGTTCCATACACCGGCGAGCAGCTGGCGTACTACTACAATCCCGCGAACAGCGCTATGGTGGGTAAGTACGTATGGACGGATCGCGTGGGCTTCCGCTTCGTTTCCAATGACGAGGCATGGTGGGCTCTCGACGATAACCGTACGTATACCTTCCAGTATGCGCCGAACGAGTTTTGGAACGACCATCATTATGCAACGCTTCACGGTGGCAACTTCACCGTGGGTGCCACGCCGTGGGCCACTAACAAGGTGGTTACCGAATATGGCACCGACGTTCCCTGGAATGGTTCGTACAACGTGAGCACCGCCAACCACTATGCATCCGATGGTTCGGGCTGGGATGGTCGCTTCCGCGTTGACTACTGGGACAAGGGCCGCCCGAACGATTCTGCTACCAGCGAAAATAATTCGGTGCGCAGCAAGATCATCACTATTACGGCATACAACGGCCTGAAGGCGCTGCGCCTGGAGGATTGGTTCTCCAGCTGTCGCCAGGATAACGTGGAATATCGCCATCGCGGCAACTATGGCGTCGTGTGGCATACGCGCGGTCTGCTGTGGGCGGATGGTACGGGCTTCGACCTGTCCGACACGCAGAGCACCCGTCGTATGTTTGCGGACGACCTTACGCTTACCAGCATTACGGGTACGGGCGAGCAGAACACCGTGACGACGGTGGTTTCCAGCAGTACGGCCACCAACAGCACCGCCTACACGCTCGATACCACTATGGGTACCACGAGCACCGACTGGGAAGGCGACGGCAAGTGCGGCTGGCACACCAATAGTCTGGAAGACACCACGCAGATGTTCTTCTACGACGAAAAGCTGGACAATCTGGATATGAGCAGCTGGGACACCCGTTCTGTGCTGAAGATGGGCCAGATGTTCGCTGGCGACACGAGCCTGAAGACCATGTGGGTTGGCGAGCATACCGTGTTCGACAAGGGCACCGTCGATGACTGGTCGAATAGCGACATGAACATCATCAGCCACTATTGGGAGTCTGGCTCGATGATCAACAAGGATGGCCATGCGGGCGGCTACGACTCGTATATGAATTCCGATGCGAGCAAGTACAACCTGTATTCCGGTACGCTTATGGCCGGGACGTACTATGCTCCCACGTGGACCACGAGCATGCGCGGCATTTCCTGGTGGCACTTCCGCAAGCAGAACGCGCAGAGGGTTACGCTGCGATTTGATATCCAGAGCCTTATGGATGGCGGCGACGCCATTGTGGTGTGGGATAAGACGCGTCAGACGATACTGGATGTAATCTGGGGTGGCTACATTTCGGGCGCGACGCGTACCTACGCGACCGACGAGGTGTACCTGAGTCTGTACAGCACGTGGGGCCATGGCATTCCGCGTGGCTTCATTGGCAATGTGACGTTCGATAACGCCGAGTACGATTGGGCGTGGATTCCCAACCATGACACGTATCTGCACGATACGGGCCAGTGGGTGAACCAGACTACCGGCCGCGCGTATTCCTCGGGCGACTTTGCGCGCTATGTGGGCAAGAGCGCCATCGATGCAGGGCAGTGGGTCTGGACGCCTGGCATCACCAGTGGTTCGTTCCCCAGCAACAGCTATGCGTGGTGGCAGCTGGATGCCGATGGCGTGCTCACCATTTGGCTGAATGATGGAGCTTCCACGTTCGAGGTAACCGAGCACAATACGGGTGACTCCGACGCCGACAAGCTCACCTGGACGGTGCCGTGGCGTACCATCAGCAATAACATTGCCGGTCATGTAACCGCCATCAAGGTGCAGACCGACTCGGCGGGCAACAAGATTCAGCCGCTGAATCTGGATGGTTGGTTCGATGACATGGGCTCCATGGTCATCGCCGATGTTGCGAACATCGATACGAGCAAGGCGACCAGCGCGGCGAACATGTTCCGCAACGACAAGAGCATGGTCACGCTGCTGGGTACGGGCTATGACCCCGATTACGACGACGAGGCGGTGGACAAGTACCTGGATCCCGATTCCGTGACGTCTTCGAGCGTCGTGGGCTGCGCGGGTTGGGATACCAGCAGGATCACCAATATGGACAGCATGTTCGATGGCTGCCGTAGCCTTACGCGTTTGAACATGAGTACGTGGGATATGCTTACCAGCACGCCTTCCACGAACAACATGCTGCGCTATACCGACAGCCTGGAGCTCATGGATATGGGTCCCAACGTGCGCTTCAATCCGCAGAACAATACGGCCACGCCCAATTCCGTGCATACGACCTTCTGGGGAAGGAAAAACGGCGGTTACGCACGTGCCCTGGAT
The DNA here is from genome assembly GCF_015062615.1 of Denitrobacterium detoxificans. GTDB lineage: Bacteria > Actinomycetota > Coriobacteriia > Coriobacteriales > Eggerthellaceae > Denitrobacterium > Denitrobacterium detoxificans_A. The sequence continues at coordinate 86,646 of NZ_SUUH01000002.1, forward strand.
GGCACCGTGGAGGGTATTAGCAAGTGGACGATTAACGCTCCCGTGGGCGCTACGGGCATCGTTCTGGACTTCAACAAGCAGGTCGAGCAGATGACCAGTGGCACCTTCACCGGTGGCAGCACGCTGGGTACGGGCGACTATCTGGAGGTAGAGGGCAACAACGGCGAGAAGTATACCTTCTACAGCGATCGCTACATCTACGATGACGGCGTCAACCCTGCGGTGACCACGTATCGCAATCAGCCGCTTTCCGGCTTAGACGATAACTCCATCCTGTCGCTTGAGTTCGCTGGCGCCACGCAGGTGATCATGCGTTTGTACAGCAACGAGGATGCCAGCATCGGCAATGGCTTCCAGGTGTTCGTGAGCTACAAGACGTCTATGGGCACGGTTGCCAGCGCCGCGCTGGCCGAAGCCGGTCTGTACATGTGGCGTCGCAAGAGTGACCAGAAGTGGGCGCGCAACATCGACAGCTTTATGCGTACCTACGATGGCTCCGCGGCCGTTTCCGTGGGCGCCGACATGTCGGGCCAGTGGGAGCGCGTGGGCGTGTGGGTCGTGCACTTCGAGACGTTGGCAGGCACCCCGGGCGTTACGGGCGCCATGGACGACGTGTACCTGCCGGCGGGCGAATCGCTCATTCTGCCGGGTGATGGTACGTATGGTTCCCTTACGTCGCCTTCTTCCGACTATGCTTCGCGTACGGGTGCGTCGAACTATTTCTATCGCAACGGCTACGTGCTGCGTTGGTGGGTAACCGACCCCACGTACATTCCCGATGCGCAGGATCCGAATAATCAGCCCACGGGCGAATACCGTGTGGGGCAGACGTATCCGAAGGTGCTGAAGAGCGAGCCTGGTCTGGAAACGCTGTACGCCATTTGGATCGAGGCCATGGATAGCGTCGTGGAATTCTTCCCCGGCGATTCCACCGACGATCCGGTGGATCCCATTGCCGCATCGCCTGCGGGCACGACGGCCGTTATGAGCGGTAGTGAAGTTGCCAGCTATTACATCTCGTACGCTCCGTACATGTCGGGTGCCGATGTTACCGTGCCCGCCATTCCCTGGACGCGTCTGGGATACACCTTCGCGGGTTGGCAGCTGGAAGATGCGGATGGCAACCTGGTGGGCGTCATTTCGCCCGACAGTGGCCTGTTCCGCATGGCGAACCAGGCGGGTCGCCAGATCATAGACCTTTCCGCGTATGGTCTTACGGGCGTTACCGGCAGGTACTACAAGCTCGTGGCCACGTGGAAGCAGAAGACGGGTTATACGGTTACGTACGATGTGAAGGGCGGAACGCCTGCGAAGGCCAGCCGCACCAACGTTGCCTGGAACGACACCAACCTGTTTGGCTGGGACGGCGTGTGGCCGACCAAGCATGGCTATCGCAATGACTACAAGGTGATGTTCACCGATAATATGAACGTTGACCATGTGGTTACCACTACTACGCGCCTGGGCGACCTTGCGCGCTTCAACGGCAGCGACAGCACGTCCGATACCATCGTTCTGTGGATCAACTGGATTGAACGTGATGCGTCTATCAACTTTGTAGCCGCAGGCAAGGGCCTTATTTCGGTAGACGGGTCCACCGATCCCGATCAGATCAATCAGCAGCTCATTCGTACGCTCGTGCCGTGCGTGAGCGGTTCGGTGTCTTCTGTTTCGGGTGCCGTTTCCACGGGCTATCACCTGGTGTACTGGATTAACTCGCTGAATACCACGCGCTTCTATACGCCTACGCTTTCCGCGGCGGACATCGCGGCCATATCTCTTGGTCCCGATGGGCTGTATCGTTCGGTGACGTTCACGGCCGTGTTTGCACCGAACGTCTACCGCGTGCAGTTCCATCCTGGTACCGGCACGGGCGTCATGGACGACCTGCTGTGCGTGTATGACGTATGGACGCTGGCTCCGGTTGCCGCGGGTAGTATGAGCAAGCCTGGTTTCGTGTTCAAGGAATGGAATACGGCGCTGAATCCCACGGGTGCAGCCAGCGAGGTGCGCATCGGCGAAGGCGACTGGTTCCGCAACCTGACTACGGTGGATGGCGGCGTAGTCACGCTGTACGCTCAGTGGGAGCAAAGCGTTGTCACCTACACCTTCAAATCTGAAAACAGCAATGGCCACATTACCTGGACCGATGGCGCGGGTACACATGAGGCGTCTGAACATGACTTCACCACGGGTGTTGTGACGGGCACGTTTGACCCGGTTACGGCGGTGGCGCATGACGGCTATCACTTCGTGAGCTGGATCGACGAGCAGACTGGTGACATCATGACCACCAACCCCACGCTGCTGCTCACGAAGGACAGCGACAAGATGTGGGAATACGGCCGCGTGTACGTGGCGCGCTTCGCCCCGAATACCTACACGGTGCATTACATGTACGAGGGCGAAAGTACTGGTGGCGCCATGACTGAAGACTACTTCAACATGACCAACCAGACGTTCAAGTACGGCATTCAGGAGCGCCTGACCACCATCGATGACGACAGTACGACGCCTGCTGTTTCCGAGGGTACCAAGAAGAGTGGTTACATCTTCCTGGGTTGGAAGGCTTATCGCATGGTGCTCGGCGTTCCCGTGTATCGCGATGGCTTGCTGGTGAACGCTCAGTACGTATGGAATCTGGCTACCGACGAGGGCGACACCGTGTACCTGGAAGCCCGTTGGAGCCCGGCGGTCTACTACATCGTCTACCATGACAATTCCGCTCCGGAAGGCATCTACGCGGGCGTCATGGAAAACCAGCCCATTGCCTACGACGACTTCACGCAGACGCTTACGCCGAATACGTTCAAGCGCGTTGGCTACGACTTCGCTGGTTGGAACGACAAGCCCGACGGAACGGGCACCTTGTCGTTCGCCGATGCCGATACGATTACCTTCAACCTGACGAGCACCCCGGGTGACGAAATTCATCTGTACGCGCAGTGGACCGTTGCCACGTACAAGGTGCAGCTCATTAGTGACGAGATGCATTATCTGTATCCTGTGCGCAATGGCTCGCTGAACCATGCCGACTGGGGCAAGCTTGCCGGTTCGCTTTCACAGCCGGGTGCGGTGGCTTCGTCCGACAAGGTGCAGGTTATGTACGGGGGCCTGCCCGTGCGTGACTACAACAACGATCCGGTGTATGCGGCCATCATCGAAAGCGATTGGACGTACAACACCAAGATGACGCAGCCTGTTACGGCTACGCCCACGGTTATGACCGATGCCAATGGCAACATCGTGACCATGTCGTTTGCGTATTACACGTACGAGATGACGCTGGCCGATGGCACGGTGTATACCGGCTACCTGGCCGATCCGACCACTCTTACCATCCTGGGTGACACGAAGTTCTACGTGCACTGGGCGCATGATTCCTACACGGTCATCTACGACCCGGGCGATCATGGTCAGTTCGTGGTTGCCGAGGGCAAGACGTATTGGCTGAGCGTGCCGGGCGGATCGGCAACGACGCTGTACTACTTCTACGACAATGACAAGACGAACGTCGATGGCTACGATACGACGGAAACCAACATCAAGAACTATGGCAATCCGCGTGCGAAGCCGGGCTGGGAGTTCCAGTACTGGCAGATTACGCTTTCCGGTGGCACGACCTACCAGCTGCGCAATATGGGCGAGATCTGGTCGAACATTGGCACCATCAATCAGAATCTGACGTTCTACGCCGTGTATCGCGCGCGTATGCAAACGCTTTCCTTCGACGAGATGGGCGGCTGGGCCACGAACGATACGGCGCTCATTACCCGCGCGTATGCGAGCGATGACGACGTGACGTTGCCCACGGCTTCCGACGTGCGCAAGTATGGCTACGATTTGGATGGCTGGATGGAAGACCCCACGGTCGAGGTGCTCTATGCTCCCGGATCCACCATCAAGATGTTTGGCTACAACGCCACGCTCTATGCTCACTGGGTACCGCGTACGTATTCCGTGGTGTTCGACAACATGGGTGGCGCGTGGCCGGCCAACGGCTCGTACACCTTCACGGGTCGCAAGGATGGCCTGAATTGGAATAGCAATGAGCTGCTGGACGGCGTGCCCGATCCCGAGAAGACGGGCTACACGTTCGCGGGTTGGTATACCAACCTGGACGGCGGTTCCACGTCGGCCAAGATTTCCAACTCCATGCTGTTCGAGGCCATTGCTCCCATCGACCTGATGACGGGCGAGCCCATCGATACCGACGGTACGGTGGTAACGCTTTACGCCAAGTGGGTGGAATCCTACACGCAGATCAATTACTACATCATCACGCCCGACTTGCAGGATGCGCCCGAGGGCGGCACGCTCACGCTCGATTCCGAGACGGTGCGTTCCGTGTATGGCGTTCCCACTGGCACGTCGTTTACGCCGAATGCAGGATATGACTTCCTGTATTGGTATGACGCCGATTACCAGATCGTGTATCAGTACACTGACTCCGCTGGTCGCACCACTACGGTGTCCGAGGACACCGACCCGGTGTACGAGCCCGATGGCGTAACGCAGAAGAAGTTCGAGGAGACGATCACGCCGCGCAAGCGTACGTATAACCCGTACTTGGGTATCTATGACATCTGGGATGAGTCGAACAGCACGTGGTACGTGGTGGTATCGCCGCATAGCTACACCATCAAGTTCAACATGAATGGTGGCGGCGGTAGCATTGACCCAATCGCCATGAAAGTGGGCAAGTCCCTCACGCTCGACGTGACCACGCCGACGCGCGTCGCCTACGAGTTCCTGGGTTGGAATACGCGTTCCGATGGTCTGGGCACCATGTTCCACAACGGCGATGTGTTGAAGAACCTCTCGCTTGACGACGGCGCGGTGGTAACGCTGTATGCTGTGTGGAAGGCGAGCGAGGTGTACGTAACCTACGAAGGCAACGCAACCGATGCCGTGCTCACTAGCACGGGCATCGCCGGTTCCTACGTGGAGTACCATAGCATGGGCGATTCCGCATACGTGGCTAGCGCCAATGTGTTCACGCGTCCTGGTTGGGTGCTCGACTACTGGACCGATGACGAATACGGCCAGGGCACCAAGTACTATCCGGGCGCTACGTACGTGGTTCCCACGGTTCCGCTTACGGGCACCATTCGCGTGTTCACGCTGTATGCCCATTGGACGGCCAGCACGTACGTCATCGAGTATGAGGCTGGCACTCCCGTCTTCCGCGGCTCCATGGATCGTCAGCCCATGACCTTCAGCTACGACCAGTCGCTCAATCCGAACCAGTTCGAGCGCGAGGGCTACGACTTCGCCGGCTGGGCGCTTTCGGTGGATAACGCTAATACTTCCATCAAGGTGAATGGCTATCCCGGTGGCTACGTCTTCGAGGACATGGAGGTCGTGCGCGACCTGACGAGCATCGCTGGTACGGTTATCCGCATGTATGCCCTGTGGACGCCCAAAGCGAACGAGGTCACCTGGTTCTCCGACGATTACACGCGGGGTAGCGTGGTTGGCCCCAACCCGGCAATGACGGTGTATACGGGTTCGCAGCCCGACATCAGTGTCGTCTCCTGGAAGGCGCGTGACGGCTTCAAGTTCGTGGGTTGGCGTTACGTGACTACCACCGAATGGGGCACCACCATCACCGGTACGGTGCTTTCGCCGGTGGATACCACCATCAATGGCATTACCTACAAGGGCGTGAATATCCTTGGTCCCACCGAGTTCTACGCACTGTGGTCCTACGAGCCGGCCGTGGTTTATATGGCGGGCGATCATGGCGCCTTCAACACGGGTAAGAAGTGGGGTACGCAGTTCGAGGCCCTGACCGTTGGCCAGGCCGCGCCCGAATACAGTGGCGTTACCGAGATGGTGAAGGAGGATGACGGCTCATCGTCGTATAGGCCCACGGGCAAGGACGGCTTCGTATTCGCGGGTTGGCGTTGCGCTAGCGGCACCAATTCGGGTACGTTCTACGCCTGGGGTACCGTGCTTCCGTTCGTGGAGGACGGCACGACCATCTACGTCGCTGAATGGACGTCGGTGAAGAACCTTACCTTCAATCTGAATACCGTGGATCAGTCGGCTAGCTGGACGACGTCGGCTCCCTCGGGCGCTTCGGGTACGAATGATTACGTGCTGACCAATCAGGTGGGCGACTCCCAGATTACGCTGCCCGGCTATGATGCCGTGTCGCGTCCTGGGTATCGCTTCACGGGCTGGGGTACGTCGCCCACGGGCTTTGCCCTGTATGCACCGGGCGGCACGTACACTATGCCCGCCGAGCATACTACGCTGTACGCCATTTACCTGCAGTACGTGTATGCAGTGCAGTTCGACTCCGATGGCGGCGCTTATGTGGCACCGCGTGGCGGTCTGTACTGGGATAGCACGAATTTCATTCCCTCGGTGGCCCCCAGGCGCGACGGCTATCGCTTCGATGGCTGGTACACCAGCGCAGGCACGCTCATTGACGAAACGAGCGATATCGCCACGGCCGCCGAAGGCGACGATACGCCGCGCGTGATCACGCTCACCGCGCACTGGCTTGATAACTTCGTGACCGTGTACTACAAGGTAGCCGATGCCGATGGCAACGTGACCACCGTGGGCGGTACCGTGGGTACCGCGAGCGAGGTCCTGAACTATGGCACGGGCGTCCCCAAGGGCTCCGTGGCCGTAGCCGACGTGGGATACCACTTCCTGGGTTGGTACCAGGCCAATACGCTCGATCGCAATGGCAACGTGGCGCAGCAGGGCGGTTGCCTGTCTACCGATTCCGCGTGGGCCCCCACCAAGGCCGCGACCGACTATTGGGAGGACGGCACGACGTGGTATGCGCGCTTTGCGCCCAATACGTACACCGTCACGTTCAATGGCGCTACGCTTGTCGACTTCGACTGCTACGGCGCCACGCATACTGTGACGCAGGAATTTACCTATGACGTTGCGCAGCGCCTTACCGCTAACGGCGGTCGCTTCACCGCGTATGGCTATCGCTTCCTGGGTTGGAATTCCGATGCGAGCCGCGCTGCCGACGGCCTGGTTGAGTACGACGACTACCAGCTCGTGAAAAACATTCTTACGGGCGCTTCCGGCGACGATGCCATCACGCTGTACGCCGTTTGGGAGGAAATTGAGCTTCCCGATGAGCCGAGTGGTGGTGGCGACGGCGAAGATGCTGGTCACTACACCGTGAAATTCGACGGTGGCTACGACTACGACCTGGACTCCGCTGGCATCCAAGACCAGGAATTCACCATTGGCGTATACCAGCGCATTACTCCGGTGGGCATCAACTTCCGCCGCGAGGGCTACGTGTTCATCGGATGGAACACCGATTACGATTTGGCCAAGGCCGGCAACGTGCAGTTCCAGGACAACCAGCGCGTGCGCAACCTGTCGCTGCTCGATGGCGATACGGTGACGCTGTACGCGGTCTGGCGCGAAGTGGTGCCCGAGCGCTACTGGACGGTGCGCTTCGATCGCGGCACGCTTTCCGATCCTAGTTCCATCGGCCTAACCGACCAGAAGATTGAAGTGGGCGTGGCTACGCCGCTGAAGACGGCCTACGGTCGTTATACGCGCGATGGCTACACGTTCGCTGGTTGGAACCATGACTCCACGCAAGCGGAAGCAGGCGTGGTGCAGGTGGTGAATGGCGTGCCCCTGACCGACCGCGTGAAGGTCACCGACCTGGTGGGAGAGGGCGAGACGTACATTCTCTACGTTGTATGGAAGTACGTGGGCCATACCGTGAGCTACGACGTGAACGGTGGCACCATCGTATCTACGGATAGCAGTGGCAATCCTACCGTTACGCCTGAAACCAAGTACTACGAGGAGGGCGTTACCGTCACGCGTGCGCGCGACGACCAGTCCACGGGCTTCTATCGCTTGGGCTACCTCCTGGTAGGCTGGGATGCCACGCCCAACAAGCAGGGTGATAACCCCGATTACGATTTCCAGAGCACCTTTGTTATGGGCAATGATGACGTAGTGTTCTACGCGCATTGGAGCCCCATCACCTACAACGTGCGTTTCCATGGCTATGGTTACGGAGACGAGGACAATGCCGGCTTCGTGCGCGATACCGCAACGGGCAATCTGCGCGACATGGTCGAACTTACCGGCCTGCGCTACGATCAGCTCTACACCATGCCCTGGAACGAATACATCCACACGGGCTATGACTTCGGCGACTGGCATGCCCTTACCGATCGACTCTGGCACCATACCAGCGACCCCGAGCGCTACGTGAACAGTCCTGGTTGGAACGATTACTTCTGCTTTATCGACAATGGCGGCACGTTCAGCAATCTGTGGACCACCATGGAGGAAGATGGCTCGCCCCATACCGTGGACGTGTACCTGCACTGGATTGGCAGCAACGTGCCCATCGTGTACGAGAGCAGCAATACCGGTCTGGGTACCGTATCCGGCAAGAGCTACGTCTTCCATGGCGATACGCTTGACTGGGGAGAGGTGCAGACCAACCCCATCGACGGCTATTGCCTGGATCATTGGGAATATCGCATGGTCACCGACGAGGCTCTGAAGGTGGGCTTGGACTACGAGTCTGGCACGCTCACCCCGAATGGCATCTACGATTTCGTCATTACGGGCCCCGTGTTCTTCACTGCCGTATGGGCGCCGGCTCACGTAGTGAACTACCTGGCGAACGATCCTGGTTACGAAGATGGCACGAACTTCTTCGTGGATACCGCTACCGCGCCTGGCACGACCGACGCGCAGAAGAAGGCTGCCGTAAATGGCCAGACGTACTTCCCGCATGTTTCCATGGACGCTGGCACGAAGACCCCCAAGTTTGCGGGCGATACTTCCGGCAGCGGCGCTCCGAAGGGCAAGAAGGGCATGGTCTTTGCGGGTTGGAAGAACGAAGATGGCCAGGTTATCGTGACCTCCGAGACTACCGTAAATGGCTCGCAGCATAAGGTGTACGGTTGGGACCTGTCGGGCATTGCCGTGGCCGACCTGCCCGACGCCAATGGCGATGGCGTGATTACGCTCATTGCCACGTGGGCGCCCGCCAATGCGACCATCGTATTCCACTGGAACCCGGTTCCCGGTGCCGTGTACAACGAGACCGACACGACGGCAAGCTGGTACGCGAGTGGCACGTACACGCAGGTGACGAGCTTCGATACGCCTACGCAGCTTGATCCGAACCTGTTCACGCTGAATGGCTATCGCTTCGATGCGTGGTCGTACATTGCCGGCACGACGCAGAGCGATCGTTTGTGGGCCGACGGGGAAGTCTTCCAGCTTTCCAGCGCGGAAATCGCGAAGCTGCGCGCCAATGGCTCGCTGGTGCTTTCGCAGGACGATAACGGCGACGACGTATGGACGATGAACCTGTACGTGCATTGGGTTGCGCGTACCTACACTGTCACTGTCGACAACCCCTACACGGGTGGTTCGGTGAACGCCGACGACCCAAGCTACCTTACCTGGGATGGCACGCTTTCCTACTATGACAAGCTTTCTTATCGCGACGGCAAGATCACCACGACTCCTGGCTATGGCTACGCCAAGGACAATTACGGCCTGTACAACTGGGAGTGGGTGTTCACGCTCGATGACGGTACCGAGGTTACGGGTACTGGCGCGGTGAACGTCGTGGGAAGCAAGTTCTACGACCTAGAGGGACATCTGCTTTCCGGCCCCGTGTACAACGGCACGCCGTGCGACCTTACCGACATTCGCGTGTTGGGCAATGGCTTCGTGCGCCCGAAGTGGGAGCGCCTGTACTCCGTCACCTTCAAGAATGGCGAGCATGGCCAGTTCGAGGGCCAGGCGGGCACGTACTTCGACAACCTGCGCGCGGGTACGCAGATTCCCGAATTGGGCTACGGCATGCCCGACTACGACATCATTTGCGAACATGATGTTGATCCGGACAATGAGGAACCCACGGTAGCGGGCGAGAACCGTGCACGCTATCTGCTGTCGTACCCGAATCTGTACGACTGGAACGAGTTCCTCTCCGATGGCACGAGCAATCTGAACCGCTACCTGCCCATTGGCGACGAAGGCTACGTGTTTGCTGGCTGGGAAGTCGATGGCGGTTATGGCTCTACGGTCTACCGCTACTATCCGTACGTTTCGAAGATCGACGGTAAGAAGCTCGAGGAGTTCTTCGGCGGCGTTTACACCACCAATCCCGTTACCAACGGCACGATTCCTTCGTACGACATTACCGTTACGGCGCTGTGGATTCGCGGCAGCTACACGGTGTACTTCGATCCGAACGAGGGTGCGGGCGTGATCATCCACAACAGCAATGGCACGCGCGAAGAGAAGCTGGCTCCCGTGAGGGGCGTGGCGTACTCGCCGTTCGTGACGCCTTCCAAGACCGATGTGCTGCGTCCTGGTTACGTTCTGAAGGCGTGGAATACCGACCCCGATGGCCTGGGCACGACATACGAGCCTAATGCTGTGTACCCGATTCCGGCGGCCATTACCACGCTGTATGCCATGTGGGAACAGCAGCAGGCCACTATCAAATACACCACGTCGAACTGGTGGGTCGATTGGGACAACTCCGATGGCACCCTGGCCGACGACGAAGATGACCAGGGCCTGAACTGGGGCGATGGCTATGCCTATCAGACGGTCTGGGCTGGCACGGGCTACATGGTCGACCCGCTGAAGCAGAATGTGAACGAAGACGGCTACCTGATCGACAAGGACGGCAACGTTCTGTATGACGACGAGGGCAACCCGCTCACGCCCGTGAATGAGCCTGGCCCGCGCGCCATTACCGCGTACTCGCAGCTGGGATATCACTTCCTGCACTGGGCCGACGAATCGGGCAACATCGTGAGCACCGAGCGCACGTTCATTCCGCCTCGCGGTGCCGATGGCGCATATCATGACGCAACGTACATCGCCGTCTTCACGGAAGATGATGACATCACCATCACGTACTCGGTCGACGTTGCCGATGCTGGCTGGCTCACGCGTACGTACGAGAAGGTCGCACCCGCTACGGGCACGGCCATGGGCACGTACCTCTATATCCGCGATGGATATGACTTCCTGGGCTTCTACGATGGCGAGGGCAACTACTACGGTATGGGCACGCTCAATACGGAGTATGGCTACTACGAGTTCGTACCTGGCCGCGCTTCCGATGGCATTTACCATGACATCGTCTACATTGCCAGGTTCAGCGAATCTGCCACGCATTACGTGGTGGAATATTGGCTGCAGGATGGCTCGGGCGAGTACTTCATCAACGAGGCCTACACGGCCAGCTACGATGCCAAGACGGGCGATGTGATCACCGTTGCGGATGACAGCGACCTGATCAAGCCCTTCGATACCGACGGCGTGACGCGCATCGACCTGGCCGAGGTCTCGCATCACCTGTATCGCCCCGATATTTCCACCACCACCATCACGGTGACGGCGGATGGCCTGTCGAAGATCAAGCTGTACTACGACATTGGCTGCTTCACGCTTACGTATCGCTATGTGCTGAATGGCCAGGGCATCGTGCCCGCCGATTCGCCCATTGCGCCTACCAATCAGCCGCGCGGCCTGTATCGCAACAGCTCGGTCATCTTCGACGATACCGCGGATACCGTTGGCGTGAATGGCTATAAGTTCAGCGGTTGGGTGGCGTACAAGGCAACCGACCTGATTGGCGTGGATTACGCCGAGCTGTGGAAGAATTACAACTTCAGCAACACGGTGAAGGTTGATCGCGGCCAGCCGACTAACTGGATGACGGGCCTTGAGTATCTGAATACCGACGGCACGACGGGTGGCTACCTGGTGCGCAACGGCGCAGGCAACCCGATTCCCATTTGGGCTAACAACCTAGAATTGGGCGCTTTCAACACTACGGTGGCGTATCCGTACGACTTCTGGATGCCCGACGACAACGTGATCATCATTGGCTTCTGGGAGGCCAAGGGCTATACGGTGCGCTTCAACATCGACACCGCGGATGCCGCGAAGGGCGACCTGTACGATGATGCCACCACGTATCCCACGTTGGTGCCTTCGGGAAGCTATGCGTATCGTAATGGCGTTGAGATGGGTACGTACACGCCGCGCGTGAAGGATATCCAGATTCGCCTGCTCGATCACAACAACTGGATTAACATGGGCTGGAACTACACGATGACGAAGGATGACGGTTCCATCGAGACTGGTTACACCATGTCGCCTTCCACCATCCAGATCATGGGCGATACCACGTTCACGGCCGTCTTCGTAGAGCCGCGCGTCATGGCTTACATGACGGGCTCTGGCGGTAACTTCGTGCAGGGCGTCGACGATCAGACGCTCATTCAGGACATCCCCGTGAACACGCCCATTACCACGCGTGGTTACTACAATGGCGCTGTTGACAACAGCGTAGCGGGCTACCCGCCCATTTCCACGTTTGCCCCGCAGGGCTACGAGGGCTACGAATTTGCCGGTTGGGCGTGGCGTAAGCACATCGTGACGGTGAGTGGCGGCTATGCCACGGTTACGCCCGACCCGATCATGCATACGAACGTGAACCTGGCGACGTACAACCAGCTCATTTTGGCCTACGACTACACGCCGAGCTTCTATAGCAATACTATGCTCTTCGATGCGGGTGTGGATGCCACCACGTTTGCTTTGGGAACCGATTTGATTTTGGATGAGGCATTCCCCACGACGGTGGATGCGAACTACGAGTTTGTGGCGCTGTGGACGCCCATTCGCCACGTGTTCACCATCAATGAGAACAACCCCGACCCAACGACCATCACCATCACGCTTGATACGGCAACGTACAATACGGCGACTGGCTACTTCGATCAGACGGGTAGTTACGCACCGGGGTATTGCAAGCGCCTGCCGATGTTCAACTACGCAACGCGTAGCCCTGACGGCTGGGTTATGGATGGCTATTCCGATACGCCCAATGGCGACGTGGTGTACCTTCCCGGTTCGCCCTATACGGTGGGCGGCCTGGACAAGGTCATCTACATCCACTGGGTTCCCGCGTATCCCTCCACGATTGAGTATGCGGTTGATGGTGGAACGTATGGCGGCGTTTCCGCAGGTGGTTTCGTGTATCGCGAGAGCGAAGTCGTTACCGGCGTGGGTGGCGCAGCCAAGGGCTCGTATGCCGTTCCCAATAATGGCTACGTATTCGTGAAATGGGTCGATGCTGCGGGTAATACCCTGAGCAGCGACTCCACTGCCACTACGTTCACTCGTACGGTGGGTACGGTTACCTACACGTACCAGGGCTACAAATTCGTGCCGCCTACGCCTGCACTTCCCAATGCGTGGCCCAACCCCTCCATCTACTACGCGGTCTTCCAGGAGGCGCCGCAGATCACCATTACGTACATCGTGGCCGATCCGGCGCGCGGCACTGTGCAGTTGAATGGTGGCGGTTCGCCGGGCACCATGTCGGCCGAAAGCCTGTATCCCGTCTCCGGTACGCCGTTGGGCGCCACCGTGACGCCCAATACGGGTTACACGTATGGGTACTGGGTAGACGAGGATGGCAACAAGGTCACTATGACCTACACGGTGGGTGGCGTAAGCCATCGCCAGCTTGCTGGCATGTCGCTCGTTCCCGAGCGCGTGGATGGAGCCTATAAGTCGGCTACGTACTATTACGTGTTCCAGCCGAGCGACAACATTAGCGTCATGGTGGAGCACTACCTGGTCGATGCGGCGGGCACTATTACGTTGGCTGCTACTGACACGCATCCGTACCAGACCACGGGTGCCACGGTGAATGCCGTATCCAAGGGTTGGACGCGTACGTTCGACGGCTACTACATGCTCACCACGTTCCAGCCGAGCGGCATCGAGCTCGTGAAGATTGAGGACGAAGTCAGCGCTATGGGCACCACGGTGCTTCGCCTGTACTACATGGAATACGATGCGCAGCTCACGTTCGACCTGGCGGGCAACCTGCCTCCGGGCATGACGGCGGCCCAGATGCCTTCGTACGGTGGCGCTAATCCGCGTTCGGTTACCTCGGGTCATGCCACCACGCTGCCTTCCGCGGCAGAGGTTACCTACGCTGGCTACACGCTTATTGGCTGGACTGACGTACAGCCGGCCGAGGGAGACCTGACGTGGGTATATGCTCCTGGTTCTGCATACACGATGCCGTTTAGCGACACTACGCTGTATGCCATTTGGCAGCCCAACACGAATACGAAGTACGTGGTGTATCAGCGTCGCGTAACCTCCAAGGGCAAGCTGCTCTTCGAAGTGGAGGAAGAGCACACTGCCACCACGGGCACGCGCGTATACGCCGACGACCTGTCTTCGCAGTATACGGGCTATGTCTACACGCCTGGTTATGCTTCCGATGCGGCGCCTTCGGCCATCGTCGATCGCAACGGCACCACGGCGCTCGTCATGTATTACGTGGCGCAGCCCATGACGATCATCTACGACCTGGTGGCTTCCGATGCTGGCTGGTCGTATTCCGGCGTGACGCGCGTCGACCAGTACGAGGCGGGCGTTGGCATTACGTTGCCTACGCAGGGCGACGAGGAAGGCCAGGTGTACCGCCCCGGTTACGTGCTGGTGAGCTGGACGTTCGATCAGGATGGCACGGTATGCGCTCCGGGCGCCTCCATTCCCATGCCGGGCATGGCATCGCGTGTGGGCACCATGACGGCCACGTGGCGTGCGCGCAGCGACACCATGTATACGGTGGCGTACCATTACGTGAATTCCGATGGCGAGACGGTGAGCAAGGTTAAGCGTACTGGCACGACTGATACCACTCTCGACGCTTCGGCGCTGGGTCTGATCAACCCGCCGGTGGGCTGGACGTTTGACAGCGCTAACGCGGGCAACGTGACTACCGCGAACCTGAATGGCGACGGAACCACCATCCTGCATATCTACTACAAGCCCGATACCGTTTCCTACACGGTGCGTCATGTCTTCCTGAACAACGTGGGTACCATGTTCATCAGCGAGACCGACGAGACGCGCACGGCCGAGGCGGGCAAGGTCATTCACGGCGTCGACGTGGCCCAGACGCTTACGGGCTACATTTGGGACAGCACGTGGAGCTACAAGACCGCCGATGACGGCTTTGGCGATAGCGTCATCCGCATCGAGGTTGCCGGCGATGGCACGTCGGTTATGCTGCTGTACTACAAGGCCCTCATGGGCATCGACTACACAGTGAAGATCTACCGCACCAACGCGGCATATACCGATATCGAGCTCATCGATTCCACCGAGTATCACGACGGCCAGGTTGGCCTGACCATCGACGTTGTGGATGCTGGCCTGCATAGGCCCAGCGATTCGCGTCTGGTGGGCTACGAACTCGACCCGAGCTTCTCGGGTGCCACGGTGGGTGGTACTACCTATAATGCCTATCTGTCCTCGCAGGCCATTACGGGCATGGGTGCCTCTAGCGACGTGTTCTACATCTACTACGTGGCCAAGAGCACCACGCCGTACACGGTGCAGCATTGGCAGCTGCATACCGATGGCTCCTCGCCGTACATGGCGCTTTCCGTTGAGCGCTATGGCGAGACGAACAGCACGGTATATGCCGCCAACGAGCTGGTTACCTTCGACGGTTTCGTCTACAGCCCGTCCGAGACGCTGGCGCGTTATGGCGCTACTGACGCTGTTATTGCAGCCGATGGTTCTATGGTGCTGAAGATCTACTACATGGTGCTTGCGTACGACCTGACCATCGACGCCAATGGCGGCGCGTTCTCCGATGGCACCACGGTGGTTGGTCCTACCTCGTACGCCACGGGCGATGTGGTGAGCATTCCCACTCCCACGCTCATTGGCTACGATTTCCTGGGCTGGTCGGTGAACGATCCGACGGGCGCCATCGAGCTGCTTCCCACGCTTACCACGTGGAACATGCCGGCGGGCAACACCGTTCTGTACGCGCATTGGACGCCTTCGGTGCGTCGCTTGGCGTACGACAACAATTCCAAGAAGGCCCAGGGCAGCGTACCCGATACGTATGGCGTGTACGGTGGTACCGTGAAGGTTGCCGACCCCACGGGCCTACTTTCGCGTGTGGGCTACAACTTCGGCGGCTGGGCAACTACCAAGGCCTTGGCCGATGCGGGCACAAGCGATGTTGCCGTGGGTAGCGATTGGACGCTGCTGCTAGACAACAACGACAACGTGGTCTATGCCGTGTGGATTCCGCGCGACGACACGAAGTACGTGGTGTACCACGTGCGCGTGAAGAGCAATGGCGAGCTGGATTCTCCGGTGCGCTATATGGCTACCGAGAACCTGCAGGGCACGAGCGATACCTTGGCCACGGCCGTTGCCAAGACGTTCAATGGCTACACGTTCGATTCCGCGTACGCCTTCAATGCGAAGTTCGGAACCAATTGGCAGGCCAATATCGAAGCTGATGGTTCCACGGTGCTGTACCTGTACTACCAGGCCAACGTGGTGAACTACACGGTGTACACGTATCGCGTGGGCGCCGATGGCCTGGTGCACAACGGTGGCCCGGGTGCCGATGGCACGCCTACGGGTGGCGACCCGATGATCCTGCGTACCGACGTGCTCACGGGCGACGTGGATGACACGGTCACGATTGACGGCACCACGTACATCAACCTGCCGGGGTACTTCTACTATCCCAGCTACACGTACACCGAGGAGGGCGAGACTACTCCGAAGTACAAGGAAGTGCGCAGCGGCGTGATTACCGCTGATGGCGGCCTGGAGCTGTTCCTGTTCGCCCAGGCACGTACCGGCATCGAGTTCGAGGTGCACCACTGGAAGGAGAATACGGCCAACCCGAATGGCTTCGAGTACATCGTGACCATCGAGACGGGCGAGGCTGGCGTGTACTACGACGGCGCGAATTACCTGCGTCAGGATATTATCGATAGCGGCTATTCGTACAATCCCACGCTCACGGCTACCGAGAACGCGGCAAATGGCCACGTATCCGAAGGCAAGCTGGACGCCGTGGATAACAACACCTTCGCCAGCACGTTGGTGCTGTACCTGTACTATTCCGCGAATTACGTGCAGATCATCTGGGAGCCCGTGAAGGGCACCTGGGATAGCGGCATTGCGGAAGCGGCGCCTACGTTTGTCGACCCGATCGTCACGCCGACCCAGGGTAACCCCGGTGCGATCCGCGTAGATGACACGGTGACGCCGTACAACACGGCCGATATCATCCGCTATGGCTATCAGCTGATGGGTTGGTCTACCGACCTGAATAACCCCGCGAAGAGCAGCTACACAAGCCCCGAATACACGTTCGCGACGTTTACGATGCCGCCGAGCAGCTTGCGTCTGTACGCGATCTGGCAGCCTCTGCCGCAGAAGATTACGTACTTCGCGAATATCTACCCGGACATCAACCCGAACTTCGTGTTCCCGGGTGGCAATGGCGACATGACTGATTACGGCACGACGCCCGACACCTGGGGCGTGACCGACGAGGAAGTTGCCGTGAGCGATAACAAGTTCACGAGGGAGAATTACATCTTCGTGGGTTGGGACCACAATCCGCTGTGCGATCCGGCTGACGTGCAGTTCCCGTATCGCGATCCTGACGACCCGGATAACATCCCGTGGGAGAAGTGGAAGCTGAAGGAGACGGATACCGACCCCGAGGCGAACTACCTGTACGCCATCTGGAAGCCGGCCAACGTTACGCTGGAGTATTGGTCCATCACGCAGGATATTCTGGATGCCGTTGAGGCGGATATCGTGGTTAATCCGACGCGCTATGGCTATACGGCCGCGGCGGTGGCCCGTTGGACGGATGCTCAGCTGCATCGCAATTCGAAGATTAAGGCCATGGCGATGGACCCTGATGTGCTTGCGAATCTCGGCTATGCTCCGACTCTAATCTGGACGAAGACGGCGGCGTTTAACGCTACGGATTGGGATATCTTGTATACGGATACGAGTAGTGGAACTCCGGTTGATATTAGGGATCCCGAGCTTGCGCCGATCAATTGCAATATTATTGGTTGGAAGTTCGCTAAGTGGCGTTTCAATTACAATTCCGGAAGCTATATGACGGCCACTACCCTCTATTCGGCGTTTACGAGCACGAATCCCTCTACGGGCAACAAGCGCGTATTTGCAACGTGGGATGAAGTGTCGGTTACATTCCACTGGGATACTCAGAACAATGATGCAACTCAGTACAACACGCAGACGAAAAAGTGGTTTGACGTTAGCCTGACAAGCGGCAAGACTAATGCGAAGTTAAAGGGATACGAGTTGTATTCAACTGGTCAATGGAAGACCAAACCGACTGGTGGTTCCGTAGTGACGTCGACAATAAATGTTGGTGAGATTGTTTATCTCCAAACGGGTTCCTATGACGATACTGTCACAGATGTAACAATTTATGCACAATGGAAGAAGCATCAGTATTCGGTCATAATTTACAAGTACGTCCAGAATGGCAGGACAACCTCGCAGACTAAGTCTGTGTATTGGACGAACGCAATTAATCCTGGTACGAATTCCACGAAGACCGTCAGTGGCGTTAGGTATACGTTTGTTGGCTACTTTACGAAGCCTAATGGCGCCGGTATGCAAGTTACGTCTACTACGAAGCTTTCTGAGATTGCAACGGCGGATAATCAGACGGCTGGTTATAAGTACAAGATCTATGGCTATTGGGTTGTTCAGGGTACTACCACGCCAGGCACCGCTCTTAACCCGACAAGCTCCGGCTCGGCAACGTCTTTGGCCGCGTTGAGTGCGGGCTCGGGTGCCACTGCCCTGGCGACTCTATCCGACGATGGCGGGGGAGGGGGTACCGCGCTCGCTGCGCTATCCGAGCAGGATGTTGCGGCGGTTGCGGTTGAGCCCCTAACCCTCGCGTCCGAGCCGGCGCAGGACGAAACGGTTGCCATGCTCGCATTGCTTAGCGAAGCCACGACTGATTCTTCGATGGGCGTCGATGCCACTGCGGGCGTTTCCGCGTCTGCGATTGGCCAGATGGTTGCGGCTGGCGATGATGCTTCCGCCGCCCTGCTGGACGTGGCCTCCGATGCCGCTGCTGTTGCTGGCGCGGCTGACGATGCCGGCGAGATGGATCTTTTGGGTTCCAATGCGGGCAATGTTGTTTCGACCGAAAACGCTATCGGCGACGCTTCGGGTTTTGGCCTCGTTGCCATGAGTAGCGATCCGGATTCCGCTGGGGGATACCCACCCCAAGCGGAGGATGATGCCATGTTATCTGCGGTAGGCTCTGATGTGCTTGCAGCAGCGATTTGTCAGCTCGAGACGGGCGCAAGCCCCCTCGCAGCTGTCATCAACCAGGATGCTCTCCAGGCGGCGTCTTCAGCTGACGCTGCCCAGGGCCTGGTTGCGTAACTTCGTTATCTAAGGCGCGCGCTCCTCATGTGGGGCGCGGGTCATGGATAGAGCGGGGGAGCGCGATCAAGGCCCAGATTGGGCTCCTCCGTTTACACCTATCTGCGCTGGTGGGCGATACCTCCGCCCACCAGCGCAGGCATTTTTTCGGGTTAGCGGCAAGAATGCGTGTCCGGACTACTCGTAATCCGAGCGCCAGGGCCCGCTTGAGTGGAACTCGGCCCATGCGATTCCCGCGCCCCATCTTGAGACCTCGTAGTCATCGGCGCTATCCTCTCGTACACACTCGAGTGTCACCGGCGTCGCCTTCCCACACCTGCCCGATTGCGCAAGTCGTTGCTTCCGCTTTGGTCGTCTGTCGTCGGCGTTGTCCTCTCGTGCTCACTCGAGTGTCACCGGCGTCGCCTTTCCACACCCGCCCGCGCGTGCGGTTTGGTCTGGGACCGCACCGCACGGGCGGCTATGGAAAGCCGCCGAGGCAAGCTTTCTCCGCTCGAGGGCCCCGATCGTCTATCGCCTGCGCTTTCGCATCTCCGCCTCCGCCGCTTTGCCCCTCAGCCTCGACTCGTTTTTCCGGAGAAACCGACCTCTCCGGATGGGCGCCATCGCGAAGTCCCAGCTCGCGATGGCCCCCGAATGCGATTCCGTCCGAACGTCCCTCTGACAGGTCCATTTCTCCGGAAAAACTGACGCGGTGGTTGCTTCAATGGGGGCGCTATAAGCGGGGTAGCCTGCTTCCGTGCGTAAGAAAGCCGTGTAGTTGAGCACGTTTGCGTTGCTGAATTGCTGTTAATGCATGTGTCTTGTAGCCCAGCATTCTGCCGACCTCTTCCATGATGCAGGCGAATTGAAGCTGGTCGGTGAATTGCCGATGCGTTAAGGACAACGCGTGGAGTCCGAGCATCTCGTAGGCATTGCGTTTGCGGATGTCCCGCTCGCGTTTGGCGCTGTCCGAGTGAAATGCGTCGCTGTCGTACTCGAGGACAAGTCCTTCGTTGGGCCAATAGAAATCGGGGTAGATTTCTCGTACGCCTGCCGCTCTGCGAGCTGCCCCTTCTAGGGTGATCTTTTCGTTTAGCTTCGGTCGCGGTAGCCCGTAGCCTCCCAGCCTATACGAAAGCGTCATTTCGAGTGCAATCTGCGATTCGCGTGGCGATCTTGAGCTATCTACGACGCACTCGGCTGCAAACCGTGCGCGTTTTACGCCGTGCACATCTGCTGCTCTTGCGATGTACGCACGTAGGCTATCGGCGGTTGTTGCATGCTGTCGCTTGATAATATGGGTTCCGCCCATCCCATCAGGGCGAAGCGCGTAGTCGCCGCATAACTCGAAGGCGAGCTCTGCGAGCTCGTGTCGTTCCGCGAAGCATCCCATCTGAACGAGGCAGAGTTCTGGGGTGGAGACAAATACGCTCAATTCGTCTTCATCTCCCGAAATGCTTCCCGCGAAGGTGATGGAACCGGGAGGTAACGGCGAGAGTTGTCCATGGACGCGCATGTACGAAGTCCGTAGGGATGCGCTTCTCTTTGTCGAGATCAGGTCTAATGGCGCTTCGATTCCCGAAAAGAGCTGCGCCTCGATGATCCGCATCACTTGTTCTTTGCTGGGCGTAGCGGCTTCTGCCAGCACGCACATTTCCTCGGATGGAGAGAGGGGCCGGTGGAGTGCGCTCGACTTGCGCGCGCTCCAATATGCAAGTGCCGTGCGGTAACCAAGAATGAACGTTGTCAACGATTCCTCCCAATCCCGTATGCATGGGCCTGATAGAACCTTGTGCCGTTGAAATGTATGTCTTGGGGTTCGCCCCGCAGATGCTTGATGGCTACCGAAAATGCGATTGGAAAGGCGTTTCGTCGAGGCGATTTGCCATCGAGTTTAGCGGACTGTAATCGCTAAATCTACTATATATTTCCCCAGATAAACGGGCTTTAACTTTGACCTGGCGCGCTATCGAAACGCGACCATTGCGCGACTGTTGTGCGACTCTTGCTAACTGCGTGATATCTGTTGTGGTGGTTGGAGCGGAACCCACCGCTGATGCGTTGCGTCCACGGATGTGCACATGAGCTTTTCAGTTTTTCCGGAGAAATGGACCTGCCTGTGGTGGGTTGCTTTGAAACCCCCAGGTCGATTTTTCTTTGGGCGCCATTTCGCCCGCGATAATCAGTCTGAAACCCAGTTTTTCCGGAAAATGGGGCGGTGTCATGATTCCTTCTCGCTGATGTTTCGCTGGTCCCTTTTGCTTTTCGTTCACGCATATGGCTACAATGGGTAAATGTATTCTGGCCTGGTGAAGCATGAGGGATGCAGGAAGAATGGGGGCGTAAGTGGGGGATGTGGTCGCGCAATCGCACGAGCGCATTGCGTATTACGACAACGTGAAGTTCGTGCTGATCGTCTTGGTGGTCATTGGCCATATTATCGACTTGTGCGCCATTTCCCATCCGGGCGCGAAAAGCCTGTTCGTCTTCATCTATTCATTCCACATGCCGCTGTTTCTCTTCATCTCCGGCTTGTTCCTGAGTCGCGAGCGACTTACGGGTCAGAAGACGCTCGAGCGCGTTGTGCAGATGGTCGCTCTCGGCTTTCTGCTGAAGGTTCTTCTGTTTGCGACGTATTACGCGATTGCCGTTATTCAGGGTGGCGATACGAGTGCGGTGAAGTTTACCCTGCTCGGCGATGGAAGCATCCCCTGGTATCTCTTTGCGCTCGCTGCGTTTTACACGCTCTCGTGGGTCTTGCATCGAGCAAACGTTTGGATCGTCCTGGCCGGGTCGCTCGTTGTGGGCATGCTGGTGGGGTACGACTCCAGCATCTCCGACTATCTCTACCTCTCGCGTATCGTGGTGTTCCTGCCATTCTTCTGGCTGGGTCATATGTTGAATCCCGCCCGGGTCGAGCGTGCGTTGGCGTACCCGTGGCTGCGCGTAGTGGGGGTCGTGGTCATCGTGGCTTTCGCCGTTTTGTGCCTTGTGCGCGTTGGTGACGCTTACCATTTCCGTCCGCTGTTCACAGGGCGGAATTCATTCGAGAACGCTATCAAAGCTGGCTTGGTAGGCTGCTCGTGGATGCATCGCGGAGTGGCGTACGTCATTTCTGCCACTATGTGCGCGAGCGTGTTGGCGGTTGTGCCGCGCCGCCGCATTGCGCTTGTTTCGGAATTTGGAACGAGAACGTTGGCTGTCTACATGCTGCATTTTCCCGTCCTTTGCGCTTTGCACGCTTGCGATGCCTATGGCTTCCTGATGGCGCACGGCATCTCGTGGCCCTTCGTGTGCATCGGGCTGGGCGTCATCATCACCGTGGTGCTGTCTCTTCCTGTGTTCAGCAAGCCCTTCAGCTGGCTGGGGGCCCAGTTGCGTGGCGTGGCCCATGCGAGTGCCGGCGTGCGAACAACGGCGGCTTAGCGGCGTTCGTGCGACCCCGGACGCGTGTGGGCGGAGTGTTTCCGTGTGGCCTATTTCGCTTATGGGACCGTTTCTCGTCGTGCGCTGGCAATGCGTCCGTGCGGCCCCGTGCGCGCAGTCTTCAAGCCGTGCCCTTGCCCTCGCCCTCGCTCGCCGTTTTCCGCTCCGTGTGCTCGGGTGGTGTATCCTATCCCAGTTACTTAGCATTGCTCGAACAGGAGACCCATGTCCATCCTCAAGCCGCTCTTGCGCATCCCGAAGCGTCTGATGCGCGAATTCTGCCTCTCGGTGTGGTACCCGCGTGTGTACCGTAGGGCAGCGCGACAGCCGCTCGTTCCGGGCAAGGTCGTGTTCGTGGAAGTGCGCGAGCCCAAGCTTTCCGACAGCTTCAAGCTCATGCACGAACGCCTGCAGCGCGAACCCCAGCTTTCCCTCAGCGTGCTCTTCCTGGGCGAATCGCGCGTGCGCTACGCGCAGTACCATCGCAACTGCCTGGCCATGCTGCGCGAGATCGCCACGGCGCCCTACGTGTTCCTGAACGATGCGTCGAACGTGGTCAGCTGCGTGCCGCTGCGCGAAGGCTCGCAGGTGGTACAGCTGTGGCATGGTTGCGGCGCCTTCAAGAAATGGGGCATGAGCACGGCCGACCTGAAGTTCGGCGGTTCGCGTAAGCAGAAGCTGCGCCATCCGTTCTACAGCAACCTTTCGCTGGTAACTACCAGCAGCCCGGAAGTAAACTGGGCATACATCGAGGCCATGCATCTGGAACGCACGCCCGAAATCGTGCAGGCCCTGGGCGTCAGCCGTACCGATATCTTCTTCCGTCCCGATTTCCTGCAGCGCTCGCTTGCCCGCGTGGAGCGGGCGCTTCCCGGCATCGCTGGTCGCAAGATTCTGCTGTATGCGCCCACCTTCCGTGGCCGCGTGGCCAGCGCGGAAGGCCCCGACCAGCTGGATATCGAACGCATGAAGCAGGAGTTTGGCGATCGTTGGGCGCTCGTTATCAAGCACCATCCTTTCGTGAAGCAGCCGCCTGCAATTCCCGACAGCTGCCGCGACTTCGCGTTCGACGTCACGCATGGCGACCTGGCCATCGACGAGCTTATGGCCGCAAGCTCCGCCTGCGTTTCCGACTACTCGTCGCTCGTGTTCGAATACTCGCTCCTGCGTCGTCCGCTGGCCTTCTTTGCCTACGATCGCAGCGATTACGACGATTGGCGCGGCTTCTACTACGATTACGACGAGCTCACTCCGGGCCCCGTATGCACGACCACGGAAGAGCTCGTCGCGTGGCTTGCCGCCTCCGAGCGCGATTTCGACGCCACGCAGATCGATGCGTTCCGCGAGAAGTTCATGTCGGCCTGCGATGGGCATGCCACCGAGCGTATCGTGCGGGCCGTGTTTGGCCCTGCAATCGCCACCAACCTACCTTCGGAGGAGGAATAGCCATGCGGGCTTTGCTTCAACGCGTCACGAGTGCCTCTGTAGCCATTCAGGACGGCACGGAAGGCACCTTTTCGGGCATCATCGAGGGTGAGCCGCGTCGAGCGATCAAGCGCGGTCTGGTGGTGTTTCTGGGCGTTGGCGAAGACGATTCGGAGGCCGAAGCCGAGCGTTTGTGGCGCAAGATTTCGCGCTTGCGCATCTTCGATGACGAGAACGGAAAAACCAACCTTTCGCTTGCCGATGTGGATGGGGAAGTGCTCGTGGTCTCTCAGTTCACGCTGTTCGCGAATTGCCGCCGCGGCAACCGCCCCAGCTTTACTGAGGCGGGCAACCCGCAGAAGGCGCGCGAGCTGTATCGCCATTTCTGCCAGTTGGCCCAAAACGATCTGGGCAGTATTGCCGTGGGCGAATTCGGCGCCGACATGCACGTGTCCATCGAGAACAGCGGTCCGTTCACCATCTGGCTCGACACCAACGAGCTCTAGCCTGCGCTTCTCCCGCGCCCTTCATTTCGCGTGGCGCGAGCGGCTTCGCGAACGCGCGCATTACCACGCTGCTAGTTTGCGGCTAAACCCCGCGACGCCATGAGCCGTCGTCTGCGGCATCGTTTTCCTGCGCATGGCTCCATGCTCATCCAACGAAAAAGGCCATCCCGCATTGCTGCGAGACGGCCTTGTAGCCCTATGGAAACCGGCTATTTCGTGGCGATAGCCGCCAGCCAGAGCGTGTTGGGCTGCGTGCAGATGTCCACGCTGTCGAAGCCCGCTTCGCGCAGGAGGCAGCGAAGCTCGCCCATGGTGGGCATGAACAGCCCGAACTGCTGCGCATTCGCCTGCACGCTTTCCGGCAGATTGCCGTTCTCGTATGCCTCGAGCGCAATGACCAGCTGTCCGCCGTGCCGCAGCACGCGGCAGATTTCGCCCAGGCCGGCATCGGGGCGCGGCCAGAAGTACAGGCTCTCCACGCTTACCGCCATGTCGATCGTGCCGTTCTCGAAGGGCAGGCGTTCCACGGAAGCGCGGCGTACCGTCATGCGGCCCGCTTCGATGGTCTTCTGGTTCGTTTCCCGTGCAAGGGCGACGGCTTCCTTGGAATGGTCGATGCCGTGTACGTGGCCGCCCGCGTAGCGTCGTGCGATGCGCTGCATGGTGGCGCCGCCTCCGCAGCCTACGTCGAGCGCCTCATACCCGTTCTGGAATTCTACGAAGCCCAGCGCCCATTCGGTAAGCTCGCCATGGCTTTCGTTCATGCGCTCCAGCATGGCGCGCCCAGCTTCGCCCGTGGGGTTGCCGGGATTGCCCGCTAGGGCGTCTGCAGGTACGTTCGATGCGCTTCTGTTCATGTATGGCATCCTTTCGCGAGGTAGCAAGCGGGCATGCAGCCTGCTTCAGCCGCCGCGCTAGGTGGTTCTCGCGAGGCGTGGCGGCTGCGTTGTGAGTTACTGACGATAGTACATCAGGAAGTCGGCGAGTTGTTCCATGGCGGTGCCCAAAACCTCAACGCGCGGCAGATATACCACGCGGAAGTGGTCGGGCTGCGACCAATTGAAGCCCGTGCCCTGCACGATGAGGATGCGCTTCTCGCGCAGCAGGTCCAAGGCGAACTGCACGTCGTCGGTGATGTTGAAGCGTGCGGTGTCGATCTTCGGGAAGATGTAGAACGCGGCCTTCGGCTTCACTACGGAAATGCCCGGAATGTCCTTCAGGGCGTTGTACACGAATTCGCGCTGCTCGTAGATGCGTCCGCCGGGCACAATGTAGTCCTGCACGCTCTGATGCCCCCAGAGCGCCGTTTGCACGATGGATTGCGCGGGCACGTTGCTGCAGAGGCGCATGTTGGAAAGCATGTTCAAGCCCAGAATGTAGTCGCGGGCGATGCGCTTGTTGCCCGAAAGGACCATCCAGCCAATGCGGAAGCCCGCGATCATGTGCGACTTCGAAAGGCCGCTGAACGTGACGCAGAACAAATCGGGCGCCATGCTGGCGATGGAGACGTGTTCTTCTCCATCCATGACCAGGCGATCGTAGATCTCGTCGCTGAAGATGATGAGCTGGTGTTCGCGGGCGATGTCCACGATTTCCTGCAGCACCTCGCGCGGGTAGAGCGCGCCGGTGGGGTTGTTCGGGTTGATGATGACTATGGCCTTCGTGCGGCTGGTGATCTTCGAGCGGATGTCGTCCATGTCGGGATACCATTCCGCCTGCTCGTCGCAGATGTAATGCACGGGCGTGCCGCCGGCAAGCGTGGCGCATGCCGTCCACAGCGGGTAATCGGGCGAGGGGATGAGGATTTCGTCTCCGGAGTCGAGCAGCGCGGACATGCAGATGTTGATGAGCTCGCTTACGCCATTACCCGTGTAGATGTCGTCCATGGTCACGTTGGGCAGGCCCTTGATTTGCGAGTACTGCATGATGGCCTTGCGCGCGCTGAAGAGGCCGCGGCTTGCCGAGTAGCCTTCGCAGTCGGTTAGCTGGCGGCGCATATCGTAGATGACTTCGTCGGGCGTGCGGAACCCAAATGTGGCGGGGTTGCCGATGTTGAGCTTCAGCACCTGGGTGCCCGCGTCCTCCATGCGGTTGGCTTCGTCGACCACGGGGCCGCGCACGTCGTAGAGGACGTTATCGAGCTTGGAAGATTTGGCGAAGGTACGCATGTGTCGGGCCTCCAGGGGAGCGTTCGGGGTGGGTTGCGGAGCAGGGTGGGGTGCGGCGACGCGAGCGGCGGCAGCGGTTGCTGCGGCGGCGAAGCCGGTTTGTGCAGCGGCAGTGGTTGTGGTTGGACGAACGGGTGCCGCAGCGGGTTGTGTAGTCGTTGAACTTGCCGTGGTTGCAGCGCTTGCCGCGGGCTGCGATGCCGCGTTCTGGAAATGAGGGCTGGCAGGTGTTGGTTCAACTTTTGCGGCAGCTGTGGAAGGAGCGGGTTCAATGGGTTTGGCTACAGGGATGGGGGTTCCATCGGCAAGCCATTCCTTTGAGACGCCAAGTGTGTCGGCAAGGAACTCCATGACGCCTGCTCGTGGGATCGTTTTCCCGCTAATATACTGACTCACCTGGCTTTTTCCAAGTTTAACTCCATTTTGTGCGGCAATATGAACCAAATCGATCTGCTTGAGGCCGCGCTGGTCCATCGCCAGTACCAGCCGATCTGCGAACGTTTGCTTTGCCATGGTGCCTCCTTGCTCCGGAAGTTCAATATCCCAAGCTTACCACCGCGTCTATTCTCATGAAAGCAAGGAGTTCAAAATAGTTCAATATGAAGGTGCAGATGGTAGGCGTTGTACGACGTGCGGTAGGGCACTCGCGGCGTTGCGCGCATGGCTTCTCGCAATTTGCGAGGAACGCAAGATGACGTGAAATAAGCGAACGCGAGAGCCCCTGGGACCCTCGCGTTCGGCAGTGGCATATGGCGTGAATCTTACAGCTGGAATGCCGGCATGGGCTTCAGCTTGTGCAGGTTCATGGCGTGTAGCGCATCGATGCGATCGCGCGTGGCGGCGTTATCGCATTCGCCCGTGGCGATGTAGTGGTCGAGCGTGGCGTACGTGAATCCAAGCTTGTCTTCATCGCTCTGGCCCGAAAGACCGTCGCTTGGCGTCTTTTGCACCAAGTGCTCGGGAAGGCCGAGCGCGCTGCCCAATTGACGTACTTCCTCTACCAGAATGTTCGCGAGTGGGCTGAAATCACCCGCGGCATCGCCGTACTTCGTAGAGTAGCCCACGTAGTCTTCGCTGCGATTGCAGGTGTTCGCCACGCGTGCGCCGTTTGGCAGGCTTTGCGCTACGGCGTACAGCGTGGTCATGCGAATGCGTGCGGGAAGATTGATGCGCGTGTCACGAGAAAGCCCCGCGTTGTCGCCCGTTGCCTCGGCGAATCCCTCGGCGCCAATGAGCGCGCTTGAAAGCGCTGCGGTTGCGCCCGATATGTCCACGCAGATGGAGCGAATGCCCAAATGCGTCACGATCTCACGTGCGTCTTCGATGTCGGCTTGCTCGCCGTTGGGCATGAGCACGCCCACTACGCGGCCGGCACCCAGTGCGCGTACGCAGAGCGCGGCGACTATGCTGGAATCCTTGCCGCCCGAAATGCCCACGACGGCATGTGCCGTGGGGCCGTTCTCGGCGAAGTAATCGCGGATCCAGGTGGTAAGGGCTTCGAGCGTTGCGTCGGGGTTGGCTAGCATGCGGTGTCCTTTCTTTCGTACGACCCAGTATACCCGCGAGCCAGCTAAACCGCCGATTGTTCATCCATTTGAAACGCGAATTGCCTGTACGTGGTAGAGGCTGCGTGAACGGGAGACGGTGCCGACTCGCGCCAACAAAAGGTTGCTCCACCTACCCGTCGGTACGGCCGCAGCGCGCATCCCTTCGGGACCCTGTGAAAGCAAACGAAAATGCGCTAAGCCCAGGATGCCCCACGGAGAGCGGGAAGCGAAGCTTCACGCAAATCCGTGGGACATCCTGGGCAGCGCAAGTAAAAGCATGAATCAGCGCAGCGCATGAGCAATGGTTTTTGCCCCGTTGAGGGGCAAAAACCGAGCGAACAGCGGAGCGGGGTCCCGAAGGGGTGCGCGCTGCGGCCGTCGGCGGATTAATCCTCTTCCGCCTCTTGGAAGGCCAGGGCGCGGTCGGCACGTTGGCGGTATACCTGGTTCAGCGATTCCACTTCGATGAAGATGGCGGAGCACTGTGGATAGTCATCGATGATTTCGGCTTCAACGCGGTCGATGGCCTGCAGGATGTCCCCCTCGTCGAGCTCGTCGTCGAAGGTTACGTCCAAGTTCAGGACCATGTCTTTCGGGCCCATGTACATGGAGAGCACGCGGCCGCATTTGATGACAGCGGGATCCTCCTCCACGATGAACACGATGTCCTCGATTTCGTCGCGGTCGAGTCCTTCGCCAATGAGCAGGCTTGATGTTTCTCGTACGAGTACCACGGCGAAGATGGCCATGAGCGCGCCAATGGCGATTGACGCGATGGCGTCGTAGGTGCCATTGCCCGTAAGGGCCGTGGCCACGATGCCCGCTAGCGCGAACAGCATGCCCAGCACGGCGGCGGTGTCTTCCAATAGCACGGTAAAGCTGGTGGGCGCCTTGCTCGTGCGGATGTACTCCATGAGCGTATCGTCGCCGCGCGCTTGGTTTACCTCGCGAAACGCGATGGAGAGGGACACGCTTTCTATGGCAGTGCCCACGAGCAGCACTACGATGGCCACGACGGGGTTCTCCACGCCCGTTTCGGGCGATTGCAATGCGGAGATGCCCTGCATGATGGTGAACCCGCCGCCAAAGAGCAAGATGACCACGGATACGATGAACGTATAGAAGTACACCATGCGCCCGTATCCGAAGGGGTGCTCCAAGTCGGGCTGGCGCTTCGAGCCGCGCGCGCCCACGAGCATGAGCGAATCGTTTGCGGCGTCTACCAGCGAATGTACGCCTTCGGAAAGCATGGCCACCGAGCCGGTGAAGGCGGCGGTGATGAATTTGATCACGGAAACGATGACCCCTGCCGCTACGGCCGAGATGACCGTGCGGTTGCGCTTCAGCTGCTCGGCGGGGGAGAGGGGCTTCGCGCGCTTGCGAGCGCGATGGCGGCGCATGGCGATGGAGTCGGTGTCGGCTACGTTGTCGTCGATGCTGTCGTCTTCTTCATCGAGGTCGCCGTGAATGTAGACCTGTTCTTCTTCTGGGGAATCGCCCGTGCTGGCGGCGCTTTGCGCATCGTGCGAAACGCGCACCCACGTGCTTGGCTTCGTGCCTAGAGCGCTGGCGGTATGTATTCGATCTTCGTCGGCGGCTTTGTTTGTGCTCATGTGTATCTCCATTTCTGTGTTTGCCTTAGAATATCAGATGTGGATGCAGGCGCTGTTTATGCGTAAACCGCCTGTTCAATTAGGTTTAACAAACTATTTGTGATGTGCGGGGCGGCTTGCTTAACATCGTACATCTGTTCGTGTATACTGCAAGGGTGTACACGGAAAGGAGGGGCAATGTCCGAAGACGCTCAGGCGCTCAGCATGCAGGAACGCGACGCAGGCATCGTAAGGGCCAGCATCGTGGGCATCGTTGCGAACATCTTGCTTGCGGCGTTCAAGGCTGCCGTGGGCGCGCTGTCGAACTCCATCGCCATTACGCTCGACGCCGTGAACAACCTCTCCGACGCCTTCTCTTCCGTAGTCACCATCGTGGGCACGAAGCTTGCGTCGCGTCCCGCCGACGCCTCGCATCCGTTCGGGCATGGCCGTGCGGAATACCTCACTACCATCGCCATTGGCATCGTGGTTGCCTTCGCTGGCGTGGAAGCCGCGCGCGAATCTATTTGGCGCATCATCAATCCCGAAGAGGCTACGTACGAAGCGGTCACGCTCATCGTGGTGGGCGTTGCCGTGGTGGCAAAGATCGCTTTGGGCCGTTATGCCCTTTCCCGTGGCAAGGCGCTCAATTCCGGCTCCTTGCGCGCCAGTGGTACCGACGCCCTTATGGACGCCATCATTTCTGCCTCTACGCTGGTGGCGGCGGTGATCTTCATCGTGTCGGGCGTTTCGCTGGAAGCATGGCTGGGCCTTGTCATCTCCGGCTTCATCATCAAGGCTGGCATCGACATTCTGCGCGAGGCCATTGCGAAGATCCTGGGTGGTCGCATCGATGCCAGCCTGGCTCAGAAAGTGCGCGCTGCGGTCATGACGGTGCCTGGGGTGCATGGCGCATACGACCTGGTACTGAACGACTACGGCCCGAATCGCTATTTCGGTAGCGTTCACGTGGAGGTCGACGACACGCTTACCGCTGCGGAAATCGACTCCCTCACGCGCAAGGTGCAGGATGCCGTCATGAAGAATTGCGATGTCATGGTGCATACCGTGGGCATTTACTCCACGAATACGCAGCGTACGGGCGAACAGGCCGATATCTTCCTGGCGCTCGTGCGTTTGGCGAACAACGACCGCAACATTCTGCAGACACATGGCTTCTACGTGAACGAGGAAACGAAGCGCGTTCAGTTCGACATGGTGGTGGGCTTCGACGCTCCCGATCGTTCTGCCGTGGTGGAGGGCGTTTGCCAGGAACTGCATCGTCAGTTCCCTGCATACGAATTCGTTGCCACTCTCGATTCCGATATCAGCGATTAGCCTGTTGGTTTGCCTATGGAGCGTACCTATTTAGCCATCGACCTCAAGTCGTTCTATGCCAGCGTGGAATGTGCGCAACGGGGGCTCGACCCACTTACCGCGAACTTGGTAGTGGCCGATGTGGAACGCACCGACAAGACCATTTGCTTGGCGGTATCTCCTTCGCTGAAGGCGCTTGGCATTTCGGGTCGCGCCCGCCTGTTCGAAGTGAAGCAGCGATTAGCGCAGGTCAACGCCATGCGGCGTCATGCTGCAGGGGGTACCTTGCGGGGGAAGTCCATCTACGCCCCCGAATTGGAACGCGATCCGTCGCTCGAGGTCGATTTCGTGGCTGCCCGCCCGCAGATGGCGGTCTACCTGAAGCGGTCTGCGGAAATCTATGACATTTACCTGCGTCACGTTTCGCCCGAAGATGTGCACGTGTACTCCATCGACGAAGTGTTCATCGACGTTACGGGCTATCTGCGCACGGGCCATATCACGCCACGCGCCTTCGCCGAAAAGCTGTTGGCCGAAGTGCTTCAGGAAACGGGTATTACCGCTACGTGCGGCATTGGCTCGAATCTGTACTTGGCGAAGGTCGCCATGGACATCGTGGCCAAGCACGCGCAACCGAACGAGCACGGCGCACGCATTGCGCAACTTACCGAAAGCAGCTACCGTCGCAGGCTGTGGGCTCATACGCCCATTACCGATTTCTGGCGTGTGGGGCCGGGGTATGCGCGCAAGCTGGCGGCCCATGGCATGCATACCATGGGCGATATCGCTCGTTGTTCGCTGGGTGGTCCGCACGAGCGTCGAAACGAGGATTTGCTCTATCGGTTGTTCGGTAAGAACGCAGAGCTGCTCATCGATCATGCCTGGGGCTACGAGCCCTGCACCATGGCCGATGTGAAATCCTATCGTCCGAAGTCCAACAGTCTTGGCTCGGGTCAGGTGCTCATGTGCCCGTATGAATGGGAAGAAGCGCGCCTGGTAATGCGCGAAATGGCCGATCAGCTTTCGTTCGACCTCGTTGACGCCGGCTTGGAATGCAACCAGGTCGTCATCACCGTGGGTTACGATATTTTCAACTGCTCATCTGCGGCAAGCATGGGCGAAACGGTGGATGCGTCAACCGATTGGTATGGCCGCAGCGTGCCGCGTCATGCCCATGGCACGGCAACGCTTCCGTGCAGCACGTCGTCTTCGCGCCTTATCGTGGATGCGGTCATGAATCTGTTCGACGAAATCGTCAGCCGGCACCTGTTGGTGCGGCGCTTGAACGTCGTGGCATGTGGCGTTACGCAGCGTGGGTTTGCCGCTGCCGCACATTCCGTTGACGGTGTGGGCGAGCAGCTTTCCCTGCTGGA
Source organism: Denitrobacterium detoxificans (assembly GCF_015062615.1). Taxonomy (GTDB): domain Bacteria; phylum Actinomycetota; class Coriobacteriia; order Coriobacteriales; family Eggerthellaceae; genus Denitrobacterium; species Denitrobacterium detoxificans_A. Next base: position 119,299 of record NZ_SUUH01000002.1, read on the forward strand.
AGACCCTGCCGAGCAGCAGGAACGTGAGGCGCGCGAAAAGGCTCGTCTTGCGCAGGAGCATCGCATGCAGCAGGCCATTCTTGCCGCACGGCATCGCTTTGGCAAGAATGCCGTGCTCAAGGGCATGGATTTGAAAGAGGGCGCTACCACCATCCAGCGCAATTCTCAGATTGGGGGTCATCGCGCATGAGTGAGGAAGCGTTCGATACCGAACAGGCCCAGGCGATCCTCGACGAAATGGCGGTCATGGCGGCGTATGGCGACATCGTAGACGTTCCGCGGCCCGTATCGCGCACGCATGCCCCCATGCCGCGCGAAGATCGGGGTGCTCAGTTCGCCCCATTTGCGGCCCTATCTGGCTTTACCGATATCATCGAAGATACGGCGCGCGGTCATTAGCCTGCGTGTTTCGTTATCTGCGTGGTAATTCGCCCAGACATTTTCGGCGATAACCCCTATACTTACTTAGATAATCAAATTATTTGCATATCAAAGAATAGGAAGTACCGAATGGATGTCGTGCATACGTTCGGCCAGCTCATTATGAGCCAGGTGGACGAGCATCCGCGACGGGCGGGTCGCATTATGTATGCAGGGTGGCGAGCCCAATTGGCCAACCTTACCCTGATGGGCGAACGTCGCTTACCGCCTTCGCGTCGCTATGCCTCTCGCGTGGCTATGAGCAAGATCACCCGGGCGCTGAGGCATCCGGAAAACGCCGCGGCTACAAGCTTGTTTACGCCGTACGAGCCTTTGCAGGTGGCGGGGGTGCTGCCGTATTCCGTCGAGCAGCTTTCGAGTTTTATCGGCGGCTCTCAGGCGGAACGCGCGTTTCTCGACAAGGCGGGCGATGCGGGGTTTTCGGAAACCATGTGCAGCTACCATCGCGTGTATTTGGGCGCTGCGGCAGCCGGCATGCTTCCGAAGCCCGCATTCGTCGTGTATACCACGTTGGCGTGTGACGGCAATCTCATTACGTTTCCCGCAATCCAGCGACATTTTGACATCCCGGGGTTTTGCATAGACGTGCCATTTGATAGGAGTGAGGATGCCGTGGCCAGCGTGGCACGGCAGCTGCGTCAGATGGTCGAGTTCGTGCAGGATTGCACGCACCGCTCTATTACGCACGAGGCTTTGTGCGAAACGATGGCGCGTTCGTGGCGCTCGGCTTTGGCGTATCGGCGATTTCTGCAAGCTTCGCCTGGGAAGCGGCTGCCGGGCGATATGACGACCGAGATGTACGCGGTGCTCATGAATCACTTGGTAAGCGGCTCTCCCGAGACCGAACGCTTTTGCCATATGCTGGAATCCGATATGAGGGGCGCGTCGGCAAGCAAGGGGCTGCGCCTGGTGTGGATGCATACGATGCCGTTTTCTCAGCAGCCGCTGATCGATCGCGTGAACTTCAACGATGAATGCTTCATCTGCGCTAGCGATATGTCATCTGATCCCATGTTGGTGGATATCGACCCATCGCAGCCCTACGAAGCCATGGCTCGTCGGCTGGTGTATTCGTGCTTCAACGGCGAGGGCGAAAATCGCGTGCAGCGTGCGCTTGAGCTGGCGCGTATAACGCAGGCAGATGGCGTTGTCCTTTACAATCACTGGGGCTGCAAGGCAACGTTGGGCGTATCGCATCTCATCAAGCGCCGCTTGGAAGAAGAGGGCGTGCCATGTCTGCTGCTTGATGGCGACGGCATCGATGTCGCGAATCGCAGCGACGGCCAGACGTCAACGCGCTTTGATGCATTCTTGGAGCTGCTGGAGGGGAGGCGCGCATGATATGCACGGTATGCAAGTACACGCCTACTGAGCTCTTTGCGGGTTTTGGCCAGTCGTGCCAGACCCTGGAACATATGGCCAACGATTTCGATTTGTCCGATAGCGTTGCACACGTTAACTTGTGTGGCTTCGGTAAGACGGTTATTCAGAATGCCCTTGCCGGAGATGCCAATCAATTGGTTCTGGTGAACTGCTGCGATACGATGCGTCGCGTTTACGAGGTCGTTCGTGATTGCAGAGAGGAAGATGGGAACTCGTTTACGTACCTCATGGACTTGCCTCATTCGTGTGGCCCATGCCAGGTGGATGCTCTTGCGCGTGAGCTGATTAAGTTGAAGGACTCCTACGCAAAGCAGATGGGATGTGCTTTCAGCTTGTCGGCGTGCCAGGCTGCATTTCAACGACCAAAGCCATGGGAGGGCGCATACGTAGGCGTGCTTGGCGTGCGCGTGGGCGCCGAGCTTCGGGCCATGATAGAAGATGCGTTTCAGCTCCCCATCCGCAACCTTACATGCACGGGCAATCGCATGTTGGATATGCCCGCCGAAGCGCTTGCCACGAGCGACGAGGAGACGTTCTTCCGCGCATACGCACAGGCTCTGCTGGCGCAGATTCCCTGTCGTCGCATGAACGACCCTCATGCGCGACGAGCGCTGTTCGAGGACCCCAACTTGAAGGGGGTCGTATATCACTGCATGAAGTTTTGCGATTTCTACGGGCCGGAATATGCGCTCGCGGCCAAAGAACTGCACGTGCCTATGTTGCGCATCGAATCAGATTTCTCGTTGCAAAGCGCTGAACAGCTGCGCACGCGCATTGAGGCGTTTGCCGAAACGCTGCACTCGAGCCGGACGCATACGACCAAGCATATTCAGGGGGATACATCTATGACGAAGGGCGAAATGGCCAAAAGCGGACGTCCGATATACGTGGCGGGCATTGATAGCGGCTCCACGAGTACCGATGTCGTTATTCTGAACGATGCGGGCGATATCGTTGCGACGCAAATCATACCCACAGGAGGAGGCGCAAAGAAGAGCGCAGAGGCGTGTCTGGCGGCGGCATTGGAACAAGCGGGCATGAGGCGCGAGGACGTGTTCAATGTGGTTACCACGGGGTATGGTCGTGCGTACATCACCGAGGGCGATGACTCGGTAACGGAAATCACCTGCCATGCGAAGGGGGCGCATTACCTGAACCCACGTGTACGCACCATCATTGACATCGGAGGCCAGGATAACAAGGCCATTCGCATCGACGATGCGGGCAATGTCGTAAATTTCGCCATGAATGATAAATGCGCAGCTGGAACGGGTCGCTTTCTGGAGATGATGGCACGCGCCCTTCAGATTTCCCTCGATGACATGAGCGTTATGGGCTTGGAGTGGAATGAGGACATCACCATCTCGAGCATGTGCTCGGTGTTTGCGGAATCCGAGGTTGTGAGCCTGGTGGCTCAAAGCAAGGCCGTTCCCGATATCGTCCATGGGCTCAATAATTCCGTCGCTTCGAAAATCTCGTCGCTCGTACGACGTGTTGGCGCGGAAGAGTCGTTCATGATGACGGGTGGCGTGGCGCAAAATGCCGGCGTTGTCGATGCAATTGAGCGTAAGCTCCAAACGAAGCTCTACATATCCGACAAGGCGCAGCTATGCGGCGCGTTGGGAGCAGCGCTTTTTGCGCTTGAGCAGGAATAGCGAAAGGGGAGAACTGTTAGAACACCACGACGCAGTTCTTGCCCTTCGCCTTGGCGGCATACAACGCGTCATCTACGCGTCGAAGCACGTCAGGCGGATTCCCCGCGCCGTACTTGCGTTACGCCCAGGCTGACGGTCTGGGTTTCCATGCCGGGTTCTTCAATGCCGGCAAAGTGCTGACGAATGCTTTCCGCTACGCGAGCTGCGGCATCGGCGTTGCAGTTTCCCAGAAGCACCATGAACTCTTCGCCACCCCAGCGTCCTGCTACGCCTTCGAGGGGGTATGTGCGCGAGAATCGGCGAAGCGTGCCACCTAGGTGCTGAAGCACCGTGTCGCCCGCTTTGTGGCCGTAGGTATCGTTAATCGCCTTGAAGTTGTCGATATCGAGCATGATGAGCGATGTTTCGCCGCTGTCCAGGGGCGAAAATCCTCCGACGGCTGGTTGTCCGCCTACGGCAACTTCGATGCGGCGTTCGATTTCGCCGCGGTTGTAGAGTCCGGTGAGGGTATCCATGCGCGCCATAATGTCGAGCTTTCGGTTTGCTTCCTCCAGCTCGTCCGTGACGGCTTGAATAAAGGTGGCCAGGCGCAGCGTGGGCGTGCTTCCCATGTGAATCTGGTCGTTTCCCACCTGGTTTGCGTAGGGAATATGGTCTGCGGCCTTGCCTTCGCGTAGGGCCAGAATCACGAGCGATACGTTGTTCTGGTACACCGATGACCCCGTGCGGATGAATTCCGAGGCTGAATACATGCCGTACGTGGGAGCGACTTCTTGGAAGGGGCGGGTCTCCTGTGCGATTTGATCGCCCCAGAACACATGACGCGAAGCGCATGATACCGCCAGAATGCCTTCGGGCTTGAAGCGACGAATGATCGTTGCGGCTTCGCGTGCATCGCGCAGGATGGCATCGGGGTCGCCATAGGCAATACGCATGGTGCGTGCATTGCTGATGTCGCTTGTAAGCACGAGCGAGCCCTCGGGCGTGCAGAAGATGGGTTCACGCGTGATGCTCACGCCGTCCTGCTGGAATGCCAGCGGGAACGCGCGAATGGTATTTGCGAAGGACTCATCGTTTTCAGCGTGCAGGTAATGGCGATATGCCTCGAATGCGGGCTTTCCGTCGAACTCGTGAACGATGTTGCCTTCGGATTTCGTTACTTGCAGTTCGCGTCCCAAGGGCTTCCATCCCGAAATGAAGAGCGAAGTCACGTGTAGGCGTGGGCCGCAAAGCGCGGCGTACACGATGGACTTGTCTGCGCAGGTTCCTGCCGAGGAGATGACGCGCGCGTCGGGTTTGTTGATCACGGGGAAGAAGGCTGCGCCGCCTGCCAGGTGAATCGATGGGTTCAGCGCCCCAAGCTGGTCGCAGAGTTCCGTCATGGAGGAAAGCTCGAGCGTGGTGAAGAGCTGCACGGCACGTACGTAGCTTAGGCCATTGACTTCCTTTGTGATGATGCTCCCCGCGTTGATTCCTTGTTCATTGGTTTCGGCAAGGGGCAGTTGCCCGACATGCACGTATGAGCGGGTGTCTTCGAAAAGCCAGCAGCAGATTGTCATGCTCTCGGGGACGTTTTCGGCGTTGACGATGTTGTTGTAGGTGGATGCGCCAATGTATGGGGCGCCCGGAAAGATGTCCTCGATGATGCTCGCAGCATGCGTGAGCATCGAGAAATCGGTTGAGCACGAGCAGATGTTGAAGAATGCCGTGGAATCGGGGATGGCATCTCGCTGTGCGGCGATTTTCGACAGTTCGTCTTTGAGCGATTCGTCGTCGTGGTAGATGATTTGGTAAAGCTTCACTGCGGAACGCGTCCTTCCGGAGCCGATGGTGCGTATGCGTCGAAGCGCATCTACTCAATTATAAGCGCTGCCCTGCCAATTTCGTAAGGCCGAATTGGCAGGGCAGCATAGAGGTGCGATGGGCGGATGTCTACAGGGGGGGGATGCCCACCGCGGGATGAAGGAGAGGGCTAGATTGCGCGTCCAGCGTCGTTGCCGGCCTGGATGGCCTTCGCGATGTTGAACGGTGCGGCGGCGTCACCCACGGTGTAGACCTCGGAAACGCCCGTGCCTGCGGAAATATCCTCGTTGGGTTGCATATCGCCTACGTTTACGATGGCATCGCAGTCGAGTTCCACGTCAACGCCGGCCACGGCCGAAGAGATGACGAGCTTGCCGTCGGATGCGCTCTTGATGGTGCTTTCGGGCCATGCCTTCACGCCCAGGCTGTACAAGGCGGTGGTCATGAAGCGATGAGCATGCTGGCTCTGCTGCATATCGAGCGCGTCGTTGCCGTTCGGCGTGACGATGTTGACCTTCTTCTTGTGGACCGTGAGCCACAGGGCGGTGTCAAACGCCTGCGCGCTCGATCCGTATACGACCACGTTTTCGCCCATATCGGCGGAAAGGAAGTCTTCAAGGTCGATAACGGTGGCACCGCTCACGTTCAGCTCGGGTCGTACGCCACCCGTGGCGATGACCAGCGCATCGGGGGCTTCCTGACCGATGGTGTCGGCGGTGACTTCGGTGTTCGTCTTCACGGTAACGCCGGCCAGCTCGCACTGGCGCTTCAGGTAGGCGATGAGGTCCTCCAGGTTCTCGTGCTCGCCCTTGACGTTGTGCGCAAACTGGAGCGAACCGCCTACGGAGCTCTTCTTCTCGAACAGCGTTACATCGTGACCGCGCAGGGCGGCAATGCGCGCGGCTTCCATGCCAGCGGGGCCAGCGCCCACGACCATGACCTTCTTCTTGGAAGCGGCTTCGGGCAGCTCGTAGGTTGCCGGTCCGTTTGCGCGCATGACGCGCTGGGTCAGGGCGTTCACGCGGCAGTAGCTCATCATAGCGTTCATTTCGTTGCTGCCAGCGTGGCAGTGCAGGCAACGGGTGCAGGGAGCGATTTCGTCGATGCGGCCCTCGCGCAGCTTGTTCACGTATTCGGTGTCAACGGTGAGCGGGCGATTCATCATATAGAAGTCGACCTTGCCGTCGGCCAGGGCTTCTTCGAAGAAGTTCGGCGCATGGGCGGGATCCATGTAGGTAACGCAGCCTACGGGAACCTTCAGCTCCTTCTTGTACATGGCCGCGATGTCCAGCAGCATGCCCGCACCGCTGTGGTTGCCAATGAGCTTGCCGCCCCAGTGCTTGCTGAAGTCCCACTGGGTGCCATAGCCCGTGGCGCCTTCCACGCCGTTCAGCAGGAAGTACAGGTCGCTGCCAAACTGGCAGGGATGATTGCCCAGCGGTCCCAGGCGCAGGTGGAACGAGTCGGCGCCAGCGGCTTCCAGTGCCTTGGCCAGGGCGATGCCCTCCTGGATGGTGGTGGCGGAGTTGTGCGGCTCGGTCACGGCGTTGTCGAGCGTCATGAGCGTGCAGTCGTTGGTGAGGTTGTCGTTTTCCTCCACGCACTCCATGAGGATCTGCACGGCGAAATCGTTGCCGGCAGCTGCATGGATGGCCTGAATGCATTCGGCGTCGAAACGGGCACGATTCTCGATGCTGCCCGCGCCGTACTCATCGGTGCGCGTGTTGTAGAAGCGCGAGAGGAAGCGATGGCCTTGGTTGAAGCCAGCAGTGTTGATCTCGATGGCAACGAAGCCCATGTCCTTCAGGGCCACGGCCAGCGCTGCGCCAGCGGCTTCGATGCCCTTGATGGTCTCAACCGTCATGTCGGCGATGTCCAAGCCGAAGGGAGCCCACTGGAAGCCCAGGTGAGAGCCGTACGTTGCGCATTCGGCGCAGAGCTTCTTGAAGAAGTCGGTCACTTCGCCAGGCAGGGGGCTGCCATCCATGGGCATGGTGATGGCTTCGCCTTCTACCCAGATCATCTCCACGCCGCCCTTGGCGAAGTTCAGGTAGTACTGATACAGCTCCTCGGTGTAGCCTGCCAGGTAGGTGGCCGAACCGGCAGCCGACTTGCACATGCGGTTGCCAATTTCCACACTGCCCAGGTTCCAGCTGCTGAAGAGCGTCTTGAAGTCGGTGGTGTTGTCGCGATAGTCATAGTCCTGCGGGTTCAGCTGCGCGGCGGCGATGACGTCGCCCTGCGCGCCCGAGGTTGCGGTCGTGGCGTTCGTGGTGGAAGCGCCCTGCTTCGGGCTGCTGCAGCCCACCAGGCCCGTGCCGGCTACGCCTGCGCCTACGGCACCCAGCATGGCGCCCTTCAGAAAGCCGCGACGCGACACATCCCAAGTTCCCATATTCTCCTCCTTGCGAATGGGGCCCACCTCCCATTGGGGCCCGATGCGCCTATTCAAGCAAATGGGCGGGCGAGTGGAGAAGAATCGATTAAGCGCAGGGGTGAAACCGTAGGTTTACACAAGCGTTTGATTTGGGAAAAGCTATACCATTCGTTCTTGCATGAAACGGATGATGCTTGCTTCTGCGTTTGAGGGCTCGTGCGGCAGCCAGAAGCAGTGCAGCTCCCACGTCGTGATGCTTGGCGGGATGGGCAGGGTGACCATGTCGGCGGCCAAACGGGGGAGCATGCTTTCCGGTACGAGAGCTGCTGCCGTGCCCGTATGGGCCTTCTGCATAACGATGCCGAATTCGGTGTACTGGTCGATACGGTTGATGGCAAGTCCGTGTTCTTCGAAGATCCGATCGAGTCCGAGCATGGCGCGCTCGCCGCTTCCTACCGAAAAGAAGGAGAGCGTGGCCAGGTTTTCCAGCGTCACCTGGTTGGTGGGGAAGTGAATGGTTCCCGGCGCGGCTGCTACGTAGACCTGTTCGCGTGCCAGCGGAATGGATTCCAGCTGCTGTTCGCGAAGGGGGCCAGGTGCGATGGCGAAGTCGACCTTGCCATCGTGCAGGTAATCTAGGCAGCGCGTGTAGAAGTGCTTTTCGATGGCGATATCGCAGGTGGGGTTCTTGCGCTCTAGCTCGTCAAAGAAGCTATCGTCCATGGACTCCACTACGCCGTCGGCGATGGCGATGCGGATGGGCGTGCGCGTGCAAAGCGCGTGCTCGTCGCAAATGGCGCGCATGTGCGCGATATCGTTCACGCAACGCTGGGCGATGGGGTAGATGAGCATTGCCGCTTCGGTAGGGGTGACCCCCTGCTCCGTACGGTGGAACAGGGGGCATCCCAGTTCGTCTTCCATGCTTTTGATCGCTTTGCCGAATGCCTGGCGTGATACGAACGTGGCTTCGGCTGCCTTGGCGAACGAACGCGTTTCGCATGCGCTGCAGAACCATCGCAACTGGTTGCAATTCATGATTGTCTCCCTCTCTTCGGGGAGATTGTATCATGTAGTGCGTTATGCCAGGTCTTGGTGCTTTTATCGGCTAGTTACCAGCTTCGATGGCTGCCGTTTTGAACACGAAACGCACGGTGCCCTGCGTGCCTGCGGCCTTGCCGCTGAAGTTGTCGTATACATCGGCCTCTTCCGAGATTGCGTTCAGGCGCGCTTTGGCGGTATCTGCGTCTCCCAGAGCGTCGACGATCTTTTGAATGCCTTCGCTCTGGAAGGTGGAAAGTCCGCTCGAGAGCGCAACCGAACCGCTGTAGGCGGATTGAAGGCCGCTTGCGAGCAGGGGCGTTGCGGATGCGAGCGTTTCCGTTCCACCGCTGAGCTGGCACAACGCTTCGTAGAGCGGCACCGCCGAGGCGGCAAGCTGGGACGAAGCGCTGGAAACCGAGGATGCCCCGTTCGACAGGCGGGAAATACCGTTCGTCATGGAACTCGCGCTTTCGGCGAGTTCGCTTGACCCAGTGGATACCTGGTCCGCGCTTTGGGCGAGGGTTCCCGCCGTCTCGTTTGCGCTTGCGACGTTGTCTGCCAGGCTCGACGCACTGCTCGCTGCTGTAGCCAGGTCGTCGTGCATGTCGTTCAGGCCCGATCCCAGGGTGCCTGTGGATGCTAGGCTCTCCTTGGCGGAGTCGGCGTCTTCCTGCGCTTCCGCCGCGGCTTCCTGCGCGCTGCTTGCGCTCGAGCTTGCCGAGGTAAGGGCATCGATGGCGCTGTCTACCTGCGCTTCTTCGCCTTCCGAAAGCGTGCCCGCGGCCTTGAGCGCCTTGAGCGTGGTGAGTGCGTCTTGCGTTTCGTCGGCAGCGTCCTTTGCGCTTGAGGCTGCCGTGCTTGCTTTGCTGCTTGCACTGGCAAGGAGCGAGGTGTTTGCCTCGAGCTCGTCGATGAGCGCTTGCGTGCCGCTTGCTAGCTTGCCCAGGCCGCTCTGGAGTGCGGCTGCGGCGATGCTGGTTTGCTGCAAGCCCGTGGTGTCGTTGCCCTGAAGCGCCTGGATGCCATCGGCAAGGCTGGCGGTTCCGCTTGCAAGCTGCTGCGTGCCGCCGCTCAGCTGGTCCGTGGCTCCTTCAAGGGCGCTCGCTCCTTCCGCCAGGCTGCTTGCGCCCTCGGCAAGTTGCTGCGTACCGCTGGGCAGTGCTGCGGCGCCTTCCTGTAGTGCGCTTGCGCCGGTGTGTAGGCTCTGCACGCCGCTATCGAGCGCCTGCGCGCCCGAAGCAAGTTGAAGCAGACCTGCGGAAAGCGCATCGGTTCCCGAAAGGAGCGCGTCCATGCCCTGTTGTAGTCCGCTCTGGGCGCTGTCGATGTCGTCCATGTTCAGGCTGTCGGTGCTGATGTCGCTGAAGAGTTCGGTCGTGGCTATCGTGTAGCTTCCGTCGAGTTGGAAGTCGGTTACGTCGGCGGTGATTTCGAAATAGGAGGGAATCTCGTAGTCGTCTTCGCTTACGCCTAGTGATTCCTGCAGGCCAGGTAGAGCAAAACCAATGGCGATGCTGTTCGACCCGTCGTCGATGACCTTGCCGTTTTCGGTTTCGATATTTGCGAAGTGGTCGTTTGAAAGGAGCAGCGTGGAAATGCAGGCGAATGGGGTGTAGATCTTTTCCTGCGTGCCGTTTACGTCGCACATGTTCCACGAGGTGTTTTCGTAATCGAAGCGAATAGTGACGTGTCCGCTCTTGCCTGCTAGTTGTTCTGCGGAAATGGCGTTTCCATCCAGCGTGTAGGAAACCTTCATGGTGATGGGCGTGCTTTCGGTGGGCGACCCCTTGTAGCTTACCTCTTCGCCGTCGGCCGACCACACCAGGTTCGTTTCGTTTTGGCTGTAGGTTTGGTCGCTGTCGCTTCCTTCGATATCGGTGAGTGTGGACGCGTCATCGAGCAATGATGCCCCCGAAGGGTTGGTGAGGGTGTCGTTTACCTGCGTTCGTGTCGTATTGCCATTTGCGTCGGCGTAGGTGTATACGATTTCCTTCTTCGTACTGGCAACCGATTCTTGCGTCTGCTCTTTCGCGTTGTCGTTTGTTACGTCGGATGCGTTTTGGTTGGCTGTTTCGTTATCTCCGAATGCCTGCGTTAGGGGAGCGATGGTCAGGCCGCAGATGGCCCCTGCCGCCAAGGCGTATCCCAGACGGGTTCCCGTCGCATTCCGTATGCTGATGATGTGCTGTTTCATGGGTTGTCCCCTCGATTCCGATCGATGTTTCTGCCCAATAGTAAGGCAAGCCGAACTCTATTGCAAAGACTTTGGGATTTCCGGAAATCCCATCGAGCGTTCCGCTTTCTTTGCATGCTATGTCCGGGTGTTCATGCCGATTCGGCGTGGAAGTTCGAACTGCGCGTTATCGACTGCCAACTCTGGTACAACGACAGTAAAACGACAACAGCGGAGGTGCTCATGGAACGATACGATTTTGATGCGCCCGTCGATAGGCGAGGATCCCATTCGATGAAGTTCGATGCGGCTGCGGCAATGGGCAAGCGCGAGGGTTTGCTGTCCATGTGGGTTGCCGACATGGATTTCACCGTGCCTCCTGCCGTGGTGGAAGCCCTGCACCAGCGTGTTGACCATGCGGTCTTCGGCTACACGAATCCGTGGGATGGCTATCGGGATGCGGTGGTTTCCTGGATGGCACGCTATGGTTGGCAGGTAAGCCCGAATTGGATCGTTCCTACGCCTGGTGTGGTGTTCGCCCTGGCTATGGCCGTACGTGCGTTTACCGAGCCGGGCGATGCGGTGGTCATTCAGCGCCCCGTATACTATCCGTTCACTAATGTTATCGAGCGGAACGGGCGTCGCGTGGCCAATGCGCCGCTCGTGTATCAAGAAGGTGCCTATCGCATTGATTTCGATGCGCTTGAACAGACGATTCAGGAAAGCGGAGCGAAGCTGTTCCTGCTGTGCAATCCCCACAATCCCAGTGGGCGCCTCTGGACGCGCGACGAATTGGCGCGCATTGCGGAAATCGCCCTGCGCAACGACGTCATTGTAGTGTCGGACGAGATTCACATGGACTTTGTCCGCCCGGGTTACGAGCATACGGTGTTTGCCACGCTCGACGATCGGATCGCTCAGCGTTGCGTTGTGTGCACGGCGGCAAGCAAGACGTTCAACTTGGCGGGGCTGGAAACGTCGAACATTATCATCCCCAATGGTGAGCTTCGCCGCGCATTTAAGGACGCCATGCATGCTACCGGCACGAATAGGCCGAACGTCTTGGGGCTCGTGGCTACCGAGGCGTGCTATCGACAGGGCGCTGAATGGCTTGCCCAGCTGAAGGAGTATCTCGAGGGAAATTGGGCGCTCGTGGAATCGCACTTGCGCGAGCATGCGCCCCAGCTGCATCTGGTTCCCGCGCAGAGCACGTACCTTGCGTGGGTCGATTGTCGCGAGCTTGGCTTGTACGGGGAAGACCTACGCGCGCTCATCGAGGACGAGGCGGGGCTGTGGCTTGATCTGGGCGATATGTTCGGGCCCGAGGGCGATGGCTTCATCCGCCTGAATTTGGCTACGCAACGCGCAACGGTGCAACGCGCGCTTACCCAACTTACGGATGCGATTGCTCGCATGTAGGTGGGGGATCCCCTCCCTGGGGTCTGTAGTCTCGTTCGTCCGCCAGAATAAGTTGTCGGCTGCCGAGTCGTAGAGCCTCGCTTGAAAAGTCGTTTATAACGGTCGTTTCTCATGCGAGCTTTGTTTGCAAGGGGAGTGGCCGTTGCTTCTATTGCTTATATGTGGGTAGGGTACCCAGCGGTGATATAACAAGTGATACTGAATTGATAACATTTCTATTACGGATGGGTAATCGCTCCGTTTAGCTTTGCGACCGTGCAAGAGATTGGTGATGAACGAGGGTACAGTGGTGCCGTCTCTGCACGTTTTTCGAGGAGGGTGGTGTGCGATGACCTCCATGACTGCGCAAGGCATGGCCCCTACGAAGCGGGCACTCTCGTTTCTCGCAATTCTTTCATTCACGTTCTGCTTGGCATTTGCCATGGGTACTACCCCCGCATATGCGGACGCTGAAAACCCTGGTGTGACAAGCGATAATGCTTCCGAGGTTGCAGTTGGTGCCAGCCAGGATAAGCAGGCTGTGTCTGATGTGTCTGCAGCTCCCATCGCGTCTTCCGAGGATGTCTCTATGCCTACAGTAGACACCGACATCGCACCGTCCTCCGAAGAAGTAACTGCACCCGACGCAGGAGGGGATGCTCCGGTTGCTCCTGCTCCTGCAATTGCACAGGGTAATTCAGATGAATCTGCTGGTGATGCCATCTTGGGTCCGACTGATGACCCGGTGTATCCGGGGGACGATGGCACTGCGGATGTGTATATCGGGCTTGCCCCCGCGCCGAGTGTTTCGTATAGCGTTGATAGCGCCACTATCGACCCTATCACTCATGCGGTACACGTGTACCTGAATAGCCAAGTCGGCATGGGCGTCGACCTCCAGGTTGCTATCGAATACATTCGCATAGGCGATACCGTGTACGACGCTCGAACCAGTGGTTTCGTTACGGTCCAATTGCCGTCCAGTGAGACGGATGCATATACCACGACGTACTTCAAAGAGGGCCTGATGTTCACCTGGTACGCCAATGGAACGCCCCTGGGTCAGGGTACCTATTATTCGGACCCCGCTACTAACCCCGCTTTGGGTGGGAGTACAGCCACGGCTGGCTCGGATCTAACGAAATATACCGATGTTGCCCTCGAAGACTTTATGAGCGATAAGACTACCTTGTGGGGAGTTGACTCATCGATGTTCATGGGCGGCTCGCCGATTGTGTTTTACAAGGATGTGCCGTATGCGTACTCTGATTCGTTTGACGGGTCCGTCGAGCTGTTGTCGTACAGCATGATAGGCGCTGGTAATTCGGATCGTTACGTGCGTTCTCCGCTCTTCTTTGAGTCTCCGGGCGAGCGCACCGTCGTCGCGCAGTTCACGTATATGCAGGATTATCGTTCGAAGAATACCGAAAACGAATATGTTGGGCTTGTGCTTTACGCATCGAATCCTGTTGTGTTCCACATTGGCGTTGCTGAGTCTGCGGTAATGCCCGCTGCCATGACCGTCGTTGCCCATGATGCTAGTACGGGCGACACAATTGATATCAACAACGGCGAATTCATTGTCGAACTGGAGAAGGACTACCTCAATGAATATGAGGCAGTCGATCCGATGAGCGGAAGCTACGAGTGGCTGCGCTATTCGCATTGCTCGATGTCGGGCGATACGTATCCGGTTACCACGCCGGGCATGTACAGGTTGACCGTGACCCATGTTACTAACCTGTACGAGCAGTACACCGAGTGCTTCTTGCTTGACGAAGCGCTGATTTCGAGTGGCGCTTTCTCCAGGCACATCAACCTTGTAGCGCATGTGCCGTCGGTTCAGTATTCGGTCACGTTCTATCAGGAAGATGGCGTTACGGTCATCCCTGTAAGCGGTACTGACGAGACCGGCACATATGTCACGCGTGATTCCTGGACGTACAACGAAGGAACGGTTGCCGAGTATGTCCGGAGGCCCGACCATCCCACGAAGGCTGATACCGATGCCGCCAAGTACGTATTCAAGGAATGGAAAGCCGTGCCTGCTGGCGAAGGGGCCATCGATACGTCTGGGTGGAGCTACGACTACGTGTATCCGGTAACGGGCGATACGAAGTACATCGCCGTGTTCCGTACGATTCCCCTGAAGAACAATGCGGGTCAGCGGATCGTGTATGCGACGGGTGGACTTTTCAGCTGGGATGCGCTGCCGACGGGCGTGCTTTCCTACGAGTTGACTTCGTCTCCGCTTACCGCGTCTGAAGCGAGCAACGTTATCGCGTCTCACTCGAGCATGATGTCCGAGGAAACAGTGCTTGGCATGGTGAAGGTCGACCTGACGCAGTACAACGACGATCCCGAGTACACTACGACCAATGTTACCGAGCATGAGGGCCTGGAGGGCATGAAGCTCAAGTTCAACATGGAAGAGGCCGGTATCAACGCCAAAGATGGCGACAAGCTGAAGATTCTGCAGATTCACCAGAAGGACGAGTCGAGCGCCGAGGAAATCATCGAGCACAAGGCGACCGTCGTGAACGGCGAAGTCGAGATCGAATTGAATGGCAAGCTCTCCACGTTCGTCTTCATGATGGATGACACCGCTACGGGCGGCGAAGGTACGGAAGGTGGTTCTGCCGATCCCGAGGGTGGCAGCACAACGGGCGAAGGCGACTCTGGCGAAAGTGGTGGTACACCGGGTGAGGGTGGCAGCCAGGGCGAAGCTGGCTCCGGTGAAGAGCCTTCTGGTGCTCCCGCGGTAGATTCCTTGGCGGATGTCGACGCGGCGTACGCACAGACCTCTGATGCGGCCGCATCGGGTGTCAATGAGTCCGCCCAGGCCCATAATGCGCATGGTGAAGCCAAGTCTGCTTCTGCCGCCATCGCCTCCTCAATGCCCGCAACGGGCGACTCCATGAGCGCTTTGGTCATCGCGCTCGTTGCTCTGTCTGAGTTGATTGCCGCAATCGCGATTTGCGTGTCTGTCCGTCGCAGGGCTCAGCTCTAGGAAATTAGAAGCATAAGGCCTTTTAGAGGACGTCTTCGGGCGTCCTCTCTGTACTATGTTTAGCGGAGTATAATTGCCTGCATCATTGTTGGTTGGCAAGCATCTTCTGATGCGACTATAGGATCGAGTCATGCTTTTCATTCTCACGGGCGAATTCGAAATCGGGAAAACTCGCTGGCTCGAAGCCGAGCTGGCATACCTGCGTGCGAATGGGGTGCCTGCTGCGGGCGTCATTGCTCCGGGTATATGGGAACGTACGCCCGATGGGTTCGACAAGCGGGGCATCGATAACGTGCTGCTGCCCGAGGGTAGGCGCATTCGCTTTGCCTTGCGGCGCGACTTGTCGAGCGAAGGTGTGGTTGAGGCCGCACATGCGAACGAGACGTGCTTCAAGTGGCGCATTGAAGAGGATGCCGTGAACCAGGTCAACGACCTGTTTCGTGTGCTTATCGCGAAGCGTGAAGAGGCGGTGGCGCTTCCATCGTTGCTCGTGGTTGACGAGTTGGGTCCGCTCGAGCTTGTGCGTGGCGCGGGGCTCACGCAGGCTTTGTCGTTGCTCGATATGGGGCCAAGTCAGGCATATCCCCACGCCCTTATTATCGTGCGTCCTGCTCTAGTCGAATGCGCTTGCGAACGCTTTGCCCCCGCATGGGGCGAGCCCGTAATGCTACAGCCAGATGATGCGAGTGGCAATTTGCTGCATGCTCATTTGCTACACTAGCTTTTGTTTCTTTGAAAATACGGATGTGAGGATTTGTCATGAGGGTTGTTATGTCGGCGTTATGCGCCGTATTGCTAACCTTGGCATGCGTTCCCGCTTCCGCGTTTGGGGTTCTGGGCGATTCTTCTGCATCTGCGGACGAATCGTCTTTGGGGAGCGTTCTTTCGGTGCAAGCCGCCGAGGACGTTACGGGGGTAAGCGCCGAAGCAGAAGGCGATGCCTATGTTGCGGGCGAAGTGCTCGTGCAATTTAAGAATGATATTTCGGAAGGCGATGCCGAGGCGGTTGCCGATGTAGCTGCGTCGGTGGAGGATGCTGATATAGCTGACAGCGACGTGGTCATGGGCTCAATTGAAGACGGCTCGCTTGCGTGCGATTACGTCTCGGGTGCGGTCGTTGTGCTCCCCGTGGCCGATGGCGTGACGGTTGCGCAGGCTATTGCCGAGTTGGAGAGCGACCCGCGCGTGCTTTCCGCGCAACCTAACTGGATTTTCGAGCTGCCCGACGACGAGGTGGCCGATACATCCGACGACGAAAGCGCTGCCGAATTGCTGGGGCTTACTGCCCAGTCCGATGCCGCTGCGGAATTGGAGGCGCAGGCGACCCAGGTGAACGATGCTCGGCTGTCGTATCAATGGGCGCTTGATGCCGTCAACCTTCCCGAGGCTTGGGATATGGCTCGCTGCGATAACAGCAACGATAGCGTCGCCGATGCTAATGTGAGCGTTGCCATTCTCGATTCGGGTATCGCAAGCGGTCATGAGGACCTTGAGGGCAACATCATTAAACGTTACGATGCTTCGGCCGACGTAGAGGACCAGGCCGTCGAATCGAGCAGTTTTAGTCACGGTACCCATGTGGCGGGTATCGTATCGGCGGTTGCGAATAACGCAACAGGTATTGCCGGTGCGTCCTACAATGCAAATCTGGTTCCCATTCGCATTTTCGACGACAGAGGGGAAACCACGACCGAGGTAGTGGTGCGTGCATTTGAGTACGTAAAAAATCATCGCGATGATTTGAATATTAGGGTCATTAACTTTAGCGTGGGAGGCGCTGGGAGCAGCGATTATGACTGGTCCAATGATCTGATTTGCCAGGCTATTACCGCTGCGCGCGATGCGGGGATTCTTACGGTATGTGCCGCGGGAAATCAGGGAAGCGGCCTCAAGTCTGTTCCCTGCGCCGAATACCCAGGGGACTACGATGATTGCTTGAGCGTGATAAACGTTGCGAATGCCACATTGCCGATATGCGCGGGCTATTACACCACCGATACTACCGAGCAGACGTATCCTCGCTCGAATACCACTAACTACAATGTGAGCGGCGTTACGCAGGCGTCGGAGAACCAAACGAAGGATATCTGTGCGCCGGGTACGAGAATCTACAGTACGGTCAAGGGCGATTCGTACGGCTACCTCAATGGCACGTCCCAGGCGTCTCCGCTGGTGGCGGGTATAGCCGCTCTTCTTTTTGCCGAAGATCCTTCGCTTACTCCCGATGACGTGCAGGATATCCTGCAGAGTTCCGCACGTGATTTGGGCGAATCGGGTTGGGATTGCGAATATGCGTATGGCATGGTCGACGCATATGCGGCGCTCCAGAAGCTCTTTGCGAATACGACCATCTCACTTGAATACGAAAGCATCGTGTATACGGGTGAGGCGTGCGAGCCGGCGGTGACTGTTGTTTCCTCTGATGGCTCGGTGCTGCAAGAGGGCGTGGACTATACGGTGTCGTACATCGACAACGTGCATGCCGGAACGGCGTCGGTAATTGTTTCGGGTGCGGGAGATTACGTGGGCACCCAATCGTTCGAGTTCACTATTGAGAAAGCCGAACGTCCCTTCTCGGTTTCCCTGGCGTCTACCCAGCTGCATTATGGCGACGCTGCAACGCCTTTGTTTCTGCAGGGCGCCGCTTCCGATGCAACGTTTACGTATGCCTCCTCGGATGAGTCGGTGGCTACGGTGAGTGCGGAAGGGTACGTGACGCCGAGCGCCCTTGGCGAGGCGACGCTCACCGTTTCCTATGCCGATGACTGCGACTACGTGGCGCCTGCGCAATCGATTGAAGTTACCGTCTCTTACGCGCCCTCGGTAATGTATCGCCTGTACAACCCCAATTCCGGTGAGCATTTCTATACGGCGGTCATTTCCGAGCGCGATGACGTGGTGCGGGCTGGCTGGACATATGAAGGCGTGGGATGGATTGCCGCTGCCGCTTCGCCTACGCCGGTGTATCGTCTGTATAACCCGAATGGAGGCGATCATCATTACACGATGAGCGCCGAAGAGCGCGATTGGCTGCGAGGGCTCGGCTGGAGGTACGAGGGCGTTGGCTGGTACAGCGCCGACGAAGACGATGTTCCCGTGTATCGCCAGTACAATCCCAATGCAACGTCGGGTGCGCATAACTTCACTACGAGCGCGTCTGAAAACGACATGCTCGTACGCGAGGGGTGGCGCGCCGAAGGAGTCGCCTGGTACGCCTTGGCAGAGGGGTAGCAAGCCTTCCGTTCATGTGCGTGATTGAGGCTCTGCGCGAACGGGTGGGTTTGCGCAGAGCCTCGTGTGTATGGTGGGGTGTGCTACAGCAGCACGGTAAGGCAGATGGAAGCAGCTAGCAGGCCGGCAACCAGCGCGAATGCTGCGTAGTCGGTTGCCGTCATGGGGTATTCGCGGAAGCCCGAGGTACGGGTGCGTAGATTGAACCCACGCACTTCTGCGGCAATGGCCGCGCTGTTCGTTTTGCGCACGGAACTTACCAGTAGGGGAACGCAGAGGGGAACCATGAAGCGCACCTTGTTCGCGATACCGCCTGCATCGAATTCAACACCGCGCGCGGTCTGGGCTTCCATGATGCCGTGCATGTCATTCAGGAATACGGGGATGAAATGCACGGTCGAGGAAAACGTGAACGCGTAGCGATAGGGCACGTGCAGCACTTTCACGGCAGCGTTCGTCATGTCGGTGATCTTCGTAACGTAGAACGTCAAGAACAGGGGGATGGCTGCGGCTTCCAAGCGCAAGATGGTGGTTGCGGCCGCTCCGGCGCCGTCGGATCCCACATAGCCCCAGGGTAGGGGAATGAGCATGGTGCCGCTGGGGATAGTAAGTAGCTGGATGAGAG
Source organism: Denitrobacterium detoxificans (assembly GCF_015062615.1). GTDB lineage: Bacteria > Actinomycetota > Coriobacteriia > Coriobacteriales > Eggerthellaceae > Denitrobacterium > Denitrobacterium detoxificans_A. The sequence goes on from NZ_SUUH01000002.1 coordinate 138,436, forward strand.
CCAGGATGGCCGAAAATACGAGCACGGCTTTCATGAGCTTTGATGTTTGCTGCATCATGCCGCAGCTAGCAGCCATGGCCACGCCAGCCATGAGCATGACCAGCAGGAAGGGCAGGTTCGACGTGCAGAAGCAGGCCGCGGCAAAGATGATGGCGCCCAACAGCTTCGTGATGGGGTTCAAACGATGCAGTAGCGAGTTGCCGGGAACGTATTCCAGGAATCCCCTCATCGTGGGCTCCTTTCAGTTGCAGGTTCGTGCTTTGGGGTGGATTGGTTGACGCGAATGTTGTCAATGGCGTTTGCCATGTCGTCGAGCGTATTTGCGCGTGCGATGGCCGTGTTCGCCAAATCGGGGCGAGCGAGGGGCAGAGTCAGCGAAAGCTCTACGATCTGCGGTGGCGTCATGTGGGCGTTTTGGAGCGTTTCCTCGGAGCGAAGCATGGCGAATGTGGGGCCATCTCCAATGACACAGCCTTCGTTCATTACGATAACGCGCTCGGCGAAGTCGGCTACCACTTCCATGTCGTGGCACACCATGATTACCGTGGTGCCCGAAGCGTGTAGGCGGCGAATGATGCCCATGACCTTCTCGCATTCGCGGTAGTCGAGGCCCGTGGTGGGTTCGTCCAGGATGATGATGCGCGGCTCCAACACTACGATGGAAGCGAGCGCCAGTAACTGCCGCGTGCCGCGGTTCAACAGGAATGGATCGTCGTCGGGGTTGAACCCAAACTCTTCAATGATGGCGTCAACGCGTTTCGCGGCTTCCGATCCGTTCTTCTTCAACGCGCGGAAGCCGAACAGGAGCTCTTCGCGTACGGTGGGGCAGCATATCTGCCGATCGGGGTTTTGGAATAGGAACCCCACGCGCTGAGCCAGTTCGCTCGTCTGCAAGTGCGTGGTGGGCTTTCCACTTACGAGCACGGTGCCGGAATCGGGTTTCAGGAGGCCATTTGCCAAGCGCATGGTGGTCGACTTTCCTGCTCCGTTGGTGCCGGCGAATGCCACGAACTCGCCTTCCCGTATGGTGAAGGACACGCCGCGAAGGATGGGGGTGCCCTCATCGTACGAGGCGTGTACGTTGCGGAATTCCAGAACGGTGGGTTGCGTGTGCGTGGGCGAACTCAGGTGTTCCACCTGCATGGTTGCGGCGTGTGTGGGCGTGGGTAGTGCTTCGGCCAGTATATCGCGCGCTTCTTCCACGTTGCGACATACGCCGTAGCCCAAGCGATTCATGAGCGTGGTTGCACGTGGACAATTTACGCCTAGGTTGGCGAGTTCATCGGCGTGGGCAAGCACGCAACGTGGCTTGTCGGCGAAAACGATGCGTCCTTCGTTCATGATGACCAGTTGGCTGGCGAAGCGTGCGAGCAGCGCGATTTTCTGTTCGACTACTACAACCGTGGTTTCGTGCTCGCGCGCGTAACGTTCCAGCAGTTCGAATACCTGAAGCGAGCTGGCGGGGTCGAGCTCGGCAGTTGGTTCGTCGAGTACGAGCACGCGTGGTCGCAGTGCCAAGATGGAGGCAATGGCGACCTTCTGCTTCTGTCCGCCGGAAAGGCTTGCGATGCTGCGATCACGCAATTCGGCAATGCCCATGTCGTTCAGGGCCTCGCTAACGCGCTTCTCGATTTCGCTGTGTGGCACGCCGAAGTTTTCCAGGCCGTAGAGAATCTCGTCTTCCACGATGGAGGAAACCATCTGCGAATCGATGTCCTGGCAAACGCTGCCGACGACGCGCGATATGTCGGTGAGCGACGCTTCGCAGGTGTCCAGGCCGTCTACTTGCACGGAACCGTAGAAGTCGCCGGGATAGCAGTGGGGGATGATGCCATTGAGCGCGTAGGTGAGCGTACTCTTGCCGCAGCCCGCAGGGCCGGTGATGCCCACGAAGGCTCCTTTGGGAATGTCCAGGTTCACGCCGCTTACGGTGGGCGCATCGCCTTCTCGGTATACGAACGAGAAGTCCCTAATAGTAATCATGCCAATCCTCCTGTGAGGTGAAACTCGTGATGCCAGCCTATTTCTTCAGCACCTTGCGCATGATGGGCACGAGCACCTGGTTCAGAATGGCGTTGAACGTGGCGGTGCCCAGTACGATGAGAGCGTATGCGCCTACGGCTGCCGCGAAGGTGGTCTGGCTGTTGGCGTTGCTTACCACGTTGATGTAGATGGCCATGAGGGCGAAGGTTCCGCCGGAGACCACCGTGGAAATGAACGTGTTGACGATGGGATTGATGTCGGCCTTACCGCCAATGCGCATGGGGACCTTTACAAGCAGGCCGCATACGAGGGCACCCAGCACTTCCGAGATGATGTTCAGGCCCGGCGTGGCGTTGAGCATGGGCAGCTGGCAGATGAGGCCAGCGATGAGTCCGATGATAGCGGCCTGGCCCACCTTGGGGCGCGTGAGGATGATGGCCAGGCAGTACATGGCAATGATGAAGTTGGGCTTCATGCCAAACGAGGCAAGCATGGAGCCCACGGTGAGCTTCAGCACGGCGCCGGCTGCCAGCAAAACGGCGATGAGGATGAGGTCCTGCGTGCTCAGGCCGTCCTTTTTCTGGGCGACGGCGTTTACGGTGCGCTTCTGGCCTGCGGGGGTAGCGGTTACTTCGGACATTGCTGTTCCTTTCGGTTGTGGTCGCTTATGCGACCGGTTGCTAGGTTCGAATGCCTCGAAGTCGTTTTCGCGCAAATAAAAAATGGCCCGCCCTTCAAAACTCCGGCTTGGAGCTTCAAAGGGCAGGCCATTCAACCTGCGGTGCCACCTTTGCTTGGTTTCCTTGCGGAAACCCACTCGTGAACATGCCATCACATGCTCTGCCTCTAACGCGGGCTCACGGTCCGGATACTCGGCCTTCCTATGGGTTGGCCTTTCCCCTTTCCCTCGGCGATCCATTTACCAATTGGCGTTCTGCGAGGATTCCAGCATCCCTCGCTCTCTGTGAGTGCCCGATTGGCTTGATCTTCGCCTCAACGGTTTCGAGCTATTCGATTGAAACGAAGTGTAAGGGCATTGATTTGCCGCTGTCAACAAGTTTTTTTCAAAAGGGGTAGGCGATAGCGCCAAGTGGTAGTGCCTAGCCCCACACTTCTTCGGCGATTTCTATAGGGATACAGGTGTTGTCCCGTCATTCGGCTCAACGATTTCGAATTCGTCAGGGGGATAAAGGTAGTCTTCACCGCTATCGTCTACCAAGCGGAACCATTCTTTTTCAATCGAAAGTACCTCATATTCTTTACCCTGTGTTAGTTCGAGAAAAGTCGTTTCACCGAGGAACCTTACTTTCACGATAACCACTCCTTTACTTTGAATTTCACTTTAGGTTGTCCGCTTGCCTCGAACCAATGTACTTCGGCTTTTCTCGTCCTGCCCTTGTATTCGAGAGTTCCGACTCCTTTGACGTGCTTCCAGTCGCGTGGTTTCCCACCAATTTGCTTGCTTAGGCCTTCGGCGACTTGTGGCTTGAGCTTGTTTCGCGTTCCTTTGCCCGCGAAGACTTCTACATTGGATATTTTTGAGCCCTCCAGGAATTTGTAAACCTTTCCTGTGCGCGGGTCTTTTACGTCGTAGTTTAAGGCCCTGCATCCTAAGCTGCGTCCAATCTGGATATCTTCTTGCGGTATGGCGCTGGGTTCAACTATTGACAGCGGCAGTCTTCCGGATCCCCAGGTGGCTCCAAAGTCCAGCCCGTATCCTCCTCCGCCACCCATTAGTTCCCTCCTTTCGCATGGGCGAGGGACGTTTGCGTTGGAAAGCTAACAACGTTTACTCCCGATTCTAGCGCCGAGTAGAAGATTCTCTCTGGTGCCGATCCATACACAATGATATTTTTGGGCCTCAGCCGCTTGACGATTTCGTCAACGCATGCGGTAAAAGCGATGTGGTCTTCGTATGTTTTCAAGGCTCCCAACGTGCCCATTGCAACTGTTGCTTCGGTGGGCAAGCCGTCGAAGCAATAAGCGAAACTCCGTCGGTCGCTTGGTCTGATGTTCGGAATGCATACTCCCCCGTAGCGTTCATAGAGGCTTCCAAGTAAACGACTTCTGAAGCAATTCCAATATTGCATTGCAAATGGCATGTTTCGATACATGCTGAAATCCCAGGAAACGATACCTGGATGCTCAAGCAGTTTATCCATGTATTTGAACGCGTTTCGCCAGAAGGGCCGAAGCTGCTTGTCGTGTTCGTACGGAACTACCCAGGCCGATGGGTCGTCTCTCTTTTTGTTTTTAGAATCGGAAAAGCGAATGAGTCGCTCCGGTATTTGATTCGTGCCCTTGATGATGGGCATTTCATAGTCTCCCGCATAGGTCGCTCCCGAGTAGTAGCGTGTGTGGAAGATGTCGTAATTGGATAGTGAGCCCATAGCCCCTTCTTTCTGTCGCGGTGCGACGTTGAGATGTATACCGATTGGTTTTGTCCGTTCGGGCCATCGAGGGGTGGGCAGGCTGCCTAAAAGGCTGTATACTGCTTGGTGTCTTGTGGGTCCTCGATGACCCGACGGGCCGTTTCTGCGCCAACAGAAACGGCCCTTTATTTATGCGCGTCCAAAGAGACCGCCTCCTTTCCAAGTTGCATTTTCGAGAAGCCACCGTTCGTGATGCCTCCAAGGGGCGTTTTCGTTATCTCGGCGTACTGCCTGATCCGCGGCGAAATCAGCGCATTTCTTGCTGACCCCGAAGCGATCTTCGATGGAGGCATTAGATGGTTTGACTAGGATTAGGGGGTGCGGAGCGAGAAGGTAACCGGAAAAATAGTCTGCTTCTTCTTCGCAATGAGGGGTATTTGGTTCGTGACCAAGAAATGCGTGCCCTATCTCGTGGCCACCGGAGAAGCGAGCCCTGCAGAAATTAGAGCCAATTTCGTCGTTTACGGCAATGCCGATTATGCTGAAGTCTGCATTTCTGTAGGTAAACGCGTCGTTGGATGCTGATAGTGCTGCGTTTCTTTCCCTTTCGGGTAAAGCCGAATAGGGTATGAGATTGATTCTTAGCGCTTTGGCTGTTTTTGAAATGCTTATCGGGTACGTCTTGATATCGTAGTCCTCGAGCAATTCCACCACTGCGGTTTCGATTTCAATTTGTCGAGCGCGTTTAAGCAAATGCTTCCCCTATCGTTTTGCCAATGCGGCGATGAGCTCTTCGCGTTGAGCTTCAGTTAAATTATTGGCGTTACGCGCAATCAGCCGAATTGCCTCGTCAGTTTCCTGCTCTATCTTTGTGCCAATGATTTCGTCCGTTGTGACGTCGAGAACTTTGGCTATTGCCGCTATGGTAATCGGGCGTGGCTCGCGTGCCCCGCTGATGTAACGGCTCACGGCGGCTGGGGTGAGGTTTGTCTTTTCGGCTAGTTCTTTTTGACTCATTCCTTTTTCCCTGAGCAGGAGCTCAATTCGCTTCCCGACAAATGAAGGCATGGCGATTCCTTTCCTCCTATTAGATGGTAATAATTACCATCTATTGGTAATTGTAATGACAGGGAATCTCGGGGTCAAGTCACAATAATCGCGTCATGCTCGAAAAGCTCCGTTTCGACTATAAGGGGATGTGATTTCCAAAATCGTTACGTACAAATGCGAGCGACGCACCCTGAGTGTTTCAGGATGCGTCGCTCGTTTTCAAGCGTTTTGCAATTACGTGATCCGCTTAGCCCCATACCTCCTCGGCGATTTCGCGGACCAGGGCGATCTTGGCCCATTGCTCGTCCTCGGTGAGCTTGTTGCCAATTTCGCAGCTGGCGAAACCGCATTGGGGCGAGAGGCATAGGCGGTCGAGCGGAACGTATTTCGATGCTTCGCGGATGCGTGCGATGACCTGGTCTTTGTCTTCAAGCTCGGGGCGCTTCGAAGTAATGAGGCCTAGCACGACTTGCTTGCCTTCTGCAACGCTTGCCAGCGGTTCGAAGCCGCCCGAGCGTTCGTCGTCGAATTCCAGGAAGAACGCGTCAACGTGCTCACGTGCGAATAGCGTTTTTGCCACGGCTTCGTAACCGCCTTCGTTGGCGTAGGTGGAGTGGAAGTTTCCGCGGCAGACGTGCGTGTTGATGGTAAGACCCTCGGGGCGTGCGTCGAGCACGCGATTGTTCACGGCGAGCAGCTGCTCCTTCACGTCTTCGATGCCCGCTTCGTCGGTGCCGAAGAACAGGGGTGCGCGCTTGTCGCAGAGCATGCCCCACGAGCAGTCGTCGAACTGTAGGTTGCGACAGCCTGCCTCGTAGAGTTGGCTGATGAATGCGCCATAGGCAGCCACCAGGTCGTCGGCGACCTCTTCGTCGGTCGCGTAGAATGCGCGGGTACGCTCGGCGTTGAACGGCATGATGAGCTGCTCTAGGAACTGTGCCGGTGCGGGGATGGTGAGCTTCGCGACCGTATTCTCGTCTTCCAGGTCGCGTACGAAGCGATAGTGAGCCACGAAAGGATGCTCGCCTTCCAGGCGAATCTTGCCCGTTACGAAGGTGTCGTCGAGCATAGCCGCTTCGTCGTGGAAGGGGAGACCCGTTTCGGTGGGCGCATGGCCTATGCCTGTGAAACCCCACATGAAGTCGAGGTGCCAGGTAGCACGGCGAAACTCGCCGTCGGTGATCGTGGAAAGGCCAGCTGCCTGCTGCTTTGCCACTAGGTCGCGGATGGCGTCATCTTCTACGGCTGTAAGCTCCTCGCGGGAGATTGCTCCCTCTGCGAATTGGGCGCGCGCTTCGCGCAGCGCGGCGGGGCGCAGGAAGCTTCCAACGACGTCGAAACGATGCGGGGTCTTCTTATCGTAGGCAATGGCCATGGGGCGTCCTTTCCTGAGTGTGAAAGCGTTGCCTGCTAGTATACGCGCGAAGGGGCCGCTTGGGATTTCCGGAAATCCTATAACCCGTAATCGGCTTTGCCTGTATATGCCCAGGTGGCCGCTTGTCCATCTCGTTTCGATGCCTCATTTGCACCCCCATATCGTGGGATTTCCGGAAATCCCATGCGTACCCATTATCTTTGGCGGCTCTGCTTACTTTGTGCCATCCCGCGGGGCGTGCTTCGTTATGAAGTAAAGTAAATGGCCTACGACACAGATGAAATCACGTTATCGATGGGGAGCACATGGCAATCGACCTGAATTCGCTCAATCCCGAGCAGCGCGAAGCGGTGGAATGCACCGAAGGTCCGCTGCTCGTTCTCGCTGGCGCCGGAAGCGGCAAGACGCGCGTGCTTACGTACCGCATTGCCCATATGGTGGAAGACCTTTCCGTGCCGCCCTGGCAGATTCTGGCCATTACATTTACCAACAAGGCGGCCAACGAAATGCGCGAGCGTCTGGATGGCATCGTGGGGCCGGCCGTCCGTGGCATGTGGGTTTCCACGTTCCACAGCATGTGCGTGCGCGTTCTGCGTGCGAATGCCGAGGTGCTGGGCTTTTCGAATAGCTTCACCATCTATGCCGACGACGACAGCAAGCGCCTGGTGAAGGACATCATGGCGCAGCAGAACATCGATCCGAAGCGCTTCCCGGTGAACGCCATCCGCAATCGCATTTCCTCGGCGAAGAATGAACTCGTGCTCCCTGGCGAGTTCGAAGCTCAGGCTGCCGACCCTATTGCCAAGGTGGCGGCCCGCGTGTACGACGAGCTGCAGAAGCGCCTGCGCCAGGCGAACGCATTCGACTTCGACGACTTGCTTGTTTTTACGTGGTTGCTGTTCAAGAATCATCCCCAGGTGCTCGAGGCGTACCAGGATCGTTTCCGCTACATCATGGTCGACGAGTATCAGGACACCAACCGTGCCCAGTACGCCATCTGTCAGCTGCTGGCTGCCAAGCGTCGCAACCTTATGGTCGTAGGCGATGACGACCAGTCCATTTATAGCTGGCGTGGCGCAGACATTCGCAACATCCTGGATTTCGAGAAGGATTACCCGAACGCTCACACGGTGAAGCTGGAGCGCAATTACCGTTCTACGGCCACCATTCTGAACGCCGCCAACGCCGTTATCGCCAACAACGTGCATCGTAAGAGCAAGAAGCTCATCTCCACGGGCGAAGAGGGCGAAAAGGTGCAGGTCTACCTGGCCAGCGACGAGCGCGACGAAGGGCGTTGGATTGCCGGCGAGATTGAACGCCAGCATGGCAAGGGTGCGAGCTACAACCAGTTCGCCCTGTTCTACCGCACGAATGCGCAGAGTCGTACACTTGAAGATATGTTGCTGCGTGCGGGCGTTCCGTATCGCATCGTGGGCGGCACGCGATTCTTCGATCGTGCCGAGATTCGCGATGTCATGGCGTACCTCACGCTTGCCGTGAACCCTGCCGATGACATGGCGGCTAAGCGCATCATCAACGTGCCGCGACGCGGCATCGGCAAGAGCACCGTCGAGCGCATCGACATGATGGCGATCGAAAACGCGTGCACGTTCCTGGAGGCCTGTCAGCTGGCTTGCGCCGACGAGTCCTTCCGCCCCGCCACGCGTCGTGCGCTGGGTGAATTTACCCAGCTCATCATGGAGACGTCGTTCTGGGAAGGCGAACTGCGCAAGCTCGTGGAGATGGTCATTGACAAGAGCCGCCTGGTGCGTGCCCTGGAAGAGGAGAATACCGACGAGTCGCGTGGCCGAGCCGAGAACATCAAGGAATTCCTGGGCGTAGTCGACGAATTCGCCGCTACGCACGACGATTCCGATGCTCAGTTCGCCGCGCCTGTTGCCGGTGGGGAAGGTGCGGAACAGTTGGGCGAAGAACCCGTTCGCGTGCTTTCCGGCAACTCGCTTTCCGACTTCATCGAGTGGGTTACGCTGCGTACCGACCTGGATACCATGAGTGACGACGGCACGGCCGTTACGCTTATGACGGTGCACGCCGCTAAGGGTCTGGAGTTCGACTACGTGTTTACCGCGGGCATGGAGGAAACCATCTTCCCGCATATGAGCAGCATGAACGACGGTGCGGGCATAGAAGAGGAGCGTCGCTTGGCCTACGTTGCCATTACGCGCGCTCGTAAGCGTCTGTATCTTACCTGCGCGGGCCAGCGTAAGCTGTTTGGCCAGACGCAGGCTAATCCCCGCTCGCGCTTCCTGGCCGAGATTCCCTCCGAGTTGCTCTCCACCACGGGTCTTGGCTCGTCGGGCTTTTCGGGCACGGGCTGGGAAAAGCGAGGCAGTCGCCGCGGCATTTCCGGCAGTGGCGCGGAAGCGGGGCAGGGGCGCGTGTTCGGTACGTCCAGCGCGCGTGGCACGTCGAAGCGCGTGCATACGGCCCCGAAGGCTCCCCAGAAGAAGGCCGCCGCAGGTGTTACGTTTGCCATCGGCGACATCGTGGATCATAAGGTGTTTGGCCGTGGTCGCGTTGTGAAGGTAGATGGAGATACTCTCTCTATTCGCTTCTCGAAGAGCGGTTCCACCAAAAAATTGTTGAAAGACTACGCTCCAATTGTCAAAATCGGAAAGTAATCCATTTAGCCTGAAAGCTGCAAAGGAAGGAAATCCCATGGCAGAACCCATCATCATTGTGGGACACAAGAATCCGGACAACGACGCTATCTCGGCCGCTGTCGGCCTGGCGTTCTTCGAGAACGAGTTGGCTCGTCGCCAGGGCCGCGATGATGTGTACGAGGCTGTCTGCCTCGGCCCCCTTCCGCCCGAGACGGCTTGGAACCTCGAGCAGAATGGCATCGACGCTCCTCGTCTGATCGACCATGTGGAAGCCGGCCAGAAGGTCATGCTCGTCGATCACAACGAGCTGAAGCAGGCCGTCGATGGGCTGGCTGATGCCGAGGTCGTGGGCATCGTGGACCATCATCGCATTGGCGACGTTGCCACCGCTGCCCCCATCTACATGACGGTTCGCCCCTGGGGCTCCACGTGCACGGTCATTACTTCCATGTGCCGTCAGCATGGCATCGAGATTCCGGTCGAGATTGCAAATGTGCTGCTGTCCGCTATCCTCACCGACACGGTCATCCTGAAGTCCCCCACGGCTACCAAGGTCGACGAAGAGCAGATTGCCTACCTGGAAGGCATCACGGGCAAGAAGTACGTTGAGTTTGGCCAACAGCTCTTCAAGTGCCGTGGCGGCGAAGCCGATCTGCCCATCGAGAAGTACGTGGGCGCCGACGCCAAGGAATTCGAAGTGGGATCCACTACGGTGCTTATCGCCCAGCACGAAACGGTCGACCTGGAAGGCGCTATGAAGCGCGAAGAGGAAGCTCGTGCCTACATGCGCAAGCTGCAGGAGGAAAAGGGCTACGACTTCGTGCTCGTGCTCGTTACCGACATTCTGGCCGAGGGCAGCAACTTCCTGGTAGAGGGTAACCATGCCGTCGTGGATAGCGTCTTCGGAATCGATAGCTCCAAGACGGTTTGGATTGATGGCATCCTGTCCCGCAAGAAGCAGGTTGCCGCTCCCATCCTGGCTGCCAACTAGCCTTCGCGCGGTTTCCGCCGCATAGCAACCGCAAGCTCGCTTCGCCATGTCGCGGGGCGAGCTTTTTTCGTGCCTGAATTAATGCTTTCGCCAATTCGCAGGGCCGTTCGTGCCGTTCTTCAGCCCCAATGCGTCGCTCATGTGACGATTTGCGCCCTTGGCACTTTCGCATACTAAAGTGCGCTACACTGATTGCCACTGGTCCCGACACTTCCCAAGGGGGTAAGACTATGCAAGACGATTTTCGCGAGCTGGGCGAACGCATCAAGGGTCTCCGTGAGGCCTGCGAGGTATCGCGTCATTCCATGGCAGCCGAGCTTGGCGTAGATGTCGATACGTACACTGAATGGGAAGAGACGGGTGCCGACGTACCCATTTCCGCCATCTATCACATGGCGAACAAGTTCGGCGTCGAGTTCACCGAAATCCTTACGGGTGGTGAAACGCGCCTGACCAACATCCAGGTGGTCAAGGCTGGTGCCGGTCGTGAGGTGAACCGCCTTCCAGGTTATCATTTTGAAGATCTGGCCTGGCGTTTCTCGCATAAGATCATGCAGCCGCTCATGGTTACGCTCGACCCCTCCGACGACCCTGCGGAACTGGTTACCCACGGTGGCCAGGAGTTCAATTACGTAGTTCAAGGCTCCGTCATTCTTTCCTACGATGGGCGAGAGTACCAGCTCAACGAAGGTGATTCGGCTTATTTCGACCCCATGCACCCTCATGGCCAGCGGTGCGGAGGCGGCGAACCCGCCAAGTTCCTCACCTTCATTGCCGAGTAGCCGAACGTGTAGCCAGGAGTCATTGTGGATTACATTTTGAGTAAATACTGTCCTCGCATCGAGTTCGATTCGTACGAGGATTTCTTCGAGAACTTCACGATCAACATTCCCCAGAACTTTAATTTCGCCTACGACGTCGTGGACGAGTGGGCGCGCGTGGAGCCCGAAAAGAAGGCTCTGGTTTGGGTGGATGATAACGACGATCGCAAGGAGTTCACGTTCTCCGATATTTCGCGCATGTCCAACCAGATGGCCAACGTCTTCTGGGAGCAGGGCATTCGCAAGGGCGATGTCGTGCTCATGATTCTGCGTCGCCGCTGGGAATACTGGGTGTGCGCCATGGCGCTGTGCAAGATTGGCGCAACGGTGGTTCCCGCAACCATTCAGCTTACGCGCAAGGACATTGCCTACCGTTGCAATCTGGCAGGCGTGAAGATGATGGTCTGCGTGAACGATGATTACGTTTGCGAGCAGACGGAGCTTGCGCTTCAGGACGCCCCCTCGGTGCAGGGCAAGATCGTGTGCGGTGGCGAGCGCGAGGGTTGGCTGTCGTTCAGCGAGCTCATTGCCGGTGCCAGCCCCGAGTGGCAGCGCCCCGAAGGCGATGCGGCCACGCAAATCGACGACATCATGCTCATGTACTTCACCAGTGGCACTACGGGCAACGCCAAGGCCGTGGAACATTCGTTCAAGCACCCCTTTGGCCACATCATCACCGCGAAGTACTGGCAGCAGGTTCAGGAGAACAAGCTGCACATGAGCGTTACCGACAGCGGTTGGGCCAAGTTTGGCTGGGGCAAGCTGTATGGACAGTGGATGGCGGGCGCCTGTGTGTTCTGCTACGACATGATGAAGTTCGTTCCGGCGAAGCTTCTGCAGGTCATGCAGGACTACAAGCTCACCACATTCTGTGCGCCTCCCACCATGTACCGCTTCATGCTGCAGGAAGACGTTGCAAGTTACGATCTGTCCTCCATTCAGAACTTTGCTACGGCGGGTGAGCCTCTGAATGCCGAGGTCACCGTTGCGTGGGAACGCCTTACCGGCAAGAAGATTCGCGAGGGCTTTGGCCAGTCGGAAGGCCCCGTGCTCGTGGCAACGTTTCCGTGGCTCGAACCGCGTCCCGGTTCCATGGGCAAGCCCAGCCCGCTTCTGAACATTCGCTTGCTCGACGACGATGGCAACTTCGTCCCCGACGGCGAAGAGGGCGCCATTTGCGTTACCCACTTGAAGGATGCGTATCCGCCGGGCCTGTTCGTGGGCTACTTTGGCGACCCGGAGCGCACGAAGGAAGCCCTGGGTGGGGAATACTACAACCTGCATGACATGGCATGGCGCGACCCCGATGGCTATCTGTCGTTCGTGGGGCGTAACGACGACGTCATCAAGTGCTCGGGCTATCGCATTGGCCCCTTCGAAGTGGAAAGCGCGCTGGTTGCGCATCCCGCGGTCGTGGAATGCGCCGTTACCGCTGCGCCCGATCCCATTCGCGGCAAGGTCGTGAAGGCGACGGTCGTGCTGGCACGTGGGTACGTGGGCACGCCCGAGCTCACCAAGGAGCTGCAGAATCACGTGAAGAAGACCACGGCTCCCTATAAGTATCCGCGCATCGTGGAATACGTCGACGAGCTCCCGAAGACGGTGGGTGGGAAGATCAAGCGCAAGCTCATTCGCACGAATGACGGCATTGCCGATTAGCGCACCTGCGTAGCATGCTTTGGGAGGGCCCTTGCTATGGCAAGGGCCCTTTTCATGGAGGCGTAAAGCAAAGATGGAGCTTGTATGACGACGCTTACGAGCGATGAGCCATTTGTCGTAAAGTACCCACCTGTTATAGAGATAGCGCAGTGAGGGCACTGAATTCGCGAAGGCGGATGTCGTAACGAGCTAGGTTACGGCATCCGCCTTTTTCGTTGTCCTGCTGCAAGCAGAAGGAGGTACTTGCTCTTCATGAATCAGATGAACGAAATGCCCAAGGCGCGCGTGCAGGTTGCGCACCCGTATCTCGCGCTCATGGGTTTGTATCTGGCTGGCTTTACCGGCATGTATAGCGAGACCGCGCTCAACATCGCACTTCCGCAGCTCTCTGCTGCATTCGGCGTGGATAGCTCGCTTACGCAGTGGATGGTAGTGGGCTACATGCTCGTCATTGGCTTGTGCATGCCGTTTTCGAGCTTGCTCCTGAAGTGGGCAAGCGCGCGCAAGCTTACCATCTTCGCACTGGGTGCGTTTATCGTGGGTTCGCTCATCAGCGGATTTGCCAACGATTTTGCCGTTGCGCTCGTTGGCCGTTGCATTCAGGGCGTAGGAACGGGTATCGTGCTTCCGCTTATGTTTAGCATGGTCATGCAGGTTATTCCTCCCCATAAGCTGGGTGCCGCCATGGGCATCACCGCGCTCGTCATCATGTTCGCACCTGCCGTAGGCCCCACGCTGGCTGGCATTATCATGGGTGCGCTATCCTGGCGCTGGATCTTCTTCAGCTTCGTGATCGTGCTTGCCGTTGGCATGGTGTTCGCCGTGAAGTTCGAAGTGAACGCCTTTGAGGTAACGCGTCCCCATGTAGACGTTCTCTCCGTACTGCTCTCGTGCGCCGGTTTTGGCCTGGTGGTGTTTGGCGCTGGTAGCGCCTCGAGCTTCGGCTGGCTTTCGGTGCCGGTGCTTGCGTCCCTTATCGTGGGTGCGTTGTGCTTGGTTGCGTATGGCCGTCGTCAGATGGGCATGAGCACTCCCGTTATCAATATGGACGTCTTCAAGGTGCGTGGCTTCCGCATTGGCACCTTGCTCATGATCGTGAATTTCGGCATTACTCTTTCGGCGATGTACATTCTGCCCCAGTTTTACCAGAATGCCATGCTGGTTCCCGTTGCCGTCACGGGCATGCTGCTGCTTCCCGGTGGCATCGTGAATGCCCTGGTGAGCATGGTTGCTGGTCGCCTGTATGACAAGATGGGCGCACGCATGCTCTCCCTCGCGGGCTTTGCGCTTTCGGTTGTGGCTGCGGGCATGTTCCTTACCGTTACGCCCGCAACGCCGCTTGCGTTCGTTATTGCCGCGCATGCAGTGATGATGGTGGGCGTGCCTCTGGCCATGTCGCCCGTGCAGACGCACGGTCTTGCCGCGCTTCCCGCTCGTCTTTCCACGGATGGTACGACGGTGCAGAATACGCTTCAGCAGGTCGGTGGCGCAATTTGCACGGCCGTTGCCACGAGTCTGCTCATGGCGGGGCAGGGCGCTTCGGGGGCGGCGGACGCGTCGCTTGCATTCTCGAATGGATCGCACTGGGTGTTCCTGCTGGTGTTCGCGCTTGCCGTGGTGGGGCTCATCCTGTCCCTCCGCCTGTCCGATCCGCGCAAAACCGTGCGTGAGGTCGAATCCTCTACGGCGCCGCAGGCTGCGTAGCGCTCGATGATATACGCCCGTCTTCGTACGGGCATAAAGAAGGCGCCCTGGAGGAATCCGGGGCGCCTTTGTGTAGATGATGGTGTCTTCTGGCGTTACTTCACTACCAGGACATCGCACTCTTGCGTGCGAATGAGATGCGTGCTTACGCTGCCCACGAACGCATACTTGATGCTGGAGAGGCCACGCGCGCCGCAGATGACCAGATCGGGATCGAACGGGGCGATGAGCAGGTTGTCGAGCGTGTCGTTGATGGAACCGGCCTCGACGACGACTTCCACGCTGGGAATGTTCTCGTCGGCTTTCGCCTCTTCCAGGATGTCGGCGATCTGACGCTCGGCTTCCTGCCTGGCCTGTTCGCACAGGTCTTGGAAATTGATGGCGCTCGCTTCGCTCGGCACGGCATCGACCACGTGGCCAAATCGAAGGGCGGCCTTGTTGTCGGAAGCCATGGCAACAGCCTTGCGAGCAACCGCGGCCTGGGCGGAAGATCCATCAAGTGCGCAGAAGATGCGCTGATATCCAGCTGGCATGGTAATCCCTTTCCTCGTTGTGTAATTGCCTGCTTATTGTACCGCTTTTCAACGTGGGTGGATAACGATGGGAGTTTTATACGCCATAGTGATACTTTTCGCCCCCGAGAGGCGAAGGGGCTTCTTACATATATAGTGTTGCCGCACGGGCGTATTCGCGTCCCTTGCGTAGTGGGAATTCCGTCTTTTACGGCAATGTCAACACATTTCTTGAAGATTCTGCGAACAACAGGGTGGGGGAGTCGTCGATTGAGTCTTTATATATCCTTTTACCTGGGGTAATTCTAATTCACAGGTATGGATACGCCCGGGCGCGTGGCGTTTGACAGGTACTATGGGGGATAGTAAAGTACCACTTCGCGTCCCGCTGGGGCGCTTACTTTCGTGTGCGTAACAGCTGAACGCACCCGTTAGTGAAGAAGAAGGGCAAGGTGCCCGGGGTGGTTTGCTTCGGGTGACCAGGATACAGAAGGAGTAATCGCTTTGCCTACTATTAACCAGCTGGTCCGCAAGGGCCGCCACGACCAGGTCGTCAAGAAGAAGACCCCTGCGCTGAAGGGCAACCCCCAGAAGCGCGGTGTGTGCACGCGCGTGTACACCACCACGCCGAAGAAGCCGAACTCGGCTCTGCGTAAGGTCGCCCGTGTGCGCCTCGTAAACGGCATGGAAGTTACCGCTTACATCCCCGGCGAAGGCCACAACCTGCAGGAGCACTCCATGGTGCTCATCCGCGGCGGTCGTGTTAAGGACCTCCCCGGTGTTCGCTACAAGATCATCCGCGCTGCTCTCGACTGCGCTGCGGTTTCCGATCGCAAGCAGGCTCGCAGCCGCTACGGCGCCAAGAAGCCGAAGAAATAAGCGAAGCAACACTACTAGTAGTAAGTAACGAAAGGAAGCTTTATGCCGCGTCGTGCAGCAGCATCCCGCCGCGAAGTCAAGGCGGATGCAGTTTATAACAATCGGCTGGTCACTCAGCTGATCAACAAGGTTCTTCTCGACGGTAAGAAGTCCACCGCCGAGGGTATCGTCTACGGTGCATTCGACATCGTTGCGGAAAAGACGGGCGAAGACGCCCTGTCCGTGTTCAAGAAGGCCATGGACAACGTTCGTCCTACGCTGGAAGTCAAGCCGAAGCGTGTCGGCGGCGCCACCTACCAGGTGCCCATGGAGGTCAACTCCCGTCGTGCCACCACGCTCGCTATCCGCTGGATCGTCGACTTCAGCCGCAAGCGCAAGGAACACACGATGAAGCAGCGTCTCGCCGCTGAAATCATGGATGCCGCCGAAAACCAGGGCGCTTCCGTTAAGCGTCGTGAAGACCTCTACAAGATGGCTGAATCCAACCGCGCCTTCTCGCACTATCGCTTCTAGGGGGATCTAGCATGGCTAAGAATACGCTTCAGGATACTCGTAATATCGGTATCATGGCTCACATCGATGCCGGTAAGACCACCACGACGGAACGTATCCTGTACTACACGGGCAAGACCCACAAGATCGGCGAGGTGCATGATGGCGCCGCGACGATGGACTGGATGGTTCAGGAGCAGGAGCGCGGCGTAACCATTACCTCCGCTGCTACCACGTGCTTCTGGAAGAAGGACGGTAAGGATTACCGTATTCAGATCATCGACACCCCAGGCCACGTAGACTTCACGGCCGAGGTTGAGCGCTCCCTGCGCGTCCTCGACGGTGCCGTCGCTGTGTTTGACGCCGTTGCTGGCGTTCAGCCCCAGTCTGAAACCGTTTGGCGTCAGGCCGTGCGCTACGGCGTACCCCGCATCGCCTTCATCAACAAGTATGACCGCGTTGGCGCCGACTTCTTCCATGCTATCGACACCATGCGCGATCGTCTGGGCGCCAAGGCTGTTGCCGCTCAGGTTCCCATGGGTGCCGAAGACAACTTCTGGGGTGTCATCGACCTGGTTACCATGACCGCTTGGGACTTCAAGGCCGACGAAAAGGGCATGACCTACCCCGAGGCCATGGATGCCATTCCTGCTGAATTCCAGGAGCAGGCCGAGCTCTACCGCCAGGAACTCGTTGAGGCTGCCGCCGACTGCGACGACGCCCTCATGGAGAAGGTCCTCATGGAGGAAGAGATCACGGTCGAGGAACTGAAGGCTGCTCTGCGCAAGGGCGTCATCGGCAACATGATCAACCCCGTGTTCGTGGGCTCCGCTTACAAGAACAAGGGTGTTCAGGAACTGCTCGACGCTGTTGTCGACTACCTGCCCAGCCCCGTCGACGTTCCCGCCATCAAGGGTACGAACCCCGAGACCGGCGAGGAAGACGAGCGCCCCAGCGATATGAAGGCTCCCTTCTCCGCTCTGGCATTCAAGATCATGACCGACCCGTTCGTTGGTAAGCTCACCTACCTGCGTGTTTACTCCGGTAAGCTCGAGGCTGGCTCCTACGTGGTCAATGCCACGAAGGACAAGAAGGAGCGCATCGGCCGTCTGCTGCAGATGAACTCCAACCAGCGTATCGACCTCGACAACTGCGCCGCCGGCGACATCGTTGCCGTTGTTGGTCTGAAGAACACCACCACGGGCGACACGCTGTGTGACGAGAACGCTCCCATCGTGCTCGAGTCCATGGAATTCCCCGACCCCGTTATCGACGTTGCGGTCGAGCCGAAGACCAAGGCCGAGCAGGACAAGATGAGCGTTGCTCTGCAGAAGCTCGCCGAGGAAGATCCGACGTTCCGCGTTTCCACCAACGAGGAAACCGGCCAGACCATCATCGCCGGCATGGGCGAGCTGCATCTGGAAATCATCGTCGACCGTCTGCTCCGCGAGTTCAAGGTCGAGGCTAACGTGGGTAAGCCCCAGGTTGCCTACCGCGAGACGGCTACCACCCGCGCCGACAACGTGCAGGGCAAGTTCGTCCGCCAGTCCGGTGGTCGTGGTCAGTACGGCGATGCCGTCATCAACCTCATTCCGCAGGAGCAGGGTGCAGGCTACGAGTTCGTCAACAACATTGTGGGCGGTGCCATTCCCAAGGAATACATCCCCTCGGTCGACAAGGGCATCCAGGAAGCACTCAACAACGGCGTTCTGGCTGGCTACCCGGTCGTCGACGTCAAGGTCGAGCTGGTCGACGGTTCTTACCACGAGGTCGACTCCTCCGAAGCCGCCTTCAAGGTTGCCGGCTCCATGGCCATCAAGAACGCTCTGAAGAAGGCCAACCCGGTCATCCTCGAGCCTATGATGAGCGTCGAAGTCGAAACGCCGGAAGAGTACATGGGCGACGTTATGGGCAACCTGTCCAGCCGTCGTGGCCAGATTCAGGGCATGGGCGACCGCGGCAACGCCAAGGTCATCAACGCCAAGGTGCCTCTGAGCGAGATGTTCGGCTATGCAACCGACCTGCGCAGTGGTACGCAGGGCCGCGCTTCGTACACCATGCAGTTCGATAGCTACGACCAGGTGCCGAAGAACGTGGCAGAAGAAATCATCAGCAAGGCTGGCGGTAACGCTTAAGCCCGAAGGCTTACGTTTCGCTTCATAACGGAGGTTATACAAAGTGGCTAATCAAAAGATTCGCATCCGCCTGAAGGGCTACGACCATGAGATCGTGGATCAGTCCACCAAGCTCATCGTCGACACCGCCCAGAAGACTGGTGCTAAGGTATCCGGTCCTATTCCGCTGCCCACCGAGCGCAATATGTATTGCGTCGTGAAGGGCCCGCACGTGAACAAGGACTCTCGCGAACAGTTCGAAATGCGCACGCACAAGCGTCTGATCGACATCCTGGAGCCCACGGCCAACACGGTCGACTCCCTGATGCGCCTCGATCTTCCTGCTGGCGTTGACATCGAGATCAAGCTGTAGGAGGTTTGCAGAGCATGATTAACGCTATCTACGGTACTAAGCTGGGCATGACCCAGGTTTTCGCCGAGGATGACACGGTTGTTCCCGTAACGGTCATCCAGGCTGCCCCGAACACCATCTGCCAGGTCAAGACCGCCGAGACCGACGGTTACGAGGCTGTGCAGCTGGGCTTCGGCACCATTAAGGAAAAGAAGGTCAACAAGCCCATGGCTGGCCATTTCGCCAAGCAGGGCGCAGAGCCTGTCCGTCACCTTCGCGAGGTTCGCGTTGAAAACGCTTCCGAGTACAAGGTGGGCGACACGGTAACGGTTGCCAACTTCTCCGAGGCTAAGCTCGTCGACGTCACCGGCACCTCCAAGGGTAAGGGCTTCGCTGGCGTCATGAAGCGCTACGGCTTCGCTGGTGGTCCTGGTGGACACGGTGCTCACTTCCATCGTGCTCCCGGTTCTGTGGGCATGTGCGCTACGCCTTCCCGCGTTCTGAAGGGCCTGCGTCTGCCTGGTCACATGGGCTGCGACACGGTTACCGTGAAGAACCTCGAGGTCGTTTCCGTCAACGAAGAGCAGAACCTGATTCTGGTCAAGGGTGCGGTGCCCGGCGGCAAGAACGCCATGGTCCGCGTTCGCCTGGCCTAAACCCAAGGAGTTAACACATTATGGCAAACATTGAAGTTAAGAACACGAGCGGCAAGAAGGTCGAAGTACGCGACCTGAACGCTGCGGTGTTCGGCATCGAGCCGAACATCCCCGTGATGCATCAGGTCGTGCGCGCCCAGCGTGCTTCCTGGCGCCAGGGTACGCATGACACCAAAACCCGTGGCCAGGTGCGCGGCGGCGGCAAGAAGCCGTGGCGTCAGAAGGGCACCGGCCGTGCTCGTCAGGGTACGATTCGTGCTCCCCAATGGGCTGGCGGCGGTACGGTCTTCGGTCCGCATCCCCGTTCCTACGCTTTCCGCGTGAACAACAAGGAAGTCAAGCTTGCTCTGCGCTCCGCGCTGTCCGCTAAGCTGGCCGACGAAGAGCTGTACGTTGTCGACGCTTTCGGCTTCGAAGCTCCCAAGACCAAGGATGCGAAGGCTTGCCTCGAGGCTCTGAACGTTTCCGGTCGCACCACGATCGTGGTTGGCGACGAAGACGTGAACGCCTACCTCAGCTTCCGCAACCTTCCCCTCGTCGAGGTTATCCCCGTCAGCGAGATGAACACCTACGACCTGGTGAACAACAAGGCGCTCGTTATCAGCGCCGAGGCTCTGAATCGCATCGAGGAGGTGCTTGCATAATGAAGGATCCCCGCGAAGTGATCATCCGCCCCGTCATTTCTGAGCATAGCTACGACATGATGGAGAACAACGTTTACACGTTCGAAGTTGCCAAGAGCGCTAACAAGATCGAAATCGCCAAGGCTGTCGAGGAAATCTTTGACGTCAAGGTCAAGAAGGTCAACACGCTCAACGTGAAGTCCAAGCCGAAGCGTGTCCGCTACACCATGGGCCGCACCCGCACTTGGAAGAAGGCCATGGTTACCCTGGCCGAGGGCGACAGCATCGAGCTGTTCACCGCCTAAATCTAGCTTATTCGCTAGTTTTGAAGAGCACCTGGCTTATGCTGGGTGCTCTTTTCGTTGCTGGGGTGTTCGACCTGGGGGAGGGGCGTGCCCCGCAACCCCTCTGGCACACCCGCTCCGCTGCTCGCGTGGTTTTGGCCCCACACGGGCCAAAACCTACGCTCGTGCGCTCGCTGCTTCATGCATTTACTTGGCGCTGCTCGGGGGTTGCCGACGTTTGTCGGAAGCTTCGCTTCCTCCTCCGTCGGCAACCCCCGAGTTCAGCGCCTTTTGTATGGCTTTCAGAGTGTGCCAGAGGGGTTGCGGGGCACGCCCCTTGCCGCAGGTCGGATTGAGCTACAACAAAGGCGTCTAATCGTCGCACCCTGTGGGGAGCATCGCTGCGCTCGCTCTTCTTGCTGATGGGTTTGCCTATTCCCGGGCGGTGGCCAGTTCGCTAACTGGGATCGCTTAAAACGTTCGGCAACTGTAGCTGTTGCCGATGCTTCTCCCCTTAATTGCTTTCGTTGGGGCTATTTGGATTAGCCGTGCTTGTTGTCAGGGCTGGATTCGCTGCGCGAATCGGCGCCTTCGCCCAGCTTGGGGTATGGGGTGGGTTATTGCCTGTTCGGCTGTTGGATTGCCGAATAGTCACTGACTTTCGTTGTGCGCACCATTGGTTCGGCTCGTAACGTACTGGCGATGCTGCGGGCCTACGGCCCGCAGCGAGCGGGATGGATGCCGTCCTTGGTTGGGTTCGAGCAGGTCGAAAACCGATTTAAGCGAGGCTGCTATTTGCCCATCGTGGGGAAGTCTTACCAGGTCGTTAAGCATCCGACCTGCGCACGGTAGTAAGTTGAACCGGGTAGGTCGGGCGGCCACATGGCCCCGTAGGGACACTGTGAAAGCAAAAAAATAAAGCGCTATGCTCGGGGTTGCGGCGTAGAGAGCGGGAAGCAAAGCTTCACGCAAATCTACGCCGCAACCCCGAGCAGCGCGAAGTGAAAGCATGAACCAGCGAGCGCACGAGCGTAGGTTTCGGCCCGTGCGGGGCCGAAACCACGCGAGCAGCGGAGCGGGTGTCCCAAAGGGGCCATGCGGCCGCCCGACCGGACAACCCGAAAAAGCTTACTGCCGCGTAAGCGTCTTGGAATGGTTCACGACCAGCGTAAGCAGCATTCCAACGACGATGGGGAAGTAGAAGGTGAGCAACCTCCAGATGAAGGTGGAAAGGGCCACTACGGCTGCATTGGGGTAGATGGTGCTGAAGAAGAGTGCGTACGAGCTCTCGGCGGCGCCCACGGCACCGGGGGTGGGAACGAACGACGAGATCATGTACACGAACGCCTGGCAGGAAATGATTGAAAGGAAGTCGGCATCTACGTAACCAAATCCTCGATAGATGACGTACGAGATGGAGAAGTATTCAGCCAGCTGCACGAATGTAACGGCAGACGACTTCGCCAGCAGCTTGGGCTCCTTCAGGAGGAACTGAATCTCGTTGTAGGCGTCGCTGATCTGCTTGTCTGCCCAGGCGATGGAGCCATCCAAATCCTTGACAAGGTGAATCTTCGCGCCCAAGCGCAAAACGACGTGCACGACATGCTGCGTACCGGAGCGCCAGAAGGCCAGTAGAAGGAGCATGGTCATAAGGCCCAGGCCACCGATGAAGCCAACGATAACGAGTGCCATGAGGGCGGGGTTTTCGTTGGTGAAGTACGTAAAGCGCAGAAGCAGCACGATAGCGCAGAACGTGGTGGTGGAGAGCTGGTACGAGATGAACCTGCATAGCAGCATGGGGATTGACTTCGAGTACGGCATGCCGAAACGGCGATAGTAGTACGCTTGGAAGGGCTGGCCGCCACTGGAAAGCGGCGTGACGCAGTTGAAGTACTGCCCGATGACGGTAACGATATTTGTCTTGTAGAACTTGAAGCCAGGGTGCATCTTGTTAGCGAAAATCTGAATGCATACGCTTTCGAGCACCCAGTAGAGCACCACCATGAACAGGGCAAGCGTGAGCCACGTCCAGCGAATGTCGCTTACTGCTTCGGCCAGTTCGCTGGCTTCGCCGCCGATGAAAAGATACACGCACAGAAGGCCAAATGCCAGAATGAGCAGGACGATGTTAAGAATCTTCCCCTTGATATGGGGTTCTTCGATAACTTCTTCTTCGTCGACTATCGGCTTTTCCGTGTCCCGCATGGGTGCCTTTCCCTGCAAGTCCCTCGTGCGTATCCCCCTTCGAAGCGGGATTACGCGAACTTGAAAATCCTGTTCACAAATGAATATACGCCACGAGCCAGGGCACGGCCGATGGGGGTGTGACGATACGTCCATCCGGCCATGGAATGCTTTACGAAGCGATACATGGCGGAATCGTTCTCCTCAAGGTACTTCCAGATGGAGCGAACTTCGGCGATTGATGCCGCAGTGTTGATTTTAAACAGGTAAATGGTCGATACCGTCATCATGGTGGACAGGTATCGCGCGATGCTGTCGGCCATTTGCGGGCTCTTCGCACGAAGCTCTTCGTAATTGAAGTCGTCGATGACGTGACGCGTTGCCTGCAGCTGCTCGCTGATGTGCTTCTTCAAAACCTCGATCTCGATGGATTGGCCCTCGCGGCCGATGAGGTAGAAGTACAGATCGACATCCATATAGTACAGGTTGCGCACGTGGGGAAGTGGATGTAGAGCGTAGATGCTGTCCATGTAGGCAGCATGCTCGGGAAGCTTCAGGTCGCTTTCGCGCAAGGTCTGCACGCGATACGTCATGGCGTGCATCATGAAGTACTCCGAAATGGAGGGGTTCTTCGTATCGGCCCACGTGAAAACGCGGTCACGCGGCATCATGTTGCGGTAGCTGATTTGCTTGGTGGACTTGTCGGCCACGTGGTCGTACACGAAGTTCGTTACGAACAAATCGACCTGCGCATTTTCGGCTTCAAGTTCCTCGATCTTGCGAACAACGCGTTCGAGCGCTTCGGCGTCGAGATGATCGTCGGAATCGAGCACCAGCATGAACGTGCCCTGTGCCTCGCGGAGGGCGTGGTTGATTGCGCCGCCCCAGCCGGCATTTTCCTGATGGAAGACGCGTACGCTTTCGGGATAGCGCTGCTGATAGCCTTCCAGGATGGAAAGCGTTTCATCGGTGGATCCATCGTCGATGGCAACGATTTCGATGCCCGAAACCTTGTCGAGCAGGGAGTCGAAGCACTGGTCGAGGTACTCCGCGGTGTTGTAACACGGCATCGCTATGGTAAGCGTGGGGTTCAAACCTCTGATCCTCCTTGGGCATTCGGGCACAACGCGCCTATTTTATCAGTAGGCCCCAATATGGGGCGTGATAATCATGGTAAGCCTACATATATACGGGGTCACTTTATGGGGTGGGGAAGCGGGAATGGTGGAGAATCGGTTTGGGGGCTCTCATGCGTCGATCTGCCCTATATAGTATGTATGTCGCTCGGGGTTTGCCCGTATCGCTGGTTGCGTCCTCGAAGCTTCTTTGCCGTATGCGCCCCGCTTTGCGCGTACGCTCTATCTATCGCAAGCGTGATTGTGACTATTTAGTGGGTCCCTTGCGAGTGCTCCCTTTCCTATCTACAATACATCTTTGCGTCACTGTGTGTATGGATACACCCGGGCGCGTGGTAACAAACGGGGTCGTAAGTTCAAACTATCCCAGGTTTGGGCTAAGCGGCGATCGTGTGCCACAGAGACAGAAAGGAAATTTGAATGGGAGTCAAGCAATTCAAGCCGACTAGCCCCGGCCGACGCTTCCAGACGGTCTCCGACTTCGCGGAGATCACGACGGATAAGCCGGAAAAGTCGCTGCTGCGTCCTCTGCCGAAGAAGGCAGGTCGCAACAACTACGGTCGCATCACCACCCGCCATCAGGGCGGCGGCGTGAAGCGTCGTTATCGTCTTATCGATTTCAAGCGCAACAAGGACGGCGTGCCCGCCAAGGTTGCCACCATCGAATACGACCCGAATCGCAGCGCTCGCATCGCTCTGCTCCACTACGTGGACGGCGAGAAGCGCTACATTCTGCATCCGAAGGGTCTGTGCGTGGGTGATACGGTGCTTTCCGGCGAAGGTGCCGACATCAAGCCCGGCAACGCCATGCCTCTTTCGGCTATCCCCGTTGGTACGCTCGTGCATGCCGTCGAGCTGCAGCCCGGCAAGGGTGCTGCCCTGGCTCGTTCCGCTGGCACCAGCATCCAGCTCATGGGTAAGGAAGGCGACTACGCTATCCTGCGTATGCCCTCTTCCGAAATGCGCCGCGTGCTCGTAACCTGCCGCGCCACCATCGGCGAGGTTGGCAATGCCGAGCATGGCAACATCAAGATCGGCAAGGCTGGCCGCAAGCGCTGGATGGGCGTCCGTCCCACCGTTCGCGGTACCGTCATGAACCCCGTCGACCATCCCCATGGTGGTGGCGAGGGCAAGAACAAGACCGCCGGTCGTCATCCTGTTTCTCCGTGGGGCGTTCCCACCAAGGGCCATCGCACCCGCAACCCGAAGAAGGCTTCGAGCCGCCTGATCATCCGTCGTCGCAAGAAGTAGCGCGAATTAGCTAGGAGTTAATGTGAGCAGAAGTTTGAAAAAAGGTCCCTTTGTGGAACCGCGCCTTCTCAATCGCATCGATGCGATGAACGCTGCGGGCACGAAGGACGTCGTCAAGACCTGGTCCCGTTCTAGCACCATCTTCCCGGAAATGGTGGGTCACACCATCGCCGTTCATGATGGTCGCAAGCACGTGCCGGTATACATCACCGAATCCATGGTTGGCCACAAGCTGGGAGAGTTCGCTCCCACGCGTACGTTCCGCGGCCATGCGAAATAAGTAGGGAGGGATAGAACATGGAAGCTAAAGCAATCGCTCGCTACGTGCGCGTCTCGCCCCGCAAGGCTCGCATCGTCGTAGACCAGGTGCGCGGCAAGTCCGTAATCCAGGCTCGTGAGATCCTGGCTTACACCGAACGCGCTATCGCCGAAACCGTCGAGAAGACGCTCAACTCGGCCGTTGCCAACGCAGAGCACAAGGATCATGTAAACGCCAATCAGCTCGTGGTCAAGGCCGCCTACGTCGACGAAGGCCCCACGCTGAAGCGCATTCGTCCTCGTGCAAAGGGCTCCGCGTCGCGCATCCGCAAGCGCACGAGCCACATCACCATTATCGTTGGCACCCGAGAGGAGGCATAAAACACATGGGACAGAAAGTCAGCCCCACCGGCTTCCGCCTCGGCGTCATCGAAAACTGGCGCAGCCGCTGGTATGCCGATAAGGATTACGCGTCTACGCTGGAAAACGACCTCGCTATTCGCGAATACCTCGACAAGCAGCTCGCTCGTGCAGCCGTTTCCAAGGTTGAAATCGAGCGCGCCGGCGACAAGATCAAAATCATCATCACCACGGCTCGCCCGGGTGTTGTGATTGGCAAGAAGGGCGCTGAAATCGATGCGCTTCGCAAGAAGCTCTCGAAGGTGGCCAACGGCCCCGTCAGCGTCGAAGTTGTCGAAATCAAGCGTCCCGAACTCGACGCTACCCTTATTGCCCAGTCTGTGGCCGAGCAGCTGGAAGGCCGCGTTGCCTTCCGTCGCGCCATGCGCAAGGCTGTTCAGTCCGCTCGCAAGAGCGGTGCCAAGGGCATCCGTATCCAGTGCGCCGGCCGTCTGGGTGGCGCTGAGATGAGCCGCCGCGAGTGGTATCGCGAGGGTCGCGTGCCCCTGCATACCCTGCGTGCGAAGATCGACTACGGTTTCTACACCGCTAACACTCAGATGGGCGCCATTGGCGTTCAGGTGTGGGTGTACCACGGCGAGGTCATGCCGGGCCAGAAGGCTCCGGAACCCGCTCTGGAGGGCTCTAGCTCCCGTCCTAACCGTCGTCGTAACAACGATAGGGGGAACAAATAATGCTAGTACCCAAGCGTGTAAAGCATCGTAAGGTGCAGCGTGGCTCCATGAAGGGCAAGGCCAAGGGCGGTACGCGTCTGAACCATGGCCAGTGGGGCATCCAGGCTCTCGAAGCTCATTGGATCACCAACCGTCAGATCGAGGCTGCTCGTATCGCCATCACGCGTCAGATGAAGCGTGGCGGTAAGGTTTGGATCACGATCTTCCCTGACAAGCCCATTACCCAGAAGCCGGCTGAAACCCGCATGGGTTCCGGTAAGGGTAACCCCGAGGCTTGGGTTGCCGTCGTGAAGCCCGGCCGCATCATGTTCGAGGTTGCTGACGTTGACGAGGAAACCGCCAAGGAAGCACTTCGTCTGGCCATCAACAAGCTGCCCATCAAGTGCAAGATTGTCTCTCGCGAAACGGAGGGCCAGGAATAATGAAGGCTAGCGAAATCCGTGAACTTTCCGCCGACGACCTGCAGGCGAAGCTGAAGGAGGCGCGTGCCGAGCTGTTCAATCTTCGTTTCCAGATGGCCACCAGCCAGCTGGACAACACGGCTCGCGTCAAGCAGGTAAAGAAGGACATTGCGCGCATCCAGACCGAAATGCGCGCCCGTGAGCTCTCCGCATAAGTCAAGAGCGAACTGAAAGGACTTAAAGAGTATGAGTGAAGAACGCAACTCTCGCAAAGTTCGCCAGGGCATCGTGGTGAGCACCGCTGGCGACAAGACGTGCGTTGTCGAGGTCAAGGAGCGCAAGCCCCATCCGATCTACGGCAAGATGATGACGACCACGAAGAAGTTCCATGCGCACGATGAGAACAACGAGACGGGCGTGGGCGACACCGTTCGCATCATGGAGACCCGTCCGCTGTCCAAGATGAAGCGCTGGCGCCTCATCGAAATCGTCGAGAAGGCCAAATAGTTTGCCCCGTGCGAACTAATCGTAAGGAAGGTTTTAGCAATGATTCAGATGCAAACCATGCTCGCGGTGGCCGACAACTCCGGCGCTCGCAAGGTGCAGTGCATCAAGGTCCTCGGCGGCTCCAAGCGCCGTTACGCTGGCCTGGGTGACGTTATCATCTGCAGCGTTAAAGAGGCACTGCCCAACGGCAACGTGAAGAAGGGCGAAGTCGTCCGTTGCGTTGTCGTGCGCCAGAAGAAGGAAGTGCGCCGCAAGGATGGCAGCTACATCAAGTTCGATCAGAACGCTGCTGTTCTGATCAACGCCGATGGCTCGCCCCGTGGCACGCGTATCTTCGGGCCTGTTGCCCGCGAACTGCGCGACAAGAAGTACATGAAGATCGTGTCCCTGGCACCCGAGACGCTGTAGGGGAGGGTAGAAGTACATGAAGATGAACATCAAGAAGAATGACAAGGTCAAGGTTCTCGCCGGCAAGGACAAGGGAGCCGAAGGCACCGTCATCCGTTCGCTCCCCGCTAAGCAGCGCGTTGTGGTCGAAAAGGTGAACATGGTCACGAAGGCCATGCATCCTACGCAGGCCAATCCGCAGGGTGGTCTTACTCACGTCGAGGCTCCCATCCACGTTTCCAACGTGGCTTTGGTTTGCCCCAAGTGCAACAAGGCCACGCGCGTGAGCGTAAAGCGTGTAGATGGCAAGAAGATTCGCGTTTGCAAGAAATGCGGCGCCGATATCGATTAAATTAATCTAGTTTGCAAAACCAGCTCGTATGGGCTGGTTTTGCCATGACCCCCGTAAAGTGCGGGGGACGCGGGGTCGGTAATCCCGCGTTCAAATCATCGGAAAGGGAAGAACACAATGGCTACTCCTCGTCTGAAGGAACAGTACCAGAAGGTTGTCGCTCCCCAGCTCATCAAGGATCTGGGTATCGACAACGTCAACAAGACCCCGCGTCTTGAGAAGATCGTCGTGAACATGGGCGTTGGCGCCGCTGCCAGCGATTCCAAGCTTCTCGACGCCGCTATCGCCGACATGCGCACCATCACCGGTCAGCAGCCCATGGTTACCCGCGCCAAGAAGTCCATCGCTGGCTTCCACGTACGCGAGGGCCAGGCTATTGGCTGCAAGGTTACGCTGCGTGGCGACCGCATGTGGGAATTCCTCGATCGCCTGCTGGCTATCGCCCTTCCTCGCGTGCGCGACTTCCGCGGTATCTCCCCGAAGAGCTTCGATGGCCGTGGTAACTACACCATGGGCATCACCGAGCAGCTCATCTTCCCCGAAATCGACTACGACAAGATCGATCGTACTCGTGGTATGGACATCACCTTCGTCACCACTGCTGAAGATGACGTGGCGGCCAAGGCTCTTCTCGATGCCCTCGGCTTCCCGTTTAAGGATTAAGCAACTACACTCCGCAAAACGAGTGAGTTAAAGAAAGAAGGATATGAATGGCTAAGAAATCGATGATCGCCAAAGCGAAGCGCGAGCCGAAATTCTCGACCCGTCAGCACAATCGCTGCAGCCGTTGCGGTCGCCCCCGCGCGTATTACCGCAAGTTTGGCCTGTGCCGCGTGTGCCTGCGCGAACTGGCTAACAAAGGCGAACTTCCTGGCGTTACGAAGTCTTCCTGGTAAGAACCGGATTCAATCGTCACGTTAGGTGTGCTGCTAGCGAAGGCGCGCGCATCATGGGTGCTCGCGAACCGCGCTTTCAGCTCATCACGAACCAAAGGAGAAACAATGAGCATGAACGACCCCATCGCAGATATGCTTACGCGTGTGCGTAACGCAAATTCTGCGGGCCACGATACGGTTTCGATGCCCTCCAGCAAGAAGCTGGTGGAAATCGCCCGCATCATGCACGAAGAGGGCTATATCGCCGGCTACGAGATTGAACCCTCTAGCCCCCGCGACATCCTCGAGATTACGCTGAGGTACGGCGCCAAGAAGAACCGCACGATCCGCGGCATCAAGCGCATCAGCAAGCCTGGCCTGCGCATCTACGCTGGCAAGGACGAGCTGCCCCGCGTTCTGGGTGGTCTTGGCACTGCAATCATTTCCACGTCTCAGGGCGTTATGGCCGACCGCGATGCTCGCAAGAAGGGCATCGGCGGCGAAGTCATCGCCTACATCTGGTAAAGGAAGGGAGCGATAGTATGTCTCGTATTGGTAAGATGCCTGTCGTCATCCCCGAAGGTGTCGACGTTACCATCGACGGTTCCACCGTCACTGTGAAGGGCAAGCTGGGTGAGCTCACCCGCACCTTCCAGTCCATTCTGAAAATTTCTCAGGTCGAGAACACCATCGTGGTGGAGCGTCCTGATGATTCCCGCGAAGCCAAGAGCCTCCATGGCCTCACGCGTACGCTGATCCAGAACATGGTCATCGGCGTGTCGGAAGGCTACTCCAAGAAGCTCGAGCTCGTCGGCGTTGGCTACCGTGCCGCTCTCAAGGGTTCCAACCTTGAGCTGTCCCTCGGTTTCTCGCATCCCGTTGTTGTCGAGCCTCCGGCCGGCATCACGTTCGAGGTTCCCAGCCCCACGGAAATCTTCGTGAAGGGCGCCAGCAAGGAAGCCGTCGGTCAGGTTGCCGCTAACGTTCGCGCCTGGCGCAAGCCTGAACCCTACAAGGGCAAGGGTATCCGCTACGAGGGCGAGCATGTCCGTCGTAAGCTCGGCAAAGCCGCCAAGTCCGAATAAGCGCGAAGGGATACGATATGAAGAAGCTTCAGAAAAAGCAAGCTGGGCTGCGTCGCCGTCATACCCGCGTGCGCGGCAAGGTTTCGGGCACGGCCGCCCGTCCCCGTCTGTGCATCACGCGCAGCAACTCCAACATGTACGCTCAGGTTATCGACGATGTAGCTGGCAAGACGCTCTGCGGCGTGTCCACGCTCGGCCCTGAGTTCAAGGCTACCGACAAGAAGGGCGCTACCGTCGAAGGTGCCGCCGCGCTTGGCGAGATTATCGGCAAGAAGGCTATTGCCGCCGGTATTACCGAAGTCGTTTTCGACCGTGGCGGAAACCTGTATCACGGGCGCATCAAGGCTGTTGCCGAAGGTGCCCGCGAAGCAGGCCTGAAATTCTAAGAGAGGGTTAGTATGGCTCGTAAGCAAGAACATCAGTCTGACGTTCCTGAGCTTCAGGAGCGCGTGGTATACATCAATCGCGTTTCCAAGGTTGTCAAGGGTGGCCGTCGCTTCGGTCTCACCGCCCTGGTCGTCGTAGGCGACGGTAACGGCAACGTGGGCATCGGCATGGGTAAGTCCCAGGAAGTGCCCATCGCCATCCGCAAGGGTGTCGAAGACGCCAAGAAGAACATGTTCTCCGTGCCGCTCACTGCCGATGGTACGCTTCCTCACGAAGTTATCGGCGAGTACGGCGCAGGCCGTGTGCTCATCAAGCCGGCTACGCCTGGTACCGGCGTTATCGCCGGTGGCGCTGCTCGTGCCGTCATGGAGCTCGCTGGCGTCAAGGACGTCTTCGCGAAGTCCCTGGGCACCGACAACGTTATGAACGTGGTCAAGGCTACCGCTGCTGGCCTGCAGTCCATGCAGAGCCCCGAAGAAGTGGCCGAGCGCCGCGGCATTTCGGTCGCCAAGATCTACGGCTGGAAGGACAGTGAATAACCCATGGCAGAGAAGAAGACGCTGCATGTAAAGCAGGTTCGTAGCGCCATCGGCCGTCCCGCCACGCAGGGTAAGACCCTGAAGGCACTGGGTCTTGGCCGCATCGGCAAGGAACGCGACCTGGTCGACAACGAATCCGTTCGCGGTCAGATCTTCAAGGTCAAGCACCTCATCGAAGTCACCGAGAACAAATAAGTGCACAAGGCCCCGGGGTTTGCCTCCGGGGCCATATTTGGTAATATGCCAGATTGTGCATCTGGCACAGGAAGTTAGCTGGCGGCGAGCTGCCAGCGTACCCGCGAATAGCGGGTAAGCGAAAGGAGAATGCAGTAATGGAACTCAAGGATCTTAAGCCGGCAGAGGGCTCTCGTAAGAACCGCAAGCGCGTTGGTCGCGGTGCTGCTTCTGGTACGGGTAAAACCGCCGGTCGCG
Organism: Denitrobacterium detoxificans; assembly: GCF_015062615.1. Classification (GTDB taxonomy): domain Bacteria; phylum Actinomycetota; class Coriobacteriia; order Coriobacteriales; family Eggerthellaceae; genus Denitrobacterium; species Denitrobacterium detoxificans_A. The sequence continues at coordinate 169,815 of NZ_SUUH01000002.1, forward strand.
GTCTGAACGGTCAGAAGTCCCGCGCTGGTGGCGGCAAGGGTGCCGGCTTCGAGGGTGGCCAGACTCCTCTGGCACGTCGTCTGCCGAAGCTCCCCGGCTTCCGCAACATCAACCGCGTGGAGTATCTGCCTGTTAACGTTAGCCGTCTCGAGGAAAAGTTCGAGGCTGGCGAAGTGGTCGACGGCGATAGCCTGAAGGCCAAGGGCATCATCAAGCATGCTGATGCTCCCGTAAAGGTTCTGGGCGATGGCGAAATCACCAAGGCCCTGACTGTCAAGGTGGACAAGGTATCCGCAAGCGCTGCCGCGAAGATCGAGGCAGCTGGAGGAAAGGTTGAGCAGCCTTGCTAAGTTCCCTGGTAGAAGCATTCAAGGTTAAGGAGCTGCGTAACAAGATTCTGTTTACGCTGGCCATCCTTGCCCTGTATCGCCTGGGTTCGTACATTCCGGTGCCCGGCATCCCGTTCGCCGCGTTCGCGCAGGCGTATCAGGAAGCCGGCGGCGCCGCTATGACGATGATCGACATCTTTTCTGGTGGTGCGCTTTCCCACTTCAGCGTGTTCGCGCTGGGCATCATGCCCTACATCACTGCATCTATCATCATGCAGCTGATGCAGGGCGTTATTCCCGCCGTGGGCCGCTGGGCCAAGGAAGGCGAAGCCGGCCGCAAGAAGATTACGCAGGCGACGCGTTGGCTCACGCTTGCGCTTGGTCTCATCAACGCCGTTGGTTACCTGCTGCTCTTTCAGTCCAGCACGTACGGCGTGACGTTCTCTTCTGAAGTGCCCTATGGCCTTACGTGCTTCCTCGTGGTGTTCACGCTCGTTGCCGGTACCGGCTTCATCATGTGGATGGGCGAGCTCATCACGCAGCGTGGCATCGGCAACGGCATGTCGCTCATCATCTTCACGAGCATCGTCTCGCGTGTGCCCTCGGCTATCTTCGAGAGTGCCACGAGCCAGTCCGATGCAGGCATGGGCCTGGCTATCACGCTGCTCATCCTTGCTGTGGTAATCATTGCCATTCCCGCGATCATTTTCATGGAGCGCGCTCAGCGTCGCATTCCCGTCAGCTACGCCAAGCGCGTGCAGGGTCGCAAGATGATGGGTGGCCAGTCCACCTACATCCCCCTGAAGGTGAATGCCGCGGGCGTTATCCCCATCATCTTCGCGAGCTGCCTTATCTACTTCCCGGCGCAGATTGCCGCGCTGTTCAACGTAGATTGGCTGAATTCGTTCGCGAACGCTATTTCGAGCGGATGGGTCAACTGGGTGCTTACCTTCGTGCTCATCATCTTCTTTGCGTATTTCTACACGTCGATGGTGTTCAATCCCGAAGAGCTTTCCAGTAACCTGCAGAAGCAGGGTGGCTTCGTGCCTGGCATTCGTCCTGGCACGGCTACCGTGAACTACATCAAGAGCGTGATCAAGCATGTCACGCTTCCCGGTGCCATGTTCATTGCCGCTGTTGCAGTTGTGCCTTCCATCCTGTTCTCGTTTACGAACAACTATCTTATTCAGGCGTTTGGTGGTACGTCCATCCTCATCATGATTGGCGTTGCCCTCGACACCATGAATAAGGTCGAGTCCCAGTTGAAGATGTACAACTACGATGGCTTCTTCAAGTAAAGGAAGTGTTGCGTAATGAATATCGTACTCCTCGGAGCACCCGGTGCCGGTAAGGGCACGCAGGCTGCGAAGCTGGTCGAGAAGTTTGGCATGTGCCACATCTCCACGGGCGACATCCTGCGCGCTGCCGTGCGTGACCAGACGGAACTTGGCGTGAAGGCCAAGGGCTTCATGGATGCCGGCGAACTTGTTCCCGACGAGCTCATCATCGACCTCATGAAGGAGCGCATCCAGCAGCCCGATACGCAGGCTGGCGTTTTGTTCGACGGTTTTCCGCGTACCACCACGCAGGCCGTTGCTCTCGATGGTATGCTCAGCCAGCTCGAGCGTCCGCTCGACGCCGCTCTGCTCATCGACGTCGACTTCGAAGTTATCGTCAAGCGCCTCACCAGCCGCCGTATGTGCCGTGAGTGTGGCTTTATCGGCTCCGAAGCCGATGGTGCTTCGTGCCCGAAGTGCTCTGGCGAGATGTACCAGCGCGACGACGACAACGAGGCCACGGTGCGTAATCGTCTCGACGTTTACGAGAAGTCCACGGCTCCGCTGATCGACTACTATCGCGGTAGCGATCTTCTGGTTGCTGTCGATGGCGATCGCGACCCGAACGTCGTTCTCGAAGACATCGTTGCGAAGCTCAACCTGTAAAACAGGATTGCATCACGCGCGTGTGGGGCAGGGAAGTATCCCTGCCCCTTTTTCTGCCTTGCGAGCCGTTCATCTGGGCATCCATTGCGAAGATAGGCGTGATTCCTTCGCATACGGTATGCGTTGCGCCCATCCTTATTTATAATGAGCGCAGTATGCAAACGTCTTTCGAAAGAATACGCGACCTGGTCGGCTCCTTCCTGCGCGCTCATGCGGGGGAAGTGAATCACTATATTCGCTGTGCGGCGGTCCTTATTGCCATCGCTCTCTTCCTGGAGATATTCGTCTTCAACTTCAATCACTGGGCCACGCTCGGGTATGACTGCGTGAACCTTTCCAGCAAGCTCACGCTCCAGCAGAACGAGACCGACGAAACGTATCGCATTACCGAAGCCGATAACGTCATCGAGTTCTCGAACCTGAACAAAGAGGTCAAAAACGTTCGCATCGACTTCGATGGCAACCAGTCGGCCCAAAACGTTCAGGTGAAAATCGAGTTCACCGATGAAGGTCACGAGACGTACTTCGACTCCACCGAGTACTCCTCGGGCGTGCCCGTGCGAACGGTGGCCACGAATGATGACGGCACGGAATATTTGAAGCTCAACACCACGGGCCTTACGAACAACTTGCGCATCGAGATCACGGGTGAGGATGTTACGTATCCCATCAAGATCAAGGCCGTGTATATCAACAATACGTACCCGTTCTACTTCCTGGGAACGCGCTTTCTGATCGCACTCGCCGTAATCACGTTCATCTATTTGTTCCGCCCCAAGTCGTCTATCTACCGTATCTCGGTGGTGGAATCGACTAGGTTTTCTAAGGCGTGCATCTTTGCGGCGAACATCCTGGAGATATACCTGGTGTCTGTCTTGCTGTTCACCGGTTCGAATCTCGTGGGCGTTGCCACGCAGGCATACAATTCTGGTTCGTGGGATCCCACGAGTGTCATTACCACGTTCGAGGTGGGTGGCGAAAACTCGCAGCAGTATGCGCGTTTGGCTGAAGCCATGTCGCATGGGCAGCTCTATCTCGACGAAGAGCCGCCTGAATGGCTGCAGGAAATGGACAACCCCTACGATAAGGGCGCGCGTGACGAATTGCAGAAGGCGACGGGCGAATCGTACCTGTGGGATGTTGCCTATTACCAGGGGCATTACTACGTCTACTTTGGCGTGGTTCCCGTCATCGTATTCTATTTGCCGTATTTGTTGCTCACGGGCGGCTCGTTCCCTACGGCAGTGGGGGTGTGGATTGCCGCAGTTGCGTTCATCCTCGGCTGCACGGCGTTGCTCCATCGCTTCGCCCGTCATCATTTCAAGCATGTGAGCCTTGGTCTCTACCTATTGCTGCAAATGCCCCTCGTTTTCTGCTGTGGCATTCTCTACCTGGTTAAATTCCCCACTTTCTATTCGCTTCCCATTATGATGGCGCTTGCGTTTTCCATGTGGGCGCTCTATTTGTGGATGCGTGGTCGCTCGGCGAAGCATCCGCTGGGCTGCTATCTGGGCGGGTCGTTGTGCATGGCCTTGGTCATGGGCTGTCGTCCGCAGTTTATTCTGCTTGCGCTGGTGGCCATTCCGCTGTTCTGGCGTAGGTACATTTCCGAGCGCCGCATCCTCACGAAGCGCGGGGCCATCGAATTCCTATGCCTCATCGCCCCGTTCGTGGTGGTGGGCGTGGGCATCATGCTTTACAACTACGCGCGATTCGGCAGCTTTACCGATTTCGGCAGCAACTACAACCTTACGACGAATGACATGACGAAGCGCGGTATGGACCTGGGACGCTTGGCGCCGGCGCTGTTCGCCTTCTTCTTCCAGACGCCTACCACTACGGGTGTGTTCCCGTATATCCAGGCGGCTACGTTCGATACCACCTACATGGGGCAGACCATCAAGGAAGTCACCTTCGGCGGCATCTTTGCCTGTCTTCCCGTCTTGTGGATCCTTCCGCTGGCCATTCGGGGAGTGCGCATGCGCGTTCGCTCGCGTAGCACGCATACCACGGCGGGCGTCATCATCGTGCTGTTGGTTGCGGGTGTGCTCATCGCACTTGCCGATGCGGAAATGGCGGGCATTCTGCAGCGTTACTTCGCCGACTTCAGCATCATGTTCTTGCTGGTGGTCGTGCTTACGGTCTTCATCTTGAACGAGAATATCTCGCATGAATCTATGGGCTTCGACATCGCCATGAAGATCTTGCCAGCCCTTGTGGGCGTTAGCTTGGCATACAGTTTCCTGTTGTGCCTGGTTGCGGAAACGGGCTGGTATTCCGAGGCGTATCCGTGGGCGTACCAGAGCATCATCCACATGTTCCAATTCTGGACATAGCCCCACAATCTTCGTTTCTTCACAACTCCACCACGCGAAACCCCACTTACCGAACGTCATTGCACCTTAAAGTGCATTACGTCCGTCCTTCGAAAGCCACTGATACGATTGGTTTCAGCAGAGGTCCCTTCGAAGGAGAGGTATATGACCAGAGAATTAAAGTCTATGGACGGCAATACCGCTGCGGCGCATGTTTCGTATGCGTTTACCGAGGTTGCCGGTATTTATCCCATCACCCCGTCGAGCCCCATGGCCGACTTTGTGGACCAGTGGTCGGCTAATGGCCGTAAGAATATTTTCGGTTCCACGGTGAATGTCGTGGAAATGCAGAGCGAGGGCGGTGCGAGCGGCACGGTTCATGGCTCGCTTACCGCAGGTGCGCTTACCACCACCTACACTGCTTCTCAGGGTTTGCTGCTCATGATCCCGAACATGTACAAGATCGCAGCCGAGCAGCTGCCGTGCGTTTTTCACGTGTCTGCTCGTACCGTAGCCACGCAGAGCTTGAACATCTTCGGCGATCATTCCGATGTCATGGCTTGCCGCCAGACGGGCTTCGCCATGCTCGCCGAGGGCAACGTACAGGAGGTCATGGACCTTTCCGCCGTTGCGCATCTGGCTGCCATCAAGGGTCATATGCCGTTCCTGAACTTCTTTGACGGTTTCCGCACGTCCCACGAGTATCAGAAGATCGCCGTATGGGATTACGACGATCTGGCCGATATGTGCGACTTCGACGCCGTAGCTGCGTTCCGCGCCCATGCGCTCAATCCCGAGCATCCTGCAATGCGTGGTAGCCATCAGAATGGCGACATCTTCTTCCAGAATCGCGAGGCCTGCAATGGCGTGTACGACGCGCTGCCTGCGGTGGTCGAGGGTTGCATGCAGCAGGTGAACGAGAAGATCGGCACCAATTATCAGCTGTTCAACTACTATGGCGCGCCCGATGCCGATCGCGTGGTCGTGTGCATGGGTTCGTTCTGCGACGTGCTCGAAGAGACCATCGATTACCTGAACGCTCATGGCGAGAAGGTTGGCCTGGTGAAGGTTCGCCTGTACCGTCCGTTCAGCATCAAGCATTTCGTGAATGCGCTGCCTGAAACGGTGCGCAAGATCGCTGTTATGGATCGCACGAAGGAGCCTGGCAGCATCGGTGAGCCTCTGTACCTAGACGTCGTGAGCGCTCTGCGCGAAGCTGGCCGCGATGATATCGTGGTTACGGGCGGTCGCTATGGTCTGGGCAGCAAGGACACGCCTCCGGCCAGCGCTTTCGCCATCTTTGAAGAGCTGGCGAAGGACGAGCCGAAGCGTGAGTTCACCATTGGCATCGTCGACGACGTTACCCATCTCAGCCTTTCCGAGAGCGCCGATTGCCCGAATACGGCAGCGCCTGGCACGATCGAGTGCAAGTTCTGGGGCCTGGGCGGCGACGGTACCGTTGGCGCAAACAAGAACAGCGTCAAGATCATTGGCGACCACACCGACAAGTACGTGCAGGCGTACTTCCAGTACGACAGCAAGAAGACGGGCGGCGTAACCATCAGTCATCTGCGTTTCGGCGATAGCCCCATCCGCAGCGCTTACTACATCAACAAGGCCGACTTCGTTGCCTGCCATAACCCCAGCTACTTGATCAAGGGCTTCCGCATGGTGCAGGACGTGAAGCCTGGTGGCGTGTTCATGATCAACTGTCAGTGGTCGCCCGAAGAGCTCGACCAGCATCTGAATGCCGAAACGAAGCGCTACATTGCTCAGAACGACATCCAGCTTTACACGATCAACGCCATCGACTTGGCCATCGAGATCGGCATGGGCAAGCGTACCAACACCATCCTGCAGAGCGCGTTCTTCGCGTTGGCGAAGATCATGCCGCAGGAAGAGGCCATCCAGCTCATGAAGGATGCCGCCACGAAGTCCTACCTGAAGAAGGGCCAGGATGTCGTGGATATGAACCACAAGGCAATCGACGCGGGCGCTACTGCGTTCGTGAAGATTGACGTGCCCGCTGCCTGGGCCAATGCCGAAGACGATGCTCAGCCCGAGCAGCTTTCCGGCGATCCCGAGCTGGTGAAGATGGTTTCCGAGATCATGCAGCCTGTGGGCCGCATGGATGGCGACCGCCTGCCCGTAAGCGCATTCATGGATCATGTCGACGGCCAGTGGCCTCTGGGCGCTTCGGCCTACGAGAAGCGCGGCCTTTCCGTTACCGTTGCTTCGTGGAATCCCGAAAAGTGCATCCAGTGCAACCAGTGCTCGTTCGTGTGCCCGCATGCCACCATCCGCCCCTATGTGCTCACCGAGGAAGAGGCTGCGGCTGCTCCGGCATCGACGCAGCTCATCGATGCAAAGGGTCCGAAGGTCAAGGGCATGAAGTACACGCTTGCCGTGTCTCCGCTCGACTGCATGGGCTGCGGCGTGTGCATTGGCGCTTGCCCCACCAATTCGCTTTCCATGCTTCCCACCGAAGGCGAACTGCCCAAGCAGGAGGTCTTCGACTACTGCGTTAGCCAGGTTGCCGAAAAGCCCGAGGCGTGCGGTACGAGCGTAAAGGATAGCCAGTTCAAGAAGCCGCTGCTTGAGTTCTCCGGTTCGTGCGCTGGCTGCGCCGAGACGAGCTACGCGCGTCTGGTTGCGCAGCTCTTCGGCGATCGCATGTTCATCGCCAACGCTACTGGTTGCTCTTCCATCTGGGGTAATCCTGCAGCTACCTCGCCGTATACCACCACTGCCGAAGGCCATGGCCCCGCATGGTGCAACAGTCTGTTCGAAGACAATGCGGAATTCGGCCTGGGCATGCGCGTGGGTCACGAGGCAGTTCGCAACGAACTCGCTCTTGAATCTACGGCTCTCATCGAGTCTGACGCTCCCGAGGCTGTAAAGGCCGCAGCTCAGCAGTGGCTCGATACGCGCAACGATGCGCAGGCGAACCAGGAAGCTGCGAAGGCCTATGTCGAACAGCTGAAGACGCTCGACACCGATGCGGCTCGCAAGATCCTCGACCGCAGCGAATTCCTGACCAAGAAGAGCTACTGGATCTTCGGTGGCGACGGTTGGGCATATGACATTGGCTATGGCGGCCTCGACCATGTTCTTGCCAGCGGCCAGAACGTTAATGTGCTCGTATTCGACACGGAAGTGTATTCCAACACGGGTGGTCAGGCTTCCAAGGCTTCGAACATCGGTCAGGTTGCCCAGTTTGCAGCAGCTGGTAAGGATGTTCAGAAGAAGAGTCTTGCCGAGCTGGCCATGTCGTACGGCTACGTCTACGTTGCCCAGATTGCCATGGGTGCAAAGCCTGCGCAGACCATGAAGGCCATCTGCGAAGCCGAAGCCTACGACGGCCCCTCGCTCATCATCGCCTACAGCCCCTGCGAGATGCACTCCATCAAGGGCGGCATGAAGAATTGCCAGTCCGAAATGAAACGTGCCGTCGAGTGCGGTTACTGGAACCTCTTCCGCTTCAACCCCGAAGCCGAAGCCGGCAAGAAGTTTACGCTCGATTCGAAGGAGCCCTCGGGCGGTTATCGCGAGTTCCTTATGAACGAGGCGCGTTATTCCCGCCTCACGCGCGAATTCCCCGAGCGCGCCGACGAGCTCTTCGCCGAAAACGAGCAGTGCGCCATGGATCGCTACGATCACCTGGTCAAGCTCAAGGAAATGTATTCCGAAGCCTAGGCAATCGTAAAAGCCTGTCATATAGAGGGGATGCGCTTCAGCCGCGTCCCCTCTTTTTGTCCTTAAGGTGAGAGGGTGCAACGAATTTTGCTTCGCAGCACCGGTCGAGATCGTAGCGAATTGTTCCTCAGGCCAATAAACCTTTCGTGCGAGAGAGCGCAGCGAATCTCGCCCAACCAACCTCCAGGCCCAGTTGCCACCCAAGGGCAGGGGAGCGAAGCGAACCCTGCCCGTAGATACCCCAGGTTTATATGAGCATGCGATTTCTCTGGGTAAGATTTGGGCTGGGCGGAATGCCCCGTGGGGCACCCTGTGAAAGCAAACAAAACGCGCTACGTTCGGGGTCCCCGCGGAGAGCGGGAGGCAAAGCCTCGCGCGAATCCGCGGGGACCCCGAACAGCGCGCAGTAAAAGCATGAACCAGCGAGCGCACGAGCACGGCTTCTGGACGCAAAAAGGAACGCCCGGAATACCCGAGCGTTCCCAATCACTCACAGCAGCGCACCGTGCGAGCAGCGGAGCGGGGCGTGCCCCACGGGGCATTCCGCCCAGCCCGCGAGCGGATTAGCGGATTAGTGGATTAGCGGATTACACTAGCTTCTCAAGCGCAGCAATCTTGACGCAGCAGCAGAACACTTCAAGCGCCTGTGCAAGTTCTTCAACAGGGGGTAGGGAAGGCGCAATGCGAATCACCGCATCCGAGGGATCCTTGTGATAGGGGAAGGGTGCGCCAGCTCCCGTGAGGGTGACGCCCGCTTCGCGTGCGAGTTCAACGATGCGCTTAGCGGTACCCTGCGGCCCGGTGAACGTTACGAAGTAGCCACCGCGCGGATGCGTCCACGTGCAGCCCGTGCCTTCCAGTTCGCGGCTGAGCGTTTCTTCTACCAGGTCGAACTTCGGGCGCAGCAATGCGGCATGCTTTGCCATATGCTCGGCAATGCCTTCGGCGTCGCGCAGGAAGCGCACGTGACGAAGCTGGTTTAGCTTGTCGTGGCCGATGATTTGCACGTTCATGAGCTTGGTGATCTCGGCGATGTTCGCTTCGCTTGATGCCATTGCCGCAATGCCCGCACCCGGGAAGGTAATCTTGCTGGTGCTGGCAAACTTGTAAGCACGGTTGGGGTTGCCAGCGGCAGCACATGCGCGTGCGATGTCGGCAACGTGTTCCTGCTCTGCCGGGTTGGAAGAAAGATGATGTACGCAGTAGGCGTTATCCCAGAAGATGCGGAAGTCATCGGCTGCCTTCATATTGGCCAAGCGCTCGACAACTTCGTCGGAGTACGTGCAGCCCGAGGGGTTGGAGTAGGTGGGCACGCACCAAATGCCCTTGACGCTTTCGTCGGCGGCGAGCTGTTCGACGGCATCCATGTCGGGACCGTCTTCGTTCAGCGGCACGTTGATCATTTCGATGCCGAAGAGCTCGGTAATCGAGAAATGGCGATCGTAGCCAGGAACGGGGCAAATCCACTTCACGGTATCAAGCTTGCCCCAAGGGGTGCAGCCTTGCGTGCCAAATGCCCAGTTGCGGGCAATGGCATCGTACATGAGGTTCAGGCTCGATTCGCCGCCCACGATAACGCGGTCGGCCTCGTCGTCGAGCATGGTTGCCATGAGTTCGCGCGCTTCGCGAATGCCCACGCCTACGCCGTAGTTGCGACAATCGGTGCCGTCGGCGGCCTTCAGATCAGATTCGGCGTTGAGTACGTCGAGCATGGGGGCGCTCAGGTCGAGCTGGGCGGAAGAGGGCTTACCACGCGCCATGTTCAGCGAGAGATCCTTTGCTTTCCACGCGGCGTATGCGCGCTTCTGTTCGTCGAGCAACGTGCTGCATTCTGCTGAGCTGAGGTCGGCGTATGACATGGTCGGTTCCTTCTTCCGTGTTGCCTTATAAAAAGGGGACGCCCTTTGACGTCCCCAAGATGATATACCGCGTGGTTTTAATCGTTCAGCGTCATGCCGTCTTCTAGCACGACTTCCATATTCCGTTCTTTGCTGACGTCGTGATTCTCGTAGCGGTCGAAGTCGGCGAGAATCCCCTGGCTGGGAGTGGGGGTGAGTTTCGACACTACGTAGATGGCCAGGCAGCTAAGCAGGAACGCGGGTAGCAGCTCGTAGATGCCGAAAACGCCGCCAAGTGGCTTGACGAAGTTGTGCCAGATGAGCACCGTGGCAGCGCCCGTGAGCATGCCGGCGATGGCTCCCTGCTTGGTAGTGCGCTTCCAGTACAGAGAGAACAGCGTGAGCGGGCCAAACGAAGCGCCCAGGCCAGCCCATGCATAGGACACGACCGTGAAGATGACCGAGTCTTCGTTCCAAGCTACCAGGATGCCGAAGAGCAGCACGACGGTAAGCGTGATGCGCGAGACGATGAGCACCTGCTCGTCGGTGGCGTTCTTCTTGAAGATACCGCGGAAGATGTTCTCGGCAACCGAAGAGCCCGTAATGAGCAGGTAGGAAGAGGCCGACGACATGGATGCCGCCAGAATGCCCGAAACCACGATGCCGCACATGAATGCCGGCAGCATGACCTGCGAGAGCATGATGAAGATGCTTTCGGCCGAGGAACTGGTAACGGCGCCGCCCAGAAGCATGGGGAGTGCCTTTCGGCCGATAAGGCCAATGAGCACGGCGGCCAGCATGCTGATGACCACCCATACAACGGCGATGATGCGCGATTGCTTTACCTCTTCTTCGCTGCGGATGCCCAGGAAGCGCACGAGCACCTGCGGCATGCCGAAGTAGCCCAGGCCCCAGGAGAGCGTGGAGATGATGGTGAGGACGCCAAAGGGTGTGGGATCGTCGAAGAGGGGAGTGCCGTCCATGGCCATCTGCGCGCCCGACTCGTCGAGCAGGGGAGTGGCCACCGAGGTGGCGGAAAGGAATCCGGGGATATCGGAAAGGAAGGCTGCGGTTGCTTGCACGCCGCCGGCCATGGCGATGGAGCCAATGACGACGACCAGGAGCGCGAAGAACATGAGGCAGCCCTGTACGAAGTCGGTGGCTACAACGGAGAGGTAACCACCCACCATGGTGTACAAGAACACGATGAGCGCGCCAAATACCATCATGACGGAATAATCCCAACCGAAGAGGGTGTGGAAGAGCTTGCCGCACGTTACGAAGCAGCTACCCGTGTACACGCAGAAGAACAAAAGGATGATAACGGCAGCGATAGTGCCCACGATGTTCTTGGAGTCATGGAAGCGGTTCGAATAGAAGCCGGGGAGCGTGATGGAATCATTGGCCACAACAGAATAACGGCGTAGGCGCTTGGCTACGAATCGCCAATTGAGATACGTTCCGATGGCAAGACCCACTGCCGTCCAGCCAGCTTCGCCCGCGCCCGTAAAGAAGGCCAGACCGGGGAGACCCATGAGCAGATAGCCCGACATATCGCTTGCCTCGGCGGAGAGGGCGGTGAACCAGGGGCCGACTTTCCTGCCGCCCAGGAAGTATTCCGATGCCGAAGAATTCGATCGCTTGGCGTAAATGAAGCCAATGGTGAGTACGGCGATAAAATAAATAAGTATCGCTACGACAACAAGGCTGTCCGAGTTTTCCATCATTCCCCTTACTTATATATATGTATGAAATCGTTTACGAATTTCACTTCCCAACACATGGCATTACATTATAGAGCAACGTAAAAATGCCTTACATATATATGATGACGTGGGCACATGTTGCGGGTAAACGGAGGAATCGTGGAGATACACCCGGGGGCGTGTAAGCTGTTGACACGACTTCGGAGCTAGCGTATTATTCCATCTGCTCGCGCTTCGGGTGAAACCGAAAAACGAGCCGCAGCTTGAAAATTGCACAAGTTAAGCGAAAGATGGGCGTGTGCCCGAGTGGTTAATGGGGACGGGCTGTAAACCCGTTGGCTCTGCCTACCTAGGTTCGAATCCTAGCGCGCCCACCATCTTTGCCCGTGTAGCTCAGTAGGTAGAGCACTTCGTTGGTAACGAAGAGGTCACCGGTTCAAATCCGGTCGCGGGCTCCATCTATTGCTTTATCGAGAACATCGTTCTCTTTTGCATCTGGCGGTGTAGCTCAGTTGGTTAGAGCACACGGTTCATACCCGTGGCGTCACTGGTTCGAATCCAGTCACCGCTACCATAGATACTTCTACTGCTTACGCAGTCTTTATTTTTAGCTCATAAAACGCCCCAGTAGGGGCGTTCTCATTGAAGGAGGATTTCATGGCTAAGGAAAAGTTCGAGCGTACTAAGCCGCATGTAAACATCGGCACCATCGGTCACGTTGACCATGGCAAGACCACGCTCACCGCTGCCATCTCCAAGACCCTGTCCATGAACGACGGGTCTCACGGCACCGCTCATGCTGACTTCACGGCCTTCGAAGACATCGACAAGGCTCCTGAAGAGCGCGAGCGCGGCATTACCATCTCCATTGCTCACATCGAGTACGAGACGGACAAGCGTCACTACGCTCACGTTGACTGCCCCGGCCACGCCGACTACGTCAAGAACATGATCACCGGTGCTGCCCAGATGGACGGCGCTATCCTGGTTATCGCTGCTACCGACGGCCCCATGGCCCAGACCCGCGAGCACATCCTGCTCGCCCGTCAGGTAGGCGTGCCCTACATCGTGGTCTTCCTGAACAAGTGCGACATGGTCGACGACGAAGAGCTGCTCGAGCTCGTTGAGATGGAAGTTCGCGAACTGCTGAACTCCTATGAGTTCCCCGGAGACGACACCCCGATCATTCGTGGTTCTGCTCTCAAGGCTCTGGAAGGCGACCCTGCCTACCAGGAGAAGATCTGGGAGCTCATGGACGCTGTCGACTCCTACATCCCGACGCCCGAACGCGATACCGACAAGCCCTTCCTGATGGCTATCGAAGACGTTATGACCATCACCGGTCGTGGCACGGTTGTTACCGGTCGTGTTGAGCGCGGTCAGCTGAAGGTTGGCGACGAACTGGAAATCGTCGGCATCCGCGACACCGCCAAGACCACCTGCACGGGTGTTGAGATGTTCCGCAAGCTGCTCGACGAGGCTGAGGCTGGCGACAACATCGGCGCTCTGCTCCGTGGCGTGAAGCGTGAAGACGTTGTCCGTGGCCAGGTTCTCTGCAAGCCCGGTAGCGTTACCCCGCACACCGAGTTCAAGGGCCAGATTTACGTTCTGACCAAGGAAGAGGGCGGCCGTCACACCCCGTTCTTCGATGGCTATCGTCCGCAGTTCTACTTCCGCACCACCGACATCACTGGTGTTGCTCACCTGCCCGAGGGCACCGAAATGGTTATGCCGGGCGATAACGTGGAGATCAAGGGCGAGCTCATTCACCCGGTCGCCATGGAAGAGGGCCTCAAGTTCGCTATCCGCGAAGGTGGCCGCACGGTTGGTTCCGGTCGCGTAACCGAAATCATCAAATAACTTCAATGAGGTTAATGGAGAGGGCTCACGCTTGTGGGCCCTCTCTTCCACGCTTAACTTATCTGTGCAGTTTCAAGTCATAGCAATGTGAACATAAGGAGTAAAGTAGATGCGTACGTTGGTCACCCTGGCCTGCACCGAGTGCAAGCGCCGTAACTATACGACCAAGAAGAACAAGCAGACCACTCCCGATCGCATCGAGTTGAAGAAATATTGCAAGTGGTGTGGACATCACACGTTGCATAAGGAAACTCGTTAGAGGATGTGCATAATAGGCCAGTAGTTCAATTGGTAGAGCGTCGGTCTCCAAAACCGAAAGTTGAGGGTTCGAGTCCTTCCTGGCCTGCCAGCTTGTTTACGAGCAGCTTTAACAGGCTGCTTGTTTGGCGTTATAAGAAGTTGAATATGGTCTGCAAAATTACAGACTTTGAAGGGTAAAGATGGCTAAGAAATCAAAGACGCAACGCGCTAAAGCTTCTGCCCGTCGTGCAGCGCGCAAGGCGGATGTCGAGCAGAACGCGCAAGTTGCGGCCGAAGATTCGACGCAGGAAGCCTCTTCTGAAGAGAAGAAGGGTCTTTTCAAGCGTTCATCTCGTTCCTCAGAAGAGAAGAGCACGAAGCAGGCTTCTGAAGCTGCTTCGAAGTCTTCCGAAAAGAAGCCCGCGAAGGCTCCCAAAAAAGATGGGTTCTTCGCTGGCGTTCGCGCTGAAATGAAGCGCGTTACGTGGCCTACGCGCCAGGACGTACTCCGCTGGAGCGGGGTTGTCGTGGGTGCGCTGGTCTTTTTTGGCGTGTACGTTTTCATTCTCGACAACTGGATCGTAACGCCCCTGCTTGTGGCAATTTCGTCTCTGGGAGCGTAGAACATGGCTAAGAAGTGGTACGTTCTTCATACCTATTCTGGGTATGAGAACAAGGTCAAGCAGAATCTCGAGCTTCGCATCGAGACGATGGGCCTGGAGAACAATGTCTTCGCCATCGAGATTCCCATGGAGACGGTCACCGAAATCAAAGAAGGTGGACGCCGCGTTGAATCCGAGAAGAAGGTCTTCCCGGGTTATGTGCTTGTTCGCATGGAGCTCGACGACCGCAGCTGGGCTGCAGTCCGCAACACTCCTGGCGTAACGGGTTTCGTGGGTAGTCAGCAGACGCCCGCTCCGCTTACGCGCGAAGAGTACAACAAGATCATGAAGCGCACTTCTCACGAGGCTCCCCGCAAGACTTCCACCGATCTGGAAGTGGGGCAGACCGTGAAGGTCGTCGACGGTCCTCTGGCCGAGTTCGACGGTGTCGTTTCTGAAGTATCGCCTGAATCCAACAAGGTCAAGGTTCTGGTTTCCATCTTTGGTCGCGAGACCCCGGTGGAACTCACCTTCAACCAGGTTTCCCGCATTTAGGCGTATGGCCGCCTTTGTTCAGGGCGGTTGAACAGGGAAAAGACAATACGCTAGAGCGTGCCCTCGTGGACAGGGGCTTCTCATGTTCGAGCGTTTGTTGATATGAACTATTAGGTAAAGACTTCAGCTGAAAGGAAGCTTTTACAATGGCTGATAAGAAAGTTACGGGCTTTGTAAAGCTGCAAATCCCGGCTGGCGCTGCCAATCCTGCGCCTCCGGTAGGCCCGGCACTGGGTGCCCAGGGCGTTAACATCATGCAGTTCTGCCAGGCGTTCAACGCTCAGACGCAGGAACAGTCCGGTACCATCATCCCCGTTGAGATCACGGTCTACGAGGACAAGTCCTTCACCTTCGTGTGCAAGACGCCTCCGGCAGCTGTGCTCATCAAGGAAAAGCTGGGCCTCAAGAGCGGTTCCGGCATTCCGCAGCTCAAGAAGGTCGGCGAGCTCTCTCTCGATCAGCTGCGCGAAATCGCCGAGATCAAGCTGCCCGACCTGAACGCCAACGACATCGATGCCGCTATGGAGATCGTGGCTGGCACCGCTCGTTCCATGGGCGTTACCATCGAGGGTCGCGCTCCGAAGAAGAGCTACGTTGCTACGCGTAAGCTTCAGGCTCTTCTCGACGCTCAGAACTAACACTCTGAGATTTAGGTTGTTATCCGCGTAAGCGGTTGTAAACAGTGGGAGAGCCCAGGCGCTCGACAATACCACGGAAGGATTTAGAAATGGCTAAACTCACCAAGAAGCAGAAGGCTGCTGCCGAGAAGATCGAAGAGGGTAAGCTGTACGCTCCTCTGGCGGCTATGAACCTCGTGAAGGAAATCGCTACCGCGAACTTTGACGAGACCGTTGAGGCTCACTTCCGTCTGAGCATCGACACCCGTCAGGCCGATCAGCAGCTCCGCGGCACCGTAAGCCTGCCCAACGGCAGCGGCAAGACGGTTCGCGTTGCCGTATTCGCCGAGGGCGAAGCTGCCCGTGCTGCCGAGGAAGCCGGTGCCGACATCGTTGGTTCCGACGACCTGGTTGCCGACATCCAGGCTGGCAACATCAACTTCGACGCCACCGTTGCTACCCCCGACCAGATGCCCAAGGTAGGTCGTCTGGGCCGTATCCTTGGTACGCGTGGTCTTATGCCGAACCCCAAGCTGGGCACGGTTACCAACGACGTTGCCAAGGCCGTTAAGGAACTCAAGGGTGGCCGCGTTGAGTATCGCGCCGACCGCTTCGGCATCTGCCATGTCATCATCGGTAAGGCAAGCTTCTCCGCTGAGCAGCTCGCAGAGAACTACGGCGTTGTGTACGACGAGATCCTGCGCATGAAGCCTGCTGCCGCCAAGGGCAAGTACGTGAAGTCCATCACGGTTGTGTCCACGATGGGTTCTGCGGTTCCCGTCGATTCCGCCGTTCAGCGTGATTACACTGCGGCTGAATAACATTACTTTCAGCATAAACCGCATTAGGGTCGGGGCTTTTGCCTCGGCCCTTTTTGTTGTCTGGGTATACAAAAGGGGCGCCGACAATATCGGCGCCCCTACATGCGTAAGCGTGTTGTATTCGCTCTAGACGGAAGCCTGGGCGACTTCCTTCGCCATGATGTAGTCAATCATGTAGAAGCCCTCGCCAATATCCGCATCGGTTTCTTCCATGATCTGGAAGCCGCGACCCTTGTAGGCGCGCAGCCCAAGCTCGTTGCGTCGGTTGACCATGAGGTACATGACGGGCAGATTCTCGTCTTGGCAGAGCTGCTCATAGAACTCGATTACGCGACTGGCGTAGTGCTTGCCACGTGCACGCGGGTACAGGTAGATCTTGCTGATGAACAGACGGTGCTTCCATGTGGCGTCTACGACGGGGCTATGATGGAACGGCTTGTCGTGAGTCTCGTCGCCTGTCATCCGCTCGATGTCGCAACCCGTGTAACCAGCAATGCCATCTTCGTCTACCAGAAGCCAATACTGGTAGCCATCTTCGAGAATCGCCTTTTTCAGCGCCGGAACGCTCTGCAGCGTATTAACCATATAATCGGTCTGTGCTTGGCCGATGATGGGAGGCCAGTAGTCATGCCAGATTTCATGTGCTACGCGAGCCAATTCCTCGATGTCGTTTTCGGTTACAGCGCGAAACTCCAATGCCATGTGGTAATCATCTCCTTCGTGCGTCTGCGTGCTTGTTTCCAGTGCGTAACGACGATGCTTCCATCGTGTTACCAGATGCGAACTCGCAGGTTAATAAACCGTTTGCTCGCCTTCTTCACTTCTAACGGATGGGATTATGACAGACGTTAGAGAAAAGTGGAAGGAGTAAATATGCTTGATACAGGTTCTTCTGGGTTCATGCTGGTGAGCGCCATGCTCGTCTTGCTCATGACCCCGGGTCTTGCCTTTTTCTACGGTGGATTGTCACGTCGCAAGAATGTCATCAACACCATGTTCATGTCGTTGGCTGCCATTGGCATCGTGGGTGTCGTTTGGGTGATCTGCGGCTGGTCGTTCGCCTACGGCGGCGATGGTTCTATTCCGTTCTTCGGTGGCTTCGACCAGCTCGGCTGTGTAACCGCGGTGCAGGATATGCTTGCGGAGGCAAGCGGGACGGCTACGGCATTCTCGGCTCTCACCGGCGAAGCTACGGTCGATGCAACGGCGTCTGCCTCGTATCCCGCGATTATCAATATCGTGTTTCAGATGGCCTTCGCCATGATCACCACGGCTATCATCACCGGTGCCGTGGCGGGGCGCATGAAGGTGGGCGCCGTCATGGCGTTCTGTACCATCTGGGTCGTGCTTATTTACGCTCCGCTTGCCCATATGGTGTGGGGCGGGGATGGTAGCTTCATCGGCGACATGATCGGTGCACTCGACTTCGCGGGCGGCGATGTCGTGCACATCTCCTCGGGTCTTACGGGCCTGGTGCTCTGCATTCTTCTGGGTAAGCGCCGCGGGTTTGGCATGCTGAGCTACCGCCCTCACAACGTTCCGTTCGTGTTCCTGGGTGCCACGCTGCTGTGGTTTGGCTGGTTCGGCTTCAACGCGGGCTCTGCCTTCGCCGATAACGGCACTGCGGGGCTGGCGCTGCTGAACACGGTGGCGGCTTCTGCGGCGGCTTCGTTGTCCTGGATTGGCTTCGAGCGCATCCTTACGGGGAAGTGCACGCTCACGGGTGGTGCGACGGGACTAGTTGCCGGTTTGGTCGTCATTACGCCCGCAGCGGGCTTCGTGGAGCCCCTCGCAGCCGTGTTCATGGGCCTCATAGTTTCGCCCATTTGCTATCTGGCCATCTCACGCATGAAAGCAAAGCTTGGCTACGACGACGCCCTAGATGCGTTTGGCTGCCACACCGTAGGCGGCATCGTGGGTGGCGTGCTTACCGGCATCTTCTGCGTACCCGAGCTCTCCTGGACCGAGAACGGCGGCCTGCTCTACACGGGTGATCCAAGCCTCCTGTTCGCGCAGGTGCTGGGCATCCTCGTAACCGTTGCCTTCGTGGCGGTTGGAAGCCTTGTCATCGCCCTTGTCGTGAAGGCACTGTTTGGCGGCTCTCTGCGCGTGAGCGAGCATGATGAAGGGCTGGGCATGGACGTTATCCAGCATGGCGAATCTGCCTACCCGGCATTTGTTGGTCTTGACTAGCGGAAAGGCGTGAGGAATATGAAGAAGATCACGGCGGTCGTCCGTCCCGAACGACTGGAAGCGGTAAAGGAAGCGCTGTTCGATGCGAAGGTCAGCGGAATGACCATTAGCCAGGTGCAGGGCTGTGGCAATCAGCATGGCTGGAAGGAATACTATCGCGGCACGGAAGTGCTGCTGAATATGGTTCCGAAGGTGAAGTTCGAAATCATCTGCGTCGATGATGAGGTGGATGGCATCATCGAAATCATTCTCGACGTGGCACATACCGGCAAGGTGGGCGATGGCAAGATATTCGTGTTCCCCTGCGAAGAGGTTGTGCGCATTCGCACGGGGGAGCGGGGGAGCAGCGCCCTGTAGTCCTCCCTGGACTCGTTTCCATCCCATGGCCCTTCAGGCGCGGTTGGCTAGGTGGGCAGGAGGGATTGTTCCCGCTCCCAGCTGCACTGAAAAGAGGCCGTACGTACGAACCCCCTGCGACTCATGTGAATCGCAGGGGGTTCGATTGTTCTTTTCTGTCGTTGCGCCTAGAGGAAGAACACGATGCTATCGAGGATGAACAGCGGTATGAGGATTGCTGCCGACCATCCCATGTAATGGAAGAAGCTGGGCATCTTTACGCCAGCTTTCTCGGCGATGTTCTTCACCATGAAGTTGGGTGCATTGCCAATGTAGGTGTTGGCACCCATGAATACGGCACCAGCGGAAATGGCGAGCAGGATGCGCGGGTCGACGGAGCCGACCGTCGTGGCTACGGCGTTTGCGGCGTTGGAGCCAATGGCACCTGCCGTGGTAAGGAACACCACGTAGGTGGGCGAGTTGTCCAGGAACGACGAGAGCATGCCCGTGGACCAGAAGAACGCCAGTGGGCTGTCGATGCCCAGGGAGCTGCCATTGGTGCGCAGCAGGGCGAGTGCGGGAATCATCGTGATGAAGATGCCGATGAACAGCTTGGCAACTTCGGCGATGGGAGCCCACTCGAACTTGTTGTCGGCGCGAAGCTGGTGGCTGGTGGTGAACCAGGAGCCGGCCATGGCAGCCAGGATGAGCACGATCTGCACGACGTAGTCGACGCCGATATGCACGCCTTCGACGTCGATGCCGTACGTTGCGCCCGTAGCAGGGTCGATGAACATTTCCATCTGGGGGATGGTGCCGTTCAAAATGACCGCAAGAATGATGAGCGCCAGGAAGAAGAAGTTATGCCAGCCCTCGATGTGGATGGGAGTGCGCTCGTCGGCTTCGTCCTCGAGTTTCAGGGCTTCCAGGCCTTCCTTGCCTTCCTTCTTGATGAAGTGGCGATCGATGAGGGCAAACGCCACGAGCATGATGACCGTGTTGAACAGCAGGACGACCCAGATGTGCTGGAACGTCCAGAAGAAGGGAATGCCGCGCAGGTAGCCCAGGAACAGCGGGGGATCGCCCAGGGGCGTAAGGCAGCCGCCAATGTTCGCCACCAGGAAGATGAAGAACACGACGATGTGAGCCTTGTGGCGACGCCATAGGTTGGCGCGCAGGACGGGACGAATGAGCAGCATGGCCGCGCCCGTGGTGCCCACCCAGCTTGCGATGAGCGTGCCGAGTGCCAGCATGATGACGTTGTTCTTCGTGGTGCCCACGATGGTGCCCTTTACGTGGATGCCGCCGGCAACCGTGAAGAGTCCCAAGAGCAGCACGATGAACGGCACGTAGTCTCCCAGAATTGTTTCCGAGAGGGATTCGGCTGCTACGCCGAAGCCGTATACCGCAATAAAGGGGACGAGAAAAATCGCCGACCAGAACAGTGCTACAGTGAGCTCGTTCTTTTCCCACCATTCGGGTTTAACCAGGGGGAAGATGGCGATAGAGAGAAGCATTCCCACGAACGGGATGATGCTCCACAAGGGCAAAGACGCTCCGATATCCATATAACCAACCTATTCTTTTCGCGTCTGACGTGCCGTATTGCACACGTGTTTATCTTTTCTATTTTAGGAATGATGCCGATATCGCGCAACCGCACTAACTCTGTGCTTTGTTAGTTTGGGGCGTACGTGCGTGCTGCCGCTCTGATATTCTAGGCGGGTTGCAATTACCGTGCCCCGCTGGCACGCCGAATACTTCAGGTGTAAGCATGAGAATCAATCACGCCATTTTGCATATCTGCGATTTCACTGCGTGCGAGAGCATCTTTTCCCCGCGCGAGATCGACTTGTCTGACAAGACCGCGAAGAACTACGTGATGCGTCACGTACGCAAGGCGTTGGGCAATCTGGACAACAAGCGCGGCTCGTTCGTGGAGGGCAGCGGCTTTGCCACCGAATTGCGCAATTATTTCAGCGATACCTCCACATTCGTGAGCCTTTCCACGGAGATCGCCGAATTCATCTCCGCCGAACTGGGCCATTCCGAAAAGCCTATCTCCACCGACATTCTCATCGTGGACTTCGAAGACGATACCGAGCTGAAGCGCGCCGCGAAGGCCGCTCGCGAGGCAGCCGCGGAGGCCGAGCTGCAGGAGATGGAAAACGAGACGGACGAAGGGGAAGAGCCGGGCCAGGAAGCCAATGCCTCCGAAGCGGAGGAGTGCCCGTTTGACCCCGACCCTGTTGCGGATACCGTCGCCCAGCGGGCGTTCGACCATGCCACGGGCTTTTCGGGCCCGCTGCCTCGCTACTTTGCCATCATCTTGCTCGACAGCAAGCAAGCATACGTGCATGAGACGCGCTACGACGACGAGGGCGAGTTCAACAGCATCGCCCGACATCACGCGGTGCTCCCCAACCCGTCGCAGAAGCTCGCTTCGTATGCGCTCGTGGACCTGCGTTCGCTTGCGGTGCAGTTCGTGGACAAGAAGCGCAACATTGCGGGGGAGGACTGCCTGCTCATCCCCGATAAGCTGCTGCAATGCACGCAGCAGGCCTCGAGCAGGGAGACCATTGCCGCGGTGACCGAGATCGTCGAGGCAGTGGCAGACGAATATGGCGAGAACCCCACCGTCGCCCTGTCTCGTGCGAAGGCATACGTTTCGGAAAACGTATCCGACGAGGACGAGATCGACTTGGACCAGATGGCCGAGGCAGTGTTCGAGGACTCGCCGGCGCGTACGCGATTCGAGCAGGCGGCGGCTGCGCAGGAGATACCCGAGCACGTGCCCATCGAGCGCGAGGCCGCTCAGCGCGTGGTGCGTCGGCACAAGATTCGCACCGATACGGGTATTGAGGTGACGTTCCCCGCCGAATACGGCCAGAACCCCGAGTACATTACGTTCACGAGCGAATCGGACGGAACGATTTCGATTGGCCTGAAGAATATTCTGCATATCGAGAACCGCTAATTGCGCCGTTGCGAACTGGCATTTCCTGTTAGTGGTGTAGGGCGCGTGTGGAACGTTTCCACTTGAATAATTCGCGGGTACGCCCCGCGTTCGCTGTGCTACAATAGCACGGCTTAGGTGACAGTAGTCATCAAGCAGGTAATATTGGCCCCCGAGACATGTTTTGCCTGTCGCCGCAGAGCGGTGCCGTGAACATGGTACAGAGCACGCAATCATGACGAAGGGTCCCCGTAATTATGAAAGGGGTCCATTTTGACCGAAATCAAGAACCCGACCGTTATCGATTTCGAGGACATCTCCGACGAGCAGATGAACGCGATGATCGATGGCACGTTGACCGACTTTGACGAAGGCGATCTGGTCGACGGCACCGTGGTCAAGATCGAGCATGACGAAGTGCTGGTCGACATCGGATTCAAGAGCGAGGGCGTCATTCCCTCCCGCGAGCTGTCCATCCGCAAGGACGCCGATCCTTCCGACATCGTGAACATGGGCGACAAGATCGAAGCCCTCGTTCTCCAGAAGGAAGACAAGGACGGTCGCCTGATCCTTTCCAAGAAGCGTGCCGAGTACGAGCGCGCTTGGATCTCCGTCGAAGAGAAGTTCAAGGCTGGCGAGACGGTTACCGGCGAGGTTATCGAAGTCGTCAAGGGTGGTCTCATCCTCGACATCGGCCTGCGTGGCTTCCTGCCCGCTTCCCTGGTCGACCTTCGCCGCGTGAAGGATCTCGACATGTACCTGGGCACCAGCCTGGAAGCTCGCGTCATCGAAATGGACCGCAACCGCAACAACGTTGTTCTGTCCCGTCGCGTGCTGCTTGAAGAGGGCCGCAAGAACGAGCGTGCTGAGATTCTGTCCCGTCTGTCCAAGGGCATGCGCCTGAAGGGCACCGTTTCCTCCATCGTCGACTTCGGCGCATTCGTCGACCTCGGTGGTATCGACGGTCTGGTTCACATCTCCGAGCTTTCTTGGAGCCATGTCAACCATCCCAGCGAAGTCGTCAAGGTTGGCGAAGAGGTCGAGGTCGAGGTTCTCGACGTCGATCTGCAGCGTGAGCGCATCTCCCTGGGTCTCAAGCAGACGAAGGAAGATCCCTGGATCAAGCTGGTTGAGAACTACCCCGCTGGCAGCATCATCGACGGTAAGGTCACCAAGACGGTTCCGTTCGGCGCATTCGTCGAGCTTGGCCCCAACGTCGAGGGTCTGGTTCACATCTCCGAGATGTCCAACAAGCACATCGAGACCCCCACGCAGGTTGTGCATGCGGGCGACGAGGTAAAGGTCAAGGTTCTGGAAGTGAACACCGACCGTCGTCGTATCAGCCTCTCCATGAAGGCCGCTGCCGAAGAGCTGGGCATCGAAATCGAAGTTGCCGAGCCCGATCCGGCTGCCCTGGAAGAGAAGGCTGCTCGCCAGGCGAAGCGCGCTGCTGAGCGTGCCGCCCGCGAAGAGGCTTCCGAGCAGGCTGCTGAATAGCAACAAGCTAGCATAAGCTTCGAAACCCCCGCGTTCATACGCGGGGGTTTCTTTTTGCATGCGCGTATGCATTGAAACACGGCCTTTTTCCTGGTCATTTCAATGGATTGGCAACGAGGTTCGGTGGTACCATGATGCTGAAGACAGAAGAAGGCGAAAGGGGCGAGAAGATGAAAACATGCATTCTCATCGGCGGCATCGGTTCGGGCAAATCAACCGTATCCCATATGCTACTTGAACGTGGTGCTAAGCGTGTTGACCTCGACGAATGCGGCCATGAAACGCTTCTCGATCCCGAAGTAATCAGTCAGCTTGCCGATACGTTCGGTCCTGAGATTCTCGACGAGAATGGCGCCATCGTACGTTCCGAACTGGCAGCCCGCGCTTTCGTTACGCAGGCCAAGACCATTCAGTTGAACGCCATCACTCAGCCTCGTTTGCTCAAGGTGGCTCAGGCCCAGTTGGACCGTCTGGAGCAAGAGGGCTGCGAACTCGCAGTTATCGAGATTTCCGCCTACGATGGCCCCGAAGGCACGTTCGCCCCGCTTGTTCGCAATAGCGTGGGTGTTATCGCCGTTACGTCGCCTACGCGCGTACGCGTGCAGCGTGCTGTGGCGAAGGGCTTTGCTGAAGACGATGTGCGTCGCCGCATCGCCAGGCAGGTGAGCGATGCGCAGCGTGCCCTGTGGGCCGACTACGTCATTAGCAACAAGGGGACGATTGACCAGCTGGAAGACCAGGTCGAACTTGTCTGGCAGGATATAGCGGGCAAGTAGCGTCATGGCTCATCTTTCGAACTTGCAGGGCGTGGAAATGGCAGGCAAGCTGCCATCGGTGCGCCTTGCCAATCAGCCGTTTGAAATCGTTTCTCCGTTCGAGCCGGCAGGCGATCAGCCTCAGGCAATCGAGGCCCTAGCGCAGGGCGTGCGTGATGGCTTGCGCTACCAGACGCTTTTGGGCGTGACGGGCAGCGGCAAGACGTTCACTATGGCCAAGACCATCGAGGCCGTGCAGAAGCCCACGCTCGTCCTGGCGCCCAACAAGACGCTTGCGGCGCAGGAGGCGGCCGAGCTGCGCGAGTTCTTTCCCAATAACGCGGTGGTCTACTTCGTCTCGTACTACGATTACTATCAGCCCGAAGCCTACGTGCCTTCCACCGATACGTTCATCGAGAAAGATGCCTCCATCAACGAAGAGGTCGAGAAGCTGCGCCATGCGGCCACCTCTTCGCTGCTCTCGCGTCGCGACTGCATCGTTGTTGCGTCGGTGAGCTGCATTTACGGCATTGGCTCGCCTATGGACTATGCAGGCATGGCCGTGTTCGTGGACAAGCAAAAGCCTGCCGAGCGCGACGATGTCATTCATGAGCTCATCGACATCCAATACGATCGCAACGACTACGAGCTTTCCCGAGGCACCTTCCGTGTGCGTGGCGATTCCATCGACGTCTTTCCGCCGTACGCCGACAATCCCGTGCGCATCGAATTCTGGGGCGACGAAATCGAGGAAATTGCCGAAATCGACAACGTGACCGGGGAAGTGCTCAACCATTACGAGGCGCTGCCCATCTGGCCGGCGTCGCATTACGTGACGGCTCAGCCGAAGATGGATCATGCCATCAAGACGATTCGCGAGGAGCTGCGCGAGCGCCTGGAGCAATTCAAGGCCGAGGGCAAGCTTCTCGAGGCTCAGCGCCTGGAAATGCGCGTGAGCTATGACTTGGAAATGATGGAATCGATGGGCTTCTGCAGCGGCATCGAGAATTATTCGCGTCACCTGGATGGACGCAAGCCAGGCGAGCCGCCGTATACGCTCATCGACTATTTCCCCGACGACTTCCTGTGCATTATCGACGAGAGCCATGTTACGGTGCCGCAGATTCGCGGCATGCACGAAGGCGACCGCTCTCGCAAGGTCACCCTTACCGAGCATGGGTTCCGCCTGCCGAGTTGCCTGGATAACCGTCCGCTCCGTTTTGACGAGTTCGAGGCGCGCGTTCCCCAGTTCATTTACGTATCAGCCACGCCGGGCGATTACGAGTTGCGCGTAAGCCAGAAGAACGTAGAGCAGATCATTCGTCCTACGGGCCTGCTCGACCCCGAAATCATCGTGCGTCCCACGCTCTCGCAAATCGACGACATCATCGACGAAGCGCGCATTCGTGCCGAGCGCAATGAGCGCGTGCTTATTACCACGCTCACGAAGAAGATGGCCGAAGATCTTACCGACCACCTGCTTGATGAGGGCATTCGCGCGCGCTATATGCATTCCGACATCGGCACGCTCGAGCGCGTCGAGATCCTGCGCGAGCTGCGCCAGGGCACGTTCGATGTGCTCGTGGGCATCAATCTGCTGCGTGAGGGCCTCGACTTGCCCGAGGTATCCCTCGTGGCTATTCTCGATGCCGACAAGGAAGGCTTCCTGCGCAATCACCGTTCGCTCATTCAGACCATTGGTCGTGCGGCTCGTAATGCGTCGGGTCAGGTAATCATGTATGCCGATAAGCGCACCGATTCCATGGACCTTGCCATTACCGAAACGGAGCGTCGTCGTGGCTTGCAGATGAAGTTCAACAAGGAACATGGCATTACGCCCAAGACGGTGAACAAGGCCATCAACGACATCATGGATTACGTGGAAGAAGAAGTGGGGAATACCACGGCCGAGCAGGTAAACAAGGAGCTTGCCGAGCTGTCCCGCGAAGAAGTGCTGCGCGTCATTACCTCCATGGAAGACGATATGCAGCGTGCGTCCCAGGCCATGGATTTCGAGGAAGCTGCTCGTCTGCGCGACCAGGTCGTGCAGCTGCGAAGCCGCTTCGAGGGCGAATCGGAAGAGGCCGCCCTCGAAAAGCTGCGTAAGACTGCCCGCAAGGGCAGCGATTTTGGAAGACGGAAGCGCTAGGCGCCTGCGTACGTCTGAAGGTAGTCGATAGCGTATTGCGCGTAGAGTGCCGTGGATACGGTAAGCGCGTCTTCGTCTATGTCAAAGCTCTTGTTGTGATGAGAGACCTGCGTGTTGGGGCGCTCTGCGTTTGCAGACCCCACGAAGGCATACGCTCCGGGTACGCGATTGATCAGCTCTGCCATGTCGTCGCCCTGGAGGGAAGCGGGTCGGTTGGTGATGACCTTCTCTTCGCCGAAAAGGGAAGCGGCAGTGCGCTGCGCTTCGTGGCTTGACGTTTCTTCGTTGATGAGGGGCGACGTGTAGTCTTCGAAGCGAATGGATGCCGTGCCGCCGTAGATGCGCGCGGTGCTGCAGGCCAATTCCTCTAGTTCGCGTTTTACCTGCTCCCTCGTTTTGGGCGTGAGCGCGCGGATGGTCCCCTCAATGACGGCGGATTCGGCTACGACGTTGTATGCCGTTCCGGCGGTCAATTTCCCAATGCCTATCAGCACGCTGTTAGTGGGGTTCACGCGGCGCGTTACAAGGGCCTGGGCTGCCACGACGATCTGCGAGGCAATGTAGAGGGCATCGATGCCGGCTTCGGGCGTGGAGACGTGCGCACCCTTGCCGGAGATGGCAATGTTGAAGTAATCGACGGAAGCGTTATTGGGGCCAGGCGTGATGACGACCGAGCCCACGGGAACGTTCGAGGCCATGTGGATGCCGAACGTACGCGAGGCGATGTCCAAGGCGCCGCTTTCCACGACCTTGTGTCCGCCGTAGCCTACCTCTTCGCCTTCCTGGAACACCAGGCGCACCGTGCCGCCAAATAGATGGCGGTTGCGTACGAGCACGCGTGCCGCCCCAATGAGCCCTGCGATATGGGCATCATGACCGCAGGCATGCATGACGCCAGGTACCTGCGATGCGTAGGGGCGGTCGTCGGCTTCTTGTACGGGGAGCGCGTCAATGTCCGCGCGAAGTACGATGGCGTTATTCCCGGGTAGTTCGCCCGTGATGTCCGCATAGAGCGAATGTTCGGGGATGCGATGAACTTCCAGGCCCAACGATGAGAGCTCTTCGATGATGCGCTCGTTCGTGGCGTCTTCATGCCGCGAGAGCTCGGGGTGCTGGTGAAAATGCCTGCGGAGGCCAACGACATACGCGTGGTCTTCCGCTACTGCCTGGAGAATCGTTTCAACTGTGCTCATAGTGTCTTCTTTCAAGAAGGGGCAGCTCGCAGAGCCGCCCCTTGTCAATTCGTTGTTCGATGCTGTTGATTGCTAAGCCGCCTGGCCAGCTGCTTCCTTGATGGCGTCGATGGAGTCGTACGCGTGGGAGTAGAGCGAAAGGGGTGCCATGATGCTGTCGCCGATTGCGGTGATGTCATAGCCAATCGAGCTTACTTCATTGGCCAGGTATGCCTTGTGCTGGAAGGAGTTCAGATCGATTTCGCCCGAGTTCAGAGCCTCGTTGGGCAGGGTGTACGCATCGAAAGTGACGAGTTCGATGTAGATGCCAGCGTTCTGCTCGTCGAGGACCTTCTGCACGGCCTTCCAGTAGTCATTGGAGGAGCCGCAGACGCCCACCTTCACGACCGTCTTGCCGTCACTGCTGGAGGAGTACGAGTCGATTTCCTTGATGAATGCGTCGTCGGCCACATCGGATGCGTCGTAGTCGAATGCCGGGATAAAGGCTTCCTGGTACTTGCCCACGATGTACTTGGCCACGGTCTGCGTCTGGAGCGCGTTTACAATCGTCTTGTAGGTGGCATTGTTGACCTCGCTGCTGCGCGCGACGACGACGTTCACGTAGGGGTTTTCACCCGAGTCGGAGTCCTGCGATTCGGTGATCAGTGCGTCCTTCGAGGGAGTGAGGCCTGCGGGAATTGCGTAGGTGCCGTTGACCGCGGCAGCACCGAAGTCATCGAGCGTAGAGGGGAGCGTGTTGGCGGCCGAAGGGACGATTTCCACGTTGTACAGGTACTTCGTAATGTCCTTCACTTCGGGCGTGTAACCGGCGTTGGGGTCTACCTCGATAAGCCCTGCTTCTTCCAACAGCTTAATGGCACGACCGCCATTGGTGGAATCATCGGGAATGCCGATCTTTACGGTACTGCTGGAAGCGGAAGCGCCGCAGCCAGCGAGCGCGATTACCGTTACCGCGGCAAAGGCCGCGAGTGCCAGCTTCTTGAGCGTTGTCTTTTTCATAATTACCTCCCTTGTATCTTTCTCATTCAGAAGTGGTTTGCGCGCGTGTGCGGATTAGAGCGAACGCACTTATCTTCCGAAGAGGTGCCTATTGGTAGTGCGGCGTGCCAGCAGGTTGCCCACGCCCTGGATGATGCTGATGATGACCATCAGAAGGATGACGCATGCGTTTACGACGTCCTGGTGATGAAGGTTCTGGCCGTAGTTGATGGCGAAGCTGCCAATGCCGCCTGCGCCTACGGCGCCTGCCATCGTAGTGAGGCCGATGAGCGAAATAGCCGTGATGGTGGTGGCTCGGATGAGTTCGGGCAGGGCTTCCGGCAGGTATACGCGGAAGATGATGCCCATGGTGCCCGACCCGAATGCACGGGCTGCTTCGATCTTGCCCTTGTCTACGCTCACGAGCGCGGTTTCCACCTGGCGCGTGTAGAAGGGCACGGCGCCGAATACCAACGGTACGATAGCGCCAGCCACGCCAATGGCGGTGCCCGTGATGAGCCTGGTGAGCGGAATCAGGAAGATGAGCAGAATCACGAAGGGGATCGAACGGAAGAAATTCGTGATGAGCGTATCGATTCCGAAGATGACCTTGTTGGGTGCAATGCCGTCGGGCCTGGTTACGGTAAGGGCGATGCCGAAGGCAAGGCCAATGACGAACGTGAGGATGCCCGAGATCGCGAACATCTGGAACGTGGCGATGATGCTATCGACGAAGATGTCGTTGTAGCTTACGACATTAGGAAAGAGCGTTTGCAGAAGGTCCATGACCGATTACCTCCGTTCGGACGTTGCGCGAGCGCCAATACTCGATGACGTTCTGGGTGATTTCCTGGGTGCCCTTCAGCTGAACCACCATGTGGCCCAGCGGCTTGCCCTGCAGCCATTCGATGTTGGCGAGCAGAATATTGATATGCACGTCGAACTGCTTGGCGGTATCGGCGATGAGTTCGTCATTCACCGACGTATCGTCGAAGGTGAGCTTCGCCAGAATGCCTTCGGTGCCGTACTTTTCGCGTAGTACGTCGAGGCTTTCGAGGTTTTCGCCCTTCGAGACGAACTTGCGGGTGATTTCTTCGCGCGGGTTCGAGAAAATCTCGTAAACCGTTCCGCTCTCTACGGCCTTGCCGCCTTCCATGACGGTGACCTTGTTGCAGATGGTCTTGATGACCGACATTTCGTGCGTGATGATGACGATCGTAAGGCCCAAGCGTGCGTTGATGTCTTTCAGTAGCGCCAGAACCGAAGCGGTTGCCTCGGGGTCGAGTGCCGAAGTGGCTTCGTCGGAGAGCAGGATCTTCGGGTCGTTGGCTAGGGCGCGCGCGATGGCAACGCGCTGCTTCTGACCGCCCGAGAGCTCAGCGGGGAACGACTTGGCCTTGTCCTTCAGGTCTACCAGCTCTAGGAGCTCGGTTACCTTCGCTTCGATGTCCTGGGGCGATTTACCCGTATGGCGCAGGGGGTAGGCTACGTTCTCGAATACGGTGGAGCGGTCGAGCAGGTTGAAGTGTTGGAAAATCATTCCGATGGAAGAGCGAAGCTTGCGTAGCTTGGCGGGGGAGACGGGCTCTTCCTGCGGATTGCTCTCGTCCGAGTGAAATACGCTTCCGTTTTCGCAACGGAGTGTACCAAATCCGTCGATTTCGATGGTGCCTGCGGTGGGAGTCTCAAGGAAGTTGAGGCAGCGAACGAGGGTGGATTTGCCTGCTCCTGAGTAGCCGATAACGCCGTAGATATCGCCCTGCTCGATGGTGAGCGATACGTTATCGACGGCAGTGAAATCACCCCCGTTTGAACTGAACGTCTTTGTCAGTCCCGTTGTCTTTAGCATTCCCCAGGTTCCCCTTCCTGTGTTTCGTTTAATCCATAACACGGGATTATTTCCGATGTTCAGGGTGGGCGGTAGGGGCCTAATATCGATGTCCTGTTATCTGAAATACGGATAACAGTATCTAACCTGGGATATCTGCAAAGGCGATGGCTAACGAGGTGCGTTAGGCTGCCTTTGGATGGTGTATGCGAGGGTATGTCTGTCCATCTACTCTTTGTACATGAGCGCGATGGTGTAGTACCCGCGTTCGTAGGGCCTATACACTTGCTGGCTCCACAGCAGCGTGATGCCGTCCTTCTGCTCCAGGTCGGTTACGTCGCGTGGGGGCACGGCGTCGGTTGATTGGCCAAGTACCCAGAATTGGCCATGGTAGTCGGCCAGCATCGTTTCCCAGCTTGAGTCGATTATCAGGTTGTCGCCGTAGCAGGAGTATGCAAGCGCCCAGTTTCCCTTCTGCCAATTAAGGTAGTGCTGTTCCAGGTCGGGGAAGTAGACGGCCGTTACGCCCATGATTCCGATGTCGCTAGAAACGACTAGGTCGCCTTCCTGTATCTGCTCGGCCATGTAGTCGAAGAATTCGTTGTTCTTGTCGCTGTAGTCGTCCTGCACGATGAGCAGCTGGTTGAGCGATGAGATGGCAATGAATAGCAGGCAGAACATGATGGTGATGCGCTTGCGGTGCAGGCGGAAGAGTATCCAGGCGATGCCGAAGATGAGCGGCCCAATAGCGCAGAACATATAGCGGAAGTACACCATGAACGAATGCATGAGAATGGATGCCAGCCCGGCGATGACTCCCAGGCCAACGTATATGGCAATGCCCAGGAACGCCGGGAACCACGAGGGGGAGGTGAGCGTGCGCCATACGCGACGCCACCAGCTTGCATCGCGTTTCGGGTAAGCGTATTTCAAACGCTTGCGAAGCGAGGGGCGCCGCTTGCGCTTGATGCACTCCCGTATGATGAGCGCGATGAGGATGGCGAGCGCGATGATGACGACCCAGACCACGATGCGGGGAACTAGGCCGTAGTCGCCCTTCCATGCGAAGTCGATCTGCATGGTGATGAGGGGGTACCGCGCCAGAGCGATAAGCGTATCGGGGAAGGTGAATTGCGCCCAGTACGTGTTGGATACCACGCCTACCTGGCTGGCGAGCACGCTGAGCCAGGGTGCGAAGAGGGCTACTTGCAGGGCGGCTTGTATCCAGAATGTCTTCAGGTCGCCTTTGCGCGTGCGTCGGTGCGCGATGAGGAAGCACAAAAGCGCGAGATTGACCAGGAACACCGAGATAACGGCAAAGTAGTGCAGGTAGGCTGCCGTGATAGAGCAGATCATGAAGCGCACCCATGGTGCATGAGGCAGGCCGTCGGCGGGTATGCTCGTGCGGTTCAGACGCATGATGCGGAACGCGTATACGAAAGAGAGCATGACCATGCATGCTGCCCACGAATACATGCGGATTTCGATAGCTATGTATGAGACGTAGGGCGTGAAGAGCGCAAGCGTCGTGTAGATGAGGCCAACGCGCCAGCCGAAGTCACGACGCAGGTGCGTAAGGCCTATGGCCGCAAGCGCCACGGCGCCTAGCACGGTGAAGATGCGATATTCGGTGACGTAACCGCCGAGCAAGTGGATGATGTGCAACGCCCAGTAGAATAGTACGGGATGCACGTCGCCCGAGCCAATGCGCCAGATCTCACTGAAGGAATGGTCGGCGATGGCTACCGAGTAGCTTTCGTCGAACCAGAGGTTTTCGTGAAACGCGCCTGTGAGCAGGAATGCCGCGCCAATGAGTAGTACGAGCGCGTGGAATGCGGGGGAGGAGATGATGCGTTCAATTGTGTTCTTCATACCTGCAATAGTAATTGCATTGCAGGTTGACGTGCGACTATTCGCTTAATGATGATATGAAAACGTCAAACTACTCCATATGAAGTAGCCGCCATGGCTATGAGATTGTAAGCAAGCGAATCGAAAAGGAAGATTGGCTGGGCCAGCAGGATTCGAACCTACATAGCTGGTACCAAAAACCAGAGTCCTGCCATTGGACGATGGCCCAGCGAATAGAAGCGCGTATGCGCGGTACGTAAGTCTACTTTGTCGGGGTCGTTCCGTCAAATACCTGGGGCGGCATCACCATATGCACACCGCTCCTTGTCGTGGGCCCCTTGCCTGCGGGCATGTGGGCTTTGGGAAGATGCCGTTTGCGAGCGGGCGAGTGCTAGAATTGAGCCATGGGTAAGAAGTTGCACAAGACAAATGCGATGCGCATTCTCGATTCCGAGGGCGTGGCGTATCGTACGGCTACGTACGAAGTCGATGAAAACGACCTTTCCGGCATGCACGTAGCTGCTTCGCTGGGGCAAGACCCCGAACAGCTTTTCAAAACGCTCGTTTTGGTGGGCGAGCGCATGGGGCATGTCGTATGCTGCATTCCCACGAATTGCGAACTCGATTTGAAGAAGGTCGCGCGCGCTGCGGGCGACAAGCGCGTGGAAATGCTGCCTCTCAAGAAGCTTACGCCCCTTACGGGGTATGTGCGTGGCGGATGTTCGCCTTTGGGCATGAAGAAGCAGTTCCCCACGTTCATCGACGAGACCGCGGTCCTATTCGATGAAATCTATATCAGCGCCGGCGAACGTGGCGAGCAGATTATCGTCAATGGCGAGGACCTGGCGCGCGTAGTGGGGGCAACCTTTGCCGATTTGTGCATGTAGCGACCGGCGCGTTTACGAGGAAATGTGGGGATTGGAATGATTATCAGGAAAACGCCTGCCGAAATCGAAGCGATGAAAGAGGCGGGCAGGCTATCGGCGAAGGCTCTGCGCGAAGTAGGTCGAATCATCGAACCAGGCATCTCCACGCTTGAACTAGATAGGCATGCCGAGAAAATCATTCGCGCCGAAGGTGGCATTCCCGCGTTCAAGGGCTACGGCGGCTTCCCCGGAACCATTTGCTCTTCCGTGAACGACCAGATCGTTCACGGCATTCCCAGCAAGGACGTCATCCTGCGCGAGGGCGATATCATCTCCATTGACACGGGTGCCATCGTCGACGGCTGGGTGGGCGACAACGCCTGGACGTACCCCGTGGGGCGTATTAAGCCCGAGGTGCAGAAGCTGCTCGACGTAACGGAGGAGTGCATGTGGCGCGCCATTTCGGCAGCCCGCCCCGGTAATCGCCTGGGCGACGTGGGCCATGCATGCCAGGAACATGCGGAAGCCCATGGGTATGGCGTCGTGCGTGAATACGTGGGCCATGGCGTGGGTCGCGACATGCACGAAGACCCCAATGTTCCCAACTATGGGCATCGCCATATGGGCCTGCGCTTGGAGGAGGGCATGGTTATCGCCATTGAGCCCATGATCTGCATGGGAACGCGCAAAACGCGCGCGGGCAACGATGGCTGGCTGGTGCTTACGCGCGATGGCAAGCCGGCAGCCCATTTCGAGAAGACGGTGGCTATCACCGAGGGTGGTCCCATCCTGCTTACCGTGGAGCCCGAGTACCGCCGCCCGGTAATGAAGAAGAACTAGTTGCCTTCCAGCTCGGAGGCTACTTCTTCGAGCAAATCGCGAATGGGGAGAAACTGCGGGCATGCGTCTTCGCAGATGCCGCATTGCAGACATTCGCTTGCCTTTGCGTGACCCTCCGATACGAGCGAATTGTTGTAGTACCAGCTGGGATTCCATCCGCCGAATACGCGTTTCGTATTCAGGCAGTCGAGCATTTCGGGGATGCGTATGCCCATGGGGCACCCGTCGGTGCAATAGTGGCACGCCGTGCAGGCAATCATGCCCATCGAAGCGATTTTCTCGGCAGCTTGTTGCAGCGATTCGGCTTGCGCTTTCGAGAGAGGCGTTGGGGTGCGCATCGCTCGTACGTTGTCGCGTACGTCTTCGATGGTGCGCATTCCCGAAAGCACCATGGCTACGCTGGGGTGCGTTGCGGCGAATCGCAGCGCGAGCCCCGCGTTGGAAAGCCCTTCTGGGTTGTCCATGCCGTCGATGATCTGCTGAACGGGCTCGGGAACGTTCACGAGGTTGCCGCCCTTGAGCGGCTCCATCACGATGACGGGGATGTTTCGCTGCGCGCACAGCTCTACGCACGCGCGGCTCTGGACGGATGCGCTTTCCCAGTCAGCCCAGTTCACCTGTAGTTGCACGGCGTCAAGGTCGGGATGGTCGTTCAGGATGCGCTCGAGTACGTCGGGCGAATCGTGGAACGACATTCCCACGTATTGGGTTTTACCTGCTGCCTTGAAGGCAAAGGCGTGCTCGTAGGCGTGCGTTGTGGTGTACTTCTCGTAGATGGTTGCATTCTGGGCATGCAGGAGCAGCATGTCTATGTGGTCCACGCCCAGCGTTTCCAGCTCGAGGTCGAGAAGGGGGTCGATGTCTTCTTCGACCTCGAAGTTCTGATTCGATAGCTTGTCGGCAAGGAAGAACGCATCGCGCGGGTGGCGCTTTACGAGGCATTCGCGCAGCGCCACCTCGCTTTGTCCTCCCAGGTACACGTGGGCGGTGTCGAAGTAATTGAACCCAGCCTCTAGAAACGCGTCGAACATGGTGCAGATGGCGGGCATGTCCAGCTCGTCATCGGTTTTGGGTAAGCGCATGCAGCCAAATCCCAGCTTTCCCAGCGTTGCATCCATCCATGTGCCCATTGCCTCTCCTTGTCCGCGTGGTCCATGCCCGTTTCGTTCTTGCGATCTTGCGCCTAGAAGAACGCCTTCTTCGACTGCTCGTAGAATCCCTTGTAGTTGCAGCGCAGGAGCGTAGTTGGCGTGCTGCCGCGTTGGACGCGCACGGCGCGAATGGGAGCGGGCAGTTCGTCGTGCCAGCCATCTACGAAAAGCGTTGCGTCCTTTTCTGACGGCGTGTCGAAGAGGGTGACGTCGACGATGTCGTTCGGGTCGGTGACAACGGCGCGCGCCGAGATGGAATGCGGCGCCAGTGGCACCACGACCAGGCCCTGGAACCCAGGGGCGATGAGCGGGCCGCCAGCGGAAAGCGCATAGGCGGTGGACCCCGTGGCGCTTGCCACTACCATGCCGTCGCCGCGCATGCTTGCCAGGCGATCTCCGTTGAACGCCACATCGAACCCGATGATGCGGCCCGAAGCCCCGCGCGAGACGCAGATTTCGTTGAGCGCGAAGAAGCTGCGGTCGTTGGAGCGGTCGAAGGGGCCCGTGCTCAGGTGGTCGAAGGCGTCCTCGTCGTCACCTTCGCACAGTACGCTAATGCGCAGGTTGGTACGCTCTTCCTTCGTGCATTCGCCGGCGAGCGCGCTTGCCACCATGGCAATGACGCTGTCGGTGGGGTCGTTTGCCAGAAAGCCCAGGTGGCCAAAGTTGATGCCCAGGATGGGAATGCCCGTATAGCCCACGATGTGCGCCGTGCGTAGGATGGTGCCGTCGCCGCCCAGGGCAACGGCCATATCGGCGCCTTCGATGTAATCGGGCGTCACGTCGATCGAATTCGTGATGGAACAGGTGATTCCCTGGCTAGTAAGGTAGGCGGAAATCATCAGCGACGCATCGATTGCCTTTGCGCTTTCGTCGTTGCGTACTACCAAGATGTGCATATAGAGACCTCGTCTGCGTTCGTAATCAATAAATGCCCCTATATGCTACCATTTCCCCGTTATGGATACGCAAAGCTCATCGCGCGACGACGCGCGCAACTCCGTTATCAAGAATACCGGCCTCATGACGCTCGGTACGCTGTTATCGCGTGCTTCGGGCCTCATTCGCACGTGGGCCATGGCGTTCGCCCTGGGCAATTCCATGCTTACGAGCGCCTACCAGGTTGCCAACAATTTGCCCAATGTGGTGTTCGAGCTGGTGGCTGGTGGCTTCCTTTCCACGGCGTTCCTTCCCGTGCTCCTGTTGGAGCGCGAACGCTTTGGCAAGGAAGGCGAAAGCAAGTACACCTCGAACATCCTGAACATCACGCTCATCCTGTTGGGTGCGCTTTCCGTGCTTTGCAGCATCTTCGCCGAACAGGTGGTTGCCACGCAGACGTTCACTCAAAGTGCCGATTCCGACGTGTACCAGCAGACGGTCATGTTCTTCCGCATCTTCGCGTTTCAGCTGGTGTTCTATGGCTTGGGCGGCGTTATTACCGGCGTGCTGAACGCCAAGCGCTCGTTCTTGCTTACGTCCGTGGCGCCGGCGCTCAACAACGTCGTGGTCATCATCACGTTCTTTGCGTACGTGCCGCTTTCCCAGGCGAACTCCACGGTTGCACTGATCGTGCTAGGCGTAGGCGCCACGCTGGGCGTTGCCGTGCAGTTTGTTATTCAGATCCCCGCGCTCTTGAAGACGGGATATCGTTGGCGCCCCTACATTAATTTGAAGGACCCGGCTATCGCCGAGACTATCAAGATTGCCGTGCCTTCGCTCATTTACATTGTGGCGAACGTCGTGGCAGTGAGTTTCCGCAATGCCTTCAGCTTGGTGGGCGCAGACAACGGCCCCTCTACGCTTTCGTATGCCTGGATGTGGTACCAGCTGCCCTATGGCGTGGTCGCGGTGTCGCTTTCCAGCACCATGTTTACCGAAATGAGCGATTCGGTGGCGCGTGGCGATATTTCGCGCTTCCGCTCGCAGGTGGGGCAGGGCCTGCGCGGTACGCTCTTCATGATTATCCCGCTTACGGGCCTGCTGTTCGTGCTTGCTCAGCCACTTATCTCGCTGTTCCATGCGGGCGCCTTCACGGGCGATGACGTGTACCAGGTAAGCGAGATTCTGCAGGTGTGGATCCTTAGCCTGCCCCTGTACTCGGTGGGCATGTACTTGTACAAGGCGTTCGCGTCGTTGCGCAAGCTTATGGCGTTCGCGCTCATGAACTGCGCCATCGTTGTGCTGCAGCTCATTCTGTATGCCGTGTTGTGCCAGCGTGGCGTGCTGGGCCTTATGGGCGTGCCCGTGGCCGACTTCATCTACTTCACGGTGCGCGCGGTCGCTTCGGTGGTCTTGCTCAATCATTACGTGGGGAAGGACCCGCAGAATAAGACGGCGCAGACCACCGTCCGTACGGTGCTCGCCACCGTGGTGGGGTGCGTGCCTACGGCGCTGCTGCTGGCCTTCATCCCCACCATTCCCGGCATCGGCGCCATGGCGAATGCCATCATCCAGCTTGCCATCTGCGGCATCGTCGGCCTGGCGGTTGTCTTCGGTGCGTGTCGCCTGTTCCGCGTGGAGGAGTTCAGCATCGTCGAGCGTTTCATGCGCCGCCTGAAGCGCCGATAACTATATCTTGTAGTGGAATTTAATACTTTCTGGGTCTAAAATCATTCCGCGAGGGTGGTTTTGTTTTCTCGATTATGTAGATCTTGATTTGCAAAATGGGGGTAACAATGGCTAAACGCGGAATTCGTATTATTCTGTCGGCCTTTCTAGGTCTCTTTCTTCTTTTCCCGGCGTCTTCTGATGCTTTGGCGCGGGAAAGCTCACCCGATTCTCTCAATGAATCGGATGTAGTTATTCTTGATGAAAACGCTTCGTGCTCTATTGCCGAGTCGTTTATTGAGGGTGTTTATCCTGATATCGACATTGAGGCGTCTCGTGCAATTCCGTTCTGCGATTCGTCTGGTACTGAAATTGGGTACATTGTTAATTTCAGTTACGATGATCGCCCTTATGGTTACGTTATTGTCGATACGTCGGTCGATTCGCTCATTGCGGAGTATTCGATTGGCGATTCTGCAGTTAGCCCTGCGGACGCCGCGCTTGGAAATGCTACTGACTTGTCTGCGGAAGATGATGCTCCTGCCGTTATCAAACTGAGCCCAATAGAGTATGGCGTGATTGATGCCGATGATGAATCGGTTGTCACAAATGAGGGCGTTGAGGGGTCCTTAGAAGAAGTGACGGACGATGCCTTATCATCCGCGCGCGCAAAGGATCCCGCAAAATGGGATGACGCAACGATTCCAATTGCGTCGCTTTATCGAAACTATACGATTACTTCGCGTGGTAATCTCGATGAGTTTTATAGCATTAACGAAACCGAAATCGAAAAGCGGACCAAAAGGTATGCCTGTTCTGTTTCTGCGTATTATGCAATAGCTGGTTATTATGGTGTTTTGAATCTTTGGAACGATTTTCCCGAGTATACGAATATTTGGATCTGGACGAAGACGTATACAAAGAAGGAGGAGAAGGGGGTAACGTATGGGGAGACTCCCATAGATGATGGAGCTGCCGGTTTTGTGCGTTACCTTTCGTCCAAGGGTGTCAAAGTGTCTCAGACTACCACTTCAGGAAAGCCCGATTTTAATAAGTATAAGACCTCAATTAATTCGGGAAACCCCTGCGTGATGCATGGCTGGTTGATTAATCCGAAAAACGGTGAAGTGGAGGGGCATACTATGTTTGTCGAGGGCTTTGTGACTGCTGCTGAGAAGTCAAATCCGTCTCGGGGGCTGTGCATCCTCCAGGTATTTGACGGATGGGAGGATAACGTTCGCTATATTAATTATGACTTTAAGAACTACGTTAACTTCCGCGGAACCTTTTTTACGCGTAGATAAATGTTAATCAGTTTCTTCAGCCACAGGCGTTTCGTTGCCATTCGAGGCGTCTTGCTCATTGCAGTCGTTTTTTTGACTTGTCTTATCGGCTGCGATATCGGCTATACGCAAAGTGATTCAGGGAGGGCAGGAATGAGCTCTTTTGACTCTACGGGCGGCGACTTGAGTCGAATGTGTTCCGATACGGGCATCGTTCTTGATGTTGACCAAGACCGGAGTCTTGTTTGGATAAAAACGGTGGAGGGAACTCATAGCTCCTATCCTGATACTGTTTTGCTTCTCGATTATAGTTCTCGAAAGGGGATATATCCTGTTCAGCTAGACGATG
The DNA here is from genome assembly GCF_015062615.1 of Denitrobacterium detoxificans. Classification (GTDB taxonomy): domain Bacteria; phylum Actinomycetota; class Coriobacteriia; order Coriobacteriales; family Eggerthellaceae; genus Denitrobacterium; species Denitrobacterium detoxificans_A. The sequence continues at coordinate 209,109 of NZ_SUUH01000002.1, forward strand.
GCCTTGTTGCTGGATCGAAAGTGGTTGTTGGCTACTTCCCGATTGAAATGGAGTCTGGCGGATATTCTGGTACTAGCTTGCTGCGTGATGAATCTGATTAAATCGGGTGTTTTGCTGACTATTGCACCCGTTAGTTTTAGCACTTTGTTACGCATGTGTTAACACGTGCCCTTCTCTATCGCCCGACGCTTTCGCGCTCGCTACAATAGAAAGACGTGTGTGCCGCGTGGTTTAGTGCTGTCCGCGTGCGCCGCATGCGTATCGCGGACGCGATACGCTCCTGCTGAATTCTATCGTGAGGAGCATCATGTCCAAATATATCTTCGTTACCGGCGGCGTCGTTTCCTCGTTGGGCAAGGGAATCACCGCTGCGTCCTTGGGCCACTTGCTGAAGGCTCGCGGTTACAGCGTAACCATGCAGAAGATGGATCCCTACCTGAACGTGGACCCGGGCACCATGAGCCCCTTTCAGCATGGCGAGGTGTTCGTTACCGACGATGGCCATGAGGGCGATCTCGACCTTGGCCATTACGAGCGCTTCATCGACGAGAGCCTTACCCGCGCTTCCAACTTCACGCAGGGCTCCATTTACAAGACCCTCATCGCACGCGAGCGTCGCGGCGATTTCCTGGGTGGCACCGTGCAGGTCATTCCTCACGTTACCGAGGCCATTAAGGAACGTCTGCGTCGCGTGGGCGAGCAGACGCAGGCCGATATCGTCATCGTGGAAATCGGCGGTACCATCGGCGACATCGAGGGCCAGCCGTTCATCGAGGCGGCGCGTCAGTTCCGCAAGGAACTGGGTCTGGGTAATTCCGTGTTCGTGCATTGTACGCTTGTGCCTTACATTTCTGCAGCTCACGAAGTGAAGACGAAGCCTACGCAGCATTCCGTGAAGGAGCTGCGTTCCATGGGCGTGCAGCCCGATTTCATCGTGTGCCGCAGCGACCATGAAGTCTCCGAGAAGGTCCGCGCGAAGATCGCTCTGTTCTGCGACGTTGCTCCTGAAGACGTTTTGGAGTGCTCCGACGCCCCCAGCATCTACGACGTGCCCATGGGCCTGCATGCGCAGCATTTCGATGAGGCCGTGCTCGCGCGCTTGAACCTGGAGGCGAAGCCCATCAACCTGGCTCCGCTGCAGGCATTCCTCGACGCCAAGAACAGCTGCTCTTCCACGGTGAAGATCGCCGTGGTGGGTAAGTATGTCAGCCTGCCCGACGCATACCTGTCCGTCATCGAGGCGCTGGGTCACGCCGGCGTGGCCAATGGCGTGAACGTCGACGTTCAGCTCGTCGATGGCGAGACGGTGAACGAGCAGAACGTGCGTGACATTTTGGGCGATGCCCACGGCATCCTCATTCCTGGTGGCTTCGGCCAGCGCGCCTTCGAGGGCAAGATCTGCGCCGCCCATTTCGCACGCGAGAACAACATTCCGTTCCTGGGCATCTGCCTGGGCATGCAGGCGGCCGTGTGCGAGTTCGCACGCCACGTTGCCGGTATGCCAGGTGCCACTTCTTCCGAGTTCGATGAGGAAGCGGCATATCCCGTTATCGACCTCATGCCCGAGCAGGAAGACGTGGAGGACAAGGGCGGTACCATGCGCTTGGGCGCGTACCCCTGCACGGTTGCTCCCGATACGCGTGCGTTCGAAGCCTATGGCGAGAACGTCATCTACGAGCGCCATCGTCATCGCTTCGAAGTCAACAATGCCTTCCGTCCTGCGCTTGTTGAAGCTGGCCTGGTCATTTCCGGTCAGTCGCCCGATGGGCGCCTGGTCGAGATGATCGAGGTTCCCGACCATCCGTGGTACGTGGGCAGCCAGGGTCACCCCGAGTTCAAGAGCCGTCCCACCAGGCCTCATCCTCTGTTCGTTGGTTTCGTTTCGGCGTCGAAGGAAAACGCCGGGGCGTAAGGTTTCCTTTGGGTATGCGCATGCGACGTTCATAGCATGCCGTTATGTCGGGCTGGAGCTACTCCTCTCCAGCCCGATCTTTTTTACTGGGGCGTTTCCCGTGCCATGCGTCGAGCGTAGTACACTGGGCGCATGGAAGACATCATTGCCGAATTCATCTCATACTTGCGTGTGGAACGCGCCTCCGCCGAGCTCACGGTCGAGGCATACGAGCATGATTTAGCTATCTATCTGCGCTATCTTACGAACCCTGCATTTGGGTGCCCTATTGCCCCCGCACAGAGCTTTTCCCAGGTTACGCGTACGGTGGTCGTAGACTTCGAGCGCTATCTGAAGGATGGGCTCCATTACGCGCCCTCCACCATGGCGCGCATTCTTTCCGCGTTGAAGACGTTTCATAAGTTCCTGGTCCGCGAGGGGTACTCCACGGTCAACCCAACCGAGACGGTGGGCTTGCCGCGCAAGCCGCAGCATCTGCCGGACGTGCTCAGCGTGCAGCAGGCCTGTCGCATGATCGATCTCTTCTGCGGTGATACGCCGCGCGAGCTGCGCGACCGTGCCATTCTCGAGGTGCTGTACGGCTGCGGGCTGCGCGTGAGCGAACTGTGTGGCCTGGATGTCGACCGTGTTCACTTGAACGACGGTTTCCTGCTGGTAATGGGGAAGGGCAGCAAGGAGCGCGTGGTTCCCATTTCGGGTGCGGCGGAGCGCGCGCTGGGAGCCTATCTTTCCGAGGGTAGGCCGCTCCTTGCGCGCGCTACTCAGCCAACGAGCGCCGTGTTCCTGAATGCCCGCGGCGGTAGGCTTACCCGCCAAGCGGTGCACGCGTTGGTGCGCAAGGCGGGGCAGGCGATAGGCGTGGACAACCTGCACCCGCATACGCTGCGTCATTCCTGTGCCACGCATATGCTGGAGGGTGGTGCCGACTTGCGCGTTATCCAGGACATGCTGGGGCATGCCGATATCTCCACCACGCAAATCTACACGCACGTGCAGCGCGCGCATTTGGTCGAGGAATATCTGCACGCGCATCCTCGCGCGCATTAGGTCACGCATCCCATACTTCGGTCGGGCCTTGGCCACGGCTGACGCTTTGGGGAGGATTCCCCTTTGTCGAAGAGTGCCCTACGAGACGCGAAATCCCCCTGAAATCGCATGCATTAGTTCATTTTCGTAACCTTATGCCACCGTGCACCATACGGTCTTCAAATTCATCCCACTTCATCCCACTTTAGTTCTACACAAGGCCCCACTATATCTAGTTCCAGGTCTTTTGCTGGCCCTGCATGTTGTTTTGAGCTGAAAAATGGGGAATACATAACCCCATATCAACCCAATGGTTATGTGGTCGTGGGGCATGGTTGTGTTGAAAAGTGGGGCGAAGTGGGATAGAATGTCAATCACTGAAGCGGTTCCAGGAAGGAGGCAGCATGACCGAGCTGGTTGGCGAGCATCATCACAAGCTCGACGCCAAAGGCCGTGTGTCCATGCCCTCCGACTTTAGGAAGGTGCTTCCGAAGAATCTCAAGGTAACCCTGTCCCCGAAGAAGGAATGCCTCTACGTGTTCGAGCCCCAGGCTTTCAGCGCGTGGGTTGCTTCGTTCTTCGAGAGCGAGGGTGGCTACAAGGCTACGAGTTCCCGTCACGTTAACCTGCGTCGTGCTTTGAATGCACGCGCTCGCGACGTGGAAGTGGATGGCTCGGGTCGCATCGGCCTTTCCGCCGACCTGCGCGAAGCCGTTGACCTGGAAAAGGAAGTCGTGCTTACGGGTAACGACGACCACCTGGAGATTTGGGATGCAAAGCGTTGGGACGAGTTCATGGACAGCATCGATTTCTCCGATCTGTTCAGCGATTAGGACCAAGACGTGAGCAATATGACAAGCGAATATCGGCATACCCCCGTCCTCCTCGCCGAGTGCCTCGAATACACGGACCCCAAACCACAGCACACATTCGTGGACGCAACACTCGGCGGGGCAGGGCATTCCCTTGAAGTGGCAAAGCGCATAGGTGCGCAGGGAACGCTTATCGGAATCGACCAGGATGAAGTAGCCCTTGCGGCTGCTCGAACTCGGCTCCAGGCCCTTCCCGACGAGCAGCGCCCCGAGCTGCACCTACTGCGCGGTAACTTCGGGGAGATGGACAACCTTCTCCTGCAAGCCGAAGTTCCCGAGGTCGATGCCTTCTTGTTCGACCTGGGTGTTTCGAGCGTGCAGATTGATACGCCATCTCGTGGCTTCTCCTTCAAGGAGACGGCGCCACTTGATATGCGGATGGATCCGGGTAAACAAACCTTAACCGCAGAAGAGATCATCAACACCTATAACGCAGCAGATCTCACTCGGATCATCCGTACGTATTCCGACGAGAAGTGGGCGAGTCGCATTGCGGAATTCATCGTGGCGGCTCGGGAGCGCGAGAGGATCACCACGAGCGATCAGCTGGTGGAAATCATCAAAGCGGCCATCCCCGCGTCGGCGCGCCGCAGCGGCGGTCATCCCGCCAAGCGGACCTTCCAGGCGTTGCGCATCGAGGTCAATTCCGAGCTCGATGTTCTGCGCAGCGGCTTGGAAGCTGCGATTCGTTGGCTTGCCCCAGGGGGTCGCATTGCGGTCATCAGCTATCACTCGCTGGAAGATCGCATTGTGAAGGACACCTTCGCCGAATACGCGAAGGGTTGCACATGCCCTCCGGATTTTCCGGTGTGCGTGTGCGGCAATGTGCCGATAGTCAAGGTCCTTACGCGCAAGCCCATCTTGCCGTCGGACGAAGAAGTCGCACGGAACGCCCGTGCGCGCAGCGCGAAACTTCGCGTTGCCCAGAAGCTGCCCGTCTCGTGATGCTAGCGAGCGCGGGCCGAAACGAATCAACCTCGGAAGGAGGGGATACCATTGGCAACCGCCGCTCGAGCATATAGGTACGACGCCGCTTCGGCTCAACCGCGTCGCGAACGCAATACGCAGGTTCGCGTCGTTCCCGGCACGCGACAGGCCGATGCCGTTTCTCCTCTTTTCGTTACCGTGGTAAAGGCCGCTTTCGCGGTGCTCATGGTGTTCGCCGTTGTGGCATGCGTGCGCGTATGGTTCACGGCCGCCACGGTGAATACGTTGCTGGAATCCCAGGTCACCTCTTCGCAGGTCGATCAGATTCGTTCGAGCAGCGAATCGCTGCAGGTGCAGAAGAGCGTGCTGGCTTCCCCCAGTCACGTGAAGGAGCGTGCGTCCCAGCTGGGTCTGGTGGAGGCTTCCTCCGTTGAGAGCGTTACGCTTGATACCGATGTCGTTACCTACGATGGCCAGGGCAATCTCTCGCTTTCGGCTAGCCTTTCGGCCGCGGCAGGAATCTAGCCGTATCCCATGGCGTCTTCCCGTAGAACCTCCCAACGCAATCGCTCGCGCGATCGCGCCTCGTCGTCGCGCCAACGCGCGCCCTATGTGGTGGCGGGTAACCCGTCTATGCGTATGGCAGTCGTGTTTGGACTGTTTCTGCTTGTCGTGCTTTTCTTTGTGGGGCGTCTGTCCTACCTTACGCTCATCGTGGGGCCTGAAAACGCTGAGACCGCCATTTCGGGTCGTACGGAGACCATCACCGTGGAGGCCAAGCGCGGCACTATCTACGATCGAAACGGCAACGTGCTTGCCACGAGCGTGGATGCAACCACCATCTACTGCAATCCCTCCGAAGTGACCGACCCGAGTGGGCTGGCCGATACGCTCGTTCAGCTGTTTGGTGGCGTGAAGTCCGACTATACGAAGAAGCTTGCATCGACTTCCACGTTCGTGTACCTGTACAAGAAGGCCGACGTGGATGTGGCGAGCACCTTGAAGGACATGGGCTACGACGGCGTGTACTTCCTAAGCGATTCGAAGCGAGTCTATCCGTATGGCCAAACGGCGGGGCAGGTCATTGGCCTGTGCGATACCGATGGCAACGGCATTGCCGGCTTGGAGCTGTATTACGATGACGTCCTTTCGGGCGAAGATGGCGAAATCGTTGCCGAGTACGGCAAGGGTGGCTACCCGATTGCTGGCGGCCAGCAGCAGACGGTTGCCGCTACCGATGGCCAGGACATCGTTGTCTCCATTGACATCGAGATGCAGGAGTATCTCGAAGAGCGCCTGACCCAGGCAGTGTCGGATATCGAAGGCAATCGTGGCGATTCGATTATCTACGATGGTGCCACGGGCGAGATCTTGGCCATCGCCTCCACGCCCTACCTGAATCCCTCCGACCGTTCCACGGTGGAGGAGGGCGCCACGACGCTCATGCCCATTAACACGATGTATGAACCAGGCTCCATCTTCAAGAGCGTGACCATGGCTGCTGTGCTCGAGGCTGGTGTGCTCACGCCTGAAAGCGAGATTTACTGCCCCGCGTACTTGGAAGCCGACGAGTACACCGTGTCGGATGCCCATACCCGCGCGTCGCAGACGTTCACGCTCACGCAGATCTTGGCGGAATCGTCCAACGTTGGTACGTCACTCGCCGCCGCTGAACTCGGGTTCGGGCCGCTCTACGACAAGATTTTGGAGTACGGCTTCGCTCAGAAGACGGGCGTGGACTTCCCAGGTGAATCGGCGGGTTCCTGCACCGAGCAGAGCACCTGGTCGCTTGTTCGCTCGTACAACGTGAGCTTCGGCCAGGGTATTTCCGTGACGCCGTTGCAGATGGCACGCTTCTATGGCGCTTTGGCGAACGATGGCGTGGCCTATCAGCCGCATTTCCTGTTGAGCTACCCGCAAACGGGCGAGGAGTCAACGTACGAGGGCACGAAGCTCATCACCAGCAGCACGGTCGACAGCCTTACGGGCATGTTGGAGGCAGTTGTTACTGAAGGTACGGGTACGAAGGCGGCAATCGATGGCTACAGCGTAGCGGGTAAGACGGGCACGGCCCAGTATGCCGACGATTCGGGTACGTATGTGGAAGGGTCGTACGACATCAGCTTCATCGGCTATTTGCCCGACACCGATTCCGATTTGGTCTGTTTTGTAGGGGTAACGGAGGTTCCCGGCGACCGGTCTACTGCCACTGCCTTTAAGGATATAATGACGTTTGCTATAAACCACTACAAAATCGCCGCTCAGTAAAGGACAGGCTTTTATGGGAATGACATGCAGGGAGCTGTTCGAGGGAATCGATTGCACCATCATCGGCAACGATTCCGAAGTCGTCGAAGGGCTTTCCTATAGCAGCAATACCGTTTCTTCCGGCGATGCATTCTTTTGCATCGTCGGTTTGCGTGTAGACGGTCATTCGTTTGCGCAGGACGCCATCAACCATGGCGCACGCGTTATCGTGGCCGAGCGCAAGGTGTATCTTGCCGACGCAACCGATGTCGTCGAGGTCATCGTCTCCGATTCACGCAAGGCCATGGCGCAGGCCGCGGCCAACTTCTATGGCCATCCCGCCAACGCATTCGACCTGGTGGGCATTACCGGCACGAATGGCAAGACCACTACCACCTACCTGGTGGAGCATATCGCCCACACCGCGCTTGCGCGCACGGGCGTCATTGGCACGGTGGGCGTGCGCATCGACAAGCAGTTCGAACACGCCGAGCGCACCACGCCCGAATCGTGTGATCTTCAGGCGCTGTTCGCCAAGATGCGCGATGCGAAGTGCGACACCGTTGCCATGGAGGTTAGCTCGCACGCGCTCGACCTGAAGCGCGTGTGGGGTACCCGTTTCGCGGTTACCGCGTTTTCGAACCTTACGCAGGATCACCTCGACTACCACAAGACGTTTGAGGCCTACTTCGAGGCGAAGGCGCTGCTCTTTTCTTCCGACTATCCTGCCAAGCGCGTCATCTGCATCGATGACGCCTGGGGCCAGGAATTGCTGCGTCGTTGCGCCGCTGCGGGTGACGAGGTAATCTCCACCGGCTTCGACGAGAAGGCACTCATTCACCCCGTGAGCGTTACGTATGCCACCACGCATACCGACATCGAGCTCGACGTGCGTGGCAATCGCTATGCGTTTACCTATCCGCTTGTTGGTCGCTTCAACGTTTCGAACGTCATGCTTGCGTTTGGCATTGGCCTCGAGCTGGGCATCCCCGCGAACACCATCGTCGATGCCCTGAAGTCCGCTCCGCAGGTGCCCGGTCGCCTGCAGCGCATTTCCGCGCAGCACGACGGGGGCGTGTCGGTATTCGTCGACTATGCACATACGCCCGACGCCCTTGAAAAGGCCATTTCGGCCGTGAAGAACCTTTCTTCGGGTCGCACCATCGTGGTGTTTGGCTGCGGTGGCGATCGCGATGCCACGAAGCGCCCCATTATGGGTCGCACGTCGCTTGCCGCCGATTACGTCGTCGTCACGTCGGACAACCCCCGTACCGAAGACCCCAACGCCATCATCGACGCCATCGTGGCCGGCATGGGCGAGGGCGAAGGCCGCTTCTGCGTGGAGCCCGACCGTCGCAGCGCCATTGCGCGTGCTATCGCGGAAGCGAATAGCGGCGACAGCATTTTGGTCGCAGGTAAGGGCCATGAAGATTACCAGCTCATTGGCGGCAAGACGCTTCATTTCTCCGACGCGGAAGTCGTGGCGGAAGAGCTTGAGAGGGCTTTTGGCCAGAAGTAGGTTTTCATGCGTTTTACCCCCGAAGAAATAGCCGCCGTTACGGGCGGAAGCATTTGCAATGGGGTGCAGGATCAGGCGACCTGCACCTCGTTTACGTGGGATTCCCGCCACGTCGAAGCAGGGACGCTCTACATTGCCATTAGCGGTCAGCGCGTCGACGGCCATACGTTCTGCCTTTCAGCCGCGCAGGCTGGTGCCGTTGCGTGCTTGGTGGAGCATCGACTTCCCGAAGCTGAGGAAGCCCAGATCGCTCAGGCTGGCGCTGCGCTTGTGCTCGTTCCCAACGTGCAAGCTGCGTTTACGCAGCTTGCTGCTGCGTGGCGCGAAAAGCTGCAGGGCACGGTTATCGCCGTAACGGGCTCCTCGGGCAAGACGACCACGAAGAACCTGGTGCGTGACGTCCTTTCGGCGCATGGTTCTACCGTGGCTACCCAGGGTAACCAGAATAACGAGCTGGGTGTTCCCGCTACCGTGCTTCGTGCCGACGTGGACACGAAGTTCGTTGTCGTGGAAATGGGCATGCGTGGCCTGGGCGAACTGCAGGAGCTTTGCACGTTCGTGAAGCCGCATTGGGCGCTCGTCACCAACGTGGGGGAAAGCCATATCGAGCTGCTTGGCAGCCGCGATGGCATTGCTCATGCGAAGGCCGAGGCCCTATTCGCGGTACCCGAAGGCGGCTTGGCCTTCGTGAATTCCAGCGACGATTTCGCTGTGCAGCTTGCCGAATATGGCCAGGTGAACGAGCATGGTGCAACGCTCGTTCACTTTGACGGCTCGGGTTGCGCACCTGAAGAGCGCCCCGAGTCGCTGCGTCCTTCGGTGTGGGCGTCCGACATTCAGGTTGCCGACAATGGCTGCGCTTCCTTCGTGCTGCACACGCCCGCGGGCAGTGCGCCGTGCTCTTTGGCAGTGCCGGGAGTGCATAACGTACACAATGCCTGTGCGGCTGCCGCGTGCGGCGTAAGTGCGGGTATGGATCCTGCTCTCATTGCGCGCGTGCTTGGTGAAGCGCGGGCGCAGACGGGCAGGCAGAATGTCATTACCGCGCCCTCGGGCGTTATCGTCATCGACGATGCGTACAATGCGAATCCCGATTCCATGCGCGCGTCGCTTACGTCGTTTGCCGCCATGCGCACGCGGGGTAGTCGCGTTGCCGTATTGGGCGATATGGGCGAGCTTGGCTCGTTTGCCGAAGACGGTCATCGTCGCGTGGGCAAGCTTGCTGCCCAGGCGGGTCTCGACCGCCTCATTTGCGTGGGGCCGCTGGCGCGCATCATAGCGCAGTCGGCTGCCGAAGAGGGTCTAGCGGAAAGCGCCATCTCGTGCGTTGACGATGCTGCTTCCGCGCTTGCCCAGCTTGAAGGCTCGCTCCATGCGGGCGATGCCGTGCTCGTGAAGGCCTCGCACTCCGTGGGCCTTGAAGTTGTCGTTGAAGGACTGGTGTCCTAGTATGCTGAATCTTTACGCTCCCTATCCGTCGTTCCAGCTGTTCCTGGCAACCGTGGTGGCAGCTGTGGTCGTCCTGGTGGCCATGCCCGCGTTCATTCGCCTTATGAAGCGCGACCACATTGGCCAGCAGGTGCGCGACGATGGCCCCCAGACGCATCTCATCAAGCAGGGTACGCCTACCATGGGCGGCCTTGTCATGCTCGTGGGCTTGCTCGTTGCTGTCGTTCTCATCAACGACTTCACTCCGGCTACGATACTGCTGCTTGCAGCCACGCTGCTTACGGGCTTTTTGGGGCTCATCGACGACTATTCCAAGGTTCGCTTCCAGAACACCGAGGGCGTTTCTCCGAAGGGAAAGCTGGCCGTTCAGTTCCTCATTGCCATCGTGTTCGTTATCGCTGCAGTGAACTGGGTAGGCGTTGCTCCCACGGTGAGCATTCCGTTTGTGGTCGACATCGACATGGGCGTGCTTACCACGGTGCTGCCCATTGGCGATGGCATCTCCATCCCGTGGCTCTACGTGCTGTTCGTGACGGTGCTCATCGCCGGCATGAGCAATGCCACGAACCTCACCGATGGTCTGGATGGCCTGGCCAGCGGCACGGTCATGGTCGTCATGCTGTTCATGGCCATCATCGCGTATCGTTCCGACATGCTCGACGTGTCCATTTTTGCCGGCGCTCTGTGCGGCGCCTGCATTGGCTTTTTGTGGTTCAACGCGTATCCCGCCGACATCTTCATGGGCGACACCGGTTCGCTGGCTCTGGGCACGGCGCTTGCCTGTCTGGCCGTACTCACGAAGACCGAAGTGCTTTCCCTGGTCATGGGCGGCCTGTTCGTGGCCGAGGCCCTTTCCGTCATGATCCAGGTGTTCTACTACAAGCGCACCAAGAAGCGCATCTTCCTCATGGCTCCTCTTCATCATCATTTCGAGAAGAAGGGCTGGAGCGAAGTGAAGGTGGTCATCCGCTTCTGGATCGTCTCGGGCACGCTGGCAGCCATTGGCTTCATCATCTATTTTGCGGAATCCCTCGTGGAAATGGGAGTGTAAACGCATGGGTTCAAGTTTCATCTCCGGTCGTAAGAGCGCCCCGGCACATCTGGGGCGCGTTCTCATTTTGGGTCTTGGCAAGAGCGGCAAGGCCGCAGCCTCGTATTGCGCGAGTCTTATTGGCACGCGCGTCGAGTCGCTGCACATTGCGGGCGGCACCTCGAACGAGGACGCCATCGCCTTTGCACGCACGTGCCAGGAAGCGGGTGCAACCGTCGAATTCGATACGCAGGTTATTAGCGGATCGTACGATCTGTGCATTGCCTCGCCTGGTATTTCCGAGTTCAGCGAGTTCTATTTGTCCGCGAAGGCGGCTTCCACCGAGATCATCAGCGAAGTTGAATTTGCGTGGCGCGAAAGCGCCGAAAGCTCCGTGTGGGTGGCCATTACGGGCACCAATGGCAAGACCACCACGACTTCGCTCATTGCCCACCTGCTGAAACATGCTGGCATGAAGGCGAATGCCGTGGGCAACATTGGCGATACGTGCCTGGATGCTGTGCGTCTGGGCGAGACTGATGTCTACGTTGCCGAGGTTAGCTCGTATCAGCTGGCTTCCACCGTGCGCTTTGCGCCCAATGTTGCCGTTCTGCTGAACATCACGCCCGATCACGTTACCTGGCATCGAACGCATCAGAACTACGTCGATGCGAAGCTGAAGGTGCTGGCCAACCTTTCTGCCACCCCGAATGCCACCGCGGTGCTCGACGCCGTGAATGACACCGTGCGTGCCACGGTTCGCTCGCTGAAGGCACAGTCTGCCCAGGAGCGCGGTTTTGCCTACGTTCCCGTGGGAGCTGCCAGCGGCATTGCGGGCGACATGCGCTCTGCGTGCGGCAGCGATAATGCCGCGTTCCTGCGTGACGACGGTATGCTCGTGGTTGCCCTGGGTGGGGAGGAGCATGCGCTTTGCAAGGCCTCCGACCTGCTTATTCCTGGCGAGCACAACGTGTCTAACGCGCTTGCCGCCGCTTCTGCCGCGCTTGCCGCAGGTGCGTCTCCCGCAGCGGTTGCCGAGGGACTCGTCACGTTTTCCTCGCTCGAGCACCGACTCGAGGGCTGTGGGCAGATTCATGGCGTATCCTGCTACAACGATTCGAAGGCTACGAACGTGGATGCCACGCTCAAGGCACTTGCCGCCTTCGACCCGCGTCGTCCCATCGTTCTGCTGGGCGGCACCGACAAGCTTACCGCGCTCGACGAGCTGGTAGCACAATCGAACGAGCATTGTGCCTCCGTGGTTCTGTTTGGCGCTTCGCGCGATCGTTTCGCCGAAGCGTTCCGGGCGGCCACCATTCCGGTCTATCTGGCCGACCATCTGGAAGATGCCCTCGACGAGGCCCTGAGCCACGCCCAGGAAGGCGACATCGTGCTGCTTTCCCCTGCGTGCGCATCATTCGACGAGTTCTCGGGTTTCGAGGAGCGCGGTCGCGTGTTCAAGGCGATGGTTGCCCAGCGGGCCCAAGCATAGGTAGCAGATGGCGCGCGATAGGAAAAACTCTTCTTTGCCTGCATCCCAGGCCGGCAGTGCACGACGTTCTTCGTCGGTGCTGTTCGGCGGTTCGCGTGATGTTGTCATTCCGCGCGTGGTCCTGGTTGCCTCGGTCATCGTGCTGACGGTATTCGGCCTGATCATGGTCTTCTCGTCTTCCACGATTGAAGCCATAAACGAGGACGCCAGCGTCACCAGCTATCTGTTCAAGCAACTGGGCATCGTTCTGTTCAGCTTGGTGATGTGCGCGGCTATGTCGATTTTCATTCCGTATTACCGCTGGCGCGGACGCCTGCTCGATGCCTTCATGCTTGGCACCATCATCTTGCTCTTGCTCACGGCCCTCATTGGCACGGTGGGGCTGGGTGCACAGCGTTGGCTTTCCCTTGGCCCCATCAGCTTCCAGCCGTCGGAATTCGCCAAGGTTGCCTTCCTGGCCATGGCGGCTCGCGTGTACGCCGAACTCGTTGAGGGTGAAATAGACCTGGGCCAGGCGCTCATTCGCGCTGGCTTGCTCGTGGTCCTGCCCTTGGGGCTTCTGTTCGTTACGCAGTCCGACCTTGGTACCACCATGATCTGCTTGGTCGGTATCGTCGCCGTTTTGTGGCTGGGCGAGGTGCCGATTCGCTACTTCGTGGTTTTCCTCATCCTCATTGCGCTCGTTGCCATTTTCGGCATCGCCTCGGCGGCCTATCGCTCCAGCCGCTTTGCGTTCCTGGACCCGTGGGCCGACCCGTACGGATCTGGCTACCAGCTCATTCGCGCGTTCTATGCGTTTGGCGAAGGCGGCTTGTTCGGCGTGGGCTTGGGCAATTCCGCGGAAAAGTACCTGTATTTGCCTGAAGCCGAGACCGACTTCATTTTCGCCATCATTGGCGAGGAGTTTGGCTTGGTGGGTGCCGTGGTCATCGTGGCGCTGTTCATTTGCGTGCTGTGGGCGGGCCTGCGCATTGCACGTAATGCCCCCGATTTGTTCGGCACCATGATTGCCGGCGGTTGTACCATCATGCTCGTATTCCAGGCGTTCCTGAATATTGGCTGCGTCATCGGCCTTCTGCCCACTACGGGCAAGCCGTTGCCGTTCATTTCCTCGGGTGGCTCGTCCATGATTGGCTCGTATCTGCTTGTGGGCATGATTCTTTCCGTATCGTTCGCGTCGGGCAGCGAATCGGGGCTGTACCAGAAGCGTCGCGAGAACCTGCGCGTTGTGCGCGCGGAATCCCCGACGTCTTCGTCGCGTGGCACGTCTTCCCGCTCCTCGCAGCGTCCCCGCCGTTCTTCCGAACGTCCGCGTTCCTCATCGACAAGGCCGCGCAATACGAGTAGCTCGCGCTCCTCACGTTCAACGCAGCGGTCCCGTAGAAGGAGATAGACAATGAACATCGTCGTTTCCGGCGGTGGTACCGCCGGCCATATCAATCCCGCGCTTGCCCTCGCCGACGAGCTGCAGCGTCGTGGCCATACCGTGTATTTCGCGGGTACGCCCCAAGGCGTGGAGTCCCGCTTGGTTCCCCAGGCTGGTATTCCGTTCACGGCGTTTCCCGCCACGGGGTTCAACCGCAACCATCCTGCCACCATCGTGAAGGCCCTGCGCCTCATGAATTCCTCCACGAAGAAGGCTCGCGCTTGGTTTACCGAGGTGAAGCCCGATTGCGTGGTGTGCTTTGGCGGCTACGTGTGCATTCCCGTGGGCCGTGCTGCAGAGCAGCTAGGCATTCCCGTGGTAGTGCACGAGCAGAACTCCATCATGGGCCTGGCGAATAAGTACCTGTCGAAGAAGGCCGCAGCCGTGGCGCTTACGTACCGCGTTGCCGGCAATGCGGTAGGGGACGCTTCCAAGCTCGTGGTTACGGGCAATCCTGTGCGCTCGTCGGTGTTCGAAGCCACGCGCGAAGCGGGTCGTGCGTATGCGGGCGTGCCCGAGGACGCCCTTATGCTCGTGGTATTCGGCGGAAGCCTGGGTGCGCGCCATATCAATACGGCGCTCTGTCAGCAGGCTCGCGAACTGCTGAAGCGCCCCAATCTCTACGTGCGTCACATTACGGGTCCGAAGGAATACGACACCGTGTGCGAACAGCTCGATATTCCCGAAGAGCTGAAGTCGCGCTGGACGGTTGTGGGCTACGAGGATCACATGGGCGACGTGCTTGCTGCATGCGACTGCGTGGTCTCCCGTTCGGGTGCTACGTCGCTGGCCGAGATTTCCGCGTTGGGCATTCCCGCGCTGCTCGTTCCGTTCCCTTATGCCACGGCCGACCACCAGACCACTAACGCGCGCGAGTACGTCGACGCTGGTGCGGCGTATATGATCGCCGACGACCAGGTGGAGTCTTCTGAATTTGCCGTGTTGCTGGCGAAACTCGTCGACGACGCGTCGGTGCGCGAGGGCATGCATGCGGCGGCTGCTGCGTTTCAGACGACTGAGGCGGCAGGCAAATTGGCAGATGTTGTGATAGGCGCTACACGCTAGACGCAGCGGTCTAGAATAGGTGTTTCCAAAAGCAGAAGCGCGAAAGGTACATTGGGTCGTCATGACGCAGAATCAAATCGAGAGAGTTCATTTCATTGGCGTCGGTGGCGTGGGCATGAGCGGCATCGCTCGCGTAGCCCATGACCAGGGCATGGTTGTTACGGGTTCCGATCTGAAGGAAAGCCGCTATACCAAGCAGCTCGAGGAAGCCGGTATCACGGTGTTCGTGGGCCAGGCGGCCGAAAACATTCCCACCGATCCGCTGCCCGATGTCGTCGTGGTTTCCACGGCTATCATGGAGAACAATCCCGAACTGGTTGAAGCCAAGCGCCTGGGCATTCCCGTCGTGCATCGTGCTCGCATGCTCGCTGCGCTGGGCATGGGCAAGAAGACGCTTGCCGTTGCCGGCACGCATGGCAAGACCACTACGTCTTCCATGGTCGCTTCCATCCTCGATGGCATGGGCGCCGACCCCACGTTCCTCATTGGCGGCATCGTGCGCGCCTACCAGACCAACGCCCATTCCGGCTCGGGTAAGTACTACGTGGTAGAGGCCGACGAAAGCGACAAGAGCTTCACGTATCTCGATCCGCTGGGCGTGCTCGTGACGAACGTGGAAGCCGACCATCTGGATCACTATTCCGACCTGAACGAGATCTACGCGAAGTTTGCCGAGTTTATGGCATCCGTTCCCGAAGAGGGCGTTGTCGTGGTGTGCGATGAGGAGCACAAGCTCGTAGAGCTGGCCCGTGGCACGGGGCGTCGCGTAATCACCTACGGCCAGACGAAGTCCGCCGACGTGAAGATCCTCTCGTGGGGCGCTTCGGGCGTGGGCAGCATCTTCGTGCTGCAGATGCCCGACGGCACCACCGTGCAGGGCCGCGTGAAGCAGAATCCTGGCCGTCATAACGTGTTGAATGCCGCGGGTGCTTTGTCCCTTCTGTGGGGCGTGGGCGAGGACGTGCAGGCTGCGGCCGACGCCCTGGCCGAGTTCGCGGGCGTGCGTCGTCGCTTCGACTTGGTAGGCGAGGCAAATGGCGTTACCATCGTCGACGACTACGCGCATCATCCCACGGAAATCGCTGCCACCATCTCGGCGGCTCGCAAGCTCGATTTCAATGCGGTGCACGTGCTGTTCCAGCCGCATCGCTATTCCCGTCTTCCCCTGTTCACCGAAGTGCTGCGTTCCGATTTCGCGCATGCCTTCGATCAGGCCGATTCCGTCACGTTCATGGACGTGTACGCTGCGGGCGAGGTGCCCGTGCCTGGCGTGAACGGCAAGACGTTCATGGACGTGCTGGAAGATTCCAGCGACCATCCTTCGCTTACGTACATTCACCATCGCCTCGATGTCGTTCCTTCGCTCGTTGAACGCGTGAAGCCCGGCGACCTGGTTATCACCATGGGTGCGGGCGATGTTACTGCTATGGGCCCCAGCTTGCTTGCGGCCCTGCAGGACAAGGCGAACGCATAGGTTTATGACGCCCTCGCAGATAGGCGCGTTGCGCCAGCTTAGCCTGACCCCCAAAAGCGAGCTCCGTTTCGACGAGCGCCTGGCGCGCCGTACCACGTTGCGCGTGGGCGGCCCTGCCGCATGCTGGGCCCAGGTGGCTACGTTCGGCGATTTGAAGCGCGTGCTTGGGGTGTGTTCGGAAGCGGGCATTCCCTGGACGGTTATTGGCGGTGGAAGCAATCTGCTCGTTTCCGACCAGGGCTTTCCTGGTGTGGTCGTGCATTTGTGCGGCGAATTTCGCACGTGGAATTACGACGAGGAGTCGCTTCACTTCACGGTGGGCGCGGCCGTTTCGCTTTCGCGCATCGTGCAGGAGGCATTTCGTCGTGGCCTTTCCGGCATGGAATTCGCCGTGGGTACGCCGGGCACGGTGGGCGGCGCCATTCGTATGAACGCGGGCACGAGCGAGCGGGGCATGAGCACGCGCGTCGTCTCGGTTACCACGTACGATCCCGACCGCGGGCTGAAGCGCTATGCGGCGAGCGACATTCGGTGGGGCTATCGCAGCACCTCGTTTTCGCCGCACGAGGTTATCCTCGAATGCGTTCTGTCCGTGAAGCCCGGGCAGGAAGCGTTCATCCGTGCGAAAATGGAAGGGTCGCTCGCGCGTCGCAAGCGCACGCAGCCGCTCGATTTCCCTTCGTGTGGTAGCGTGTTCCGCAACCCCAGCGGCCAGCATGCTGGCGCCCTCATCGAGGGCTGCGGTCTGTCGGGCACGCGCATCGGCGGGGCGCAGATTTCGGGTAAGCACGCCAACTTCATCGTGAACACCGGCGAGGCTTCCGCGCATGACGTAATTGAACTTATCCAGTTGGCACAGCATAAGGTGAAGCAGGAACATGGCATCGAACTCAAACCGGAGGTACGGTTCCTCGGATTCTAGGGCGCGCCGTCGCTCCTCGGCTTCGGGTTCCCGCCCTACTGCGCGTTCCGCTTCCAGCCGAACGCGCGCCCCTCAGCGCAGTGCGGGTTCGCGTGCCGCGTACCGTCCTTCGAACATTTCACGTACTTCCACGCGTCGCCCTTTGCAGCGCGTGTCGTCGGTTTCCATTGGCGAATTGAACCGAGCCTCCTCGGCGGGGCGCAGGGGCTCTTCTCCTGTCGTTTCCTCGGGCGGCATTCGTCGCATCGTCATCGTGTTCGTGCTGTTGGTTCTATTGGCCATTGCGGGCACGGTCGTGTACTGGTCGAGCCTGTTCACCGTTTCGCAGGTGACCGTTTCCGGTTGCACTCACCTTACGGCAAGCGAAATGACCGAGTTGGCGCAGGTTCCCTCGGGCACCACGCTCTTGCGCGTCGATGCGGGCGCCATCGAGAAGCGCCTGGAATCCGACGCATGGGTGGAAGATGCCGCTGTGAATCGCATCTTCCCCGATACGCTCGAGCTCGTCATCACTGAACGCAGCATTGCCGCGGTCGTCACGATCACCTCCGTTTCCGATCAGCAATCTGAAGATTGGGCTATCGCGTCCGATGGCACGTGGCTCATGAAGATTCCCGAGCAGGGGAGTGCCGAAGCGGCCAACATCAGCCAGCAGATCTACGAGGACGCCGAAAGCGTGCTGCATATCACCGACGTGCCGTATGGCGTAAACCCGCAGGTAGGCTCCGTGTGCACCGATGAGAGCGTGCTCAACGCCCTTACCATCGTGTCGTCGCTTTCCACCGAGCTCGCCGATTCCGTGACCACGGTGTCGGCCACCGACTCGGCTAATACCGTGCTCACGCTCAGCAATGGCGTGCAGATTGCCTTTGGCGAGGCCGAGAACATCCGCGACAAGGAACGCGTGTGCCTGGAGCTCATGGAGCAGCATCCCGATGCTATCTCGTACATCAACGTGCGCGTCGTTACCAGCCCCACGTACCGAGCGCTTTCCTCGTAGGGCCTTCGCGCAGGTAGGCATTGTGCTGCTTTCGCGGGGCGTTGCGGGGCCCGGAATTGCTTCAAGCGCGGTCCGCTTTCTCCATAATTGTGGACGGCGAACGCAATTAATAGCGTGAGCAGCCCCTAAGCATTTGCAAACGACTATTCATCGTGTACAATTCCCGTAGTGTGCATGTTTTTGCACGCAGATACACCCAAGGATTTGAAAAACGCAGCAGAGCAAACGCAGCACTGTGGAGGAAAATATGCCGAATATCAAAGGACCTGACAACCTGGCGGTCATTAAAGTCGTAGGTGTCGGCGGTGGCGGCACGAACGCCGTAAACCGTATGGTGGAAGCCGGAATCAAGGGTGTTGAATTCATTGCAATCAATACCGACCATCAGGCTCTTCTCATGTCGGATGCCGACAAGACGATTCACATCGGCGAAGAGCTCACTCGTGGGCTCGGCGCGGGTGCGAACCCGGAAGTCGGTGCTCAGGCGGCCGAGGAAAGCCGCACTGAAATCCGCGATGCACTGGCTGAAGCCGACATGGTCTTCGTTACCGCTGGCGAAGGTGGTGGCACCGGTACGGGTGCTGCTCCCGTAGTTGCCGAAATTGCCCGCGAGGAAATCGGCGCTCTTACCGTTGGCATTGTCACCAAGCCGTTCAGCTTCGAAGGTCGCCTTCGTCGCAATCAGGCCGAGCAGGGCATCGATTTGCTCTCTCAGAAGGTCGACACCCTCATCGTCATCCCGAACGACCGTCTTCTCGAGGTGGTCGACAAGAAGACCAGCATGCTCGAGGCGTTCCGCATCGCCGACGATACCCTGCGTCAGGGCATCCAGGGCGTAACCGACCTCATCACCATTCCTGGTCTTATCAACCTCGACTTCGCCGATATCCGCACGGTCATGAAGGACGCTGGCACCGCCATGATGGGCATTGGCATCTGCTCTGGTGAAAATCGCGCGCTCGACGCCGCCCAGCAGGCCACGAACTCCAAGCTCCTGGAAGCCGGCATCGCCGGTGCTTCCCGCGTGCTGTTCTCTATCGCCGGTGGTCCCGACCTCACGCTTTCCGAGGTCGACGAAGCCGCTCGCGTGGTGGAAGGTTGCGCCGACGAAAGCGCCAACATCATCTACGGCCAGATCGTCGACGATTCCCTGGAAGATCAGGTTCGCATTACGGTCATCGCCACGGGCTTCAAGATGGAAGCTGCTCAGGCGGCCATGAACTACCAGCGCGACCTGTTCGCCAGCACCGCGAATGCCGTTGCAGAAGCGGCGCCCAGCCAGCCGGCGTACTCGTCTCCTTCGGGTAACGGCAACGGTCGTTTCTCCGACGAGGATTACATCCCCGATTTCCTGAAACGTCAGCGCTAACGTAAAGAAGCACTCATGAAAACGGCCCAAGGACTTCCGCTTCCAAGCTTGTCCCGGGGCCGTTTTCTGCGTTCCGATGCCTCTGCCTCCGAAGAGGCAATCTATGCGTATACCGACGAAGCGCTCTTCGAAGCTTCCGGTGTGCGCATCGCCTTCACCGAGCGTGCCGGTGGCTTTAGCGTCTCGCCGTTCGATTCGCTCAACCTGGGCGAATATGTCGACGACGATCCGGCGGTGGTGCAGGGGAACCGCAGAAAACTGCTCTCGGCGCTTGGCTTCCCGAACGCGCAGATCATTTCGCCCAAGCAGGTGCATGGCACCGATGTGGCTATTTGGCGCTACATGAACGAGACAAACCTTGTTCGTCAGACCGCTCAGCAGGGGGCCGACGCCCTGGTGGTGGAGGACGCCCAATGTGCGGCCCTGCTCGTCTTCGCCGATTGCATGCCCGTTATCCTCGTTGCGCCCAATGGCGCGTTTGCCGTGGCCCATGCAGGGTGGCGCGGCGCGTATGGGCATGTGGCCGTGCGTGCGTTGCTTGCGCTTTGCGAGTATTCCTGTTGCCAGCCTGGCGAATGCAATGCCTATATTGGCCCTTACATTCATGCCGAATGCTTCGAGGTAAGCAACGACCTCATGCAGCGTTTTTCCATTGCCTTCGGCGAGGATTGCGCGCCCGATGCGCGTCATGTCGACTTGGGTCGCGTGGTTTGCACTGACTTGCAGCATGCTGGCATTGTTCCCGAGCGCATCGCCGACGTGGACATTTGCACTGCCTGTAACACCAGCAAGTTCTATTCGTATCGCGCCCAGCAGGGCATTTGCGGAAGACATGGGGCCCTTGCTGTGAGACAATAGCGTAAGTACGCTTTAAGCCGAAACGAACTACAAACGAGAAAGAAGGCTTACCGAGTAATGACAATTTCCCAGCAGTATACGCGCGTTGCCGCTGAAGTGGCCCAGGCGTGCCGTGATTGCGGACGCGATCCTTTCCAGGTCACGCTCTTGGCAGTTTCCAAGACGGTGCAGGCTCCGCGTGTGCAGGAGGCCATCGATGCCGGGGCATGCGCCTTCGGCGAGAATCGCCCCGAGCAGCTTATGGAAAAGCATGCCGCGTATCCCAACCAGCAATGGCATTTCATTGGGAACCTGCAGTCGAGGCGCATTCATGACATCGTTCCCTGCGCCACGCTCATGCATTCGGTATACAAGGCCTCTCATCTCCCCAAGATCGATGCCGCTGCGCAGCAGGTGGGAAAGGTTCAGGATATCCTGCTTGAAGTGAACGTCTCGGGTGAGGAGAGCAAGGGTGGCATTGCCCCCACGCAGATTAACGAATTGCTTTCCGTGGCCGAGGGTCTGGCACATGTGCGCGTGCGTGGCCTTATGACCATGGCGCCCCGCGGCGACATGGAAATCGCCCGCGAAACGTTCGCTCATCTGCGGGAATTGGAACAGAAGATCAACCGCGAATGGCGCGGTGCGCAGGGTTTGCCCTTGTCTGAACTTTCTATGGGCATGAGTGAAGACTGGCGTTGTGCCATTTCAGAGGGGTCTACTATAGTACGTATTGGACGCGCTATCTTCAGTGAGGATTTCGCCTGAGAAGGGGTAAGTTAGTCCGCCACGGCGGAATTTGTTGGAGAATCGCGCATATCGCGCATTCGGATAGGATGGAGCAGCCATGGCATTGTCAGGATTCGGACGTTCGGGGCAGGGCTCGGGCATGTTTGACGGCATCAAGAACAAGCTCGGCCTGGGCGGTAATGGCGCCTACGACGATGGGTACGCCGACGAATACGATGAATATGACGAGTACGAGGAGTACGAGGACGATTACGAGGATGCCCCTGCGGGTTCCGCGTACGATTCGTATCAGCCCGTTACCACGCGTTCCGCTGGCTCGCGGCGCCGTAGCACCTACGGCAGCACTTCCACGGGCGATGTAACCGAGCGCCGTACCACGGCCTCTCACCCCGCATTGGTAAGCATCGACGACGTGCGTGCGAACACGCCGCGTCCGCGTTCTCTTTCGCGCGATACGTCGCGTCGTTCTTCCAGCTTGGGTCGTGCAAGCGTTGGTCGTGCCAGCGACTTCACCCCTTCGGGTGCTGAAATCGACGGCATTCCCGCGCAGGAGCGCCCCGAGGAAGATCCCATTGCATCCACCACGCGCACGGCGCGTTCTGGTGGTTACAATTCGCTTTTCGATTCTTCTCCCACGCGTGCGGCCCTTCAGCCCACCAGTAAGGAGAAGAGCGCTCCCGGATCTGCCGTGGGGCAGGGCACGCATACCGCGCGTTACAACCGTCCTACCGGTTCGTACGATCCCTACAAGGCCTACGAGGGTACGGGCGTTTCCTCCCATGCTCCCTCGCGCAAGGTCATCGTCATCGCTCCGCACGAGTACGCCGAGGTAGAAAGCGTAGCGCGTAACCTGAAGGCGGGCGACGCTGTGGTGCTTAGCCTGCACGATACGCCCAACCAGCTTTCCAAGCGCATCCTCGACTTCTCGTTTGGCGTGGCTTCCGCGCTCGATGCGGGCGTCGATGCCATCGCCGAGAAGGTATTCGCCATCACGCGCGGCAACGCGCTTACGGAAGATGAGATTCGCGACCTCCGTTCGAAGGGCGTGATGTAGTGGTCGCCTATGTCATCTACCAGGTAGGCCAGGTCTATTCGCTTCTCATCTTGGTGTATTGCGTGCTTACGTGGTTCCCCATTAGGCGCGATGGCGTTATGGCCGACATCTTCAGGTTCTTCCAGAAGATTTGCGATCCGTATCTCAATCTCTTCCGGAAGATCATCCCGCCCATTGGCGGCGCAATCGATGTCTCGCCCATAATTGCGCTGGTTGTATTACAATTACTCGTAGGTTTGCTGGTTCGTCTGTTCTAGGCGCTCTGAACAGCATAAGAAATGAAAGGGTTTCCCATGGCACTCACTTCTGCTGACGTGAACAATGTGAGCTTCTCCATCGACCGCAAGGGTTACAACGTCGACGAGGTCGATGTCTTCCTGGAGCGCATCGCTGCCGAACTCGACGACCAGGCCCATCGCATCGAACAGCTTTTGGTAGAGCTCGAAGACGCCAAGCGCGCAAGCGCCAAGGCTGCCGAGCCCGTGAAGGCCGAAATCGTTGGCGGTGGCGCCACCAGCGCCGACATTGCCGAGCGCGATGCCCGCATCCGCGAGCTGGAAGCTCAGGTCGCCGACCACAAGGCCGAAGACTCCGCCATCGCCCAGGCGCTCATCATCGCTCAGCGTTCTGCCGACGAAATCCTGGCAAATGCCAATGGCGCCGCGGAAACCACCCGTCAAGACGCCCAGAACGAAGCCCAGCGCATTCTGGATAAGGCGAACGAGGAAAAGCAGCGCGTGCTCGAGCAGATCAAGAAGCTCGAAGACGACCGCGAGGCCGCGCGCGACCGCTTCACCGATATGCTTTCCGATTTCATCGGCAGCTCTCAGGACATTCTGTCCGACCTGCAGGCTGGCAAGGCTGGCGCCGCTCGCGGTAGCCACATCATCTCTTCCAGCCGCACCCTTACGCCGCCGGTTTCCTCGGGTGCCGATGCCTACGGTTACGCTGGCGAATCTACCGCCGCTGCGTACACCACGCCTACGGTTTCCTCCGCTGCCGTGGTTACGCCCGCTACGCCCAAGGCCACGAACGTGGAAAAGGACTTCAGCGGCTTCGGTGATACCGACGACGGCTTCGAATTCGACGACGTCGACTAAGCGCAATCCAATTGCCTAGCATGCGGGGTTGGGAAACCAGCCCCGCTTTTTTTGTGCCCACATGCGGGCGTTATGGCATGTTTGGGTGGGCAGTGCGCTTCCGTTCGCTTTTGCGCGCATGCGTAATAGCGCCTATTGGCACATGTCGTCTGCGCGGTTGTCTTTAGGGCTCGATGCGGAGCAAGCTAACGCTGGATGTGCTCCCAGGCGCCCAGGGGGAAGCATACGAGGAGCGAACCGCTTTCCACTAGTACGCTTGCCTTGGTGCCGGTGAACTCGTTGGAAACCCCACGTGAGATATCGTTGCGAAGCGTTTCGTGATCGAGTGCGTAGGCAAGGCCCCGTTCGGTAACGCAGTCGGCTGGTCCGCCGCAGGCAAAGACGGAAATGCAGCGCCCGTAGCTGCCTCCGTCGAGCGGGGTAGGGTCGAATGCCTCGAAGTCGATGCGCTGCACCCCTTGCGCGGATAGCGCCGTGATGGCGAAGGCGTCGCCAATGCCAAAGGCACGTACGCCGAAGCTGGCCAGGCCAGCGAGCAGCTGCAGGTTCGCGATGGTGTGATCGAGTCGTCGCGACAGGCATCCGTAGAGCAGCAGCTCGTCGCAGCCTTCCTCGCGCGCGGCGCGGCAGGCGAGCTCCATGTCAGTTTCGTCTTTGATAGGGGGAAAGACACGCGTGCTGCCAAGCGTGGGCACGTATCCCAGCGAGTCGAAATCGCCCAGGGCGATATCGGGCTTGATGCCCGCACGTTCAAGTTGCGCATATCCGCCATCGACGGCAATCGTGCAGTGGATGTCCTGCTTGGCGTAGTGTTCGGCGTTGAAATCTACGGTACCCACCAGTGCGGCCCTGCGCATACGTGCTCCTTGTCTGTACTTCGGGATATGGCCTTGGTATGTTTGCTAGAATACCGTACCTGAAGCGGGTCGGACAACTGCGGGCCTTTTAGGCATGAGGAAAGTCCGGGCTTCACAGGGCAGGATGCCAGCTAACGGCTGGGCGGGGCGACCCGATGGAAAGTGCCACAGAAAAGAAGACTCCAGCTTTCGGGCTGGAAAAGCTGAAACGGTGCGGTAAGAGCGCACCAGTGCGTCGGCAACGGCGTAGCTTGGTAAACCCCATCCGAAGCAAGCGCAAATAGGAGTGCTATGCGGTGGCCCGCCGTGCACTCGGGTTGCGTGCTCGAGGCGCATCGCAAGGTGCGTCCTAGATAAATAGTTGTCTTAAACGACAGAACCCGGCTTATAGACCCGCTTCATTCTCCTTCTTTCGCGTTTCCTGCTCTGCGTTTTTTCCAATTAACGCCGCTCTCGAATATGTGGACGTTTTGTGTTCGAAAATGGGCTACACTAGAACAAAGGAACGCGGCAATTGGCCGCATCATCGGGGGAAAGAGGGGATGCGCATGATTCCGGCAGTGCTATCCATCGCAGGTTCCGATTCTAGTGGCGGCGCAGGCATCCAGGCCGATATAAAGACCATTATCGCCCATGGCCTTTACGCCGAAACGGCCATTACCGCCGTTACGGCCCAGAACACCCAGGGTGTCTTCGGCGTGGTGGAATGCGATCCGAAGTTCGTTTCGTTGCAGGTGAAAACGGTCTTCGACGACATTCGCCCCAATGCGGTGAAGGTTGGCATGGTGGGCTCGAGTGGCATCGTGAATGCCATTGCCGAATCGCTCGTGGAAGCGCAAGCTACGAACATCGTGCTCGATCCGGTGATGGTTGCCTCCAGTGGTTCGGTGCTCATGGCCGACGAAGCAGTCGATGCGCTCGTTGAGAAGCTGCTTCCCCTGGCCGACATCGTTACGCCCAACATCCCCGAAGCGGTCGTGCTTGCCCAGCATGCCATTTCCAACGAGGAGGATATGGCTACGGCTGCTCGCAAGATTCAGGAGGCCATGGGCGGGGAAGGCAAGTGGGTGCTCATGAAGGGCGGGCATCTGGAAAACGCTGCAGACGACCTGCTGCTTACTGAGCATGGTCGTGAGGTCTGGCTGCGCCACAAGCATATCGACACGCCGAATACGCATGGTGCAGGTTGCACGCTTTCCAGTGCCATTGCCTGCGGCCTGGCGCGCGACTTCGACATGCAGTCCGCCGTTTCGAAGGCGAAGACCTACATCACGGGTGCACTCGAGCACGATCCGGGTTTGGGGCGGGGAAGTGGCCCCATCGACCACATGTGGGAGACGCGCTAGTCTTCGTATCCTTGTGTAAACCAGCAGTTCATCGATATCGCGGGGCGTTTTCGCCCCGCGTGCGCTACTATGCTGCATAGCGATAAAGCGAGAGGAAGCCCACATGCCCATTACCGACCTTCTGCGACGCAATGCAGTGCAGTACCGTGACGAGATTGCCCTCATCGAGCGCAATCCCGCCATTCAGGAACCCATTCGCGTGACTTGGCGCGATTACGACCTCATCCAGTCCACGGAAACGCAGCCGTATCGTCGCACCATTACGTGGGGCGTGTTCGACGAGAAGGCGAATCGCTTCGCCAATCTGCTCCTTTCCCGTGGCGTGGGTAAGGGCGACAAGGTGGCCATCTTGCTCATGAACTGCCTGGAATGGCTTCCCATCTACTTCGGCGTCCTGAAATGCGGTGCTACGGTGGTTCCGCTCAACTTCCGCTACACCTCCGACGAGATTGCCTATTGCATGGACAAGGCGAACGTCGACGTGCTCGTCTTCGGGCCCGAGTTTACGGGTCGCGTGGAAGAGATCGTTCCGCGTCACGCTGCGCATCGCCTGCTGTTCTACGTGGGCGACGATTGCCCCACGTTCGCGGAAAACTACGGCGTGCTGGCCAATAACTGCCCCAGCTCCGACCCCATGATTCCCATTACGGAAGATGACGACGCGGCCATCTACTTCAGCAGTGGCACCACGGGCTTTCCGAAGGCCATCTTGCATGCGCATCGCAGCCTGTCTCAGTCTGCTGTGATGGAGCAGAAGCACCATGGCCAGACGCACGATGACACGTTCCTGCTTATTCCTCCGCTGTACCACACGGGCGCGAAGATGCACTGGTTTGGCAGTCTGGTGGCGGGAAGCCCCGCGGTCATCTTGCGCGGCATCAAGCCCCATATCATCTTCGACGCCATCAGCGAAGAGCATTGCACGATCGTCTGGTTGCTCGTTCCCTGGGCGCAGGATATTTTGGTGGCGATAGAGTCGGGCCAGCTGAAGCTGGAGGATTTCGAGCTCGACCAGTGGCGCCTTATGCATATTGGCGCGCAGCCGGTGCCGAAGAGCCTCATCAGCCGCTGGGAGCGCATTTTCCCGCATCATCAGTATGATACGAACTACGGTCTTTCCGAATCGACGGGTCCTGGCTGCGTGCATTTGGGCGTGGAGAACATCGATCATGTGGGCGCCATTGGCGTGCCTGGCTATGGCTGGGAAGCGCGCGTGGTCGACGAGTCGGGCAACGAGGTGCCGCAGGGCCAGGTGGGCGAGCTTGCCGTGAAGGGCCCGGGCATCATGCGCTGCTATTATGGCGATCCCGAGGAAACGGCGAAGACCATCCGCGATGGATGGCTGTTCACGGGCGATATGGCGCGTCTGGACGACGATGGCTTCCTGTGGCTGGTTGACCGCAAGAAGGACGTGGTCATCAGTGGCGGTGAGAACATCTATCCCGTTCAGATCGAGGATTTCCTTTCCGCGCATCCGGCTATCAAGGACGTGGCGGTTATTGGCCTGCCCGACGAACGCCTAGGCGAGATCACGTGCGCCGTGGTGGAGCTGAAGCCGGGCGAGCAGCTGAGCGAGGACGCGTTCAACGACTTCTGCCTATCGCTGCCGCGCTACAAGCGTCCGCGCAAGGTCATCTTCGCCGACGTGCCCCGCAATGCTACGGGCAAGATCGAAAAGCCGCGTTTGCGCCAGATGTATGGCGTGGAGAACCTTGTTGAAGAGGAGAACCAAGCCTAGCGCGCACATCTGGCGGCGCATTAGGCGCTCCAAGCTCTAGTCGTTGGCCTTAGCCAACTCCTTCGCTTGTCGGGCCTACTGCGCTCGCCAGCTGCACGCTTTTCGATCCCGCTCGCTTTCGGGTGACAGGGGGACGTACCTGCTGTCACCTTTTAGCGGGTTTGCGGGTTTTGTTAATTTGCCTGGAACACTTCTTTCCCGCCCAGGTAGGTTAGTTGAACTTGGGCGGAAAGGATATCGACGGGATTGCATGACACCAGGTTCGTGTCCCAGATGACGAAGTCGGCAAGCTTGCCAGGTTCGATGGTTCCCAGTTCGCTTTCGCGGCTGCAGGCGCGTGCGCTGCCAAGCGTGTAGGCGCGCAGGGCTTCTGCTTGCGTAATGCGCTCGGTGGGCAGCCAGCCTTCTTCGGGTTGCTGCGCGGGCAAGAACTGGCGCGTTACGGCGGTGAACAGGCCAGGGCGCGGATCGATGTCCACGACGGGGCTGTCGGTGCCAAAGGCGAGCGTTGCGCCCGTGTCGAGCAGCGTGCGGAAGGGCCACATGTACGGCACGCGTTTGGGACCCAAGTCGGCTTCGGGGGCGCCGGGGTCGAGCGTGATGTGCATGGGCTGCACGGCGGCTACGACATCGAGCTGCGCTAGCCGTGCGATATCGGCGGGCTGGAAGTTTTCCAGGTGCTCGATGCAGTGGTGCTTTCCCTGGGGAAGTGGCCCTGCTGCCTCGCGTGCATCTTCGAAGATGTCGAGGATGACGTGAATCGCTTCGTCTCCAATTGCATGCACGCGAACAGGCTGGCCCATACGCTGGGCTTTCATTACCAGTTCGCGCATCTTGTTGGGGTCGATGGTGGGTCGGCCGCAGTCGTGCTCGCTGAGCGCGTTCGTGTAGGGCTCCTTCACCCAGGCGGTATGCTGGCTCGAAACGCCGTCGAAGAACTGCTTGAACCCGCAGGCGCGCATCTTGCCTTCCGTATAGGATTCCTGCATGCGCGTAAGGCGGCTCGTGTCTTCCAGGAGCGTGGGGAACATGTGCACACGGATGTTCAGATCGTTGCGTCGTTCGAGCTCTGCAAAGATGTCGTCGCGTACGAAGTCGAGGCCGGGCAGTGCCATGAGCGACATATCGCAGATGCTTGTGATGCCATGCGCCACGCAGCGATTGATGAGCGCGCGGTATGCGCTTGCCAGTTCGTCGGGCGTGAATGATTCCACGATGCGGGGCATGAGCGCCATGGCGGCTGCTTCGTGGACAAGGCCCGTGAGCTCGCCATTTTCGTCGCGTTCGTAGCTGCCGCCTTCGGGGTCGGGCGAGTCGTTACGGATGTCCAGCTGCTGCAAGGCGTAGCTGTTCAGCCAGAGCGTGTGGGCATCGCCCGAGTACATGGCAACGGGCTGGTTAGGGTAGACGGCGTCGAGCGAGTGCTTGGTAGGAAGCGTCGAGGGGTTCCAGTGGGCGTTGCGCCAGCCTTGGCAGAGTAGCCAGCTGCCCTCGGGACGTCGTGCGGCCAGGGGCGCAAGCGCGGCGACGCAATCCTGCTCGCTTGTTCCGCAGTAGCGCATGGCCAGGGGCGATGCGTAGAGCGCGGAATGGAAGAAGTGCAGGTGCGAATCGTGTAGCCCAGGGCAGACGAATGCTTCGCCTGCGTCGATGATGCGCGTGGAGCATTGCGCGTAGGTCATCATGTCCGCTTCGCTGCCCACGGCCATGATATGTTCGCCCTGAATGGCGAAGGCTCCGGGTTGGGTCGTGTCGTCCAGGCCCGTGAACAGGTTTTTCGAGATAACGATAGCGTCAGCGAACATGTATTGCCCTTTCTACTCTCACGGGGTGAGTGTAGCACTCGTAGGGTCTTCGCGCTCACCTTCCTCCTGGCGAGTGGGATTCCCGGATTTCCGAGAGGGGCGTGCCTTTACTGGGCGAATTAACGTTGCCCCAGCTGGGCTTCGGTGGGAAAATATCCCAGCACACTAGATTCAACGGAGGAACCGTATGACCCCAACCGAGCGTAAGAAAGCGGCAACGCAGTTCGTGGAGCGGTGGCTGGCCGCGGAAGGAAACGAACAGCGCGAGGCAAACAGCTTCTGGATTGAGCTATGCCAAGAAGTGCTGGGCATTTCCAACGCGACGCACGTGCTTGATTTCGAACGCAAGGTAAAGGGCCGTCGCATTGACGTGTTCTACGAGGACCGTTCGATTCTCATCGAGAACAAATCACGTGGTGTCAGCTTGGATGAACCCGAGCAACGTGGCAAGGACCGTCGTGGTAATCCGCGCATGGTTACGCCGTTCGAGCAGGCGAAATGGTATGCCGATAACATCACGCCTCGCAGCGTCATGCCGCAATGGATCCTTACGTGCAACTTCGACGAGATTCGCATCTACGATTTGGATGACGAAAATGCCGAGACAAACTACGAGGCTATCGCCTTGGAAGACCTGCCGAATCAACTGCATCGCTTCGAGTTTTTCACCAAGTTGGAGAACAGCCGCCTGGAGCGCGAGAAAGAGCTGAGCGTTGCTGCCGGCGAAGTGGTCGGGCGCTTGTACGATGCGTTCTCCAAGGCGTATCTGGATATCGAAAACGATAAGCGCGAGCAGCGCAGCTTGAATATGCTCATCACACGTATCGTGTTCCTGCTGTATGCGGAAGATGCCGACTTGCTGCATGAGCGCAATGCGTTCTACAAGTACCTGAAGAACTTCCAGGTGAACCATATGCGCCAGGCGCTTATCGACCTGTTTGGCGTGTTGAAGACGCCGAAGGAGGAGCGCGACCCATATCTCGACCCGGACCTGGCTGCGTTCCCGTACGTGAATGGCGGCCTGTTTGCGGAGGATATCATCATTCCGCAGTTCAATGAGGATACGCGCTTCCTGTTGCTGCAAGAGGCGAGTGCCGAATTCGATTGGCGCAACATTAGCCCCACGATTTTCGGCGCCGTGTTCGAAAGCACGTTGAACCCGGAAACCCGCAGGTCGGGTGGTATGCACTATACGAGCATCGAGAACATTCACAAGCTCATTGGGCCGTTGTTCCTGGACGACCTGAAAGAGGAGCTTACGCGCATCGAGGGCTCTGCCACCGAAAAGGAGCGGAAGTTCAAGCTGAAGGCGTTTCGCCAGAAGCTGGCCAGTTTGAAGATTCTGGATCCGGCATGTGGCTCGGGGAACTTTCTTACAGAAAGCTACCTTTCTTTGCGAAAGCTCGAGAATCGCGTTCTCGAGGGCTTGTATGGTGACCAGCTGGCGTTAGGCGGCGACCTGGATCCGATCCAGGTGAGCATCCGCCAGTTCTATGGCATCGAGATTAACGACTTCGCAGTTGAGGTAGCCAAGACGGCGCTCTGGATTGCCGACTTGCAAATGCTCGACCAGACGCGCGACATCCTGGGCGTTTGGATCGATCCGCTACCCCTGAAGAGCAACGACAATATTGCCTGCGGGAATGCCCTGCGCATCGACTGGAACGACGTTCTTCCTGCTGAAGAGTGCGATTACATAGTTGGCAACCCGCCGTTCTATGGGGCCCGTATGCAAAGCAAGGAGCAGAAGGCCGACATCCAAGCGGTTTTCCATGGGGCAAAGAATTGCGGCAACGTCGATTACGTTGCCGGTTGGTATATGAAGGCATCGGAGTTCGTTGAAGAATATTCAATTCGATGTGCTTTTGTTTCGACCAATTCGATTTGCCAGGGTGAGCAGGTCGCTAATGTATGGAAGCCTATCTACGACATGGGCGTACGTATCGACTTTGCCTATAACACCTTTCGTTGGCGCAACGAAGCAGCTGGTCAAGCGCACGTGTTTGTCGTAATCGTTGGTTTCTCGAAGCTGGGCGGAGAGAAGACGCTTTTCAGCCACGAAGGGCCTGATGCGGAGGCGGTCGTTTCGCATCCCGAAAACATCAACGCTTACCTCTCGAGCGCTCCTGACGTGTTTGTGTGGAATCGCAGCAAGCCACTATGCGATGTTCCGAAAATTGGCATCGGGTCTCAGCCTATCGATGGAGGGAATTACCTTTTCAAAGAGGAAGAAATGCAAGAGTTTCTTTCTAAGGAACCTGCGGCTTCGAAGTACTTTCATCGATGGCTTGGGTCGGCGGAGTTTCTTAATGGTAAACCTCGCTATACGCTTTGGCTTGGGGAGGCGACGCAGCGGGACCTTATAGACTTGCCTTTATGTCGAGAGAGAATCGAAAAGGTTCGTGTGTTTAGAGAGAGCTCGAATAGGGTTCAGACGAAAAAGGCTGCAAGTGTTCCTCAGCACTATGGGACTGAGATTATAGCAAATGGCACGTCTATCCTCATTCCGAAGGTTTCTTCGGAACGGCGTCGTTATGTCCCCCTTGGCTTTATCGGCCCGGAAACATTTTGCTCCGACCTTGTGTTCCTTGCTCCCGACGCGACCCTCTATCACTTCGGCGTGCTTCATTCTCAGTTTCACAATGCCTGGATGCGCGTTGTGGCGGGACGGCTGGAAAGTCGGTATAGGTATTCCGGCGGCGTAGTGTATAACAATTTTGTCTGGCCTCGACCGGATGAGTCTCAGCTTGCCGCAATCGAACGATGTGCGCAGAGCGTACTTGACGTGCGTGCTTTGTATCCGGATGTGGCGCTTGCAAAGCTTTACGACCCCGACAAAATGCCCGATGACCTTCGCGAGGCCCACCTTGCACTCGATAGAGCGGTCGAGGCTGCGTATGGCGTTGACTTTAACGGCGATGAAGAAAAGATCGTTGCACATCTGTTCAAGTTGTATGCTGAGAAGACGAAGGGCGATTAGTGTCTTTCTTTGCCTTCGATAGCGCTGACGCGCCCGGATGGTCCATCATGAGCCGTTCGGGCGATTTCTTTTCGGAATAGTTAGCTGGAGAATCTCTAGGAACTATCATCCGCATGTGCTACGCCATCTACCTCGATTACATTTTTCCGGAAAAGGTACGTTTTGGGCTCGTTTTTGAGCTGGTTCCGCGCTCGAAAATTTTCCGACCTGGGCTTATGTCGCAAGATACTCCAAGTGCAATACATTTTTCCGGAAAAAGACAAGCGGCTGTTCGGCTGTGCTCGCTGCGACTGTTCTCGCGCCGATGGGATTTCCGGAAATCCCATCGGCTTGCGACCTGGATAACTCTTAGCGCAGACGTTTCCCCAGTTCGCGAAATTTGCTGGGCTCGAAAAGGGTCGGAAATCCGGAAATCCCATGGGACGAAAGGAACTCCTCGCGCGCAAAGCGTGCGACCCGGCAATCGCGTGGGAGGGAAACGATGCCGGGTCGCGAGAAACACGGTGAGGGGGTTGTCCGTGCATTCTATTGTTGCAACCCCCGCTGGCGTAGGGGGAGACCAGCGGGGTGCAAAGGGATTGGCTACTTCATACCGAGCATGTTTAGGATTGCGTGACGTGCCTCGGTGGCGGTGCGGCCGCTGGCGATGCCGGGGATGAGCTCGGGGTAGTTGTCGCTGAAGAAGCCGCCCGTGCAGTTGCCTGCGGCCCAGAGACCCTCGATGACCTCGCCGTTTTCGGTAAGCAGGTGGCAGTCGGTGTCGATGCGCAGGCCGTCGAGCGTGCAGAGCAGCGCGCTGCCCACGCGGCATCCGCAGTAGGGCGGAGTGGTAAGGGCAAGCATGTCCTTCGCGTCCTTGCCGAACTGCGTATCTTCGCCTGCTGCGCACATCGCGTTGTACTCGTTCACGGTGTTCACGAACTCATCGACGGGGATCTCGAGCTTCTGGGCCAGCTCCTCGAGCGTATCGCACTCGAAGATGATGCCCTGCTGCTTCAGGCCCATGTTCATGCCCTCGATGGCCTCGTAGGTGAACGACCAGGCGTCGGGCGTGGGGCTTGGCTCGATGCGCGAGCAGCACAGCGTGTGGAATTGCTTTACATGGTCCTTCCAGTTGGCGTCCCAGATAGAACACCATACGTGATCCTTCTGGATGCTCGCCGATGCAATCATGCTGTCATAGGGAACGTCTTCGTTACCGATGCGCCTGCCCTGCGTGTTTACCTTCAGGAACGGTTGGCTTCCCATCCAAAAGAGTTGGCCCTGAACGGGGAAGCCCGTTTCGGCGCCAGGTGCCAGGCCGCCACGGTCGAAGAGCATGGCGGTGGGGTCGGGGTCCTTTACGCCGCCAGCCCAAATGCCCGCTTTCATGCCGGCGCCGTCGTTCTGCATCATATACTGCGCGCAGGCAACAGTGGCGGAGGCGGCCGGGTTCAGCGTTTCCATGAGCTCGGCACTGCCCTCGTAGCCACCCGTGCAGAGCAGCACGCCCTTGCTGGCGGTGATGCGCGCGTAGCCATCCTTCGTCTTGGCGATGCAGCCTACGACCTTGCTGCCTTCCTTTACGAACTGCACGAGCTCGGTGTTGTACATGAACTGCGCGCCTTGCTTCTGGGCGATTTCCACCAGAATGGGGCCCATGCTGGGCGTGGCCGCCGAATTGTCGGCCTTCTCTTCGGGGATATGCTCGACCATCGAAGTGGGCCATGCACGATAGCAGCCATGCCAGCCGCTTCCCACGTCGGGTTCGGCCGTCATGCGTACGCCTTCGGGCTCGATGACGCCGCAGAACCAGTCGAACCATTCGCCGCTTTCGTTGATCCACAGGTTGATGAGCGACTGATTGGCGCGACCGCTTGCGTAGCGCATGATGTCGTTGGCAAGTGCTTGCTTGTCGATTGTCACGCCTGCGTCCTTCTGCACCTGCGAATCGACGGCACCGGGGAAGGTGCGGAAGAGGCCATAGGTGCCCGTCTTTTCGATGACCAGAACATCGGCTCCCTGCTCGGAGGCAACGAGTGCCGCTGTCATGCCGGCATGACCGCAGCCGCAAACGAGGATCTCGGTCTCGATTTCCTGCGAGATGGTAAATGACGATTCGTCGGCGGGTTCGCCCCACCAGTTTTCGGACGTCGTAGTCGTGCTTGCTTCGGCTGTGCGCGTGGAAGCCGCCTTGGGCGATGCGCATCCCGCGAGAGCCGTGGTGACGAGCGACCCTCCCGCGATTGCGGCTCCCGTTAGAAACGACCTACGTGATACGGAATGATTCATATTCTCCTCCATTCGATACCTCGCATTCGCCCAGGGGTTTCCGAGGCGAATGCCTTCGGGGCGAGTGTAGGAATTTCGGCGGGGGAGCGTATACCGCTAAAAGGGTGATATTTGTTATCCCAGGTGAGATGCGCTATTTACGGTAGGTGGGTGATTACGGCATGGCGAGGCGTTACCTGGAACGGCCGCCATGGAGCGTGGGTTGGCTGCTTTACGCGCTAGGGGCGCATGCTCTCGATAAGGTCGAGCAGCTCTTGGCGACTGCCCACGTTCGTCTTTGCGTAGATGTGCTTGATGTGCGTCTTCACGGTGTTTTGCGAAATGAACAATTCGTCGCGAATGTAGGGAACCGAACGCCCGCGCATGAGGTAAGCGATGATTTCGCGTTCGCGTGGCGTGATGCCGTAGAAGCGATAGAACTCCTCGTCGGGTTCAATGGGCTCGTCGGATTTTTCGGCTGGGGTGGCTTTCTCGTTCGGTATGGATGCATCGAGTTGTACCGAGGCTTCGGGCGTGGAATTGACGGCTGTTGTGGGAGTCGGCACGGGCGTGGTCGTTGTGGCTCCCTTTGCCTGTCTGTTGCTTGCAAGGCCCGGTAGCATGACCACAAGTGCGACGACGATGAGGAGCAGCGCGGCACCGGAGATGTGAATCGTGGGGATGGGGGCGATGCCGAAGGCGTGTGTGTACCCTGCGGCTGCAAGCGAGCCTAGGGCCGATCCTATGTCAAACAAGGCGTATCCGCCCAGGAATACCGTAAGTGCTTGCGCTGCGTTTGCGCGCATAGCGCGGCAGAGGCAAATCCACGTGAATTCGGAAATGACGATGAGCGCTGCGTTGAGTGCGAGCGAAGAGAGCGCCATGGGCGCCCCAATGATGATGAGCGAGCATGCAAGTGCGATGAGGGGCATCTGCCATCGAAAGATGAACGCGAGCGTAACGCTTGGCGAAACGCGCAGGAAAAGCCAAGTGAGCAACGCGGCAAGCAGAAACGATGACAGAACGACGAGAGGGTAGAGCTGCGTTCCCAGCTCGGAGAGCGGATTTGCAACGAAGGGCGTGATGAGGAACGCGCAGAAGGCCGGGGCGGTGAGCCCCATCGCCATTTTGGCGATGCGAATCGTGCTTTCGGGTCGGTCAGCGGGCCCATACATGAGGCTGAGCACGGAATGGGCAAGCGTGTCTTTGCTTGGCTTCTCTTCGGCGGGTGGTTCGGGGTGGCACGCATTGCGCTTCGCCGACCAGCCTGCGGCAGTGATGGAACAAGCGGCCGATAGCATCGGGATTGCCTGGGCGCACAGAAAGCGGGGTGTTGCGGGCAAGGCAAGGAGCACCGCTGCTCCTGCTACCGAAACGAACATTGAGCGCATGATGGCGCGCTCCGCCTCGCCCGTTTCGAGCGCTGCGTAGAACTGGGCCCACGATGCCCAGAGCCACGATACGCTCAGCCCCGAGACGATGGCGCCGCATATGCCAACTGCAGTGATGTTCCACGTCATAAGGATGGTTCCCAGAGATGTAAGGAATGCGGCGGCGGCAATGGATGCGTGCGAAGAGGCGAAGGCGCTTCGCATACGCGCTATGCGCGACAGGGCAGCAAGGGCAATCATGCCAAAGGCCTGCGCGATGGCAAAGGCGATCCAGGCGATGCTCGTGACGTCGAGCGAGACGCCGCGAGAGAAAACTTGGGTGCTGTCGAGCGAGAACGTAACGAAGTTCCAAAGCACAAGCAGGTTGAACCCGGTGTAGCAGTACCAGGGCATGTTTCCTTTGCGTTCGATGTGCGACATGCGACCCTCCTTCGCATTGCGATTTGGGTATTCTCTCACGTATTCGATGGGAATGTATAGTGCTCTTTCCTTTTTCGAAAAAGGAAACGATAGAGCGGCTTTCGATTTGGTCCGCGCACGTTTTCCCAGGTCGCAGAGAATCTTCGTGTGTGCTGACGTGCCTTTTTCGGAAAAGGAAACGGATTGGTGATGTGCTCGGATTTCGCATTGAGCTTCATGGGGCGTCGCGCTACCATTGCCCCCATGAATATTGCAATCATTACAGGAGCATCCAGCGGCCTTGGCCGCGAGTACGCGCGTGTCGCCGACGAAAGCGGCCACTACGACGAACTCTGGGTAATTGCGCGGCGTGTCGAGCGTTTGGAAGAGCTGGCGAAAGCGTGCGTTACGCCCGTTCGCGCCATTTCGCTCGACCTGGCCCAAGCGAGCGCCATCGATGAGCTTTCCTCCCTACTGGAAAGAGAAAGCCCCACGGTGGGCCTGCTCGTAAACGCCGCTGGCTTCGGAAAGTTCGGCACGTACGCCGACCTCACCGCTGCCGAAGTGTCGAGTATGATCACCGTGAACTGCAACGCGCTTGTCTGCCTTACTCAGGCGGTGCTGCCGTTCATGACGCGTGGAAGTCGCATTCTGCAAATCGCCTCGAGCGCGGCGTTTCAGCCGCTACCAGGTTTGGACGTGTATGCGGCAACGAAGGCGTTTGTGCTTTCGTATACGCGCGCGCTTCGCTTCGAGCTACGTGGGCGCGGCATTCGCGTTACGGCTGTTTGCCCCATCTGGGTGCGTACCGAATTCATCGACGTAGCACGTCAGACGGCCAATGGCGCAACCGTGAAGAACCCTGCTCCCAGCATTTCTCCCGAGCGCGTCGTGCGCTGGTCGCTGTTCGTGAATCGCGTGAACTATCCCGTTGCCACGTGTTGCGTAAGTGGGTTTATCATGCGTATTGCTGGCAAAATCCTGCCGGCACCGCTTGAGATGTGGGCTTGGGAGGGTTTGCGTCGACTGTAATCCCCTGCGTGAAAGGGCTGAACATGGCTGTCTTATTTTTGGAATACCCGAAATGCAGCACGTGCCGCAAGGCGCGAGCATGGCTCGAGCAGCATGGCGTCGCGTTCGAAGCTCGCCATATTGTCGAGCAGAATCCCACGGCCGACGAACTTCGTGCGTGGCATGTTCTTAGTGGTCTTCCCATCAGGCGTTTCTTCAATACGAGCGGCATGCTCTATCGGCAGCGCAATATCAAGGCGCTGCTCGACGATGGCCTTGATGCCGAAGGATGCTATAAGCTGCTTGCTGAAGATGGCATGCTCGTGAAGCGACCCGTCGTGGTGGGGCCCGATTTCGTGCTGCTTGGCTTCCGCGAGTCCGAGTGGGAAAGCACCCTGCTGGGGTAGTGCGTCTTGCCCATGAGCCTAAAGCAAGAAAAGGGCAACGTGCCGGCTGGGTCTTCCATACCGTTTAGCATGCAAGCATCCACGGTTATCTACGAGCACGTCAAGCGCATCTCGCGTTTTCTTAAGCGCGAGTACTCCCTTCGCTACAATGCATTCTCCCTGCTCTTGAGTATGTCGGAAGTCGGTCGACCTGTTTCTGTTGCTGAGCTCGTGGACTACCTCATGCTGAGTCGCAATACCGTTCTGCCGCTGCTTTTGGACGCTGAAGATCGGGGCTTCGTATCTAAAGCGGATGATGAGACCGACGCGCGCTACATGATGTGTTCTCTTAGCGATTCGGGCGAAGCCTTCGTATGTGAAGCGTGCCGTGGCGTTTCTACTATGCTCCAAGAGACATTTCTGTCTGCTTTGCCAGCCAGCGAATTCGAGCTCTTCTCCATGATTGACAGAGGGCTCGTCAATTTGAGAGGGCATGACGTACCGGGCTTTGGAATGGATGCGCGTAATGGGGCTGGCCGGAATGAGGAGAGGGAGTTCTTCTCTTCGGGGTACTTCGTGGAATGGCGCGTTCTCGTTGACCAGTGGAAGCGCATTCTGCGTGATGGTTGCGGGCTGTCTTTCGATGAGTATCGCATTCTCGATGTCCTATCGGGTCGGGGAAGCATGATGCTGAGCGATGTTGCCGCGTACCTCTGTCTGCAGAAGAGCGGCCTTTCCCTGTATAAGGACAATCTTATTCGTCTGGGTCTCGTTATGCAGCGCGTTGACCCCTTCGATGCGCGTCGTATGGTTCTTCGCTGTACGCCGAAGGGGGTGCGTGTGGCTTCGAGCGCGCGTGATGAACTCGATGCCGTTACGCAGAAGGCCCATTGTGGGTTAAGCGAGTCGGGCGAAGTCGTGTTGGCTGCGTGGTATACCCGCATGCACAGTAATCTGCGCCTGTCTTCCCGAAAATAGGCATACGTCTGTAACTATTTGCGCCCTCCAATTTCTATACAACCCTTTTACCAGGCACTTTATAGCCACATATCCAAATTGATATAACGATTTTTCGTTTCTACCATGTGCGTCATTGGTGGCATACACAAGAGAGGGTTTCATATGACGCAGGTGAAGATGGATCGTAGGGCGTTTCTTGCGGGGTCCGCAATGGCGGCGGTGTCTGCCGTGGGCTTGGCTTCGTGCGCGCCTTCTGCAAAGAGCGCGAAAACCAAGGAGGCGAGCGCCGAGGTGCAACGCGTCTCGCTCGACCCGCAGGCTGAATCGGTGGATGTGGTCGTGGTTGGCGCGGGCATATCGGGCTTGGCTGCGTGCGTGCAGGCGGCCGAAAACGGCCAATCGGTCATCGTTCTCGAAAAGGGCGGAGCTGCTGGTGGCAACGGCATGGGAACCGAGGGAATCTTCGCGGTGGGTTCCACGCTTCAGAAAGAGCAGGGAATCGAGATTTCCGCGAGCGAAATCGTGCATACCGAGCTGAGCGAATCGCAATGGCGCAGCAGCGGTGCCCTCTGGTACGACCTGGTAAGTAAGTCGGCTGACAACTTCGAATGGTTGCAGAAGCAGGGCGTGCAGTTTAGCGGCGTGGTCGATAATTATCATGTGGGCCTCTATAACACCATGCATTGGTGGAAAGACAATGCGGGCGCGGTTGGATACGTGCCGCCTATGCAGGCCGCTGCCGAAGCGAATGGCGTCGAGTTTCGCTTCAATTCCCCTGCGACGCAGCTCATCGAGGAGGATGGCAAAATCGTCGGCGTCGTGGTCGATGGAAAGGATGGCGAGTACCAGATTCAGGCAAAGGCCGTCATCCTCGCTTCGGGTGGTATTGGCGCGAATCCGGAGTACCTGAAGGAAACGGGTTGGACGCAGGAAAAAGTCGATGAGATGATGATCGTTTGCTCGCCCAATGTAGCGGGCGATGGGTATCGCATGGCAAGCGAAATGGGCGCGAAGAGCTTCCTTTCCGATGCTGCCATTCAATCGTTCCAAGGCGTAACGGCGTTCGGGAGCGACGAGACGGTTCCCTACAACAGCCCGTTGAATGGTGGTAATGGCCTGGTTGCCCTGGGGCCTGCGCTGTGGGTTGACCAGGACGCCAATCGCTTTTGCGATGAATCCATTGCAGTGGTCTACAACATGGCGGCCAACGCTTGCGCTTGCCTGGGTAACAAGGAAAACTATGCAATCTTCGACCAGGCGTTTGTTAACGGCCTTGGCTTGGACGAGCACGACCAGGCCATCTTGGACAAGGCTACGGCGGGAGACTATCCCGAAAGCGTCTTTAGCGCGAACAGCATCGAAGAGCTTGGCAGTCATTTCGGGCTCGATACAGCGCAGCTTGCGCAATCGGTAGCTCGCTATAACGAGCTGGCCAGCGCAGGGTTTGATGCCGACTTGGGGAAGGACGCCTCGTTCTTGGCCCCCATACAGACGCCTCCGTTCTACATTGCCAAGATCGTGAACAACATTGTCGTCGTAGATGGCGGCATCACGACCAACATTCGCTGCGAGGCGCTTGACGAGGATCTCAATCCCATTCCCGGCCTGTATGCCGTGGGGCTGGATGGGGCCATGCTTTGGCGCAACGTGTATACGCAGAACATGCCCGGTACGGCCGTGGGCAATCAGGTGAACACGGGACGCAATGCGGCAAACGCGGCGCGTGACTACATTGCTTCCCTGTAGGTGTTCACTCGGCACGTTGGAAACTGAGTCGTTAGGCCCCGCTCTGCAGACGCATGCATTGCATGCAGGGGCTTCGGAATAAGATGTCACCCTCCGGCATCGAGCGATTGGCGTCCAGTAGGGGCGCCAATCGTTTTTTCATGCGTGTCTCGAATATGGGCTCCGTGGGTTTTTCCTTGCATCCGCATCTACGTTTGGTACTATTGAAGCGTTCGCGCAGCGCATGTGTCGCGAGCAGTTCCCATTTCCACATACATCACTCCGATGTATCAGCGCGTTTCGCGCAGCTATTCCCACGTTAAGGAGGAAATCCAAGTGAAGTTTTTCTTGGACACTGCCGACCTGAATGAAATCGAGGAAGCAGCGAGCTGGGGTGCCATTGCTGGCGTTACCACCAATCCTACGCTGTATTCGCGCATCGGCGGCAAGCTGAGCGACTTCCACAATCACATCAAGCGCATCTGCGACATCGTTGACGGCCCTGTTTCGGCCGAGAGCGTTGCCATGACGCGCGACGAGATCGTGCGCGACGGCCTGCAGCTGGCCGAAATCGCCGACAACGTGGTCGTGAAGGTTCCCACCATGGTGGAAGGCCTGGCCGCCACCAAGGAGCTCGCCAAGCATGGCGTGCCCGTGAACATGACGCTGTGCTTCAGCGTGCCGCAGGCCGTTCTGGCCGCTCGCGCTGGCGCTCGTTACATCAGCCCCTTCATCGGCCGCTTCGATGACATCTCCGAAGATGGCCTGGAGCAGGTGGCCAACATCGTAACGGCCATCAACAACTACGATTTCACCTCGAGCACCGTCAACGGCGAGCAGGTCGAGATCATCGCCGCTTCCGTGCGTAGCGCCAATCACGTAACCCAGTGCGCGCTCATGGGTGCCGACATCGCTACCGTTCCGTTCGGCGTGCTGAAGAAGATGGTTCAGCATCCGCTCACCGACCGTGGCCTCGATTCCTTCATGAAGGACTGGGAGAAAGTGCAGAACGCATGAGTGAAACCGAACAGCAGCCGGTAGCGGAAGCCGCCGAAGCGCCGAAGCGCAAGCCTCGCGCTCGTCGTGCTTCCAAGCAGGTTGATACTCCCGCGCCCGAAGGCGCTGAGGCATCGAGCCAGGTCGAAAAGCCGAAGAAGACCGCAAAGGCCGCCAAGGCGGAAAAGGCCGATAAGGCCCAGAAGCAGGACGATGCCCCCGCGCAGTCTTCCGACGCCGCGAAGTCCGCAGAGGGCGATTCCTCTTCCGCGGGTGAGCGCA
The DNA here is from genome assembly GCF_015062615.1 of Denitrobacterium detoxificans. Taxonomy (GTDB): domain Bacteria; phylum Actinomycetota; class Coriobacteriia; order Coriobacteriales; family Eggerthellaceae; genus Denitrobacterium; species Denitrobacterium detoxificans_A. The sequence goes on from NZ_SUUH01000002.1 coordinate 250,706, forward strand.
CGCCGCGCCGTCATTCTCGCGTGCAGACGGGCTCTCGTTCCCAGAAGCAGCAGAACGGCAAGAAGGGCAATGGCCAGAACAACGGCAATGGTCAGAACAATGGCGGCAAGAACAACAACCGTCATCAGCGTCGTGGCCGCAATAACCGCAACGAACGCCGCGAAGTCGCGCCCAAGACCAGCCTCGAGGAACTTTCGAAGCTGAAGGTGGCCGAGCTGCGCGAGAAGGCCGTCGAGCTCGAGATCGATCCGAAGGGCTTACTGAAGGCCGATCTGGTTCAGGCCGTGTACGATGCCAGCGTGAAGAAGGAGGGCTTCGTCGAGGTCGAAGGTGTTCTCGACATCCTCTCCGATGGCTATGGCTTCCTGCGCACCGAGGGCTACCTGCCTGGCGAGCACGATTGCTACGTGGCCACCTCGCTCATTCGCCGCAACCATCTGCGCAAGGGCGATTACGTCCGTGGCCAGGTGCGTCCTGCGCGTGAGAACGAGAAGTTCGCCGCCATTCAGCATATCCATGCCGTGAATGGCGTGCCGCTGGAGGAAATGGGCCGTCGTCCTCATTTCAAGGACCTTACGCCCGTGTATCCCGACGATCGTCTGAACATGGAACATGGCCGCACTACCATCACGTCGCGCGTCATCGACCTGGTCGCTCCCATCGGCAAGGGTCAGCGTGGCCTGATCGTGTCGCCTCCGAAGGCTGGCAAGACTACCGTGCTGAAGCAGATTGCCGCTGCCATTTCGGCGAACAACCCCGAAGTGCACCTTATGTGCCTGCTGGTCGACGAGCGCCCCGAAGAAGTTACCGACATGCAGCGCTCCATCAAGGGCGAGGTTATTGCCTCCACGTTCGACATGCCCTCCGACAACCACATCGCGGTTGCGGAAATGGTCATCGAGCGTGCGAAGCGCCTGGTGGAAATGGGAGAAGACGTCGTCATCCTGCTTGACAGCATCACGCGTCTGGCGCGTGCCTACAACCTGGCGCAGCCCGCCAGTGGTCGCATCCTTTCCGGTGGCGTCGACTCCACGGCTCTGTATCCGCCCAAGCGCTTCCTGGGTGCTGCCCGTAACATCGAACACGGTGGCAGCCTTACCATTCTGGCTTCCGCCCTCATCGACACGGGTTCGAAGATGGACGAAGTCATCTTCGAGGAGTTCAAGGGCACGGGCAATATGGAGCTCAAGCTCGACCGCAACTTGGCCGATCGTCGCATTTACCCGGCTATCGACCCGGTGGCCAGCGGCACGCGCAAGGAAGACCTGCTGCTCGATCCGCAGGAGGCGCCGCTCATCTGGGCCGTTCGCCGCATCCTTGCGAACATGAACAACACGGAACGCGCCATGGACATGCTCATCAAGTCCCTGAAGCAAACGGAAACCAACCAGGAATTCCTGCTGCGCACCGCCAAGAAGGCGCAAGGTCGCCGTTCCGACGACAAGTTCGAACTGTAGCAAACCGGCATCCCCGCGCTCTCTGGGCGCGGGGATACGTGTGAGGAGTGCATTGTGACCGATCAATTCCACGCGAAGCCGGTCGCGCCCTCGTCGGCATTCGCTTCGCCCGAACCCCCAATATCCGAGCCTGCGGGTGCGCCCGAGCCGCCTTTGGTAGCGTATGCCGAACCGCCACGTAAGCGCAGGTGGGTGGCGCCCGTCGTTATCCTGGCGCTTGTGGCCGTTATCGTCTTTTCCATCGCATCGTGCACGAATGCCCTGGTGGGCGGCGGTGCCGTCGAGTCGTCTCAGCCGAACACGGTTGCCGTTATCGAATTGTCCGGCACCATTCAGTACGATGGCACGTCGTGCAGTCCCGAAGGGCTGAAGTACCTACTCGACCAGGCTGAATCCGACCCAAACATCGTTGCGGTCGTCCTGCGCGTGAATTCGGGTGGTGGCACGGCTACGGCGGGCGAGGAAATGGCCACCTACGTGCGCGAATTCAGCAAGCCCGTGGTGATTTCCAGCGCATCGATTAACTGCTCGGCCGCCTACGAGATCTCGTCGCAGGCGGACTACATCTACGTGGCGCAGACCACCGAAATCGGCAGCATTGGCACCATCATGCAGTCCATCGACTACTCGCAGCTGCTCGAGCTGCTGGGCGTGGACGTTACGAACATCGCCAGCGCCGACAGCAAGGATTCCTCGTATGGCACGCGTCCGCTTACCGACGAGGAAATCGCGTACTACCAGGACATGGTCAATCAAATCAACGACGTGTTCGTGCAGAACGTGGTCGACGGCCGCGGCATGACCGAAACAGAGGTGCGCGCATTGGCCACGGGTTTGCCCTTCACGGGCACGCAGGCTATTTCGAATGGCCTAGCCGACGAAGTGGGCACACGCGAAGACGCCATTGCCTACGCCGCCATGCTCGCGGGCATTCAGGATGACTCGTATTCCACTAAGAACCTGCAGATTTCACAGGATAGCCTTTCCGGCCTGCTTGACCTGCTATCATCGTCAAGCAGTAATACGTCAATTACCGCTGCGGATCTTGCCGCGGCGTTGAAGGAGCTGAACGATAATGACGGAATCGCCCAGTAGCGTGGAGTGGCCCCGGCGCGCGGTAGTTACCGCGGGCATGCCCTATGGCAACAAGCCGCTGCACTTCGGGCATGTGGGAGGCGTGTTCGTTCCCGCCGACTGCTTCGCCCGTTTCCTGCGCGATCGCATTGGCGCCGAAAACGTGCGCTTTGTCTCGGGCACCGACTGCTTCGGTTCGCCCATCAACGAGGGCTATCGCAAACTCGTGGAAGCGGGGGAGTTCGAAGGCTCCATCGCCGACTACGTGCGTCGCAATCACGATGCCCAGAAGGCAACGCTCGACGCCTACGACATCAGCCTCGACATCTTCGAGGGCAGTGGACTCGACCATGCGGGCGAAGTGCACCAGGAAATGTCGAATGACGTCATTAACCGCCTGTACCAGAACGGCTACCTGCGCAAGCAGGAAACGCTGCAGTTCTACGATGCCGAAGCCGGTACGTTCCTGAACGGCCGTCAGGTGCATGGCCGCTGCCCCGTGCAGGGCTGTAAGAGCGAAAACGCCTATGCCGACGAGTGCGATCTGGGCCATCAGTACGCCCCGGTCGACCTCATTGCGCCACGTTCCTCCATCACGGGTGCCGTGCCCGAAATGCGTCCCGTGGTCAACTGGTATTTCGACCTGCCCGGCTTTGCCGATTATCTGCGCGAGCTGGTGCATCAGGAAGAGCTCGACCCCGACGTTCGTTCGGTTGTCACCGAAACCGTGCGCGAGTTCCTGGTTCCGCCCATCATCTTCGTGAAGAACGAGGCCTACGAGGCGTATCTGGAAGTGCAGTCGCAGCTGCCCGCGCATACGTATCGTCCGGCCCAGGGCGGCAAGCAGAGCTTCGAGCTGGAATTTGCCGACATCGAAGCGCGCGACGCTGCACGCGACGTGCTGGCTGGCGCGTCCATCCGCTTCCGCACGGGCAAGGCGCTCGTGCCGTTCCGCATTACCGGTAACATCGAGTGGGGTGTAAAGGCCCCCGAACTGGAAGGTACCGACGGACTTACCGTTTGGTGCTGGCCCGAAAGTCTGTGGGCTCCCATTTCGTTCACCATTGCGGCGAACGACAAGATGGGCTTGCCGCGTGACGAATGGCGCAGCTTCTGGTGCGACGACGATGCCAAGGTGTACCAGTTCATCGGCCAGGACAACATCTACTTCTACGGCGTTGCGCAGCCTGCGCTGTTCGCGGCCCTTCAGAAGGAGAACAAGCGACTGCTGAACGCCGAAGATGACGACCTGCGTCAGACGCAGCTCATCGCTAACTACCACATGCTGCTTGGCGACAAGAAGGCTTCCTCTTCCAGCAAGGTGAAGCCTCCTACGGCCGACCAGCTGCTTGAGCATTACACGGTGGAGCAGCTTCGCGCGCATTGGCTTGCCCTGGGCCTCGACCAGCGTTCCGTGGGCTTCAAGCCCAAGGCGTTCGAGCCCGATGCCGACAAGCGCACCGACCCGCGCGTGTCCGACCCCGTGCTGAAGGAAGGCGCTCTGCTTACGCGCGTGTTCAACCGATTGGCGCGCAGCTGCCTCTACGAGGCGAAGAACCACTTCGAGTGCTACATGCCCCTGGGTGCGGTTACGCCCGAGGTGCGCGACCGTGCGCTCGAGGCGCTTTCGCTCTACGACGCAACCATGAAGAAGGTGGAACTGCATTCCATCCTCTCGCAAATGGACGATTTCATTCGCTATGCGAACAAGTACTGGAGCGATGGCATCCGCGTGGTGGAGGCAAACGCCGACGACGAAGCGCGCCGCCAGCTGCTCATCGACTGCTTCTACCTGCTGCGCATTGCCACGCTGCTTATGCATCCCGTGGTCCCGCGTGGCACGGAAAAGATCTGCGATTACCTGAACTTCGACTTCGATGAGTTCTTCAGCTGGAACTACGATTTCGACAGCATGGAAGAGCTGTGCGGTACGGCCGAACTGGAAGAGAAGCGCCATCTTGTGCGCGAGCTTCCTCCCCGTACCGACTTCTTTGCGCCGCATCCCTCTCAAATCAAGAAGTAGTTTCTGCTGTGGGGGAGCGCGGGGACATGAGTTTTGCGGCTAACGAGGCGGAAGACGTACGCGCTTCCGCCTCTTCGGCTGATTCTGGTGCGTTGCCTGCGGGCAAGGCGGGGGCTTCGTTTGGCTCTGCTCCGCGCATACGCGCCATATTGCGCGATTTCTCCTGGGCGTTTTTGGGCCTTGCCGCCGTTCGCATTTGGATACAGTGCACCATCTACGATCGCTATGCCTTCACCGACGCCGGCCTTACGAGCGTCGTCATCAACGCATCGCGCGTCATTCTGACGGCGATTGTCGTCGCCGTCATCTTGAAGTGCGGCTTTCCGCGCAACGCGCGACGCATCCTTTCGTGGTTCTCCGTTTCCGCGATGACGCTTGGCAGCGTGTTGTTCCTGGTGGATGCCCAGCTGCATCCGGGAACATTCGATGCGCTTGCCTGCATTCTGGCTGGCTGTGGCTTGGTGTGGGGTGGCGGACAGTGGATGGAGTTCTATCTGCGACTTTCGCCCGACGAATCGTTCTTCTATGCGCTGGTGTCGCTTGCGTTGGGTTCGCTCGGTGGCATGCTGCTGGGTTATCTCCCCGAACGCGTGGGAGCCATGGTGAGCGTTGTCATGCCTACGGTTTCCTTTGCCATGCTCGCGTGGTCGTTGCGCCTGACGCAGGGGCGCTTGGAATCGGGTCGGCTCGATCCCGCGCCGAAGGATACGCGCTACGATGACGAACCCGCGACTACGTGGGTGCGCTTGCTTTTGGGTTTGGCCTTCATCGAATTCGCCATGGGCATTGCCCGCGGCTTTCCGCATGGCTCGTCATTCGAGCTTGCGCCTGTGTTCCAAACGCTGCACCAGGTAGGCGTCATTGGCATTTCGTTTGCGGGGCTCTATATCGTGCTCGTGCGCAATCGCTTCATGCGCTATAGCACCCTGTGGCGATTCATGCTTGTACTGGTTGCGGTGGGCATCATCTTGCTTACGTCGTTGAATTGGTATGGGCTTTCGCTTGGCTCCACGAGCATTGCCATCGTGAATACTGTCATGCTTTCCGTTCTGTGGTTCACCTGCTACGACATAGCGCGTCATGCCAGCGTCATTCCGTACGTGTTTCTGGGCGTGGTTTGGTCGGTGTTCCTGCTCGCGCGCGAAGCGGGCCGCATTTTCGTCATGATGGTGCCGCCACACGACGACTTCGTCACGTTTGTAGATGTGCTCATGATTCTGGCGCTTACCATGAGCATCGCCGTCATGTTCACTGATCGCATCCCCGTGAAGCGCGAGATGTTCGAGGGTTTGCGCTTCGATGCTGGCAAGCTCGTTCTTGCTTTCGACGCGCTCCCTGCGGTTTCGGTATCCGATGGTCCCCAGCGCGTCGATTTGGTGCAGGTATATGGCCTTACCAAACGCGAGGCCGAGGTAATCGATTGCCTCATGCAGGGCAAGAGCAAGGCCCAGGTGGGGCGCGAGCTCTTTATCTCGGAAAACACCGTGCGTGGGTACGTGAAGAATGCCTACAGCAAGATGGATGTGCACAATAAGGAGCAGCTGCGCGAGAAGTATTATCGCTCGTAGTCTCTAGGTTCCCCCAACGGGGTATGGCGCGCCGCTGTTGCGATCCTTAACGGGGAAGAGGCAGAACGCGTTGTCGGATTTTGAAACGGGCTTTGTCCGCGGGCGGCACGAAGAATCTAAAACGAAATACGGCCACGTTCCGCTGCAGGGGAACGTGGCCGTTGTGCATAATCCGCAGAGGAGGGGATGCGGCGTGATGCCGTTTCTAGGCGAGCGCCTCGTTTGCGGCGTTGGCGCCAGCGAAGCGACCTGAGGTGTAGCTGAAGTTCAGACCGCAGCCACCAGCCTGGTAATTCTGGTAGATGAAGGTGCCGCAGCACACTTCGCCCGCGGAGTACAGGCCGGGAATGACGTTGCCGTCGTTGTCGAGCACCTGGAAGTCGGTGTTGGTCTGCAGGCCGCCAAACGTTCCGTGCGTGCAAACGCCCATGGTGAGCACGTAGTAGGGGGCCTTGGTGTGCGGGCTGAGCATTTCTGCCTTCTTGTGGAACAGGGTGTCTTCGCCGGCTTCCGCCATGGCGTTGTAGGCGTCCCACGCCTGCTGCGTAGCAGAAGCGTCGATGCCCAGCTTGGCGGCCGCTTCCTCAACGGTATCGCCCTGGGCGAAGATGCCCATTTCCAGGCCATGCTGGAAGCTGCCCTTTTGGGCGTCCTTCAGCGCGTCGACCATGTCCTGGTCGTAGATGGCATAGAAGTGCTGGTCGGGGTACTTGGCGACCGTGTAGAAGATGAAATGGGATTCGCCGGCTTCGTTGGCGAAGCGCTCGCCCTGGGAGTTCACCCACAGCGTGTTCTTGTTGATGAGGGAGGACTGGCCCGGGTCGACCTGGCATGCCAGGATACCGTTCACGCCGCCGTTGCCGTAGTAGGCAGCGCCAGCGTCCATGCCCATGCGTACGCCGTCGCCGGTAAGGCCCACGCCCACCTCGGTGTAGACGCCCTCGAAGTCGGGGCAGTATTGCTCGATCATCTGCTCGTTGCGCGCGAAGCCGCCGCTGGCCACGATGACGGTCTTGGCGTTGTAAATCTCGACGCCCTTGTCGGTGCGCGTCTTTACGCTTACGATGCGGCCGGATTCATCCTTGATGAGTGCTTCGGCGGCGCAGTTGAAGCGGAATTCGGCGCCATTGCCGTCGGCAAGTGCGCGGACGGCGGTCAGCGCGTCGATTGCGGCGTTGGCGCACATGTGGCCACGCTGCACCTTGTCGGTGCCGTTGCCCTTGATGGTGTCCTTGAACGGTACCTTCAGGTCCTCGCGTAGCCAGTCGATGGTCTCGCCGGCGTGGTCGGCCATGAAGCGATTCATTTCGGCGCTTACGTACTGGCCGCCGCTCTTCATGAAGTAGTTGTACAGGTCTTCGGGGGTGTCCTCGATGCCCAGCTCCTTCTGCTGTACCGTGCCGGAACCGTAGAACGTACCCAGCGCCAGCGAGCTCGAGCCGCCCTGCCATGCAAGCTTCTCCAGGCAGATGGTCTTGGCGCCCGTCTGTGCGGCGAAGGCTGCGGCCGACGTGCCGGCGCCACCGCTGCCGATGATTACGACATCATAGTCGTGCGTGGCGGCAATCTTTTCAGCATCGCGAAAGCCCGAAAGCGTTGCGAATGCTGCGGCGGAGATAACGCTCATGCCCATGAGGCCCGCGAACGAGCGTCGCGAAATATGACGCGAGGTAATGTTGTCCATGTTGTTCCTTCCCACTGACCCGCTGTGCGCGGTGTCCCTTCTGTGGCTCTTACGCTATGCGCTTGCGCGTGGGGCATGCAGACACGTTGGCGGGTGGAATGGGGAAATAGGGCGGGTGGTTTTTCGGGTGGGGAGGTTTTATCAGGGCTTATGCCTGGGTTGACTGGGCTGGCAAGGGGAGGCCCTCTGCGGCACCGCTCCGCTGCTCGCGTGGCTTAGGCCCCGCACGGGCCTAAGCCTACGCTCGTGCGCTGCGCTGGCTCATGCTTTTACTCGCTCCGTTTGTGGTTGGGGCTGGAGATGCGTGAAGCTGCGCTTCCCGCCCCCTACGCCGCATCCCAAATGTAGCGCGTATAGAGAATGCTTTCACAGTGCCGCAGAGGGCCTCCCCTTGCCAGCATGGCAACCTGGTGGCATGAGCCCTGCGGGTGAAAATGCGAGTCGGGGGTGCGGGGGCAAGGGACGGGGTTTGTTCATCCTGGAGTGGGGCACAGTGCGAAGCTACATGTGAAGGAGCCGCGTTTTTCACCCATGGTTGCGCATATCGTGCTATAGTGGCCAGGTTGTCATAAGCCTTGTATGGAAACCAAGGCGCATGAAGGAGAGAAACATGAAAAAGGGTATCCATCCCGAGTACGTGGACTGCACGGTCACCTGCACCTGCGGTAACACGTTCCAGACCCGCTCCACCAAGCCCGAGCTGAAAATCGACATCTGCAACGCTTGCCATCCGTTCTTCACCGGTCAGCAGAAGCTGATCGACACCGGTGGTCGCGTCCAGCGCTTCACCGACAAGTTCGGTTCCGCTCGCGAAACCGTTGCTGCTCGCGAAGCCGCCAAGAAGGCCAAGCGTGCCGAGGAAGTCGCCGCTGCCGAGGCCGCCAAGAAGGCCGAGCGCGAGGCAAAGGCTGCCAAGAAGGCCGAGCGTGCTGCTGAATTCGCCAAGAAGGCTGCTGAGGCCGAGGCTAAGGCTGCCAAGGAAGCTGAAGCTGCTGCCGCTGCTGCTCCTGCTGAAGAGGCTGTCGCTGAAGAAGCCGCTGAATAAGCTTCTCGCTTATATCTACCTGTACGAGGGCGAAGGGTTTATCCTTCGCTCTCTTTTTGTTGTTGGTGCTCGTTGAGGCCGGCCCGGGGTTTCCTATCGGGGGCACCGCTCCGCTGCTCGCGTGGCTTAGGCCCCGCACGGGCCTAAGCCTACGCTCGTGCGCTGCGCTGGCTCATGCTTTTACTTGCGCTGTTTGGGATGCGGCGTAGATATGCGTGAAGCTGCGCTTCCCGCCCCCTACGCCGCATCCCAAACGTAGCGCGTATAGAGAATGCTTTCACAGTGCCCCCGATAGGAAACCCCGGGCCGGCTTTCTCCCGCTCAATAAGATGGCTGATGGAAACCCTTCGCCCTACCAGCCGCAAGAGCGGGAAGCTTCTTCCTCTAATAAACCGTTGTTCCGATTGGGGATCGGTTTCATATGGAATACTGCACCAACCTAAATAACGGTTTACAGAGGTCCTGCGTGCCCTCCCTCTCCGATGCACGATCGGGTTGCTCGGTTCGCAGCCTGCGAAGACGTGGGGTGGGCGTGGAGCACCATCTGCGATTAGCCTGGGGCGGCGAGCAACGCGATGCCGCCCGCAAGAAGGTCCACCTCCGAGTCTGGCAGCGCGTTCTACCCCTGCTCGTATGGACTCGCGAGGGCGGCGCGCCCGCTCCCCGTAGGGGGCACTGTGAAAGCAAAAAGAAGCGCTGAACTTGGGGTTTGCTCAATGGGGGAGGAAGCGAAGCTTTCGACTAATCATTGAGCAAACCCCAAGCAGCGCAAGTGAAAGCATGAACCAGCGAGCGCACGAGCATGGCGCTTCCCCTTGCGAATGGAAGGGGGCACGCGCGGCGTAACCGTGCGTGCCCCCATGCGTCCAGTTATATGCGCCATGCGAGCAGCGGAGCGGGTGCCCCGGAGGGGAGCGGGCGCGCCGCCCCCGGAGAGCTCCAACTTAGGAAAGGGCGTAGAAGGCGATGCCCTCGGCATTCCAGCCTGCAGCCTCGACGTTGCTCGCCTCGGTCAGGCTGGTCGTGAACAGGTGGCACACCGTGCCCGGGTTCGGATTGTACAGGCGGCGCACCGGCGAGCCGTTGGCCGGGTCGGCGGAGAGGAAGGCCACGCCCTCGTCGTTCCAGCCGCCCTTCACGAGCGCGTCGCGCTCGGCTGCGCTCGTGGTGTAGTGGTGCCCGCCCACTACCGGGTTGTACACGCGGTAGACGGGGTCGCCCTTCTGCGAGGGGGCCACGAACGCCACGCCCTCGTCGCGCCATCCGGCCTCGATGACGATCTGGCGTTCCTCGGCGCTCGTGGTGTATAGGTGGTCGCCCGAGCCCGGGTTGTACAGGCGCCATACGCTCACCGCCGTAATTTCGGGCTCGTCTTCGCCCTTCGCCTGGGCCAGCAATTCCTCGTACGTGTCGTTAGCGGCGTTGTTGCCATTCTCGGCAAGCATGCCGTTTACCAGGTTGCGCTCGTCCTGCGACATGCGTGTCCATTCTTCTTCGCCTGCCAGAATGTTCGGCTTGTTGGAGTCGGTTACGCCCGTGACCAGGCTGCCGTCTTCGGTAAGATACGTCTGCGCGAACAGGATGGCGCGCGAGTACGTGTACAGGCCCTCGTATGTGTCGAACGGGTCCTGGTTGCCATTGACGGCAAGGGTTGCGTTTACGAGGTTCTGCTCTTCGGTGGTCAGGTCGTTCCAGGCTGCATTGCCGCTGATTACCTTCGCGGCCGTGTCGGCGCTGGGCTCGGAGATGACCTCGTCGTTCTTGGCGAGGTACGTGTCCACGAAGTCCTGTGCGTTTGCGACCTGCTCTTGTGCTGCTGCCAGCAGCTCGGGGTAGGTGTCGTATGCCTCGGAGTTGCCGTTCGCAGCCAGCGCGTCATTCACGACGGTCTGCGTGTCAGCGGACAGGCCGTCCCAAGCATCGGCGCCAGAAACAATTTGCGCGTTGTTCTCTGCGGTAGGCGTCTTGAAGATGCCATTGTCGCCCGTAAGGTAGGTATCGATGAAGGCGTTCGCGGGTTCGCGAATTGCGGTGGCTGCTGTAAGCAGCTCAGGATAGGTGTCGTTGTACGCGTTGTTTCCGTTTGCGGTCAGCTGCGCGTTCACCACTGCCTTCGAGGCGTCGGAGAGCGCATCCCAGGGTTCGGAGCCCATGATGATCTTCGAGCAGTTAGCTGCTGTGGCTGATGTATAGATAACCTCGTCATCGGTGAGGAACAGGCTCGTGAAGAGCGTACCCGCGGTTGCCGTTGCCAGCAGCTCGGGGTACGTGTCGGCACCCTCCGCGTTGCCGTTCTTGGTAAGCATCTGATTCACGTGCTCTTGCTGAACGTCAGAGAGAGCATCCCATGCGTCGGAACCCGAGATGATTTGCTCGTAGTTGGTGCCATTGACGTCGGAGAAGATATTTGCGCCGTCCTTCAGATACGTGCTCACGAAGGTATCGGCGGGGGAGTAGTCGATGGTGCCGGAATCGCCCGCAGGGCTTCCCGCGCCACCTGCGCCTGCGGTGCCGTTCACGGAGGAGCCACCCGCACCACCTGCGCCCGTGTCGCCCTTGGTGGAGAGACCACCCGCGCCACCTGCGCCTGCGGAGCCATTAGTGGAATTGCCACCCGTGCCACCGGCGCCGCCGGCGCCCTCGTTAGAGGTGCCGCCCGTACCGCCTGCGCCGCCATCACCATCGGTTGAGGAGCCGCCAGCGCCGCCCGCGCCACCATCGCCGGTGTCGGACGAGCCGCCATTGCCGCCATCGCCACCGTTGCCAGAAATGGAATTACCGCCATCGCCACCCGTGCCGCCTGCGGCTGTGAGCGAACTACCGCCCGCACCGCCTGCGCCACCAGCTCCGCTTTCGGCCGAGCCGCCGTCGCCGCCGGATCCTCCGGATACCTCGCCGCCGGTGACTTCAACGTCGCAAAGGGAGGAAATGCCCGTGCCACCGTTGCCACCGTCGCCGCCGTCGGTGCTGCCTGTGGCGTCGCCGCCATTGCCGCCCGCGCCGCCCGAGATCTCGCCATCGGAGACGGCTACGGTCGACGTGGTCGCGATGCCGTCGCCGCCATCGCCACCGTCGGAGCCATTTTCGCCGTCGGTTCCGTCACCGCCCGCAACCGAGCCGCCGGTTACGTTCACGACCGTATCGCCGGAGATGCCATCTCCGCCATCGGTGCTTGCTACTTCCGACGTTCCGCCCTCGACGGATCCGCTCGTCACGTTAACCGTGCCCGAGCCACCACTGGCGGTGGCGATGCCATCGCCCGACGCTCCGCCAGCCGTAATCGACTTGCCGCCGCGTACCGTGGCGTCCGCGCCAACGGTTACGCGCGTGCCTGTGCCTTCGATGGTGATGCCGTTGCCGCCCGTGGTGCCGTTGCCGCCTTGAACCAGGCCATTTTCAAGCGAGAGCAGGACGCGATCGCCTATGGTCAGGCCAGCCGTGCCGCTTTCCGTGGTGGAGGAGGCGCCCAGGATGGAATGGCCGTCCAGGTCAACGTTAACGGTGATGCCCGCATTGCTCTGCAGCTCGGCGAGCGTGATGTCGGCTGCATTGATGTCCTGCTTGAGCGTGACGCTCCACGTGCCCGCCGTGCCGTCCCATGTGACGGCGATCTCGTTGCTTTCCCAAGCTGCGTCATCGCCCGTGCCGTTCTGCGGATTGGCAACGAACATGCGCGCGACGCTTTCGGCGTCTCCGATGCGTGCCCACTTGGGGTAGAGCGTAAGAGCGGCCGTGGAAATGGACCACGTACCATCGTTGGCGATGTATCCCGTCGTGGGCGTGGCTAGGGCTAGCGTGCCGTCGGCATTTGCGAAGAGCGTGTCGCACGTCTCTTCGAGGTACCAGCCTTGGAACGTGGCGCCGCTTGCTGTGGGCACGGCGAACGTGCTGCCAGCGGAATCCTCGCCATTGGTGATGGTTTCGTCGCCGATGCCCTGCGTGGCGTAGGTAATCGCCACCTCATGCGGGTGCGCTACGTTACCCGTGATGGCCGTGGCCGATGAGCTCGATTCGCCCGTGGCCTTGCAATACAGGTAATACCCAGCGTCGTCGGCAGTGGGAGTGTAGCTAGAAGTGGTGGCTCCGTCGATGGCCGTGCCATTCGTGATGTCGCCCGCCATTTCCGTGCGATACCACTGGTAAGTAACGTAACTGGCATTCGCCGGGGCGACTGTGGCTGTAATGGCCGTAGCACCGTAGCCGTAATACGGCTGGTCACTGCTGAGTGTTAGCCCCGTAACGGGAACCGGTGCCTTGATGATTTCGCTTGGGTCGTTTGAGAATTCGACTTGCCCCTCCGCTTCGCCTACGTATCCGGGGTCGTCGTTTCCGTATCCGCCGAATTCTATAAATATGTTATTCGCGTCCCAGGGCTCGGTTACCATCCATGTTCTGTCAAAGTAGGTGAATATGTAGCCCCATGGACTGCTTTCACTGTAGCTGGGCTCCCCTGATTTCCAGTTTTCGAAACCGATTTCGGAACAGGGCTTCCCTGCTTCTGGCCCACATGCCCAGTAGTATGCGGTGTTGGAGTGGTCATTTGGTAGCGAGGCGGTGCTTGAGCTTAGGGTGACATTGTCGTTTGCTCGCGTGCCGTTAAACAAGGCTCTTGTGCAGCCCAACCATGCAAGGCCATACCCACCTTGGTCCAAAATCATTTTATCTTCATCTGCACTGGTTATGGTTGCAAGGTAGCCCGTGCGGCCCATGATGCTATAGTTCCTTGCCATGTTGTATGCATTGAACCAGTTAGCCGTTTGGCCGTTAATGCTTATGTAGAAGTGCTCATAGAAAGCACCCGTTCCTACGGCCTGAATTATGGTTCCGCTGGGTAAAGATGTGTTTCGAGTCGATAAGGTGATGCGTGGCTTTTGCGTTGCGTTTGCAGATGGCAATACGAATTTGACCCCCCGAAGAGATGCTTGAATTTGATTGCTGCTCGTTCCTTCTTTAAATGTGGCTATTATCGTTCTGAGCGATGAGTCATAGTTGATTTCCTGAACGATATTGCTATTCCATCCATCTCCAAGATCAAGGCTGCCCTTATCTAGCGATATGATAATTGTTCTGAATGAGGTGTTATCGGGGGCCTGTACGGTCAGATTAGGCAGCTTATAGCTTTGGCCATTGTCAAGTCGATATGGCTCTCCTAGCTTGATGCCATCGTCGGCCCATGCGCTTTGTGTTCCCACGAACATGCATGCCGCAGCAAGCAACGATGCGCAAAATAGCGCGATGAGATAGAACGCAGGATTCTTGCGGCAGGTGTACCTTTCCATGGCGAATACCCCCTCGACCGGATACCCGGGCAACCTAACGACCCCAGACATATGCCACAAGCTTACTAGCATTCACTTAAATGGCGCAACTCCATATCACCAGCTGAAATGCACACGTAAAGTAACGCCCCGATACTGCATCGGGATGGATTGCGTTCTCAATCGGATTCCCCGGTTTACAGAGGTCCTGCGTGCCCTCCCTCTCCGATGCACGATCGGGTTGCTCGGTTCGCAGCCTGCGAAGACGTGGGGTGGGCGTGGAGCACCATCTGCGATTAGCCTGGGGCGGCGAGCAACGCGATGCCGCCCGCAAGAAGGTCCACCTCCGAGTCTGGCAGCGCGTTCTACCCCTGCTCGTATGGACTCGCGAGGGCGGCGCGCCCGCTCCCCGTAGGGGGCACTGTGAAAGCAAAAAGAAGCGCTGAACTTGGGGTTTGCTCAATGGGGGAGGAAGCGAAGCTTTCGACTAATCATTGAGCAAACCCCAAGCAGCGCAAGTGAAAGCATGAACCAGCGAGCGCACGAGCATGGCGCTTCCCCTTGCGAATGGAAGGGGGCACGCGCGGCGTAACCGTGCGTGCCCCCATGCGTCCAGTTATATGCGCCATGCGAGCAGCGGAGCGGGTGCCCCGGAGGGGAGCGGGCGCGCCGCCCCCGGAGAGCTCCAACTTAGGAAAGGGCGTAGAAGGCGATGCCCTCGGCATTCCAGCCTGCAGCCTCGACGTTGCTCGCCTCGGTCAGGCTGGTCGTGAACAGGTGGCACACCGTGCCCGGGTTCGGATTGTACAGGCGGCGCACCGGCGAGCCGTTGGCCGGGTCGGCGGAGAGGAAGGCCACGCCCTCGTCGTTCCAGCCGCCCTTCACGAGCGCGTCGCGCTCGGCTGCGCTCGTGGTGTAGTGGTGCCCGCCCACTACCGGGTTGTACACGCGGTAGACGGGGTCGCCCTTCTGCGAGGGGGCCACGAACGCCACGCCCTCGTCGCGCCATCCGGCCTCGATGACGATCTGGCGCTCCTCGGCGCTCGTGGTGTACAGGTGGTCGCCCGAGCCCGGGTTGTACAGGCGGTAGACCTCGATGCCGGAAAGCGAGTCCTTCACGTCGTTGGCCTGTGCCAGCAGCTCGGTGAACGAGGTGGCGCCACCATGCTCTTCGGCATTCTGGGCGATGCGCGCGTTGATGGCGGCGCGTTCGTCATCGGTGAGCGTGTCCCATACGTTCTGTCCCGAGAGGATTTGCTCATAATTGTCTTCGGTTGCCTTATTGAACAGGTTGCCAGCTGCGTCGCTCGCAAATTCCGCCAGGAATCCCTTCACCGCTTCGCTCAGCTGCTTGGCCTGCGCCAGCAGTTCGGGGTAGGTGTCGTTGGCTGCTGCGTTGCCACTGTTGGCAAGCACGCCGTTCACGATCTCCTGGGGCTGTTCGCCTAGGTCGGTCCATTGTGCCTCACCCGAGATGATCTGCTCGTAGTTATCGGCATTCACCGCGGAATGGATAACGCCCTCAACGTCGGTAAGGAAGCGATCGATGAAGCCCTGCGCCGGAACGGACATGGTACTAGCCGCCTCGAGCAGCTCTTCGTACGTGTCGGCGTCGGCGGGATTGCCGTTGTTGGACAGCATGCCGTTTACCAGGTCCTTTTCGCGTTGCGAGAACGTATTCCACGTTTCCTCGCCACTTGCGATTTGCAGTGCGTTTGCTGAGGACGCCTTCTTGAAGAGCGCACCTTCGCCGTCAGTCAGGAAATTCTGGGCGAATAGGATAGCGCGCGAATGGGTGTACAGTCCCTCGTACGTATCGAAGGGTTGAGCATTGCCATTCTTCGCGAGCGCCGCGTTAACGAGGAATTGCTCTTCGGTGGTGAGTTCGTTCCATGCGGGTTCGCCTGCAATGACCTGGGCAGCGGTATCTGCACTTGGTGCGGTGATTATCGAGCCCTCATTATCCAAGTAGGCATCGATGAAATCGTCTGCGTGTGCGGCTTGCTCTTGCGCTGCAGCGAGCAGCTCGGGGTATGTGTCATATGCCTCAGCATTGCCATTGTCGGCTAGCGTTTCGTTGATGATGACCTTTACGTCATCGGAAAGCGCGTTCCAAGCAACGGCTCCCTCGATAACCTGCGCGTTGTTTGCAGCAGTCGGCGTTTTGTAGATGCCGTTTGCTCCTGTGAGGTAGGCTTCGATGAAGCCATTAGCTTCATTCTGCAGCGCCTTTGCTTGCGCGAGCAGCTCGGGATAGGTGTTGTTGTCGTCAGTGTTGCCGTTTGCGGTGAGCTGTGCGTTCACCACTGCCTTCGAGGCATCGGAAAGCGCATCCCAGGGTTCGGAGCCCATGATGATCTTCGTGTGGTTCGCCGCCGTCGCGGAGGAGTAGATCTCTTCGTTGTCGGTGAGATATAGGCTTACAAAGTTGGTTCCTGCCGTAGCTGTTGCCAACAGCTCGGGATACGTATTGGCATCTTCTGCGTTGCCGTTGTTCGCGAGCGTCTGGTTCACGTGCTCCTTCTGTACGTCGGAAAGTGCATTCCAGGCGTCAGACGCAGCTATGATCTGAGTGTAGTTGGTGCCATCGACATTCGAGAAGATGGAGCCGCTTCCCGTGAGGTATGTGGTAACGAATTCCTGGGCGGGGGTGTAGTCGATGGCGCCCGAATTACCCGCGGGGCTTCCTTCGCCACCAGCGCCTGCCGTGCCATTTACGGAACTGCCGCCTGCACCGCCTGCGCCGCCTTTGCCGCCTGTGGAGGTGCCGCCAGCGCCGCCGGAGCCGGCCGTGCCGTTGGTGGAGTTGCCGCCGGCGCCGCCCGAGCCGCCATTGCCCTTGGCCGAAGCGCCGCCGGAGCCACCAGCGCCGCCGTTGCCGTCGGTGGAGGCGCCACCAGCGCCACCAGCGCCGCCGTCGCCAGATTCGGAAGCGCCGCCGTTGCCGCCGTCCCCACCATTGCCGGTGGAGGAGCTGCCGCCGTCGCCGCCTTCGCCACCCGTGCCGGTAATGGACGAGCCGCCAGCGCCACCAGCGCCACCAGCGCCGTTCTCGGCTCCGCCGCCGTTGCCGCCAGAGCCGCCCGAGACTTCGCCGCCCTGCACGTCGATGCCGCCCGGTGCGGAGATGCCGCTTCCGCCATTGCCTCCGTTGCCACCGTTATCGTCACCCGTGGCGTTACCGCCTGCAGCGCCATCTCCGCCGGCGATGCTACCACCCGCAACCTGTACGGCAGGACTGTCGGTGGAGGTGGTGGCGATGCCATTGCCACCATTGCCGCCGCTCGCGCCGTTCTCTCCCGCGACGCCATCGCCGCCGGCAATGCTGCCGCCCGAAACGTTTACGGTTACGTCACCGGAAATGCCGTCGCCACCGTTGGTGCCGGGAGCGGTAGAGCTGCCGCCTTCGACGCTTCCGCCCGTCACGCTAACGGTGCCCGAGCCGCCGCTCGTGGTGCCAATGCCCGCGCCCGAATCGCCTCCGGCCGTAACGGCTTTGCCGCCGCGAATCGTTGCGTTCGTGCCAACGGATACCGAAGCATTGGTTCCGTCGATGGAAATGCCGTCGGCGCCCGTGGTGCCGGCGCCGCCCTGGATGAGGCCATTCGTGACCGTAAGGGAGACGCCGTTATTCAGGGTCAGGCCCGGCGTGCCGGCGTCCGTGGTGGATGATGCGCCGTAGATGGCGTGTCCACCCAGGTCGAGCGCGATATCGATGCCAGAACCCGCGTTGAGCTCGGAAAGCTTGATGGAAGCGTTCTCGATGTCTTCCTTCAGCGTTACGTTCCAAATGCCCTCGTCGCCATTCCAGGTGACGGAGACTTCGTCGCTGTCGAAGCCCTCATCGTCGCCCGATCCATTGGTGGGTTCGGCTACGAACATTTGAGCTACGGCCTCGGCTCCGCCGATGGGCGTCCATGCAGGATAGATGGTGATACCAGCGGAGGGGACTTCCCAGGTTCCGTCGGTTGCAACGATGCCGCTTACGGCACCCGAGAGCGCGTAGTTGCCGTTGGCGGCAGCGAAGAGCGTTTCGTGGCTCTCCTCGAGGTACCAGCCTGCAAAGTTCGCGCCCTGCTTGGCGGGTACGGCCCATGTGCTGCCCGCTGCTGCGGTGCCGTTGCTCACGGTTACTGCATCAATGCCGTTCCATGCATACGAAACGGTTGCGGTAAGCGGAAGTACCTTGCCTTCGATTGCCGCAGTGGCCGAGGAGTCGAGCTCGCCCAATGCCACGCAGTACAGGTAATAGCCTTCGTCAGCGGAGGTCGGCGTATACGTTGCCTCGGTTGCGCCCTCGATGGCAGTGCCGCCCGAAGTCGCTCCTGCCGTGGTGCTGCGATACCACTGGTAGGTTACGAACGTGGCATTGCTGGGGGCAACGGTAGCCGTGACTTCGTTTGCGCCTTCACCGAAATACGGGTGACCTTCGCTTGGCGTAAGGTCCGTTACCGCCACGGGCGTTACGACTACGATGCCCGTGTCGGAGGTGATTTCCGAATACGTCGTGGTTCCGTACCCCGGGTCTTCTTCGCCGTAGCCGCCGAATTCCACGAAGTAGCCGGCGGTCTCTGTCGATCCGATCGAGAGGTCATTCCAGCGTCCATCTGCATGCACCTGCATGCAGCCTTCTCCATTGGAGTTGTTGGGTTCGCTGCTATTCCAATTGTAATAGCCGATCGTGGTGTAATTGATGCCAGCTTCGGGGCCGCAAGCCCAGTAGTAGGCGTTGTTGGAGTAGTCGCTGGGGTAGCTGAAGTCGTATGCGTCAAGCGAATCCTGGTCTTTTGCCTTGCTGCCATTGAAGAGCGCGCGCGTGCCGCCCGACCATGCCGCAGCGCCGGTGATGTTGTCTAGGATTTTATCCTCGGCCGAACTGGTGATGGTAACTAGGTAGCCCTTCATGCCCATGTACTGCCACGTCTTTGCGGCCTTGTATGCGTCGGTCCAACTGAGGCTTCCGCGTACATACATATAATAGTGACCGGCGAGGTCGCCCGTTCCAGCGGTGACGGTTGCACCGTCGGGTAGGACGGTGTCGCGTGTGGAGAGCTTTATTTGCGGCTTCTGCGATACTGCGCCGCTCGAGGGCAGGTGGAATTCGAATTTGCGCAGAGCCTCCTGGATTTGGGCAATGGTGGTTCCTTCATTGAAGACCATGGTGTACGTGGTCTTCGAAAGGTCCTCGAACTTGGATGCTACGATGCTCTGATCCACGTTGTCGGTGGTCATGTAGCCCGCGTCAACGGAAACGATGGCCGTTGTGTAGGCGTTGTTCGTGGTCACCGTTAGGTTAGGCAGCGTATACGCGGTGTTGTTCGCGTTCCACGTTGGCTTTCCTAGCGAGATGCTGTCATCGGCCCATGCTTGCTGCGCTCCCATGCAGAGGAACGCGGTGATTGCCAATGTCAAACTTGCCGCGATAACGGCAAGCTGCATTCCCACCTGCTTCGCAAAGACGTTCTTTCCCATGGCGTTCGACCCCCTTGCCCGAATGGGCATACTGCGACCCCACATATATGGAACAATTCTACTAACATATATGTGATATTGCGCGCGGGCACCACGTGCGTTTGCGTCCCGTTACCAAGCTGAGATAGCAGGGATGTCCCTAATGGACAAGTGAGAGAAACCTGCTTGGGGATATGGTTGCCATGCGAATGCCGCGTGTGAGTCGAATGCGTTCCACGCAGAGATCAAGGCGTTCTGCCGTTTCCAGGGAACATGCGGTGAATCCGGTAAAGACTAGGTGGTTCGTTGCGCTTGCGGCAACGGAGGCGAGTTGAGTTCGGTAGAGCTGGGCTTCCCTTGTGCGGGCGGTGCCGATTACCTCGTTGTCGCACCAGGCGCGCGAAGGGAAGAAGCCGTTTACGAAGCCTCCGAAGATAATCAGGTCGAATGTCTGCCCCTGCAGCTCACTGGGATTGCAGAGCAAGACACCTTCGCGCTCTGCGGGTGGGTTTGCGGGGTCGCATGCTGCCTCCGCGTCTCGAGCGTGTAGCTCGTCCAGTCCTGCTCGATAGCGGGCGAGGAGCCCTTCGATCATGGGGTCGTCTTTGCGGATGCCATCTAGCCTGTCTGCGAGAAGGGCGTTGAGCGCTTGGGGGAGCGTGAGTCTTGCCCTTAGGGCTGGCTTGCGCAGGGCGTCAATGCCCACGCTGTTGGCTAGATAGTCGCCCAGTGCACACCAGGTACGCCATGCGAGGGCGTTTTCGGGGTCGCGCGATAGCTGTTCGAGGGCCGCGCATTCTATGGATGTATTTGCCTCTTTATCGCGATAATCACGAATACGTCTCTTAGTCGATTTCGGAATGGTGACGATGATGTCGTTGCTTCTCAGTACTCGTGCGATTGTTGCTCTCCAGATTCCGTTTGTGCCTACGATCGCGATGCGCGATAAGGGTGTTCCCTGCGCATGGGCGACGTTGACGGTCTGGAGGATCGCCTCCTGCTCTTCTGCGAATCCCCCAATGTAATGCGTCTCGATGGTCCCCTTGCACTCGTCGTTTGCGGTAAGGGGTGCTCGTCCGGCTTCCGTGCGCAGTTTGTTGATGATGTTCACGCTCGTGGCGGGTCGGTGGCACGTATGCAGCACATGCGTTTGCGTGTCGGGGCATGCTTCAAGCAGTTCCTTCACTCCTCGTTCGTAGGGGTAGGGGTCTGCAACGGGCATGCTAGGTGTATCGCTTGCGGCCACGTATAGTTCCTGCGTGGCAAGCGTTCGAATAAGTTGCTGCGAAGCGCGTCCCATGCAAGTGAAGTCGTCAGCAAGTACCGTGGGGGCTTGGTAGATATTGCGAATGCGCTC
Source organism: Denitrobacterium detoxificans (assembly GCF_015062615.1). Lineage (GTDB taxonomy): Bacteria > Actinomycetota > Coriobacteriia > Coriobacteriales > Eggerthellaceae > Denitrobacterium > Denitrobacterium detoxificans_A. The sequence goes on from NZ_SUUH01000002.1 coordinate 271,623, forward strand.
GCATTGGTTCACTACGCGTAGGGCACATGCTTCGAGTTCGCAGGGAAGTATGCTGTCAATGAGTTGTAGGTTCTCCTGCATGCGCTGCGCTACGAGCTCTTCTTCGAGCGTTTGGAGCCAGCGCTCATCTTCGTCTGCCAAGTCGCTCCAGCCGCGCTGGATGAAGCCGCAAAGGCCGCGCAAACGTCGTTGCTTGATTCCCAGCGATCGCATGTCCTCGAAGAGGATGCCTTCTTCTACAGAATCGAGCGTGCGTGCGCTCCGACCTATTATCTCGTGAGCTTCTGGTTCGTTGAGGATGTTTCGGGCAAGATTCTGAATGCTCGTCACTTGTAGGGAACTGCCCATGGTTCCCATGTGCTTTTCAATTGTTTGGCCCTCGCTATCGCATGCGGTTACGAAGAGAACGCGCGTATGGTTGACCATGATAGCCCGTTGCGATTCCTCGAGCAATGCCGTCGTTTTCCCGCATGCGGGGCCGCCTAGGAAGAGCGTAATGTGAGGCTGTGTATTTTCGCATGGGGTCATGCGCGCGTCCTTTCGAAGTCGTCGCATCATGGTGGGCCATCGTATCGCTAGGGGATGCGTCGACGACCAACCACGATGCGCAATGTGGAAGGAGCGGGCCACTCGAGGACAATTGGGGAATCGAATGACCCGCCCTCCTCCCAAGATGGCTCTCATTACCCGCAAGAGCTATCTTGGGAGGAGCCCCGCCGCGGGTTGATGCGCGGCGGGGAAGGGCTACTTCTCGATGTTGTCGGTGATTACGACAGGTTCCGCAGCAGGGGATTCCCCATTGCCCTTGGGCAGGAACGGCATGGTAATGGCGTTGCCTGGGCAGCTTTCCACGCAGGCGTGGCACTTCGTGCATTCGTGCATGCCTGCCCCCAACTCGGGGTGCCGCGGGTTGATTCCCACGTTGCACACCTGCGAGCAGCGTCCGCATTTCACGCCGCGCGTGTCCTCGATGCACTTTGCATGATCCACTTTCACTCGCAGGGTGCGGTTCGCGCGAGAAACCAGGCTCATGAGCGCTCCTACGGGGCAGACGTGACTGCACCATTTGCGGAAGAACACCACTTCCACGAGCAGGAGCACCGGGATGAGTACGACCGACCAGGTTACGTCGCCTCCGCCGAACAGCAGGATGACCGTGAATACCAGCGCGAAGGAAAGGCCGATGGGGCAGATGAGGCAGAATACCGGGAATCCGAAGATTGCCGCGGAGAGCAATCCAGCTCCCAGCACGATGTGGCGGGAATCGGAAGGCTTGCGTGCGTGGCAGATGTTTCCGCAGGATGCATGGAGGGCCTTCTGCTCCTTTTCCGTGAGGGGAGAGTCAGGATCGATCTTCGCCTTGCCCTTCAGGCTGGGGTCCTGCTTGTGGAACAGGTAGCGCAGCTTGCGCCATACGGGAACGGGGCAAACCCATCCGCAGAAGGCGCGGCCGAGCACTATGATGCCGATGACGGCAAGCACGAGTGAGATGAGCACATGCGGAACGAGGGTCCTGCTGGCAAGAAGGGTTCCCAGCGCGCCGATGGGGCACAGGACCGAGATGTCCTGCCAGCCCAGGGCGGAAAGGGTGCCGAGGCTCTGGTGCGCCGCGAAGGCGATGCCCGCGATGGCCAGGATGGCCAGGGGGATTATGATGCGTAGCTTGTTCGTATTCATTCTGGCCTCCTTACAGTTCCGATTCGGGTACGACGACGATAGCGCGCGCGGTTGCGCCCAGGGTGATGGAGCCCTCCTGCAGGCTGACGCATACGCTCTGGCAGGCGCCACACCCGTTGCAGCGGTCGGCAATGACCACGGGGCGGTTGTCCTTTTCGGTGAGCTCGATGGCCTCGTAGGGGCAGGCGTCGTAGCAGAAGCGGCATCCGTTTGCCTTCGACCAGGCGAGGCACCAATTCTCGTTGATGACCGCCTTGCCGATGATGGTGCTTTCCGCCGTAGCGGATGCGCTTAGCTGGAGTGCCTGCGTGGGGCAGCATTTGACGCACAGCGGGTCTCCGCCGTTTGCTTCCTGGCAGAAGTCGCAGTATCCATTGTCGAAGTTGGTCACCGGCGTGCGCACGCCCAAAATGCCATCTTCGATGTGCATGGGTGCTAGGGCATTGCGCGGGCAAATCTCAACGCAACGCTCGCAGCGGATGCATGCGGAAATCAGGCGGTCCTCATCCTGGCCTCCCGGCGGCCGCGTCTTGGCTTGCGCTGGTACGGCTTTCAATCCGCCCATGGCGAGCAGCACCGCTGCGCCGCCTCCGCCAATGGCGAACGCGCGCCGGGACATGCCGGCATGTGCCTGCTTCTCCTTCGTTTCTTCCATACGCCTCTCTCCTTGCTCGTCTGTATATGGAAACCTCGTTATTCCTCGAGGATGTCCTCCAAAAGCTCCACGTCTTCCTCCAGGAAGCCTTCCATGAGGAAGGCGAGTCCGGTGTAGAAGCCGGTCTGCGAGAAACGCTTCATGTCGATTGCCAGAAGCGGCGCCCATGCGTACAGGTGGTCGTTCAGGAAGTTCAGTTGGCTCTTCAGCAGGGTTGTGGCCTGGCGCTCGTTGCCCGCTTCAAGGGCGTTGGCGGTGCGCAGCGCAAGCACCTGCATGTATTCCAGCTCGAGTGCGATGTGGTCCTCGCCCTCTTTCCAGTCGGCCTTTTTGTCGAGGCCCGCTGCGCGATACAGGGCAAGCACTTCGTCGCGTGCCCCTTGCATGAGCAGTCTCTTTTCGTTGGTGTAGATGCTCTCGAACGGATAGGCGGCTGCATGGCCGCTATAGCCGTGCCCGAAGAAAGTGCGCATGTAGTCTGCGGCAAGCTCGGTGATCGTGTTGTCCCAGATGCCGGAAAGGTACGTTGCGATCAGGCGATAGCCTTCGTCGATGTTGTCGTTGCCCGTGTGCACGCGGTAGTGCAGCCCATGCAGCTCGTCGAGCAGTTCGGGCGTGATCTCCTTGCGGAACAGGCGCGAGATGAAGCCGTACTGCGCAGCGCGCTGCCTGCACGCTTCGGCCAGCTGCTCGCGGGTTTCCTGGGTTTCTTCCATCGTTGCGTTCGTCATGTTCATCACTTCCTGCTACCACTTGATGCCGTCGGTTTCGGCTGCCACCGCGAAGGATTGCTCCTGTTCTTCGCCTGCGAAGTCGTCTTCGACCTCGGCGAGCTTCTCGAGCGCGGCGCGTCCTACTTCGGTTGTGGCCCACGCGGAGCCTTGCCATTCGATGGCGTCGCGGTTTTCCAGCAGGTCGGTGAAGTGCTGCACGAAGTACACGCGCGTGGGTTCGGCGATGAGCGGATCGCTGTCTACGGCGGCGGAGAGCTTCGGCATGGTGGTGCCACCTTCCTCCGCAGCCAGGGTGAGCACGCGCTTGTAGATCTTCAGGTAGTCGGCTTCCTTTTCGAACAGCTCCTCGATGCGCTCCAGGGGCTTGTTTTCGGCCATGATGGCCAGGCCTGCCTCCGTGGCAAGCCAATGCACTTCGGGCGGGGTAGTGGGTTCGTAGTACTCGACGCCGTCGATTTCCACGATGTCGGGAACTGCTTCGACCGAGTCGTAGGGTGCGCCCGCTTCCGTAACGCGCTGGATGGCGCCGGCAGTTTCCATCATGTGGCAGATGGTTGCGGTGGAGTACACCGAGAATTTGCGCGTGCGCACTTCGTTGACGATGTCCTCCAGGTTGCTTTCGGAAACGGGTTCGCCAGCTGCGTTCATGATGGCGCGCAGGATGGCGCGCTGGGGGCGCATCTGGGCGAAGAGCTCGCGCGTGCGGTCTTCGGGCGAGCGCTGCGCGTAGGCTTCCGATGCCTGGTCGATGGCGTTTTCGATCTTGGGAACCTTGTCGGGGTCGGGCGGCAGGAACTCCGTGCGGCCTTCGGTGTTGGGCAGGAAAACGCCCAAGTCGCCCGCTATCTCGTCCATGCTGGTTGGCTCTTCCATCATTCCCTCGAGTTCGGGGTCGAACGTGAAGTCGAACTCCCCGAAATCCCTGAAGTCTTTCATGTCTCTCTCCTTGTTACGCGTCTAGTTCAAGTTGAAGCTGCGCAGCAGGGCCTGCCCGCCTACGGTGGAGGGGCGTGCCTGTCCCTTGTCGCGAAGGAAGGGCGTCGGCTTGCACATGGCCATGACGCGGCCATGTTCCATCTTTCGGCGGTTGCTCTGAATGCCCGCTGCCTTCGCGAATGCGGCGTCGGCCTTCACGAAACTCGATGCGATGACGCGCTTGGTGGCGTGGTGGAAGGCGTTGCTCCACGCGGCGCGCGCCTCATCGCTGGATGGGGCTGTTTCCGATGCCTGAGCAGGTGGGATGAACCCGTCTACGCAGCCCATGAGGAACAGCCAGTCATAGTCGTCTTCGAGGGCGTCGTAGTACGCAATCTTCACGTGCTTGGTGTGCAGTCCCACCGTGTTGCGATCCATGTCGTCGAGCACTTCGCGCATGCGTATTGCCCACGTGCGGTTTGGCACGGCCACGCAAATGCGCCGGGGGCGGCAGATGCGTTCGCGCGTAAGGTGCGCCACGATGAGCGCGGTGCTCGAGAGCTCCTCGCCTGGAGTGCGCCATTTCACGTAGGTGATTTCAGGTGCGTTTGCTACCTGGCTTTGCGCTGATTCCAACATGATGCCCTGCTATGCGACGAAGGATCGCTCGTTGGCGTCGAAGATGCGCGTGGTACCGTCTTCGAACGTCACGTTCCAGATGTGATAGTCCACGTCGAAGTCGAATTGCTCGGGCTCTTCCTCTTCCTCCTCGTGGGGGATGGGCGGAAGCGTGTCGGAATCCGTTACGGGAACGGCGGTGTTCTCGTAGCTTTTCGCTTCCTTGTCGCGCTCGAGCCATTCTTCGCGCGTGAGCTGCTCTTCCGGTTCGCTTTCGATTTCTGGTTCCGGCTCGGGCGCGGGTTCGAGCGCTTCGGGATGCTCTTCAACCCATGCGTTCCAGGCGCTTTCGTTCTGGGTGAGCCAGGATGCGTCGGATGGAGCCTCAACGCGTACGGCGCCCGCGAGCGTGCCGTCATTGAGCAGCGTGCGGGCCAATCCCACCTGGGCGTTGAGCTCGGGGTTGATGAAGCTGATAGGGTCGGTGTGCAAGCTTACGTTGAAGGCGCCGCCCTGCATTTCCAGGTTGATGCGCTCGAAGATGATTTCGGGCAGCTTGATCTTGCGCTGGCGGTCGTTGAAGACCTTCATGGTATTGCCCACCTTGTGAAGCATGTTTCCAATCCAGGGCTCGACGATTTCGGCCCAGCGGTCATCGGCTCCCTCGTCGGAGGAAAGCAGGTACTTGTACGTGCCCATGTTGATGATGAAGCGTGCAGTGTTGCGCACGGGCTCCTCTTCGCTTTCCGCCGCATGGGTTCGAATCACGGGCGTACACACATATGCGTAGTTCCGCTTGATTTCGAGAATGGTTTCCTCGCCCGCTGCTCGCTCGTCCAAATCGAGCACAAGGGTCAAGGATGGTCGGATCATGACCATGACTCCTCCTTTGATTCCCCAATGGCGCGGCGCTCTCTCGTCGCTGCGCCCGTCCATCGGGGGCAAGTATAGGAATCCCTTTCATATGGCAAATAATATGGCCTCTATGATTTGGCATATGAAAAGCGAAATAGAATGCATTTAGACGAGAAATTGCAGGTCAAACGTGAGTGATTCTGCAAGGTGACACGAATATGGCAGGTGGGGAATATGCCGAAGATCGCTTCTATGGTCAACCTGATCGAAGAGCTGGAAAGCTCCTACATTACCGTTCATCGCGAGCGTTGCGTTCAGGTTCGCAATTGCAATGCCGACTGCTTGCGGTGCGCGAGCGTTTGCACCACGGGGTGCATTCACTTCGATGGGGAAGAGCTTACGGTTTCGCCCGAGCGCTGCATTGGATGCGGCACGTGCGCGACCATCTGCCCCACGTGCGCGCTGGAGGCGCATCATCCCAACGACGCGGAGTTCATGAATCAGTGTCTTGCGGTTGCAGGCGCGTGCGAGGGCATCGTTACGGTGGCGTGTGGCACGCTGCTTGATCGCGTGGGCGATTTGGTCGATCGCGATGCGGTCGTTCGCGTGGAATGCCTGGGGCGCGTCGAGGAATCGGCGCTAACCGAGCTGGTTGTCCAGGGGGCGAAGAGCATCGTGCTTGTGCGCGGTGCGTGCGAGTCATGCGCGCATGCCACGGGGTATGAGATGGTCCAGCGCGTGTGCGATACCGAACGCCAGCTGTTGGAGGCTTGGGGTGCGTCGGCGGACATTCGCCTAGCCGATAAGCTGCCGAAATGCACGCGCGCCAAGGATGATGGCTACGACAAGGGCAAGCGCGCGTTCTTCGAGTCGTCGAAGCGCGAGGGTGCGCGTATGGGCGCGATTGCCGTGGATCATGCGGTGCGTGATGCGTTGGGAGAAAACGATGCGCCTAAGCCGGAAGAGCCGCGCTACACGAAGGTCATGGACGATGGCACGTTGCCGCATTTCCTGCCCGACCGGCGTGAGTCCTTGCTGAACTCCCTCGCTACGTTGGGCGAGCCCGAAGACGTGATGATCGATACGCGTTTGTGGGGGCATGTGATTATCGATACCGATACGTGTTCATCGTGCCAGATGTGCTCGACGTTTTGCCCTACGGGTGCGCTCGCGCGCTTCGTTGAGGAGGATGGCACCTTCGGCGTGGAACATTACCCGGGCGACTGCGTGAAGTGTCGTACCTGTTCGGCGATTTGTCCCACGGGCGCGCTTTCCATTTCCGAGGAGGTCTTCGCGCGTGACATGCTTGCGGGCATGACCGATCGCTATACCATGACGCCGCGCGCCGTGAAGGAGGGGACGGCGCATACCATCTGGCATAAGGCCGAGCTCTTCACGAACACCGACCAGGTGTACGAACGATAACCGCTTGGTCTGATGTGAGGTTACTGGGGTCCCGCGGGGTGTCTCCTGCGGGGCATCGATTTCGGGTTGGAGCCCCCGACAGCCCACTGGGCTGTCGGGGGCTCCAACCCTTCGCTGCTTCATGCGAATACTTGGATTTTTTCGCTACGGCGAAAAAATCGGCGCCCAGCTAAGCTGGGCTAGGGGATTGCTTTCAGAATGCCCCCGCAGGGGACACCCTGCGGGCCCGAAGTCGCGACCCACGACCCCGATTGGCTATCGTTCGGGGAGGTCAGTGCTCCTGATAGCTAACCGGCCGGGACCCTTGGGTGCGTGCGCGCGATTGTTGCGAGTTGGTGCCGTGGGCGACCTGGCGGCCAGATGCGCTTCGCTATCTGGCCGGGCTGCCTTTGTTGGGTTCGGGTCGTGAGTTCCTGCGCCGAAATCGCTTCGCTCTTCGGCCGTTACGGCCGGGGCTGGGGGACTGGTCGTGGCTCTTCGGGCGAATTCGCTGCGCTTTTCGCAGTGTGGTTCTGATTGGGTTGCGAGCCGTATAATAGAATCGCAAGTGCAGGGCTGCGGCTTGGGGGGGTACATGATGTTTGTGGCTGGGTTCGCCCTATTTCTCTTGGGCATCATCTTCGTTATTTGCTATCCCATTAACAAGCGGAAGAATAAGCGCTGTTCAGAGCAGGTGCAGGGTACGCTGGTGGACATTCGTAGGCATCGCAATTCCCAGGGCAACGTGAGCCATTCGTATGTTTACTCGTATGCGGTGCAAGACGTTGAGTATCGTATTACCTCGACGATCATCAGCAAGGAAGCGCATAACGTGGGGGATACGTGCACCATCTGGTACAACCCCAAAAAGCCCAAGGATGCTCAGCCATTTCATTACGGCTCGAACAAGCCCTACACGATCGTCCTCATTATCGGTATCGCCATGATTCTTCTGGGCTTCGTCCTCTTCGTCATTGGCTCCGCCACCATGTAATAGATCACTATTGTCGTCCCGCCGAAGGCGCCAATCGTTCCCAATCGGCCAAACGGCTTGTCTTTCCCAACCCGCAGCCTGGGCAGGCGAGCCCCAGCCCGCAATGGCGACCGCCTACCAAGGCGGAGCGGGCACCCACTACGGGATTCTATAAACCCTTCGACCGGTCCTATGGCTTGCTCCCTCCAACACGCACCCTGGGCAGGCGAGCCCCAGCCCGCAACGGCGACCGCCTGCCAAGGCGGAGCGGGCACCCCCTCGCGGGACATTCTGAAAGCATTCACCAAGGCCCAGCTCAGCTGGGCCAGATTTTTCGCCGTATGCGAAAAATCCAAGTGAAAACATGAAGCAGCGAAGGGTTCAAGTTAGCGTAAAGCCCAGTGGGCTTTACGCAACGTAGAACCCGAAAGCGATGTCCCGCGAGGGGGTGCCCGCTCCGCCCCGGAAAGACTCCCAAGTGGAAGGGCGGAAAGAGCCCAGGGTGCGGGTTTATTCCTCCACCCAGGTCGACTCCACGAGCGTCATGAGTTCTTGCTGGCTATGCACGTTGAGCTTGCGGTAGATGTGGCGCATGTGCGTGTTGGCCGTGCCAGCGCTGATGTACAGGCGTTCCTGGATGGCTGCGCTATTGTGTCCCTTGGCCAGTAGGAAGAGCACTTCGGTCTCCTTGCGCGAGAGCAGGTACGTTTCGGCGACGAGCGAGCACTTGCGCTTGAAGATGCCCTGCTTGTGGGTGCCATCGTGCGCGGTTGCGGTAGAGGGTTTCGGGGTTGCGCCGGTCTTGTCCTCCGGATGCTCTTCTCCGCTTTCGGCCTTGCCTGCTTTGAGCACGTTCGCCTGCGCATCGTCAATGGTGCGCATCGCTTGTTTGCTCATGCTCACTACATCGCGCAGGGCGAGTTCGTCGTTGGAAATGAGAGCGGGGCACATGCGCCCGCGCTTCAACGTATCGCGTAGTTCCGCGTTGGTGGGCAGTAGCGAGCGCCCAAACGAGAACAGGATGAATGCGAATGCGATGAATGCGGCTACGTTGTTCGTGGAATCGTATACGGGCACGTTGTTTATCTCGAGCAGGTACGACGTGAGCGCGCCGAGCGCAAGGCTTCCACGTCCAAACCCGAAAACGGTGAATGCGCTAACGCGGTAGGTCTGCGATATGTCGGAATAGAAGATCCACATGCAACCCTCCATCATGATATATGCCCCGAGCAGGAAGAACGTGGCGTACGGCATCTGGTTGCATGCGGGGATGACCAGCAGCGCCAGCAGAAGGGCGCTTACGGGCAGCATGGTGCGGAACGAGAAGTTGTTGTTCTTGCGCTGGAACAGCATGGACCCCAGCATGATGGCAAGCGCGAATATGGCTGCCATGAGGGCAAACATGATGATGTCGTTGTATTCGGCGGGGTCGTGGGGCACGTGCGCCACGCGTGCGCGGGTGATTCCCAGAATGATGCCGAATGCGATGCTGGGCAGGCAAACGTGCGTTGCAAAGGGTATGGTGTGCACGGGTGTGGTGAGGCCGTTGAATTCCAACCGATCTACCAGATTGTGCGAGCATCGTTTGAGGCATGTTACTTCCGCAAGGGGTAGTAGAAGCGTGAACAGGATACATACTACTGGATACGTATTGCCTATCTTCGTTACGAGCACGAAGGCCACCATGGCAATGAATAGGGCCACTGAAATGCTGATGGTTATGGTGGGCAAATCACAGACGGACGACGATACGCCATAGCTCATGAGCAGAGCCGCCGATCCAATTCCGGAAGTCACGCCCGCTACGAGCGAGCACGTGTGCGGCGCAATGCCCGTGAAGTTGGCGAATAGCATGATCACCATGGATACGAACACCAGGAAAGCAGCGACTCCGCGATTGCGACTGCGCTTTTCGAGCGAGTCGAACAGGGTGCGCGCTTGCTTCAGGAAGATTCCGTAGCTTAGCAGCGCTATCGCAAACGTAACGAGCGAGCTTATGAAGAACAGCCGACCGGGTTCTTCCAGATTGGGGAAGAAGAAGCGCGGCCCATTGAAGATGAAGAGGTACATCCACGCTATGTGGGCGGCCATGCCCAAGATGAGTGTAATGGAAATGCGCCCCAGGGCGCAGCTCTCCTCTTCGCGGAATTCCACCGTAATGTTCGGTAGCTTCACAGCTGCCATCTCCTCCCTACGCGCGTCCCCTTGTTGTCCTTGCGCGTGCTGGCGCACCTCGTCCCCTGCGCCATGGGCCCCCAAACGCCCTTGGGATATTCTAGCATTAGTCTAGGTGGTGCAGCAGATGGCTAATATAGTCTTTACCTGGGTAAACGCATAAATCATATGACTAATATGATACCGTCAACGGTCTAAATCATGGGGGTGCTACGATGCCCACCCATCTCATCTTCGTACAGTTTGAATCAGCCTAAAGGGAACGCCCATGCCTTCGGGGAAGCCGACTAGGGGAGTGGTTGGACGCGGGCGCGGTCTTCGTTTTAGGAAGCAAGCAGACGGAAAGCGAAGAGAGAGAAAGGTGGGGATCTAATGGCACAGCTCACCATGTCGCGTCGTGGGTTCATGAAGACGCTGGCAATCACTGGTGCCGCTGCCGCGCTTAGTTCTTCGGCTGTGGAGCCCATGCAGGCTCTTGCCGAGACTACCAACACCTCTACCGGCGAACTGAAGCATGTACGTACATGCTGCCGTGCGTGCGGTAAGGTCGAGTGCGGTGTGTGGGTTACCGTGCAGGATGGCAAAGCCATAAAGGTCGAGGGAGACGAGAGTGCACCGCAAAGCCGCGGTCATTGTTGCGCAAAGTCGCAGTCTTCCATGCAAGCGGCGTATCACCCCGATCGACTCCGCTACCCGGTCAAGCGTACCAACCCCAAGGGTTCCGACGATCCCGGTTGGGTGCGCATCACGCTCGACGAAGCGTTCGAGCTGGCCGGTGCGGGTCTGGGTGAATGCGTCGACAAGTACGGCGGTCAGAGCATCTTCGTGATGTGCGGCACGTCGCGCGTGTGGTCGCTTGGCCCTTACCAGGGCATGAAGCAGCTCTTTGGCACCCCGAACGCGCATCTGGCATATCAGGTGTGCAAGGGCCCGCGCCACTGGGGCGGCATCATGACCGACGAAATGGGTTCGCCCTGGATGGAAGTGGAGGCCGAGCCGAAGGTGTACCTGCAGTGGGGCACCGCAGTCGAGTACTCCAACTACGACACTACGAACCGTACCATTTCCGACGTCGCGCCTCACGCGAAGTACCATATCGACGTCGACCCCCGCGTCACGCCGCTGGGCAAGGAAGCCGATGTGTGGCTGCCCCTGCGTCCCGGCACCGACGGCGCACTGGCCCTGGGCTGGTTCAACTGGATCATCGAAAACGAGGCATACGACGACACCATGGTGCGTCGTTGGAGCAACGCCCCGTTCCTGTACTGCGATGACAAGCCCTGGCTTACCGACGGCTGGCTGGTGGAAGGCAACGGCGGCATCGACATGCGCACGAAGCTCATCACCGAAGCCGACATCAAGGAAGGCGGCAAGTACTCCCGCTTCATGGTGTGGGACGAGAACAACAATCGCCTTACCTACTGGGATGCCGAAGAGGGCAAGTGGGAAGGCGAGACGCACAAGGTTCCAACCACGGGTTCCTTCATCTCGCATCCTCTTACGGGCCTGGTAGCCGATGGCTGGCTGCCCGATCCCAGCGTGTGGTGCGACCCTGCCGACAGCCAGTTCGATTCCTACTGGGATGCTGGCAACGAGAAGGGTGCAACCACCAACCCCGCTGGCCTGCCCAAGAAGCCCGCGCTGTTCCCCGGCGTGGTCGAAGTGACCCTGCGTGACGGCAATACCTACAAGTGCCGCACCGTTTGGGATGGCTTCCATGACCTTACCAGCCAGTACGACTGGGATACGGTCGAGGAGATTACGGGTGTTTCCGGTGAACTGAACGAGAAGGCCGTGAAGCTGTGGACCACGCGTATTGACGCGCGTCACGGCAATGGCGGCATCCACTTCCAGCTGGCCACCGACCAGAATGGCAACTCCATTCAGAACTGCCGCATCCTGCAGATGATGAGCTGCGTTACCGGCAACGCCGACGAGCCCGCCGGCAACCGCGGTTCCTGCAAGAGCCAGTTCGACGGCAATCCCGGTCGTTCCAACATGCTGGCCTCTGATCCGTATGGTGATTCCGCCAAGACGTGGACGGGCCGCGACAAGAGCCTGGACGAGATGGCCGCCTACATGCAGGATTTCGTGCAGTATCTCATCGATGAGAAGTCGCCTCTGGCCGAGCGCTATGGTAACAAGGTGCCCAGCTACGACGAGGCCATCATCATCGCCAAGCGCATGGGCGGCGCCATGAGGTCTTCCCAGGTGTGGCCGAACCCCAAGACGATCTTCACGCGCAACGCGGGCGAGATCGACGCCGAGCGCTTCCCGCTGAACCGCTACTGGGCTCGCTGGGTCGACGCCAACTGCGTATGGGATGGCGGCCTGCAGGATCCCGACTGGTCGCTTTGCATGAAGAACGAGAACAAGGAAGTCGGCTACAACGTGAAGTCCACGCCGTATGCTCTGCATGGTGGCGTGTGCCAGTCTGGCGACATCATGAACATGGCTAACATCGCCCGCGCATGGGACGCCATGACCCAGCTCGACTTCTTCGTGGACATCAACCTGTGGTTCTGCCCCACGAACGGCAATGCCGACGTTGTGTTCCCCTGCCACCACTGGATGGAAATCGACACCACTCGTGTGTCTCAGGGCGCTGGCGGCATGTTTGGCTGCGGCTGCCAGGCCATCGAGCCTCCGGGAGAGACGATTTACGACCCCGACTGGAACTGCGGCATGTACCGCGCCATGGGCGTGCCCTGGAATACCCGCGACACCTCTGCCACGGGTAGCTCCGAGGACTATATCGTGAACGCGAAGCCCGCAAGCAGCACCAACGTTGCCAAGTGGACCGAGAAGCTGGGCGATGTGTACACCGAGGCCATCAATGGCAAGGTCAGCTACCTGTGGCCCGACCACGACCGCATCCTGAAGGATAACGTCGACCAGTGGAAGACCGAGATGTACCCCGATGGTCCCACGTGGGCCCAGGCCAAGGAATGGTTCACCGAACATGGCTGGATGGATTGCCGCAAGTGGCATCCCGAGCGCTGGGGCACCTTCCGCCGTCACGAGATGGGCTGGCGTCGTCAGCAGGGTGGCTTCAACCTGTTCCCGCTCGTCGACACGCACCCTGGCTTCATGACGCCTTCGGGTCTGGTGGAAATCTGGTCCCTTACCTGCGAAGCCTACATCTGCAACATGGGACAGAAGCTGCCCATTCTGGACAACGACCAGTTCGTGAGCGACTACAGTAGTGATGCGCGCTGGGCGAAGGGCGACCTGGAGTACTTCCAGGGCGACGATGACCGCTTCCCGCTCTATCGCGAGCCTACCGACTCGCCGGTCTTGAAGCCGGAGCTCTACGATGCCACGAAGGTCGATCAGGCAGACGATACGTACTTCATGAATCACAGCTATGCCGATACGCTGAAGAAGTATCCCGACAATAGCTTCCTCATGACCACGGGTTCCCGTCAGCCGGTGTACTTCCACTCCGAGCACAGGCAGCTGCCCTGGTGCCGCGAGCTGTGGCCTTCGCCGCGTATCGAGATGAATCCGAAGGATGCCGAGAGGCTTGGCCTGAAGCAGGGCGATTGGGTATGGATCGAAACGCCTTGGGGCAAGATTCGCGAAGTGCTCGACCTGTATTACGGCATTTCGGAAGGCGTGGTCAACGCGAACCATCAGTGGTGGTTCCCCGAGTTCGATAACGCCTCCCATGGCTTCGAACTGGTTGGCATCAACGTCGTTAACGACCCGTATGGCCAGTGCTGCGTTGGCGGTTGCGCGACGATGCGCTCCACCCCAACGGTTGTGTACAAGGCGACGGCGGAAAACTCTCCGTTCGGCAACCCCGTACCATGCGATCCCAACGGCACCGAGTGCATTCACGATGCATCCGACCCGCGCCTGCGCCAGTGGCTGCCCACCGGCACCGGCATTCGTTCCCGCGTGCAGGGCGAGCCCGAGTGGGATGGGAGCGTGATGTAAATGACTCAGTATGGTATCGTGACCGACCTCAACCGCTGCGTAGGCTGTTTGGCCTGCTCGACGGCTTGCAAGACGGTCAACGGCGTCCGTCCGGGCGATTTCTGGATCAAGACGCTGCGCATTGGCCCCACGCCCAAGGCGGGTGGCAGCGGCCAGTGGCCGGATGTGGAAATGTACTTCCTTCCCATTCAGTGCCAGCACTGCGAGAACCCCGAATGCGTGAAAGTATGCCCCACGCAGGCCTCCCACAAGTTGGAGGACGGCACCGTGCAGATCGACAAGTCCAAGTGCATTGGCTGCCAGTTCTGCGTCATGGCCTGCCCCTACGGCGTTCGCTACCTGAACGACGAGGAGCGCGTGGTCGAGAAGTGCACGCTGTGCGAGCAGCGTATTTCCCAGGGCGAGCTGCCCCAGTGCGTCATGCAGTGCGGTTCGCGTGCCCGCTTCTTCGGCGACGTGGAAAAGGGCATCGCCACCTTCGAGGCACCCGCACCTACGCACGATCTGTCCACCTCGTACGAGGACATGCAGGAATCGCGCACCACGGCCAAGGAATGGCTGGAAGAGTGGAGCGATAGCGACGTCTATCACCTCACCGACGTTGGTAATGGACCCCAGATTGCCTACATCCTGCGCAATCGCACGTGGCAGGGAAAGGAGTAACCCATGGAATTGCAATGGCCTCTTATCCTCTTCACCACGTTCATGGCATGGTCCGCCGGCCTGTTCGGCGCGCAGGGGCTGTATGCGCTGCGCGGTGAGGGAGCGAAGGCTCAGATGAGTGCCCTCATCACTTCGTTCGTCTTGCTGGTCGTGGGCGGCATCGCCGTATTCATGCACCTGCAGCACTGGGAGCGCATCTTCAATGGCTTCGGTCACATCACCTCGGGTATCACGCAGGAGCTCATCGCAATCGTCGTGATGGTGGTTGTTATGGTGCTGTTCTTCGTGTACCTGCGCCGTGCCGGAGAAGAAGGCGCGCTGCCTTCCTGGCTGGCCATTCTGGCGATCGTGGTTGCCGTTGCGCTGCTCATCGTGTGCGCACATAGCTACATGATGGCTTCGCGTCCGGCCTGGAACAACATCGTGCAGATTGTCTCGATCCTGGGTGCTGGCTGTGCGCTTGGTGCATCCACCATGGCGCTTCTGGCCCAGCTGAAGGGCGAAGCTGCCGAGTACAGTGGCAAGGTGAACCTCATCGGTCATGGCCTCAATGCCGCGCTCACGGTTATCTACGTGATCGTCATGGGTGCCTCCACCAGCGCGTTCTTCTCGGTGGCGAACTGGTTCGATCCCACGTCTCCTACGCGTGACGTCACCAGCTCGGCGAGTCTTTCTCCCTTCGCCGGCGATGTGCTGCCCTTCACGGCATGCGCCATCATCGCTGCCTTGGTTGGCCTGGTTGCCGCCTACATGGGCAAGAAGCAGGGCGAGTGGAAGACCTGGGGCGCAATCGGCGTAGTTGCCGCATTCGTCGCAGCCCTCTGCCTGCGTGTCGTGTTCTACCAGATGGGTGCCTCGGTGTTCCCGCTGTACTAGGACGTTTCCGGCTGGAGCGCGCTTATCGTGCTCCAGCCGGTGCCCCGCACGGGGCGAAGCGCCTTCCCCTCTGGGCGCATGTCTCCGACATATCCCTGGGTTGTGGTAGCAGCGCAACCTCTCCTCCCTCAAGCGCCAAGCCGCCACAACCCACCTCCTTTCGACGCCGCAGCACCCTCCCGTTGCGGCGTCAGCATGCTATATGCGGGGGTGTGCGTTGATGCGCGTGTAGGATGGAAAACGCACCTGCGCTCGCTTGGTAACCGTTTGCGCACGGCGTGTTCCGTGGCGTTACAATGCCACCATGTAGTCATCTGGCGAAGGGTGGTTTGTCATGTTGGACGCGAAGGCGCTACGTACTCTATCCTATGGGCTCTACATCGTCTCCACGAAGGGGGCGAAGGGGAACGCTGGGTGCGTCGTGAATACGTTTTCCCAGGTAACTTCCAAACCCGAACAGTGTAGCGTGGCTATCAACAAGGGAAATGCCACGTGTGGGGCAGTGCTGGAAGCAGGCCGCTTCGCGGTGAGCGTGCTCGACGAGACCGCTCCGCTCGAGCTCATTGGCACCTTCGGCTTCCACTCATCTGCCGATACCGACAAATTCGCCCAGGCGCAGACCTGCTTCGATGCGGCGGATATGCCCTACGTTGCGGAACATGCGTGCGCTCGCTTTTCCGTGAAGGTGCAGCATACGCTCGACTTGGGCTCTCATATGCTCTTCATCGGCCTGGTCGAGCAAGCAGAAACGCTCTCGCCACAGCCTCCCATGACCTATGCCTAT
Source organism: Denitrobacterium detoxificans (assembly GCF_015062615.1). GTDB lineage: Bacteria > Actinomycetota > Coriobacteriia > Coriobacteriales > Eggerthellaceae > Denitrobacterium > Denitrobacterium detoxificans_A. The sequence goes on from NZ_SUUH01000002.1 coordinate 287,894, forward strand.
TATCATCAGGTGAAGGGCGGCAAGACGCCTCCGAAGGCCTCCTCCTACATTGCCGAGGAACCTGCGCCGGCCCCTGCAGATGCTGCTCCCAAGGTGGGGTGGAAGTGCATGCTCTGCGGCCATATCGAGTACGTTGACGAGCTTCCCGATGATTTCACATGTCCCATCTGCGGTGCTGGCAAGGAAATGTTCGAACGCATCGAGCTGTAGCGCATGCCTATATCCCTGGAATGACGAATCCCGCCGGATAGATGATCCGGCGGGATTTCTTGCATCAGGACCTTGGGAGGGAATGGTCCTGCGCTTGCGGAAGATGCGAGGGTGTGGGCTATGCCTTCAGGAACTTGCCCACGCTCTTACCGGCTTCGCGGCCCAGCACGATGGCCATGCCCAGGCTGCAGCCGGGGATGGGCGTGATGTATTCGTAGCCGAAGCGCTTGCCGCAGTCGTTGCCGCTTACGTACAGGCCGGGGATGGGCTCGAAGTTCTCGTCCAGGGCGTTCTGCTCGCCGTCGGTGATAATGCCGCCGCAGGTGACCATCGTCTCGCCAAATTCGGGTTCGTAGGTGCAGGCGTAGAACGGGGGCGTGTTAACGGGGAAGAGCACCTTCGCGTCGCGGCCGTACTGGGCGTCAGCGCCTGCCGCGCAGTAGGAGTTCCATTGTTCGATCTGCTCCAGGAAGTTCGTCTTGGCATCGCCCGTCAGGCCCATCTGGCCAGCCAATCCCTCGAGCGTGTCGTCGGCGATGTAGGTCACCGTGGTCATGGGGCCAGCGGCGGCTTCCGACGATGCGTCATCGGCAGTAGCTTCGCCCTTGAATACGGCATATGCCTTGTCCAGGCTTTCCTGCAGGCTGGCGATGTTCTCCTCGCTTGCGGTGAAGCCCGCGTGCTGGGGGATGGTGTACTGGCGGTACGTGGGGAAGTTCGCATCGCAAACTGCGAACTTGGTCTTGCGGGCGCGAATCTGCGTCGTCAGGCCGCGCTGCTCGCTGGTGGGGTAGTACTCGTTGCAGAAGCGCTTGCCGTTTTCGTCGATCCATACGGCCTGGGGTAGGCAGTTCATCTTGCCGGGCACGGAAAGGCCGCGGAAGTTCATGCCGGGAACGGGCGTGGTCTCCAGGTGCGCGCCGGCCCAGTAGGCCATCTTCACGCCCGCGCCGTCGTTGGTGCTCATGCTGGAGAGCTGCTCGTCGCCTACCAGGTTGCCATAGGCGTCGGACATCAGGTCATTCATCATTTCCTGGTTGCCGCCGAAGCCGCCCGTGGCCAGTACGACCGCCTTACATTCGTACTTCTTGTAGCCCGATCCGCTCTTCGTGACGATGCCGGCAACCTCGCCATTGTCCATGACGACGTAGTAGCCTTCTTCTTCCCAGTTCACCGTGCCGCCTGCCTTCTCGCCGGCTGCGCGGTTGTAGCCGATGAGCTTCGTCTCGTTGCAGTCGCCGTAAAAGCTGCATACGCTCGGCCAGAACTTGATGCCGGAAAGCTCGTCCATCTGATGCTCGGTCTTGGGGAAGAACGAGGTGGTCATGGAAGCCAGATCCTCTTCGGTGCACTGGTCGAGGTACCAGTTGCAGTTCGCCTCGGAGTTCTGGGCGAACTTCATCACCAGGTCCTGGTTCGCGCTGTTGCCCGTGATCTTCATCCAGTTCTGGTAGAACTCAACGGGGTCGATGTGCGGTACGCCGCGATCCTGCAGCACCTTGGCGTTAAGCGAGGCGAATTCGTTGCCCACGGCAGCGAAGGTATCTTTGGCCTGCTTTTCCACCAGGATGACGTCGTATCCCTCTTCTGCCAGCTCGCGGAAGGCCGTGGTGCCTGCATAGCCCATGCCTACAACGACGACGTCGCAGGACGTGGTGCTCTCGAAGCTGGTCACCTCGCTCGGTGTGGTCTTCCAGGAAGACTCGGCTGCCTCAGCGGTGCTCTCGGTCTTCGCCTTGGGCGAAGAGCACGCGGAAAGCGCGCCTGCACCGCCCAACGCCAACGATGCAAGGGCGCCGCCCTTCAGGAAATTCCTGCGCGAGAGCTGTACGGGTTCGGTCATGGTTCCCTCCTTTGTGGTACGCGCCGACCTCCCATGTGCGTCGGCGCTGACGCTGTTGCGTCTGTCTCCTAACCTGCCTCAACCCTAGGCTGCTCGGCTCTTTCGCGTAATTGCGGAAATGGGGTATTTGCCTTGCGGGCGCCCTTTTGCGGCATCGCGGATTTGGGGTATTTTCGTAAAATGCCTGTTCAGCGCAAATGCTATTGTGGTGAGTGGGAAAGGGGAAAGGTATAATCGCGCTATCGTCTAGCTTGTAGGGAGGGCTTCGCGACGTGTCTGGAATTGCTCGTTCGTTCGATTGGCGCATTGCGCTCTTCGGCCTGTTTGCCGTTACCACGCCCATCTTCTCGCCCAATGCGTCGGTCTTTCGCGGGGGCGCCGCAGCAGGATTCATGCCGTACTTTATCTTCTCGATGTTCATCGCCCTGGCGGTAGCGTCACTTGTGCTCGTCATTTGCTCGCGCCGCGTCTCGTGGAATCCTCCGCGGAGTGTGCTTATCTGCGCGAGCCTGCTTTACGCTGCATCCATCGTTGTTTTTGCGGCACTGTCGTTGGGTTGGACGGTGCCGCCCGTGGCCGTTGCAATCGTGGGCGCGGTGTGCGGCGCTTCCACCGTGGTGATCACCGTGCGCTGGGCATCGTTCCTCTCGGCGCTCGACTTTCGGGAAGGTCTCGTTTGCAGTTCGCTGCTCTGCATTGCCACGTCGTTGGTGGGCATTGGGTTTCAGGCGCTGCCGCTCTATCCGCGCGCGGTTGTCTATGTGCTAATCGCCATCGTTGGCGGCGTGTGCCCCGCGCTGATGGACCCGCCCAGCCGGGATGCCTCTCCCGAGGGTTCGTCCCCTGAAGGCGAGCTCGTTTCGACGCGCAACTTGTTCCACGTCTTGCATCTGCCCGTCATCGGGCTGGTCATCTACGCATTCATGATGAGCATCAACAAGGTGCTGCTGTGGGGTGCAGTCGACGCCGAGTTCATTGGCGCAATTGTCGCGGCCCTGCTCATCGTGCCCATTCTGCTTATTCGCACGGATAAGCCGGCTTCCGCCTTCATCTATCGCGTGATCGCTCCCATCATCGGTGGCGTGGTTATTGTCTTCGTGAGTTTTCCTGCGGGCACGTTTCCGCATGGGGCGGCGCTTTGGCTCGTGTACATCTTTCTTTCGGCGCTTGCCATTGTCGCGCTGGGGCAGGTCATTGCAGTCATGCATGCGGGGGAGTTTCGCCGGGAGTTCGTGGTGGGGCTTGCGCTGTTTTTGGGTGGCGTCGTTTCGCTCTGCGGCCTCATGTGGGTGAACGTGTTCGGCGGCTTGGACAGTTACGAGCCCGTGATCTACGTGATCATCGCCGTGTACTGCGCCCTCATGGTCATTTCACTGGGGTGGGAATCATGGCGAACCATTACGGCCGTAGCGGATGTGGATGGGGAAGGCGAGCTTGTCGCTTCGCGCGCGGAGGATGCCGATGGCTCTCAGCTGAGCTCCCATCGTCCGTCAACCGTGACCATTCCCGCTGCCATTTCGCAGAAGCTTACGCGTCGTGAGAACGAGATCCTATCGTATTTGGGGCGTGGTCATTCGAACGCCTACATTGCCGAGAAGCTGTTCATCTCGGAAAGCACGGTGCGCACGCACGTGAAGCACATTTACCAGAAGCTCGAAGTTCATTCGCGCGAGGAGCTGTTCGTGCTGCTCGACCATGGGTGCGCGTAGCGGCTATTTCGTTTCCCAGGAAATGAATGCCCAGGTGATAATGCGCGGGTTGCGCAGGCGCAGGGCCTTCTGGGGAATGCCCTTGCTGTCGGGTTCTCCCACGTGCTCGTTCGGTATCAGGTTGTCGCGCAGCCAGGATTCCAAGTTACGCTTCGCCTGGGCGATGCCCTCCGTGTCGGTCTCGTCGAGCGTGTCGGTGATCATGCGTCCGAAGTCAACGGCTGCGTCTTCCAGATCGTCGAACGTGTCCAGGCGCGTGCTGCGGATGTAGTTGCACGTCGGCTCGAACCCGTCGTTGAGTAGGATGTTCCAGGCGTATTGCGCGTCGTTGCCGTGGCGGTTGCGTACGCCGATAGCCGAAAGGACGTTGCGGTCCATGCGCGGGCTGCAACCCGTGGTGAGCGTAACGCAGCAGCGGCGGCTGGCCACATGGTTTAATTTCATGAGCGCCTCGCGTAGGTCGTGGGTGGCAATGGAGCGCGAGGCGATGGCAACGTCGACGCAATGGGCGCTCATGTCATGTTCGTTCCAGTTGTCGTCCCAGCTCATAAGCTTCGTTTCGATGCGGTCGGCGATATGCGCATTATGTTCGCGTTCGGCCACTTCCACGCGCGCGGCGGTTTCGTCGAGCATGCCCTGGCTGAAGTCGGCGGCGATGACGTGGTTTCCTGCCAGCGCGAGCGGCACGGCGATGCTACCCGTTCCGCAGCCCATGTCGAGCACGCGTTCGCCCGGTTGTACGGCGGCCATTTCCAGGAATGCGGAAACGTAGGGGCTGGGGGAGTCCTTGCTGCTGAAGTTCTTTGACCGCTTGTTCCAATATTGCGCATCATCGGCGCGGCGGCGTATGCGCTGAAGTCGCTTCCACTCCTCGTTCCAGTCGGATTCCTGGAGGAGGGATATGGTTTCGCCGTTGGACTGCGAGTTATGCGGATTCGTCATCTTGCTCCCTTTTTCGGTGCCTACCAAGGGTATTGTAGAACAAGCAGAAGGCGGATTATTCTCGAGTGGGAAGAAGGTAGATTATGCACGTTGAACTTCTATATCATACCCCCGACCCCGAGCGCGCCATCGCCACGGCGGCGCGTCTGTGCTATGCCCCCGTGGGCGCTTCGGAGCTCATGGAGACGATGTCCGAAGAGCGCGTTCACAGCGTGCTTTCCACCATCATGAGCAGCGGGCATTTCAGCACGCTCGAGCATGCCTCGTTCACGTTCGCCATCGACGGCGTTTCCCGTGCGCTTACGCATCAGCTCGTGCGTCATCGCATTGCCAGCTATAACCAGCAGAGCCAGAGGTATGTGAAGTTCAAGCAGGGCGTTGCCGTTGTCACGCCGAACACCGTTTCGGAAAGCGCCGAGGCGGTTGAAGTCTATCAGAAGGCTATCGATGCGGCTACCGACGCTTACGTCAAGCTGCTCGAGCTGGGCATTCCGGCCGAAGATGCGCGTTATCTGCTTCCCAATGCGGCGGAGTCGAAGATCGTCGTCACCATGAACGCGCGTACCCTGTATCATTTCTTCTCCGAGCGTTGCTGCAATCGCGCACAGTGGGAGATTCGCGAGCTTGCCTGGCAGATGCTCGCGCTCGTGCGTCCGCTCGCCCCGTTCGTGTTCGCCGATGCAGGCCCGGGTTGCGTGCGTGGCCATTGCCCCGAGGGTAAGATGACCTGCGGGGAGCCGTATCCGCGTATCGATCGCGCAAGCCTGTAGCGCTTCGTTTTGTCGTGTCCCGTTCCGTGAAGTAGGTTCCATGAAGAAGAAGTCCGACCTGTCTCGCGCGTTTTCCGAAGACGGCGCCCTGAAGACCCATGTGGGTGGTCAGGCGCTCTTGGAGGGCGTCATGATGCGAGGCAAGTTCAATTGGGCGGTTGGCGTGCGCGAACCGCAGGGAACCATCTACACGGAAGAGCACGATCTGGCTAGTGGCCGCGCGAAGAACGGCTGGTTGCGCGTTCCCATCGTGCGTGGATGCACGGCCTTCGTGGAATCGCTTGCCCTGGGCTACAAGGCGCTCGAAATCGCCGCTACGCATGCCTTTGCCGACGAAGACGAAGAGGGTGAGCGGGCAAACGCTGAAGTGGCGCCTGTCGTAAGCGAAGTTGCGTCGTCCGCGAACCAGGCGGATGACCAGCCGTTTTCTTGGTCGCGTGATTTTGGCAATCCCGACGAGATGGTCGATGGCCTGTGTGCCCAGCGTACGTTGGAAGTGGTGACCGAGCCGGGTGCTGCAGAGCCTAGCGACAAGGGCACGCCCGAGTTGGGCACCGAATCCGCAAGTGCTGCAGATTCCGAAGAGGCGCCCGCTCAGGAAGGCCAGGATGAAGGCGTGCTTTCCCGTGGGGCCATGACGGCGAGCATGGTGCTGGGCCTGGTGCTGGGTATTGTGCTATTTATCGTGGCGCCTGCGGCCATCACGAACGTCATCGTGGGTGAGTATGACCAGGCAACGCTTGCATGGAACCTGGTCGATGGCTTGCTGCGCGTGCTCGTCTTCGTGGGGTATATCGCCCTCATTGGCCTCATGCCCGACATTAAGCGCATGTTCGGCTACCATGGCGCCGAGCACAAGACTATTCATTGCTTCGAACATGGCTTGGAGCTTACGCCCGAAAACGCCCGTAGCTTCCCGCGCCTGCACGTGCGCTGCGGCACGGCGTTCCTCATTATGGTCATGGTCATCGCCATTTTGGTGTACACCATCACGCCCATCAACGCGCTCATTGGTGCGTGGGGCGTTCCCGACGGGCTGCCTAAACTGGCGCTCGTCATTGTTACGCGCATCGTGCTTATGCCCGTCATCGCCGGCATCAGCTACGAGATCACGGTGAAGTGGGCGGGCAGCCATCCCGATAACCCGCTGGTGAAGGTCGTGTTGTGGCCGGGTATGCAGATGCAGTACCTCACGACGCGCGAGCCCAGCGACGACCAGATCGAATGCGCCATTGCGGCCATGAAGCTCGTGCTCGAGCGCGAGGAGCGCGAAGCTGCCGCTGGCGTTACCGCTCGCGCGAATTAGGGGCAATCCATATAGAAGCGAAGCAACAGCTAAACGCATGCAGGGGACCGCGTCTCATTTGAGCGCGGTCCCCCTATTATTTCGTTCATACGTGAATATGATTTTGCGCCCAAGCGGCAATCCCGCATAGTTCCTACGCTCCTGATGATGATCCCTTTTTGCACTTGCTAGCGCGTTAGCAACTCTCGCTTCCCGTAAGGTAACCAGTATTTCTATTTACTTTATTCGCGGATAAGAATATACTCCACGCTGAATTATCTTATCTACGAATAATTGGGACTGAGAGGGTATCCCATCCATCCAGCCGTATCTGGCATTTAGCACGATGCGGCGCCGGTGTGGGGCGGGGGTAATGCGTGTCGTTTGGTCACTTCCACCCAGCTGACGCAAACAAAAGTGCTGTCGAATAATCAGTTGGTTTTGCGAGACGCAGCAAAGGGAAGCTGCGGAAGGAAGGGACGAATGCAATGAGCAAATTGAAACGTGGGGTGATTGCCGCCTTCGTGGCGGTTTTCGCGGTAGCGTGCCTGGCCGTAGGGCCCGTTTTGGCGCACGCGCTTTCTACCGATCCGACATACGATTGGTACACCCCTGGGCAGGATAGCTATACGCTTTCCAGCGTAGGTGACGTTCGTGGCTTTGCGAATTTGGTCAATGGAACGGCCGACGTGAACGGCGACGGCACCCCCGACGAGGCGATCACATTCGAGGGCGCAACCGTCACGGTGGTTGTGCCCCTTGTTGGCGATTATGGCTTCGGGGGCATTTCGTGGACGCCCATTGGTAGCGTCGAGCACCCGTTTCTGGGTTCGTTCGATGGTGGAAGCAACGTGTTCGACGGCTTTCGGATCTGCGCAGGAACCGAAGACGAGGATGCCATCGACCGCGCAAGCTACCTGGGCTTTTTCGGATACGTGGGAGGCAGCGTGAGCAACGTTGCCATTGGATCGAATGCGAGCCTCGTTGCCGTAAACCATACGGCACCCATCGACCATGTGGGCATGGTTGCGGGCTACGTTGGCGGCAGCATGGTGAATTGCTCGAATGCCGCAAGCGTCGCGGTTTCCGATGACTGCGTCCAGACGGCGGAAGCGCCCCAGACGGCCAGCTATATTGGTGGCCTGGCGGGCGTGTGCGTTGGCAGCGTGAGCGGATGCGCCAACTCCGGCGCGCTTTCCGTAAGCTCCGCCACCGCTCCCGAAACTGACGTGGAATGCTCGCGCATCGTGCAATGCGTTGGCGGCGTCGTGGGATTTTGTGGCGACGAAACGCGCATGGGCTCGAGTAACGCTCCTATCGAAGGCGATGCAAGCAAGCATGGCAGCGTTTCGGGCTGCGTGAACACGGCCCAGATCACCATTGACACCCCTAGCGAATCGGGCGTCGATCGCTTCGGCTCCACCGCGTACGCGCGTAGCGAAGCCGTGGGCGGCATCGTCGGCTACAGCCAGGGTTCCGTGTCGAACTGCGTGAATGGCAGCAAGACCGTAGCTTCGGAAATCTCGAATGTTGGCTACCTCCGCGCCGAGCATGGCACGGCCGTAGGCGGCATCGTTGGCTCGCTGCGTAACGTTATGTCGGGGGAAAGCGCAACTGCTAACGTCACCCAAGATGACGGCAACGAGAGCGATCCCATCGAGCTGTCCAACTGCGTGAACTATGGCGACCTCTATGGTTTGAACTGCGTAGGCGGCATTGCCGGCGCCACGGGCACCTACACCACCGTTTCAGGCTGCATGGACATGTACAAGACGTATGTTTCGGGCGACACCGCCATCGAGGCGCGCACGTACGTAATCGCCACGCGCTGGAACAAGCCTGGACCCGCTGGCATCGTAGGCTCGTCGCATGGTGATATCTGCTACTGCGCCAATTTTGCAACCGTGATGAGCGCCACCTGGAACGACGAGGCAGAGCGCACGGTGAACGTGGGAAGCGGCTACTACGCTTCCGGCATTGCGGGTTTCCTGACGTACTATCACGAATACGACTACTCAATTGGCGACCAGGTAAAGTGTTCTCCCGTTCCCGAATGCTACGCCTGCTACAACGCAGGAACCATCATTGCCAATAGCAATATGCGCCAGCGCGGCATTGTGGGAGACAACGAGGGCTACACGCATGATTGTGTGCTGCTCTCGGGTGTAGTCGAGAACGATGACATGATCTACGGCGACGACGCCGTAGAGTCGGAGGTCTCGGGTTCGGTTTCGAGCAACAAGGTCATGTCGGCCGATGATTTGCGCGCATCGGGCGCCATTGCGGCGCTAAACGCCTGCACGGTCACCTCGGGCTGGGACACGTACTGGGTCTCCTCTAATGGCGACGAGGGTGATCTTGGCGCGAACCTGGGCTACCCCATGCTCTCGTGGAACTCCCCTTGGAGCAACGCGAACGACATCTCTGCGGGTGTAGCCGTTACCACCGCCAACGCCAAGTACACGGGTTCGGCGAGCGTACCCACGGTGAGCGTGACGCTTGCGGGTGAGGAGCTCACGCAGAACGTTGACTACTACGTCGAGCCGCAGCAGGATGCCATCGAAATTGGCGAGGGCTATATGGCAACGGTTCATGGCATCGGCCAATACGAAGGCACCATCTCGAACGTGGCGTATGGCATCGAGGCCGGCAGCATCGCCGATTGCACGGTCGTCATCGAGCCAACAACGTACAACTTCGAGGCGCAGCCGCTTAGCGCATCATCCATCAAGGTCACGTGTGGGGGCAGTGCGATCGACCCCTCTGAGTACCGCGTGACAAGCATTCGGGACTACATGGGAAACGAGGTGCCGGAACCGGTTAACGCCAGAACATACACCGTCACCCTCGCTCCCGTCGAGGGGTCAGTTCACTTCGTAGCGGACGAGACGACTACCGCGGATTACACCATCAAGAAACTGAGCCTTGTGAGCGATTGCGAATTCGACAATGCCACGATCTCGTTTGCCGGGCAGACATACCCATGGGTATCCTCTTCCGAGGGCAACGAAGCGCAGAGCCCTTCCACGACGCTTCCTTATGCGGGCGGTGCAAGCATACATCCCACGTTTGAGGGGCTGACGTGCACGGTGAACGGCGTCACGCACGAGCTGCGCGAAGGCTACGAGTACTACCTGAAGTACGGCAGCTGGACCGATGGCTATGACACGTACAATACGGGCGTTGCTGGGGGAACCACTATCGGTTGCGTGACGGTTCAGAGTACTTGGTACGCAGACGAATCCGGCGTAAGCGTCCAGAACTTCAGCAACTACGTCAACATGTTCTTCAATATCACCGACTCTGGCCAGCTGCTCGACCTATCGTACGCCACGTACGAGGCCGCAGACCAAATCTACGACGGAACCGCCTATACGCCGGCAACTTTGTATTACAACGGAGTAGCGCTCGTTGAGGGCAGGGACTACGAGATTGCCTACAGCGACAACGTGGAAATCGGAACCGCCAGTTTCGTCGCCACAGGCATGGGCTCGTACACGGGTACGCTTTCGGGGACATTCCAAATCATCCCAGGCACGCTCTATGACCTATCGTATGACTACGACGACGAAACGCTTGAGGCCACCGTCACGGGTGTCCTCGTGTATTCCCAACGATATGACATCACTGTGGAAATCCCAGGCACCGTCGAACATGACGGCAAGACGTACGTTGTGACTGCCATCGGGGACAACGCATTTTCCACTCAGCGAACCAGATTAACCAGTGACTATGATTCCATAACTCCCGAGATGTATTCGTTGATAAAAATCGCAAGCGTGTCGGTGCCAGCAAGTGTAAAGACCATCGGGGACTATGCGTTTTATATTGAACGGGGAAGCTTTTTAAACCAGGATGGAACGGTAAAGCTTTCGTTCGAATCCAACCTCCAAAGCGTGACTTTTGCAGAGGGATCTCAGCTTACGAGTATTGGTAGTTACGCATTCTCTGGATGCCTTCATCTCGCCACATTTACCTTTCCGCCATATGTCGATACCTTGGGACGAACTGCGTTTGGAACGTGCAGTAGTCTGAAATCATTGGTCTTTGAAACGAAGAGCGATACTCTGCCCTCGAATATCTATGAGGGAGTTGGCAAGGGCGCATTTAATCTATGCGAAAACGTTGTAGTGACGTGTTCTCCGAATGCCAAGGCCGTTATCAATCTTGTGGCGGGGAATAGCGATAAAAAAACTCGCACCAACGGTGGTAGGTACTTCACCCTGGCTCCTTTCTCCATCGAGAGCGCCAATATCGTCTTCGATGATTCGTCGCAGGTATACACGGGCGAGGCATTGGAGCCCGAGGTAACGGTCGACGTCGACGGCGTACCGCTCGCGCTTGGCCAGGATTACACCCTCGATTATGTTGACAACGTCGAAATTGGCACCGCCAAAGTGGTGATCACCGGCATGGGTGACTACGAGGGAACGGCCCAGGCGGAGTTCCAGATTATGGCAGCCGAAACGCCGATGTACCGTTTGTACAACCCTAATGGCGGCGAGCACTTCTACACGGCGGTTGTTTCAGAGCGCGACAATCTGCAGTCGCTCGGCTGGAATTACGAGGGCGTGGGCTGGATGGCCCCCTCCACAAGCAACACGCCGGTCTACCGCCTGTACAACCCGAACGGAGGAGACCACCATTACACCATGAGCGTGGAGGAGCGCGACTGGCTCGTTGGGCTTGGCTGGCGATACGAGGGTATCGGCTGGTACTCAGACGACGCGAAGGCCACGCCCCTCTACCGCGAGTACAACCCGAACGCTCTGACGGGTTCCCACAACTACACCACGAGCAAAGACGAAAACGACAACCTTGTGCGCCTTGGCTGGAATGCCGAGGGCATTGCCTGGTACGGGCTGTAGGGCTAGCTCGGCATCGTGGCCATTGGCCACGATGCCGGCTTCCACTCTATTTCATCTGGTAAGTACCTGCGGCAAAGGGCCGCGGGTGATAATCCGAAAGGAGAGGATATGGGCAAATTCGCAAAGACAATGAGGTTCGACGCGGTATTCACAAGGAAGGTGATGGGGCTGCTCGCGTTGGTTTCGCTAGCTGCATGCGTGGCATGCTTTGCCACGGCGCAGCCTGCGCAAGCGTACGCTGATGACAACGCGCTCATCGCGGTATACGAGCAGACGGGCGATGAAGAGCCTGAGCTTATTGCGGAGTTTACGAAGGCGGAGTTTGAAAGCCTCCAAAGCACTGGTGATGCGGTTTCGGGGTTGTACATCAAGGGTGGTACATGGTACGTAGCCACAGCCGCAACGTATGTAAAGCTCGATCAGTTTCTGAACGTGGCGGGGGTGTCCTGGGGTGCCGGCGATACGGTGAAGTGGGGTGGCGACCCTGCACAGAACAAGGCCCCCAACTACCTGACCTACGAGGAAAATAGCCAGTTGAAGTTCTACCCGTTTGGCACGTCAACGGGTATTTGCACTGGCGTTGCTCGGTTTGCTCCCATGGTTCTCTCCATTACGAATTCCACCTCGGCTCTTACGGATGGTTCAAGTGCTTATTCTATTGAAGCAGCCAATGTGCTGAACGCCAACAGCAGTAACGAGGTTTGCACGGTCATGGGATCGCTTTCTAGCGAGCTGCAGGCAGGCACAGGCGATACTGTTGCGGGCAAGCGTATCTGGAAGAACACCGACGAGATTACGATTATCCACGCTGCGTAGTTTTGCTCGCGTCGCTTAGATACAGATAGGGGGTCGCGCCCATCGGACGCGACCCCCCTTGCTGCCCTTTTGCTTCGCTTTTACTCGTACCCCAGGTAAGCCAAGTACTGCTGCGCGTTTTGCGGCACCGAGAGGGTGGTGTTCTGGCCGTGCAGCGAAACGGTGAGGTACGACTTGTCGAGATACGTGATGAGTTCCGCAGTCGTGCCATCGCATTCGATTTGGTACGTGGCGTTTACCGTGGCCGTTCCTGGCAGGTCCACGGCCGTCCAGCTGGGTACGTCAAGCGCCGTAACACTTGCCTCCACGGACGATTCCGACATGCCCGTCTGCTCTGCAATGGATGCTGCATTGTCGAAGAACGCCTGCTGAACGCTGGTCTTCACGCCCGTGGTGTCGAAGACGGTCTTCGGTGCGCGCGTTGCAAATGGTGCTTCGTTGGCAGTTCGTACCGTTTGAATGAGTTGTGACGGCGACGCCACGCTCTTGGATGCCGTAGGTTGTTCGTTCGGAAAGAGCGACAGATACCCCGATACGGCGATGGCCACAATGACGGCTACGCAGCCGCCCATAAATAGAAAGCGTCTTACATACATCTTTAGCCCCATGCTTTCTCTTTTCCCCTGCGCATACTATAGGTCTAGGCAAGGGGTTTGGGGATGTCTACTCAGAAGATGCGTGTGACATTCAGCATGAGCGGACAAAGAAAATACGAAATCGACAACTCCGCCTGCTTTCGGTATGATTACGCACTGTTTAGCCGGGCCGCCCGATGCGGCGCGGTATCCCCACGCACGTTAAATCAAAGAGAGGGGCTTCGTGTGAAACTGGTTGTAACAGAGAAGAATGACGCAGCCGAGAAAATCTCGCAGCTGCTTGGCGCGGGTAGTCCGAAGCGTGACAAGGTATACAACACCCCCGTGTATCGATTCACCGTCGAAGGGGAAGAATGGGTCACCATTGGTCTGCGTGGTCATATTCTGGAACCCGACTTTGCTCCCCAGCTTGTATATAAGAAACGCGGCGGTTGGCGCGGCGTCGACGCCAATGGCGAGGTACTCGAGGCAAATGTGCCCGATAGCCTTCCCAAGCCGCCCTTCAAGAAGCGCAAGCCGTTCACGGAAGACGGCGTCTTGCTCTCCACGTGGAAGATGGATGCGCTGCCGTATCTGGTGTACGCGCCCATCGAAAAGCTTCCCAAGGAAAAGGACATCATCCGTTCGCTGAAGAACCTGGCCAAGAAGGCCGACAGCATCGTTATCGCAACGGACTTCGATCGCGAGGGCGAACTCATCGGATCCGATGCGCTGTCTCAGATTCGCCTGGAGAACCCCGATGCCCCCGTTTCGCGTGCGCGCTATTCCGCCTTCACCAAGGAAGAGATCACGCACGCGTTCCAGAACTTGGTGGAGCTCGACGATAACCTGGCTTCGGCTGGTGCATCGCGTCAGGACATCGACCTCATCTGGGGTGCCGTCCTCACGCGCTACCTTACGCTCGTGAAGTTCGCTGGTTATGGCAACGTGCGCAGCTCCGGCCGCGTGCAGACGCCCACGCTCGCCCTCATCGTGGCGCGCGAACGCGAGCGCCTGGCCTTCGTTCCGGAAGACTTTTGGGTCATCCGCGGAAAGTTCGACGACGATGGCATCGAGTTCTTCGCCCCGCATTCCACGGCTCGCTTCAAGGTGGAAGCCGAAGCCCAGGCCGTGATGGAGCATGTCGAGGGCGCCATTACTGCCAAGGTCGTCGACGTAGCCAAGCGCAAGCGCAAGCAGAATCCGCCGGCTCCGTTCAACACCACGTCGCTCATGGCCGCCGCCGCTGCCGAGGGCATTCGCCCCGCGCGCACCATGCGCCTCGCCGAAAGCCTGTACATGGACGGCTTCATTAGCTACCCACGTGTCGATAATACGGTCTATCCCGATTCGCTCGACCTGGCCGATGTGGTGAACCGCCTGTCGGAAAACCCTGCCTATGCGCCGTACTGCAAGCAGCTGCTGGCTTCCGGCCCGCTGCATGCCACGCGCGGCAAACAGGAAGACACCGACCATCCGCCCATCTATCCCACTACGGCTGCCAGTCCCGACGTGCTGGGTCCCGCGGAGTTCAAGCTGTACAACCTCATCGCCCGCCGCTTCCTGGCCACGCTTTCCGATGCGGCCGAGATCGAGGGCACCAAGGTGAGCCTCGACGTGAACGGCGAGATCTTCGCCGCCAAGGGCGACGTCATGGTGCACAAGGGCTTCCGCGAGATCTACCCGTATGGCATGAAGAAGGACGAGCAGCTTCCTGCGCTCGAAGCGGGGCAGGTCATTGGCTTTGGCGGTGCCGAGCTCACCAAGAAGCAGACGGAACCTCCCGCGCGCTACTCTCAGGGTCGCCTCATCCAGGAAATGGAGAAGCTGGGCCTGGGCACGAAGTCCACGCGCCATGCCATCATCGAGCGCCTGTACAACGTGAGCTACATCGTGAACGACCCCATCGAGCCCTCCGCGCTTGGCATGGCCGTCGTCGACGCACTCGACCGCTTCGCGCCGCACATCACCACGGCCGATATGACGGCCGAGCTGGAAAGCGAGATGGACAACATCGCCAAGGGCGAGAACACGCGTGAGAGCGTGGTTGCGCACAGTCGTGCGCTTTTGGGCGAACAGCTTGCCGAGCTCATGCCTCATTCCGAAGAGGTGAAGGAGGCCCTGGCCGACGCCGTGGCCGCCGACGCCTACGTGGGCAAGTGCCCGAAGTGCGGCAAGGATTTGCAGCTGCGCGCCAGCCAGAAGACGCGTTCCATGTTCATTGGTTGTGCGGGCTGGCCTGAATGCGATGTCACGTATCCGCTGCCCAAGGGCAAGGTGGAATCCACCGATCAGCTGTGCGAGACGTGCGGCATGCCCATGATCAAGGTGACGCCGTTCCGCAGCAAGCCGCATATGCAGTGCATCGACCCGGAATGCGAGACGAACCGCGAGCCCGACGTGGAAGTGGGCCTCTGCCCCAAGTGCAAGGAACTGGGCAAGACGAGCAAGCTCATCGCGCGCAAGAACCCGCGCACGTTGAAGCGTTCCATTACCTGCGAGAACTTCGACGAATGCCAGACGCGCTATCCGCTTCCGCAGTACGGCGAGCTTACCGCCACCGAAGAGGTGTGCGAGCACTGCGGCGCGCCCATGGTCATCGTGACTACCAACCGCGGTCCGTGGAAGCTGTGCCCCAACTTCGAGTGCCCTGGTAGGGAAATCGCCGCGAAGGAGAAGGAGGAGCGCAAGGCCGCCCGCGCCGCGAAGAAGGCCGCGGCCAAGAAGGCGCCCGCGAAGAAGTCTTCCAAGGCGAAGAAGTAGCCTAGCGCGAAACGCGTTTGCGCGGGTGGCGCGCTTGCGTGCGCATCTGCGATAAACGGAGATTGAACGATGTTACCGCCGCGTTGCGAACGTGCAGCGCGGCGGCTTCTATAATCGTTGCAAGAAACCAGGCGGGTTGTGCCCGCTTTTCGAATTGGGGAAGGACCTCACGCCTATGGAGGGCACGTTCATAACGTTCGAAGGCGGCGATGGCGCGGGCAAGAGCACGCACATCGCGTTTCTGGCCGATGCCCTGCGTTCCCAGGGGCGGGAAGTGCTGTGCCTGCGCGAGCCGGGTGGCACGCTCATTGGCGAAGCGCTGCGCGGCATCGTGCTCGATCCCAGCCATGGCGCCATGACGCCGGAAGCCGAACTGTTCATCTATGAGGCTGCTCGCGCGCAAATTGTTTCCGAGGTCATCAAGCCCGCGCTCGAAGCGGGCAAGGTCGTCTTGTGCGACCGCTTCTACGATTCCACGGTGGCCTACCAGGCTTATGGCCGGGGGCTTTCCTTGGATTTCGTGCGTTCCGCAAATGCGTTCGCTTGTCAGGGCATTCGTCCGCATCGCACGGTGCTGCTGAAGGCCGCCTCTTCCGCCGATTCCCTGCATCGCGCCACGCGCGCCCAGGGGGCCGACCGCATGGAACAGGCGGGCCTCGATTTCCACGAGCGCGTAAACCAGGCGTTCGAGGGGCTGAACCAAGTCGATCCGCAGCGCGTGCGCGTTGTGGAGTCCTCGGGCCCGAAGTCGGAAACCGCGCGCTCCG
Organism: Denitrobacterium detoxificans; assembly: GCF_015062615.1. GTDB lineage: Bacteria > Actinomycetota > Coriobacteriia > Coriobacteriales > Eggerthellaceae > Denitrobacterium > Denitrobacterium detoxificans_A. The sequence goes on from NZ_SUUH01000002.1 coordinate 304,442, forward strand.
TCTTTCGCGCCGTGGCCGATTGCCTGGGTTGGGATCCTGAAAACCTGCCGTTTAGCGAAGATTTCTTTCAGCAGGCCAACAAGAGGCGCAAGCGCGTCGAATCGGGTGCTCGCTCGTGAGTGATTCGTTCAATCGCATTCTTGGCCAGCCTCAGGTGCGTCGCTTTCTTCGCGCCGTCATCTCGTCGGGTCGCGTAGGCCAGACGTACTTGTTCACGGGTCCCGTGGGGTCCAACAAGACGCAGGCTGCATACGCTTTTGCCCAGGCCATCCTTTGCGAAGAGGGCGGCTGTGGTACGTGCGATACGTGCAAGCGCATCATGCGTCATCGCCATCCCGATGTGCGCTTCTACGAACCCGAAAGCGCATCGGGCGACTACCTGGTGGGACAGATTCGCGAAATCGTCAGCGACGTCACGCTTGCTCCCATCCAGGCCAAGGGCAAGGTCTACATCATTAACCGCGCCGACCGCCTTTCCGTTCAGGCTGCCAACGCATTCCTAAAGACGCTCGAGGAACCGCCCGAGGATTGCACCATCATCCTCATGGGCCGCACGGTCGACGGCGTTCTGCCCACCATCGTCTCGCGTTGCCAGGTGGTGCCGTTCAGGTTCATTCCCCCTGCGGAAGCCGCTGGCATCGTGGTGCAGAACAGCGGGTGTTCGGAACAGCACGCGCTTGCCGCCATCCAAGCGTGCAATGGCTCCATCACGGGCGCCATCGAGTTCGTGAAGAGCTCCGACCGCTTCGCGTTTCGCGGGCGCGTCATCGACATTCTGCAGGCGCTGCCCCTGGCCGACGACCTCGATGTTTTGGAATACGCCGCCGAGCTGTTGGAAAAGACGAAGGCGCCGCTCGACTTGGTGCGTGCCAAGCTGGAAGAGGAGCTCGCCGCATCCTCCGACTTCATGGCGGCTTCGGCGCTGCGCCAGATCGAGGCGCGCAACAAGCGCGCGCTGTCGTCGAAGAGCCGCGCCATGCTCTTCCAGACCACGTCCATCATCCGCTCCTGGCTTCGCGATGTGCTCATGGTGCGCAGCGGGGCTGGTCAGCTGGTTATCAACGAAGATTATCGTGGCGGCATCGAAGAGGCCGCCGCACGTGCCGACACGGCCGCCATTTCGCGTGCGCTCGTGGCGGTCGATGAAGCCGATAAGGCTATTCGATATAATGTTTCCCCTGAAACGTGTATCGATGTGCTTCTATTGCAGATAAGAGAGGAACTGTATGGTTCGCATTGCGCCCGTGGCGTTGCAATATAACCCTCGTACGCTCTGGTTCGACCCAGGTGACCTGGAAATTGCCGATGGCGACCAGGTTATCGTGAAGACTGAGCGCGGCACCGACTACGGCCGCGCGAAGGGCATCATCGAAGTCGACGAATCCGAGCTCTCGCGCTTGAAGAGCAAGCTTAAGCCCGTGGTGCGTGTTGCCACGGAAGAAGACCTGGAGAAGATCGAAGAGCTTCGCCAACTGGGCCGCGATGCCCTGCCCATCTTCCGCCAAATGGCGGCCGAATCGAACCCCGACATGCATCCCGTCATGGTGGAGTACCTGTTCGAGGGCGATCGCGCGGTGTTCTTCTTCGAAGCCGAAGAGCGCATCGACTTCCGCGACCTGGTGCGCAAGCTTGCCAGCGAGCTGCACGTGCGCGTCGACATGCGCCAGATTGGCGTGCGCGACGAGGCGCGCCTGGTGGGTGGCCTGGGCCATTGTGGCCAGGAGCTCTGCTGCCGCCGCATGGGCTGCGAGTTCAAGCCCGTGTCCATCCGCATGGCCAAGGAACAGGATCTTTCCCTGAACCCGCAGAAGATCTCGGGCGTGTGCGGCCGCCTTATGTGCTGCCTGCGTTACGAGTTCGACGCGTACAAGGACTTCAAGAGCCGTGCGCCCAAGCAGAATGCCAAGATCTCCACGCCGCAAGGCTGCGCGAAGGTCACTTCGCTCAACGTGCCCAAGGAAGAGGTTACGGTGCGCCTGGAGGAAGGCGACGGCAAGCAGGTCACGTTCCCGCTTTCCGCTATGGACCCCGTTCCCGAAGATGCCGAATCCAAGCGTCCGAAGAGCATTGGCGAGGTGTTCGACGAATACGCGAATCCCGATCCGTTCGCCAGCTCCGTGGGCCTGGCCTCGTTCGATACCGCTGGCTTCACCACCGAAGACAAGCTCGCCAAGCCGGAGGCGCATCACAACCCGCAGCGCAAGAAGAAGCGCGAGGAAGAATCCTCGGAATCGGGTACGCGCAAGCGTCGCCGTCGTTCGCGCGGTCGTGGCAAGGGCTCGTCCTCCTCGCAGGAAAAGCAGTCGCGCAGCAGCGCTTCCGAAAAGCAGTCGCGTGGCGGCAATGGCGGTAAGCAGGAATCGTCGCGCAAGAAGAATTCCTCGCAGGAAGGCAAGCAGGCGAAGTCGTCGTCGCGCAAGCCGCGCACGCGCAGCGGCAATAGCGGCTCGCAGGGCAAGCCGCGTCCTGGTCAGAAGTCAAGCGCGCTTTCCCAGTCGCGCGACGCGAAGGGCCAAGGCGGCCAGCAGAAACAGGGTGGCGGCACGCATCGTCGCAGCCGTCGCCGCAGCCATACGTCGGGAGGCGAATCCAATGAGTAATGCCGGTGCATGCGTCGATTACGCGATGTTCACCGATCTGTACCAGCTCACCATGGCCCAGGGCTATTGGCAGAGCGGCAAGGACGATGAAGAGGCCTGCTTCAACATGTATTTCCGCGCGAATCCGTTCGCGGGTGGCTATACCGTGGCGTGCGGCATGGCCCAGCTGGCGGAAATGTTCGAGACGTTTTCGTTCAGCGAATCCGACATCGAATACCTGGCCGGCCTTTCCGCCCCTGCGGGCGGGCCGCTGTTCGATGCCGATTTCCTGCGGTACCTGAAGGATATGAAGCTCTCCATCGACGTCGATGCGGTTCACGAGGGAACGCTCGTGTTCCCCAACGAGCCGCTCGTGCGCGTGAAGGGCCCCATCATTCAGTGCCAGTTGGTTGAAACCGCACTTCTGAACTGCGTTAACTTCCAGTCGCTCATCGCCACGAAGGCGGCGCGCGTCTGCCTGGCCGCAGGTGGCCCCGTGGCCGAGTTCGGCCTGCGTCGCGCCCAGGGCACCGGTGGTCTGTGGGCCAGCCGCGCTTCCGTGGTAGGTGGCTGCGCCTCTACCAGCAACGTCCTTGCCGGCAAGATGTTCGACATTCCTGTTTCGGGAACGCATGCCCATTCGTGGGTCATGGCCTTCGAAGACGAAATCATTGCCTTCCGTGCGTACGCGAAGCTGTTCCCGCGCAATTGCGTGCTACTCATCGACACGTACGACGTGAAGCAGGGCCTGGAAAACGCCATCACGGTGGGCCTGGAAATGAAGGAACGCGGCGAGAAGCTGCTGGGTGTGCGCATCGATTCGGGCGACCTTGCATGGCTCGCCAAGGAATGCCGCGCGCGCCTCGACGAGGTTGGCCTTACCGAAACGGGCATCGTGCTCTCCAACGACCTCGACGAATATGCCATCCACTCCATCTGCGAGCAGGGCGCCATCGTGGGTAGCTGGGGCGTGGGCACCAAGCTTGCCACGGCATACGACCAGCCCACGCTGGGCGGCGTCTACAAGCTGGCCGCCACGCGCAATCCGGGCGAGACCCGTTGGCGCGAACACGTGAAGGTCACGGAAAGTACCGCCAAGCTCACGTTCCCCGGCGTGCTCGACATTCGCCGCTACTACCAGGAAGACGGCTCCATCGCCGGCGACATGGTATTCGACGTGAACGAGCCCATCAACGAGCAGGAGCGCATCGTAGACCCCACCGACGAACTGCGCCAGAAGACGCTTTCTGGCCTGCGTCACGAAACGCTGCTCCATCCGCTCGTGCAGGGTGGGGAAGTGGTGCTTCCCGCGGAATACCGCGATGCCATGCAGGCACGCGAGCGCGCCGTTCGTGGGTTCTCGGAACTCGACGAATCGCGCAAGCGCCTGTACAACCCCCATTCGTACCCCGTGGGCCTTGAAGCGGGCCTGTTCGTCCGTCGCCGCGACTTGGCGGCTCATCTGCGGGGCTTGAAGTAAGGATTGCCGTGATTCGCGTTCTTGTAGACTCCACCGTATATCTGCCGCCCGAGGTGCGCAACGCCCCCGAGCTGCGCGTGCTGTCGCTCTTCGTGCGCCATGCGGGCAGGGAATACGTGGAATCCCAGATGGATATCGACGAATTCTATTCTCGCATTGGCGAGATGATCGAAGATATTCCCACGTCGAGCCAACCTTCTCCGCTCGAAGTGGAAAAGGAGCTGGAAGATGCCGCCCAGGCGGGCGATAGCGTCATCGGCCTGTTCCTCTCGTCGGGTCTGTCGGGTACGTACGAGGGTGCCATTCGCGCAGCTCGCGTGGTCGAAGCGCGTCACGCTTCGTTTCGCTACGCATTTATCGACACCAGCGCTACGGGTGGCGACTCCACGGGTGGCGTGGTCGAAGCACTCGATGCCGTGCATGCGGGCCATTCGCTCTCGCATTGCGTGCAGCGTGCGCTTTTCGGCGTGCAGAGCTCGCGCATTATCTTCTCGCCCGATTCGCTCGCCTTCCTGCGTGCAGGTGGTCGCATTGGCGCCGCCAGCGCGCTGTTGGGTGGCCTTATGAACGTGCGCCCCATCCTCACGGTTACCGACGGCAGCGTGCGCGTGATTGCGAAGGTGCGTTCCCAGAAGAAGGCGCTCTCGCGTATGCTTGCCCAGCTCGACCAGGACATTCAGGAAGCTGGTGGCCTGAAGCACCTGGTGGTTCACTATATCGGTAGCAAGGAGCGAGCCGTTGAGTGGGCCCGCGAGGTGGTCGAGCCGCACATTGGGCGCTCCGTTGACGTCGTTCCCGTTAGTCCCGTTGTGGGCTGTCACGTGGGCCCGGCCATGGGCTTGGCCTACCAATGCAATAATCCGCTTGCCCTGAAGATCACGGGCAATGTGCAGCAGCTAGCGTGCACGCATTAGCAGAATAGAGGTGTTATGCAGCCGAAGTGCAACCTGATCGTGGATTCCTGCTGCGATCTTCCCCTGAGCGCCGTCGACAAGTCTGGCGTTACGCTCATCAAGTTCCCGTATGTCTTCGACGGCGTGGAGCATATCGACGATTTGTACCAGACCACGTCGCCCCGCGATTTCTTCGCCGCCATGCGCGACAAGAAGCGCCAGCCTCCCACGACGTCCCAGCTGCCTGCGCGCGTGCTGCACGACGAGTTCGAGAAGGCGTATGCCAGCGGTGTTCCCACGGTGTACCTGAGCTTTTCCAGTGGCCTTTCTGGTAGCTACGACGCTGCGGTGCTCATGCGCGATTCGCTGGCTGCGCAGCATCCCGATGGCAAGCTGCTTATCGTCGATACGAAGCTTGCCTCCATTGCCGAGGGCCTGCTGGTCATGGGCGCCATCGAGCAGCGTGCGGCCGGCCTTTCCGCCGAGGAAATGGTTGCATGGGTCGAAGAGGCGCGTTATTTCGTGAACGCGCAGTTCATGGTCGACGATTTGGATGCTCTGCGTCGCGGTGGTCGCATCCCTTCGGGCGTTGCGCTTGCGGGCGCCAAGCTCGACGTGAAGCCGCTGCTCGGCTTCGACTTGGAAGGCCATCTGTCCCTGGTGGGCATGGCGCGCGGTCGCAAGAAGGGCATTCGCCAGCTGGCTGAATACTACGATAAGCATTTCGACGCTTCCGGCGGCTCCAACCAGGTGCTCATGGGCAATGCCGATTGCCCGAAGGACATGGAGCGCCTGCGTGGGGAAATCGGCAAGGTGAACCCCACGGCCGTGTTCGTCGATTCGAGCATTGGCCCCGTCATTGGCAGCCACGTGGGCTCCGGCATGCTCGCCGTGGTCTTCTGGGGTCCCGATCGCCGCGAAGAGCTTTCCGTGGCCGATCGCATCGCACGCCGAGTGAAGGGTAAGTAGCAACCATGAACTACAAGTGCAATCTCATCATCGATTCTTGCTGTGACCTGCCCAAGGAAATGTGGGATGTCCCCGGCGTGACCATGCTGCCGTTCTCGTATTCCGACAATATGGCCAGCTACGTAGACGATTCGTTCCAGTCGCGCACTCCTCATGAGTTCTACGAGTGGATCGGCAAGGGCGCTATGCCCACCACGTCGCAGCCTAGCCAGATGGTCTACGAGGAAGCCTTCCGTGCTGCCGTGGAATCGGGTGTTCCCACGGTGTACCTGTGCATGTCGAGCGGCATTTCGGGTGCATACAATGGTGCCCTTACGGCCCTCGATCGCATGAAGCGCGAATTTGGCGAGGGTATCGAGCTCTACGTGGTCGATACGCTTATTGGTTCCACGCCGCTTGGCTTGCTCGTGCAGGAGGCCATGCGCCTGCAGCAGAGCGGCATGACGGCCAGGGAACTTGCCGATTGGGCGCTCGAGGCCCGGTACTTCACGCACATCATCTTCATGGTGGAAGATCTCGAATGCTTGCATCGCGGTGGCCGCATTCCCGCCAGCGTGGCGGTGGCGGGCACCAAACTCGACGTAAAGCCGCTGCTTACGTTCGATCTGCAGGGCAAGCTGTCCATCATCGGCGCATCGCGCGGCCGCAAGAAGGGCATGAAGCGCATGGTCGATTTCTATATGAAGAACCGTGACGTCGACTCGCTTGGCAAGCCCATTGCCGTGGGCAATGCCGATGTCCCTCACGATGTGGATAAGCTCGAGGCGCTGCTTACCAAGCAAGACGAGGGGGCGATGTTCTTGAACTTGAACATCGGGCCCACCATCGGCTGCCACGTGGGGCCGGGCATGCTTTCCTGTTGCTTCTGGGGCAACGATCGTAGGAAGAACCTTTCGGTTTCCGATCGCATCGCCAACAGGGTTAAGTCTAATTAGTCTGAACAACGCGGGATGCTAAGGCATCCCGCTTCGACGAAAAGGAGGGCATATGCCCAAGTCTTTTGTTTTCGTGGGTCATCAGGGTATCTGCCAGGTACTCGCCCAGAACCTTGCTGCCGCTGGCTTTCCTGCGGCATCCGACGTCGACAGTGCCGACGTCATCTTCACGTACTGCACGTCGCAGGAGTCGCTCGAGAACGTCTATCTGGAAGAGGATGGCGTCATCTCGAAGGCGAAGCCCGGTGCCTATCTGGTTGATTTTAGCGCCGCCACTCCGTCGCTCGCGCGTGAGCTTTCCGCGGTAGCCCAGGTGAACGACCTGCATGTCGTGGAAGCGCCGCTTGTGGTGCGCGACGTTACGCTGCCGAATGCGTTTGGCAATCCGCAGAACCTGCTTGTCCTGGTGGCAGGCGAGGAAGCCGATGCCAATGCCGTAGCCGAGATGCTTGCCGCCCTGGTGGGCACGGTGGAGCCCTGCGGTGGCTCGGGCGATGCCCAGCTGGCCAAGTGCTCGTTCACCATCCAACAGATCATGGCGCTTCAGGCGTTCATGGAAGCCGATGCGCTCTGCCGCGTGGCGGGTGGCCTTCCCGCTTCCGTGGCTGCGGCCGATCGCGTCGTGCGTGCCCAGATGGTATCGCCTCAGATCGAAAGCCTGGCACATGCGCTCGAGGAGAATTCCTTCACGAGTACGTGCACCGTGGAGGTGCTGCTTGGCGAGATCGAGACCGTCATGGCCTGCGCCGATGAGTTCAACCTCATCGTTCCGCTGTCTGAAGCGGCCGATTATCTGCTGCGCTTGCTTGCCACCATTGGTGGTGTTGACATGGCCGCATCTGCGCTTTCCCTCGTGTATCGCGACGAGGAGGAGAGTTCGAAGTTCGGTCTCGACTGGGATCGCGCGCAGGAGGCCTATACGTCGCTGGGCGCTACCGACGATTACGATGACGAAGATGATGACGAGTGCGATTGCGGTCATCATCACCATCATCATGACGAAGAGGATTTTGGCGGTTTCGGTGGCTATTCTGCCAACTAAATGCGAACTCTGCCCTCGCCGGTGCGGTGCGAACCGCGCGGCGGGGGAGCGCGGCGTGTGCGGCGCAGCTCGCGAGCTGCGTATTGCGCGCGCCGCGCTTCATGAATGGGAGGAGCCTCCCATTAGCGTAGGTGCTGGTAGCGGGGCCGTGTTCTTTAGCCATTGCCCTCTGCGTTGCGTCTTCTGCCAGAACGTCGAGATAGCCTGCGGCAACCACGGCACCGACGTGAGCGTGGATCGCTTGGCGCGCATCTTCGTGGAGCTGCGCGAGCAGGGCGCGGCGAACATTAACCTGGTTACGCCTAGTCATTACTTTCCCTTCATTCGCCAGGCACAGCAATTGCTTGCGGACATGGAAGATGCGCTGCTAGAGCAGCGCGTGCAAGCGGGTGCCCTTTCCGAGTTCGAGCGAAAGCGCGTTGCCAAGCGTCACTTCGAGCTGCCGTTCATCTGCAACACGAGTGGCTACGAGAATGCCTCGACCATACGCGAGTATTCCGATTGCATTGACGTGTACCTCACGGATTTCCGCTATTGGCGCGATGGCGAAAGCAATGCTGCACGCACGTATTCCCATGCGCCCGAATACTTCGATGTTGCTTCGCAGGCTTTGGCTGCGATGGCACAGGCAGCGGGCGAGCCCGTGTTTGGCCCCTTTGGTGGGGAAGAACGCCTGGAACGCGGCGTTGTCATTCGCCATTTGCTTATGCCCGGCCGTCTGCAGGAAAGCAAGCGCATCATCGACTACCTCTGGCACGAATACGGATCCAGCGTGCTCTACAGCATCATGAACCAATACACGCCCATGCGCGATTTCCCCAACCTGCCCGAGCTTAACCATGCAGTCCCCGAGCAAGAATATGACCAGCTCCTCGACTTCGCCGATGGCCTGGGAATGGTCGATTACTTCTGGCAAGAAGGCGGTGCCGCTACCGAAAGCTTCATCCCCGCTTTCGATAACACGGGAGTGGTTTAGGTTTATTTGCGTTAGTGTGGGTGATGCTGGTTCTTATAGTTATCCGCATGCAATCGTAATCAAGCTAAACATGAATTGATTGGCAGATCGCTGTTTTGCGCTATCTGTTTAGGCCGAAAGAAAACAACTTTATTCTTTACATGGCATCTGAGCAAATATAATATCCTCGAATGAGTATATAGCTTCGTTAACTAGTGTTATTTTGTATCGGATGCAGAGGTGGACTATGGGGTCGAACACCGATTCGTTGCAAAAGCGGCTCATATCGAGGCGTTCGTTTACGTCATTTGCTTTTACGGTTATCGGCGGATTCGCTTTTTGCCCATTTCCGCGTTTGCTCTATGCGTCTGATCAATCCGTTCCGCCGGACTCTTTTGATGTTAACTTCGCGGAGTCAATTTATTGAAGACATTCTCTTTTATCAGATAATGTTCGGAACTAGCTCGTCGGATGTAGCGAATTTAAATTCCAGAGAAGCGGAAAGCTATCTGAGGCTTCGATTTCCTGATGTGTACGAGAATTTCCTGAGGATGCTATGAACATTCGTCGCATTTACCGTATCGCCTTATTTGTTTTCTGCTCCATAATTGCGACCTTCTTATTCGCCTGCGCTTCGGACGAAGAAACGCTCGCTGTTAATGACGTTAGAGACGAATTGCTCGTATGCGATTTAGGCTCATTCGCTGATTCAGTGGGTGGCACTGTTCTTGGTGACTGGCGAAGAACGGGTGGAGAAGGGGTTGAGGTTTCTGCGACTGAAGAGGGGCTGGACGTCACTTATTCGTTTACTCGAGAGCCGAGCTCTAATAATTCGGACGTCCTATGTCGATTGGATTTTACGAAAACCTTTTCTGTCGAATTGGACTCGGGAGATATATTGCACGTCTCAATTTCCGAATGTTATAACGCAGCAACTCAGTCAGCTTCTTCTCTCTCTGTTGAGTATCGTATCTCCGCGAATGCCCTCGATGGTGAAGCTGGCAGTCTTTCGGCGGTTTCGTTGGATGGGTCGGAGGCTCGTGAACTTTTGGAGGCCGATGGGCTCTCGCAAACAGTTGAGCGCCTTATCGGCAGTCCGATGGACTTTTTCATCGACTCCTACGTGTGTTTTAGTGAACAGGGGTCATAAAGATTTTCGGAAAAGTCAGGACCCGCAAGACTGTGATGTTCTTGTCGCGCGACGGGCGGAAAACGGTACAAGTGTGGTAAAGTATTCTGCTGTATCTCTATGCCCTGTTTCACGTGAACAGGGTTGGTAAAAACAGCTGTGAAGGGAGTAACGTGGCAGCAGCCTCTCGTAAAACTTCTGAAAAAGCGCTAGATGTCGAGCATGAAGAGTCCATCGATCTGGAAGACGTCGAAGCACCCGAAACGGTAACCGACGAAGCTCCCGAAGACGAGGGCGTGTCGAGCGAGGATTCGCTTGACAAGGATGGCGACGACCTGCTCGAAGGTATCCCCGAGGAAGAACTCAAGGCAACTACGAACGTCAACCTCCCGAAGGTGACGCATGCGCGTTCGCGCACGGGCCGCGGCCGTCGTTCCTCCGATACCTCCGTCGCATTGCTCACCGGCGATCCGGTGCGCATGTACCTGAAGGAAATTGGCAAGGTTCCTCTGCTGAATGCCTCCGAGGAAATCGACCTCGCCATGAAGATCGAAGCTGGCGTGGAAGCCACCGAAAAGCTCGAGGCCGCTGAAGCCGAGGGCATCGAGCTCGAGCGCCGCGAGCGCCGTCGCCTCACCCGCATCGAGCAGGTGGGCCTCGACGCCAAGCAGCAGCTCATCGAAGCCAACCTGCGTCTGGTCGTTTCCATCGCGAAGCGCTACGTGGGTCGTGGCATGCTCTTCCTCGACCTCATTCAGGAAGGCAACCTGGGCCTCATTCGCGCCGTCGAAAAGTTCGACTACACGAAGGGCTTCAAGTTCTCCACGTATGCTACCTGGTGGATTCGCCAGGCCATTACGCGTGCTATCGCCGACCAGGCCCGCACCATCCGCATTCCCGTGCACATGGTGGAAACCATCAACAAGCTCGTGCGCATCCAGCGTCGTCTGCTGCAGGATCTTGGTCGCGAGCCAACCCCGGAAGAAATTGCCGAGGAAATGGATCTCACGCCCGATCGCGTGCGCGAAATCCAGAAGATCAGCCAGGAGCCCGTTTCCCTGGAAACGCCTATCGGCGAGGAAGAAGACAGCCAGCTGGGCGACTTCATCGAAGATGATGCCGCCATCGTGCCGCCCGATGCTGCTAGCTTCAGCATGCTGCAGGAACAGCTCACCAAGGTCCTCGACGGCCTGGCAGAGCGCGAGCGCAAGGTCATCATGCTGCGCTTCGGCCTGCAGGACGGTCATCCCCGCACGCTGGAAGAAGTGGGCAGGGAATTTGGCGTTACGCGTGAGCGCATTCGCCAGATCGAGAGCAAGACGCTCGCCAAGCTGCGTCATCCCAGCCGCAGCTCGAAGCTGAAGGATTACCTGGAGGATTAATCTTCCGTTTTCGCTTTTTCGCTGGCATTCCGCGGTATGGCATTGTTCGTGCCTGTCGGAATGCCAGCTTTTCTTTTGTTAGCTGCGCCTGGAGCGCTCGTACTGCAAGGAGCCGGTATGCCCACGATTTCCGTACCCGACGCCCATGGTGGCGCCGAGCATGCGGTCGAGGTGAATGACGCGAAGGTGCGCCAGTTCGTCGATCGCGTGCGCAAGGTGGCCAAGGAACGCCGCAAGTGGGCAAAGCGCGAGCATATTGCCTGCTATCGCGTGTACGACGCTGATATTCCCGAGTACAACGTGGCCATCGAGCTCTTCGAGGGCAAGGGCGAGTCGGAAGGCAATCGCTATTGCGTGGTGGCGGAGTACCGTGCTCCGTCATCTATCAGCGAAGACGAGGCAGCGGCGCGTTTCGAAGACGTGCTCGCCGTGGTTCCCTTTGCGCTCGACGTTCCCGCCGAAAACGTGTTCGCCAAGCAGCGCCGCAAGGCCAAGGGCGGTGGTCAGTACACGCATGAGCAGCACGAATCGCACGTGGCGTTCACCACCGAGCCCGATTATCTGAAGCAGACTGATTACCTGGTTGAACTCGATTTTTCGGGGTATTTGGACACGGGCCTGTTCCTGGACCATCGCGTGACGCGTCAGATGGTGGGGAAGATGGCGCGGGACACGCGCTTCCTGAACCTGTTCTCGTACACGGGTACGGCTACGCTGCATGCGGCTGGCGGCGGGGCGTTTTCCACGACGACCGTCGACATGTCGCAAACGTATTTGGACCGTGCGCGGCGCAACATGCAGCGCAATGGCTTCACGGGTGCGCCGCATCATTTCGTGCGTGCCGACGTGACCAGCTGGATCGTGCAGGAGGCTGCCACTTCGCATCGTTACGACCTGGTATTCTGCGATCCGCCGACGTTCAGCAACGGCAAGGCTATGGGTGAGCGCACGTGGGACGTGCAGCGCGACCATGCCAAGCTCCTGCAGGCTATCGCACGCGTGTTGAAACCCGAGGGCACCATCGTATTCAGCTGCAACCTGCGTGGGTTCAAAATCGATGCCGCGGCGCTTGATGCGGCGGGGCTTTCCGTGCAGGACATCAGCGAACAGACCATCCCGCACGATTTCGAGCGCAATCCCAAGATTCACCGCTGCTTCCTGGTGAAGCGCGCAGGGTGACAGGGGGACGGTTATCCTGTCACCCCTTTTACCTAGTTGAACAGGGCAGGTGACAGGGGGACGTACCTTCTGTCACCTTAGTCGGGTAGTAAGGGGTGACAGGGGGACGGTTATCCTGTCACCCCTTTTACCTAGTTGAACAGTGATACGCGATTTCGAGGGGTGACAGTAGAACCGTCCCCCTGTCACCCACTTCCAGCAAAAATGCCGCCCCATTCGGAGCGGCATTTCTCGTGTTGGGTTTCGGGTTGCGCTTAGCGGTTCTGAATCTCGAAGTCCTTCATGAAGGCGATGAGTGCTTCCACGCCCTTGCGCGGCATGGCATTGTAGATGCTCGCGCGCAGGCCACCTACGCTGCGATGGCCCTTCAGGTTCGTAAGGCCCGCGGCGGTGGCTTCCTTGGCGAACTTCGCGTCGAGGTCGGCATCGCCCGTAACGAAGCAGACGTTCATCATGCTGCGGTCTTCCTTCGCGGCTACGCCCTTGAACAGCGCGCTTTCGTCGATGGCGTCGTAGAGCAGCTGAGCCTTTTCCTGGTTCATCTTCTGCACGGCTTCCAGGCCGCCCAGTTCCTTCAGATGCTTGAATACCAGGCCGCACATGTAGATGTTCCAGCACGGGGGAGTGTTGTACAGACTCTTTTTATCCACGTGCGTCTTGTAGTTCATCATGACGGGCACGCCGTCGATGCCGCCTTCGGGCACCAGGTCGTGGCGTACGATGACGATCTGCACGCCTGCGGGTCCCACGTTCTTCTGAACGCCTGCGTGGATGAGGCCGAATTGGCTTACGTCAACGGGTTCGGAGAGGAACATGCTGCTCTGGTCGCTTACGAGCACCTTGCCCTTCGTGTCGGGCAGCTGGGCGAAGCGCAGGCCATGCACCGTTTCGTTCTGGCACAGGTACACGTAGTCGGCGTCTTCGGAGATGGGCAGATCGGAGCAATCGGGCAGATGGCTGAAGTTATCTTCAGCGCCGGTTGCCACGATGCGCGCGTCGATGAAGCGCGCTGCTTCCTGCTGCGCCTTCTTCGACCACTGACCCGTGACGATGTAGTCGGCCACGCCATGCTTGGCAAGCGCCAGGTTCATGGGCACCGCGGCGAACTGCAGGCTGTCGCCGCCTTGCAGGAACAGCACGTCGTAGTTTTCGGGAATGCCCATAAGGTCGCGCAGGTCGGCTTCGGCATTGTCGATGATGCCCTGGAAGGCGGGGGAGCGATGGCTCATTTCCATTACTGACATGCCGCACCCCTGGTAATCCATCATGTCGGCTGCCGCCTGGGCGAGCACGGGCTCAGGCAGAATTGCCGGTCCGGCCGAGAAATTGTAAACGCGTGGCATGTACCCTCCTTTGCATCGGTTGGCTCAATAGGTTTCAACGACTGTAGCACTCTCTGGGGCGCGTGCGGCCGACTTTCTGCCTGTTCGGCGATAACCTTTTCGCATCTACATGGATGGCCTCGGTATTTCGTACTTTAGTCTGCGATAGTATTGTGTAATTGCGGTAAGCTGTACCAGTAAGCACTAGAATGTGCAAAACCACCGAAGGGCGGTGGGCCGGTTTCCGGCTACAAATGAGGAGGTTCAGGATGACCGAAGAAAACAAGCTCGGCGCTAAAATCACCACGCTGCGCGAAGCGCACCATCTCTCTCAGCAGGATCTTGCTGATCGCACCGGTGCCGATCTTGCGACCATCCAGGGCCTTGAGGCTGGCGAATTACCCCCGTCGCTTGCCCCGCTTATTAAGATTACCCGCGCCCTGGGCGTTCGCCTGGGCACGCTCATGGACGATGACGACAATTTGGGCCCTGCCTACATCTCGCAGTCGCAGATGAAGGAAGTCGTGCGCATGAAGAGCCTGGAAACCGCCAGCGATGCCGGCGACCTTTCCTATTTTAGCCTGGCCGCGGGCCATCCCTCGCGCCACATGGATCCCTTTATCATCACCATCTCTCCCTCGGGAGAGCTCGACCACAAGCTGGTGGGCCACGAAGGCGAGGAATTCCTCTTCGGCCTGGAAGGCGAAGTGGAAATCGAGTATGGCAAGGAACTTTACGTGCTGCATCCGGGCGAGTCCATCTACTACGACTCCATCGTGCCTCATCAGGTGCGCGCCCATAAGGGTCAGACGGCGAAGTTCCTGGCGTGCGTGTACACGCCGGTGTAGGGCTGGGGTGAATCATGTCGGAAGAACAGAACAAGCAAACGAACCGCGACCATCTGCGTGAGGAATTCGGCTGGACGCCGGCTGAAATCGCGCATCGTCGCGAGCAGCAGAAGGAATTCGACAACCCCTCGCCGCGTGCCGATGGCACGCCGGTGCTGCCGGGCGACCAGGATTTCCCCATGCATTCCGAAAAGACGATTGGGCAGTACCTGCGCGAGCGCGCCGAGATCGAGCCCAATCACGAGTTCATGGTGTATCCCGACCGCGACCTGCGCTGGACGTACGCCGAATTCGACGAGCGCACCGACAACCTGGCGCGTGGCATGCTCTACATTGGCATGCGTCCGGGCGACCATTTGGGCGTGTGGGCGCGTAACGTGCCCGACTGGGTGACGTTCATGTATGCCTGCGCGAAGATTGGCGTGGTCATGGTCACCATGAACCCCGTGTTCAAGAGCCACGAGCTCGACTACGTGCTCAAGCAGAGCGACATGAAGGCGTTGTGCATCATCGACTCGTTTCGCGACATCGATTACAAGGAAATCGTGCGCGAGCTCATTCCCGAGTCGCTCACGCAGCAGCGTGGCTACCTGAATACGGAAGAGTACCCGTTCCTGAAGAACCTCATCTACATGGGGCCGGAAAAGCACCGTGGCTTCTACAGCGTGCCCGAGCTGCTTCTGCTGGGGCAGCACGTAGCGGAAGAGGAGCTGTACGAGGTTACGAAGTCGTTCGACAACAACGACGTGGTCATGATGCAGTACACGAGCGGCACCACGGGATTCCCCAAGGGCGTTATGCTCACGCATCGCAACATCCTCAACGACGGTTTCTTCATCGGCGAGGGCATGAAGCTCACGCCGAACGACCGCGTCTGCCTGCCCGTACCGTACTTCCATTGCTTTGGCTGCGTGCTGGGCATCATGGCCATCCTTACGCATCGCGCTACCATCGTGGGCGTCGAGAGCTTCGACGCGGAAATGGTGCTGCGTGCCATCGACCGCGAGAAGGCCACGGCCGTCTATGGCGTACCCACCATGTACATCGCCGAGCTGAATCATCCGAACTTCAGCCAGTACGACATGAGCAGCCTGCGCACGGGCATTATGGCTGGCAGCCCCTGTCCTCCCGCCACCATGGCAGAGGTCATCGAGAAGATGAACATGAAGGATATCACCATCTGCTACGGCCTTACGGAAACGAGCCCCGTGTTCACGCAGACCAGCGTGGACGACGACATCGACCACAAGTGCCATACGGTAGGCCGCAAGCACCCGCCCGTAAGCGTGAAGGTCGTCGACCCGAACGACGGCCATGAGTGCGCGCCTGGCGAGCATGGCGAGCTGTGCTGTAAGGGCTACAACGTCATGAAGGGCTACTACAAGATGCCCGACAAGACGGCCGAGGCCATCGACGCCGACGGCTACCTGCATTCGGGCGACATGGGCACGGTCGACGAAGACGGCTACTACCGCGTCACTGGCCGCATCAAGGACATGATCATTCGTGGCGGCGAGAACATCTACCCGCTGGAAGTCGAGAACTTCCTGCTCACCATGCCGGGCGTACTCGACGCGCAGGTCGTGGGCATTCCCGACGAGAAGCTTGGCGAGATCGTGGGTGCCTTTATCCGCACGCGCCCCGGCTTCGAGGACATGACGGAGGAAGACGTGCGCGCCTATGCCATCCCGCGCATTGCCCGTTTCAAGGTGCCCAAGCGCGTGTTCTTCGTGGACGAGTTCCCCATGAACCCGGCGAAGAAGGTGCAGAAGTTCAAGCTGCGCGAAATGGCCAAGGAGCTCACCGACCGCGTGAATCAGACGGTGTTCGCCGACGAAGAGGCCCTGCGCGCCAGCCAGGAAGACGATTCCAAGGGCGGCATGTTCCGCGAGCACTAGGTTCTGGCAAAAGGTCCAATGGGGTGGGGTGGTCGAAATGCTTCGGCCACCCCGCTATTTTGTGTGGCGCGTGCGTTTATTTTGCAATCTTTTGTATCCTTCGCCCCAAGACGGGTATCGTATACGCGCGTTGGCAGAATACGCGCGGGTGTGGCGGAATTGGCAGACGCGCCAGATTTAGGTTCTGGTGGGGAAACTCGTGAAGGTTCAAGTCCTTTCACCCGCACCAACACATTAAAGCGTTTAGCTGCACAAACGTACACAAATGCGCCTATGCGCATTTTTGGGTAAAGAAAACAGATGGAGGATTTCGAGTGGAAACCAAAGTTCAGGCTCTGGACGGCAACCAGAAGAAGCTGACGATCACGATCGACGCCAAGGAAGTCGATGCGCGCATCAAGAAGCAGTACAAGGACTTCGCGTACAAGTACAATTTCCCCGGGTTCCGCAAGGGCAAGGCTCCCCGTCCCGTCATCGACAACGTGCTGGGCAAGGAAGCCGTGGTGGCCACCGTCACCGACGATGTGCTGAACTCGCTGTATCCCCAGGCTATGGATGCTGAAGACCTTATCGCCATCAGCCAGCCCAAGTTCGAGGACGCCGAGGCCATGGTCGAAGCCGGCAAGCCCTTCAGCTTCACCGTCACCGTGGAAACCCGCCCTGAATTCGAGCTTTCCAGCTACGATCAGATTTCCGTGAAGCTCCCCTCCGAGGAAGCCACCGACGCCGAAATCGACGACCAGATCGAAGAGCTGCGCAACTACTACTACACGTTCGAAGATGCTGCCGCCAACACGAAGCTCAAGGAAGAGAGCTTCGCCGAGCTGGCCATTTCCGCCAAGGACGAAGAGGACAACGCCATTGAGTCGCTCGAAAGCGAATCTCGCCTGTACCAGCTTGGTCAGGGCCTGTTCCCCGCTAGCTTTGACGCCGAACTGGTGGGCATGAAGAAGGGCGATTCCAAGTCCTTCGAGATTGACATGGCTGCCGAGCCTTCCATGATGGCTGCCGGTACCAAGGGCAAGGTTGCCTTCGAGGTTACGGTCAACCAGGTCAAGAAGCGCATCCTCCCCGAAATCACCGACGAGTGGGCCCGCGAGACGGCTGGCTTCGAAGGTGGCGTCGAAGAGCTGCGCAACCGCGTTGCCGATAGCATCAAGGATCAGAAGTCCCAGATGATGCCTCGCCTGCGCGAGAACGAAGCACTGTATGCCATCCAGGAGCGCCTGCAGGGCGAAGCTCCTGCCTCGCTGTGCGAGCAGGAAGAGCAGAACCTGCTGCAGAATTTCTTCATGCAGATTCAGCAGTCCGGCATGACCTTCGACGCCTACCTGGCTCAGATGGGCATGACCCCCGACACCTTCAAGGACGACCTGAAGCGTCAGGCCAAGGATGTCACCGAGCAGGATCTTGCTCTCGACGCCTGGGCTCGCAACGCCAAGATCGAAATCACCGACGAGGAAATCACCGCTGAATTCGAAAAGGCTGGCTCCGACGACGCCGCTGCCCTCGAGCGCGAATGGCGCGAGGCTGGCCGCATCGCCTCCCTGCGTGCGGGCATGCGCCGCAGCCGCGCTCTCGATGCCATCATCGAAGGCATGAAGGTCGAAGAGCTCAAGCCGGGCGAGAAGCTGAACAGCGTTGCCGCGGAAGAGGCCGAGAAGAAGGCTGCCCCCAAGGCTGAAAAGAAGGCCGAGAAGAAGGCTACCGCCGAAGAGCCCAAGGCTGAGGCTGTTGCTTCCGACAAGCCGAACAAGACGGCCCTCAACAAGATGAAGGTTGCCGAGCTGAAGGAAATGGCCGAGGGCATGGGCATCGACGTCAAGGGTCTGAAGAAGGCCGAGCTGGTCGACGCTATTCTCGCTGCCGAATAAGCAGCACGGGGAACCGTAGTTACGTTACGTCGCATTAACACGATTGCGTAAAGATAACGGGTTGGCGGCATGGGTCGTCAACCCGTTTCACTTACGTATAATGTCTGCAGTCAATTAGGAGTCAAGGAAGAACAGAGGTCGTTTATGAACGAATTTGTTACCCCGCAGTCTGCGCTTATTCCTTATGTCATCGAGCAGTCGCCTCGTGGCGAGCGCAGCTACGACATCTATTCCCGCCTGCTGAACGAGCGCATCGTTTTCCTGGGCGAGGCGATCGACGATAACGTTGCGAATTCCGTGGTGGCTCAGCTGCTGCATCTGGAATCCGCCGATCCTGAAAAGGACATCTCGCTGTACATCAACAGCCCCGGAGGCAGCGTTACCGCTGGCCTGGCCATTCTGGACACCATGAACTACATCCGTTGCGATGTGAGCACCATCTGCATTGGCCAGTGCGCTTCCATGGCCGCCGTGCTGCTGTCCAGCGGCAAGAAGGGTAAGCGCTATGCGCTGCCGAACAGCCGCGTTATGATTCATCAGCCTTCCGGCGGTGCCCAGGGCCAGCAGACCGAAATCGCCATCGTGGCCAAGGAGATCCTCTACATCCGTGAGCGCTTGAACCAGATCCTGGCCGACAACTCGGGCCAGAGCCTGGAAACCATCCAGCGCGACACCGAGCGTGATAACTTCATGAGCGCTACGGAAGCCATGGAATACGGTCTCATCGACCAGGTGGTCTCTTCCCGCGTCGCTCAGAACGCATAGACAATCCCAGAGGGAACATAGGGCAGGATAGAATTCAATGACGAAAAACAGGAACGACGGAACCCGCGAGGAAGACATCAGGTGCGCCTTCTGCGGTAAAACGCCGCAGCAGGTCAACTCCATGATCAGCGGCCCCAATGGCATCTGCATCTGCGACGAGTGCATCTCCGTATGCGCAGAGGCCATGATGCGCGACATGGGCATGAACACCCACGATGCGTACGAGAACCCCGAGCTCGCCGCGTCCTACGAGTCCAGCGAGCCGGCTCCTGCCGACGTTTTGGAGAACCTGCCCACGCCGCACGAGCTCTACGATCGCCTCAGTGATTTCGTGGTGGGCCAGGAAGAAGCCAAGCGCGCCCTTTCCGTGGCCGTGTACAACCACTACAAGCGCATCAGCCTCGATGCCGATGCCTCCGACGACGACGTCGAACTTGCCAAGAGCAACATCATGCTCCTGGGCCCCACGGGCAGCGGTAAGACGCTTCTGGCGCAAACGCTTGCGCGCACGCTGCGCGTTCCGTTCGCCATCGCCGACGCCACCACGCTCACCGAAGCGGGCTACGTGGGCGAAGACGTCGAGAACATCCTGCTCAAGCTCATCACGGCCGCCGACTTCGACATTCCCCGCGCGGAAATCGGCATCGTCTACATCGACGAGGTCGACAAGATTGCCCGCAAGGCGGAAAACCTGTCGATTACGCGCGACGTGTCGGGCGAGGGCGTGCAACAGGCGCTCCTGAAGATCGTGGAAGGCTGCGAGGCCAGTGTGCCCCCGCAGGGCGGCCGCAAGCACCCCCAGCAGGAGCTCATCCACATCGACACCACGAACATCCTGTTCATTCTGGGTGGTGCCTTCGTGGGTCTTTCCGACATCATCGCCGAGCGCGTGGGCAAGAGCGGCATTGGCTTCAATGCTGAACTGCCCGAAAGCAAGAAGCACGAAGACGCCGAGCTGTTGGCGCAGGTGCTCCCCGAAGACCTGAACAAGTTCGGCATGATTCCCGAATTCGTGGGCCGCATCCCGGTTATCACGAACCTGAAGGAGCTTTCGGAAGCCGACCTGGTTCGCATTCTCACCGAGCCTCGCAATGCGCTGGTCAAGCAGTACCACCGCATGTTCGAGTTCGAGAACAGCGAGCTCATCTTCGAGCAGGATGCCCTGCTGGCCATCGCGCGCAAGGCGCTCGAGCACAATACCGGTGCCCGTGGCCTGCGTTCCATTTGCGAGAATATCCTGATGGATATCATGTACGACTTGCCCGAGTTCACCGAAGCAACTACGGTTGTCGTACGTGCAAGCGACGTTACGGGCGAAACCAAGCCCGAAATCAAGCCCCGCGCCAATGTCATCGCGTCGGGTGAAGCGGTAAGCGCATAGTTTTCCGACCTTCGCATGTTCGCTTGCGTGCATGCGAAGGTCGTGTTGTGTACGGATGAAAGGTAGAAGCGGCAATGGCCGATAAGAAGAAAATCGACTTCGATTTCGCGGCGCACGAAGCGCCCCTGTTCAAGGCATGGAACGAGGGTGGCTACTTCCAGCGCACGCCTGGTTTTGGCAAGCATCAGAACGATTGCTACACCGTGGTTATTCCGCCTCCCAACATCACCGGCATGCTGCACATGGGTCATGCGCTCGACGACACCATTCAGGACGCCTGCATCCGTCGTGCCCGCATGCAGGGCTATCAGACGCGCTGGGTCCTGGGTACCGACCATGCTGGCATCGCCACGCAGACGAAGGTCGACAAGAAGCTGGCCGAAGAGGGCATTAGCCGCCTGGAAATTGGCCGCGAGAAGTTCATCGAGGCCTGCTACGACTGGCGTGCCCATTACGGCACCACCATCGTCGAGCAGATCAAGGGCATGGGCTGCAGCTGCGATTATTCCGAC
The DNA here is from genome assembly GCF_015062615.1 of Denitrobacterium detoxificans. GTDB lineage: Bacteria > Actinomycetota > Coriobacteriia > Coriobacteriales > Eggerthellaceae > Denitrobacterium > Denitrobacterium detoxificans_A. The sequence goes on from NZ_SUUH01000002.1 coordinate 325,585, forward strand.
GAGCACTTCACGCTCGATCCCGATTACATCGACGCGGTGCGTCGTCTGTTCGTGGAGTGGTATCACGACGACCTTATCTATCGCGGCAAGCGCATCGTGAACTGGTGCCCGCATTGCACCACGGCCATCGCCGATGACGAGGCCGAATACGTAGACGAGCCCGGTCATCTGTGGCATCTGCGCTACCCGCTGGTCGAGCCCATCGACGGTCTCGACTACATCATCGTGGCCACCACGCGTCCGGAAACCATGCTCGGCGACACGGGCGTTGCGGTTTCCCCGAAGGACCCCGACAAGCAGAAGTTCGTGGGCGCCAAGGTGAAGCTGCCCATCGTCGACCGCGAGATTCCCATCTTCAGCGACTACTACGTCGATGCCGATTTCGGCAGCGGCTTCGTGAAGGTCACGCCTGCTCACGACCCGAACGACTGGGCCATGGGCGAGCGCCACGACCTGCCGAAGATCAATATCTTCGATGAAACCGCCCATGTAGTGGAAGGCTACGGCGAGTTCAGCGGCATGTCGCGCGACGAAGCACGCGAAGCCGTGGTTGCCTGGTTCGAGGAGCATGGCCTGCTCGACCATGTGGAAGACCACGACCATTCCGTCATGACGTGCTATCGCTGCCATACGAAGCTCGAGCCCTGGCTGTCCGAGCAGTGGTTCGTGTCCGTCGACCGCCTGAAGGGGCCTGCCGCAAAGGCCGTGGAATCGGGCGAGATCACGTTCCATCCCGCGCGTTGGAGCCAGGTCTACCTCGATTGGCTCGAGAACCTGAAGGACTGGTGCATTTCCCGCCAGCTGTGGTGGGGTCACCGCATTCCCATGTTCTACTGCGACGAGTGCGGTTGGGAAGACGCCAGCGTGGAAGACATCCACACGTGCCCCAAGTGCGGCGCTGCCGTTCGCCAAGACGAAGACGTGCTCGACACTTGGTTCTCCAGCCAGCTGTGGCCCTTTGCCACCATGGGTTGGACGCGCGAAGGCACGCAGGCTCCCGAGCTGAAGAAGGCGTACCCCACACAGGTGCTCGCCACGGCGCGTGACATCATGGGCCTGTGGGTTGCCCGCATGGTCATGGCCAGCGAATACTGCATGGGCACCATTCCGTTCGAGAACGTCATCATCTATCCCACCGTCATGGGCTCCGATGGCAAGCCGATGAGCAAGAGCCGCGGCAATGGCGTCGACCCGCTGAAGCTCATGGAAGACTATGGTGCCGACGGCATGCGCTTTGGCCTGCTCATGCAGGTTACGGGCGCTCAGGACCTGAAGTTCAACGAGAGCAAGCTGGAAAACAGCCGTAACTTCTCGAACAAGATTCGCAACGCAGCGCGCTTCGTCATGATGAACCTCGAGGGCTTCGAGCCCGGCGAACCGGAAGTCTCTACGCCGGCCGACCGCTGGATCTTCAGCCGTTTGGCCCGCCTGGTGGCCCGTGTCGACGAGTCGTTCGATGCCTACGAGTTCAGCGACGTCACCCGCGAGCTGTATGCGTTCTTCTGGAATGAGTTCTGCGATTGGTACATCGAGTTCTCGAAGAGCCGCCTTTCCGGCTCCGATGCGGCCGACCGCCTGGCATGCCAGCGCAACCTGGTGTTCGTGCTCGACACGGCGCTTCGTCTGCTGCATCCCATCATGCCGTTCATCACGGAAGAGATCTTCCAGGATCTGCCGGTGGAAGGCGAGGACCCGTACCTGATCGCCTGCGCTTGGCCCGAGGCTGAAAGCCTGGCCAAGTACCGCGACGAGCAGGCCGAGCGTGCCATGATCATGGTGTGCGACGTGGTTTCCGCCGTGCGCGCTACGCGTTCTCGCTATGGCATTTCGCCCAAGCAGGCGCTTTCCGTTACCGTGAAGGTGGAAGCCGCCTCCGACGCCGCGCTGCTCTCCGAGCAGGAACAGCTCATCTGCGGCATGGGCAACATCGAGTCGCTGCAGGTTGGCTGCGACGCCGAAAAGCCCGCCGAGTCCAGCGTCACGCTGGGCACGGGCCTGGAAGTATACACCGTGCTTTCCGGCCATGTGGACTTCGAAGCGGAACGCGCGCGCCTGGAAAAGCAGCGTGCCTCGCTCCAGAAGGACATCGAGAAGTTCGGGCGCAAGCTTTCGAACCCCGGCTTCTTGGCGAAGGCGGCCCCGGAGGTCATCGAAAAGGACCGCGCTAAGCACGCCGATTTGTCCGACCAGTTGAAACGTGTAGAAAGCCAGATTGCGGAACTCAACTAGGATCCGTTTGCTATAATTGCACAACGGTTGGCTTGCGGGCCGCCGTTGTGCAATCGTTTATACGCAAGGAAACGTTTATGCAGGAATTGCTATCACAGTTCATAACGCCGCAGGTGCAGGGCGTGTTCATGGTTATCATCGCCATGCTCGTCATCCTGTACGTTTTGGTTGTCGTATGGGTTGCCCGCGACGCGTATCAGCGTGGCGCCGTCTGGTGGATCTGGGCCATCGTTGCCCTGGTTCCCGGCTTGGGCGTTCTGGCATATGTGCTCCTGCGTCCGTCGTTGCTCGACGTCGACCGCTCGGAACAGGAATTGGAAATTGCGCTCAAGCAGCGCGAGCTCATGAAGTACGGCGAATGTGCTAGCTGCGGCTATCCCGTGGAAGCCGATTACGTCATCTGCCCGAACTGCCACCAGCGCCTGAAGAACCTGTGCACCAACTGCGGTCATGCCCTCGACCCTTCGTGGTCGGTGTGCCCGTATTGCGCAAAGCCGGTGGGTCAGCAGCCTCGTCGCCGTCCTCAGGGCGCGCGTCGAACTACTGGTGCGCCTTCTCAGGGGCGTCCTCACAATCCCACGCAGGCTCGCGGTTAATTCCGCATATCATAGTGTAAATGGGGCGTCCTGCGTATGTTGCAGGGCGCTCTTGTATTTGCAGACGTTTTGTCTACGTCCGGCGAAAGGAAAGTTTTATGAACATCGTACTACCCGACGGAACGGTCAAGGAAGTCCAGGAAGGGGCCACGGTTGCCGATGTAGCGGCATCCATTGGCGCCGGCTTGGCGAAGGCGGCCATCGCAGGCAAGATCAATGGCGATCTTGTCGACCTGAACACGCAGGTTGTCGCTGATGCCAAGGTGGAAATCATCACCGCGAAGTCTCCCGAGGCACTCGGCATTCTGCGCCATTCGTGCGCGCACATCATGGCGGAAGCCGTGCAGGAGCTCTATCCGGGCGCCCAGATTGCATTCGGCCCCGAAACGGCCGATGGCTTCTTCTACGATTTCGGTCTGAGCGATTCCATCTCCTCCGACGATTTCCAGAAGATCGAAGCCAAGATGGCGGAAATCATTGCCGCCGACGAACCCTTCGTGCGCGAAGTGGTCTCGCGCGAGCAGGCCAAGGAAATCTTCGCCAACCAGAAGTTCAAGGCCGAGCACATCGACGACCTGCCCGAAGGCGAAGAGATTAGCATCTACCGCCACGGCAGCTTCGTCGACCTTTGCAGCGGTCCGCATATCCCCAGCGCAGGCGTTATCGGCGCCTTCAAGCTCATGAAGGTCGCAGGCGCCTACTGGAAGGGCGACGCCAACAACGAGCAGCTCCAGCGCGTGTACGGCACGGCCTTCTTCAAGAAGAAGGAACTGTCCGAGTACCTCACGAACCTGGAAGAGGCCGAAAAGCGCGACCACCGCAAGCTGGGCCGCGAGCTTGGCATCTACATGATGGACGACATGGCGGGCGTGGGCCTGCCCATGTACCTGCCTGCTGGCGCGCGCGTCATTCGTCTGCTGCAGGAATGGCTGCGTCGCGAGCTGTATCGTCGTGGCTACGAAGAGGTCATCACGCCGCACATCTACAAGGCCGATGTCTGGAAGACGAGCGGTCATTACGGCTACTACCACGACAATATGTACTTCTTCCAGATCAACGAAGGTGACGAGGAAGAGCCCCGCTACAGCGAATATGGCGTGAAGCCCATGAACTGCCCGGGTCACGTCATGCTGTACAAGAACGCCATCCACTCGTATCGCGAGATGCCCATCCGCTTCTTCGAGTTCGGCACGGTGTATCGTCACGAGCTGTCCGGTGCCGTGCATGGCCTCATGCGTGCGCGTGGCTTCACGCAGGACGACGCGCATGTGTTCTGCCGTGAAGACCAGGTAGTCGACGAAGTTTGCGCCATCCTCGATTTGGCCGACAACATCATGGGCGAGTTCGGCTTCGAGTACACGGCCGAAATCTCCACGCGTCCCGAAAAGTCCATCGGCACCGATGACATGTGGGAGAAGGCCGAAAGCTTCCTGCGTCAGGCCATTGAGCGCCGCGGCATCCCGTACGAGATCAACCCGGGCGACGGCGCGTTCTACGGCCCGAAGATCGACATCAAGGTGAAGGACGCCATCGGCCGCTGGTGGCAGTGCTCCACGGTGCAGGTCGACTTCAACCTGCCCGAGCGCTTTGACATCAGCTACCGCACGGCCGACAATTCTGAAGAGCGTCCCTGGATGCTCCATCGTGCGCTGTTCGGCTCCATCGAGCGCTTCCTGGGCATCCTCATCGAGCACACCACGGGCAACCTGCCCCTGTGGCTGGCTCCCACGCAGGTCGTCATCATCCCCATCGCCGACCGTCATCTGGAAGCTGCGAACGAAATCGCCCGCAAGCTCCAGCAGGTGGACGGCCGCGTGAGCGTGTATCAGCAGAACGAGCCTATGCGCGTGAAGATCGCCAAGGCTCAGGCTCAGAAGGTTCCGTTCATGCTCGTCGTGGGCGACAAGGAAGTGGAAGAGAACACGGTTTCCGTGCGCACGCGCGAAGAGGGCGACAAGGGCTCTATGTCCGTCGACGAATTCGTGTCCATTATCGAAGGTGCGCGCATTCTCTAAGTGCATCGCGTTATAAATATCGAAAGGGGAGCGGCCAGGCGGTCGCTCCCCTTATTTGTTCTGGGTAAAGCCCGATGCGTGTAAGCGGTGGGGCTATTCCTCGGGTAGTTCGGCGAGGTACTTGGGCTCGGGCGTGGGCGCAAGGTCGGTGGTATCGTAGTCCTTGTAGGTGTTCACCAGGTTCAAGATCATCTGCGCGCCGCTGCCGGTAACGCCCACCGAAATGGTGGCGTTCGTGATGCGGTTGTTCTCGTCGATGGTGAACGATAGGGCGGCGAGCTGCGCCTCGGCATTGAGAGGCCAGGTGCTCGTATCGAAGAGGCCCAGGTCGACGACGGCCTGGGGCTCGATCATGGCGGCGGCTTTCGTCTCGTTGTCCTTTACTTCCATCTGCCAGCTTTGGGCGTGGTCGAGCAGGGCGTCGACCCAGGTTGCGTCGAGGTACAGGCCCGGGCGCGTTACGAGGGCCTGCATGCTGTTGCCGGCAACGTTTACGCCGATGGAGTCTTCGCCTTGGATGACCACCGCGTCATCGCCCTGGATGTACACTTCGAGCGGGATGGGCTGGCCGTCTTCGCCGGGCACGTCGTAGGAGGTGTAGTAGCGATGCGGGTTCGAAGTGGCGTCTATCTTCACCTGGGTCTTCGATGAACCGTTGCTTTGCAGCTGCCCCAGCGTGGTGGTGGTTTCGGTGCTGCATTCGCACGTGACGTTCTTGTAGCTGGTGGCCAGCGCTTCGTCGATCTTTGCGCGCACGGTGGGCCCGTCGGTGATGCTGGATGCCTTGGTTTGCGTGTTGCCATCTTGCGATAGCGCGCTCGTGTCGGTTTGCGTGTTGGCCGAGGAATCGGCTTCCTGCTTTCCGCCACATGCCGTGATGCCCACGGCGAGCATAGTTGCGATGATTCCGGATGCTGCTATCTGAACGACCCTATTCATGATGGCCCCCTTTATCCAACTATTTAGATTGTATGGGAAAGTGGGATATGTTTCCATTCCCATTGTTCTTCGCAGGGCAGGGAAGTATGATGAATAGGTTGCTTTTGCGGCCTCCACGCAACCGCATGGGCAGCCATCCGCGCACTCTCGCACACGTGTGCGTATTATGCGCAGGTGCAGGATTTTCTTGAATAAGACGTTGACTATCGGTTTTTGCGCCGATAAACTAACGCCTTGCGTTTTGACACTTTCAAGGAGAAATATACATGTACGCAATCGTTAAGACTGGCGGCAAGCAGTACAAGGTTGCCCCTGGTGACATCATCGAAGTCGAAAAGCTTGATGCCGAGGCTGGCAGCAAGGTAGAGCTCCAGGCCATTTGCATTGTCGATGGCGATAAGGTCGAGCCCGTTTCCGCAAAGGCCGGTTCCACCAAGGTTACCGCTGTTGTTCTCGAGCAGTTCAAGGGCAAGAAGCAGCTCGTCTTCAAGTTCAAGAAGCGCAAGAACTACAAGAAGCTTCGTGGTCATCGCCAGAACCTGGTTCGCGTGCAGATCGAATCCATCGGTAGCGAAAAGGCTGCCAAGAAATCCACCAAGAAGGCTGCTGCCAAGAAGGCTGAAAAGGCCGCGGCAGACGCTGAGTAGTAACGAGGGAGTTGAAGTAAGATGGCACATAAGAAAGGCCTCGGTTCCACTCGCAATGGTCGCGATTCCCGCGCACAGCGTCTGGGCTGCAAGAAGTTCGCTGGCGAGCAGGTAATCACCGGCAACATTCTGGTCCGCCAGCACGGCACCCACTTCCACCCCGGCGAGAACGTCGGCCGTGGCAAGGACGACACCCTGTTCGCTCTGTGCGACGGCGTTGTCGAGTACACGAAGGGTATCAAGCGCAAGGTTCACGTCCGTCCGCAGGCGTAAATCGCACGCATAATCTGTAGTGTCGGGGCTCCCCAGAATATGGGGAGCCCCTTTTGCATTAGAATGGCTTACAACCGTAAAGCCCGATAGACAGGCGAAACGACTATGTTCATAGACAAAGTGCATATTCACGTGAAGGGTGGCGACGGCGGCGCTGGCTGCATGAGCTTCCGCCGCGAGGCCCATGTTCCCAAGGGCGGCCCCGACGGTGGCGACGGCGGCCATGGTGGCAACGTGGTCATCCAGGCTGACGGCAGCGTTTCCTCCCTCATCGACTATCGCTTTAAGCACCATTTCAAGGCGCAGCGCGGTACGCATGGCAAGGGTAGCCGCATGCACGGCGCCAATGGCGACGACCTTATCCTGAAGGTTCCCATGGGCACCATCGTGCGCGAATACGACGAGGAAACGAAGGAAGTGGGCGAGACCATCGCCGACCTTACGCACGATGGCGATGCCGTCGTGGTGGCCCAGGGTGGCGTAGGTGGCCGTGGCAACATCCACTTCGTTACCTCCACGCGTCGTGCTCCTGCCTTCGCCGAACTGGGCGAACCTGCCCACGAAGGCTGGATCGAGCTGGAAATGAAGCTCATGGCCGACGCCGCCTTGGTGGGCGTGCCCAGTGCGGGCAAGAGCTCCATCATCTCGCGCGTGAGTGCTGCGAAGCCCAAGATCGCCGATTACCCGTTCACCACGCTGCAGCCCAACCTGGGCGTCGTGCGCAGCGACGACTACGACTACGTCATTGCCGACGTTCCTGGCCTCATCGAGGGCGCTCACGAGGGCAAGGGCCTGGGTCACGAGTTCCTGCGCCATGTGGAGCGCACGGCCATCATCGTGCACGTGGTCGATATCACGGGCGGCTTCGAGGGCCGCGACCCCGTGGAAGACTACCGCATCATCAACCGCGAGCTGGAACTGTATTCCGACGAGTTCGCCGCACGTCCTCGTATCGTGGTGGCGAACAAGGTCGACATGCCTGGGTTCGAGGACAATCTTGAACGCCTGCGCGAGGCCGTGAAGGCCGACTCGCTGGCTGCTGCGGGCGGCAACGAGTTTGCCGAAAGCCCCATCGACCCGAAGCTGTACCTCACCAGCGCCGTTACCGGCAAGGGGCTCGACGCTCTTGCTGCTGCCATCGGTACGCGCGTACACGAGATCCGCGAAGCAGCTCGTGTAGCCCAGGAAGCCGAGCCCCATTACGATCACGTGTGGGAGCGCAAGCGCCAGGCACGCGAGCAGAAGTTCGAGGTCGTCAAGCTCTCCTCCGACGTCTACCGCGTGGTGGGCACCCAGGTGGAGCGCATGGTCGTGCAGTGCGACTGGGAAAACGAAGAAGCCATCGCCTTCTTGCAGCATCGTTTCAAGCGCCTGGGCATCGATGCCGCCCTGGAAGCGGCAGGTGCGCGTGATGGCGACGAAATCCGCATCGTGGGCCGTTCGTTCGAATTCGAATCGTCCCGTATGCACGAAGACATCTACGCAGGATTGGACATCTAGTGAAGCACGCGCGCAGCAAGGTCATCGTCGTAAAGATCGGCTCGTCCACGTTGGTGGGGGAAGACGGCGCCCTCGATAGGGGGTACCTGGAGGCCTTGGCCGAACAGGTTGTCTCCCTACGCAAGGCGGGCTGGAAACCCATCATCGTCTCCTCTGCGGCCATTGCCTGTGGCGTGCAGGTGCTGGGGCTCGATGCGCGTCCCAGCGACATGCCCAGCCTGCAGGCTGCCGCGTCGGTGGGGCAGGGTGCTTTGGCAAGCGCGTATAGCGAGGTCTTTGGCGCGCACGACGTGGTCACCTCGCTCGTGTTGCTTACGCGCCACGACACGGCCAGTCGCCATGCCTACGTGCATGCGCGTGAAACGCTGCGCGCGCTTCTGGAATACGACGTCGTTCCCGTGGTGAACGAGAACGACACGACTTCGGTCGAGGAAATCCGCTTCGGCGACAACGATACGCTGGCTGCGCTTGTGGCGTGCCTTATCAAGGCCGACATGTGCGTCATCTTCTCCGACATCGACGGCCTGTACACGGCTAATCCGCGCGAAGATGCCCATGCGCGCAAGCTCGACCGCGTCGATTTCATCACGCCCGAAATCATGGCTTCTGCCGGGGGCGTTGGCTCTTCGGTGGGCAGTGGCGGCATGGTCACGAAGATTCGCGCCGCACGCGTGCTCATGATCGCCGGCATTCCGCTCGTGGTGTGCAATGGTCACGAACCCCATGCGCTCGAGCGCTTGGTGCAGGGCGAATCGGTGGGCACGTGCTTCGAAGCGCGTCGTGTGCCGCATGAAATAACGAACTACAAGCTCTGGATTGCCCTGGGCGATTCCGCGAAGGGCTCGATCGTCGTTGACGACGGCGCGCGTGATGCCCTCGTGGGAAAGGGCAGCTCGCTTTTGTGCGTGGGCGTAACCAACGTTACGGGCACGTTCGATGCGGGCGATATCGTGAATATCGAAGACGCGCGCGGGCATCTGTTTGCCCGTGGCAAGGTTTCCGCTTCCAGCGACGAAATCCTGCTCGCGCGTGGGTATAGCCAGGCGCAGATGGCGGCAAATCGCCTGCTGGCGCCTTTGGCGGAGTCTCCTATAGTCCATCGAGATGAATTGGTGGTGTTTGAATGAGCGTGAAGGAAGTTGCCCTAGCTGCGAAGAAGGCCAGCGTTGCCTGCGGAAAGGCGTCGCTTAGCGTGCGTAATGGTGCGTTGCATGCCATGGCGCAGGCGCTGCGCGAGCATGTGGCCGACATCGTGCAGGCGAACGAGCTTGACATGCAGGCTGCCCGCGAGGCGGGTACGGCCGAGCCGCTGCTCGATCGCTTGCAGCTTACGGCCGAGCGCATCGAGGGCATGGCATGCGGCCTTGAATCGCTTGCCGAGCTTCCCGACCCCTTGGGCCAGGTGCAGCAGGAGCGCACCCTTGCTTCGGGCGTGAACCTCACGCGCGTGAGCGTTTCCATGGGCGTGGTTGCCATGGTGTACGAGGCGCGCCCCAACGTTACCGCCGACGCCGCTGGCATCTGCGTGAAGACGGGTAATGCCTGCGTTCTTCGTGGTGGCAGCATTGCGTTCAATTCGAACGTGTATCTTGCTCACTTGCTGCATGATGCCGCGGTTTCTGCTGGCATGCCCATCAACTGCATCTGCGCGGTGGAAACGAAGGACCGCGCTGCTACCGACGAACTGCTGCAGATGCGCGGCATCGTCGACGTGCTCATTCCGCGAGGTGGCGCCGGCCTCATTCGGCATTGCGTGCAGAACGCCACGGTGCCCGTCATCGAAACGGGCGTGGGCAACTGCCACGTGTACGTGCATGAACCGGCCAACGTCGAGATGGCGCGCGATATCGTGGTAAACGCGAAGACGCAGCGCCCGGGCGTATGCAACGCCATCGAATCGCTGCTTGTCGATGATTCCATTGCCGAGCAGGTGCTTCCCGTTATCCTGCCCGAACTTGCATCGCGTGACGTGGTTATACACGCCGACGAGCATGCGTATGCCATCGCCCAGCAGCTCATCGAGCAGGGCGTTTCCATGCAGCTCGTTCCCGCTACGGAAGAGGACTGGGCCACCGAGTACTTGAACCTCGACATTGCCGTGCGTTGCATGAGCGGCCTGGATGCCGCCATCGAGCATGTGAATCGCTTTGGCACGCGTCATTCCGAATGCATCGTCACGGAAGATGAAGCTGCTGCCGAGGAATTTCTGGCAAGCATCGACGCGGCTGCCGTGTACTGGAACGCATCCACGCGCTTCACCGATGGTGGCGAATTCGGCCTGGGTGCCGAAATTGGCATCTCCACCCAGAAGCTTCACACCCGCGGGCCCTTCGCGCTTGCGGCGCTTACCACGTACAAATACCTGCTTCGTGGCTCCGGCCAGGTGAGAAGCTAGTGAGCGTTATTAGCGACAACTTCGACCGTTTGGGTCTTGCCCCCGATGGCTCTGCGGACGCTAGCCGCACGTATCGCCTGGGCATCATGGGCGGTACGTTCGATCCCATTCACATTGGCCATTTGGCGTGCGCCGAACAGGCGCGCGATGCGTTCGATCTAGATGCCGTGCTCTTCATTCCAGCGGGTCAGCCCGTGTTCAAGAAGCACCAGAAGGTCACCTGCGCGGCCGACCGCTTGGAAATGTGCCGCTTGGCTTGTGCCGACAATCCCGCCTTCGACGTGAGCCCCATCGAAATCGAACGCGGTGGCGATACGTATACCATCGACACGCTTCACCAGCTACGCGATTACTATCCGGAAAACGTCGAGCTCTACTTCATCACGGGCGCCGACGCCATGCTTTCCATTGTCAGCTGGCGCAATTCTCAGGGCCTTTCGAAGCTTGCGCATCTTATCGCCGCCACGCGACCAGGATTCGTAATGTCCGACGAATATAGAAGAACCCTAGCCGAGCATGGGTGTTTTGACGTAAGCTATCTAGAGATGACCGCGTTGTCGGTTTCGTCGAGCATGCTGCGCGAATGGGTAGGCCAGGGCAAGTCGATCCGCTATCTTTGCCCGCAGGGTGTTTGGCAATACATTCAGGATCGCGGCTTGTACCGCGCGTCTGGATTGGGGGAATAGACGTATGGGCAAGAAGAAGAGCAAGAAGCAGCTGCAGAAGGAGCTCGAAAAGCTCGAGAAGAAGCAGCTAGCGAAAAAGAAGAACAAGAAGGCGAGGAAGGCCGCCAAGCGCCAAGAGCTCACGCGTGAGAAGCTCATCGAGCTTTCCGGTGGCGACCTGCCGTATCAGCCCGCGTCGAAGAAGGTCTTCGGCAAGAAGAACTACAAGCGCATGAAGGTGCTTCTGGCTGCCCGCGTGGGCAAGAAGCGCTACAAGCACTCGGTTGGCGTGGCCAAGACGGCCAAGAAGCTCGCCAAGCTGTATGGCTATAACCCGAAGGTTGCTCGCATGGCGGGCATCCTGCACGACTGGGACAAGGGCCTGGGCGTGTACGAGATTCGCGAGCGCGCCCAAACCCTGGGCGTCGACCTCGACCCCCAGATCTCGGAAAACATGCCCTGGCTGCTGCATGGCCCCACGGCCGCTGCGGCCCTGCGTCTGGAATACCCCGAATTCGGCGAGGAAGTCTTTCAGGCAATCGCGCGCCATACCTCGGGCGCTGCCGAGATGTCGCCGCTCGATTGCATCATCTACGTGGCCGATATCATCGAGCCCAATCGCACGTTCGGCGACATGAAGGGCATCAAGCGCCTGCGCAAGGAAGTGGGGAAGGTTCCGCTGGAACAGCTCTACTTCGACGCGTTCAAGTACACCTTCACGTTCCTGGTCAGCCGCGACCGCCAGCTCTATCCGGAAACGGTGGACATCTGGAATTCCCTCATGTGGAAGTACGGCTTCGTGCGCACCATGAAGTTCTAGGCGCGCGGGAATCATACGCAAACGAAACGGGGTGGCCGATCGATTCGGCCACCCCGTTGCTATTCGTGCGATGTTCGCTTGCGCTATTCGCGACCCATGAGCTTCGCGATGCGGTCGGAGTACTCGGCGTCGGTGATGCCGGCTTCGGCCAGGTCGATGACGGGTGCGTCGTTCCAGAGCGTTTCCAGGCGATAGAAATCGCGCGCTTCGGGCTGGAACACGTGTACCACGAAATCGCCGTAGTCGAGCAGGGCCCACGTGCCGGCTTCGATGCCCTCGCGGTGGATGGGCTTCACGCCGATCTTCTCGCGGCAGTCTTCTTCGATGGCGTCGATGATGGCGTCGACCTGGCGGTTGTTCGCCGCCGTGGCGATGACGAAGTAGTCGGCTACGGAAGAGAGTTCGCCCACTTCCTGAACCATGATGTCGGTGGCCTTCTTCTCGTCGGCTGCCTTGGCCGCTACCAGCGCGGCTTCACGTACGTTGTAATCAGTCATTGTTCTCCTTAGCTTGGTGCTGTGGGTATTCTACCGCATTAGGCACGTTGGAATATACTCACCACTTCGCAGTGGAAGGTTTGCGGGAAGAGGTCCACGGGCGTGGCCTTCGTAAGGCGATAGCCTTCGTTGGAAAGGCGCTCCACGTCGCGCGCCCAGGTGCACGGGTCGCAGCTGATGTAGGCCAGGCGCTGGGGCGCGGCCTTCGCGATGCTTGCGGGCACGCCGTCGGCCAGTCCGGAACGGGGCGGATCGACCAGCAGGGCGTCCAAGTGACCCATGGCGGGCAGTTCGCGGGCGCTGTCGCCGCCGATGATGTCGACCCATAGCTGGGCGCTATCGGCATTGGCGCGCAGGTCGCGCACGCTGGAGCCAGCGCTTTCCACGGCCAGCACGTCGCCGCAGCGTTCGGCCAGGGGCAGGGTGAAGGTGCCCACGCCGCAGTACAGGTCGGCGATGCGGTCGGTTTCGGTTACCTGCAGGCCTTCCAGGGCAAGCTCCACGAGCTTTTCCGCCTGGGCGGTATTCACCTGGAAGAAACTGGGGGCGCTTGCGCGGTACGTGAATCCGCACAGGTCTTCCGTCCAGTGGCCTTTGCCGGCTAGCACCTCCACGCCCTTCACGGCGCGCGCCGAGCCCTCTTCGGCCATGACGCGCACGATGCTCGTGGCCTTGAGCGTGCTGGCGAGCGTCTTTGCCGCAGCGGCACGCGGGAAGCTGCCGGGGCGCGTCCATAGGGCGATTTCCGTATCCTTCGTGCGCAGGCTGCTGCGCACGCCCACGCGGTAGATGCCCAGATCGCCGGAACCCTGCAGATAGCGCAGCGCGCCGCGCAGGGCCTTGGGCGCCTTTTCGATGGTGCGATGGGCCAGCGGGCAGGCGTTGGCGGGGCAGAGCTCGTGCGAGCCTGGCTTGCGGAAGCCCAGCTGCAGACGCCCCTGCGCGTCGGTCTCGCAGGCCATTTCCAGCTTGTTCCTGTATCCCATCTGGCGCTTCGAGGGCACGCAGGCCGCCACCAGTGATTCGACTTCCAGCGCGTCGACGTGCGCCACGCGACGCAGCTGCGACACGACGTTCGCTCGCTTCGCTTCCAGCTGGGCCGAATAGGCTACGTGCTGCCACGAGCAGCCGCCGCATGCGCCGGCAAGCGGGCAGGTGGGGGCCACGCGCGCTTCGCCTGGCTGCAGCACATCGACTACATGGCCACGCGCGAACGACTTGCGTTCCTCCGTGATTTCCACCAGGGCCGTATCGCCCGGGGCGCCGCCTTCCACGAACACGGCGCGACCGCCTTCATCGCGCCCAATGGCCGCCGATCCGTACGCCAGCGTATCTATGTGCAGTTTCGTTTGCATGTACTTCCTTCTGTTTGCCAATGCGCCCATGTTACCAAGTGGCTATGCAGTTCAAATGTGCATGGGATGATAAACAGGGAAGATAGCGTATAATCACAAATCGTGTATGCGCCCTCGTAGCTCAGGGGATAGAGCGTCTGCCTCCGGAGCAGAAAGTCGCAGGTTCGAATCCTGTCGAGGGCACCAGGTTTATTACGGGTGCATACGTACCCTATGAATTCGGAAGGGAGCGCACATGGCGCAGTACACCCCGGCTTATCAGCCCAACGGAAACGAAATCGCCGTCATCGAAACGTCCAAGGGCACCATCAAGGTGCAGCTCGCGGGCGCCGATGCCCCCATTCACGTGGGCAATTTCGTCGAGCTTTCCCAGAAGGGCTTCTACGATAACCTGAAGTTCCACCGCCATGTTCCCAATTTCGTCATCCAGGGCGGCGACCCGAACACCCGCGACCTCGATTCCGCGCAGGTGCAGGCTGCTGCCGCTAATCCCTTCGGCGGCCTGGGCACGGGCGGCCCCGGCTATACCATCCGCGAGGAGTTCACCACGAACCCGAACAACTCGCATGAAGATGGCGCGCTGGCCATGGCCCGTTCGCAGGATCCGAATTCCGCTGGCTCCCAGTTCTACCTGTGCCTGGGTGCCCAGCACTTCCTCGATCCGAACTACACCGTGTTCGGCCAGACCATCGAGGGCAAGGATGTCATCGGCCAGCTCCGCGTGGGCGATGTCATCGAGCACATTACCATCGAAGGCGCGAACGACTAGTCAAGCCCCCCTTGCTTGGCAGTCATTCGGCACGAGAGGACAGATCGGCACTATGAACAACGTCTTATTCCAGAGGGCACGCGAAGCCTATGGCGTGAACGATTACGTTTCCGCGCTCGAGGGCTTCACCCAGTGCCTGCAGGGCTTAAGCGATGGGGAAGAAGTAGCGGAAGGCGAATTGGGCCTGCTGTATCACCAGATCGGCAATTGCCTCATGAAGCTACACGACTACGAGGAAGCCATCCATGCCTACACGCAGGCCACGGCCGATAACTCGTACGAGGGCATCGGCGCCGTGAACTGCAATCTGGGCAATTCGTACGCCGCGCTGCACGACTACGAGAATGCAGTCAAGCATTTCGAGATTGCCGTTTCCGATGCCAAGTACGATTCCGTGTACAAGGCGTATTCGGGCATGGGCAAGGCCTACCTGAAGCTGGGCAAGTCCGCCGAAGCTGGTTCCGCGTTCCGCTCCGCCGCACTCGACGAGGCGAACCCGAACCCCGCTCAGGCCCTTTTGAACCTGGGCATCTGCTTCATGGCGCTCGACCGTCCGGCCGACGCCGTGGCTTCCTACGAAAGCGCGCTGCAGTTCGACATGAACTCTGCCACGCGCAACAAGCTGTATGCGAACATGGGCCAGGCCTACACGGCAACGGGCCAGTTCCAGCAGGCCGTGAATGCCTTCGAGGAAGCTCTTGCCGACAAGACGTACTTCCTGAACGACGCCGCGAGCGTCGACTACCAGCGCGCCATTGGCCAGGTTGCCCAGGGCACCCAGGTGCTGGCCGCCGTGGAAGACGACCCTGCTGCCACGGCCGACATGTCGGGCCTCGACGTGCCGGGCGACGGCGCTCCCATCTACCACGAAACCGACATGGCCGCTGCGGCCCAGAACCCGTACTACTACGCCGACAGCTACGGCGTGTCCGACAAGTACAATTCGGGCGACGAGCGCTTCTTCAACGCAACCGAAGAGGAAATCGAGCAGTGGAGCCGTGGCGTTGCCAGGCAGGATCGCAAGCGCCGCAACGTGGGCCTGAAGATCCTGGTTGCCTTCATCGTGGTGCTCGTGCTCGCCGCGGGCGCTGGCGTGTTCGCCTATTCCCAGGGCTATGGCTATCCCACGCAGGAAAGCGTGGTGAAGCAGCTCTTCGCCGATCCCACCAACGCATCTTCGGTGTTCTCCTCCGACCTTTCCAGCGAAAAGGTCGAG
Source organism: Denitrobacterium detoxificans (assembly GCF_015062615.1). Classification (GTDB taxonomy): domain Bacteria; phylum Actinomycetota; class Coriobacteriia; order Coriobacteriales; family Eggerthellaceae; genus Denitrobacterium; species Denitrobacterium detoxificans_A. Next base: position 341,501 of record NZ_SUUH01000002.1, read on the forward strand.
AAGATGCTCGACCCGGTGGTGCAGGATGCCAACGTCACCATCGACGGCCAGGAAGCTTCCATGAATTCCAGCGTGGAATACGTAACGGCTTCCACCAGCGAGGGCGGCGAGGTCCAGTACAAGATCACCATGTCGCGTGACGGCATTGGCTGGAAGATATCGAATATCGAGCTCTATTTCGCGAGCCAGAACTAATCGTTAGCAGTGCTATCAGGAAAGAAAGGATTATTGATGGCAGTACAGAAGACTTACACCATGATCAAGCCCGACGGCGTGCGCAATGGCCACATCGGCGAGATCGTGAATCGCTTCGAGCGCGCTGGCCTGAAGGTCGAGCGCATGGAGCTGGGCATGGTTACCATGGAACAGGCTCAGGCCAACTACGCCGAGCATGAGGGCAAGCCTTTCTACGAGGGCCTCATCTCCTACATCACCAGCGGTCCCGTGGTGAAGATGGTCGTTTCTGGCGAAGGCGCCGTTGCCAAGGTTCGCACCCTCATGGGCGCCACCAATCCTGCGGAAGCTGCCCCCGGCACCATCCGTGGCGACTTCGGCCTGATCATGGACGAGAACGTCATCCATGGTTCCGATTCTCCCGAGTCCGCCGAGCGCGAAATCGGCATCTTCTTCAACTAATTGCCGAGAAATCGCAGTTTGGGGCCGGCTCTTCGGAGCCGGCCTTTTTCGTGCCATGGGGTGGGGCGCGCGGGCGTTTCGCGTCGCCTGGGCTCGTTCCTTCGGGGCCCAGCAGGCATGCACCGTGCGGAATACCGTGCGTACGTGGCTTCGCACCAGCGGGTATGCATTATAGTTCGCGTATGAATTTACGTGGTGCGCCACGTGGCTGTGTTACCATTTGCATTTGGAAATTCCGAGTATGAAGGACTGCCTTTATGTCGTTTATGGATTGGTTCAACTCGGCGGGATCATCGTACGATATGGCAATCGACCTGGGCACCGCGAACACGCTGGTTGCCATTACGGGCGAAGGCATCGTTATCAACGAACCGTCGGTTGTTGCAATAGAAAAGAGCACGCACCGCGTTCTTGCCGTTGGTCATGAAGCCAAGAACATGATCAACCATACCCCCGATGCGTTTTCGGCGGAACATCCGCTGCATGACGGCGTTATCGCCGACTACGACGTCACCGAGGCCATGCTGTCCGCCTTCATCAACAAGGCGGTCGAGCGCAAGTACCCCTGGCAGCCCAAGCCGCGTATCGTCGTGTGCATTCCCTGCGGCGCTACCAGCGTTGAAAAGCGTGCGGTATTCGAAGCCACCATTCAGGCGGGTGCGCGTCAGGCGTACCTCATCGAAGAGCCCATGGCCGCTGCCATGGGTGCCGACCTGCCCGTAACCGAGCCTACCGGCTCCATGGTCGTCGATATCGGCGGTGGTACCACGGAAGTGGCCGTCATCTCGCTGGGCGGCATCGTTACGTCGTCTTCGCTGCGTCTTGCCGGCAACCGTATGGACGAGGCTATTGCCATGTACCTGCGCGACCTGCTGGGCATCAAGATCGGCGAACGCACGGCTGAAGTCATCAAGATCAAGATCGGCTCCATTCTTCCGTTCGAAGACGGCCGCGAGCGCGACATGATTATTTCTGGTCAGGACGTTCTCACTGAACAGCCGAAGGAAGTTACCATTCAGTCGGAAGACGTGCGCGCTTCGCTGCAGTCTTCCTGCGACGAAATGGTGCTCCACATCAAGGAAACGTTCAAGAAGACGAACCCCGACCTGGCATCCGACATCATCCAGAACGGCATCCTGCTCACGGGTGGCGGCGGCCTGCTTTCCGGCCTCGACCAGTACTTGGCTCGCGAGCTCGAGATTCCCGTTTGGGTAAGCGAGACGGCCCTTACCAACGTGGTTATGGGCTGCCTGAAGGTTCTGGAAACGCCCACCGCGTTGAAGCAGACGCTCATGCGTTCCAGGTAAGGCGCGCTTTTCGGTATGCCTTTGAATTTCAAACAGGATCCATCGGCGATGCGGCCCTATTTGGTGCTCATCGTCCTGTTGGTCATTTCCCTCGTGAGCGTCACCATGTACGCCCGCGAGGGTTCCAGCGGCCTGCTGCACAAGGTGCAGGGTGGCGTATCCAGCGTATTCACGCCGTTGAAGCTGGTGAGCGCCACTATTTCCGCCGCCGAAGATTCTACTTCCGATAGCATCACCGACGCCACGCAGGCCACTACGGTCACCGAGCTCACGGAAGAGAACCAGGAGCTTCGTCAGACCATTTCCGAGCTGGAGGAATACCGCCAGGAAGCCCAGCGCCTGCAAGAGCTCATGAACGTGGCCGACATGTACAGCATGGAAGGCGTTACGTGCCGCGTGCTCTCGCGTTCCACCGACGCGTGGAACTTGGTGGTTACCATCGATGCGGGTACTTCCAGCGGCGTTCGCGCCGGTCTGCCCGTCATTGGCAGCAGCGGCCTGGTGGGGCAGGTTATCTCCGCCACCGAAAGCACCGCGGAAGTGCGCTTGCTGGCCGACCCGCAAACGGGTATCGCGGCCATGATTCAGTCCAGCCGCGCCGAGGGCATCCTGAAGGGCTCGTTCGACGGCCTGCTGTATCTGGAAGACGTTTCCAGCAGCGTCGACGTGCAGAAGGGCGACGTCGTCATCACGTCGGGCCTGGGCGGCGGTTACTATCGCGGCATCATCATCGGCACCGTGGTGAAGGTCGACGGCAACGCCGGCGACGACGACCGCACCATCATCGTGGAACCGAACGCCAGCACCGGCTCGCTCGAGGAGGTCATGGTGGTTACTGCCATGAATTCCGAAGGCGCCGCAGCCGAAAGCTCCACGACCACCTCTACTAGCTCGTCGTCGAGCTCGTCAACTTCGTCATCTTCGAGCAGCGAATAGGAGGCACGATGCAGCGCGAAACGAAGATTTGCATTATCGGCGCGATCATCGCGGTGTTCCTGCAGGTGGTCGTTGCTCCCAATATCGCTATTTTCCAGGTCATGCCCAATTTCCTGATCGTCTACACGCTCGTTGTGGCCATGCTTTTCTCCGACGACTCGGTGCTCATTATCGCGTTCGTGCTGGGCTTCGTAAGCGACCTTCTGGGCTACGGTCCCGTGGGCTCGCTGGCGTTCTTGCTGGTGCTCGCGTCGTTCTTCGCGTCGCGCGCCCATGCCGCCTTCGCCAACGGCACGGTGCTCATGCCCCTTGTCATCCTCATGCTGTTTGCCCTGGTGGTAGACGTGCTTTATGCGGCGTTCCTGCTGGGCCTTTCCAGCAACCTGAACCCCATCGAAGCCTTTGCGTATCGCGCCGTTCCGTGCGCGCTGTACGACTGCGTGGTGGGCCTGCTTATGTATCCGCTCCTGTCTCGCCTGCTCACGAACTCGCAGCTGCAGATGAAGTCCGTTTCCCGCTTGCGCTAGGGGTTTGCCATGCTTGCAGCCATTATTGCGGGAATAGTAACGCTGGTACTTGTCATCGTGGTGGCCGTGCTGGTCGCACGCCGCATGGGCAATCGCTCGCGTGACAAGGTGGCCACCTCGCGCGAGATTCATTCCATCGACACGTACGGCGTGGCACCCGAAAAGCACAAGACGGGCTTCGGCACGTCGGGGCATACCGAAGTATCCACGTCGAAGACGGCCAGCGGTTCTACGGGCGAGGCCATTACCAGCCGCTTCGTGACCATGGGCATCATGGCAGCTGCCGTATTCGGCTCGCTTATCGCCAAGCTGTTCAGCATGCAGGTGCTGCAATCCGACGAGTATTCTAGCCAGGCTTCCCAGAACCTGTATTCCACGGTGTACACGCCTGCGCCTCGCGGCGTCATCTACGACTGCGACGGCCTGGTCCTGGTGAGCAACCGTTCCAACTACACGGTGCTCGCATCGTCCGATGTGGCCGATGATTACGATACGGTTCGTCGCCTGTCCGCGCTGCTGGGCATTCCGTTCCAGGTGGTGCGTCAGCGCATTTTGGATAGCACGAGCGGCGCGCAGAGCATGCGCGTGGTGGCCAGCGACGTTACGCTGCGCAACATCGCCTTCATCAGCGAGCATGCTTCGGCCTTCCCGAATGTTACGTGCGAGATGCGAACGTCGCGTTCGTATCCGTACGGCGCGCTGGCGGCCCATATCCTGGGCTACACGGGCACCGCTTCCTCCGAGGATTTCGAGAACGAGACGGCGGGTCAGAACCTGCAGTCGGGCGATTCGGTGGGCAAGAGCGGCGTGGAATACACGTATGAGAATCTGCTTTCCGGCGATCACGGCACGCGCACCCTGCTCACCGACGCGCAGGGCAACGTGCAGTCGGTGGTAAGCGAGACGGCTCCTCTGCGCGGCAACGACATCTACCTCACCATTCGCGGTCCCGTTCAGAAGGTGGCCGACGACGCGCTGCGCGAGTACCTGGCGCCCGATGGCAAGCTGGGCTCCGCGAACGCCACGGGTGGTGCCGTGGTGTGCCTGGATGCCACGAATGGGGAAGTGGTGGCCATGGCCAGCTATCCTACGTTCACACCCGAAAGCTTCATCGGCGGCATTTCCCAGGACATGTGGGACGAGTTCAACACCGAGGAATCGCATTACCCGCTTATGGACCGCGCGGTGGCCGGCACCTATCCGGCCGCCTCTACGTTCAAGGCGTTCACCTCCATGGCCGCGCTCACGAATGGCGTTGCCAGCTCCAGCAGCGATTGGACGTGCACGGGCACGTGGACGGGCTTCGGCAGCAGCTACGCCCAGAAGTGCTGGAAGACGGCGGGCCACGGCACGTTGAACCTGGTCGACGGCATTGCAAACTCCTGCGACGTGGTGTTCTACGAGATCGCGAAGAACTTCTACGAGAGCGGCACGCTTTCGGAAACCGCCATGCAGGACTACATTTGCGAATACGGCTTCGGCGCGAAGACGGGTATCGACCTTTCCGGCGAGGCCACCGGCCGCGTTCCCACGCCCACATGGAAGAGCGAGTACTTCAAGGACGCCCCCGAAGAGGCCGTTTGGCAGGGTGGCGACATGACGAACATGGCCATCGGCCAGGGCTACGTGCTCATCACGCCTCTGCAGAATGCTGCGGCGTACTGCGGCATCGCCACGGGCAAGGTCTATCGCCCGCACGTGCTGCGTGAGGTGCGCAATTCGCTGGGCGAAACGGTTTTGAAGTACGAGCCCGAGGTCATCGCCGAGCCCACCATGAGTGCCGAGCACATTGCCACGGTGCGCGAGGGTCTGCGCAAGGTGATGACCCTCAACAACTACGATTCGAACTATTTTTCTGGCTGCGGTTTCGAAATGGCCGGCAAGACGGGTACTGCCGAGGTGTCGGGCAAGAAGGACTATTCCTGGTTCTGCTGCTACGCTCCGTACGACAACCCGAAGTACGTGTGCGCGTGCCTTGCCGAGCAGGGCGTTTCCGCGGCGAACAACTGCATCCCTATCGTTTCCGAGGTGCTGCAGGCAGCCATTGCCTACGACAACGGCTCGCTTACGGCCGATTCTATGGGCACGGTTACGGGTGCCTATACGGTGGTGGAATCCTCCAGTACCGATACGACGTCTTCGCGAGGTGACTAGCCCATGAGCAACGTGCAGCGCATGACGCAGATCGACTCGGTGAAGTCGCCCAACGCGCGCATTGCGGCGGCCACGCGCCCGTCGCGCTTCAAGTACATCAACCCTACGCTCGTTTTGGTAGTGGCGGCGCTGGTTGCGTATGGCCTGATCATCGTGTATACGGCTACGGTGAGCAACGAGTCGTACAGCTTCACGCGCCAGCTTTCCGGCGTGCTCGTGGGCGCCGTGCTCATGCTGCTGCTCTTCCGCTATGACTATCACCAGTTGTCGCATTACATGGCGTTGTTCCTTATCATCAACATCGTGCTCATCATGTTGCCGCACATACCGGGCGTTGGCCTTTCCGTGAATGGCGCCAACTCGTGGGCGAAGATTGGCCCCGCGCGCTTCCAGCCAGGCGAGTTCGCCAAGATCACGGTTATCCTGCTGGCCGCAAGCGTCATCGCGCGCTACGGCGGTAAGCTGGGTAGCGCGCGCGAATATCTGAAGGCGCTGGGCATTCTCATGGTTCCCGTGGTGGCCATTCTTACGCAGCCCGACTTGGGCACGGGCATGGTGTATCTATTCATCGCAGGTACGGCGCTTATCGTGGGTGGCGCGCGGCCGCGCTTCATCCTCATCTCGCTGGGCGTCATGGCGGCTGCCGTGGCGGCGATTCTCATCCTCGATCCCGTCGCCGATTCCATCGCCGGCAAAGACGTGCTGCTGAAGGATTATCAGAAGTCGCGCCTGCTCGTGTTCCTGGACAACAGCTACGACCCCACGGGCGACGGCTATAACCTTACGCAGGCGAAGATCGCCATTGGCAGCGGTGGCCTGCTGGGCAAGGGCCTAGGCAATGCCACGCAGTCTACCTTGGGTTATCTGCCCGAATCGCCTACCGACTTCATCTTCTGCGTGCTGGCCGAACAGCTTGGATTCGTGGGGGCGCTGCTTCTCATTGCGCTCTACGCCGCCTTGCTCTTCGTGTGCTATCGTATTGCCTACAATGCCAACGATATGTTCGGCACGCTCATCGTCATGTGCACGGCCGGCATGTGGCTCTTCCAGATTCTGGAGAACATTGGCATGACGTGCGGCCTTATGCCCATTACGGGCATTCCGCTGCCCTTCATGAGCTACGGTACTTCGTTTATGGTGGTCAATTTCGTCATGCTGGGCTTCATTGGCTCGGTATGGGCTCATAACGGTAGGTAGAGCGCTCGCGCTCGGCAAAAGGAGAGATGCATGATGCTTCCCATCGATCCCACCGCGGTGCTCGATGCTTCAACCGATATTGAATCCGCGCGCGCCATGCCGCTGCGTTTGGCGCTGCTCGTCGACCCGGAATCGTCGCCCTCGCTGCTCGATGTCGTTGCGCGCGCCTTTACGCCGCAGTCCTCGCAGGCGCAGGTCGATCTGTTCGACTGGGAAGACGTCTCTGCAGTAACTTCCGAATACGACATGGCCGTCATCGTTGCTGGCACGGGCCTGCGCACGGGCAGCATTGCCCAGGCGCTCATTGCCGCGGGCGTGCCCGCGCTCACTGTCACCGATATGCCGGCCCTCGTGCGCGAAATCGCCGAGGCAGTGGGGTGCCCGCTGCTGGAAAGCGACGTCGTTGCGCCTGACCCGCAGGTCGACGGCGGTGTATTCCCGGAAGATGACGAGTTCAACCAGGAACCGTATCCGTTCACGGTAGATCGCGAGCGCACGCTGCTCATGGGCGTGGGTGAGTGGATCGTTGCGACGTTTCGCGTGAAGCGCCTGGCCTTCGCGCTGTCGTTCCCGTTTGTGCGCCGTCCGCTTTCGCTGGAAGCGGTGCATGCCACGTCCGTTCAGAATGCGGGCATTGGCCTGGTGCCGTTCATTCCCGGTGCCGACATGCCCCTTATGACGCTCAACCAGGCGAAGATGGTGCTGCAGATTGCCGCAGCGTATGGCCAGCCCCTGGGAAGGGATCGCTGGCGCGAGCTGTTGGTGCTGCTGGGTGGCGCGTTTGCCTCGCGTTCGGTGGCACGTTCCCTCATTGGGGCGTTCCCGGTGCTGGGTGGCGTTATTCGCTGTGGCATCGGCGCTGGTGCTACCGAGGCCATGGGGCACGCGACCATCGCGTATTTCGAGGGACTGTCCGATGGTATCTACGAAGAGCCCAACGAAGAGCGCGCATTGGCGCGCGTGCGTGAGGCCGTTTCTTCGGCGCAGGGCACGGTGCAGCCATATGCCCAGGCCGTAGCTCAGGTTGCGGTAGACGTTGCCGGCAAGGCGGCCGTGAGCGTTGCCGCCCGTGCGCAGCAGGCCGCCCCCGTCGTAATTGGGTTCGCGACCGACGTTGCCCTTCCTGCGGCGTACGCCGTTGCCCAGAAGGCGGGTCCCGTTTTGCGTAAATCGGCCGATGCCGTGGCGCCGGTCGTTGGTCATGCGGTGTGCGAGGTCGTTCCCGCCGTCCGCGAGACCATTCATGTGTTTTGCCGTAAACAGGGCATAGAGCCCGACGAGTTCGCCCGTGCCATGGTGGATTCGTTTATCGATTCGCGCGGAGGTAAGCGTTAGATGCCGCGTACAATGACCGATCTGTGGCCCCGTCTGCGGGGTCTGCTTCCGCGTGCCGAACGTCCGGTACGCTACATCAATCATGAATTCGGGTCCGTTCATCACGACTTCGATGCGCATCCCAACGATGCGTCGCTCGTGATGGTGTATCCCGACACGTATGAACTTGGCCAAGCCAATCAGGCCATTCGCATTCTGGTGAATGCCGTGAACGCCCGCGAGGGCATGTGGGCCGAGCGCTCGTATCTGCCTGCGGCCGAATTTGGCGACGTCATGCGCGAAGAGGGCCTTCCGCTGTTCTCGCTGGAAAGCTGCGCGCCCCTGCGCGAGTTCGACTGCATCGGCATCACGCTGCCGCACGAGCTGGCGGCCACGAACGTGCTTGAAACGCTCGATCTTTCGGGCGTGCCGCTGCGTGCGGCCGACCGCGGCGAGGACGATCCGTTCGTGCTGGCTGGTGGCCCGTGCACGTGCAACCCCGAGCCGTTCGCCCCGTTCTTCGACTGCATGTGCGTGGGCGAGGGCGAGGAAGCCGTACCCGAAACGGTTGCGTGCGTACACGAGGGTCGCATGGCGGGGAAGAGCCGCCAGGAGATCCTACGCGACCTGGCACGCATCGAGGGTAACTACATTCCCAGCCTGTACCGCGAGCTTTCCGGGGAAGAGGCTGCCCAGGCGGGATTCCGCGTTGAGCCCATGGTGGAAGAGGCGCCGCAGATCGTGAAGCGTCGCATCTACGAGGGCTTTTCCACGAGCAGTTGCTGGGAGCCGTGCGTGGTGCCCTTTGGCGACCTGGTGCACGACCGCCTGAGTGCCGAAGTGCTGCGCGGTTGCACGCGTGGCTGCCGCTTCTGCCAGGCGGGCATGATGTATCGCCCCGTGCGCGAGCGTTCCGCCGACAACATCGTGGAAGGCGTGCTTCAGGGCCTGGCGCATACGGGCTACGACGAGGTGAGCCTCACGTCGCTTTCCACGACTGACCACTCGCAGATCCGCGAGATTCTCACGCGCCTGAACGAGCAGGTGTCGGGCACGGGCGTGCGCGTTTCCATTCCGTCGCAGCGCCTCGACTCGTTCGGCGTCGACATGGCGAAGATGGTTGCGGGCGAAAAGCGCGGCGGCCTGACGTTCGCCCCTGAGGCGGGCACGCAGCGCCTGCGCGACGTCATCAACAAGAACGTGACCGAGGATGACCTGTTCGGCGCGCTCACTGCGGCATTCGGCGAGGGTTGGCGCCGCTGCAAGCTGTACTTCATGCTGGGCTTGCCCACGGAAACCGATGAGGACGTGAAGGGCATTGCCGACTTGGTGAATCGTGCGTATGAGCGCGTGAAGGAAGTCGTGCCGCCGGAAGAGCGCGGTCGCATCCAGTTTGGCATTTCGTGCGCGCTGTTCGTGCCAAAGGCGCAGACGCCGTTCCAGTGGTGCGAGCAGATGTCGCCTGCCGAGGCGCGTCGCCGCGTGAACGTGCTGCGCGATAGCGTGCGGTATCGCGCCATCAACGTGAGCTGGCACGATCCCGCCACGAGCTTCGTGGAGGCCATCATGAGCCGCGGCGGGCGCGAGTGCGCTGACCTGCTGGAGCTGGCGTGGCGCAAGGGTTCGCGCTATGACGCGTGGACCGAGCATTTCCGCGAGGACGCCTGGCGCGATGCGGGCGCCGAGCTGGGCATGGACATCGACGCCATGGCGCGTCGTCGCTTCGACCTTGCCGAGATTCTGCCCTGGCAGCACATTTCCGCGGGCGTTCACCTGAAGTACCTGCAGGTGGAGTACAAGCGCGCGTTGAAGGAAGTCACCACGCCCGATTGCTCGTACGAGGGCTGCACGGGTTGTGGCCTGTGCCCCGATTACGGCATTCAGGTTGAGACGCAGGAGGTGCGCCATGGCTAAGCCGCAACCGAAATCGGCGATTGAGCTGGGTGGCGTGCCCGAGGTGCTCTACCGTCTGCGCGTGGAATACGCCCAGATTGGGCGCGTTTCCATGCTCTCGCATTTAGATATGACCCATTACCTGGAGCGTACCGTGCGCCGTGCGAAGCTGCCCTTCGCCATCACGCACGGCTTTTCGCCCCACATGAAGATCGCGTTTGGCGGAGCCCTGCCCGTGGGCGTGGGCGGCCTGCACGAGATCTTCGACGTGTTCCTTACCGAGCGCGTTCCCGAGGAAGAGGCGCTGCGCGCACTGAACGAGGCTTCGGTGCCGGCGTTCCCCATGATTTCGTGCTGCTACATTCCGCGGAAGGATACTGCGGCAAGCGTGGCGTTCCCGTTCGGCGTGTATGCGGTGGAGTGCGGCGTGCCGGCCGCGCAGCTGCAGTTGCCGCAGGATATCGAGGTCACGCGCGAGAAGAAGGGCAAGGTGAAGACGCGCACGTTCCATGTGGCCGACTACCTGCCTTTCGAGCCGTTCGCGCTGGGTAATCTGCTCGTGTTCTGCCTGCAGGCGAAGCCCGAGGGCAGCCTGCGTCCCGACGTGCTCATGCAGCACGTGGAGGGTGCCAACGTGCAGACCGTCATGCGCATCGCGCAGTATGCGGGGGCGCCCAGCGTTGATGACGTGCGCGAGCGTGCGCAGGCGTATGCGGTGACGTGCGCGCAGCGCGCGTTGCGCGACGTGCTGCCGGCTACGCGCATGCGGGCGTGCGAGCCCATGAGCGCGCATACGACCTTCCAGATTGGCGGTCCGGCCGACCTGTATTGCGTTCCCGCTTCGGTGGAGGACGTGCAGGCGGTTTGCGCGGCATGCCGTGCGTTTGATCTGCCGCTGCACGTGATTGGGTGCGGCAGCAACCTGCTGGTGTCGGATGCGGGCCTGCGTGGCGTGGTCATGGAACTGGGGCCTGCGTTTTCCCGGGTGCACGTTGAGGACGAGTGCGTGTTCGCCCAGGCGGGCGCCACGAACGAGGCCGTTTCCCAGGCTGCATGCGCTGCGGGCCTGGCGGGCTACGAGTTCGCGTCGGGCATTCCCGGCACGGTGGGTGGCGCCGCCATCATGAATGCAGGTGCCTACGATGGCGAATTTGCCCAGGTGGCGGAAGAGGTCACGTGCCTTACGCCCGAAGGGCAGATCGTTACGGTTTCGCACGACGAGGCGTGCTGGTCGTATCGTCATAGCATGATGGACGATCGCGGCTACGTGGTGCTGTCTGCCAAGTTGCACCTTACTCCCGATGATTCCGCGGCCATTCAGGCGCGCGTCGACGATCTTACCGAGCGTCGTACGTCGAAGCAGCCGCTCGAGATGCCCAGCGCGGGTTCTACCTTCAAGCGCCCCGAGGGATATTTCGCGGGCAAGCTCATTCAAGATTCTGGCTTGCGTGGATATCGCATCGGTGGTGCGCAGGTGTCTGAAAAGCACACGGGCTTCGTGGTGAATGCCGGTGGTGCCACGGCGGCCGATGTGCAGGCGCTCATCGCGCACATCCAGTGTACCGTGCACGAGCAGTTTGGCGTCGAGATGCATCCCGAAGTGCGCATGTGGGGGTTCTAGTGCGGGCCTTTTTCGCTGGCTTGGGCGCTGGGTGGTAACTGCCATGCCGTGCGCCGTGTAGAGCGTGTAACGCGCCGTGGCCCGTGTGGCCGCGGCGCTTTTTGCTGTGGCGCGTGCCGTAATTCCGTTTCCGTCCCGTGAGCTGCGGCACTGTTAGTTGTGAGCGCTTACGTTTTGTGGCTCTTGGCGGTGGCTTTATCGAGTCCGGGGCGCCTTACGGCTGATTCCCTCGCGACTATCGCGGTTCACCTTCGGCGTACTCCAGGGCGTGTATGCCTTGTTGGGCTTCTGCGCCCATTTCGTAACGAATCGACAAACCGCTGTGTCGCTTAACGCTTTCTTCAGAATTCCCTTCTAGCGTAGAGGACGAAGAAATGCGAAGGAGTGTATATGACCGAAACGGCTGTTGCTGCGAAAAAGAAAGGCTCGTTGTTCGAAAATCTATCTCTTGCCCAGGTAATCGCTACGGCGCTCGCGGCGGTGACGTCACTTTTGCTGTCGTCGCAGATTGGCATCGCGGGCTCGTTGCTGGGTACGGCGGTAGGTTCGATCGTGGCCACGGTTTCCGCCCAGGTGTACAAGAACATCATGCTGAAGTCGGCCGACAAGATTCGTTCGAACGACGATGCGGCTGGCGATGCCGCCAAGTCGCCGTCGGATTTGGCTGGGCAAGCGGCGCCTTCTCCGCTATCGCGGGATAATGCGGCGCATATTGGTGTTGCGTCGGGTGCGGCTGGCGCTGCTGGCGCGACGGGGATTGCCGCTGCTGATGCGACGTCCGTGATTCCCGCTGCTGCGGGCGCTGCCACGGTTTTGGTCGTCCCCGCAGGCGAGGTGCGCTATGGCGCATACGCTGCCGAGTCAAGCGCGTTGAGAGCCGATGCTGCAACGAGCGTTCTATCTGCTGATGGCGCGACGTCGATGCTGCCGCCCGATAGTGCGACGTTTTCGGAGGCCGACGCCTCCATGCGTTCTACGTTCGCTCAGGGTGCGACGTCGGTTCTACCTGCCGAGGGCGCAAATGCGGCCGTTGCTGCCGGAACGAGCACGTATGGTTCTTCGCACGCGTCCTCCGATGCTGCCGGCTACGCGCAACGCTCTACCGCTTCGAGTGATGGTGCGCATGCTTCCGCCCGTCGTTCTGCATCAGCGCGCAACTCGCTCATCAAGGCGCGTAGCAATCGCGCGCGTAAGTCGCAGGTTCAGCGCTGGGCGATCGTGGTTTCGGTTGTGGCCGCGCTTGTCGCCATTGCCATTACCGCGGGCCTGGTGACGTTGGTTACTGGTGGCCAGGGCTGGGGGAGCACCGAGGTGCTGTCGTCGCCGAGCACGACCACTGCGCAGACTAGCGCGAACGACGCCGCTTCTACCTCCGCTTCGACGCCAACCGAGACGCAGCAGCCCAAGGACAGCGAAAAGGAAACGACCGAGAAGAGCGCCGAGACCGAGGCCGAGTCCGCCCAGTCTTCCAATGCAGCGACCGATCAGCAGGCACAGAACTCCAGCTCGCAGGAATCTGGTTCGTCCTCTGCCGGCTCCGATACGTCGAGCGAGTCTTCAAGCTCGTCCGATAGCGCGTCAAGCAACGGTTCCTCTTCGAGCTCGGGTTCGAGCAGCGATTCGACGGGTGGCTCCTCGTCGACGGGGTCCGACACTTCGAGCGATTCGTCGAGTAGCGGTTCCTCTGGTTCGTCTTCGAGTTCCAGCGATCTAACGAGCCAGTCTGCGACCGCGTCGTCTTCCAATTCGTAGCGCCTTGCGAGGGGTAGAGCTTGCGCTTGCATCCCCGATTGGGATTTCCGGAAATTCCAAGGGCTTGGGTGTCCGTCGGGGTCTGTAGTCTGCGTTTCCCAGATCGCGTTATTTCGGGTGCCTGTGAATTGTAGGATTTCCGAAAATCCCAATGGTGCGCGTCAAATCTGCGGAAGTGGATTGCATTTCTGGTGCTGACGCCTTAAGACGTGGCGAGTTAGTCGGTGTTTCCATTCGTTTGTGATTGAGAAAGATAATCCCACATGTAGTGCGTGCAAATCGCCCCCTTCTCGTGTCAAAAACTGGGCTAGATCAGTCGCACTTCGGGGCGATTCGCAAACTGAGCAGATTTCAGCGCCCTCATGTAAGAAATGTAACCATTTACACGTAGATTGGACGTTTTGCAAGGGCTTTGGGCGTCTTTAGACCCGATCCTGAGCATGGCGGTTTGCGTTTTCCCAGTTCGCGAAACGCGGGGTTCGCCCCAGCGTGACGAGCAACGTGTAAACGATTACTTTTTTGCATTTTCGGGTCCCGATTTTGCTCATTTTGCCCTGGGGTGGCTGGCGCGCTCAGCTAGCGATGTCGTGTAGGCATCGATTCTTCCTTTGCCCGTTGCGATTCGTGCCTGCGTTGGGAAGCGGATTTTCGTAACAGCGTGCTTGCATCTCCAATTGGGATTTCCAGAAATCCCAAGGGTGCGTGTTTCTAGCGATTGAGGCGAGAAGCGCGCCTGTAACATGAAGCGCTTCGTCGAAAATAGTGTGTTCGTAAATGGACATACGCACAGCAAAAAGCGCGCCTGCCGTTTCATGGCGAGCGCGCTTGCATGTCTATCGGGAGCGGTCTGCGGATTGGGCTAGAAGCTTACGCGACCGGCGACTTACGCGGCCAGGCGTACGCCTACGTATTGCGCCGTGCTGGGCAGACCCGAGTTGTCGTACACCTCGGAAAGGGCGCAGGCGCTTACCGTCCAGGTATAGGTGGCGCCATCGACCTCGATGGTGCCCTTCTGGTACGTGTTGCCGTTCGAGTCGACGCCCGAATCGGTCACGGACGCGGAATCGAAGCCCTGGTCGGCCATGGCGTTGGCGACAGCGGCGTCAACCGTGCCCGAGGTGAAGTCGGCGTAGGTAAGGTGCAGGTCGGTGTTGCCGGCGTTTTGCTGCTCCAGACGCCAGCTGCCCGTGAGCAGCTTCACGGCTTCCGACGTCGAGAGGTTCGCGATTCCCGTGGTGTAGTAGGCAAGCGCGTCAACTGCGGTAACGTCGGAAGGCAGCTTGATGACGTTGATGTATTCGGTGTTCTTCGAAACCGACGAGATGTCGATGACCGTCTGGCCCTGCTGCGCCTGCGTGTCGATGACGCCCTGCGCGTCGAGCCCCACGAGATTGATGAGCGCGGGCGACTGGATGGTTTCGCCGCGGGTGAGCATCTCGTTTACGGCGTCTTGTTCGTCTTGGCTGCCGTATACCACGTTGGCGTAGCAGTTGATTCCCCAGGAAACGCCAATGACCAGCGCGGCGAGAGCGATTGCTCCCAGCAGGTAGAAATAGCGTTTCGGCAGGTCGAGCGGGCGCGACAGGGCGCTGCCGTCGTAGTAGCGCACGGGCCCGGAAGATTCTACGGTATGCGCGCTCGTGTCCTTCGGGCGAAGGAACTGGGGGATTTCCAACATAGATGCTCCTTAGCGTATAACAGGGGAAGATTATAGCATTCGGTCTGGAGGTTTCCCAACGGCAGGCCCGGGGGCGCTACACTGTCCTTCAAGAGTACAAACGGGAAGGATCCGGGAAGCATGAGAGATATCTCAACTGCCACCATTACCCAGGAAGTGGCGCGGCTGTGCATGGAGGCTGCGTGCGACCTGCCGCGCGACGCCGAGGAGGCCATCAACGCCGCGGCCGAGCGCGAGGAGAGCGAGTTTGGTCGCTGGGCCATGCAGAAGATCTGCCGCAATGCGCGTATCGCCCGCGAAGACGGCGTGCCCATGTGCCAAGACACGGGCATGGTCATCGTGTTCGCCGAGGTAGGGCAGGAAGCGCACATCGTGGGCGGCGATTTCGAGGAGGCCATCAACGCGGGCATCGCGAAGGGTTATACCGAAGGCTACCTGCGCAAGTCCACGGTGGTCGACCCGGTGCTGAACCGCGTGAATGCGGGCGACAACACGCCCGGCATCGTGTACACGCGCCTGGTGCCCGGCAATGCGGTTACGCTCACCATCATGCCGAAGGGTGCGGGCAGCGAGAACATGAGCCGCTTGTTCATGTTGAAGCCGGCCCAGGGTCTGCAGGGCGTGAAGGATGCCGTGCTGCGCGCCGTGGTGGAAGCGGGCGGCAATCCGTGCCCGCCGACTATCGTGGGCGTGGGCATTGGCGGCAACGCCGACAAGGCGCTCATGCTTTCCAAGGAAGCGCTGCGCCGCAAGGTGGGCGCGCCCAATCCCGACGAGCGGTATGCCCAGCTCGAGGCTGAGTTGCTGGAAGCCATCAATCGCTCGGGCATTGGCCCGCAGGGCTTTGGAGGCCGCGTTACGGCGTTGGCCGTGCACATCGAGACGTACCCCACGCACATTGCCACCATGCCCGTGGGCGTTACGCTGAACTGCCATGCTGCACGCCACAAGAGCGTCGTACTGTAAGGGGGAGCCATGGATATCAAGCGCATTACCACTCCTCTCGATCCCGAAGTGGCACGTTCGCTGCGTTGCGGCGACATGGTCTCCATCTCGGGTGTTATCTTCACGGGCCGCGATGCCGCGCACGCGCGCATGACTGCGGCGCTCGACGCGGGCGAAGAGCTGCCCGTAGACCTGCAGGGCCAGGTCATCTACTATGCAGGCCCCACGCCTGCCAAGCCCGGGCACGTCATTGGCAGCTGCGGCCCCACCACGAGCGGCCGCATGGATGCCTTTACTCCTCAGATGATCGAGCAGGCCGGCTTGGCTGGCATGATTGGCAAGGGCCCGCGTAGCCAGGGCGTTATCGATGCCATGGTGGAGCATGGCGTGGTATACTTCGCCGCCGTGGGTGGCGCCGCCGCGCTCATCGCCTCGTCGGTGAAGGAGTGCGACGTCGTGGCGTACGACGACCTGGGCCCCGAAGCCATTCGTCGCCTGGTCGTGGAAGACTACCCGTGCATCGTGGCCATCGATGCGCACGGCGGGAACCTGTACGAAGAAGGCCCCGCGCGCTACCGCGTTGGCCAATAGAACGTTTTACCCAAGGAGCACTATCACATGATTGACTTTTCGATTTTCCTTACCGCGGAAGCTTGGATCAGCCTGCTGACCCTGGTATTCCTGGAAATCGTCCTGGGTGTGGACAACATTGCGTTCATCGCCCTCACCACGAACCGCCTGCCCGAAAGCAAGCAGCACATCGGCCGCAAGCTGGGCCTGGCGGGTGCCATGGTCATGCGCGTCATCTTCCTGTGCTTCGCGTCGTGGCTCATTCACATGACGCAGCCTGTCTTCACCGTGGACCTGGGCTTCTACTCGCATGGGTTCTCGGTGCGCGACATGCTGCTGGCTGCCGGCGGCATTTACCTCATCTACAAGGGCGCCAGCGAGCTGCGTAGCATGCTGGCCCTGGAGGAGCTGCGCGCCAAGCATGGCGACGATGCCGACAAGAAGGCGCACCAGATTGGCCTGGGTCAGGCCGTGGGCACCATCATGGTCATGGACATCGTGTTCTCCATCGACTCCGTAATCACCGCTGTGGGCATGGCCGAGCACCTGATCATCATGATCATCGCCGTGATCTCCGCCATCCTGCTCATGATGGCGTTCATCGACCAGGTGAGCGACTTCATTAACAAGCACGCCGAGATCACCATCCTGGCGCTGGTGTTCATCCTGTCCATTGGCGTGCTGCTTACGCTCGACGGCTTTGGCCTGCATACGGGCGTCGAGATCGAGGCGCTGGGCATGTCGCTGGAAAAGGTGCTCGTGTACTTCGCCATGATCTTCAGCCTGGTGATGGAGATCATCCAGATGACGTACAACAAGCGCGCCGCAGCCTTCCATCGCGAGCGCGAGATCGAGCGCGGCCGCGAGGAAATGCGTCAGGAGCTCATCGAGAAGGGCGAAATCGACGCCTAGCTTTGCGTTCTACGAATTGGGCGTACGGGGTATCCCGTGCGCCCTTTTTGCGTTTGGGGTGCAAGTTTCGGTGCGCGTAAACGTGTTGCACGCTCGTTGCTTGCCTGGTCATCTGCGCGATCGAGTGCGTATGCATGCGTGCAGGCTCGAGTGCGAGACCTGTTCGTGCGTGGGCTCGCACGCACGCTCGTTTGCGTGAAAGTTGGGTGGCGTTTTTCTAGGGCGTCCCGCAGCGTGGCTGTAGGGCGCAAACCGCCCTATTACGCGGTGAACAGCTTGTAGCCGTCGTCGGAGACGATGATCTTGCAGGCGGCGGGCAGCACGCGCGCGGTGAAGGGCGTGTGCGCTTCCAGCGGCTCGCCGTCGTACTGAACCAGCAGTTCTGGATCGGATTCCACGCGGATGTCGCGGCCGCGGTAGTACACGAGCGCATTGCTCGCTTCCAGCGTGCCGCCCGAATGGTCGAACGCGGCGCCGAGCGCGGTGGGCAGCAGGTCCCAAGCCGATTGCGTGGTGAGCACCAGCACGTCGAGCGCCCCGTCGTTGGGCTGGTTGCGCGGCGTGATGGAGATGTCGAACTGGATCTTGCTGAAGTTAACCAGCATGACGCCCACGCCCTCGTGCTCGTGCGTGACGCCGTCGACGGTGACCTTTAGGTGCGCCACCTGCGGGTTTGGGTTTTGGAACGCGGCCTTGAAGTAGGCGGCGGGCCCCCAGCGCTTCTTGTCGCGACGCGCGTCGGCCATCATGGTGGCGTCGTAGCCGCAGCCCGCCATCATCGAGAAGCCATGGCTGCCCTCGCTTGTGACAATCTCGCCCAGGTCGAAGTCGAGGCACTCGCCCTCGCGCACCAGCTGGGCCAGCGCAAACGGCTCGATGGGCGACATCACGTTCATGCAGAGCAGGTTCGCGGTGCCGGCGGGGAAGGGCAGGATGGGCGTGCCCGTGTTGCGTAGCAAATAGCAAACGGCTGCATGTGTGCCATCGCCGCCCGAGGCCACCACGGCGTCGAATTCGGACGCGTCGGCCAGCGCTTCCGTGAACGACGAATCGGCGTCGACACAGCGAATGCAAACCTCATCGCCTGTTTTGGCAAACGAGCGCGCGAAGTCATAAATGAGATCGCCGCCGTATCCAGAAGATAGGTTATTCAGTACGAGAAGTTTCACAGCGCCCCTTCTATTGCTATGATGTCAAAGCGTATTAACTAGGTATACCCATATGTGGTAAGGATTGTAAAGCGTGTTCATAACCGACCAGGCCCAGCTCGAGGCATTCGTTGACCGAGCGTTGACATCCGAAGTTCTCGCCATCGACACCGAATTTTTGCGCGAGAAAACGTACTATCCGAAGCTTTGCCTCCTGCAGATGCAGGCCGACAAGGAAACCGTGATCATCGATCCCTTCGGCGTGAAAGACCTGAAGGCCATCGTGCCGCTTCTGGAATCGCCCACCATCATGAAGGTGTTTCATGCGGGCACGCAGGACATCGAAATCCTGCTCCGCGAAACCGGTGCCATGCCCAAGCCCGTGTTCGACACGCAGCTTGCCGCGGCCCTTATGGGGCACACGCAGCAGATTGGCTACGGCGCCCTGGTGAACGACGTGTGCGGCGTGCAGCTGAAGAAGATGGACTCGTTTACCGACTGGTCGCGTCGTCCGCTTTCGTCCTCGCAGATCAAGTACGCTGCCGATGACGTTATCTACCTGCCTAAGATGTATCGCCGCATGTCCAAGCGCCTTTCCGAGCTTGGCCGCATCAACTGGCTCGACGACGATTTCGCCGCACTTGTCGACGAGAGCCGTTATCACGACGACCCGCGCGAGCGTTTCCGCCGTCTGAAGCGCGTCTCGCAGCTTTCCCGCCGTCAGCTTTCCGCCGCGCGAGAGGTTGCGGCTTGGCGCGAGAAGCGTGCTCGCGAGCTCGACATTCCGCGCAAGTGGGTCGTTACCGACGAGCAGATCGTAGAGGCGTGCAAGCGCGAGGCTCGCACCATCGACGAACTGTTCATGGTGCGCGGCATGTCCGACAAGCTGGGCACGGCCGACGCGCGCAACGTGGTTGCCGCCTTGGTGCGTGGCCTGGATGCTCCCGAAGAGGAGTGGCCCGCGCACGACCGTCCGCAGAAGAACGAGCACAACGTCGACCTGGAAATCGACGTCATGTCGGCGCTCGTGCGCCTGCGCTCGCGCGAGGCGGGCGTGGCGTTCCAGACGCTGGCCGGCCACAGCGAGCTGGTGTCGCTGGCGCGCGGCTATCGCGACGTGGAGCTGCTGAAGGGCTGGCGCGCGCAGATCGTGGGCAACGAACTGCTCGAGCTGCTCGACGGCAAGATTTCGCTCTCGCTGGAAGATGGCAACCTGAAGGTAACGAAAACGAGCGAATCGTAGGTTTTTCCTGCTGGGGGTAGGGGTTATGCAGGGACTGCGTATATAATCCTGTTCAAACAAACAGCGAACGCATGTGCGTTCGCGGCTACGAAAGGCCTGTTCATGTTCTCTACCGGTTATATCATCCTCATCGTCGTATCCACCGTCATCGGCTTTGGCGCCCAGGCATACGTGAACTCCCAGATCAAGAAGTACTCCAACGTGCCCTCTTCCTGGGGCCTCACGGGTGTGCAGGCGGGCCAGAACATGCTTGCATACAACGGCGTGCAGGGCGTGCCGTTCCATCGCGGCGGCGAAAGCGAAGATCACTTCGACCCGCGCAACAACTCCATCACGCTTGACCCGCATGCGTATAGCCAGCCGTCCATCACGGCCATTGCCACGGCGTGCCACGAGGTTGGCCATGCGTGCCAGTTCGCGCAGGGCTACGGCCCCATGAAGTTCCGCTCGGCGCTGGTGCCCGTGGTGAACTTCGCCTCGAACGCCTGGATGATCGCTCTGCTCGCCGGCATCTTCATGAACCTGGCAGGCCTTATCGACCTGGCCATCATCCTGTATGCATTCGCAGTGCTGTTCCAGCTGGTCACGCTGCCGGTTGAATTCAACGCCAGTCACCGCGCCATGCAGTACTTGGAAGCCGCGGGCCTGCCTCAGGGCGAACGCGCCGGCGCCTTCAGCGTGCTGCGCGCTTGCGCCCTCACGTACGTAGCCGCCGCGCTCGTATCTGCGCTGCAGCTGCTCTGGCTCATCGGCCAGCGTCGCTAGGGCTCGTTCATGGCAGAGGGGGAAGGCGTACGCAAGCCGCTCAGCGTTTCGCAGGCCATGCAGCTTGCGAAGGGCGCGCTTGAATCCTGCACCGTCACGCTGGTGGGCGAGGTGTCGGAAGTCTCGAACAAGCCCGGCTACAAGGCCGTGTACTTCACCGTGAAGGACGAGGCGTCTTCCATGCCCTGCATGATGTGGCAGAACCGCTTCCGCGCCACGGGCGTGCAGTTGCGCGTGGGCATGCTCGTGCAGCTTACCGGACGCTTTACCCTGTATGCGGCGAAGGGTCGCATGAATTTCGACGTTTTCGGCCTGGCGCTTGCCGGCGAAGGCGATTTGCGCGCGAAGGTAGCGAACCTGGCGCGCAAGCTGCAGGCCGAAGGCCTCACCGATGCCGCGCGCAAGCGCCCACTTCCCACGTACCCGCAGGTCATTGGTTTGGTTACATCGCCGCGTGGCGCTGCCGTGCACGACGTTTTGCGCACGCTGCGCCGCCGCTACCCGCTGGCGCGTGTGGTGCTGGCTGGCGTGCCCGTGGAAGGTGCGCAAGCGCCTGCGGGCCTGGTGGAGGGCTTGCAATGCGTGGTAGCCGCCGGTGCCGAGGAAGTGCTTTTGGTGCGTGGCGGCGGCTCGTTCGAGGACCTTATGCCCTTCAACGACGAGGGCCTGGCGCGCGCCATCGTGGCGTGTCCCGTACCCGTGATCACCGGCATTGGGCACGAGCCCGACACCTCCATCGCCGACATGGTGGCAGACCTGCGCGCATCCACGCCCACGGCCGCTGCCGAAAGCGCTGCGCCCGACATCCGCGAGCTGCGCGAGGGCATCTTGGCGCGTGGCCGCTCCATGCACGACCGTCTGGCGGGCCGCCTAGAGCGCAGCAGCATGGTCATCGGCCGCTTCGAGGACAAGCCCTTCTTCCGCGACCCGCACTTCCTGCTGGCCGCGCCCGCGCAGGCCATCGATATCGCCGCAGGTCGCTTACAGCGCGCCATCCCCGGCGGGTTGGTACGCGACGCCGCCGCGCTGGCGCAGTACGAAACGCGCCTGGCCACGTATGGCCGCACGGCGCTTCAGGCTACGGGGCAGCAGCTGGCTGGCAAGGCGCAGCGCCTGGGCACGGCGGGGAAGGCCATTCTGCCTGCCGCCGAGCAGCAGATCGGCATGCGCGCCGCCCGCTTGAATGACCTCTCGCCGCTGGCCATTCTGGGTCGCGGCTACTCGCTCGCCCGCACCGAAGCGGGCGCCATCGTGAAAACCGTCGAGCAGGCCCCCGCTGGCAGCCGCATTTCCGTGCGCGTGAGCGATGGCACGCTCGACTGCGCCGTAGAATCGTCCACTCCCAACCCAAGCCAATCGTAAGGAGCACTCATGCCCGAAGCTCAGGAAACCCCCATCAGCGAACTGTCGTTCCGCCAGGCCATGGCCCAGCTCGACCAGATCGTGGCACAGCTGGAAAGCAACACGCTGGAACTGGAAGACAGCCTGGCTGCCTACGAGCGCGGCGTGGCGCTGCTGCGCGAGCTGCGTGGCAGGCTCGACGGCGCCCAGCAGAAGGTCGACGCCCTCATGGGCGAACTGGAACAGGACGCCACCGATGACGAAATCGACACCACGCTGCACAAGGCGTAGGGCTACAATGTAATCCAACCATCTAGCTGGTATTTCACGAAAGGAACCCTCATGCATGATGAGAACTGCATCTTCTGCAAGATAGCCAAGGGCGAAATCCCCACGAGCGTGGTGTACGAAGACGACAAGGTCATCGCCTTCGATGACATGGAGCCGCTCATGCCCGTGCATACGCTCATCATCCCGAAGGACCATTACTCCGACGTGGCCGACAACGTGCCCGAGGACGTGCTGGGGCACCTGTTTGCCACGGTGCAGAAGGTTGCTGACATCAAGGGCATCCACGAGGACGGCTTCCGTCTGCTGGTGAACACGGGCGAAAACGCCAGCCAGAGCGTGCGTCACCTGCATGTGCACGTGCTCGGTGGCGGCCTTATGCCGCGCCCGAACGACCAGGACTGGGGCACGGCGGCTACGAATGCCGCGGAAATTCACGGTTCCTCCGCAGAATAGGACTTAAAACCCG
Organism: Denitrobacterium detoxificans; assembly: GCF_015062615.1. Lineage (GTDB taxonomy): Bacteria > Actinomycetota > Coriobacteriia > Coriobacteriales > Eggerthellaceae > Denitrobacterium > Denitrobacterium detoxificans_A. The sequence goes on from NZ_SUUH01000002.1 coordinate 364,197, forward strand.
CATTTGAATAAGCCTTCACTTAAGCGGCGGCGCTCTGCAACGGGGCACCGCCGCTTGCCGATAAACGCCGCAGGTAGACGGCGTATGCACGCGTGTGTTGGTAGAATCCCCAGAGATGGAAGGAGGCCGACTTTGAACATTCTGGTAATCAACGCCGGATCATCGTCGCTGAAGTATCAGCTCATCGACATCGTTACCGAAAAGGTCATAGCCAAGGGCCTCTGCGAACGTGTTGGCTCGAAGGATTCCTTCCACAAGCACGGCATCGACGAAGACGAAGTCGTCATCGACACCTTCCTGCCCGATCACAAGGCCGCTATCGAAGTGGTTTTGCGCTCGCTGGTAGAAGGCCCGCGTGCCCCCATCCACTCCGTCAGCGAGATCGACGCGGTGGGGCATCGCATCGTGCAGGGCGGCGCGTACTTCAACCAGTCGGTGGTCATCACGCCCGACGTGAAGGACAAGATCCTGGAACTGGCCGAGTTGGCTCCGCTGCACAACCTTTCGGCGCTGCAGGGCATCAAGGCCTGCGAGGAAGTGCTGCCCGACCGCCTGCAGGTTGCCGTGTTCGACACCGCGTTCTTCCAGACGCTGCCGCCGAAGGCCTACATGTATCCCATTCCGTACGAGCTGTACCAGAAGTACGGCATCCGCAAGTACGGCGCGCATGGCACCAGCCATCGCTACATTGCCTCGCGCGCGGCCGAGCTTCTGGGCGAGCCGCTTTCGGAACTGAAGATGATTACGTGCCACCTGGGTAACGGGTGCTCGGTTTCCGCCATCGACCATGGCGTGGCGGTGGATACCTCCATGGGCCTCACGCCGCTCGACGGCCTGATGATGGGCACGCGTTCGGGCGCCATCGACCCGGCCATCGTGCCGTTCCTCATGGACCACGAGGGCCTTTCCACGCAGGACGTATCGGACCTGCTGAACAAGCAGTCGGGCCTGCTGGGCATTTCCGGCATCAGCAACGATATGCGTACGGTGCAGGAAGCCGCCCAGGAAGGCAACGAGCGCGCGCTGCTGGCGTACGACATGTACGCGAACTCGGTAAAGAAGTACATCGGCCAGTACATGGCCGTAATGGCGGGCGTCGACGTAATCGTGCTCACCGGCGGCATTGGCGAGAACAGCTCGATCATCCGCCGCCTTATCTTTGCGGGCATGCAGCCTATGGGCATCGTGGTGGATTCCTCGAAGAACGAGCAGCGCGGTTTTGAGCGCCTGATCAGCCACGACAAGTCGAAGGTGCGCATCATCGTGGTGCCCACCAACGAGGAGCTCATGATTGCGCGCGACACGTACGCGCTGGTGCACAAGTCCAGCCAGATCGTGCCTTACAAGGGGTAGGGCGGGCGTACGGCCTAAGGGGTGCGCGTGTGGTCTGATGGGGCGCGCAAGTGCCGCTGGACTGTCCTTTTCCGGAAAAATGTTGCTTCGACCCCTGTGTCAACTCGCGACCTGGGGAAACGTGCTGTCCGGAGCTTTATCGCGGGCCAAAGCTTGTCCTTTTCCGGAAAAATGTAACTTTTGGACCTTGCTTCAGTTCGCGACCTGGGAAAATGCGAATCCCGAGTCCGTATCAGCACCCCCAAACCTGTCCTTTTCCGGAAAAGGACAGGGATAGCTACGACATTGCGGGCATAAGAAAACTGGCCTGGGAGAAATCCCAGGCCAGTTGCGTTAGAGATGCGAATGCGCGCTAGTTGAACTTGAAGATCTTCTGCGCCAGGCGATAGCCACCCAGGCCAATGCGGCGGCCGAACTCGAAGGGCAGGTTGGTGCCCATGTTCAGCACGTTGTAGCGCACGTGGCGATATAGTTCGGGGTTGGCGTCTTCCAGGTACTTCCAGATATCGGATCGCTTCTGCTCGTTCTCGGGCGTCTTTTCCATGCGCAGGAACACGCTGCAGATGCACATCATCATTGACAGGTAGTTTTCCATGTATTTGGCCAGCTTGGGCTGCGGCACGTCGTTGATGACGTCCACCGCGTCGATCATGGTGCGCGTGATGCGAAGCTGCTGGTCGATGCGGGAAAGCATGACGGACTCATTTACGCTCTGGTCTTCGCGGCCGATGAAGTAGCGGTACATGTCCTCGTTGATATAGTACAGCGTGCGCACGTGGGGCAGCGGCGCGTACACGAAGATGTTGTCCACGTAGAAGCAATGCTCGGGCAGCTGCAGGTTCATGCCACGCAGGATGTCGGTGCGGTAGATGACCGAATGCATGAGCAGGTACTGGCTGCTGTGAAAGCGGTTGATGTCGTCCCAGGTGAATTCCTGGTTCTGGGGGAACACGTTGCGGTAGCCGATGACGGTGCGCGTGCCTTCGTGCACCTTTTCGTACACGTAGTTACCGATGACCAGGTCGGTGGGGTTCTTGCGTTCTACCTGGCGGCGCAGGTAGGCCATGACGTGCACCATGGCGGAGGAATCGAGCCAGTCATCGGAGTCGACCACCTTGAAGTACAGGCCGGTGGCGCATTCCAGGCCGTGGTTCACGGCACCGCCGTGGCCGCGGTTTTCCTGGTCGATGGCGCGGATGATGCCGGGGTAGCGCTCTTCCCATTCGTGGGCCTTTTCGGAGGTGTTGTCCTTCGTGGAGCCGTCGTTCACGATGAGAATTTCGATATCGTCGCCGCAGGTGAGCAGCGATTCGATGCATTTGTCCATGTAGGCGGCCGAGTTATAGCACGGGATGGCGAACGAGATTGTCTTCACCTTTGGTAGATTTCCTTCCCAACCCTGGGGGTAACGCACAAGTGCACCAAATGGGTGCACGCGGCCGCTAATTCCTGCCGCACGCTCATTCTACAAATTGGTGACATTGATATCGGGTATCATCATACAAACTGAATAAAGTACTCTCTAGACAGGCATAATAGCTGAAAGAAAGGCGATTTTATGAGCGCATTCATCGATGCCATGCTTGAACGTGCGAAGGCGAGCAAGCAGACGATCGTACTGCCGGAAGGCGACGACGAGCGCACGCTTGCCGCGGCGCAGGAGATTCTGGCGGGCGGCATTGCCGATTTGGTCATCCTGGGCAATGCGGAAGCCATTGCGGGTAGCGCGTATAACCTGGAAGGCGCGCGCATCGTGGACCCTGCGAAGAGCGAAGACCGCCAGCGCTACGCGGAAGCGTTCTACGAGCTGCGCAAGCACAAGGGCGTGACGATGGAAGACGCCCTGGCGAAGATGGATGACGTCATCTACTTCGGCACCATGATGGTGAAGCTGGGCGACGCCGACGGCATGACGTGCGGCGCGTGCCATGCCACGAGCGACGTGCTGCGCGCGGCGCTGCAGATCCTGAAGACGGCCCCGGGCGTGAAGGCCGTGAGCTCGTTCTTCGTGATGGCGGTGCCCGATTGCGAGTACGGCGACGACGGCGTGTTCATGTTCGCCGACTGTGGCCTGGAAATTCAGCCCGACGCCGAAAAGCTCTCGCAGATTGCCGTGAACACGGGTCGCAGCTGGCAGACCATCTTTGGCACGGAACCGCGCATCGCGCTGCTGTCGCACTCCACGTTCAAGAGCACGGTGGCCAGTGCCGATCGTGACAAGGTGATCGAGGCCACGCGCCTAGCGAAGGAAACGGCGCCCGAGATGCTCATCGACGGCGAGATGCAGGCCGATGCCGCCATCGTGCCCAGCGTGGGTGCCAGCAAGGCGCCGGGCTCGCCGGTGGCTGGCAAGGCGAACATCCTGGTGTTCCCCGACCTGGACGCGGGCAATATCGCCTACAAGCTGGTGCAGCGCCTGGCGAAGGCCGAAGCGTACGGCCCGATTACGCAGGGCCTGGCCAAGCCCGTGAACGACCTTTCGCGCGGCGCGTCGGCTGCCGACATCGTGGGCGTGGTGGCCATCACGTGCGTCCAGTGCCAAGCGCAGAAGGCGCAGTAGCGAAAACGCGTGCATAGGCGCGGCGGTGGGGAAGACCTGCCGCCGCGTTTTTGTGGTAGGCTAATCCCAGGTTATTGGGTATATAGGAGTGGGCATGCCAAGCTATACGATTCTCACCGATTCCAGTTGTAACTTGACTGAGGAGCTCATCGACGCGCATGAGCTGGAAATCCTGTCGCTGCGCTTCATGAACGAGGGTAACGAGTACACGAGTTACCTGAAGGGCGAAACCACCGACCTGGGCATGTTTTACCGCATGATGCGCGAGGGCAAGGTGTTCACGACGAGCCTGCCGAACCAGCAGGCGTCGTCCGATATCATCCGTAGCATTCTGGACCGCGGGCAGGACATTCTGTACGTGGGTTTTTCCAGCGGGCTTTCGGGTACGTACGAGGCTACGGTGAACTTGCTGGACAACATGCGCAGCGAGTACCCCGAGCGCAAGATCTACACGTGCGATACGCGCGGTGCGTCGCTGGGCCAGGGCCTGCTGGTACTGTACGCGGCCGATATGCGCGAGGCGGGGAAAAGCATCGAGGACACGCATGCGTGGCTGGAAGAGCATAGGTTCCATCTGGCGCATTGGTTTACCGTGGACGATCTGATGTACCTGTATCGTGGTGGGCGCGTGTCGCGCACGAGTGCCACGGCGGCGAACATTCTGTCCATCAAGCCCGTACTGCATATGGACAACCCCGGGCATCTGATTCCCCGCGAGAAGGTGCGCAGCCGCAAGCGCAGCATCAAGGCGCTGTTCAATCATATGGTCGAGTCGTACGATTCCAGCTACGGCCCGCAGCATATTGCCATCTCGCATGGCGACTGCCTGGAGGATGCCCTGGAGCTGAAGGCCATGATCGAGGCCGAGCCGTCGTTTGATATTCGGGATTTCACGATTAACTACGTGGATCCGGTTATCGGGTCGCACTCTGGCCCGGGTACGCTTGCGTTGTTCTTCCTTGCGGGGAGCAGGGGGTAGAGGAGGTTCTTGCTCCGGCAGTTATTGGCCTCTGGAGAAGCTATGGCGGCATCCGCCTTTTTGACTGGTGTTGTTGATCGGATTTACTGGTATGGAAGAGATAAGTCACACGCATTTATTTGGTGCGGATTGTCTACTGGTTGAGCGTTCTGATAGTTTGCGTTTGTACGCAAAAGACGAAAATGATTACCCAATAATCTATCGTCATTGCATCGATGCTGGATTTGACATTAGCTACCGCACGCTATCTGGGAAAAAGTCCGATGCTAGCATTGATTACGCTAAGCCTTGTTGTGGCGCCGTTGACTTGTATCCTCGCTATATTTTCGAAAGGTACATTGACAAGCCCGTTTCCGGTTTTGAGCTTACTGGTGAGGCGGTTGATGATTTTTTCAGTCCCGCTGATTATTACTATTTCAAGTCTAATTTCGAAGAGGGTAATCAAGTCGACTTAGTCTATGGGTCTGAACTCGTTCGTGCCTGGAAGATTATATTTGAAGGCTCATCTGTCGGGGTCGCATTAAAATACGGGGGAATTCTCAGTCGCGGCACGTCAAGCGACTTGATGCTTCATCCGAAGATTGAGGTTTCTTTCGAGCCCTCTAACAGTGTTGATTATGTCTTCAGGGTATATAAAATACTAGTTCGGTTTTTGCAGATTGTCAGATATAGACATTCGTATGGGCGACTTCGAGTCGATCTTTTTTCTGGGACGTCCGATAAAAAGAGCTTTATTGGACGCTTGCGTGAATGCTCGTCCTCTCGAGTTCCTCTTGCGAAGGTGGGTCATATTGCCGGATTTCGCTTATATCTTCCGCATATAGAGAAGGTTTTGCAATTTGCTGCAGATAATACCGAATATGATTGTAGACACTATCCGGAAAATGAGCTTCGTTGTTTTAAAGAAGATTATTCATTGATTGATTTTACTTCAATCTATACGGCATTTGAGGCTGAGTGTAATGCCGACAGGGAATTGTATTTGAAATACGAGGTCGATCCGTACAAATCTGTAAGGCGAAAATTTCTTAAATATGCTAAAGCTTTTCCCTCTGACGGTTCTGACGTTGTGGCCTGTTTTTTGAAAGAGGTCAATAATAGGGTGTCCGGAATCGGAAGAAATCGTGGCCAGCGTCAGTCGATCATGAGAGCCTATGGGTTATTAAAATCGGCTGTCGATTCATCGCTGAGCGCCTTATTTCATTTGGGCAATTGTGGTGAAGCGAGAACGTTATCGGATGACGAAATATTTCAAATAGCGGACGCATTGACTAAATTGAGGGGCGGAGTTTTTCACGGCACTTATTCAGGTGCTTTGAGTGATTCTGATATTGACCGGATTCGTTTTCTGGAAGTGCTTACGTACGCTCAGACTCTCAAGCGTATAGGCTTTGATGACTCTGTGATTGAACGAATAGTTGGTTTGGTCTTTGATTCTAATTCGATTGCGTTAAATGAATCACTGCGCTTTCAAGAGGGCATGAAACCGCTGTTGTCTGAAGCGTAGTTTTTACGCACTCTGCCCTTGTTGTTTGTAATAGTTTGTTGTTGAGCTTGGATTAAGGTGGTTTGCATGTCAGGCAGCACATCGTCTATGTCGTATAGCTCGTTTTCTATGCCCATTAACGAGGACTTCTACGAGCAGGTGGTCATAGAGCATCTGCGCGACGATCTGGGTTACGACTACCTTTACGGGCCTGACGTGGCCCGCACGAGCGATAAGTATGACGATGTGTTTCTACCGGGTGTGTTGCCATCGGCGTTACGGCGAATCAATCCGGCTTTGCCTGAGCGGGCTATACAGGAAGCCGTATTGAAGCTCGATGGCATCGATGCCGGATCGCTCGAGCAGCGTAATGAGCGTTTCAACGATTACTTGCAGTCTGGCGTCGAGGTTCATTTCTTCGATGGCAAGGAAGAGCGCGACGACATCGTCTACCTCCTTGATTTTGACGATCCTGACAATAATGACTTCCACGTGGTGAACCAGTGGACGTTCGTGGAGTACTCGGAGAAGCGTCCCGACGTGATCGTTTTCGTAAACGGGATGCCGCTCGTCATTTTCGAATTGAAGTCGCCTTCGCGTGAGGAGACCGACGCTTCGGATGCTTACCTACAGCTGCGGCAGTACATGAAGCAGATACCGAGCCTGTTCGTACCGAACGTATTCTGCGTGATGAGTGACATGAGCGAGACGCGTGTGGGCACGATTACAGCCGACGAGGACCGCTATGTCTCATGGAAGAGCGTAGATGGCGATTATTCGGAAACGAAGTCGGCCACTTGGAGGACGATGCTTGACGGTATGATGCCGAAGGCGCGATTGCTCGACATTGTCAAGAACTTCGTCTGCTTCAATGATGATGCGAGCAGGGTTATCAAGATTCTTGCGGGGTATCATCAGTATTTTGGCGTGAAGAAAGCGGCCGAACGTGCCGTGGAGGCGGTTGAAGGCGACGGCAAGATCGGCGTGTTTTGGCACACGCAGGGATCGGGAAAGTCGCTTTCGATGGTTTTCTTCGCGCACTTGCTGCAGGAGCGTTTGAGTAGCCCGACCATCGTGGTAATTACCGACCGCAACGATTTGGATGACCAGTTATATGGCCAGTTCACGCGGTGTGCGCCTTTCCTGCGGCAGACGGCCGTGCAAGCTGAGAGCCGAGAGCATCTCAAACAGCTGCTCATCGGGCGTGAGGCGAATGGCATCATCTTCACGACAATGCAGAAGTTCATGGATGGTGACGAGCCTCTTTGCGACCGGAGCAACGTGGTTGTGATGGTTGACGAGGCGCATCGTGGTCAGTACGGCCTTACTGAGTCGATGGATGCTGAGGGCAACATCCGAATTGGTGCGGCCAGAGTTGTGCGCAAGGCCCTTCCGAATGCGAGCTACATTGGCTTCACGGGCACGCCAATCTCGACTGAGGACAAGAACACGCGTGAGATATTTGGCGAGTACATCGACGTGTATGACATGACCCAGTCGGTGGAGGATAACGCAACTCGCCCCGTTTTCTACGAAAGTCGAGTTGTTGCGTTGAAGCTGAACTCGGACAAGCTTGCCCAGCTGGACGCTGCCTATTCTGAGTTCGCCGAACAGGCCAACGAGGCGAGCATCGAAAAGGCTAAGCGCGATACGGGAGGGCTCGATGCGATATTTGGCGCGCCCGAGACGATTGATGCGCTCTGCAGGGACATTATTGAGCATTACGAGAACAATCGTGCTGACGTTCTGGCGGGCAAAGCTCTTATCGTGGCTTACAGCCGACCTGTTGCCATGAAAATCTACTATCGCATGATGGAACTGCGTCCCCAGTGGAGGGACAAACTCGGCGTTGTTATGACGATGGGTAATCAGGACCCGGAGGAATGGTTCGACGTCTGTGGTGGAAAGTCGCACAAGAAGGAGATGGAGCGCAAGTTCAAGAAGGATGACGATCCGCTAAAGATCGCTATCGTAGTAGATATGTGGCTTACGGGCTTTGACGTGCCGAGTCTGGCCACTATGTATGTGTTCAAGCCTATGAAAGGCCACAACCTGATGCAGGCTATAGCCCGTGTTAATCGCGTGTGCAAGGGCAAGGAGGGCGGTCTGGTTGTCGATTACATTGGCATCGCTCGAGCACTTAAGCGGGCGATGAAGGATTACACCAACCGCGACCAGCATAATTACGGTGACATGGACGTGGCGGCGACTGCCTATCCGAAATTCCTAGAGAAGTTAGATGTTTGCCGCGATCTTATGTATGGCTTCGACTATGCCAAGACGATATTCACCGATAGCAAGCAGCAGCTTGCGATGGCTATCGCTGAGGGAACGGACTGGCTGTTGGAGCCAGCGCACGAGGAAGACCGCGAGGATTTCGTCAAGCAGTGCCAGCTGATGAACCAGGCGCTTTCGCTTTGTAAGAGCCTGGTGTCGGAGGAGGACCAGCATGAGGCGGCATACCTTTCCGTTCTGCGCGTGCAAGTGTTGCGCCTCACCGGGCGGCAGCCATCCGGTAGAAACGGTATGACCTACGCTGAGTTCAACAAGCGCGTGACCGCTATCTTGGAGCAGACCGTGCAGGCCGACGGCGTGATTGACCTCTTCGGCAAGGATGCTGTAGAAATATCTTTGTTCGATGAGGCGTTTCTACAGGAACTCGCCAACATGAAGCAAAAGAATATAGCCGTAGAGAGCCTGAAACGGCTTATCAAAGAGCGTGTTCGGACGTATCAGAAGACTAGTGTGGTGAAGGCAGAGAAGTTCAGCGATATGTTGCAGAGTACGCTTAACGCTTACCTGAACGGCATGCTGACGAACGCGCAGGTTATCGAAGAGCTCGTGAACATGGCCAAGGAGATGATGAAGGATCGCTCCGACGCTGATAAGCTGGGATTGACGGATGAGGAGATGGCGTTCTACGACGCTATCACAAAGCCGCAGGCGGTGAAAGACTTCTACGACAACGACCAGCTTGTTGCTATTACGCGCGAGTTGACCGAGGCAATGCGGTCGAGCGCGACTATCGACTGGCAGCGCAAGGAGAGCGCGCGGGCCGGTATGCGCAGGACGATCAAGCGATTGCTTCGCAAATACAAATACCCACCCGAGGGCGCCGAAGAAGCCATGGCTACCGTCATGGCGCAATGCGAGCTCTGGGCCGACACGAAGATATACGAGTAAGGAAACGCATGAACGAGCAAACGGTTGGTATGATTGGAACTGTAGGGGCCGAGCTAGCGGTACTAGCCGCTAAGGAAACGGCCGGCATGGTGGTGAACAAATTCAAGACAATCCGGACCAAGAAGGAAACAGAGGAGATTTGTAACTCGTACGAAGAAATTATCAACGAACTGGTGGCGGAGCGCGCTCGAGCCATTGCGATTGCTCGCGCATACGAATCAGAATTACAACGCTACGAGATTACCGATAAGGATATCGAGCACCTGCAAAATACCATAGGAGACGTACTGGACATCCTAAAACCCCACCTATCAGACAACAACGCTACTGGCCTCGAGCAATTCAAGTCTCTCGTTTCTGTGGACACGTTAAAAGCAATGCAGCTCCTCGGATTTGACTACAAAAGAGCGATAGGCGACCCCCTAACGGATGCCTGCGCTGACGCAATACGAACAAAGCTTGGGCCTAAACAGAGAAATAGCGCTCGAAATCAGCCGCAAAAACGACACTAATGGAAAGCAGAGCATTTATGGCCCCGAAAAAAACTGATAATACGGCAGAAGTAGGCTTTGAGCAGCAAATTTGGAGCGCCGCAGATAAACTACGCGGCAATATCGATGCCTCTGAATACAAAAACGTCGTACTCGGCCTCATCTTCCTAAAATACATCTCCGATAAGTTCGACGTACGCTATCAAGAGCTCATCGACGAAGGCGAAAGATTCGAGGAAGACCGCGACGAGTATTCCTACAAGAACATTTTCTGGGTGCCAAAAGAAGCTCGTTGGGCCGTGATTGCCGAAGCGGCGCATACCCCCGAGATTGGCAAAGCAATCGACAATGCAATGCGGCTCATCGAGAGCGAGAACGATAAGCTGAAAGGTATCCTGCCAAAGAACTTTGCTCGCCAGGAACTCGATAAAAGGAGACTCGGCGAAGTAGTGGATCTCTTTACCAACGTGCAAATGGCCGAAAAGGGCGATACCCGAGACATCCTAGGCCGCACGTACGAGTATTGTCTAAGCAAGTTCGCCGAAGCCGAAGGTAAGAATGCCGGCGAATTCTATACGCCCGCTTGCGTAGTCCGTACGCTGGTCGAGATTATCCAGCCATATCACGGGCGCGTATACGACCCCTGTTGCGGCAGCGGCGGCATGTTTGTGCAGTCAGCGGAATTCGTGCGCAACCACCAAGGAAAGATCGACGATCTCTCGGTTTACGGACAGGAGAGCAATCCCACCACATGGAAAATGGCGATGATGAATCTTGCCATTCGAGGCATCGATGCCGACCTCGGTGAGTTCAACGCAGATACGTTCTTTAACGATGCTCACAAGAATGAACGATTTGATTTCGTGCTGGCCAACCCACCCTTCAATCTCAAAGACTGGGGAGGGGACAAGCTAAAAGAAGACCCCCGCTGGGAATACGGGATCCCGCCTGAGGGAAATGCCAACTTCGCCTGGATGCAGCACATGATTCACCATTTGGCTGCAAACGGGAAAATGGGCTTGGTCCTGGCCAACGGATCGCTCTCATCCCAACAGAATAACGAGGGCGCCATCCGTCAGGCAATCGTCGAGGCTGGACTGGTCGAGGGCGTCGTTGCGATGCCTGACAGGCTCTTCTACAGCACAGGCATCCCGGTGAGCCTGTGGATCATCAGCAAGGAGCCGAACCGCCAGCGCAAGACCCTCTTCGTGGACGCACGCGAGATGGGCACCATGGTGAGCCGCCGCCTGCGCGAGTTCACCGATGGGGACATTGCCAAAGTCGCCGAAGCGTTCGATGCCTTCCGTAAGAGCGAGCTTGAAGACGAAAAGGGTTTCTGCGCGGCCGTTGACATTAAGGAGATTGCCAAGCAGGACTACATCCTGACCCCTGGACGTTACGTAGGCATCAAAGACGACGAAGATGACGGCGAGCCCTTTGAGGAGAAGATGGCCCGCCTTACCGGCGAGCTTGCAAAGTGTTTCGAGGAATCCGATCGCCTGAAGCAGCAGATTCGAAAGAACTTGGAGGCTATCGGCTATAGGCTTTAATCACCCAAACCAACCAGGAGCATCAATAGCACCATGTTTTATGCTCTTGAATAGGCCCCTTCCCCGGACCGAATCATGACAGAAATAATTCTTTAGGACGGCGCACAAAGTGATAGCAGTCTTTTTTGATAGCAATGTACTTTTTTCGGAAAACTGTTTCGACTACTCAAAATCCTGGATCATCCAACGTATGGAAGCTTACTCCGATTTGGCCGAATATGCTGATGCGTATGATGATATGAAATTTGTCATTCCTGAAGTTGTAGTTGAAGAAATACATCGTAGCCAATGCGAAAAATACAAAAACAAGACTGATGATTTAAAAAGAATCGTTCTTCCTGACTGGAAATTCGAACACAATTTGAGCGTCACGAATTACAGGAAATGGCTGGACGACCACTTCGACACCCATTGCAAACGCGGATCATTCGGCATGACGCAGTTTACCGTCGCCTCCATACCAGAGACCTGCTTCAAGTCGGTCGTAAAAAGAGCGCTGGCAAAAAAAGCTCCCTTCGAGGGGAAAAACAAAGCCTCTGACAAGGGGTTTAAAGATGCACTAATTTGGGAAACTCTTTTGCAATACAAGCGAGACAACAAGATGGATGAAATAGTCTTGATAACCAAAGACGATCGCTTATCAGCTAAATCAATAAAGGAAGAATTTGAAAACGAATTTAACGGCGAAACCATAATATTCTGCTCTGATCCAGAAGAGTTCCAGAAGTACCTAAACGAATTAAACAGCAGACGCGGCGCAGATGCAGGCCTTCCGCTCAAAGAAATAGAAGACTCGAGCCAAGCCAATGAAATCTTACGATCCCTGGTCTTCTTCAACATGGAAGCCATCGCCAAGGCCGGCAACCTAAGCTACCAAAGCGACACATCATACAATTTGAAGCAGTTTAGCCTCGAAATGGATAGCGACGGCTGCCCAAGGTATTTTTCGACGCTTTGGTCAACTAATCCTGATGGCGACTCCACATACTGCGAGATTGTATTTCGCGTTTCTCAAGTCGCCAATGAACCGTCTATGCTCTGCTTAGTCGACAATCACATAATTGATATCGCTTATGACAAGGATAGCTTGGAGGCTATTAGATATGTGTTCTAGAATGCTTGGGGAGCTTTGCTCATTCAGCCGCGGCGCCAGTGTGCCACGTGCGCGCATGCACGAAGATGGCGACTACCTATACATACACTATGGCGATTTGTATAAAGGCTTCGAGCTTCGCATCGATGTCAATGAACCGCAAAAGCCAATCCCATACATCACATCAGACGAGCGAATAAAGGACGGGCAGTGGCTCCAAGACCAGGACATCGTCTACGTCTTGACTTCTGAAACAGTAGACGACTTAGGCCACTCGTTTCTTTTCAACAACCCTGAAGGCATTCCTGCTGTAGCGGGTACAGAGACCACGATCGTGCGCGTTGAGCACCGTGACCTCCTTGAGCCTGCCTACCTCAACTATCTCATGCACACTCCTCGCTTCAAGCTGCTTCTTAGGCAGTACGTAAAGGGCATGAAAGTGTTTCGTGTCCATCCAGATGATCTGTCACGAATCGAGATAAACCTTCCGAGCCTGAACGACCAAAGAAAAACCGTCGCATTGCTTGATGCGATATTCGGAAAGCAGATAGTCGCTAGACGCACAAATGATTATTTGCTTGACCTTGGCACTGCTCAATTTGAAGCAGCATTGCAAACCGATTGTCGCGAAGTGAGGTTCGGCGACATCGTTGAACTCGAAGACTCAAAACGCATTCCGCTTAATAGCCGTGATCGTGAGCAACGCAAGGGACCATATCCGTATTACGGTGCCACATCAGTCATGGATTATGTCGATGACTACCTGTTCGACGGCATCCGTATTCTGCTTGGCGAGGATGGATCGGTGATAACCGACGACGGTTATCCAGTGCTCCAATACGTTTGGGGGAAGTACTGGGTCAACAATCACGCACACATTCTCAAGCCCTGTGACGAATACCCTATGGAGATGCTTTATGTTGCGCTGAGCAGAACCGCAATACCTCACATTGTCACCGGTGCTGTTCAGAAAAAGATTAGTCAGAAGAACCTAAACTCTCTGATTCTCGAAATGCCAAATCCGGAAGATGTCAAAGGGCTTGAAGGCCTATTTTCCTTGTACAGAAACAATGTTGACGAAAATAAGGAGCTCGAGCAGCTGCGAGATTGCTTGTTGCCGAAGCTTATGTCAGGCAAGATTGACGTATCCGAAGTCGAGCTACCTACGCTGCCAAATAATCATTTGTCTGCTGATTGATATTGATTAGTTCTCGAATTGGGTTGAGGGTATTGGCGATAGCGACCTGGTCTTTATCGTCCATGCGCTCAAACTCGTAATGCACGATAGCGGCCTTGTCGCCACGTGGCATCTTCGTGCCCCTGGAAGTGGCGACCATGTAATCGAAGAAGGAATCATCCGAGAGCAGCCAGTAAAGATAATCGGCGTCGCAGTTTGACGGTTCAAAAACAAGCACATCGGCCGAACAGCAGCCATCGGCAGTCGCCTGCCAGATCTTCTTAAAATAGGGCCTGATGTTTGAGACGAGCGTATCACCTTTGCGAAAAACACGAGCCTTACCAGTGGAAGGGATAGAAGATGCAGCTGTGACGCCTGCTCTGTTGGGCAGCATCGATTCTGTAGAAATATAGGTTTGCGGGTCGACGGGTATGCTGTCTGTCCGATACCTGCATATATCGACAAGCTCTGCTTTGCTCATTCCAAATACTTCCTGTGCGAAGCTTTCACGTTGTTCTGGTTCACCATCGCGTAGTGCATGGTGGTGTCTATTCTCGCATGACCAAGCAGCTTTTGCACTTGCTCGATGGGCATCCCCTTGTCAATTGCATGAGTCGCCAGTGTACGTCGGAACTTATGAGGATGAACCCGCAGGACGCCACACTCTTTGCCGAGGTTGCGCAGGCGCGTCTCGACTCCGCCTATGCTTAAACGTGTTGCAGAGGCATCAAGCGAGACGAACAGTGCAGGGCTATCATCGGCGCGGCTATCAAGGTATGCCTGCAGGTGGAGCTTGGCACGAGCGTCGAAATAGACCGGGCGTTGCTTGTTTCCCTTGCCGGTAACGATGCACTCGCGCTCCTGCAGATCGATATCGGCAATATCAAGGCCGACGAGCTCTCCCACGCGCATGCCCGTAGTCGCCAGCATGTCGACGATGGCGAGATCGCGAGCGTTCGTGCAATTGTCGCGCAGGGTTTCCAGGTCCTCGTCGCTCAGCACTTCTTTAGTGATGGTTGCGGTTTTCACGCGGTGGATGCGACGAACGGGGCTCTTCACGATGTAGTCCTCGTCTTCGAGCCACGAGAAGAAGCTGGATAGGATACGGCGGATGTTGTCGATCGTGACCTTGCTGGCATTGCGCTTGGACTCATAGTCGGCAAGGTAGCCCCGCAGGTCATCGCTCTCAATCTGGGTGTATGGTTTGCCGATGGATTTGACCATATGCCGGATGGTGCTCTCGTAGTAGGTAATGGTGCGGGATGAGCAGCCCTCGACCTCCTTTGCCGTCAGGAAGAGCCGAAGCAGATCGGCGCTAGCTTCTTGTCGTGGTGATAAGGCGAAACGGAGAACCTCTCCCAAACGTTTCAGCTGGTCGCAGTTGAGGATGGGTTGCATTTGGATGAGTACGAGGTTGATAGTTGTTTCCATCACAGTTCCTTTCAGCGGGGGATGGAAACATTCTGTTGGACATGCTGATCGGGTGCGACAAATGATTATTTGCTTGACCTTGGCACTGCTCAATTTGAAGCAGCATTGCAAACCGATTGTCGCGAAGTGAGGTTCGGCGACATCGTTGAACTCGAAGACTCAAAACGCATTCCGCTTAATAGCCGTGATCGTGAGCAACGCAAGGGACCATATCCGTATTACGGTGCCACATCAGTCATGGATTATGTCGATGACTACCTGTTCGACGGCATCCGTATTCTGCTTGGCGAGGATGGATCGGTGATAACCGACGACGGTTATCCAGTGCTCCAATACGTTTGGGGGAAGTACTGGGTCAACAATCACGCACACATTCTCAAGCCCTGTGACGAATACCCTATGGAGATGCTTTATGTTGCGCTGAGCAGAACCGCAATACCTCACATTGTCACCGGTGCTGTTCAGAAAAAGATTAGTCAGAAGAACCTAAACTCTCTGATTCTCGAAATGCCAAATCCGGAAGATGTCAAAGGGCTTGAAGGCCTATTTTCCTTGTACAGAAACAATGTTGACGAAAATAAGGAGCTCGAGCAGCTGCGAGATTGCTTGTTGCCGAAGCTTATGTCAGGCAAGATTGACGTATCCGAAGTCGAGCTACCTACGCTGCCAAATAATCATTTACACGTATTTCTTAGCACGGCGCCTCTTCGGCTATCTGCTCGGTAAAATGGCAAAGTATGCGATGTAGTACATGGTGGCAAGGGCAGGATGACGCATCAGGGACGAGATCTTTATGCGTCTAACGGCAAGTGATTTGGCAGCATCAAGATAATTTAGGGCAAGCGATGGTCGTCACGAAGAGGCAGCACTACATACCGAGATTCTACTTGCGATATTTCACGAACTCGGACGGAAGGCTATATGCCTACCGGCGTCAAAGCGGTACGAGTTTTGTGACTACGCCAGAGAACGTGTGTGTCGAAAATAATTTGTACGAGGTCGACTCGTGCAATGTGGATTGCAACGAAGCTGCTCATAGACTCCTGGATAATTGTATTGAGGAGCAGCTTTCTGGGATGGAAGGGAGACTTGCTCCATGCTACAGCAGGCTTTTGCAATGCTGTGTCGCGAGAAGCTTCGTTGGCAAGGGGTTCCTGGACGGCAGACTTGCCGCATGTATTTTGGCGGCTAGCAATATTGTTCGTCACCCCTTATTTCTTGGGAGGGGCCGCGCAAACGTTAAGAATGTTGTTGAGGACGTTGAAGCTGGTGGCGGTATCACCGAACAGGAGCGGGCTACCTTAGACCGCTATGGTCTGGGTGATAATTTGGAAGTTGTAGCCGACCTTGCGATAATGCAGACATTGTTGTTCTCCAATCACCCGGACGTACCTATCAATCGAATTTATAACGCATTGGCTGATAAGAGGATGGTCATTGTTGAAGCGCCTTCTTCTATGCGGTTCATAACAACTTCCATGCCGGTGTACTTTCTGGGGCCTGACGACGAAAGTTATGTCTTCGATCTGGCTTATATGCCCCTCTCCAGCAGATATGCTGCCTTGTTTATTGACGACAATAATGTTTACCAATACAGCAAAGCAACTGAGGAAGAGGTGATTCGGTTAAATGCCGCTTTGCTGAATGGCAACGACGTCTGGGATTTTGCCGTGGCGAATGCAGGTGATTTGCTTGACTCGGCTTTGGGCGAGTTGAAGACGTTGTGCTGAGCTCCTGGCTTATGACGCATTCGATGATGTCCGGCAGTATCGCCGCCTTCAGATGTGGCGAAGTCCCTTGTGAATCTTGTGCTACAGTCAAATGCAACTGTCGTCTAGGAGCGTCTTAACGAAAAAGATACGTTACGTATGCTAACCTCGTGGCGTGCAATCTGCGGATCTCGAAATGGTCTACTGTGCGCTTCTTTCTCTCATTGAAACGACGCCTTCTGCGACTCATATGGATTAGGAGCTCTTGTAGGGGGCGTCGTATTGGCAGGTACGAGTCGTGTGCTAATGAGTTGTGCAAGGGTATGTTAATTCTGTCTCAATCGTTGGTTTGCAACATTCTGAATCTAGAAAGCGCTCCTCGCATGTGGTTACGTTAAGTCTCGCGTTCTCATTGTGGATTTCATAATGAAGGACAGGCAGGTTCTACATTTCTGCGATGGCTTGCCAGTCGGCTTGCGAAAACCAGGACTCTACCATATTGGCAGTTGCGAGATGCCCCGGCATTTCGGTTAGATATGGCAAAAAGTCGGAGGGAGCATTCCTGCGCCCCGACGCATTAAACGAAGTGCTCGTTGCTATAAATCCGATTCTTGCGCGTGAAATCATCACTGAAAGAATTCTAGCCTCCTCTGCTATTTCCTCGTCGGTATTGGCTTTGTAGAATGGAATGGTTCCCTGCTCCAATCCAACGATGAAAACCCAGTCGAACTGCTGTCCCTTTCCTGCGTGCCCCGTTAAGCAGTGGATACCTGAGCGGGTTGCGATTGTTTCGTTTCCCTTGTTCTCGCGAATTCGTCCCTTAATCGAAGGAATCGCCCGCTGTCCAAATTGGGTTACTTGGTCGAACAGCCATCCGCTTGCGGTTTCCAGTTCGTCAGTGGGTATCTGTTGAATAGTTGCAAAATGGCTTGAAATATAACGATATAAATCTAATGGTGTTTTGAATGACTGGTCTGAAAGAAGGTCACAAGCGCTACGTAGCGCTGATGCTAGTTTTGGCCTAAACAATCCATCGCCCCAATCAGCGTAGGATATGTTTTGCGATTCTAGGCAGCGTTTTACCTCTTTTGCTCGAAAAGCGGTTCTTGCAATGATTCCGATTCTTTGATTTGGGCAGTGCTCAAGAATGGTCTTGCTGAGATCGACGATCCATTTGGCCTCATCGTGCTGGTTGGGAAATAAGACTGAAGAGGATACACCTCCATTTCCCCAATGCGCGGGGAATGCGGCTACGAGAGGGTCTCCTTTGGTTATTGGAATCAGAGCGTTTGTGGCATTGAGAACGGCGGGCGACGATCGGAACGATTTGAGTAGCCTTATGTGCCTCCTTCCTTTAATCGCAATTGAATCGTATGTTAGTTTCGAATCCGCGCCCGCAAATGAAAAGATGCTCTGCGCCAAGTCACCCGCGTAAGTGACACGCTCTCCGCAAAGGGCCATTATTAGATTGAGTTGGTGCGGAGTTAGGTCCTGAAATTCATCGACTAGCGCGGCGAAAAAGTGGTTGCTATAAACTTTGGCAACTCTTTTGTCTTGTAGAATCCATAAGGCAATCCTGATTTGGTCATCGTAAGTAATGATCTTCTTCTTTATGCGCATTGTCTCAATGGAGGCTGCAATGTCTCCAGAAGGGCTAGCGCATTTATGCAGTTGCGTTTTGACTTCGGTATCTGTTACGTATTTCTGCTTTGTTGATTGCAGGATTTCGGAAACCTCTCGTTTGATGGTTTTATTGCAGCTCAGAGTATTGATTACTCTGTTTGTCCAATCGAAATTTGCAATATTCCAATCATCATCGAAGCCAATTATTCTTCCATGAGCTTTAATTATTCTCGAAGCGAGGCCATGAAAATTGCAAACGGTGACACATTGTCTAAGCTGCTGGACTGTTATATATCGTTTGAGCCTTTCGTCAATATTGTCTCTAGCCTGATTGGTGAAAGTCACGATTAGGAGTTTTCTTCCATTTCCGATAAAGCTGAAGCGATCGATAAGGCCTTTCGCTCGATATGCGAGAGCTTCTGTTTTACCGCATCCAGCTGGTGCGGTAATTATCATATCTAGCGGACGATAATCGTATATTTCTTGTTGCTCCTTGGTGGGAACGAGATTATTTGATGGCATTATTTAGAACCTCTATAACGCTCGATACTTTTGGTGACGAGCTGCGATCGAGTAGGCTGCATGCAACAACGGCGCAGGCGGTCTTGTTATGTTTGTTCCTACAAAAAGAAGCGAGTTCTTTGTTTCCCGGTAATGACGACCCATTATTGATGACGCAATTTCTTAGCATGTTCGGGGTGAAAAGACTTGATGTGTTTAATGCGTTCCATATTTTTTTAGACCCTAGTGCGCAAACATATTCATCTTCAAGGTCTGCATGAGAGACGAATACAGACTTTTGCTTCAGGTCTGTGACGGCAACACCAAGTTCTGTCGCCATCTTTGTTTCGGCATCTTGGTCGATAAGGACGCTTACGGCTGCTCCAAACCCTGCAGAGCCAAAGATTTTCATTACGTGCTTCATTTCGCCGCAGCCTCCGGCTTCCAGTATTTCTATGCCGTCTCTTTCCAGGTGGCGGTCAGTCATCTTGGCAACTTTTTCCAGAACCATTCTGTCCGATTGGCCTTCAACTGCAATAATGTGGCTGGCGGTTAATAGTTCAATACGAGAGCTGATCCACCATCTGGCCAGGGCTTTTTGATCTTCTTGGAGAAAGTCCTTTTTTGGTTGCGTAGGGGTTGCGTTTACTTTGGTGACGACGATGTTATCCGGGTTAAATTCACTTGCAATTATGCCGGAATGTGTAGCGATAATAAGTTGCCCACCCTTAGCCTGGAGGATGCTCATTAGATTTCGCTGTGCTGTTGGGTGGAGATGCGTTTCCGGTTCGTCTATTGCGAGAATCCCCCCAGAATGCAATAGATTAAAGACTGCAAAAGCGATCAGCGTTTTGGTTCCGTCTGACTGCTTTGTCGCTTCTCTCATTTCTCCAGACATGCACTTTATTTGTAAGCGCACATCGCTTAATAGGTTGCCATCAATTGCGGCGCCCGGAATGAAGCGAAGATCCGAGGATTTCATGCCACTCGGTAAAGCCACGTTTAGCAGTGCGGCCAAAGAATTTAGTGCATCGTCGAATGCTTCCGAATTACTGATTGCTCCGCAGAGTGAATCAATCGCTGTCGATAGCTCACTTTGACTTCCTGATGCGTCAATCGTGTCTAGATAGTCGTCGATAATTGTTTTTCTGCTTGAGTTCAGTGTTCTTGCTGAGAAGTCGGATGGTACGAAGTTCCATCCGATACACCTCAGTTGAGCGGTGGTCAAATTGTTTTTGCTCGGGCCATACGGACAATAACGGCTAATCAAGACATCGTCGCCTTCGATCTCGGCTTTCAGAAGGACGGTCAGCAATTCGTCGAGGGGATCGACTTCGTCGGGGAAATACGAGAGCTCGTCGTCATTGATGTCTGCTAGCTTTCCTCTGATGATGAGCGGAAGTGCCTCGTTGCCAAAGTCAGCTTTGGTAATGCTGTAGTATAGCTGTTGCGTTGTTTTTCCAAAAAGAAGATCCAAGCATCTTAAAATAGAGCTCTTTCCGCTTCCGTTCGAGCCGACAAGAACGAGGTTGTCTCTAGCCTCAATTTTGCAATCTGGGATTCTGCTGTGATTATTAATGACTATTTCTGAGATTCGCAAAGTCTTTCACCTTCCGATCCGAGGGTTATTGCCGTCAGAGCTGCCGCGCCGCTAGCGACGGAGTTGCAAAACCCTGTAGCATTCAGGAGCGTTACAACCTTGCTTCCTGAGGCGGGCTCTAGGGGGATGTTTTAGTCTAGAACTTCGTTTGAATTAGGTGTTCTAACCCATTATATGTTTTAGCCTCAAATTCCGACTAAGGGAGTATTGCTGCTTTAATCCCGTTTTGCTGAAGCTTTTCAACTGCGCTGTTCTTTCTGGTGGCGTGAGCAATGTCTTTCGGCATGGGAGATGACGTTAAGGGTCGTTCGCTCGCATGCTATTTCCCATGGTGGCAGGATGCAGAGTTGGGCGTGCTGAGATGGGTTGGGTCGCGTTATCTGGTTTTGCGCTTTAGCAAGATTTACTTTTGCTGATTTATGCGCAATATAAGCATTTTTTCCAACGGGCGTACGCCTAATGTCTCCAGATTCGGTGGGATTTTATCCGCCTCCGCTTTGCCCGAATCGCCTTGATCAATCTCTCTCGTTTCCGTTGGATTCGTCATTAAACAATTCGGCATTTAGTAAGCGAATGCCGAATTGTATCCGGGCCCTATGATTTCCCGGGCGTTAGCGAGGCGTTTACCCTCTTGCTCGGACCGTTGGGTTTGATGATCAGAGCGTGGTGAACTCCCTTATTGTTTACAGGAACACGCGGTGCTACTAGATTATTTCAAAATACGAATGAAGTCGGTGCGATGTGGGGTGTTCCGTAAGAGCTGCCCGAGAGTGTTTTCTCCGTCCAAGTATTGGATCAAGCTCAAGAAGCCGCATTCTTTCCAATCCGCGCATATTCCAGCATTCTGCTGCCTGATAAAATTGGTTTTACAAATCATTTGCATTCGGAATATATCAACAGGTGGCTATGGCAATGCGATTTCCATTTTTCGATAAACGCGACGACGAATCCGAACCAGGGGAGGAGTGCGTGGGTGATGCCATCGTTCCTGCGGAAGGTAACGAAATAGTTCCCAAGTTAGATAGCGAGGACGTGGACCTCGCCCTTTATGATCATGTGACCCTCGATGTCAGGTCCATCGGTGGAGAGGCATACGCCGACGCCCTGATACCTATGGCGGCTAAGGCGGCAGACGCGGTGGCCCAATGGGACCATGCCATCGTTCGATTCCCCGAAGGTGCAGGATGGAACGATCTGCTTAATCGAAAGACTCCCGGCTGGGAGGAGTGGAAGCAGCTTGGCATCCTCAAGGATGGCAAGTTTCAGCCTCAAGCTGCAATCAGGCAGGCGAAGCTCCAACCTGTTGCGGTTGCAAACCTAGCTCTGCAGGGCGCGGCAATCGTTGTGGGCCAGGCCTACATGGCAGAGATAAGCAAGCAGCTTGAGGGCATCGAGTCTGGCATCGCCGCAATCCAGCAGGAGATGAGGCTTGAGCGGGAGGCGGACATAGAAGCTCGGTTCGAGAAACTTCTCGAATATCTCTCCCAGTACGACGAAATCTCGACCAACCCCGAGAAGAGGCAGGCCGTGCATAACTCCATTGAGGGAATATGCGTTGAAACCCTCAAGGCGTGGAAGTTCCAAGTGAAGGCCATGCGCGAGTTCGGTGCGCGCATGGAACGCTCCAGGCGTTTGAAGGACGACGAGGTTCGGGCAAGACTTCACGAGTTCCAAGGCAAGGAGCGAGACGCGCAGGCTGCGTTTCGGCTCTTCTTGGCCGCAGAGCAGGCTTCAATGCAATACGACGGGGATTTCAGCGTCAGTAGAATCGCACGCGAGCGCGAGAAGATCGGCAAATGCCTCGATGATTATGCCGAGGTTCGCGATAGGGCCCAGGGCCTGCTCGCAGAGAGGATCAAGGGGGTGCGTGGCGGCTTGTTTGCCGTGCCTGACGCGGAAGACGATGGATACGAGCTCCAGAACCCGGTCTTCGATGCAGCTCACTTTGTGGCTCATAACGCTCCGCGTTTTACGCCTCTTTCGCTGCACAAGGAGGCGCAGAGACAAGCAGCAATCAAAAGGAGCCGCTATCGCCGGGCAGCAGGAGTCGACGATCCAGTTGCGTTGATAGGCGAAGAGCGCGAGGGTGAGCTTGCACGCATGAATTTCATCTACAACGAGGCCGACGCAATGCTCATCGATGGTGACGGCGTCCACTTCTTGAAAATGCATGCCGACGAAAAGGCGCTTGAAGCCAACGACGCCAGGGTCATCGACAAACGTAACGAGGATGAGTAAAGCGGTACGTAATCTATTCGCGTGATAGACCAGGAACATCCCATGAACCTCCCAACCATCTACCTCCTCGACGTGGCCCCCGGCATGACTGATGCCTGGAATCGCGCGTTCCAATCCATCCCGGGCGTACATGTCGCGCAAGACGACTTCGCCAGGTTCATGGATGCACATCCCCAGGTCGATTGCGTCGTTGCGCCGGGTAATTCGTATGGGCTCATGGACGCCGGCTACGACGCGGCTATCGTTTCGTATTTTGGCGAGGGGCTCAAGCGGGCCGTGCAGCGTAAGATTCTTGATGATTGGTTCGGGGAACAGCCTGTAGCCACCAGCATCTCGGTCGAATACGCTGGTATAACGCTTGTCCATACGCCCGTCATGCGTGTGCCGTCGGTCGTACGCGACCCTATGGTCGTTTACCATGCCACGCGTTCCGCGCTCATTGAAGCCATGTGTGGGGGAGTGAAGGCGATTGCGCTTCCCGCCTTTGGCGCTGGTTGCGGCAAGGTGCCGCACGATGTGGTCGCACGCCTCATGGCGCAGGCGTACCGTCGGCTTGCTAACCCGCCTGCCAATCTTTCCTGGAGTTATGCGCATTCGCTCGACTTGCCCGATTCGCTTGCGTAGCGTCTCCTGGGGTTTTGCCATGATTTGCTCTTAGCAATGTGCAGATAGTGCACATTGCTCGTTCATCGTAATATGCATTATGTGCATAGTAGCTGTTCAAGTACCTCATTCGATTTGCGTGGAGCGTATTAAGCTGGTCGCTCATATGGGGCAATTCTTTTCGGCGCGTAAACAACTGCATGCTAGTTCTTGATGCGAATTAAATCATGTTGTACGTTGTACATGCAGGAGGTGCATTATGAGTGATGTGATGGTAACCGCTCGCATGAGCAAGTCAAAAAAGGAAGCGGGGAAGCGCGCGCTGGAAGCTTTGGGCGTTTCGCCCTCCGCGGCCATTAATCGTATGTACGATTACGTCATCGCTCATAAGGAGCTGCCATTCGAGCGTTCGTCTGCGCCTTCTCGTCATGTAAGCAAGGAAGATCTGCAGCGTGCGTTGAACGAGGTTCGGTCGATAGCTATTGTCGATCGCGGTGATTTCTATATTTCCGATCCCGAAAGACTTAAGCGGGAACGTCTTATTTCTCGTGGCTACGCAACGGAAAGCGATTTCGAATGAAGGCTTTGGTGGATACCAACATCTTCATCGATGCGTTGCGGGATAGACGCCCCTTTAGCGAATCTGCGCAGCTTATGCTTGCATTAGCCGCCTTGGGCGAGCTTGAGTTGTGGATGAGCCCCGCGCAGTTTGGCGATCTTACCTATGTTCTTACCGAAGGCGGGAAGCGCTCGCTTGCTGCAGACGTCACCCTGGAACTTCGGCGCTTGCGTAAGTACGTGCATGTGTGCTCTCTTGGCGCGGACGAGGTGGACAGGGCGCTGCAGCTTGGTTGGGCCGATTTGGAAGACGCCCTCGTTTACGAAGCAGCCGCTTCTTTACGCGCCGATGTCATCGTTAGTCGTAATGCGAAGGATTTTTGCGGAGACCCTAACAGGCGCATCCCCGTTTTAGATGCTGCGACGTTCTTTGCTTGGTATGAAGAGCGAACCGGCGTAGATTACTGCGACATTGCTTGGTGATTCGGTTCGGATGGCTTAATCGCTTCCTCGCTCTCTTTCCGCATCCTTTCCGCGACTTTAGCGCGACCCTTTTCGCATCGCTTCGTGATTCCGTTCTGATTCCCTTCATATGGGACTGCTTGCCATTTCGCAGGCGCAGCGTCTCAAAACTCAACTTATAAGTTGATTTATAGAGGGGTAGGCCAATGTACAATGATGAGTGGATGCTGAAGCAAATAGCTGGATTCTTTTATGCGCTCGTAAGGCGAAGCGAGTCTAAAACCATCCTTCAAAAACGGTTCAAAAAGGATCGCCCTGTTTTGACGGAATTCTATTCCATCATTGAAGCCATTGACGCTCAAGGCTATCAAGCTGGAGTGGACTTTGCATTTCGTCAAAGATACTTTGATTCGGTGATTGCCAATGGCTCGTTGAGTCTTGTGGAGCTTCGTGTTCGCGGTACGTTATGGCGCGTCGTAATGTATTGGGTTCGAGAAGAGCGATTGTTTGTGGTGCTCGATGCCTTTGAAGCGCATAAGCATAAGTCGATGTTTGACGTGATAAAAGTCATTAGGCCCAAAGTTCGAATCGTGGATGGCTTGCTAGAGAGGAGTGAGTGAAATGGCTATGCGAATGTCTCTCGCTGAGTTTGTGGGGGATGAGTATGTCGATGCGGTGCTTTCTCCGGAGGTAATCGAGTTTTCCATGAACTTGCACTTGCAAAGCGAAATCTATGGGCGCATGAAAGAACTTGGCGTGACTCAAAAGGAACTTGCTAAGAGGATGGGCGTTTCTCCTGCTGCGGTATCCAAGATGCTTTCAAAAGATTCGAACATGCGAATTAGCACGATTGCTCGCATTGCTTCTGCCCTTGATTGCGATGTCATGCCGATTAAGCTTATGCCTCGCGAGGAAGTTATTAGGCGTTGCGAAAGCGTTCCTTTGGATGATGCGAATGCGGAATCAACGGACGAGCGGTCTAGCGATTTGGCTTCATCGTCATTGAATAGGCAAATCGCCTCCGCATCCTAGTGCCCGCCCTCACTAGTACCTCTTCACAAGCCCCAAAATGTTATCGTGGCAGATGGCTTGCGCGGTTTGCGACGTAAGGCGATCGAGCAGGTCGTAGTACTTCACCACTTCGGCGGGGTAGGTCTTCCAGTGGCCCACCTTGTCGGTGCCGATCATGATGCGGTTGGGGAATTCTTCGCACAACGCCACCCAGTCGTCCATCGTGTCGCCGTCGTTGTACCGGTCGGGGAAGTTGTCCTGTACGTAGTAGTCGTACACCACCCACGACAAATCGGTGTACAGGTTGGGGTGCGTGGCCAGCATCTCCGCGGCAATCTCGGGCAGGTGCTGAATTTCCACGCGTCGGGAAATGCCCACATGTGCCCAGATGATGTTGCACTCGGGGTTGTGCTCCACGGCCCGCTTAAGCTCGTCGAGGTAGAGCACCTCTTCGCTGCTTTGCGCGGTGATGTTGTGGTGAATCATTACGGGCAGGCCTTCTTCGGCGCCAAGGTCGAACACGTCTAGAAACGCCGGATGGTCGATGTGTGGCGGTTCGCCGTACGTAAGAGCCGTTAGATCGTCGTGGCGGCTCATGATCTCGCCGATGCCTTCCCAAAACCCTGGGTATAGGCGTAGCAGCTGACGGATGTGGTCGGCGGAGAATCGGTCGTTGCCGTTGATGCCGCAGCAGAAGGGGTGGTACCGCTTGCGAATGTCTTCCGGTTGGGCGAGCAGCTCCTCGGCCAGCAGGAAGTCGGTGCCCGAATAGTAGTAGCACCGCGAATCATTTGATAGGTAGTAGCTGGGAGCCTTGTCTGTATGCTCGTCCCATTGCTTGGCGATGCCCAGGCCGAAGACGACCGATTCCGATACGCCGCTCATGTCCTGCGCGCGGGCAAGCGCGGCAAACCCATCGGTCTTTTCCAGGAAGTCGCAATAGTGCAGGTGGCTGTCGACGATGTCGTAGCGAATGTCTACGCCGGGCTCGTCGATCTCCACCTGGGAGCCGTCGGTGAAGGCGATGCTCGCCGGCTCCTTGGCGTTTGCCCCCGTGGCGTCCGCGGGTACGCTCGATCGATCGCTGATCAGGGAGCTTTCGTTATTCACCGAGCCGCTTTGCGCTGTGGAGCCCGCGGTTTGCGCGCATCCCCCTAGCAGCGCCGACCCCGCTGCGCCCGCAAGCGCCATGCCCCCGGCTTTGAGCGCGTCTCTGCGCGAAATGCGTTTCACCATGCCTGAACCACTCCCTCCTTGATCCATGCCAGTTTGCCGTCATTGTATCCGTTTCAGCTATCGCCTGCTCTTGTAGATGCGTTTTCGTGCTGTGGTGTATTGCATCTTTCGATGCTGGTCTACTTTCTAGTTATTAATAGGTATGGATAGTGCTTTGCTCGAAATGCGTTAGTCGGGCCGATGCTTTTTAGCGCGTTAAAGAGTTGTTTGTCTGTTCTAATGCCGAGATCGAGGTAGTCTTTAGTGCATAGCTTGTACAAGTCCCTGGCGGATATCATTCGACCGTTTTTGACGTTTTTGGTTGAGCTATTTACCAGGGAGACCAATTGGTCTTTGTTCGCTAGTGCGAAATCCGGCAAATAGTACCATCGATCTATGCATAGCAAGAGGTAAGGACTCAAAACGAGTTTTGATTCGTAGTCCTCAGTTAACCCTGCGGTTTTCGCCAATTGCTTTACTTCTTTATATGGCAAATATCCATGGTTGTTTGCCATTTTGGTTTTAAGGAATTCGACGAACGTCTTGCAATTTGTTTTTAGTTTGATTGTCACCCATGGGTAGGCATTGAGGGAAAGCCGACTATCGGCAAGTTTGATTAACTGATAAAGGTATTCACGGTTGGTAATACCTTGAGCAGTAAGGTCATTTTCGTTTTGTTTGTAGATGGCATTGATGTGAACGATAGGAATGTCAGCTTCAGTCATATAGCGATATGCGGAGTTCGAGCAAGTGAATACTTGAGGAACGGCCGTTGGGGGTAATGGGGGAGCTGCCATTGAGAGGTCCTCGATTGTTGTTAAATATGCTGGATGCTGTTTAGCGTCCTCGCTATAACATAGTATGAGCTGGCCCTTTTCGTAGCCTGCATGATTGGTTGCCGCTATTACTTGAAATGAGAGATTCTCGTGCGTCGGGCAGGACTTGCACTTGCAGATGTTACTGAAATCAGTTCGGCAGATTGAAGTCCTGTCTTTTCTTGCGGTTTTGCAGAGCGAATCCGCCTTGGGGCACGAAGCGCATGGGTGCTTTGCTAGCACGATGGTTTGATTTGATTGGCGGTAGGTCGTTCCCGCGTCTAACGTTAAGAATTGTTCGAGATGAATATTTGAGTTAAAGCCGTATGTTGCTAGTAGGGCTTCTAATGCTTCATAGCTAAGAAAGCCATTTGTTCGTAAGAGCTGCGAATAAACCGCAATTCTAAGCGTTGTGAACACGATATTGCATGATATTTCATCTTGTGTGGGGCACGTTTTAATGATTTGGCGGACGCGTTCTCGGCTTATGCCATATTCCGATCCTAGGCTATTTAATGTGACACCAAGTCCTTTTTGCGTATAGTACCGGCTGGCTAGGTCGACTTGCCTTTGGTTTGGTTTTGAGCTGGAATCAGAAATAATGTCAGCGACGGCTTGGTGGATCGAGTTTAATTTGCTGTACGCCCTGTAGCATATGTCGGCATAGTCGATAATCTCTTCGTAGATGCAATACAACAGTGGGTTGTTTTCGGTGTAATTTGATAAATCTTGAACAGTCTTTGCTTGCGTAATCGTATTGCATTCGTTGGGAATAGATAGAAAATCGAACACGGATAGTGGAACGTCTCTGATCCAATCGGGGCATCGGTTTGCCAGACATTTTGCCTTTTGTGGGAGGAGGTTTGTATAGCCGAGCCTATTTAATGCATTAATCAGCTCGATTAAGAGGGTTGAGGCGCTTGCCATTCCGAGCTTTGCGGCGACTGCTCCGATACTGGATGTGCAGAGTGATTCTAATGCTAATTCGAGTGGTTTTCCCGTTGGGCGTATTTCGGTAATTGATTCGCGTCCACCTTTGCTTAGCGATTGGAGTATTGAATAAGCTTGCTCTGTGGTTTTGAGCAGCGGTCCCTTTTGATAGCGGATTAGCGAGCAAATATTCGACTTGCTGTTGGTTAAATCGAGGGGGATGAATGCTGTTTTTCCATCTGGCACATTGATCGTAAATGCTGTTCTTTCGCAGGGATAATCGCTGATAAGTGACTCGACGAGATTGTCGTGCGTGCATCCGTGACGAAGCATGGACTCCCACATCATCTTTCTGAATGACCTCTGTTCAGCGCATGTCGCTTGGCTAGTCGAATCATCGGTTATTGATTTGAATGTGAGAGTAAGGCCGAGCGTGGCTGCCGCAGACTCCATTTTCTTCAGCCTGCCACTTCCCATGCCCTTAATGGCTAAAATGTCTTCTATTGAAGAGCCTGCGAGGTCACTAACGTAAACAAAGCCTGCTTCGGATAGTTTGGATGCGATTCCCGGGGTCGTGATTGACGAAATGGGTGTGCTGCTGGCTTTTTCGCTGCATTTTTTGGCGCCATCGAATTTATGCGGCGTTTTGTATGGTTTATGGTGCAGGTTTAAATTGGTAACAAGCCATCGTTCTGCTTCAAGTACAAGGGAAGGGCTTGTCTTTGAAGCCTCGACGATTATGTCTATGGGCACGTTTGCGAGGTCGTGCGCCGATTCGACGCCATAGTAACGAAGTTTGCTTATCCCTGTCTTTGGGAAAAACCGTTCGATTGGTGTATTCGGGATTGATGTGGCGGAATACTGACCCAGAAATGCGCGAGTGGTGTTAGGGCGCTGTTCGCCCCCGCTCTCAATCGCTTTTGTCATTTCGTCCATCGTCAACTGCTCATTCGCCTCTTCTGTGTTTGCTCGGATATGCAAGTTGTATTTGCGGATTGCCGTAATATTGACGTATACGTAAAGCCTCTCGCTTCAATTGTAATGGTACGTAACTCTCTTACCGGAAAAAATCGCCCCAGGCCAATGGCCCGGGGCGATGTTCGCTAGTCTATTTGTTCGCTCCGCTTATGCGGCCTTCTCGCCAGCTAGAATCTTGTGGGCGCGCTCGTATTCCGCAACCTCATGCTCGGGCAGCTCGCCTTCTGCGATGCGGCCGCGGGCGGTCTCGTAATCGCGCGTGCCAATGAACACTTCCTGCTTGTAGGGGTTCACCCCTAGCTTCTTCGCGCGGTAGAAGATGTAGACGATCGCCGCCACGTTCGCGCCAAGCGCCAGAACCGAGACCACGGTGTTCGTGGTGGTGTTCAGCGTGGAGTTCACGGCAAATACGCTGTCGAAGCCAAACGACGGGAAGGAATCCTGGAACTGCGGGAATACCTGCGCGAACATGCACCAGATGGCCAGCGTGTTGGCGCGGTTCTGAATCCAGCCGCCCTTGTTCCAAAGGGCCGCGGCCACGGTGGGGGCCAGAAGCAACGCCAAGCCGCAGTACCATGCGTGGTTGGGCAGGCAGTTGTACGTATAGCAGAAGTTCCACAGGTCGTAGGCAATCACGAACACCCAGGTCATGTCAGCCCAGACCATGTCATCCTTCTTCTTCGACGTGTACACGGCCCACCAGCCGGTCATGCAGAAGATGTCGATGAGGCCCGCAATGCCGTTGAACAGGTTGTTGAAACCGGCAATCTGCGTGGCATGCTCGGAAGTTACCCATACGATCGAGCCCGTGGCGGCGTCGACGAATGCGCCGTCGGATCCGGGCACCGTGGGGTCCTGGATGACGCCCGCATTATATTGCAGCAGGTGAACGAAGCTCTCGAAGTCGCTTACCACGGCAATGAGGATGTTGATGCCCACGATGATGAACGGGAAGCACTTGAACCAAGTGGCCTTGCCCAGCTTGCCCCAGTGGTACTTGATGATCATGAAGCCAATGCAGCCGGTAAGCGCCGCGTACACCTTCGCGTAGTGGAACCAGCCGTTTTGGAACAGGACCGTGGGGTTGTTCTGCGCCCATTCGGCGCCCGACCCGGCGCCCACCGTTACGGCGATGCAGTAGATGGTCATGGCGATGGGAAGCGCCACGAACATGATGATGCCGCCGGCCTTGCTTCTTCGGGCAAACTCGTTCAGTAGTATGAGCCCGCCGAACACGAGCACCCAGCCTACCCATTGGTACAGCGCATTTGCCCCATACACGTCGAATAGCATAATCTCCTCCTAACCTTGTAACGAGTGGCGTCTACCGTGCTACTCGTTGTCCCCTAGATCCAGGTGCAGCGTCTGCGCGACGAGACTTTCCAGGACCTCGTCGGACGCGTCGGGATGGCTGCGGATGAATGCGACCATGCCCATGATGAGCATGTAGAACATCTCGTAGACGTGCTCGATTTCCAAGTGATGGCTTTGCGCGTAGGCAACGGCGGTGGTGTTAGTGAGGTAACGTGCGAGCACGTCGGCAGACCGGGAAAGAAAACGCAGGTAGAGGCTTGCGTTTTCGTTGTGGGCCAAATCTGTTCGAAACGATCCGTTGTCGAAGACGCCTCGCTTGAGCATGCGGATGCAATCGTGAAGCGCCTTGCGCACGTTGCCCGGTTCGCGGTTGTCGTTCCACAGCTCCACCATC
Source organism: Denitrobacterium detoxificans (assembly GCF_015062615.1). Classification (GTDB taxonomy): domain Bacteria; phylum Actinomycetota; class Coriobacteriia; order Coriobacteriales; family Eggerthellaceae; genus Denitrobacterium; species Denitrobacterium detoxificans_A. Next base: position 395,451 of record NZ_SUUH01000002.1, read on the forward strand.
TCGCGAAACTCCTCGACGTAATCGTCCAGGACCGCTTCGGTCACGGCGTCCTTGTCGGGAAAGTAGTGGTAGAACAGGCTGCGCGTGACTCCCACGGCGGCGGTGATGCTCTTTACGGTGGTGTGCGCCATGCCGCGCTCTTCGTAGAGGGTGCGTGCGGCGGATACGATTTCCGCACGACGATCTGGCGAATCGGTGATTTCAATCTGGTCGATCATTGCCATGGCCCCTCTCCATTGACGCTGTGTCAACCCTGATGGCTCGAATATACGCTTCGCGTTGACGCAGCGTCAATGAACACATCGCTCGATGCGTCAACGGAGTGGGCGCGGCTGGAATTCATGGCGGAAACCTGCGCAATGGCTGCTCCGCGGCTGTTCGACTGCCTGCAGTAGATGAACTTAGCCGAACATTTCCGTGGTGTGGTCTCGCGCTCGCGCAGACATGCCGTATCATTGCCCCATGCTCAGTCTTACGCTTGCATGGAACATATTTACCCTCTTCATCATCATGGCCATGGGGTTCGCGCTCGTGAAAACGGGCATCGCGAAGCCCGAGCACAGCCATGGCGTGTCGCTGCTTTCGCTCTACATCGTGAGCCCGTGCATGATCATCTCCGCCTTTCAGGTGGAGCTCACCGACGACCTGCGCTCCGGCTTCATGCTTTCCTGCCTGGCCGCCGTCATCGTGCAGGCTTCCTACAACTTGGTGTGCTTCCTGCTGAAGCGCCCGCTGGGCCTTACGGCGGTGGAGCGCGCGTCGGTTACGTACTCGAACGCCGGCAACCTTATCATTCCCCTGGTCGTGAGCCTGTTGGGCTCCGAATGGGTCATCTACTGCACGCCGTTCATCTTCGTGCAGAACGCGTTTTTGTGGAGCGTGGGGAAGAGCACCCTGCAGGGTAAGACCACGGTCGACTGGCGGCAGATTGTGCTTTCGCCGAACATGATCGCCACGTACGTGGGCGGCCTGCTGTTCTTGCTGCAAATCGAACTTCCTGGCCCGCTGGGCAACGCCGTAAGCTCTGTCGGCAGCATGATTGGTCCGCTGGCCATGCTGCTTACGGGCCTTATCATGGGCGGCATCAAGGCGTCCGACCTGGTGCGGTTCCGCCGCTTGCCCATTCCCGTGCTGCTGCGCTTGGTGGCCCTGCCCCTGCTCGCGCTGGGGGCGATGAAGCTCTTGCTGCTTGCGAACCTTGCGCCCGACGCTTCCAACATCCTGCTCATCACGCTCTTGGGTGCGGCAGCTCCTGCGGCTTCCACGGTGAACCAGATGGCGAACATCTACGGCAATGACGCGGGGTACGCCAGCATCATCAATGTGGTCACCACGCTGTTGTGCATCATCACGATGCCGCTCGTTGTCGCCGTGTATCTGCTGTAGCTTTCGCTTGCGTGTGTCAAGACACTCGTGGGTTCGGCGAGTCGCCTAGCCCAGGGTGGCTGGGCTTCTTAGCGCTTGCATGCGCCACCTACCACCAAACTCACCACGCAAAACAAAAGCGCCCGGTCTCCCGAGCGCTTGCATTCGTAAGTATTTCGCCGCAGCTTACTTGTCGCCGTTGATGATGCCGCGCATGGCATCGAGCAGCTTCTGGTTTTCCTCGCGCGTGCGTACGCAGACGCAGAAGAACTCGTCGGAGGGTAGGCCCGGCGATCCTGCCAGGCGGTTTACCAAAAAGCCTGCCAGCTGCAGCTTCACGATGAGCTCTTCGGCGCACGTAACGCTCAGGCGCATCTCTTCTCCGGGCGTGAACTCGCACAGCACGAAGTTGCCCTCGGCGGGGTGGATGCTAATGCCTGGAATAAGGCTGAGCATGCACTGCATCCAGGGGATTTCCGTGTCCAGGAATTCATGCGTGCGCTCTAGGTAGTCGCCGTGGCGCACGATGGACTTGGCCAGTACCTCGGCGAACATGGTGGCGTCGGCACCGTCGTAGAACTGGCGAATCTGCTTGATGGTAGCGGGGTTCGCGGCGATGTAGCTTAGCGGCACGCCCGGCATGCCGAAGGTAACCGATGGCGAGCGCACTACGATCAGATTGCTGTAGCGCTCGATGAGCGGCAGCAGGCTTTCCGCACCAAACGCCAGTTCGATGTAGCTTTCGTCCACGATGACCCATCCGCAGGTTTCCAGGTAGTGCACCAGCGTGTCGCTTTGCAGCAGGCGCGAGGTGGGGTAGGACGGGTTCGCCAGGACCATGCCGTCGAAGTCGCCGTACATGCTGCGTGCGGTGTAGGCGTCCAGCGTGGCGAACGACGTGGGGTTCTCGATTTCGATGTAGTCGTGCCCAGCGTTGGAAATTGCCAGGGCGTAATCGGCGGGCGCGGGCATCATAATGCCCACCACGCCGCATGCGTAGGCCTGCGCGGTGGCGCGGATCATCTTCGTGACCGACGTGCCCACCAGGATGCACGAGCGGTCGATGCCCAGATAGCGGGCCAGCTCGTCGCGCAGTACGTGGCCGTCGCGGTCGGGAACGTAGGCAAGCTCGCCTTCCACCAGCGCGGAATGCATGGCTTGGATGAACGGCTTGGGGGTTCCCATGGGGTTTACCGGATGGCAGAAATCCATCCAGGTCATTTCGGTGCGTAATTCGTACGGAAGGCATACGGGCTTTTGGGGGAGCGTGGTGACGGTTTGCCTATAGTCGGCCGTGCCGTTGAAGCCCAAAAGGGATGGCATGCTCATAGGTGACCCCTCTCTAATACCCGCTTTCCGTAGCGCGTACGTCGCGCGTGAGTGTCAATGCTAGCACATTGGAACCCCAATACACGGCGCATGCTATTCTTGCATCATGAGATTCGAACAAGACAACAATGAGACCGCATTCGTGCCACAAGATATGGTGCAAGCGAACGATAGTTCGTGGAACGGTCGTGCCATCATGCTCCTCGATTTGGACGCGTTCTTTGCCTCCGTGGAGCAGTTGGACCATCCCGCGTGGCGCGGCAAGCCCGTTATCGTGGGCGGCTCGGCCGACGCGCGCGACGTTGTCTCCACGTGTTCGTACGAGGCGCGCACATTTGGCGTGCGTAGCGCCATGGCGGCGGCAACGGCACGGCGTCTGTGCCCTCAGGCCATTTGGACGCCAGGCCGCTTCAGTCGCTATCGCGAGGTGTCGCGCCAGGTCATGGCCATCATGGAAAGCGAAAGCCCCTTCATTCAGCAGGTGAGTGTGGATGAAGCGTTCCTGGACATCACGCCCACGGCGCATCGCTCGGAAAGCCCCGTGAGCGTGGCTATGCGCATTCAACGCCGCGTGCACGAGCTGGGCGTTACCTGCTCCATTGGCCTGGGCGTGAGCAAGGCGGTTGCGAAGACGGCTTCCGAAGCCGACAAGCCGCGTGGCATCACCGTGGTGTACCCGGGGCGCGAGGCGGCCTTCCTGGCGCCGCTGCCCACGTCGCGCATGAGCGGCATTGGCCCCGTAGCCCAGGCTCACCTGAAGGAGTTCGGCATCACCACGCTGGGCCAGGTGGCTGCGGCCGATCCCGACGTGCTGCGGCGCGTGTTCGGCAAGAATGCCGAGGCCATGCGCGCACGTTGCCTGGGTGCCGACACCGATGGCATCTCCGCGGGCGAGCCGGTGAAGCAGGTGAGCAACGAGATCAGCTTCGCGCACGACCTAACGGAGCGCGCCGACATCGAGGCCGCCCTTGGCACCGTGGCCGCGAAGGTGGGGCGTCGCCTGCGCTTGAAGGGCATGGCTGGCAGCACGGTTTCCCTGAAGATACGCTACGCGAACCTGAACGTCCGCAGCGCGCAGAAGCGCCTGCCCGGGCCCACGAACGACGAGTACGTGATTGCGGCGCATCTGCGTTCCATGCTCTGCGACTTGTGGCATCCGGGAACGGCGGTGCGCTTGGTGGGGTGTGGCATTTCGCGATTCGATGGGGAAGCGCCCGTGCAAGATTCGCTCTTCGAGCTGGAAGACGAAGCGCCCGATGCCAGCCTGCCCAGCGAAGAGCAGCGCGAGAATCTGAAGACAGCCACCGACATGGTGCGCGATCGCTTTGGCGAGTACGCCGTGCAGTTCGGCCGCGAGATGCGCACGCGCCAGAACCTTACGGGCAGCTCGAGCAAGAATCCCGCTGACTACAAGTAACTGTCGATTGCGGCCAGCGGCTGCAGTTTACAGGTCCGTTTGCATGCGCGCTTGGTGAGAGGCTTGATTCGGCGCGCTCAGCAGCTGTATACATCGGGCTCGTTCGCCGCGCACCGCCGCGCTTCATGCATTGCTCCATTTCCCCAGCACTGCGCATTCGGCGCGCGCGTGGATTTGGCGTTTTTGCGCCGCCGCTCAACCGCGCCCGTTTTGCCCCTATAATAGCCATTTGTAAATTTAGGCATATGTGGAAGGTACAGAAGTGGCCAACGCGTATAAACAGACGATGATTCTGCCCAAGACTGACTTCGCGATGAGGGGTAATCTGCCTCAGAACGAGCCTTCGCGCCTGCAGTGGTGGAACGACATCGACATCTACCACAAGGTGCTGGAGAAGAACAAGGACGGCCAGCCGTTCGTGCTGCACGACGGCCCTCCGTACGCCAACGGCCCCATCCACATTGGCCATGCCTTCAACAAGATCCTGAAGGACTTCGTGAACAAGACCAACGCGCAGCGTGGCTACTTCACGCCGTACATCCCTGGCTGGGATACGCACGGCCAGCCTATCGAGCACGAGGTCGAAAAGAAGATCGGCACCGAAAAGATGAACGAGCTGCCTCAGTCGGTCATCCGCAAGATGTGCCGTGAATGGGCCGAAAAGTTCGTTGACGTGCAGCGCGATGGTTTCAAGCGTCTGGGCGTGAACGCCGACTGGGATCATCCGTACCTCACGTTCCAACCCACCTACGAGAGCGCGAACGTAGAAGTCTTCAAGAAGATGTACCTCGACGGCGCCGTGTATCGCGGCCGCAAGCCCATCCACTGGTGCAGCCACTGCCATACCGCTTTGGCCGAAGCCGAAATCGAATACGGTGACGAGGTAAGCCCCGCCATCTTCGTGCGCTTCGAGCTCACCACCACGCCTGCGGGCCTGGAAGCCTACGAGGGCTCTGTCGACGTGGCCATCTGGACCACCACGCCCTGGACGCTTCCTGCCGACGTCATCGTCATCCTGCATCCGAAGGCCGAGTACGTGGCCGTCATGCACGACGGTCGCCCCACCATCTTCGCCCGCGAGCTGGCGGCGAAGTGCTGCGAGAAGTTCGGCTGGGAATGCAACCTGGTGGAAGTAAACGGCGAGGTCTGGCACGCCACGGGCGAGCAGCTGGCTGGCAACAAGTACAAGCAGCCCATCTTCGGCGATGCTGGCGAAGAGGGCACGTTCATCCACGCCGATTACGTCACGCTGGAAGACGGCACGGGCATCGTTCACGGTGCACCTGGTCACGGCGTCGACGACTACAAGGCCGGCATGAAGTTCGGCATTCCCGTAGTTATGCCCGTCGATGACGACGGCCGTTTCTACACGGGCGAGGGCATGGGCACCGGCGGCCCGTTCAGCGGCATGGACGTGAACGACGCCAACCCCAAGATCATCGAATGGCTGCGCGAGCGCGGCACGCTCATCCTGCACGAGGACATCAACCACAGCTATCCTCACTGCTGGCGCTGCCACGAGCCCGTCATTTTCCGCGCCACCGACCAGTGGTTCGTCTCCATGGACGAAACGGGTCTGCGCGAGAAGGCGCTCGACCAGATTCACAACCACGTGCGCTTCGTGCCCGAATGGGGCGTCAACCGCATTGGCGCCATGGTGGAAGACCGTCCCGACTGGTGCATTTCGCGTCAGCGTAACTGGGGCGTGCCCATTCCCGTGTTCAAGTGCGCGCACTGCGGCGAAGTCGTGGCTACCGAAGAGACGTTCGACGCGGTCATCGACCTGTTCAACACCGAAGGCGCCGATGCTTGGTTCACCAAGCAGCCCGCCGAGTACCTGCCCGAAGGCACCTGCTGCCCCGCATGCGGCGGCACCGACCTGGTTCCCGAAAAGGACATCCTCGACGTCTGGTGGGAATCCGGCGTGTCCAACGTGGGCGTGCTGCAGCACCGCGCCGAGGCCGACGGACTGAAGTGGCCTGCCGACATGTACCTGGAAGGTTCCGACCAGCATCGTGGCTGGTTCCAGAGCTCGCTTCTGTGTGGCGTGGGCGCATTTGGCACCTCGCCCTACAAGAGCGTTGTCTGCTGCGGCTTTACCGTCGACGAAAACGGCGAGAAGATGAGCAAGAGCAAGGGCAACGGCATCGACCCGAACGAAGTGTGCAACAAGTTCGGCGCCGACGTACTTCGCCTGTGGGTTGCGTCCACCGACTACTCGGTTGACGTGTCCATTTCCGACAACATCCTGAAGCGCGTGTCCGATGCGTACCGCCGCTTCCGCAACACGTTCCGCTTCCTGCTGGGCTCTCTGCCCGACTTCGACGACCAGGTGAACTGCGTCGCCAGCTTCGACGAACTCACGCCCATCGACCAGTGGGCCATGGTGCGCCTGGAACAGCTGCTCAACGACGTGGACGCCGCGTTCAACGCGTACCAGTACCATCGTGCGTATCGCGCGCTGTACGACTACGTGGTGGGCGACCTTTCCGCCGTGTACCTGGATTCGCTGAAGGATCGCCTGTATTCGGAAGCCCCGAACAGCCCGCTGCGTCGCAGCGCCCAGACGGTTCTCATGAACATCCTGGAAGTGCTCGTTCGCATCATGACGCCCATCATCAGCTTCACCACCGAGGAAGTGTGGCAGCATTACCCCGAGGCCATTCGCAACCGCGAGGGTCGTCCCGAATCGGTGCAGCTGGCTGGCTGGCCCACGCGCGACGACTTCGTGCCTGCGCTGCCTGCCGATACTGCTGCCATCGCCGATTCGTTCGCTTACGTGCTGCAGGCGCGCGAGGTGGTTACCAAGGCGCTGGAAGATGCGCGTAGCAACGGCCTGGTGAACAAGAGCCAGGAAGCAACGGTTCAGCTGCAGGTTCCCGCCGACGCCTTCGCGGCGCTGCAGTCCTACGACGCTGGCATGCTGGAAGAGCTGTTCATCGTGAGCGGCGTCGAACTTTCGCAGTGCGAGGGCGAGGACATGGCCGCGACCATCGGCGTGAGCGAGAAGGAAAAGTGCCCGCGCTGCTGGAACTACCGCGACCTGGGCGGCAACGCCGCGCATCCCCATGTGTGCGAGCGCTGCGGCAACGTGCTCGACGAAATTGGATTCACCGAGGAATAGCGCATGCCCAACGCTATGAAGCGACTTTCCGCCAAGCATGCCACGGTGGCCTTCACGGTCATCGTGGCCGTTTGGCTTATTCTCGACCGCATTACCAAGGTTGCCTTCGACAATGGCCAGGTGGGGCAGGTGTTCGTTGACAATGTGCTGGGTCTGTTCCAGTTCATACTGGTGCACAACACCGGTGCTGCCTGGGGCATCTTCAGCAAGTCCACGTTCGCGCTGGGCGTCTTCAGCGTCATCATCAGCGTTGCCGTGATCCTGTGGTTCGCCTCGGTGGCGCGTAAGGGCCAGGTTGCCCTGCTCGAGGTCATCTCGCTTGCCCTTGTTGCCTCGGGTGGCCTGGGCAATGCCATCGACCGCCTGGCGTATGGCTACGTGGTCGACTTTATTAACTGCACCTTTATCGATTTCCCCGTGTTCAATGTGGCCGACATCGGCGTCACGGTGGGAATCGCTCTGCTCATGATTAGCTTGTTGCTTTCCATCTTTGCGTCCGACGAGGCTTCCGCTGCTGCCGACGCGGGTAAGGGCGAATAATGGCGCGCGCCCTCATGTGCCAGGTGGGTGGCGAAGACGAGGGTATGCGCCTTGATGCGTACCTGGCGCTTCGCGATTGCTACGAAAGCCGCAGTCAGGCTGCCAAGCAGATCGAGGCGGGTGCCGTGTTCGTGAACGGAGCTACCGCTACCAAGAAGACGAAGGTCTGTGCGGGCGACACCATCGTGTACGAGGAAGTGCCGCAGGCGCAGCATATCGACCTGCGTGGCGAGGACATCCCGCTCGATATTCGCTACGAAGACGACGACATGATCGTCATTTCCAAGCAGGCGGGGCTCTGCGTGCACCCTGCGCCCAATCATCCGTCGTTTACCCTGGTAAATGCACTCATTTATGCGTATGGCCGCGACAGCCTGGCCCACGTGCAGGGTGATGACCGCCCTGGCATCGTGCACCGTCTCGACATGGATACGAGCGGTCTAATGATGTGCGCGAAGAGTGATGCCTGCGGCGCGGCGCTGCAGGAACTCATCCGCGTGCACGAGGTGGACCGCAAGTACATCACGCTCGTGCATGGCAACATCGCCTACGATACGGGCATGATCGATGCGCCCATCGCGCGTGCCGATTTCGACCGCTTGCGTATGGCCATTTCGTATAAGCCCACGGCGCGCAATGCGCTTACCACGTTCACGGTGCTCGAGCGCTTCGAGCAGGGCACGAAGGACCAGGGCTTCACGCTTCTGGAATGCAAGCTCTATACGGGCCGTACGCACCAGATTCGCGTGCACATGGAGCACATCGGCCACTGCTGCGTGGGTGACCCGCTGTATCGCTGGGGCAACGAACAGCAGCAGTTGGGCCTGCAGCGCCAATTCCTGCATTCCTATTCGCTCGACGTGGACCATCCGCTTACGGGCGACCATATCCACCTGATCGACGGGTTCCCGCCCGACTTGCGCGAGGTGCTCGATACTCTGGCGCCGCGTAGCATGGGTCGTACAGCTGCGGGTGAGGGCATTTTGCAGGCGATGGCCGAAGCTCAGGCGCAAACCCCCGACCTGCAGTTATAATCAACTTCACCAGGGACAGGCAAGCCTAACTCTTACGCGCTTGGCGCAGATTGGACTGGAATGAAAACAGGAATCATTATTGCCAACACGGGATCGCCCGCCTCTCCCGAACCAGATGCCATCGAATCGTATTTGCGCGAGTTCCTTATGGACGATCGCATCTGCCAGATGCCGCGCCCGCTTTGGAAGTGGCTCGTCTTCCGCCATATTTTGCCCAAGCGCAAGTTCACATCGGCTGAACGCTATCGCTTCATTTGGAACGAGAATGGCTCGCCTCTCATCTACCTGCAGGAACGCCTGGCCAAGGCCGTAGGGGAGGAGCTGGCCGCCGGCGGCGATGACGTTATGGTGCGTAGTGCCATGTCGTATGGCCAGCCCGGCATTGCCAGCGTGCTGCGCGAGATGCGCGACGCTGACGTGGAGCGCTTGGTACTGCTGCCGCTGTACCCGCAGAGCGCCTATTCGCCCACGCTTGCCGTGATCGACGCGTTCAACCGCGCCCGCAAGGAAGTCGGCTGGCGTCCGCCGTGCTGCATCATCGACAACTACCACGATAACGCCCTCTACATCGACGAAATCGCCCGCCGCATTCGCGATCTGGGCTTCGACGCCGCTTCGGGCGATCGCCTGATGCTGTCGTTCCACGCCATTCCGCTGAAGGACGAACGCGCGGGTGACACGTACCGTACGCAGACGCGCGAAACGGCGCGCCTGGTGGCCGAACGTTTGGGCATCGACCCCGCGAGTGTTACCGTGTCGTACCAGAGCGTCTTCGGCCACAACCCCAAGGCCTGGGCGTCTCCGCTGTCGCTTGACGTGTTGGAAAGCTGGCGCAGCCAGGACTTCCGCGTGTTCTTCGCATGCCCGGGGTTTGCCATTGACTGTCTGGAGACCATGTACGATATCCCGCAGGAAATGGTTCCCGCGCTCGAGGGGGCGGGGGCGAAGCCGGCGAAATCTGCCATCGATGGCTCCATTTCGAATGCCCTGAACACGAACGGCCGCTTTGTGTGGGTTCCGTGTCTCAACGATAGCCAGGAGCACGTTCGCATTATTGCCGATGTGCTTCGCCGTAATATAGGGAAAAGCGCGTTTGGCGATTAGGTACGCTCGCGCGAACGAGTAGAAAGCATTCAGATGGGTTCAGAGCAGAAGACCGTCCTGGTTGGCGTTACGGGCGGCATTGCAGCGTATAAGGCCTGTGAGATCGTTCGAGGTCTGCAGAACGCTGGCGTGCGCGTGAGGGTCGTCATGACCGAGCACGCAACCAGGTTCGTGACCCCGCTTACCTTCCGCGCACTTACGCACGAAGAAGTGGGCGTCGAGATGTTTACCGAGGGTGGTGACCCCATTCCTCACATCAGCCTTGCCGAGGAAGCCGACCTCTTCCTCATTGCGCCGTGCACGGTGAACGTGGTTGCCAAGCTGGCCAACGGCATTGCCGACGACCTGCTCACGTCCACGGCTATCGCATGCTCGTGCCCCATCATTGTCGCCCCTTCGGCGAACGTGAACATGTACACCAGCCCGGCAAACTTGAACAACATGGCCATTCTGGAAATGCGTGGCTACCAGATCATCGAGGCGCAGGAGGGCTATCTGGCCTGCGGTTACGTGGGTCGCGGCAAGTTGGCTCCCGTCGACGATATCGTGGCGCGCACTCTTACGACGCTGGGCATTTCTGGCGACATGAAGGGCATGAACCTCATGATCACCGCGGGCCCCACCATCGAGCCCATCGATCCGGTGCGCTACATCACCAACTTCAGCAGCGGCAAGACGGGTTATTCGCTTGCTACGGCCGCTGCCAAGCGTGGTGCCAACGTCACGATCGTTTCCGGCCCCGTTGCCGTCGATGCGCCTGAGGGCGTCACCGTGGTGCCCGTGCGTACCGCGCGCGAGATGCGCGACGCCGTGGCCGAGGTGTTCCCTACGTGCGACCTGGCCATTTTCGCTGCGGCTGTGGCCGATTTGCGCCCGGAAAACGAAGCTGACCACAAGCTGAAGAAGGGCCTCGACGACGCGGCGCTTTCCACCATCCGCCTGGCGGAAAACCCCGACATCCTTTCCGAGATGGGCCATGCGAAGGGCGACCAGGTGGTCGTGGGCTTCGCTGCGGAAACGCACGACGTGGTGCCCAACGCGCGCAAGAAGCTGCTGGCGAAGAACGCCGACATGATCATTGCCAATCAGGTGGGCAATGGCTTGGCGTTCGGTACCGAGGGCAACGAGATCTGGATGGTTACCGAAGACGGTGACGAGCACGTTCCGTATATGCTCAAGGCCGAATTGGCCGACATCGTGCTCGATAAGACTCTGTCGCTTATGCATGGGCGGGAGTAGTTCCCCGCAATACCCCGCATAAATTAAATCTATTTGTTCCTCCTGGTTCCTCCTGATAGCATCCTTTAGCACGTCAGAGGGATCAGGAGGATTTGTTTTGCTAACCACCATGCTACATGGGAAAATTCACCGCGCCCGCGTGACGCAGGCCGAGCTGGATTACATCGGCAGCATCACTATCGATGCCGATTTGCTCGACGCTGCGGGCATTCGCGAATACGAGCGCGTGGAAATCGCGAACGTGGAACGTGGCGACCGCTTCGCCACCTATACCATTGCCGGCGAACGGGGGAGCGGCGTCATTTGCGTGAACGGCGCAGCCGCCCACTGTGCCAACGTGGGCAATCACGTGATCATCATGGCCTATGCCCAGATGGACGAAGAAGAGGCCGCCTCCGCGAAGCCGCATGTCGTGTTCGTGGATGGGTTCAATCATGCGTCCCGTATCACCCGATACGAAGCGCATGGCCGTTTGGAAGACTTGGCATAGAGGGGGAGCCATGCAAGTTATTACTACCATTTCCGAAGCGAAGCGCGTGCTGCGCGCTCTGAAACGCGAGGGAAAGACCATTGGCCTCGTGCCCACCATGGGCTACCTGCACGAGGGGCATGCAAGTCTCATCGAACGTGCCGTTGCTCAGAACGACGTTGCCGTCGTGAGCGTGTTTTTGAACCCCACGCAGTTCGCCGAGGGCGAGGACCTGGACGCCTATCCGCGCGACTTCGAAGCCGATTGCGCCCTGTGCGAGCGCCTGGGTGCTGCGTACGTATTCCATCCCGAGCCCAGCGAGATGTACCACGATGCGCATGCGTTCGTGAACATCGACTACCTGTCCTCTACGCTGGAAGGTGCCGCGCGACCCATTCACTTCCGTGGCGTGTGTACCGTGGTGTCCAAGCTGTTCAACATTGTGCAGCCCGACCGCGCCTACTTCGGCCAGAAGGACGCCCAGCAGCTTGCCATCATCCGCAAGATGGTCGACGACCTGAACTTCGACGTGCAGGTCGTGGGGTGTCCCATCGTGCGCGAGAGCGATGGCCTGGCGAAGTCGTCGCGCAACACGTACCTTTCCGACGAGGAGCGCAAGGCGGCCACGGTGCTCAGCCGTTCGGTGTTCCGCGGCCAGGAGATTGCGCACGACGGAATGCCCGCAAGCGAGCTCGTGGGCGAGATGCTGCATGTGCTAGCCGAGGAGCCGCGTGCTAACGTGGAATACGTCTGCGTGAACGACGCCATCGACATGCAGCCGCTCGACGCGCTCGACACTGAGGCGTTGGTCTCCATGGCCGTGCGCATTGGCTCTACGCGCCTTATCGACAATTTCGTGTACCAGCCCGCAAAGTAAAGGGGATATCATGCGAGCTCTTTCAACCATTGGCAGTGTTCTTACGCGCTACGTGGCGCTTATTATCATCGCGCTTTCCGCGCTTGCGTTCGTGGTGCCCCAGGCGTTCGTGTGGGCCACGGGCTACACCACCATCTTCCTGGGTATCATCATGTTCGGCATGGGCCTGACCATCAAGCCTTCCGACTTCAAGGTCGTGTTCACGCATCCGAAGGAAGTGCTCATTGGCGCGGTGGCACAGTACACCATCATGCCGCTGGCTGCCTGGGCGCTGGCTACGGTGCTGCAGCTGCCTTCGGACATCGCCATTGGCGTCATTCTGCTGGGTTGCTGCCCTGGTGGCACGGCTAGCAACGTGATTACCTACATCGCCAAGGGCGACGTGCCCCTGTCGGTGGGTATGACCATCGTCTCCACGCTCCTGGCTCCGCTCGTAACGCCCGTGCTCGTGTATGCGCTGGCCGGCGCCTGGGTCGAGGTCTCCATCGTGGCGATGTTCGTTTCCGTGGTGCAGGTCGTTCTGCTACCCGTGATCGCCGGCCTGGTGGTAAGCGCCTTCGCGCATCGCGCCGTGCAGACGGTTCAGCCCATTCTGCCCGTCATCTCGGTGTTCGCCATCGCCTTCATCGTTGCCGGCATCACGGCCGCCAACACAACCAAGATCCTGGAGAGCGGCGCTCTCGTTCTGGCCGTGGTTGTTCTGCATAACGCCATTGGCATGGGCGTGGGCTACGCTATCGCGCGCCTCTTCAAGATGGACTACGCGAAGACCACCGCGCTCGCCATCGAGGTAGGTATGCAGAACAGCGGTCTTTCCGTAAGCCTGGCCGCCGCCAATTTCGCGGCGAATCCGCTGGCCACGCTGCCGGGCGCGATCTTTAGCGTGTGGCACAACATCGCGGGCAGCGTCTTCGCGAGCGTGCGTTGCCGCGAGGGCAAGCAGGTGGCTACTGCCGCATCTTCCGCACGTGCGTAGCGCCTAGCTGGTAGGTAGGCCTAACTTTTTTGATGCCGCTGGCACCCCAGCGGCATTTTTCTGCTCTGAACAGTGCAAAAAACGGTATAGTAGGGCGCTGTTAGGGAAATGCGCGAGAAGGGTTTCGCGCGTTCAGGAAAGGATACCAATGAAGAGAGTAGTTACCAGCTTGCCCTTCATTTTGCTCGTGGCCGTGGTCGTGGGCATTCTGGTGGGCCTGGTTGCAACCGAGCAGGTGATGCTCGTCATCGTTACGGTGAAGTACATCCTCAACCAGCTCATCATGTTCTGCGTGCCGCTGATCATCATCGGCTTCATCGCGCCGTCCATCACGAAGCTGGGCAGCAACGTGTCACGCGTGCTCGGGTTCGCCATCCTCATTTCGTACGTGAGCTCCATTGGCGCTGCGTTCTTCAGCACGGCTTCCGGCTATGCCATCATTCCGCAGCTGTCCATCGTCACCGATCCCGCGGGTCTGCGCGACCTGCCCGACGTGCCCTTCCAGTTGGACATTCCGCAGATCATGAGCGTCATGAGCGCGCTGGTGTTCTCCATCATCATCGGCCTTGCCTCGGTGTGGACGAAGGCGAAGGCCATCCCGCAGATTCTCGATGAGTTCCAGCGCATCGTGCTGGCCGTGGTAACGAAGGTCATCATTCCCGTGCTGCCCGTGTTCATCGCCTGTACCTTTTGCGGTCTGGCGTACGAAGGCGCCATCACCCAGCAGCTGCCCGTATTCATCGTGGTCGTGCTCATCGTCATCCTGGGCCATTACATCTGGCTGGCCGTGCTCTACGGCATCGCCGGTGCGTATTCCGGCAAGAATCCGCTGCAGGTCATTCGCCATTACGGCCCTGCATACCTTACCGCCATTGGCACCATGAGCTCCGCTGCCACGCTGGCCGTAGCGCTGCAGTGCGCGGGCAAGGCCAAGCCGCTGCGCAAGGATATGGTCAGCTTCGGCATTCCGCTGTTCGCGAACATCCATCTGTGCGGTTCGGTGCTCACCGAGGTGTTCTTCGTCATGACCATTTCGAAGATGCTCTACGGCGCCATGCCCAGCGTGACCACCATGATTCTGTTCTGCCTGCTGCTCGGCATCTTCGCCATTGGCGCTCCGGGCGTGCCGGGTGGTACCGTTATGGCTTCCTTGGGCCTGATCACGGGCGTCATTGGCTTCGACGCCACGGGTACCGCGCTGGTGCTCACCATCTTCGCGCTGCAGGATAGCTTCGGCACCGCCTGCAATGTCACGGGCGACGGTGCGCTGTCGCTCATCATGACGGGGTACGTGGAGCGACACGGCATCCAGGCCGAGGAAGCGCCCGAAACGCGCGAGCTTTTCAATGTGGAAGACGAGCGCGTGCCTCTGCAGAACGCCTAGCCTCTGCCACATATCGTATGGTCAACGGGAAGGGTTCGCCCTTCCCGTTTTTGTTATTCATCTGGTACTATTTCTGTAGGTCAAAGGGTCTAGGGGTGGCCGAGCCGCAGATGGTGCGTGTGCGGAGCGTGCTTCCCGTTTGGAGGTTCCGATGGGAAAGAGGCTTTTCGGGTCTTTCATGTCCGCGCGTGTTGCCGCTGCGCTTTGCCTGGCTGCGCTGCTGGCTGTGGGTGGTTTCGCCATTCACGCGCATGCCGATGGCGACGCGCTCGAGGCGCAGTCTACTTCGGTGATCTACCTGCCCGATGTGACGCAGAAAAAGTCTACGGCCGCGTATTGGGTGGCGAAGCAGACGGATGCCACCGATGTCCTGGCCGATCGCGCTACCATCGATGCGCTGAATACAGCGGCGGTAGAGGCTAGCAATACGCACCTGCAGCCCTTGAAGACCATGGATGCGTCCTATCTTACCGCCGAGCGTCAGCAGGCCCTTGCGGCGGCTGCGCGTAGCGAGCTGGAAAACGACTTCGTCGGCAAGGCCTACAACGAGGATTGGTCGACCTTCACTCAGGCTGACGTGGAAGACATTATGGCCGTGTATCCCACCGATGGCGCGGCTCCTGCCATTGCCAGCCCGTATGGCGTTGTAACCACCCACACCACGTTGCGTGGGTATCCCACCAATCGCCCGCTCATGATGACGTATGGCGACGCCGACGATGACAACCTGTACCTGAGCGCGCTGCGCGTGAACGAGCCCGTGGTGGTGCGCGCCGTCTCCACCGATGGCCTTTTCTACTTCTGCACTGCATCGTGCATGGATGGCGGCTGGGTTCCCGCGTCCGACGTTGCCATCTGCGCCAGCAAGACCGAGTGGCTGGGCGCGTGGGACATCCCGGAGGGCCAGGAGCTGGTAGTCACCGGTTACAAGGTGCGCACCGAGCAGTCGAACGTTACGTCGAATACCGCCAATAGGCTGCTGTACATGGGTACCGTGCTTGAGCGCATCGACTGGGAAGATGCGAGCGTGCTCGTGGGCACGCGCTCGGCGTACAACAACCACGTCTGCTACCTGCCCGTACGCAACGCTGACGGCACGTACTCGAAGGAAGCGTGCCTCATTGCCGAATCCGAGCCGGTAAGCGAGGGCTACCTGCCCCTTACGCGCGAGAACATCGCCAACGTTGCCTTCAATTCGCTGGGTGAGATGTATGGCTGGGGAGGCATGCTTGAGGCGAACGACTGCTCGGGCTACGTGCGCGACGTGTACAAGTGCTTTGGGCTCGAGCTGGCGCGCAATACTACGTGGCAGCGTAATATGCCGGTGCGTTCGTACGATCTTTCCGGTTTGGACGATGCGCACAAGGCGGCGGCCCTTCGTCAGATGCCCTTGGGGACCGTGCTGTTCATGCCCGGTCACGAGATGATGTACCTGGGCGATGCCGACGGCCATGAGTATGTCATCAGCTCCGCCGGCTCTATCGGCAACCTGTTTGGCGATTCGGGAACTACGCAGGTGAAGGGTGTGTTGGTTAATTCCCTCGACATCATCCGAGGCAATCGGACCACCTGGCTTAGCAACCTTGCCATGGCGAACATGCCTTACGTGTCCTCTTCAGAGCCCGCATTGAGCTTGTATGACGTTGCGTTCTACGACTCGGCGGTTACGGCGCTCGATGCGTCCTATCCGTATAGCGGTTCGCCCATAACGCCGCTTGTGGAAATCCCCGGCCTTGATGCGGGCACCGATTACGAAGTGACGTACGCGGATAACGTCGAGCCGGGAATTGCCACGGTTACCATTACGGGTATGGGCTCCTATACAGGCACGGTAAAGCGTACGTTCGAGATTACCGCACCTGACGTGGCGCCTACGTACGATATGGTCTCCGGCGATGGCGCTACCTGGCAAAAGGGGAGTGACGAGGCGCTCGTGTTCAAGGTGGAGCGCTCGGGCGATACCGCAGCCACGTTTTCGCATTTCACGGGCATTTCCATTGACGGGGTAGAGGTTGATTCGTCTCGCTATACCGCCGAAAGCGGCAGCGTGGTGCTTACTCTGCCCGCGGACTTGCTCGAAACGCTCGATACGGGTGAGCATGCGCTAGCCGTAACGTTCGACGATGGCACCTCTTCGGCTTCATTTACCGTGGAGGAGGCGGCTGCAAGCTCCTCGAGCATGACGACGAGCACGTACCATCCTGCATCGAAGACGTATGCGTCGAGCATGCCGAAGACGAGCGATCCCTTCATCGGCTTTCTGCCGCTGGCCATGGTGATCATCTGCGCCGCTGCGATTGGCGTCGTGGCCTTCGTGCGCATGCGCAAACAGCGCAAGGACTAGGGGTCGCTAGCTCTCTTTGGAAACCCAATAGCAGCTGAGGGTTTCCGGCATCATGCCGTACAGCAGGTCGGCTGCCTAGGTGACAAGGGGACGTACCTTCTGTCACCCTCGAACACCGGAGAGGTGACAGAAGGTACGTCCCCGCGTCAGGGTTGTAACTGTAGTGTTGTTGCGGCCCTGGATTTTTTGGCGTGCTCGAATGGGCACTCCTATGAGAAATGAGCAAAATCGCAGGTCTATTTAGCAAAAATGTAACCGTTTACACGTAGATTCCTGTGATTTCGCCTTTTCGGTGGGGCAAACGGGTTCATCTCATACTTCTGGGACGGCGTAATCCCAGGTCGTGATTTTCAATTCGAGCGCTTGTGGTCTCGCGGGCGTGTAAACAGTTACATTTCTTACATTATGACGGCCTGATTTGCTCATTTTTCTGCGTAGGCGGGTTTTGGGCGTTAGCGCCGTGTTTGCTGCGCGCGTGAGAGTGAGCTAGGGACGCAAAAAGCGGGTCAGAAGAAACCTTCTGACCCGCTTGTTTAGCTGGTCGGGTTGACAGGATTTGAACCTGCGACCCCTTGACCCCCAGTCAAGTGCGCTACCAAACTGCGCCACAACCCGAAAGTGTTTGCTGCTCAAGCAGCGAAAAGTATATTAGCCGTAACCGCGCGCCAAATCAACCCCGAATTATTCTGTGGTCACAATCTGCACATTCTTGCATGCGTGTCACGTGTAATGCGGCTTTTGCTGCATCTTGGTAAACACATTTCGAACGAATCGTGTGTATCCCGTTCTCTTCAAACTATAATGATACCGTGGGTGTTACAATTCTAGTTCGCTTGGGGGCGGAAGCGTCCGTTTGGTTTGGGGCATGATAGCGTTTTTGGTTATTTCATTCGCAATGATTGCGGCTATTCTCGCGTGCGCGCGTATAGCCCATCGTTCCGTGCGCCCTATTTCCTACGACATGGAGCGTCTGCTTGGGTATGTGCTGTTGCCCGTTCTGGGCGATGTCATCATGGTCATGGCGCCCAGCGAGCCTTTGGCGATGTTTGGTGCCCTGCTGTTCTTCGCGGGCACTGACTGGATGCTCCTGGAGCTGGTTAACTTCATTGCCGTGTATTGCTCCAGCCAGTTTCGCGGCACCATCTGGGCATTTCTGTTTGCAGCAATGGCCACGGTGGACACGGTGGCCATTCTTTCCAACATTTTCACGGGTATCGTGTTCAGATTCGAGCCTACCGCGTTCATACCGTGGATGGGCTCATTCATTCTTATTCCCCAGCCGTGGCTTCTCGTGCATCAATGCATCACGCTGCTCATGTTCTTGGCGGCCGTGATTTTGCTGCTTGGCAAGGCCATCTCGGTTCCTGCGGTCTACTCCGAGCGCTATGTGGTCATGCTCATAGCCGTGTTAGCGTCGGTTGGCACTGACATCTATTACCTTTCCACCGATACGCCGCTTGGTTTTTCGTTCGTTGCCTACACCATCTGCGCGTTGCTGGGATTCTTCTTCGCCATCGTCTATAAGCCCTTTTTCGTGATCGACCGCTTGCTTTCGCGTGTGGTCTCGGAATTCGGTGAGGTCATCGCCGTGTTTGACGGCGATGCGAATTGCTTGTTTGTGAACGATGCGGCACACGAGCAGTTCGGCTTGGATCAGAATGACCTGCATTCCGGCAACGCCCTCTTTGCGCGTTTCCTAGGTGAGGGTAGTTCGTATGTGGTCGAGCACGAGCGCGATGCCTACGATAGCCTGAATGGCGTTCAACGGTATTTCCGCGTGAGCTATCGCGTCATCGCCGACAAGAAGCAGCGGGTCGTGGGTGGGTATCTTATCGTGTATGACCAGACGGAATACGAGGAGAGTCTGATAGAGGAGCGCAAGGCTACCGAGGAAGCCCAGTTCCGCGCCGACCACGATAGCCTGACGGGCTTGTATCGCAAGCACAAGTTCTGCGAGGAGGTCGAGCGGCTACTTAAGGAAAATCCCAACGTGAATTACGCCATCGCCGTTTCGAACGTCAAGGACTTCAGCCTCATCAACGATATCTACGGCTCGCGGGAGGGCGACGATCTGCTCGTGCGCATTGCCACCGCCTTGCGCGAGAAAGCCAACCCGGGAACGCTGTACGCGCGACTTGCCTCCGACCATTTCGCAGTGTGCTTCGATCGCGACCGCGTTTCCTATCGGATGTTTATCGACTTGCCCGACCAGGTTGCATACGTCAACGCCGACCGCCTGTTCCCCGTGGTCGTGCATGTGGGCCTGTACGAGGTGGCCGACCGTTCGCTTTCCGTGCCCATCATGATCGACCGCGCCATGCGCGCTGCCAAGTCCATTGGCTCGGAATACGCGCACGAGCGGCGTCTGGCCATCTACGACGACGCCATGCGCGACGAATTGCTGTGGTCGAAGAAGGTCATCGGCGCGTTCGACCGCGCCATGAGCGAGCACCAGATCCGACCGTACGTGCAGCCCCAGGTGGATGCCGACGGCGTCGTGAGGGGAGGCGAGGCGCTTGCGCGGTGGATTCACCCGGAGTGGGGCGAGCTGCGTCCCGACAAGTTCATCCCCATCTTCGAGCGCAATGGCATGATCGTGCAGCTCGACAAGCACATTTGGGAAGAGGCGTGCCGCATCCTGCGCGATTGGTCGAACCGCGGCATCAACAAGTACGTGGCCGTGAACATCTCGCCGCGCGACTTCTTCTTCATCGACGTGGCCCAGACATTCATCGACCTCGTGGAGGCGTATGGCGTGAAGCCGCATGCACTGCATTTGGAAATTACCGAGGCCGTTGTGATGGAAAAGGGCGTTGCCACCATGTCTGCCTTGGATCGCCTGCGCAAGGCGGGATTCGTGGTAGAGATGGACGACTTTGGCAGCGGCTACTCTTCGCTGGGCATGCTGAAGGACATGCCCGTCGACGTGCTGAAGATTGACATGGCGTTTCTCTCTCGCGCGAAGGACCCCGAACGAGCGCGCAAGATCCTGGAAAGCGTCATTGCACTTTCCGAGAGCCTGGGCATGCCCTGCATCGTCGAGGGCGTGGAAACGTCCGAGCAATATGATGTGCTTCGCAGCATGGGATGCGGGCTTTTCCAGGGATACTATTTCGCTCGGCCCATGCCGTTCCCCGATTTCGAGAAGAAATACCTCGATTAAGCTATTTCATTTCCGATATGTAGTAAAATTCATTTTCACCAAATGGTCAGCATCGAATGCGCCCTAAATGCCCCCTACGCCATTGGTCGGAGTTGATTCATGAGCAAATTGAGCAGTGTCTCCTTGTCGGCAGGCATTCGCCGTTCTGTGTCTCATTCCGTCACCTCTACGCGCGTAAAGGTCAAGAAGCATCTTCTCGAGCGTTTGGATGCCGACACACTCTATGGTTCCACGCACGACGAGCTTACGGGCTTGTATAACAGGCGAATGTTCTGCGCGAAAGCGCGCGAATTGCTCGATGCCAATCCAGACGAGCACTATTGCCTGCTCGTGTCGAACGTGCACGACTTCAAAATGGTCAACGACGTGTATGGGCGAAACGGGGGAGATAAACTCCTTATGCGCATAGCCACGGCCTTGCGTTTCTACAAGACCGACGGCATGGTCTATGGCCGTGTGGGCGCCGACAAGTTTTGCGCCCTTATTCGTGAAGACGATTTCGACCGAGATATGCTCGAGGCCTCCACGAATCACATTATCAGGCTCGATAGGAACACGTACTATCCCATCTTGGTTCACATTGGCGTATATGTCGTTGAGGATAAGTCGCTGCCGGTTGAAACCATGATCGATCGCGCGCATATGGCCATCGATGGCTGCGGCTCGAATGCCAATCGGCGCGTGCGCATCTTCGACAACAGCGTGCGCGAGAAGCGCGTGTGGACGCATTCCATTATCGGCTCGCTCGAGGACGCGCTTCATGGCGGCGATATCATGCCGTACCTTCAGCCCCAGGTAGACGAAGCAGGCACTATCCTTGGCGCCGAATTGCTCGTCCGTTGGAATCATCGCGATCGTGGCTTCCTTCCGCCTTCCGAATTCGTTCCCGTTCTGGAATACAGTGGCCTCATTACGAAGGTAGACGACCTCATGTGGGAACAGGCCTGCCGTATGCTGGGCGTATGGCAGATGCAGGGAAGGAACGACCTAACGCTTTCGGTGAATATCTCGGCGAAGGACTTCCTGTTCACTGACGTGCGCAAGCGCTTGGTGAGCTTGGTGAATCGCTATGGCGTCGACCCGTCGCGCCTGCGCTTGGAGATCACGGAAACGGCTATGATGACCGACATCGACAGCCGCCTGCTCGATATCAAGGGGCTGCAGGCTGAGGGCTTCGTGGTGGAAATGGATGATTTCGGCAGCGCGTATTCGTCGCTCAACATGCTGCGCGAGATTCCCGTGGACGTGCTGAAGATCGACATGCTGTTCCTGCGCGAGGCCACCGAGCACGAACGCGCTCGCATCATTCTGCAGTCGGTCATCGACCTTTCGCGCAAGCTGCACATCAGCGCCATCACGGAAGGCGTGGAAACGCTCGAGCAGTTCGAGATGCTCAAGCAGATGGGATGCAAGATGTTCCAGGGTTTCTACTTCGCAAAGCCCATGCCCGTGTCCAACTTCGAGATTTTGTGCGGGCTTGCGTAGTTGCCGTTATTCCACGGTGATGGCGCCCTGTAGCTTCGTTTCGCGATAGCCTTCGTAATTCGTGTCGTTAATCTGCACGTGCGCGTGATTCCCCGGATCGTCCTCGCTCGTGTATTCGCTGAGCTGGACTCCGCTGATGCTGCTGATGTCGCGCACGTAGGAAATCTGCGTGGTTCCCGCTACTACCTTGTCGCCCGCCTTCACTAGGGGGTCGGTGGTGTGGATGACCACCACGTCGAGCTCGGGGTGCCCTTCGGGCTGGATGTGAATCTCGATGTCGGTGAGCTGCTCGAAGAGCTGGTATTCCGTGACGAGCACGACGGTTCCCGTAACGGGGGCGTAGACGGGCGTTCCCGCCACGGCGCCCGAGTCGATGGACGTGTCGATGTTGGTGGATGCGGTTGTGCGCCACGCGTGCACGGTGTCGGCGTCGACCCAGGTACCGCTATTCTGCGCATGGTTCACGCGTAGGTAGTGCTCGTTGTAGGCGGTTTCGCCGTCGGCCTTCGGAAGCTCGGTGTACATTTGCAGCGCGTATGCGTACGAGGCCTGGTGGAATATGACGGCGGTAAGGTCGGCCGTGCGGATGGGGCAGTAGATGGGAATGTCGTCGTATGCCGCCACTTGATAGGTAGCGGGCGTGGTGGCCTCGGCCTGGCTTTCGGTGCTGCCGCCCGAGGCGTTCGCGTTCGAGGTGGCCGTGGTACTGTTGCTGGTTTCGGTTGCCTGCGTGCTGCTGGATTTCTGCTGCGCCGCTTGGATGCGCGCGACGTTGGGCAGGGCCCAGAAGTAGATGGCGCTTCCTGCCGCAGCCAGGGCGACGAGCAGTGCGAGGGCGATTGCGATGCCCTTGCCAATGCGCTTTCCAGTGTGCTTTTCCGGCTTGATTGGTTGTTTAGCGTGCTTTGCCAATGCCTGCTCTTACGTGCTTGTTTTGTAAGGTCAACGGCATTTTATCATTAGGCAGCTACGCTTTGGTAACAATGGTTTTCCGATATCCGCGAGCGGTTTTCCATTAGGTAGAGTTGCCGTGGAAGGTATACCCGACGAGAGCTGGTTTCCATGATTGCCGAAGTAAGCTACGAAACGGTTGCGAGCGAAAAGCGCACGCAACGTCAGGCGCTCATCGATCGCCGTGATGCGCTCGATCCCGTCAGCCGAGCTGCCATCGATGCGGAAATTGCGCAACGGCTTTTCCAGCAGCCCGAATTCATGATCGCTCGCACGGTCTTCTCCTTCTATTCCGTGGGCAGCGAAGTCGACACACACGTCATCATCGAGCGTGCGCTTTCTCTGGGGAAGATGGTCGCCCTTCCGCGTTGCGTTCCCGGTTCGCGCACCATGGAGTGGTACGCCATCGATTCGCTCGAAGGCCTTGTTCCCTCTTCGTATGGCATTCCCGAGCCCGCTCCCGTTGTGGGGCGTCTGGTCGATCCCGCTTCTTGCGTCGATTCTCTTTGCATCGTGCCGGGCCTTGCGTTCGACACACGAGGCTATCGCCTGGGTTATGGCGGTGGCTATTACGACATCTTCCTGTCCACGTTCCCCGGCTTTGCCCTGGGTCTGTGTCGCGAAAGCCATATGGCATCCGAAAGCATCGCCCGCGAGAGCTTCGATCGCCCCGTGTCGGCGGTGCTCACCGAAGCGCGCATGATCCGCGCAAGCTGGTAGCATCGAAGCACGAATACCATGCAATGAAAAGGGCGACTGCAAACGCAGTCGCCCTTCTGCGTGATGGGGAATGGTTTACCTGCGCTTGTAGCGCGTGGCGCGGGCTGCGCCTATCTTGCGGATGGCCCCTTCGTCCTGCATCTTCTGCAGGATGCGTTCGACGGTCTTCTGGCTCATGGACGGGTTCGCGTCCATGATGGCGCGCTTGGTAACGGGTTCTTCGATCTGGTCGAAGTAGGCGCGGATGCGCGCTTCGTTGCTTACGCGCTTGCCCATGCGCTGCAGGTATTCGGTCTGCGTTTCGTAGCACGCCAGCAGCGTTTCCAGCATGCGAATGGCGTACGTTTCGTCGCCCGCATGCTCCTTGC
Source organism: Denitrobacterium detoxificans (assembly GCF_015062615.1). Classification (GTDB taxonomy): domain Bacteria; phylum Actinomycetota; class Coriobacteriia; order Coriobacteriales; family Eggerthellaceae; genus Denitrobacterium; species Denitrobacterium detoxificans_A. The sequence continues at coordinate 419,340 of NZ_SUUH01000002.1, forward strand.
TCTTCTTCGCGGCATTGCCGAGCTTGCGCTTGTTGCTTTCTAGCGCGACGTCGAGCGAGACATGCAGGCCAACCGTGTAGCCTTCCTGGCACAGCAGCAGCAGGAGCAGCAGGTTGGCGCACGACGTGTTGTAGCGGTCGAAGGGGGCAATGCTGGTGAAGGCACGATAGAACACGAAGATGCTCTGCATGGGGATGCCGTCCTTCGAGCGCTTCGCAGCCTGGTATTCGCGGCAGAGGTCGCGGATTGCCGCGGGAGTTTCTGTTTCGTCCTTCCATTCGCCGGTGTCTTCCGCCTTCTCGTACCAGAGCATGTCGCGATGGAGCTGCTGGATGGTGCCCGGGGAAAGGCGGATGGAGGCGTAGCGTTGTTCGATGAGGCCCCAGACGTAGAGATAGCCCATGGCGAATCTCTCGGCGGGGGATTGCGGTTCGGCTTCTTCGCGCGCCAGGCAGCGCAGGCGCGTGTCGCCGATGGTCATGCCCTCCATGCGCGTGGCGGCAAGGGCGCTCTGGAACATGGTTGCCTCGCGGTAGTCGTCGAGTGCTTCGGGGTTACGCGCGCATGCGAGCTCCTCGGCGCCGCGGTGCTCGTGGATGGTGCAGAGCTTGAGCAGGATGGCGGGAGAGAAGGCGATACCTTCGGGTTGTTGCGTTACGCTGTCCATTGCATTCTCCTCAACTCTTTAATTATGACTAGGAAACTAGAACTACACCAAGACTAACAAAACGACTAGGGTATAAACGTAATCTATGCATAATCTACCTTGATGCTGCAGGCGATATCGTCGGTATCCTTACGCACTTCAATGCAGGCGCCCGCTTCGTCTTGGTGCGTGAATACGCGCAGCGTTTCGTCCTTGCGAACCTCGTGTCGGAAGTCGGCCTGGAACGCAACGATGGGGCGCCCCATCGTATCGTCGAGCGCGTCGATGGCGTATGTGGCGTAGCGCGCGTTGTTTACGTGAGCGTTCACGTCTACGTCGGTGCGTCCTGGCGTGATGGTGCGCGCGCATAACGCTTGAGCGGGAAGAGGCTTTAGCTTCCGGATGCGCCCCTCGATGGCCCGGTCTTCGCTGAAGTCGTTCGATCCTTCGTAGATATCGGCTACCGAAACGAACGAACGCTCTTTCGCGTCCATGACGACCCATTCCGAAGCTGCGGAGAGCAGCAGGTTGCCATCTTGGTCATGTATGGTCCAATCGCGGTGAAACGAGAAGCGCGAGGGGGAGTGCGGCCACGTGCGCACCGAGACCACGGAATGGCGCTTGGGCTCTTGGTGCACCACGTACTTCATGCGCACGATTGCCCAGAATACGCCCTTGTCATGCATGGCGTTATATCCAATGCCCATGTCTTCCGCCTGCACGGTGGCAAGGTCCTGCAGGATGTCGAGCACGGCGGCTGGATGCAGATGGCCGAAGCGGTCGAAATCGGTGAGTCGCAGGCGATAATTCAGGGTCATTCCAATAGGCATGTAGAGCGTTCTCCTTCTTTCCGCTTGCCGATTTGGACAAATGCCAAATGGCTGTGTGAGCTGTGAAATATATTTTAGCCACTTTTCTAGAACTGAACAAGTTTTACGATTTTTGTGCATAGTGTGATACTTATGTGGTCTGAAAAGGGTCATTATCTGCTCAAACGAGGAATTTCTACCCATGCCTTTCGCATGCTGTTGTAAAGTGAGAGCTCACGTAATTACGACTGGTGGCGCGGCGTTCGCGCAATGTGAAAGGCACTGAATGACTCTGGTTAGAAGGCTCTTAGCAACGGTTGCATTCGCGGCTTTGTTCGCTGCTTCCGTTTTCGCAACTGGGCAGGCGTATGCCCAGGATGGCCTTTCGGTGAGTGGTGCCGATTCCTATGTCACGCAGGGCTCCGTGCCCGTTCTTTCCGTTTCCGGTACTGCGGGCGATGTCTTATATGTCGAAGCCGTTTGCGATGGCAAGACCGTCGTGAGCCACCTGAAGCAGACGCTCGTTTCCAGCGAAGAAGCGGGAATCGTGGATCTTGATATCGAATCGTACGAGTCTTCGTATACGGTTCGCGCTTATGCCGATCGCGAACAGACGCAGCTGCTGTACGAGGGAACCACATATCCCGTATACGCCACGTTCGATGGTGGCGAGCCGCAGCTTATTGCGCTGCGCACCCTTTCCGATTCCGAAGCGCGCGTGTTTACGCCCCAGGAGAGTATGTACGTCGATGGCGTTTCGTATCGCCTTGCGCGTACCGCTTCTGGCCAGGTGAAGGTGAACACGGCGAGTGGTGCTCTGGAATACGCCTACGAGTCGTATTCCGTGCAGGGTTCCGTAGATGGCTCCATTAGCTATGTGGATGCCGAGACGGGCGAGACGGTTGCCACGCAGGGCATCGTGGGCATTCAGTCGGGCGAGACGCGTACCGTTTCCGTTCCCTCGGCCATTGTGGGTGACGATGGTTCGGTCTATCGCGTCATCTTCTTTGGCAGCGCGGTTTCCGCTTCCAATCCCGGTCAGCGCGACTTCGTGGTTTCGTGCCGCAAGATTGCCGAGGCAGGCGAGTTTCTGGGCGGCTACTACGTTGCCACCATCAATCTGGTCGATGCGGGCACGAAGGCCGTATTGGCGTCCGACTACGTGACCGTCACGGGCTCGTACGCCTATACCGCGCCTCAGGTTATGTATCTGCAATCGCAGGATGCCTCGGTTTCGTATGCGTTTGCCGGCGGCGATGCTGCAACGTCGGCGAAGCTCACCGACAACGTGCTCATGCTTGATGCACAGCTGGATGGGGTTACCACGGGTTCGGCCACGTACACTCTCTACTACCAGCAGCAGGAATCCGATGCCGGGTCGGTGCAGGTTACCTTCAACCTCATAGACTCCTCGAAGCGCACGAGCGATGATTCTCGCGTGCTGGGCCAGCAAACCGCTATTGCCTACAAGGGCGGGGAAGCGGTCGAGCCCCCGTCGAGCTATACCGCCAGCGACGGCACGACGTATGCGCTTGCGGGAAGCGTTTCCCTGTATGCCTACACCTACGATTCGGGCGAGAACCCCGTTGTTGACGTCTACTATCTGCCCGATGGCTACGTGACACCAAGCGAGTACCAGGTTACGGTGAACTACGTCAACGTCATCGATGGCTCCGTCATTTGCAGCAAGGAATACACGTCGAGTCTCGGCGATGAGGAAAACTTGGAAATCACGACCGAGGCGTCCTTTACGCAGGACGGCTCGGAATGGATTCGTCTCGACGGGCAGGAAGATCCCATCAGCCACAACTTCTTCTCGATGCAGACGACGTATACGGTCTACTATCGCAACGCTAACGACGCGCTGTCTGCGGGCACTGTCGTGAATCGTCTGCGCGTGCAGTACGACGCGGGCTCTGGCTCCGGTGGATCTGCGTCGGCTTCCTCGGTTACCTCTTCTATCGGCTCGGCCGATGAGAGTGGCCAGCTTTCCAGCGCAAACAACTACAACGTTATTTCGGGCGCATCTGGTTCGCTCATTACTAACGAAGAGGGGAATGATAGCGAGTCCGAGCGCATTGAAGAGGACGCCTCGCCGCTCGCCTCTGGCGCCCAGGCGGACGTCTTCACCACGATTACCGAATACGCGCCCTTTGGCGCAGGCATAGCCATTGGTCTTGCGATCATCGTCGCGTTTCTGCTGCTGCTCGCCAGGGCGCGCAGGAAGGGCGACGACGATGATGACGACGGCCCCAGCGGCGGGTCTCCGGCGCTCGCCTCTTCTGGGCAGGTGGCATAGGATGGAGCAGCAGATGAAGGTTCATGCGATTGCGCTCGTTCGTCGCGCGCTTGGTGCTTTCGCCGCGGCCGTGGCTTGCGCCTTGTGCATCGTTTCGCTTCCAGCTTTGGCGCATGCCGAAACCGTGGACGCTCCCGTGGTCGTTTCCGACGATGCTACGCATCTTTCGGTGGCCAAGCTCGATGTTGACACGCACGACTGGGTCGTGGGCGCGCAGATGGCCATCATCAATGCCGAGACGGGCGAGGTCGTGGCCGATTGGACGACGGCTGAATCCGTCTATCACGTAAGCAAGAAGCTCGACGTGAACGTACATTACATCCTGCGCGAGGTCTCTGCCCCCGAGGGGTATTCCAAGGCCGATGACGTGGTCTTCTACGTGAAGCCCTCCGAGGAAGAGGGCATCGAAATCGTTTCGGGCACCAGCGATGGCAACTCCGAACTGGTGCAGTCGTACCAGGTGAACGTGTATGACAAGTCGGGTTACACCGAGCAGGTGGTCACCGTCTCCAGCGACGCGGATGGCAGCAGTAGCCCCTCGTCGCAGTCGTTGGTCGTGGCCCCCAAGACGGGCGACGAGACGCCCCTGAGCCTCGTCGCGGCGCTCGCCGCGGTGGGTGTGGCGCTCATCATTGTGCTCGGCTTGGTCAAGAAGACGAAGTTGCGCTAGGTCGAAGGTTACGGGAAGGAAGCTCATTCGCATGACGGCAAAGCAATCCATACGACGGGGAATCACGATCGCCCAGATCGTGTTAGCCGCGTGCGTGCTTGCCGCTTGCGCCTGGCTTGCATGGAAGTGGATGGGCTATACCCAGGCGAACGGCGTGTACGAGCAATTGCGCGAATCGTATGCGGCCGAGGTTGATTCCATCGACTTCGCTACGCTTTCCGCCGATTACCCCGGTGCCGTGGCATGGATTACCGTCGACGGGCTCGACGCCATTAACTACCCCGTCATGCAGGCATCTGACAACGATTACTACCTGTCGTTCGATGCAACGGGCGCATCTTCCGTGGATGGCGCCGTCTTCCTGGACTATCGCAACGAATCCATTACCAATGATCTGCATGCTATTGTCTATGCACATAATATGGCCGACGACAGTATGTTCGGAACCCTTTCGAGCTTTCTTGACCAGGATTTCTACCAGTCCTCTGGCGGCATGTTCACCGTGTATACCGCGGAAGGCACCTTCCGCTACCAGGTGTTTGCCGTGCAGGTTGTCGACCCTTCCGATGATGCCTACATGGTGGGCTTCACCGACAAGGACGTGTTCGACGCCTACGTCCAGCAGCTTGCCGCTTCCTCGGTGTACGACACTGGCGTCACGGTTACTGGAAACGATCAGATTGTCACTCTTAGCACCTGCTCGAGCTCGAATAGGCTCATCGTAAGTGCCAAGCGCGTTGCAGGGTAGGTGTTCTTCGAAAGGTGGAGATGATACAGACGTTGTTCAAACGGGGGTCTTTTTCAAGTCGCGTAGCCGCGGCTATGCTCGCCCTTGCGCTCATTTTGCTGCAGATACCCGTGAGCTTTGCCGATGGTGATGGCGATTCTCCCGCGCTTGAGCTTTCCTCGACCGTAAGCGTGGGCCTCGATTTGAATGATGCGTACATCGAATGCCTTGGTCAGACCGTTTCTTCGCCGAGTACGAAGCTTGATGCTCCCGCGAAGAAGGACCTGGAGTTCACCGTGCAGGCGGATGGCGGCTACCAAGTTGAAAGCGTGAGCATGAGCCTGAACGGCGCCACGCAGGAACTGCAGGCCGATTCCGATGGCGTGTATACCGTTGCTGCGAAGAACGTGGTAAGCGGCCTTTCCATTTCCGTGGAAACGAGCAAGGTGGAATCGGAACAGCTTGCCTCTTCGGCAGCCGTTTCCGTGGCGCAGGATTCCAGTGATGCCGCCGCGTCTTCCAGCGTTGCCGACGCCGCTTCTCCCGAATCCTTTACGAAGTCGGTATACACGTATACGAGCGATGAGTACACCGTTACCGCCACGCTCGAGGACGTAACGGCCATTCCCGACAACGCTCAGCTTGTGGTTACGCCCGTAACAAGCGAGACCCAGGGCTACAACTATGGCGCGTATATGGAAGCGCTCAACGACACGGTATCTTCCTCTGGTGACGAAGATGCGTACACGAGCGAAAACACGCTTCTGTTCGACGTTGCCTTCATGGTTCCCCAAACCGATGAGTCCGGGAATGCCACCGAAGATGCCTACGTGGAAGTGGAACCCGCTTCGGGGTCCGTTTCCTATAGCGTCGCCTTCAAGGATGCGCAGCTTTCCGACGATCTGGGCGTCACGTCCGAATCGGCGAGCAGCATCGAAATCAACCACCTCGTGCTTTCGGAAGCAGCAATGGCCGATGCCGCGAGCACGCAGGAGGCTACCAGCATTACCGCTTCCGACATTTCCGTCGAAGGCGTTTCCGCCGATTCGGCGCGCGTGGAAGGCGAGGAAAGCCTGTCCTTCAGCACGACGAGCAATTCCATCATTTCCATCACCTCGGGTGGCACGGCTACGAAGTACAACGCGGTGGGCGAGCAGCTTACCTACGTGGACGTGCTGGGCAATGCTCGCTACTTCGGCATCGTGGCTGATACGTGGCAAATGGTCGAATCCGAAACGAACGCTGCCGTGAACGTGCTGTATCAGGACCAGCAGTCGGGCAATGACCTTACGGCTGGCGACGACCGCCAGCCTTGGTTCATTGGCACGCTTGCCAACTCGTACTATGGCCAGACCAGTTGGTGGCCCACGGCCGAATACGGCACCATCGTGAAGACGTTCATGATCAAGGGCCGCGACGCCGACGTGTACACGCCCGCCGAAAACGACCCGTACATTCTTTCGAACGGTAACGTTACGTTCCACGATACGTCCTTGGCCGACGTGAACGAGTACGTGAACTCGATGCTTTCGGATGCGGCGACGAAGTCGGCCGAGTTCGCCAGCAAGAATTCCATCGTGGGCGCCTTGCCTACTCCCTGCACTGATGGCAGCGATCCCGACCACATGACGACGAATTACGTCATCGACGTTACCTCGTATGGGTCGGGCACCTACTATTTGAACCTCGATAGTGTCTACTACGATTACCTGGCCAATCAGAGCGGCTCGCTGAACATCAAATGCAATTCCGACCAGACGGTGGTTATCAACCTCACGAGGTCGGGCGACGTCAACCTGCAGAAGTTCAGCATGACCATCGATGGCGTGACGTATTGGAGCGACAATACGAATGCCGCCGACGAGCCCATTGCCCAGCACCTGGTGTGGAATCTCCCGAATGCCACCACCGTAAACTTAATCGGCTCCGTTGCGGGCATGCTGCTGGCGCCGAACGGCACGGTGAACGTGATGTCCACCTCGGCGGGCTGGGTCGTGGCCAAGGAAGTCGTGAGCAGCTCGGGCGAATGGCATGACGTCTGGCAGTCCGTCGATCAACACTACCAGAAGGTCTCCACGCAGGCTCACGTAAGCAAGTCGCTGAGCGGCGCGACACTGCAGGAGGGGCAGTTCCAGTTCCAGCTGCTCGACGCGTATGGCAACGTGCTGCAGACGGTATCGAACGATGCCGACGGCTCCATTTCATTCGAGGACATTAGCTATCGCACGCAGGGAACCTACACCTATTACATACGCGAGGTCATTCCCAGCGGGGCCACCGATAATGGCGATGGCACGTATTCGTATGGCGGCGTGGTCTACGACGGAACCGTACATACCATGACCGTGAACGTCTATGCCGCGGTGCAGAACTATTCCCAGGAGCTGGCTGCTTCGGTTACCTACGACGATGGCTCTGCCTCCTCGGTTGTCTTCAGCAATTCCACCACCGGTTTGACGAGCACGTCGCTTTCTTTGGGCGCTTCGAAGACACTTGACGGCATGACGTTGCAGGAAGGTCAGTTCCAGTTCCAGCTTGTCGATGCCAACGGCAACGTGCTGCAAACTGCATCCAACGACGCTGATGGCAACGTTTCCTTCGATGCCATCACGTATGACTCCGAAGGCGCGTATGACTACGTCATTCGCGAGGTCATTCCCGCGGGTGCCACGCAGAACGCCGATGGCTCGTATTCGTATGCCAACGTGTCCTACGATCCACACGAGGAATCGGTCACCGTTACCGTTGCCGATGACGGAAGCGGCCAGCTTGTCGCCACGCCTACGTATGCAACGAGCGGTGGGGAAGCCACGTATGCCTTCTCGAATGCCTACACGGGCAGCGCATCGCTTTCGCTGAGCGCTACCAAGGTGCTCTCGGGCCGTACGCTCGTGCCCGGCGAGTTCCAGTTCGTCGTGGTGAAGTACGACGAGAATTGGAATTACATTGAAACGCTTGGTACGGCAACCTGCGACGATTCGGGCGTCGTCTCCTTCAGCAATATCGATTCCTATACGTTCGAAGACGTTGGCAAGAGCTATATCTACCAGCTGTTCGAGGTCATTCCCGATGGGGCCGTGCAGGTGGATAGCGAGCATTACGTGCTGAACGGTGTGACCTACGATGCCCATTCCGAATGGGCGTACGTGCAGGTGTCGTACGATTCCGCTTCCCAGAGCATTGTTACGAACGAGGATCTGTGCGACATCTATGGCTGGGTGTTCCGCAATGCGTACAACGCCTCGGCGTCGTTTACGCTCGATGGCGTGAAGACGCTTCAGAATGCGTCCTTTACCGGGGCCGATGCTCTCACGTTCACCCTGCAGGCCACGGGCGCCGATGCTTCGAGCGCGCCCATGCCCGAAACGAACACAGTTACCATTACACCCCAGGAGGGGTCGAGCGCCGCCTTCTCGTTTGGCGCCATCGAATTCGACCTGGATGACGTGGGCCATACCTATACCTACGTCGTTACCGAGTCGGCTTCCATGAGTGGCGTTTCGAATGACGCGCGCACGCATACCGTTTCGCTTTCCATCGCCGACAACGGAGACGGCACGCTTTCCGTGACGCCCACGTATTACGTCGACGACCAGGAGGTTTCCCAGGTCGAATTCGTGAACACGTACAGCGCTTCCGGCTCGGTGCAGTTCGCGGGCGCGAAGACCATGCAGGGTCGCGCGCTTGCCGACGGCGATTCCTTTGCCTTCGATATTTCCGAGAATGGCCAGGTCATCGCTACGGCGTACAACGATGCGACGGGCAAGATTTCCTATCCTGCCATAACCTACGGCCTTGCCGACGTGGGCGAGCATGTCTATACCGTAACTGAGCGCTCCGTGAACGCTGCGGGCGTTACGAGCAGCGATCAGGCCTATACCGTGGTGGTGAACGTGGCCGACAACGGGGATGGTACGCTTTCCGTAACCACTTCCGACAATGCGCAGTCGCTCGACTTCACCAACACGTACGTGGCCAGCGGCAGCGCCTCCATCGTGGCCTCCAAGACGGTAAGCGGCCATTCCCTTGCCGAAGGTCAGTTTAGCTTCGTGCTTACCGACGAATCGGGCGCTGTGCTGCAGACCAAGGCCAACGACGCCCAGGGTAACGTTGCCTTCGATAGCATTGCCTACACGCAAGACGACGCGGGCAAGACGTTCGTGTACTACGTGTCCGAGGTGAACGACGGGCAGGCTGGCTATACGTACGACACGTCGTCGAAGCGCGTGGAGGTATCCGTTTCCGACAATGGCGACGGCACGCTTTCTACGCAAGTTACCTACGACGATGGTTCGGCTGCATTCCAGAATGCCTACAGTGCGTCGGGTAGCGCCACGTTCCAGGCGCTCAAGCAGTTGTCCGGCCGCGATCTGCAGGAAGGCCAGTTCAGCTTCGTGTTGAAGGACGCCTCGGGCAACACGCTGCAGACGGTGCAGAACGCCGCCGATGGCACGGTGAGCTTCGATGCCGTTTCCTATACGCAAGCGGGCACGTACGCCTACACCATCACCGAGGTCATCCCCGAAGGTTCCACGCAGGTGGAAGGCCAGAACCTGTGGAAGAAGGGCGCCTACGTCTACGATGGCCATAGCGTAGACGTAACCGTGGTCGTTACCGATGACGGTGCGGGCCATCTGGTGTCCGACGTTTCGTATAGCGGCGGCACGACGTTCCAGAATGCCTACGAGGCCACGGGCTCGGTTGCCCTTTCGGCTATGAAGACGCTCAATGGCGTTGCGCCGAGCGAAGGCGCGTTCCAATTCGAGCTTTCCGATGCATCTGGCGTGATCGAAACGGTGTCGAATGCGGCGAATGGCACGGTGAACTTCTCGGATATTACGTACACGCAGGCAGGAACGTATTCCTACGTCATTCGCGAGGTCATTCCCGAAGGGGCGACGAGCAATGGCGACGGCACGTACACATATGACCGCTATACCTACGACGGCCATTCGGAACAGGTAACCGTGGAAGTAGTTGACGATGGGGAAGGTCACCTTGTTGCCATGCCCACGTACGAGCATGGTTCCGCCCTGTTCTCGAATGCGTATGCTGCCACGGGTTCGTATACCCCGCAGGCAATCAAGACGCTTGATGGCATGACGCTACAGGGAGGCGCCTTCAGCTTCACCGTGCGCGATAGCCAGGGCAACGTGGTGTCTTCCGGCACGAACGACGCTTCTGGCTCCGTTGCGTTCAGCAGCATTTCCTACACGCTCGACGATATGGCCGATGCGACGGTTTCCGTAGATGGTACGCGTACCAAGACATTCGAATACACTCTTTCCGAAGATCTGCCCGCAGGCGTGAGCGCGCAAGCCCCCACGCTCGATGGCATTACGTACGACACGTCCACGCATCGCCTTTCCGTTACCGTTACCGATGATGGCACGGGCGCGCTCTCCACGAGCGCCGTCTACGATGGCGATGCCAGCGCTTCCGCTGCCACCTTTGCGAACGCGTACAACGCATCGGGTTCTTTCGTACTCGAGTGCGAGAAATACATCGAGGGCCGTACGTTTAGCGCAAGCGATTCGTTCCGCTTCGTGGTGTCGGGCGAATGCGCCAACGACGCCTCGGTTCAGGCTCCGCTGCCTGCGCAAACGTCCGTGAACGTTACACCCGAACCAGGCGCGGGCTTCGTGCGCTGCTCGTTCGATGCCATTCCGTTCACGTTGGCCGATGCGGGCAATACGTATGTGTATACCGTCGTTGAGCAGGCGACCATGGATGGCGTCACCAACGATGCCGACGTGCATACGGTGACCGTGCAGGTAAGCGACAATGGCGACGGCACGCTTTCTGTGCAGGCGGAATACAGCGATGGCGAGCGATTGGTGTTCACCAATACCTACGATGCTTCGGGTCAGGCTGCGATTGCGGGTACCAAGGTGCTGCAGAATGCGCGCCTTGCCCAGGGGCAGTTCCAGTTCCAGCTTACCGATAGCGACGGAAACGTCATTCAGGCGGTCTCGAATGACGAGTACGGTGCGTTTGCGTTCGATGCCATTTCCTATGACCTGGCCGATCTGCAGGGCGCAACGTCGCGCGACTTCACCTACCACGTTTCCGAGCTGGGTGCCGACGTGAATGGCATTGCGTACGACACGCATGTGGAAGACGTGACCGTGCGCGTGACCGATACGGGCACCGGCACGCTTGCCACGCAGGTGCTCACCGACGCCGATGGCGTGACGTTTACCAATGTGTATAACGCCACGGGTTCGCTTGAGCTGTCTGCGGAAAAGCAGATTACGGGACGCAGCTTCCAGCAGGGCGATAGCTTCACGTTCCAGGTGAGCGCTGCAGAAGGCACGCCCATGCCCAGCCAGACGAGCGTGACCATCACGCCCGATTCCGGCTCTTCGGCTGCTATTGACTTTGGCTCTATCTCGTACGGTCTTGCCGATGTTGGCAAGCAGTACACGTACACGATCAGCGAAGTGGTCCCCGAGGGCGCTACGCTCAATGCCGATGGCACGTATACGCAAAATGGCATTACCTACGATGCTCAGGTGCATACGGTTACCGTAACCGTGTCCGATAACGGATTCGGCAAGCTTAGCGTCGACGCCGCGTATTCCGACGGCGAAAGCGGCTGTGTGTTCGTGAACAGCTACGACGCTTCGGGTTCCGCGAACCTGTTTGCTACGAAGTCGCTGCTGGGTCGTACGCTCCAGCAGGGCGAGTTCGCATTCCAGCTCTCGGGCGATGGCGTTATGGAAACGGCTCGCAACGATGAGAGCGGCCTGGCGTCGTTTGCGCCCATCACGTATACGCTTGCCGACGTGGGTACGCACGAGTATCAGATTTGCGAGCTTCCTGGAACGGTTGCGGGCGTTACGTACGATACCCATGTGGAAACGGTGACGGTCCAGGTGGAAGACAATGGCGACGGTACGTTGAGCGTTACGTATGACGGGCAAGACGTCTTTGCGGGCGCTGCGTTCGCAAACTCGTACGACGCGAGCGGATCTATCCAGCTTACGGGCCATAAGGACCTTTCCGGCCGTGCAATCCAGGCGGGGCAGTTCCAGTTCACGCTTTCGGGTGAGGGCATCGACAGCCAGACGGTCTCCAACGACGCGAACGGCGATTTCGCCTTCGCCGATCTTGCCTATACGCTTTCTGACGTTGGTGAGCATGTCTATACCATCGTGGAGAACGTCCCCGAGGGCGCCACGCTGCAGGAAGATGGCACGTACGTGCTGAATGGCTATACGTACGATGCGCATGTCGAGCAGGTGGTCGTGACCGTGCTCGACAATGGCGACGGTACACTTGCCGTGAGTGCCGCCTATGGCAGCGGCTCGAGCGCGCTCTTCCAGAATAGCTACGCCACCAGTGATGCCCAGGCCACCATTCAGGTCGAAAAGACGCTGAGTGGCCGTGCTTGGACGGAATCGGACGCCTTTGCCTTCACGCTTTCGCCTCAGGGTTCGGCGCCTGGGCAGGAGCAGGTGGCAACTGCCACCGCCGCCACGGGTGGCATTGCTTCCTTCGATGCGCTCGCGTTCACCATGGACGATGTGGCTGATGTTCCCGTTGCCGCAGATGGCACGCGTACTGCTACCTTCACGTATGCTCTTTCCGAGGTCATTCCCGAAGGCGCCACGCAGGAGGCTGGCGTATACGTGCTCGATGGCGTTGCCTATGACGCATCCGTTCATTCCGCCACCGTTACGCTCGTCGATGACGGCGCGGGCCACTTGAGCGCTACCGTTTCATACGATGACGAGTCTTCCGATGCAGCCACGTTCACGAACGCGTATGGCGCAAGCGATGCCTATGCTCAGGTCTCGGCCGAAAAGCAGCTCACGGGCGCGGCGCTGCAGGCGGGCCAGTTCCAGTTCACGCTGCAGGGCACCTCGGATAATGCAGCTGGCACCACGGCAACCGTTTCGAATGCCGCCGACGGTAGCGTTGCGTTCCCCGTGCTTTCGTACAGCGCGGCGGGTACGTATACCTATAGCATTGCCGAGGTCATTCCCGAGGGCGCAACCGATAACGGCGATGGCACCTATACGCTGGGCGCTTACACGTACACCTCCGAAACCCATGTCGCTACCGTGACGGTTGCCGATGATGGGGTGGGGCATCTGCAGGCGTCCGTTTCCTACGATGATGACTCCAGCGATGCTCCCGTCTTCGAGAATTCGTATTTCCAGGCGCAGCACGCGCTTTCGGTGGCCAAGTTCTACTACGGCGACGCTGTGAACCCCACGTTCGAATTCACCCTTACCGCGCTGGACGATGATTATTCCGAGCGCGCGGGCGAGAGCGCCTCGTATGGCGCTTCGAGTGAGGTAATCGATGCTGGTCAGGCGTTTACGGTTACCGTCTCGAATGCCTCGTTCGACGAGCAGGGCGAAGCCACGGTCGCGTTCCCTCAGATCGCCTATCAGCAGCCGGGCGCGTATCACTACAGGATCGAGGAAGTACAGGGCTCAAGCAGCATCGCGTGCGACACCGCCGTCTACTATGTGGACGTTACGGTGAGCGAGTCCATGAACGTGACCGCCTCGTGGAGCGTGCAGGACGGTACCGACGAGCGCACCCAGGTGAGCGAGGATTCGGTTGCCTTCTACAACAACGACGCTGAGCGCCTGGGCTACCAGTCGCTTTCGCTCATGGGCTACACCGAGGGCTCCGCTTCCACGCAGGTGTATCCGCAGGTGCACAAGACGCTCGATGGCTCGTTTGCGCTGCAGGCGGGTGCGTTCCACTTCCAGCTGCTTGATGAAGGCGGCAACGTGGTGGCCGATGCCACCAACGACGCCGACGGTCTGGTTTCCTTCTTCGAGGAGGGTTCTCTGGGCATTGAGTATACCCTCGATGACGTGGGCGTTCATACGTATAGCATCGTGGAGCTAGCCGGTTCCGATTCGGGCGTAACCTACGATGGCACTACGATCGTCTACACCGTGGTGGTTTCCGCGGTCGACTCAGACGGCGACGGTGCGAACGATTCGCTTCAGACCGAGGAAACGTATACGGTCGACGGCCGCGTGGTGAGCATTCCCGTGTTCCGCAATACCACCGAGGGCATGAGCCTGCGCGTGCAGAAGGTCTCGCGCGAAGGCGGTGAGGGCCTGGAAGGCTCCACCTACGCCCTATGGATGGCTTCTTCCGATGGTTCGGCCGATGCTCTTATCGCAGAGGCCACCAGTGACGCGAGCGGCTACATCACCTTCGACGACGTGCGCTTGCTGCAGGGCGCCAAGTATTACCTGAAGGAAGTCGAGGCTCCTGCGGGTCATAAGGTGGATCCGCGTCGCACGGCTTGCTTCTGCCTGAACGAGGCGGGGGATGGCGTCGTGCTTTGCGAGGGCACCACCGACGGGCTCCACGCGGGCGTATAGTTCCGTTTGGCGGTAATTGCCATCTCTCCCGTTCCTAGCAGGGTTGCTTGGTACAATACGATATGTAAGTGGGGCTGTTTGGGGAAAGGTTCCTGTGTCTGCGAGTATGCGTTCATATCGCATTAGAGCCCAGGCCATCGTGGTGGTCCTGGTTGCTTGCGTGCTTACTATTCTGTCGTTGATTGCGTCCAGCGAATACATCTATGATGCCGATGTCGAATCGGTGCAGACGTCCTTTGCTAGGGGCTGGACCGACGAAGGCGGGAATCTCGTTGACCTTTCCATGCTTGGCGCCGCAAATCTATCCGACGGCGATAACGTTATACTTCACAACAGGCTTCCGTACGAGCTGAATCCAGGCTCCGAGCTTATCTTCTGTAGCTGCAATACGAATTTCATCGTGTACGTGAACGGGGAAGAGGTTTATAGCTTCCAGCCGGAACGTTCTCCGTTGGTGGGCCATAACTACGGGTACGCGTTTCACTTCATCGACCTGCCCCAGTCCGTTGCGGGTACGGAAGTCGTCATCTACGTGAATGGCATGTATGCCGACAATTCGTCGGAGTTCAAGGCCATGGAAATATCCTCGGCGAATGATTACGTGCATCGTCATTTCCTGCGTGGCGTACCCCTGGGTGTCGTGTGCCTTGCCGTGGTCTTTCTTGGGTCGGTTCTCATTGGCATGCACTTCTACCTGCGAAATATCGGTCACATTGCCTTCAACCTGGCATCCCTTGGCCTGTTCAGCGTTATTATGGGCGTGTGGGCTGCCATGCATACGCTCATCCCGTACCTGCTTGCGGGCGGCATTCAGCTGTGGCGCGTCATCGATTGCTACAGCCTGATCTTCGCGCCGTACCTGCTCGTGGCTTTCGCCGATTCCCTTATGGTGAAGCGTCGCAAGCGCTACGTCTGGGCGTCGTTTTCCGTTGCCATGGCATTGACTATCGCAGCGTTCGTTTTGAACCTGGCGGACATACTCGACATCCACTACACCATGCATGCCGTGCGTGTGGCCATGCTCCTGCAGGCTGCCCTGGCCATCTACATGATCGCCTCTACCGTTCGCCTGCAGCGGAGCGCGGGTCACTACGTGCGCCATGGTTCCGTCATTAATGCACTCGTGGTGTTCATCGCCGCTTCGGTCGTCGACCTCGTGGCGTACATGTACGTTCGCTTTTCGTTCTACACTCCGGGCATGTTCGCATCCCTCGGCTTGCTCGTGGCTCTTCTCATCGTGTACATGCACATCGGCAAGATCGTGAAGAGCGATGCCGTAAGCGCCAGCCAGATCGACGAGATTCGCAACCTCGCCGTTACCGATGCGCTTACGGGCATTGGCAACGTGCGTGCGTGGAACGACGCCAAGGAAGAGCTGCAGAGCATGTTCGAATCGGGGCAGCTGGAAGACGCTGCGGTCTGCATGCTTGACGTGAACAACCTGAAGAACGTCAACGATACGCTGGGCCACGAGGCGGGCGATCGCTACATATGCGTTGCCGTCGATTGTATCAACCGTACGTTTGGCAAGTTCGGCGGGTGCTATCGCAAGGGTGGCGACGAATTCACGGCCGTCATCTGCACGTCCGATCCCGCTGCCGATTTCCGCGAGTGCCTGGTGGGCCTAAACGAGCTGCTCGACGAGTTCAATGCGGGGGAGGGAGCACCCCTTCCCATGCGCATTGCCGTTGGGTCGGCAAGCGTGAAGGAGCATGGTTCGTTCGAGGCTGCCGAAATCGTCGCCGACGAGAGCATGTACGCCCACAAGTCGTCTATGAAGGATGCGCGGCCTGCTTAGCCCGCTGGGGCAATTTGTGGTGAAACCTCCATGGCATTGGCAAATTGATTCCAATGTGGTATAAATATTCGAGTTTGCGATAAGTCGCATACGGAATACTTTCGGAATGTTGGAAAGTGGGATTCGTCCCGCTTTCTTCTTTTCTAGGGCGATAAACGATCAGGAGGTGCGAACGTGCTCACGCGAAAGGAAGAAACGCTGCTCGAGGCGCTCGAGCCTGCTGCTACCCAGGCGGGCATCGAGATCGTTACCGTGGAAGTGGCGGGCGCCAAGAAGGCTCCCACCATCAAGGTGTACATCGATACGCCTTCCGGTGTCGGTTTCGACCAGCTGGCGGCTGCCCAGAAGTGGATTGGCGCCATCATGGACGACATCGATCCGTTCCCCGGTGCCTACACCCTCGAAGTAAGCTCCCCGGGCATCGACCGCCCGTTGCGCACGCCCGAGCATTTCACCAAGTTCGCGGGCGAAGACGTCCTCATCACCTGCCGCGGCCCCGTTTCCGGCCGCTCCAAGTGGACGGGCGTGCTCCGCGGCTTCCAGGATGGCTCGGTTATCGTAGAAGCGGAAGGCGAGTCCGTCTCCATTCCGCTGGAAGACATCAAACGTGCCCGCGTAAAGGGCAAAATCGATTTCAACGCATAGAGGAAAGGACGAACGGCTATGGCAAGTTCAGAGCTGATTGAAGCGTTGCAGATGCTCGCTCACGAGCGAAAGATCGATGAGTTCTATCTTATCGAGCGTCTGGAAGCTTCGCTCGCGAAAAGCTATCAGCATATCCTCGACCTGGAATGGGACGCTCGCGTCACCATCGACCGCAACTCCGGCAAGATCTACGTGTACGAGCTCGTGCCCGTAGGCGAGCCCGATGAGGAAACCGGCGAATACACCGAGTTCGAAGAGCGCGACGTCACGCCTCACGACGTGAGCCGCATTGCCGCCCAGAACGCCAAGAGCGTCATCTCCACGCTCGTGCGCGAGGCTGGCCGTCAGACCATCTACGAAGAGTTCAGCAAGCGCGTGGGCGACCTGGTCACCGGTACCGTACTGCAGGGCACGCCCGATTTCACGATCATCAAGATTCGCGATGGCGTGGAAGCGGAACTGCCGCATTACGACAAGACGCGTTATCCCAACGAGCGCAACGAGCGCCCGAAGAACGAGCGCTATCGTCACAACCAGCGCCTGAAGACGCTCATCATCGAAGTGCGCAACCCGAACTCCGAAGACGTGAAGGCCCGTGGCGAGCAGGCTCGTCCGTCCATCGTGGTGTCCCGTACCCATCCCGACCTCATTCGTCGCCTGTTCGAGATCGAAGTTCCCGAAATCTACGACGGCGTGGTGGAAATCAAGTCCATCGCCCGCGAGCCTGGTGCTCGTTCCAAGGTGGCCGTGTACAGCCGCGAGGCTAACCTCGACCCGGTAGGCGCTTGCGTTGGCCCCCGTGGCAGCCGCGTGCGCATGGTGGTCGAAGAGCTGCGCAACGAGCGCGTCGACGTCATCCAGTGGAGCGAAGACCCGGCCGTGTACGTGCGTAACGCCCTTTCCCCGGCGCGCGTTTCCCACGTGGAAATCGACGAGGAAACCCAGTACGCCACCGTGGTCGTTCCCGACGACCAGCTTTCCCTGGCCATTGGCAAGGAAGGCCAGAACGCCCGTCTGGCTGCGCGCCTCACGGGTTGGCACATCGATATCAAGTCCGCTTCCTTTGCAGGTTCGCCTGCGCCGGTCGACAACGTGCTCATCGACGAAGACGTCGCTGAAGACGAAGATGGCCTGTGCGAATATGTAAGCCCCGATGGCGTTCGCTGCCGCAACCATGCCCGTCCGGGCAGCCACTTCTGCGGCATCCACGCTTCGCAGTCGGAAGAGTAGGCGGAAGCACCTATGGGGCAGAACGGCAACATGCAAACGGCCGGCGCAAAGCGCGTGCGCACCTGCATTGCCTGCGGTGCGCAGCAGGGAAAGAATTCCCTCTATCGCGTTGTGCGTTCTCCGGAGGGGGCCGTCTCGTTCGACGCAACGGGGCGTGCTTCCGGCCGCGGTGCCTATGTCTGTTCTGCCGCATGTCTTGATCGGGCATGCAAGACCAAGCGGTTAGATCGTGCGTTGAAGATGAAAGTGTCCGATCAAGATCTCGCGCGCGTTGTCGCCGATATGCGCGACGCGATTTCGCGGTCTGAAGTAATGTAAGGAGAACGAATGGCAATTATGCGCGTACATGAGCTGGCGAAAGAGCTGAACATGACCAGTAAGGAACTGCTCGATCGCCTCGCCGAAATGAAAATTCCGGCCAAGAGCCACGCGAGCGTTCTCAACGATGCCTACGTCGACAAGATTCGCAAGAACCTTGCGCCCGAACTGAAGGAGCGCGCGGGCATCATCGACGACGAGGAAGCTCGCAAGCTTGCCGAGGAAAAGGCCGAAGCCGAAGCCAAGAAGGCCGAGGAAGAGGCCGAGCGTCGTGCTGCTGTGGAAGCGGAACGCGCACAGCGCGAAGCCGAGCGCGCCAAGCGTAAGCAGCAGGCGGCAGAATCCGAAGAAGATGCCGAAGAGGCCCAAGCCGACCAGGCTCCGGCAGTGAAGCGTCCGCCTTCGCCCTATGCGAACCTGGCGGAGCAGATTGCCGCCGAGAAGGAGCGCGTTGCGCGCGAGGCCGCCGAAGCCAAGGCCCGTGCCCGCATGGCCGCCGTTAAGCGCGACGTTGCGAAGAAGCAGGCCGTGGAACAGCGTCTGCATGCCTCTCGCAGCAAGTCTTCCCACAAGTCCGCGGAACAGGCTGCTGCCCCCAAGGCTCCGGCTCGTACCGTTCCCACCACCTCCAGCCGCTTCGATTCGCTGCTTTCTCAGATCGAAAGCGAAAAGCAGCGTCTCCAGCAGAGCAAGCAGGAAGCTGCCGCCCGTGCCAAGGCTGCTCGCGGCAATGCTCCCGCGCGTGGCAAGAAGGGCCGCCACAGCGGCCACACCTTCGAGCCCGATGTACCCGAATTGGCTGGTCAGCAGGTTGAATCCGGTGAAGATCGCTACGCTCAGATGGCGGTAAAGGCCGAAAAGCTGCAGCGTGACAAGGTGCTTTCCGAAGCACGTGCTGCCGTTGCCGCTGCTAGCCACGAGGGCGAGGGCCGTCGCCGCAAGCGCAAGGAAAAGCGTCAGGCGGAAGCCCGCGAGCGCGCCGAGATGGAAGCCATTCAGAAGGGCCTCGATCCCAGCCTGGTGCTCGACGATTCCGTCATCGAGATTCCCCAGGGCGCTACGGTGCAGAAGTTTGCCGAGCTGCTGGGCGTTGCCCCCAACGACGTCATCAAGCGTCTGTTCATGCTGGGCCAGGTGCTCACGCTCACACAGAGCATGTCCGACGATCTTATCGAGCTCATTTCCGATGACATGGGCCGCAAGGTGCGCGTTGTGAACCCCGAGGAAGAATACGCCGTCGTGTACAACGACAGCGAGGAAGACCTGAAGCCGCGTCCGCCGGTAGTTACCGTCATGGGTCACGTCGACCACGGCAAGACGAGCCTGCTCGATGCCATCCGCGAGACGGGCGTTGCCGAGCGCGAGGCTGGCGGCATCACGCAGGCCATCGGCGCTTCGGTGGTCGACCTCAACGGCCGTCAGGTTACCTTCATCGACACCCCTGGTCACGAGGCGTTTACCGCTATGCGTGCCCGCGGCGCCAGCATCACCGACGTTGTCGTTCTGGTTGTTGCCGCCGACGACGGCGTCATGCCGCAGACGGTCGAGGCAATCAACCACGCCAAGGCCGCCGACGTGCCCATCGTGGTTGCCGTGAACAAGATCGACAAGCCCGGTGCCACGCCCGACCGCGTGCGTCAGGAGCTCACCGAATATGGCATCATCCCCGAGGAATGGGGCGGCAAGAACATGTTCGTCGACGTGTCGGCCAAGAAGCGCCTGCATATCGACGACCTGCTGGAAACCATTCTGCTCCAGGCCGACGTTCTGGAATTGAAGGCCAACCCGAATGCCGACGCCAGTGGCTACGTCATCGAGTCGAAGCTCGACAAGGGCCGTGGTCCCGTGGCCACCGTGCTTGTTGCCCGTGGTACGCTGCATCCCGGCGACACCGTGGTTGCCGGCACCAGCTATGGCCGCGTGCGCGCCCTCATCGACCCGCGTGGCGAGCATCGCGACGAGGCGCATCCCGCCGACCCGGTCGAGATCCTGGGCCTGAACAGCGTTGCCACTGCCGGTGACGAGTTCCGCGTGTTCGAAGACGAGCGTGACGCCCGCAAGCTGGCCGAGGAACGCGCTCTGCGCAAGCGCCTGAAGCAGCAGGAAGCTTCCCACATGTCGCTGGACGACCTGTTCAACCGTATCGAGGAAGGCAAGACGACCGACCTGAACCTGGTTGTGAAGGCCGACGTCGACGGCTCCATCGAGGCCCTGCGTGGCGCCTTCGACAAGATGGACCAGTCGGAAGTAAAGATCAACATCATCCATGCTGCCGTTGGTGGCATCACCGAGACCGACGTCACGCTGGCTGCCGCCTCCGACGCCATCATCATCGGCTTCAACGTGCGCCCCATGGGCAAGAGCAAGCAGATGGCGGAAAAGGAAAAGGTCGACATTCGCCTGTATCGCGTTATCTACCAGGCTATCGAAGACATCAACGCCGCTCGCGTTGGTCTGCTTTCGCCCGATATCGTGGAAAAGGACACGGGCATCGTGGAAGTTCGCGAGACGTTTAAGGTTCCCAAGGTGGGCACCATCGCCGGCGCCTACGTTATGGAAGGCGAGATCAGCCGCGACGACCGCGTGCGCATCGTGCGTGACGGTACGGTTGTCTACGAAGGCACCATCGCCAGCTTGCGTCGCTTCAAGGACGACGTCAAGAGCGTGCGTTCGGGCTACGAATGCGGCATTGGCATCGACGGCTACCAGGACATCAAGGTGGGCGACACCATCGAAGGCTACAAGACGGTGGAAGTGGAGCGTACCGAGTAATGAAGCAGGGTAGTTCTTCTCGCAAGGTAAACGAGCAAGCGCGCGAGGTCATCGCCAGCGCGCTGCTCTTCGACATCTCCGACCCGCGTCTGTCGCTGGTCACCATTACGGGCTGCGAAGTCAGCTTCGACCGCAGCGTGTGCAACGTGTACTACACGGCAAGCTCTTCGGAATACGAAAGCGTTGCCGCCGCGTTCGAGGGCGCCAAGGGCCGCATTCGCTCGCTTATGGCGAAGCGTCTGTCCTGGCGCGTTGCGCCCGAGCTGCGCTTCATCCTCGATGCTAGCGTCGACGAGGCCGAGCGCATCGAAAGCGCCCTGCTTCGCGAGGCCAAGAGGAGCGGTGGAAGCGTTGACTAGCGAGTTCGGTAGCCTGGAAGGCGTGGCGTCTGCGCTGCTCGAAGCGCAGAGCCTCGTCATCTGCGGCCATATTAGCCCCGATGGCGATTGCATTGGCTCGCAGCTGGGCCTGGCGCATGCGCTGCGTTCCCTTGGCAAGCAGGTTACGTGCCTGCTGGCTCACGACGAGCCCATTGACTACGGCCTGCGCTTCCTTCCGGGCGCTTCCGAATTGGTTCCCGCATCCCAGTTTCAGGGCAGCTTCGACACGTTCGTCACGGTCGACGTGCCCGCCGCCGCCCGGTTGGGCGAAGACGCCGCCGCTCTACATGCCGGTGCCTCCCATACCGTCACAGTCGACCATCATCTCTTCAAGACGCCGCTTTCCCAGGCGTATTACGTCGATTCGCAGGCTCCATCCTGCTCCATGATCATCTGGCAGCTCGTCGAGCTGCTGGGTGCTCCGCTCACGCCCGAAGTGGCCCTGTGCTGCTACACGGGCTTGGTTACCGATACGGGTGGCTTCAGCTTCCAGAATACCAACGCGCAGGCACTTCGCCTGGCGGCTGGCATGGTGGAAGCGGGTGCGCGTCCCGATTTGGTCGCGCGCGAAGTCTTCCAGAATCGCAGCCTTGCCTCGCTCGAGCTGCAGAAGGTCATGCTCAGCCGTATGTCCCTTTCGGAAGACGGCGTTTCGGCAATCAGCTACCTTACCCTTTCCGACTTCCAAGAGCTTGGCGCCGTGAAGGCCGATGCCGAGCCCCTTATTAACGTTCTTCGTTCCGTGCGTGGCATTCGCGTGGCATGCATCCTGCGCGAGCAGGAAGATTGCGTGCGCGGCAGTCTGCGCGCGAAGGACGATACCGACGTTGCTAGCATTGCGAATCGTCTTGGTGGCGGTGGCCATCGTGCGGCTGCTGGCTTCACGTTCCATGGCACGCTTGCGCAGGCGCGCGAAGCGGTTGCCGCCGAGCTTGCCGCCCTGTAGGTCCCGCCATGGCTAAGCGTAGTTCTACGGGGTATTCCTTTGTCGTGGGCATCGACAAGCCCGCGGGCATGTCGTCCCACGATGTCGTAAATCGTTGCCGCCGCATCTACGGCGAGCGACGCATTGGCCATACGGGCACGCTCGACCCTGCGGCTACTGGTGCGCTCATCATCTGCGTGGGCCCTGCCACGCGCTTGGATCGATTCCTTACCGCGCACGACAAGACGTACGAGTTCTCGGTCGTCTTTGGTACGGCAACCGATACCGACGACGCGGAAGGCCAGGTCACGAAGACGCTTTCTGTTCCTAGCCAGGCGTACGACGAGCTGCATGCGCGCGAAGTCGTAGCGGGCCTGGTGGGCAAGCACAAGCAGCTTCCGCCCGTGTATTCCGCCATCAAGGTGAATGGCAAGAAGGCCTACGAGGAAGCGCGTCGCGGCAACATCATCGAATTGCAGCCGCGTGATATTGAAATCTACGAGGCCCAGCTCATTGGTTTCGAGCTATGCGGGGACGTCCCCGTGTGGCAGGTACGTGCCAGCGTTTCCGCGGGTACGTACATTCGCTCCATAGCCCGCGACCTGGGGTCCTCCATGGGTACGTGCGCCCATGTTGGCTACCTGCGTCGAACGTGCACGGGTTTGCTCGACGTGGAATCGTGCGTTTCGCTCGAGGCGCTCGAGCGCGACCCGTTTGGAAGCCTGCTCGATCCGGTGAAGCTCATGGAGCGTCGGTTCGTGTTCGCGCGCGGCTCTCTGCAGCGCGATGTCGAATGCGGGCGTCCTCTTCCTGTTGCGGACCTGCCGCTCTTTGCCTACGATACCAAGGTGCGTCAGCAGATGGCGCTTTGCGGGTGCACGAGCGGTGTGCATCCGGCCGATGGGCCGCTGTTCGACGGTGAGGAAGTATGCATCGTCGTCGGCGATACGCTCAAGGCCATGTATTCGTACGACGCTGCAAGCGATTCCCTGAAATCGTGTTGCGGCTTTGCGGTGGGGGTGAAACGTGGCTCCGATATATAGGGTCGACGATTCGTTCGATTATTCGCTCTTCGATGGCGCTTCGTGTGCGTTTGGCGTGTTCGATGGCGTGCATACGGGGCATCGCTATCTACTTGATGCGGCTATCGAATCGGCTGCCCAGAGCGGCGGACGTTCCATTGCCCTCACGTTTGACATCGACCCCGACGAGATCTTCGATCCCGCGGGCCTGAAGAAACTCCTGTCCAACGAGGATCGCCTGGACGCCTTGGCCGATTCCGGCGTCGACGCAGTGTGCGCGCTGCCGTTTACGCGCGAGTTCGCTGCGAACGAGCCGCTTCAGTTCCTGCAGTCTACGTTTGGCGGCCACGTTCCCGCGTTTTTGCATGTGGGTTCCGATTTCGCCTTTGGCGCGAAGGCCGCAGGTCATGTGTCCGACCTGCAGGAATGGGCCGAGCACTCGGGAACCACCATCCATGCGCATCATCTGGTGTCTTCCGATGGGCGCCCCATTTCGGCCACGCGCATTCGCGGCTTGCTTGCCAATGGCGAAATCAACATGGCGAATCGCCTGCTCGGGCGTCCGTACGCTATTCACGAGAAGGTGTTTGCGGGTCGCCAGGATGGCCGTGACTTCGGCTTTCGCACGGCGAATCTGCTTGTGCCGCCGCAGCAGAAGGTCATCGCCGATGGCGTGTACGCGGGTATCGCGCGCGTCGACGGCGTGCCGTACAAGGCGGCTATCTCGTCGGGCGTGAGCCCCGTATTCAAAGACGAGTCCACCGCCAACTGCGAGGTACATTTGCTCGATTTCGACGGCGATTTATATGGCCAACGCATTTGGGTGGAGTATCATCATTGGCTACGGCCCATGATGAAGTTCTCTTCCACCGAAGAGCTCATCTCAACGGTTATGGGCAATATTCAATGGGTTCGCGATAACATGATTCTGCATTAGAAGGGGAAGGATCGCATTGGCTGGCATCAGCGACGAGGATAAGGAACGGGTTCGTGCCGCTACCGATATCGTAGCCTTATTCTCGGAACGCTCGGTCATGCGGCAGAAGGGGCGCGATTTTTGGTGTTGCTGTCCCTTCCACGAAGAGAAATCGCCTTCTTGCAAGGTCGACCCCAATACCCAGCAATACTACTGCTTTGGTTGCCACGAACATGGCGACGTGTTCACGTACGTCATGAAGACCGAGGGCATCGAATTCCCCGACGCCGTGCGCCGCTTGGCGGAACGGGCAGGCATCGAAATCAAGGAATCGGGCGGCCCCAGCATTCCGCGTAGCTACAAGGAGCGTTTGCGTGGCGTATGCAACGACACGCGCGATTTCTATCATTCCCAGCTCATGCGCCTGAAGAGCCCCGAGGCTGACGCCGCGCGCGCCTATCTGGGCGGGCGCAACCTGGGCGGTTCCGTGCCGAAGGATTGGAACCTTGGTTTCGCTCCGGGCCGTGGTGCGCTCATCGCTCATCTGCGTTCCCGCGGGTATTCCATCAAGGAAATGATCGACGCGAACGTGGTCGTGCAGTACGACGGCTCGCGCCCGCGCGACCGCTTCTTCAACCGCATCATGTTTCCCATTCACGACGAATCGGGCCAGTGCATTGCCTTTGGCGGTCGCGTGGTGGGGAAGGGCGAGCCGAAGTACCTGAACACGAACGACACGCCGCTGTTCCACAAGTCGAACGTGCTCTTTGGCCTGGACAAGGCGAAGTCGCGCATGACCTCTACTGGTACGGCCATCGTGGTTGAAGGCTATACCGATGTCATCGCCCTGCACGAATCGGGCGTTACCAATGCCGTGGCCACCCTGGGCACGGCGCTTACCACGCAGCATATTCGCGTGCTCTCACGCCATGCGGGCAAGCGCGTCATCTACCTGTTCGATGGCGACGAGGCGGGCCAGCGCGCCACCGACCGCGCGTTGGGCTTCATCGACGAGTCCATGACTCCCGAAGCGGGAAAGCACCAGGTGGAGCTTCTGGCATGTACGCTTCCCGATAATCTGGATCCGGCCGATTTCGTAAATCAGCGCGGCGTGGAGGCCCTGCAGGCCGAACTCGATGCCGCCAAGCCGCTCATCGCCTTCGGCATCGACCGCCACATCGCGCGCTTCGATACGAGTACGGCGGAAGGTCGCACGGCTGCTTTTGCCGACGCCATCGCGCTGCTGGCTCCCATCAAGGATTCGCTTCTGGCTACGGAATACGCGGTCGATATTGCCGGGCGCCTGCACGTGCGCGAAAGCGACGCCATCGAGCGTCTGAAGCGCCTTACGCCGCCTACCAGGCGCGATTATTCCCGCAATGGCAACTACGCGGCGGCGAAGGGCAAGGGCAAGCCTCAGGCTGCTTCGCGTTCTGGGGCACCCGTGCCCTCTGCGCCCGAAGACCCCGAATACGTGCCCTATGACGAGTACGTTCCCTTCGAGGCGTACGAGTCGGGCCCTGCGTCTGCCTCCGAGCCCATGCCGGCCCCCGTGGAGCTTTCCGTGTACGAGCGCAACCGCCGTCGCTACGAGGCAGAGTTCATTGGCGTATGCGCGCATCATCCCGAGCTCGTGATGCCCTATGCGGCGTCGCTGGCCCAGGTAGCGTGGCACGTGCCTCTGCATGCGCAGGCTGCCGACGAGCTGCTTGCCGCCATTGCCGAAAACCCGCAGCTTACGCCCGCCGAACTTGCTGCGCGCATTACCTCGCAGTATCCCGAGGCGTCGCGTTTGCTCGTGGAGCGCGAAAGCGATGCGTCCGCAGGTGACGATTTCAACGCCTACGCCAGCTTCCTTTCCGAGATCCTGGCCACGGGCGACTTGGCCAGCCAGATCGAAACGTACCGCGCGCAGCTCTCGCATCCCGAAGCGCTTTCCGAGGAGGAATCCGAGCTGCTTTTCGAAACGGTTTCCGCTCTTCAGCACGAGCTTGCCGAGCGCCGTTCTCGCCGTCGCACCGGTCAGTAGGGCATCGCCTTTCCAGCGCTTTGCATGCGTGCGCCTCATTGCGCCTATTCGCATGGTGTTTTCGCGCCGTTACGCACGTGTTTCCCCCGTGTGTACGCGCGCTCGCTAGAATGGATAACCGAATATATCTGCGCGCATGCCATTGCGCGCGTGCTTTGCATAGAGGAGTAACCATGAAAATCGTATTGTCGCCCGACCCCATGCTTCGTCAGCGTGCGGAAGAGTGCGAACCGGGCGATCCCAGCCTGAAGCGCCTTTCCAAGCGCATGGCGCGCACCATGTACAACAATGATGGCTGCGGCCTGGCCGCCCCGCAGGTGGGCGTGCTCAAGCGCATCATCGTCATCGATTGCGACACTGAAAGCGAAACGCAGAATCCCATCACGCTCGTGAATCCCGTTATCGTGGAAACCGCGGGCGAGCCCGAAGTAGCGGAAGAGGGCTGCCTTTCCCTGCCGGGCATCTCCGTGCCGGTCAAGCGTCCGCCGTATGCCCGCGTGCGCTACTACGACGTCGACGGCAACGAGTGCGAAATCGCCGGCGATGGCCTGCTTGGTCGTTGCCTGCAGCACGAGATCGACCACCTCGATGGCAAGACGCTGTTCGAAAGCTGCGATCCCATTGCTCGCATCAAGGCGCTGCGTGACTACGATGCCGCCATCGCCGCTGGTGCCAGGCCCGGTCAGACTGCTATCAACTAGGAAGCGCGCATGAGAATTTTATTCATGGGCACGCCCGCGTATGCGGCCACCATTCTGGAAAACCTTATTCAGCAGCACGAAGTCGTGGGCGTGTACACCCGTCCCGACGCCGTGCGCGGTCGTGGCAAGAAGCTCGTCTTCAGCCCGGTGAAGCAGGTTGCGGTGCAGCACAACATTCCGGTGTTCACGCCGCGTAACCTGCGCGATGCCGCCACCCAACGCGAAATTGCCGCGCTTGCCCCCGATGTCATCTGCGTTGCGGCGTATGGTGCCATCCTGCCCAAGCGCGTGCTCGACACGCCGCCTCATGGCTGCCTGAACGTGCATGCCTCCCTGCTGCCGCACTGGCGAGGCGCTGCTCCCATCGAGCGCGCCATCCTGGCGGGCGACGAGCAGGCTGGCGTGTGCATCATGCGCATGGAGGAAGGCCTCGACACGGGCGATTACGGCGTCGTGCGCACCACCGACATCGGCTCCAAGAACGCCACCGAGCTCACGCGCGAGCTTTCCGACCTGGGTTCCCAGGCGCTGCTTACCACGCTTGCCGTTCTCGAGGATGGCGGCCATATCGAGTGGAAGAAGCAGGACGATTTCTTCGCCACGTACGCTCCGAAGGTGGAAAAGCACGAGTTCTACCTGGCACCCACCGACAAGGCGGCCGACGCCGCCAAGAAGGTGCAGGCTTCCTCTGCGCCGCATCCCGCTCGCTGTGTCATCGCCTCGCGCCAGGTCACCATCATCGCGGCCGAGCGCGAAGCCAGCCGCCTGAACTGCGACAAGATGAAGCTCGCGAAGGGCCGCGTCATGCTGTTCCAGAAAGAGCTCTACATTGGCTGCGCCGATCGCCCGCTGAAGGTCATCGAAGTGCGCCCCGCGGGCAAGCACTCCATGTCGGGCCGCGATTTCGCCATGGGCATCCAGAACGTCAAGAGCGGCCTTATCACCTGGGAGGCTATCGATGGCTAAACTTTCCCCCGCCCGTCGTGCGGCGGTAGAGGTGTGCGCTACGGTGCGCCAGCGCCAGGCGTTTGCGTCCGATGTGCTTACGGCGTATCTGCGCGACGCCAAGCTTTCTGCGTCCGACGCGGGCTTTGCGCGCGTGCTCGTGCTGGGCGTTGTGGCCACGTGGGGCACGCTCGACGAGGTCATCAATCGCTGCCTGAACACGCCTCGCGACGTGCAGGACGACGTGCGTGATGCGCTGCGCATCAGCACGTACGAGGTCATCTTCCTGGGCAAAGACGCTCACGCCGTGGTCGACCAGGGCGTAGAGCTCGTTCGCCATGTGCAGCCCAAGGCTGCGCGCTTGGCAAACGCCGTGTTGCGCAAGATCGTGCGTGCCAAGCTCGATTTCCCGTTCGCGAATCCGCATACCGACGACGCTGCGCTGGGGCGCAAGCATGGCTTTCCCGCGTGGCTTGCTGAGCAGCTCATCGCCCAGCTGGGTCGCCATGGCGCCGACGTGTTCATGAAGGCTTCGAATCATCCTGCCCCCGTGTTCTTCGCCGTGCCGGGCCTGAAGGTCGACGAAGACCGCGTGAAGCGCACGTTTGCGCGCGAGGGCGTTACGCTCGAGAGCGTCACCGTTGCCTCGCATGCCGTTCCCGGGTGCTACCACGCGCCCAGCACGGCCGTCGCCGCACACGCCGCGCAGTACCTGTTCAGGGAAGGCGGCTTGCTGGTAAGCGACGCTGCTGCCCAGGTCATCGCGTCGCGCGTGCTGCCGGAGCAGCCTGGCACGTTCCTGGAAATCGGTTCGGGCCGCGGCACGAAGACCATCCTCATCCAGGCGCATGCTCATCGCATGTGGGGCAAGCAGATGCAGCTCACTGCCATCGACAATCACGGCTTCAAGGCCGATTTGCTGCGTAAGCGCGCCCAGCAGTTCGGGGTCGAGCTGGAAGGAGTCCGCACGCTCGATGCGCGCGATCTTTCCGCCCTGGGCAAGATGCTCTACGATGGCGTCTTCCTCGACGCTCCCTGCTCGGGCGTGGGTACGCTGCGTCGTCATCCCGAAATACGCTGGCGCCTGCGTCCCGCCGATGTGCGCGCCCTTTCCGAACTGCAGCTTCAGATGCTTTCCGAGGCGTCCACCCGCGTGAAGGTGGGAGGTCGCCTTGCCTACGCCACCTGCACGGTGCTCGCGCAGGAAAACGAGCAGGTCGTGAAGGCGTTCCTGGAATCCGATCAGGGCAAGGGATTCCGCTTGGTTCCCTGGGATCCCGAAGACGCCAACAAGGCCCGTGGCCTGTTCTTCAAGAGCCCGCTTACCGCAGCGGGCACCGACGCCCACTTTGCGGCGTTGTTCATGCGCGTGCAGTAGCTCACGCATAACGCATGCCTTCAACGAGCCCGTAGCGCCTGCTGCGGGCTCGTTTTCGTTTGCGCTTCCCCGGCTTCGGCCAATAAAAAACCGCCCGCGAATCGATCGCGGGCGGCTGCATGTGCTCTGTAGCGAGGCGTTATACCAGGCCGTCTTTCTTGTCGTGTTCCTGGGGCAGGTGAGCCTTGGCCTCGTCTTCCTTGCGGATGGCAACGCGGCGAATCTTGCCGTTGACCGTCTTCGGCAATTCTTCCACGTAGTCGATGATGCGGGGGTACTTGTAGGGCGCCGTCTTGCGCTTTACCCACGTCTGCAGGTCCTTCGTAAGCTGGTCGGTGCCCTTGAACCCAGGCGCCAGCACTACCGTGGCCTTCACGGCGAAGCCGCGCAGCGGGTCGGGTACGCCCGTAACGGCAACTTCGCGCACCGCTTCGTGTTCCAGCATGACGCTCTCGATTTCGAAGGGCCCGATGCGGTAGCCGCTACTCTTGATGACGTCGTCGTTGCGGCCGACGTACCACAGGTAGCCGTCCTCGTCTTCCCAGGCCGTGTCGCCCGTGTGGTACCAGCCGTCGTGGATGGCCTCGGCCGTCTTTTCGGGGTTGCGATAGTACTCCATCAGGATGCCGTGGGTGTTCTCGTCGGCCTTGATGCAGATCTCGCCCGTCTGACCGGGGGCGCACTTCGTGTCGTCGGGGTTGTGCACCTCCATGACGTACTGCGGAACGGGGCGGCCCATGGAACCGGGGCGCGGCGTCATGCCACGCAGGTTGGCCACGGTAAGCGGCGTTTCCGTTTGGCCGAAGCCCTCGTAAATCGTAAGTCCCGTGTGCTTCTTCCAGAACTCGAACAGGTCGGGGTTCAGGGCTTCGCCGGCGGTGGTGCAGTACGTGAGGCTGGAGAGGTCGTGGTCGTCGATGCCTGCTTCCATGAACATGCGGTACATGGTGGGCGGGCAGCAGAGCGTGGTTACCTGGTACTTCGCGATGAGATCCAGGATCTCGCTGGCGTGGAAGCGGTCGAAGTCGTAGGTGAGCACGCAGGCTTCCATGAGCCACTGGCCATAGTACTTGCCCCAAACGGCCTTGCCCCAGCCGGTGTCGGCGATGGTGAAGTGCAGGCCGCCGTCGCTTACCACGTTGTGCCAATGCTTGGCGGTAACGGTATGCGCCACAGCATAGCCGCTGTTGTGCAGCACCATCTTCGGGTTGCCCGAGGTGCCGCTGGAAAAGTACATGAGCATGGGGTCGGCGGCGCTGGTTTCGCGGCGCTCGAATTGATCGCTTGCCTCGCGTACGACGGTGTTGAAGTCGATCCAGCCTTCGCGCTGCACGCTCGTAGCGCAGATGCCCGCGGGGCCAGAGAGCGCGGCGCCGTAGCCCGCCGCCTGTACGTCTTCGGGTGCCATGAGCCCGCCACCTGCGGCGTTCACCAGGAACTTGGCCTGCAGAGTGGGGCATTCGGCGTGTACGTTGTCTACGATCTGGGCGATATCGCCGCAGTTGGAGCAGATGATGGCCTTCACGTCGGCGCTCTGAATGCGGTACGTGAGGTCGTGCTCCTTCAGCATGAACGTAGCGGGAACCATAACGGCGCCCAGCTTGTGTAGGGCCGTGGCGATGAACCAGAACTGATAGTGGCGACGCACGATGACCATTACCATGTCACCGCGGCCGATTCCCGCAGCGGCCAGCGCGTTGGCCGTCTTGTCGCTCCAGGTTTTCATGTCGCCGAACGTGAAGCGGTGTTCTTCGCCTTCGGGATTCGCCCAGATCATGGCGGGGCGCTCGGGTTCGGCTTGCGCGATATCGTCTACGACGTCGTATCCGAAGTTGAAGCTATCGGGGTAGTTGGCGCGGAAGCGCGTGAGCACGCCCGCTTCGTCGTAAGATTCCTCAACGTATCGCTGATGTATGTTTCGCATGTCTTCTTCCTTGTGTGATGCGGTTTCCCGCGTGATTGTTCGAGCAGATGAATGGCGTTACGGCGCTACTCGCAGGGGAGTAACGCCTAGCTAATGCTCGAACCCGCGGGCTTCATCACGATGGCCATGAACACGCAATCCTCGCCTCCCGTGGCGATCATGCCGTGCCCGCGGCCCGAATCGTAGAGGAGCGTGTCGCCCACCGACACTTCCTCGATGTGGTCTTCGTAGCGGAACTTCATGGAGCCGCTGATGATGAAATCGAGCTCCTGCCCCTTGTGGTAGGACAGGTGAATGGGCTGATCCTGCTGTTCTTCCAGGTAGGGGATGGTTACCAGGAAGGGCTCGCATAGCTTGTCGCGCAAAAACGGCGCCTTGTGCAGATACTGGAATCCCGCACGGCGGTTGATGGGAAGCCCGTCGCCCGCTCGTACCAGAGAGTAGCCGGAAAGGTGCGGGTTTTCGCCCGTAAGCAGCTCGATTACGTCGACGCCGAGCTTCGCGGCGCACTTCGACAGGAACGTGAACGAAAGGTCTTCCTCGCCCGATTCCTGTGCGGTGTATTCGGAAAGCGTGCGGCCGGTGCTTTCGGCCATTTCCTGCATGGAGAAACCCATGTCTTCGCGCAGGGCCTTAATTCGGTTCGCAACCTCTTGCGTGCTGACGTCCATGATTAGCTTTCCTCCTTTTCATCGCAATCGTTTATGCAGACTATACCCCTTTGGGCCAATCACTGCATGGTACTATACTCACTTACTTTAGTGCGCGATAGTGATTATGAGGAAATCGGCCGTCACCTCCTTGCAATCTGCATCTTTCATGCTTGAATGGGATGCATGGATGAACCCGAAGCAACATACCAACCCTCTTCGCCCTTGCCGCAATCCCTGCTCGAGCTGGGGCAAGTCGTGGTGGTGTGTGGCCATTACGGGGTGGGGAAGACGAACTTCGCCCTGAACTTCGCCGTCGATGCGGCGCGGGCTGGCAGGGAAGTCACGGTGGCCGATCTGGACGTCGTGAACCCTTATTTCCGCTCGTGCGAGTACGCCGACGTGCTCGAAGCCGCCGGGGTTTCGCTCATCGCCCCTACGTTTGGGGGCACGGCCCTCGACACGCCAGCTCTTTCGGGGCGCGTGTCTTCCGCCATCGAAGCCGCCTATGCCGACGAGAATCGCCTGCTCATCTTGGATGTCGGTGGCGACGACGCAGGCGCCACGGCGCTCGGTCGCTTTTCGGCTGCGCTCAAGCGGGGCTCGTATGCCTTCCTGTACGTGGTGAACGCCATGCGCGAGGGCACGCCCGAACCCGCCGATGCCGCTGCCATCCTGCCCGAAATCCAGGCTGCCTGCCGCCTTGCGGCAACGGGCGTGGTGAACAACACGCATCTGTCCGCGGAAACGTCGAGTCAGGTGGTCGAACGCGGTCGCGTCTTCGCCGAAGAGGTTGGCCGTCTGGTGGGGCTGCCCGTGGTGGTGCATACGGTTCCGCTGGCCTGTGTTGCCTCGGGGTATCGCCCCGAAGGCGTGGTGCCGCTTCCCGGCGACTACGTGGTGCGCAAGTACGTCCGCACTCCGTGGGACGCCGAATAGTTGGTTACGTGCCCCGGGTTGCGCATCGGGGCTGAACATAGAAGGAGAAGCTTATGTCGCGAATTATCGTAGACGAGACGTATTGCAAGGGGTGTGGCCTGTGCGTCGATGCGTGCCCTCTGGGCATTGTCGAGCTCGATACCGAGCGCATTAACGCAAAGGGCTATCATCCCGCGCATTTGGTAGACGAGGAGCGCTGCACTGCGTGTTGCTCGTGTGCCACGATGTGCCCCGATGTGGCAATTACGGTCGAGAGGTTCTAGGTATGGCTGAGAAAGTACTTATGAAGGGCAACGAGGCCCTTGCCGCAGCCGCCGTGCGTGCGGGATGCCGTTTCTACTTCGGTTACCCCATCACGCCCCAGACGGAAATCGCGGCGTACATGAGCAAGACGATGCCGAAGATCGGCGGCACGTTCCTGCAGGCCGAAAGCGAAGTTGCCGCCATCAACATGCTCTATGGCGCTTCTGCCGCTGGCGCGCGCTGCATGACGTCGTCCTCTTCGCCGGGCGTTTCCCTGAAGGCCGAGGGTATTTCCTACATGGCCGGCGCCGACCTTCCGGGCGTCATCATCAACGTCGAGCGTGGCGGCCCGGGCCTGGGCTCCATTCAGCCTTCCCAGCAAGACTATTGGCAGGCCACGCGCGCCATGGGTCATGGCGATTCGCGTCATATCGTGTTCGCTCCCTGCACCGTGCAGGAAATGGCCGACCTGGTTTACCTTGCCTTCGACAAGGCCGATGAATACCTCATGCCCGTGGTCATTTTGGCCGACGGCCTGCTGGGCCAGATGATGGAGCCCGTAGTGCTTCCGCCCGAAAAGACGGAACTCCCCGAAAAGCCGTGGGCTACCTGCGGTCACGGCGGCAAGCGCCCCCACAATGTGGCCAATTCGCTGTACCTGCAGCCCGACCAGCTGGAAGACAAGCTCATCGAACGCTACAAGCGCTACGAGAAGGTCGAGCAGACCGAGCAGCGCAGCGAGGGCTTCATGCTGGAAGACGCCGAATACGTGGTCGTGGCCTTTGGTGCCAGCGCTCGTATTGCCCGCTCCGCCGTTACCAAGGCGCGCGCGGAAGGCATCAAGGTTGGTCTGCTTCGCCCCATCACGCTCTGGCCGTTCCCCAACGACGCTCTTGCCGCCACGGTTAGCCAGGCCAAGGCCTATCTGTCGGTGGAAATGTCCATGGGCCAGATGGTCGATGACGTGCGCCTTGCCATCCACGACGCTCGTCCCGTTTCGTTCTTCGGTCGTACGGGCGGCATGATTCCTTCCCCCGCGGAAGTGCTCGATGCCATCCGCAAGATGGCCGAACAGGCAGGTGAATAGGTATGACGCAAGAAAAGAAAATCATGTTCCAGCGACCGAAGTCGCTGCTGCCCGTTCCGTTCCACTATTGCCCCGGCTGTCCACATGGCATCGTGCATCGCCTGGTTGCGGAAGCTATGGACAAAATGGATCTCGAGGGCAAGGCCGTGGGCGTGGCGCCCGTTGGCTGCTCCGTTATGGCCTACGACTACTTCGGCTGCGACATGATCGAAGCTGCGCATGGTCGCGCTCCCGCGGTGGCCACCGCCGTGAAGCGCGTGCATCCCGGCAACCTGGTATTCAGCTACCAGGGTGACGGCGATCTGGCCAGCATTGGCATGGCGGAAACGGTGCATGCCGCAACGCGTGGCGAGAACATCACGGTCATCTTCTACAACAACGCCATCTATGGCATGACGGGTGGTCAGATGGCTCCTACCAGCTTGCCGAACCAGATTACGCAGACGTCTCCCTATGGTCGCGACGTGAGCACCGCGGGCTATCCCATTCGCGTGTGCGAGCTGCTGAAGGACCTCGACGGCGTTGCGTATCTGGAACGCGTTACGGTCGATACGCCGGCTCACGTGCGCAAGGCCAAGAAGGCCATCGAGAAGGCGTTTACCTATCAGATGGAGGGTCGCGGCTACACGCTCATCGAAATCGTGGGCACCTGCTCCACGAACTGGGGTCTTACGCCTCAGGAGTCCTTCGAGTGGATGCGCGAGAACATGCTGCCGTACTATCCGTTGGGCGTGTACAAGGATGTTGTCGCCGATGGCTACCCCAGCATCCGCGAGGCCGCCGCGGCACGCGCGGCGGAATGCCCCATCGCGCAGAAGGAGGCGTAATCCATGGCGAAGGATCTGAATATCATCCTGGCGGGCTTTGGTGGACAGGGTCTGCTCTTCGCGGGCAAGATCATTGCGCAGGCGGGCCTTATCGAAGGTCGCGAGATTTCCTGGCTGCCAAGCTACGGCCCCGAAATGCGCGGCGGCACGGCGAACTGCAGCGTGTGCCTTTCCGATGAACCCATTGGCAGCCCGCTCGTAACCGAGCCCGATGTTCTGGTTGCCATGAACCAGCCTAGCGTCTACAAGTTCATCGACGCGGTTGTCCCCGGCGGTTTGGTTCTGGTGGATACCACGTTGGTGCCCGATATTCCGCAGCGCGACGATGTGCGCATTTTCCCCATCCCCAGCACCCAGCTGGCGGAAGAGAATGGCTTCAAGACGCTTTCGAACGTCATTCTCACGGGCAAGCTGTTTGCGGAAACGCAGTTCTGCAAGAAGGAGAGCATCGAGGAAGCGCTTACCAAGGTTATTCCGCCGCGTAAGCAGAAGCTGCTCGCCCCGAACCAGAAGGCGCTTGCCCTGGGCATGTCGCTCTAGGCTACGACTTCAATCGGTTTGCTTTGCGGCCCGTCGATTTCGGCGGGCCGCTTTTCGTTTGCAGTCTGCGCGTATATGCGATTCGCGCGAAAATGCGGCTCGCATGTGCTGTTCGGGTCTACTATTGATGGCAAGGAACATTACTTCGAAGGAGTTGCCCTATGACCTACGATGAGCTGAAAGACCAGATTAAAGATGCCATGCGCGCCCGCGACAAGGTGCGTCTGTCCATTCTTCGTCAGGTTCATGGCGAGCTGAAGGACATTGAGGTGAACGAGCGCCGCGACGTTACCGATGAAGACGTAACCGCCATGGTCAAGCGTCTCATCAAACAGACGAGCGAAACGCTGGAAGGCTCGCAGAAGGCGGGCACCGACGAAGAGCGTACGAAGAACCTGCAGCGTCAGGTGGAAATCCTGAACGATCTGCTTCCCGCACAGCTTGCTGGTGAGGAGCTTACCGCCCTGGTGGAAAAGACCATTGCCGAGCTGGGCGCCGAAACGAAGCGCGACATGGGCAAGGTCATGGGTGCGTTGAATGCCGCAACGGGCGGCAACTTCGACAAGGCCCAGGCCGCCAAGGATGCGGGCGCGCGCCTTTCCTAACGAGGGCGGCTTAGCGTCGAGCAGTTGCAATTCCATGTGTGTTGCCAAAGGAGAGACGGATGCTTCGGCGTCCGTCTCTCCGATTTTATGAAGGGGGTTGCGCGCCGATGCGCCCGCACGTACAATGACTTCGTCCTTTAAAAGCGGTACAGAGAGACCGACAAGGCTTGCAAGCTGCAAACGTACTACAAGCAGAACTGCAATCGTAAGCCTTTGTCTGTCGACGAAGGTTATTTTTATGCCTTCTGGCAGGCAAGATGCGCCCGCAAACCCGAAAGGGCGTTGCGCGGCGGGTGCACCAGGTCGCTTTGTACGCACTCATCTTCGAAAGGAGTGTGTATGAGCGGAAATGCGCAAGTGAAATCCGTGTGCATGGATGGCACGGAAATCGAGCGATCCCTTACGCGTATCGCCCACCAGATTCTGGAAGCCAATCATGGCGCGCAGAGCATCGCACTTGTTGGCATCGTCACCAGGGGAGACCTGCTGGCGAAGAAGCTGGTGAGCAAGATTCAGGAAATCGAGGGGGTGGAAGTTCCCTTCGGTCACCTCGACATTAGTTTCTATCGCGACGACTATCTCACGCATCTGGCTCCCGAGGTTCACGAGACCCGCATCCCGTTCAACATCGACGGCAAGGACATCATCCTCGTCGACGACGTGCTCTACACGGGCCGCACCATTCGCGCGGCGCTTGACGCCCTCATGGACCTGGGTCGTCCCAAGACGGTCCAGCTGGCCGTCCTGGTCGATCGCGGTCACCGCGAGCTTCCCATTCGCGCCGACTTCGTGGGCAAGAACGTGCCCTCTTCCTCCGACGAGAACGTTCGTCTGTTCCTGGAAGAAGTAGACGGAAAATCCGAAGTCGACATTCTGGATATCGAACCGGGCTCTCGCGCCGGTTCCGCCCCGCTGGGAGGTGGCAGGTAATGGCCTTCAACCATAAGCATCTCATCGACATCACGGAGTACTCCGCCGATGACATCATGCAGATTCTGGAAACCGCCGTTACGTTCATGGAAGTGAACGAGCGTAAGATCAAGAAGGTGCCCCTGCTGAAGGGCGTCACCGTTGTGAACATGTTCAACGAGCCCTCCACGCGCACCAAGTCCAGCTTCGAGCTGGCCGAAAAGCGCCTGTCGTGCGACGTCTTGAACTTTGGCGGCAAGAGCACGTCCGTCGTGAAGGGCGAAAGCCTGGTCGACACGTTGGAAACGCTCGACTCCTACAAGATCGACATGGTCATCGTACGCGACCGCCACGCTGGCGTGCCGCGTCTCATCAGCCAGCATACGCCCGCTGCCGTCATCGACGCCGGCGATGGCAAGCACCAGCATCCTACGCAGGCGCTGCTCGACCTGTTCAGCATCTGGCGTGCCAAGGGCAGCCTCGACAAGCTGCACGTGGGTATCGTGGGCGACATCGGCCACAGCCGCGTATGCGGTTCGCTTATCCCCGCGCTGAAGATCATGGGTGCGGAAGTCACCGTCATTGCCCCGAATACGCTGCTTCCTGCGCGTCCCGACGTGCTGGGCGCCGACCACGTAACGGCCAATCTGAACGAGGCGCTGCCGGAACTCGACGTGGTCTACATGCTGCGCATCCAGCGCGAGCGTCTGGAGGGTGCGCCGTATCCCAGCCTGCGTGAATACAACATGCTGTTCGGGCTCACGCGCGAGCGCGAGAAGTTCATGAAGCCCGACGCCATCGTGTGCCATCCTGGCCCCATCAATCGTGGCGTGGAACTCGATAGCTACATGGCCGACCATCCCGAGCGTTCGGTCATTCTTGATCAGGTGTACGCGGGTATTTGTACGCGCATGGCTGCGCTGTACCTGCTGTTGGGAGGGAGCGATAATGGCCTTTCTGCTTAAGAACGCACGCGTAGTCGACCCGCAGGTCGAACTCGACGAAGTCTGCGACATCCTTGTTGAGGACGGCAAGATTGCCCAGGTGGGCAAGGGCCTTTCTGCTGCCAACGCCGAAGAGATCGATTGCACGGGCAAGGTTGTCACGCCCGGTCTGGTAGACATCCACGTGCATCTGCGCGACCCAGGCCAGGAACAGAAGGAAGACATCGCCAGCGGCACCCGCGCCGCTGCGCATGGTGGCTTCACCGCCGTGGCTTGCATGCCCAACACCAAGCCCACCATCGACAATGCCATTACGGTTGAATACGTGCAGCGCATGGCCGAAAAGGTGGGGAAGTGCCGCGTTCACGTGGTGGGCTCCTGCACGCAGGGCCTGGCGGGCGAGACGCTCTCCGAAATGGGCGATATGGTGCGTCATGGCGCCGTTGCCTTCACCGACGACGGCCATGGTGTGCAGGGCGCGGGCATGATGCGCCGCGTCATGGATTACGCCAACCAGTTCGGCAAGGTTGTCATGTCCCACTGCCAGGACGAAGACCTGGTGGGCGACGGCGTAGTGAACGAGGGTGTGTGCAGCACGCGCCT
This sequence comes from Denitrobacterium detoxificans, assembly GCF_015062615.1. GTDB lineage: Bacteria > Actinomycetota > Coriobacteriia > Coriobacteriales > Eggerthellaceae > Denitrobacterium > Denitrobacterium detoxificans_A. The sequence continues at coordinate 458,183 of NZ_SUUH01000002.1, forward strand.
GGGCATGCTCGGCTGGCCGGCTGAAGGCGAAGAGCTGCAGATCGCGCGCGATATCGCCCTGTGTCGCCTTACCGGCACGCCGCTGCACATCCAGCACATCACCACCGCGCGCGGTGTTGATCTGGTGCGCCAGGCGAAGGCCGAGGGCCTGCCCGTTACGGCCGAGGCCACGCCGCATCACCTGTTCCTGAACGAAGACGCCATCGACGATACGTATAACACGTACCTGAAGGTGAATCCGCCTCTGCGCACCGAGGAAGACCGTCTGGCCGTAACCGCCGGCGTGCTCGATGGCACCATCGACTGCATCGTCACCGATCATGCGCCCCACACCGACTGGGAAAAGGATTGCGAGTTCGCCATTGCCGCCTTCGGCATGACGGGCCTGGAAACCTCGCTGGGCCTGGTGCTCACGCAGCTGGTTCGCACGGGCGTTATGGATTACGCCCAGATGGTGCAGCTCATGGCCGTGAACCCGCGCAGCATCATCCAAGTCGACCCGGTTACCATTCAGGAAGGCTCCGTGGCCGACCTCACGGTCATCGACCCTGAAGTTGAATGGACGGTTTCCGTGGACGACTTCTGCAGTAAGGCGAAGAACTCCGGCTTCATCGGCGCTACGCTCACGGGCCGCGCTACCGACGTGTTCGTGGGCGGCGTGCCCACGTTGCGCGACGGCGTCATCGTGGAATAGCGCAAGCGCAGGTTGCTCGTCGCGTGCGAGCGCTCAGCATACGCATGGGAAAGGCACTGGCATGCCCTCGGGCGGTCGGTGCCTTTCTGCATAATCTAGACGTTCTATGAACGTGTACGCATGAACTCGGCACATCTATGCATATAGGCGTATACTTCCAAAAAGCCTTTAAGAGCGGTACAGAGAGACCGATAAGGTGCGCAAAACGAATCATATGGCCCCTTGGGCTTACTGCGCCTTGTCAGTTGACGGGGCGCATTTTTTGCGCCGGGAAGGAAAAGCATGAGCAAGATTTCAGACAAGCTCCTGGTTGGCACGTCGAAGCCCACGCGCGTGCCCGCGAAGCTGGCTCTTGCCGATGGCACCATTTGGGCGGGGTATTCCTGCGGTGCCACGGGCGAGGTGTTCGGCGAGGTGTGCTTCAATACCTCCATGACGGGGTACTTGGAAGTGGCCACCGATCCCAGCTATGCCGGCCAGATCGTCACCATGACGTATCCCCAGATTGGCAATTACGGTGTTTGCCCCGACGACGTGCAGCGCGATCATACGGCCCTGCGCGGCATGGTGGTGCGCGACATGTGCTACACGCCCAGCAACTGGCGATCCGCTGAATCTTTCCCCGCGTTCCTCGCGCGCAATGGCGTGGTGGGCATCGAGGGCATCGACACGCGTGCCCTGGTGCGCCATATCCGCAATGCGGGTGCCCAGATGGCTGTCCTTTCCACGGAAACCCTCGACGATGCGCAGCTGCTTGCCAAGCTGGCCGCTGCCCCGGCGTTCGTGGGCACCAACTACGTGGAACGGGAATCGTGCGACGAACCGCATGAGTACACGGCTGAAAACGTCCCCGCTGGCCATCAGTTTGCCTACGGCAAGGCGCCCGAGGCGAAGTACCATGTGGTCGCCTATGACTGCGGCATGAAGGATGGCATTCTGGAAAACCTGGTGCGCGTGGGCTGCCGTGTAACGGTGGTGCCGTGGAATACGCCTGCCGAGCAGGTGCTCGCCATGCATCCCAACGGCGTGTTCCTTTCGAATGGCCCGGGCGACCCCGACGCCGTGGAGGGTACGTATTCCCAGGTGGAAAAGCTGCTGGGCAAGGTACCGCTGTTCGGCATTTGCCTGGGTCACCAGATGCTTTCGAAGGCCTGTGGCTGCACGATCGAAAAGCTGAAGTTCGGTCATCGCGGCGGCAATCAGCCTGTCATGAACCTGCGCACGGGTCGCGTGGAGATCACCTCGCAGAACCATGGCTTCGGCATCGTGTATAGCAGCCTGGGCGAACTCGTCCCCGAAGAGTCGGGTGGCATTGCGCAGCACGCCGAAGACCTGCGCGCTTATGCGGAGGCCCATGTTGCTCCCGTCGTGCGCAACGAAAAGGTGGGTCGCGTGCAGCTCACGCATATCAACTTGAACGACGGCACGCCCGAGGGCATTGCATGCCTGGATATCCCCGCGTTCTCGGTGCAGTACCATCCCGAAGCCCAGTGTGGCCCCACCGACGCTCACTACCTGTTCGCCGCGTTCGTGCGCCTTATGGACGGTCGCAGCGATTACCTGGATATCGACATCGCTCAGGATCGTCTGGCCGGTTGGACGTTCGCGGAGCAGAAGGAGGCCCAGCATGCCTAAGCGCACCGACATCAAGCGCATCCTCGTTATCGGCAGCGGCCCCATCGTCATTGGCCAGGCGTGCGAGTTCGACTACTCGGGCACGCAGGCGTGCAAGGTGCTTGCCGAAGATGGCTACGAGGTTATCCTGGTCAACAGCAATCCCGCTACCATCATGACCGACCCGCAGCTTGCCGTGCGTACGTATGTGGAACCCATCACGGTGGAAGCCATTTCGCAGGTCATCGAAAAGGAGCGCCCCGACGCGCTGCTGCCCACGCTGGGTGGCCAGACGGGCCTGAACACGGCCGTCGACCTGGCAAAGGCCGGCATTCTCGACCAGTATGGCGTGGAAATGATTGGCTGCGATCTGCAGGCCATCGAACGTGGCGAAGACCGCAAGCAGTTCAACGAGTGCATGGAGAAGCTGGGCATCGAAACGGCGCGCAGCGGCTATGCCTACTCGGTGGAAGACGCCCTGGGCCTTGCAGCGGAAATCGGTTACCCGCTGGTACTGCGCCCCTCGTTCACGTTGGGCGGCGCTGGTGGCGGCATCGCGCACACCGAAGACGAGCTGCGCCTCATCGTGCGTCAGGGCTTGGAGCTTTCCCCTGCGGGCGAGGTGCTCGTGGAGGAGAGCATCGAGGGCTGGAAAGAGTTCGAGATGGAGGTCATGCGCGATAGCGATGGCAACGGCATCATCGTGTGCTCCATCGAGAACTTCGACGCCATGGGCGTTCATACGGGCGATAGCATTACCGTTGCCCCCGCTCAGACGCTTACCGACACCGAATACCAGCGCATGCGCGTGGCCAGCCTGGCCATCCTCGAGGAAATCGGCGTGGAAACGGGTGGCAGCAACGTGCAGTTCGCGCTGAACCCGGAAAACGGCCGCCTCATCGTCATCGAGATGAACCCCCGCGTATCGCGCTCTTCGGCGCTTGCCTCCAAGGCTACGGGTTTCCCCATCGCCAAGGCCGCAGCTCAGCTGGCTGTGGGCTACACGCTCAGCGAAATCACCAACGACATCACGAAGGTTACGCCCGCTTGCTTCGAGCCCTCCATCGACTACTGCGTCGTGAAGGTGCCGCGCTTCGCATTCGAGAAGTTCAAGGGCACCGACGATACTCTGTCCACGCGCATGAAGGCCGTGGGCGAGGTCATGGCCATTGGCCGTACGTTCGAGGAGTCCCTGGGCAAGGCCCTGCGTTCCCTGGAGAACGCGCATGCGGGCCTGGGCGCCGACGGTGTTTCCTTCGACGAGGAGAATTTCCGCGACCTGGTTACGCGTCCCACGGCCGACCGCATCTTCTACATGGCCGAGGCGCTGCGTCGTGGTTGGAGCGTGCAGGAAGTGTGCGAAGCCACGCGCATCGACCGCTTCTTCGTGGATCGCATGGCCGATATGGTGCGCATCCAGGAGAACCTGCGCGGCATGAGCCTGTACGATCTTGATGCCGACGCCATGCGCCTGCTGAAGCGCTCGGGTATTTCCGACGCGCAGATTGCGCACCTCACGAACACGCAGGAAATCACCGTGCGCGCGTTTCGTCGTGGCCTGGGCGTGGTTCCTAGCTTCAAGAAGGTCGATACCTGCGCCGCGGAATTTCACAGCGACACGGCGTACCACTACAAGACGTACGATAGCTGCGAGAGCGAAGTTGCGCCCAAGACGCGCAAGCGCGCGATGATTCTGGGCGCGGGCCCGAACCGCATTGGCCAGGGCATCGAGTTCGACTACTGCTGCGTGCACGCCAGCTATGCGCTGCACGACGCGGGCTACGAGACCATCATGGTGAACTGCAATCCCGAAACGGTCTCCACCGACTACGACACGTCCGACAAGCTGTACTTCGAGCCGCTCACGTACGAGGACGTCATGGACATCATCGACGTGGAGCAGCCCGATGGCGTGGTCGTCACGCTGGGCGGTCAGACGCCCCTGAAGCTTGCCCGCGCGCTGGAGGCGGCTGGTGTGAACGTCATGGGCACGAAGCCCGACGCCATCGACCTGGCGGAAGACCGCGACCGATTCAGCGCCATCCTCGATGAGCTGGGCATTACCTACCCGCGAGCCGGCATGGCCTCTACCTACGAGCAGGCCTGCCTGGTGGCGCGCGACATCGGATTCCCCCTGCTGGTTCGTCCCAGCTACGTGCTGGGCGGCCGCGGCATGGCCATCGTGTACGACCGCGAGCAGCTGGAAACCTACATGGAGCAGGCCGCGCGCATTTCGCCCGACCATCCCGTGTACCTCGATCGTTTCCTGGAAGATGCCGTGGAATGCGACGTTGACGTGCTGTGCGACGGCGAGCAGGTCTACATTGGCGGCATCCTGGAGCACATCGAGATGGCTGGCATTCACTCTGGCGACTCCGCGTGCTGCATTCCGCCGTTCACCTTCAGCGCCGCCATCCAGGAAAAGCTGCGCGACATCGCGCGTAGGCTTGCCCTGCGCCTGGGCGTTCGCGGTCTCATGAACGTGCAGTGCGCCATCAAGGACGCCGTAGTGTACGTCATCGAGGCGAACCCGCGCGCCAGCCGTACCGTGCCCTTCATCAGCAAGGCCACGGGCGTGCCGCTGGCCAAGTGCGCGGCACGCATTATGGCGGGCGAGACCATCGCTCAGATGAACCTGCCGGCCGACGACCGCAAGCTCGATCACTTCAGCGTGAAGGAAGCCGTTATGCCCTTCGGTCGCTTCCCAGGTGCCGACACGGTGCTGGGACCTGAAATGAAGTCGACGGGCGAGGTCATGGGCGTGGCCCGTACGTTCCCCGCGGCATACGCGAAGACGCAGACGGCCATTTCGTATCGCCTGCCCGAAGAGGGCAAGGTTTTTATCTCGGTGAACGACCGCGACAAGCGCAGCATCATCTCGCTGGCCCGCGACTTCGTGCGCCTGGGCTTCACGCTGCTGTCCACGGAAGGCACCGCGCAGGTGCTCGAGGCGTCGGGCGTGCCGGTGGAAGTGGTGCGCCGCGTAAGCCAGCCGTCGCCCAACATCGGCGACATGGTGTCGAATGGGGAAGTGGCCCTTATCGTGAACACGCCCTTCGGTCACGACACGCGCGACGATAGCTACTACCTGCGCCTGGAGGCCGTGCGTCACGGCGTCATGAACCTTACGAACCTGCCGGCTGCGCAGGCCATGGTGAGCGCCATGGAAAGCGCCCGCGCCCAGGCCCCGCGCGTCATCGCGCTGCAAGACCTGCCGCAGACGTACCTGTAAGGTTCGGTTAGCGCGCGTTCGCGTTTTGCCTGAGCGCCACAGCCCCGCGTCCATTCATGCGATGTGGGGCTGTTTTCTTTGCATAGATCCAGATTTCCAGACAAGCGCCGTTTAACGGCGCTCAACCACGAAAGGCAGCCCTTGGGCTGCCTTTCGCTGGGAGGGAATATCTCGGAGTTTTCTTGTCTTGGCTGGCGTAGCGCCAGTTAGATTGCTCGTGCTGCCAAATTGCCAGCCGCAATGGCCTCGGCGATGTTGAACGGCTTTTTGCAGTCGCCTACGGCTTGAACGTTCATGCCGCCAAGGGCGTCGGCCAGGCTTGTGTCGGGCAACATGTCCATGGCTTCGATTACCGTGTCGCATTCGAACGTCATATCCACGCCCGTATCGCAGCTAATGGTCACGCTACCATCGCCTACGCTCTTCACCTGGGCATTGGGCCATACGCGCACGCCGCGCGTGTAGAGCATGGGAATCACGAAGCCCTTGATGTGATCGCTTTGTCCACGGTCGAGCTTTTCGATGGGGTCGGGCGAGACGAATATCACTTCCTTGCCTTGTGAGAGCAGGCGCAGCGTGGTGTCCACCGCTTGCGCTCCCGTGCCCACGACGCAGACGTTCTGGCCAATATCGCTGGTCAGGAAGTCTTCGATGCTCACGATGTTCGTTTTGCCGCTGGCGGAAAGCCCCAGCGTGTCGCGCAGTCCGCCCGTTGCCACGATAACGGCATCGGGATTCTGCTGCTTCACAAATGCGGCGTCCACTTCCTGTCCGGTGACCACCTTTACGCCGCAGACTTTCATCTGGCGCTTGAAGTACTCCTTGTCGCGGCCGATGTTCTCATGCTGGCCCTTTACTGCTTCGGCGAAATCGAGCAGACCGCCGATGTCGCTCTTCTTTTCGTAGAGCGTGACCGTGTATCCGCGCAGTGCTGCGACGCGAGCGGCCTCCATGCCAGCGGGACCGCCACCTACGACCATTACATTCTTGCTCCCGCTACCTGCGGGGATGTCGGGTCCTTCGGGCATGACCTCGGTGAAGGCGCGCATGTGGCAGGCGTTCATGCGGCAGTGCTCGTAGAATACGCCGTCTTCGTCCAGATCGAAATGGCAGTGCAGGCATCGGTTGCAGGGTCGAATTTCGTCCGCGCGATTTTCCTTCAGTTTGTTGATGTACTCGGGGTCTACCATGAACGGGCGGTTCATCATGTAGAAGTCGGCCTTGCCTTCGTCCAGGGCGCCCACGAACATGTCGGGTGCATGGGCGGGGTCCATGAAGGTGACGCAGCCTACGGGAATGGATACCGCCTTGCGCATTTCGGCGGCTACGTCCAGCAGCATGCCGCAACCGGAGTGGTTGGCGATGAGCTTGCCCTGGAAGTGGCGCGAGAAGTCGAACATGTTGCCGTAGCCCGTTACGCCGTCGATGCCATAGCCCGTGAAGTACATGTCCGAAGCGAATTCGGCGGGATGATTGTTGAAGGGCCCCAAGCGCAGATGCAGGCTGTTAGCGCCCGCTTTCTCGAACAGCTTGCACATCTCAATGTTTTCCTCGAGCGTGGTAAGCGTGGAGTTGTTGCCTAGGTCGTAGTCGTTTTCTTCGATGACGTTGATGAGTACCTGCACGGGGAAATCGGCTCCGCATTCGCGTTTGATGCCCTCGATCATTTCGACGACAAAGCGCGCGCGATTTTCGAAGCTCTGCGGGCCGTACTCGTCGGAGCGCTTGTTGCGGTTGCGCGAGAGAAACGCCTGGCCGATGTTGTTGCCGGCTGCGTTGATCTCCACGGCGTCGAAGCCTTGTTCCTTCAGGAACTTTGCGGCGTCGATGAAGTCGCTTTGCACTGTGCGCACTTCTTCGAGCGTGAGATCGTCTGCCTCTGCGCATGCGAATTGCGGTGCGGTCGTGGCGTCGAACCCAGAAAAAGATGCGCCCATGAGCGAGAGCTGATATCCGCAGTACGCGCCCGCTTCGTGGATGGCGGCGGCTACTTTGTCCAGCTCCGCGTTTTCGCGCGTGCGCATCTTATATGCGGCGGGGTAGTGGGGAAGCAGGCTCGCATAGTCCTCCACGAACATGAGCTCCACGCCGCCTTTGGCCCAATGCGTGTATTCCGCGATGGTCATTTCAGTAGTCCACCAGGGCAGATAGGCCGATCCTGCGGCAGATTTCACCATGCGGTTGTTCAGCGTTAGGTTGCCGAACTTCCAGGACGTGAACAGGCTTGTCTGGTTCCAGTCCTTTACCGAATTGCTGCGGTAATCCCAGTCTTGCGGATTCAGCTGCGAGATAGCCTCTTGCGGGCTTACGTTGCTGGCGCCGCTTGCCTTGGCGGGTGCTTCGCTAGAGCCTTTTGGGCTAGCGCAGCTCGATAGGCCCAGCCCTGCGATTCCCGCACCCGCGGCGCTTAGGGCCGCTCCCTTGAAGAATGCGCGACGACTGACGTTGGTCTTCGTCATGACCTCCCCTTTCCTTGCGGATTTTGTCTGTCCCTCACAGACAGGTGCAAGGTATCGCGGGCGGGCGCAACTCGGAAGGAGCAATTGCTTGAGTGGGGAGCAAGCATGCGTTGCGTCCCCTTGCAACGTGGGGCGATATGCCTTCGCGAGTTCGTTTGTGCGTTATGGGTTCTTACTAAGTGGGGCCTCTCGCGTCTTATTGCGCCAGGGCGGCTCGGTGCTTTTCGGCGTGTGGTTGCGTGACGGGGAAGTGCGCGCAGATGGCATCGATGACCTGCTGCGTCGCATGCGCGTGCAAGCCCTCCTCGTAATACAGCCCTATGTTCCACGTGTGGTTGTGAAGCGGGAAGTCCACGATTTGAACCGATGCGCATCGGATGGCATCCACGCAGGTGGCAGGCACGAACGTGCAACCGCGACCGCGGCGCACTTCGTTCAGGATGATGTCGTAGTCGTTGTATTGCGTGTTCATGCGAAAGGGTAGTCCACGCTCTTCGAAGAGCGTTTCGACTTCGCGATCGTTGGGGAAGTCGTTTCCGAGCGCGAAGAATTCCAGGTGGGAAAGGTCTTCCAGGGTGGGTTCGCGCATGGAGCAATCCATGATTGCACGGGGGATGGCAACGTAGATGGGGAAGCGCGTGAGAATGCGCTCGCGCAGTCCCGCAGTGCTGCCGGGCGTCGAGCAGATGATCATGTCCAGTTCGTCTTCGCGCAGAAGGTCGACGCAGCGGTTCACGTAGTGCTTCTCGACCGTAATCTGGCAATAGGGGCATTCCTGTTCCAGCTGAAACAGGAAGTCGTCGGGCAGTGTGTCAATGATGCCGTCGGCGAATCCTATGCGCACGATGGGCTTCGACTCCAACAGCTGGTCGTCAGCTACCTGCACGAACGAGCGATAGCCCTGTACACAATCCAGAGCGGCGGGGTAGATGGCTAATGCTCGCTCGGTGGGGTGCACGCCGATTTCGTTGCGCTTGAACAGCGGATATCCCAGCGTGCGTTCCATGTTGCTCATCTGTTTGCTGAACGCTTGGCGTGAAACATGAGCCAGTTGCGCTGCCTTCGCAAATGAGCGATGCTCGCACGCAAGGCAAAACCATTCAATCTGGTTGATGTTCATATGTTCCTCCCTCGAGTGGAAGTATATATGAACGCATGGTGCGTGGGGTGGCTACGCGGCGATCGCATTTCGCTATGAATCACGGTTTTGATTGAATCCTTAGCGAGAATTGTATATGTTGCGCCGATGCCCAATCTCGATTGCAAGAACTATGAGCTCATCATCCCGGATTTCGCAGAGGACTCGGTAGTCGCCAATTCGATAGCGCCATTTTCCCGACTGGTTTGCTGTGAGCCCTTTCCCATGTGCGCGTGGATCTGCGCAGCCGTCGATGTTTTTCAGGAGCCACGCAATTATGATGCGTCGGACGCCCGGGTCCATTTTCGAAAGTTGCTTATCAGCTCGTTTTGAGAAGAGGAGCCTCCACATGCTACAGGTACTTTCGCGCGATTTCGCTTGCGGAAATAGTGGTGGGGTCGGCTTCGAATTCCGCTTTCGCCTCTTCCCAGGCCTTAAGATCGAGCTCGTCTTCGATGCGCTCGATTGCTGCCTTGCGCATGAATTCCGAAACGGAGGTCCCGAAGGCTTCGGCATAGTTGGAGATAAGCGCCTTTTCATCGCTTTCCAGACGAATTGTCATTGTGGTGCTTGCCATTTAGGCCTCCTTTCATCCTGTAAGACATTGTATTACAGGATATCGATATTCGGATGCGCGTATTGCAATCGTTCAGTATTTCGTAATGTTGGTATTTGGGAGCGAACGAAGATAGATGTTTTACGTCAAGTCCTCTACGACGCGCAACGCTACATGCTGGCTTTTGATTGCGCCTTCTCTCGCCGTATTGCTACCGCTCCGTTAATTGTTTCCATCTTGGTGCTATTTATAATGAATGCAAGGCAACATCCAGGTGAGGGGGACACATGAACGTCAAAGTCGTTTATTACTCTCAGTCGGGCAACACCGAGGCCATTGCCAATGAGATAGCCAGCGAGCTGGGCGTACCCGCGTACACAATAGATGAAATGCCGGCCGCCGCTCTCGATTGCGACGTGCTTTTCCTTGGGGGTGCGCCGTACTTGAATGCCCTCGCCAAAGAGCTTCGCGAGTATGCGAACGCCATTCCTGCTGGCAAGGTGGGACGCGTTGTACTCTTTACGACATCGGGCGTGTCACGTCGCACGATTCTTGCCCTTCGCAAGATTCTTCTTCGCAAGGGCATTCTCGTCGATTGCAAGCATTTCTTCGCTCCTGAATTTGCCATCGAGTCTCGCAAGCCGGCCGCTTGCGCCTTCGCGCTCAAGCACGTGAAGGAATCGAATTCCATCTGCTGTGGGACCGACGTAACGGCCGTTGCCGTCACTGCCGTCTCCATTGCAGTTGCAACGATTGCGGTTGCGGGGGCAACCGTTGCTGCCGTGTGTGCGGCGAAACGTTTTAAGAAGCGCTAACGTGCGCGAACAAGGAACGGGGGAGCGCATTTGCTCGTGCATCTCTGCGTGATGGCGCGAAATACCGTCGATTTGCGTGCGCTCGGCCCCGTTTCGGCAAAAATACGCTGCCGTATGTAAATAATTCGTCTTTCTGAACATTTCCGCCCCGAATGCGCGAGGGTCTCATTTCGGCGACCTGGGTAAATGCGATTCGAAGCCTTCGACTTGCTTGCTTTGAGCCGATTTTGGCCCCAGATTTTGTTCAGAACGGCAAATTTTTGCACTTTTGTTCTCCGTTTTTGCCAAGGCGCTTCCCGTCGGCGTCCGAGTGGGGGATTCGCGGCCTCTCGTTCATGCATTTCGCGTGCATTCCCTGTAGTCGCTTTAGCGCAGGCTAGCGCGCGAAGTGCGTGCGGTATCATGTGGGAAAATCCAACCCTGAACGAGAGGTATATCTATGTGTTGCGAAGACCGTAGCGGTCTCATTCACGAGCGGATAACCCTGCTCTCCAACGAGAAGGTGGGTCCCAGGCTTTTCGTGATGCGCGTTGAAAGCCCGCGCATTGCCCAGGCGCTTCTCCCCGGTCAGTTCACGCATGTGCGCATCCCGCAGATGGAATCGCACATCCTTCGCCGCCCCTTCAGCGTATACGAAACGTTTCCCGAAGAGGGCACCATGGACATCCTGTACCAAGTCGTGGGCTATGGCACGGAATTCCTCTCGAAGCTTCCCGCTGGCACGCAGCTCGATCAGATTGGCCCCATCGGCCGTCCTTGGGACGCTCCCGAAGGCGAAACGCGTGTGCTCGCCGTTGCGGGTGGCGCGGGTGCACCGGCTACGTTCATGCAGGTGAAGCGCTGCGTTGAAGCGGGCATTCCCGTAGACGTGGTCCTGGGCGCGCAAAATGCCAACGCCCTGGTTACGCGCGAGCGCTATGCCGCGCTGCTTGGCGCCGACCCGGTTTGCGCCACCGACGATGGCTCGTATGGCTTCAAGGGCTTCGCGACCATCCCGGCAGCCGAGCTCATGCAGGAGAACGAATACAGCCGCGTCATCACGTGCGGTCCGGAACCGCTTATGCGCGCGGTGGCCAACAGTGCTGCCGAGGCTGGCATTGCCTGTCAGGTTTCCATGGAGCGTCGCATGGCATGCGGCGTAGGCGCCTGCCTTTCCTGCGTGGTGGAAACCGTGCAGGGTAAGAAGCGCGCGTGCGTCGACGGTCCCATTTTCGAAGCTGATCAGGTGGTGTGGTAATGACGCAGGTGAACATGGCCGTCAATCTGGGCGGCTTGGAAATGAAGAACCCCGTTACCGTGGCTTCGGGCACCTATGCCGCTGGCCGCGAGTATAACGATTTCGTGCCCGTCGAGATGCTGGGCGCAGTCACCACGAAGGGCGTATCGCTGAACGGCTGGGAGGGCAACGCAAGCCCTCGCATTGCCGAAACGCCTTCTGGCATGCTGAATTCCATCGGCCTGCAGAATCCTGGCGTGGCCGTGCTGAAGGAAAAGGACCTTTCGTGGCTCGAAGGGCGTGACGTACCCGTCATCGTGAACGTCTCTGGTCACAGCTTCGAGGAATACGTGCAGGTCATCGAAGCGCTCGACGACGATGATCGCGTGAGCGCCTACGAGGTGAACATCAGCTGCCCCAATGTCGATTCGGGCGGCATGACGTTTGGCACGCACGTACCCAGCGTGGAAAAGATCGTGGGCCTGTGCCGCGAAGCCACGAAGAAGCCCATGATCGTGAAGCTTTCCCCGAACGTTACCGACATCACGGAAATCGCCCGCGCGGCCGAAGCCTCGGGTGCCGACGCCCTGTCGCTCATTAATACGCTTTTGGGCATGGCCATCGACGCGCGTACCCGCAAGCCCGTGCTCGCCCGCGTGGTAGGCGGCCTTTCCGGCCCGGCCGTGAAGCCCGTTGCCCTGTGCATGGTATGGCAGGTGCACAACGCCGTGAACGTGCCCATCTTGGGTATGGGTGGCATCATGAACGGCACCGACGCCGTGGAATTCATGCTCGCGGGTGCTACCGCCGTTTCCGTGGGCACCGCCAACTTCGTAAACCCCCTCGCCACGCGCGAGGTCATCGAGGGTATTCGAGCATACTGTGAAGAGCAGGGCGTAACCGACGTGAACGAGCTGGTAGGAGGTCTGCAATGCTAGAGAATTGGAAAGACGAAGCTCCGCGCGACCGCATTATCGTCGCGCTCGACTGCGACCGCGCCCGTGCGCTCGATTTGGCCGACATGCTTTCCGGCCATGCGGCATGGCTGAAAATCGGCATGACGCTGTTCTATAAACTGGGCCCCCAGATCGTCTACGAGCTGAAAGAACGCGGCTTCAAGATCTTCCTCGACCTGAAGTTCCATGACATTCCGCATCAGGTGCGCGGCGCCGCTTCGTCCGCTACGCACAATGGCGCCGACATGCTCACCATGCACGCCGTGGGTGGTCTTCCCATGATGCAGGCCGCCGTCGAAGGCGCGCGCACGGCTGCGAGCGACTTTGGCATTCCCGAGCCCGTCACGCTGGGCATCACGGTGCTTACGAGCATGGATGCCGAAACCCTGGCAACCACGGGCGTGACCCGTTCGGTGGAAGAGCAGGTTCGTGCGCTGGCTTCCATGGCCAAGGAAGCTGTACTTTCGGGCGTTGTGGCCTCGCCGCTCGAGGCCCCCATCCTGCGTGAGCTGCTTGGACCCAACGCGTTTATCGTCACACCTGGCGTACGTCCCACCTGGGCTTCTAAGGGCGACCAGTCGCGCGTTACCACGCCTGCCATGGCGTTTGAAAATGGCGCATCGCACCTGGTCATCGGTCGTCCTATCACGGAAGCCGACGATCCCGTGGCCGCTTTCGAGCGCATCGTTTCCGAGCTTGAAGAGGCGTAAAATCCATCGAATTTACGGTTGTTTTTGTCCGCTCAACGGCCGCTTGAGCGGACTAAATCCTAAAAATGCTGGTCATAACCATTGTTTTGTATTAGGATATCCACAACGGCACGGAAGTGCATAACCTAAAGCGAGACAAGGAGATCTGAAGATGGCAATTCCTCAGCTCACCCCAGAAGAGCGCAAGGCTGCTCTCGAGAAGGCAAAAGCTGCTCGTATCAAGCGCGCGGAGGTCCGCGATCAGCTCAAATCTGGCGAACTCACGCTGGCCGATGTCCTGAAGCAGAAGGACGATCCGGTAATTGGCCGCATGAAGGTTTCCACGCTCATCGAAACGCTTCCCGGCTATGGCAAGGCCAAGGCCGAAAAGGTTATGAACGAGCTTCATATCGCTGAAAGCCGCCGTCTGCGTGGCCTGGGCGAGCGTCAGGAAGCCGCTCTGCTGGAGCGCCTGGCCTAGTGGCGCGCCAGGGCAATCTGTACGTCATATCCGGGCCATCGGGTGCAGGTAAAGGCACCCTGGTGGCCCGGCTTCTTGAGCGGGTACCCGATGCATGGGTATCCGTTTCTGCTACCACGCGCGCGCCGCGCGCGGGCGAGGTCGATGGCGTTCAGTACTACTTCATGACCGATGGTCAGTTCGACGACCTTGTAGCGCAAGACGGCTTTCTGGAGTGGGCAAACGTTCATACTGCCAAGTATGGCACGCCGCGCGCCAGCGTTGAGGAGCATATCGCCGCGGGCGAACAGGTCATCTTGGAAATCGACGTCCAGGGTGGCTTCCAGGTGAAGGAAAAGTTCCCGTCGTGCCACCTCGTTTTCATCGAGCCGCCTTCCATGGAAATCCTTCTGGAACGCCTTCGCGGTCGAGGAACGGAACCAGAAGATGTGATTGCTGCGCGAATGAAGGTCGCACAGGTGGAGCTTCAGCAAAAAATGAAGTATGATTACACGGTTGTAAATGACGACCTTGAAGAGGCTACGCAAAAGCTCGTTGCCTATATCGAGGATCAGGCAACCGGTAATTACGAAGGATAGTACGAATGAGTCTTATCGAACCCAAGATCGACAAACTGCTCGAGGAAACGGAAAACGACCGCTTCTTGCTGTGCGCCGTCGCTTCGCATCGCGCGCACGACATCAACGATATGCTTCGTGGCCAGCGCGAACGCGCTATTCAGCTGCAGACCGCCGTGGAAATCGCCCGCGCTTCCAACAAGAAGCCGCTTTCCATTGCATTTGGTGAAATTGCCAAGGAAGACGTGTCGTACGATCCCAGCACCATCGACGCAAAAACGCACTAAACGCGTAGGTATAGCTTCATCTGGCGCCCGCTTGCTTAGAGGCTTGCGGGCGCCTTTTGCGCATTGTTCACTTGGAAGGTAGTCATGGAACTGCAACGCATTTGCCTCGTGCATTATCACGAAATCGGCCTGAAGGGCCACAATCGCACGTCGTTTGAGAATCGCCTGCTCAAGAATATCGAAGCGCTGCTTTCGGCGTATCCCATCGTAACTATTCGCCGCATTTCCGGACGCTTGTGCGTATTCATCAAGGAAGGCACCAGCTACGAAATCGCGTGCGAAATCGAAGATGCCATCGCGGGTGTTCCCGGTGTGGCGCGCGTGTCGTGCGGTTATAAGTGCGACCGCGAGATGGACATCATGAGCGAAGCGGCCCGCATGGCACTGGCCGAGGTAGGCGATTTCTACACGTTCAAGGTGGCCTCGCGTCGCAACCATACCGACTTCGATATTCCCTCCATGGAGATCAGCCGTTTGGTTGGTTCCTATCTGTGCGAGCATTTCCCCGAAAAGAAGGTTCGCATGAAGGATCCCGACGTGAAGGTGGGCGTCGAGGTCATCCAGGGTAATGCTTACGTGTATGCGCGCTCCGTGCGTGGCGTGGGCGGTCTGCCCGTGGGTTCCAGTGGGCGCGTGATCACCATGCTTTCCAGCGGCATCGATTCTCCGGTGGCTACGTGGCGCATGGCACGCCGCGGCGCCATTCCCATCGCGGTTCACTTCAGCGGCCGTCCGCAGACCTCTTCTACCAGCGAATTTCTGGTTGATGACATCTGCCATGTGCTCGAGCGCACGGGCTGCATTGCGCGATGCTACATCGTTCCGTTTGGCGACTATCAGCGCGAGATCGCCCTGGGCGCTCCGCCCGAGCTGCGCGTCATCCTGTATCGTCGCCTGATGTTCAAGGTTGCGCAGCGCATTGCCCAGCAGGAGGGTGCGAAGGCCATTGCAACGGGCGAAAGTCTTGGTCAGGTGGCTAGCCAGACCATCGACAACATCTTCGTCACCGACGCTGCGGTGAACATGCCCGTGTTCCGCCCGCTCATCGGCAGCGACAAGCAGGAAATCATCGCCGACGCCCAGCAGCTGGGCTCCTTCGAGATTTCCAGCCAGGACGCCCCCGACTGCTGCACGCTGTTCATGCCGCGCAATCCCGA
This sequence comes from Denitrobacterium detoxificans, assembly GCF_015062615.1. Taxonomy (GTDB): domain Bacteria; phylum Actinomycetota; class Coriobacteriia; order Coriobacteriales; family Eggerthellaceae; genus Denitrobacterium; species Denitrobacterium detoxificans_A. The sequence goes on from NZ_SUUH01000002.1 coordinate 474,034, forward strand.
AACGCATGCCAAGCTGGAAGACGCGCTGGCTGCCGAAGAGCAGTTCCCGCTGGAAGAGTGGATCGACTCCATCATGGAAGCCGTCGAGGTTCACGACTATGCGTGCCCTTCGTATAAGAAGCGCCGCCGCAAGGAATAGGGCTTCTGCAAGAATTGCGCAATGGTCGCGCCATCCTTTCGCGAGGGTGGCGCGACTTTTCTTTGCTCGCGCGGCGAGTGCGTACACGTAGGCTGGGCGTAGACCGAAAGGATGCGCCATGCCCTTCATAGACCCTTCCGAACAGCTTTCCGAGAAACTACACGTAGGAGAATGCAGCGTACCCATGCTCGTTGGCATCGTGGCGCTTGTGGTGCTCGTTATTGGCCTGGTGGTTTTCAACGTTGCCCATGCCATGGCGGGCGACCCGTTTAGCGTATCGTCTGCCTCTGCGAGTCAGGAGGCGTCTGTAGGCGAATCTGAGAGCGAAACGCCTGCCAAGTCGGAAGAGGCGCCGCGGGTAGTCGTGTACGTTTCCGGATGCGTGGTTTCGCCGGGCGTGTACGACTTTCCCGAGGGCACGCGCGTGGCGGCCTGCATAGACGCTGCTGGTGGCTTTACCGATGAGGCGAATCGCGAAGCGCTGAATCTTGCGCGCGTGGTGCAAGATGGCGAACAGCTTCTCGTGCCGGCCGCAAGCGCGCAGGATGCCCCTTCTGGGGCGTCTGACGCATCCTCTTCGGCACCTTCGGCTTCGGGTGCAGTAGGTGGCCTCGTCAACATCAATACTGCCTCTGCCGCCGAGTTGGAAACCCTTTCAGGCGTGGGTGCCTCAACGGCGAAGAAGATCGTGGCGAATAGGGAAGAGGAAGGCCCCTTCAAATCGAAGGAGGACCTGAAGCGCGTTCCGGGCATTGGCGAGAAGAAGTATGCCTCCCTTGCAGACAGCATTTGCGTATGAACAGGTAGATCCAACGCCCGAGCGCCCAGCCATCCAGGCATTGCTTCTGGTGGCGTTAACGCTTTGGCCGTGCTTGGCCGCATTGCAGGCATGCGTGATCCAAGCGACTGGCGCGGTTGCTCCCCTCGTGTGCTGTGGGGTGGTGATAGCCTTTGCGTCGTTAGTCTGCTTGGCATTTCGCGTGGTGCGGCGCATTGCGCTCTGCGGCTTGGGTGCGGCACTTGCCTTGCTCCTGTTCGTTGGCCAATCGGTTGCCTACGATGCCTCCTTGGTCCAGCTGGAAAGCGAGCAGGCGGGCTCGTATACGGTGCGCATTCTGTCCGATGCTACGGCGGGTCAGTTCGGCGAGTCCGCTGTGGGCGAAACGCAATTGTCGTCTGGCGCTACGGTTCGCGTTCGGCTGAACCTACCGCAGGATGAGACGGTTCGATGCTGGGATGTCGTATGCGTGCATGGGGCGCTTAAACCCCCATCCGAAAACGCTGCGGTCCAGTTCAGGCAAAAGGGGCTTGTCGGCTCGCTTACCGCGAAGACGTTGGAACGGGTGGAAGTTCCCGGGGCGCTGGCGGCTATTTCAGAATTCAGGGAGCGTTGTGCTTCCGCTATCAGGGCGTGCTCAGGCGAACATACGCATGATGGGGCTGCGCTGCTAAGTGCTGTCTTGCTTGGCGAGCGCGATGAGCTGCAGGCAAGTGACCTGTACGGTTGCGTAAAGTCGTGCGGATTGGCGCACATCGTTGCGGTGTCTGGCTCTCATTTGGCCATCCTCATGGCGTTGCTGCTCTATGTTTTGAAGCGGCTCCACGTTCGCCGCGCACTCGTCATTGCGATATGCCTGCTGTTTATGGTTGCGTACGTCCTGTTCACGGGCGTTCCCATTTCGGCTTTGCGCGCCATGTTCATGACGTCGGCCATGCTGCTTTCGTATATCGCACGACGACGTGGCGCCTCGCAGACGGCGCTTGCGCTCTGCATCATCGTGATGCTCTCGCTTGACCCATCTGTCGCCTTGCAGGTATCGTTTTCCCTGTCCACGCTGGCGACGCTTGGCATCGTGCTGTTTTCCGCCTACCTGTCGCGTTGGTTCGCCGTTCTATTTCGCGGGCGTGTGCGCTTTGCATCCGACACGCTGGCGCTCACCTTTGCGGCGAGCGCATTCACCATTCCCGTTTCAGCGTCGCTCTTTGCGCAGCTCTCCTTAGTGTCGCCTTTAGCGAACGTTATCGTGGGTCCTTTATTTGGCATACTGTGCGGTGGTGGTCTTCTGGCGACGTGCTTGGCTGTTGCGCTTCCCGTGCTTGGCCAGACGGTTTTATGGGCCGTTACGTTGTTTGCCCAGTTCGTTTGCGTGCTCATTCGCCTTTGTTCATGCGTTCCCTTTGCTTGCGTTCCCGCGTCGGGCTCGCTTCCGTTTTTGCTTGGTGCGAGCGTTCTGGGTGCCATCGTGCTCTATGTTGCCTGGCCCCAGCCGACCGTTCGTCGTGCTTGGTGCGGCCTTGCGCTGGGCACGTGTGCGTTTCTTGCTGCACTGTTTCTGCCCGGCTTCTTTCATGGCGACGAGATCATCATGCTCGACGTGGGGCAGGGGGATGCCGTTGTCCTGCGCAGCGGTTCGCACGCGTTGCTCATCGATACGGGAACGCATGATGCGCAGGTTCTTGCGGGCTTGGCGCGTCACGACATTCGCTCGCTCGACGCGGTGCTCATCACCCATGCCGATGACGATCATTGCGGTTCGCTCTCGGCCGTTCTGCAGGCGATGCCCGTAGGAACGGTATGCGTTGCGGATGATTTGCCCACGTGTTCTAACGACAATTGCCAAAGGCTCATGCAGGTCATAGGCCAAACGCCCGTCACGTCGTTGTCTACGGGGGACGTGATTTCCGTGGGGCATTTCTCGCTGCGCGTTCTGTCGCCCGCTTCCTTCGCCGATGACGGAGGTAATCAGGATAGCCTTGTCTGCCTGGGGTCATGTGATGCGAATGGCGATGGGGAAGTGGATGCTCGAGCGTTGTTCACGGGCGATGCCGAAAGCGAGGTGCTTGATGGCTTGAACGATGCGCATGCGCTGTGCGATGTCGACATCCTAAAGGTCCCTCACCATGGCTCTCGTGCGGGGCTCAACGAGGCGCTCGTGCGTACCTTGCGCCCCGAAGTGGCGCTCATTGGCGTGGGTGCGGGCAATCGCTATGGGCATCCTACGAGTGAGGCGCTCGGCTTGCTTGAATCGTCCGGGGCGGTTGTTTTTCGCACTGATATGAACTCAGATGTTGTGTGTGCTGTCTCGCCGCGGGGTGTCACCGTAGCGCCGAACAGGTAGAATGGGACCATGGCTGAAAAGAACGAACAGGGGCTGCTCCCCGCATATCTGGTTACCGGTGCCGACGAACTGAAGCGCGAGACGGTCGTCAAGCGCTTGCGTCAGCGCGTCGCGAAGGAAGGCGACCTGGAGTTCAACTCCGATGCCTTCTCTGGCGAATCCGACGCGGGCGAGGCCATCGTGGCTGCATGCAATACGCTCCCGTTTGCCAGCAACGTTCGCCTGGTGCTCGTTACGAGCGTCGAAAAGCTCAAGAAGCCCGATCAGGAAGAGCTTGTGCAGTACCTTTCCGAGCCGTGCGCCACTACGGTACTCTGCCTGGTGTCTGCGGGCTTGGCGAAGAACACACGCCTGTACAAGGCTGCTGCCAAGGTGGGCAAGCAGGCCGTTATCGATTGCACGCCCCCCAAGCATGCCGAGCTTCCCGCAAAAGTCCGTGGCATGGCGACTGCGCACGGGGTTACCATTACCCAGGCTGCGGCCAATACGCTCGTTGAGCTCGTGGGCGACAATACCGTTCAGCTCGACTCTCAGTTGCAGAAGCTTGCGTTGGCGCATCGCGGGAGTGACCCCATCAACGAGACGGAAGTTCTGAATATGGTCAGCCGCACGGCGGAAATGAAGCCGTGGGATTTCACCGATGCATTTTCCGAGCGCAATTTGAAGAAGTGCCTGCTCGTGCGTTCGCGCATGGAGAGCATGACGCCGTATGCGCTCATGGCCATGTGCATTACGCGCGTTCGCGAGCTCATGATTGCCCGTGCGCTTCTTCAGCGTGGTCGCATCAACGACCTTCCGGGCGTTTTGCATGCTCCCGCTTGGCGCGTGAAGCGTCATGCCATGTGGGCGCGTAGCTTCACGTCGGAAGAGCTGCATCAGGCGCTTATCGGCGCCCGCGATGCCGAAGCTGCCATGAAGAGCGGCTCCGACCCCGAACTCGTCTTCCAGAATTGGGTCATCTCGGTCGTCGAGCGTTCCGCGAAATAGCGCAGCACGAACCCTAGCCTTTCTCGCATTTCCGCTACAGCTTCGCGCCTATTCCCGCATCGTGCTTTGTCGGATTGAGGCCTTTGCGGCAGATGCGCGGTTCCAAAAACGAAAATGAGCAAAATCGAGCCTCGTTTTTGAAAAAATGTAACGGTTTACACGTTCTTCGACCTGTTATTGGGCTTTTTGACGGGGCGTACGGAGGTAAGCTGCGTCCCAGCCTAGCATTTCCCCAGGTCGTGATTTTTCCTGTGGGGGATTAGATGCCATCAAGCGTGTAAACCGCGACATTTCTTACATTTTGCCGTCCGAATTTGTCCAAAAGGCTGGCAATCGGACCTTGGATGCTCTTTGGTCTGGTCTGGCCTTTCATTTTCCGCTTCCCGCGTCGGCCTTCGCGGTAGCGCAACGTCCCCCAGACAACAGAAAAGCCGCTCGATGAGCGGCTTTTCCCACTTGATATGCGAACGAATCCGATCGCTATGAGCAGTTTACCTTATTCGGCAGACTCTTCAGCTTCGGCAGCCTCTTCAGCGGCAGCAGCTTCGGCCTTCTTCTTGGCAGCAGCGGCTTCAGCCTTCTGGGTGGCCTTGCGGTTCTTTTCCTTGATCTTGGCGGCTTCTTCCAGAGCAGCGATCTTGGCGGCCTTGGCAGCAGCCTTCTTCGTGCCGCCCTTGGCTACGGGAGCCTTCTTTTCGGGGGCCTTGTAGTTCTTGCGATCCTCTTCGGTGGCAACCGTGTTGGCGAGCTTCATGATGCCGCTCTTGCGGTTGGCAGCCTGGTTCTTGTGGATGACACCCTTGGAAACGGCGCGGTCCATCATCTTGCAAGCGTAATGAGCGGCTTCGATGGCCTTGGGGCCGTCCTGCGCAGCAACAGCGTCCTTGACGGCGCGAGTTGCGGTCTTCAGCTCGGAACGGATAGCGCGGTTGCGCATACGAGCTTTCTCGTTGGTAATGATTCGCTTCTTCTGGCTTTTGATGTTCGCCACGTCTGTATCCTCCGTTAATACCAAATGTTTCAAACGAAAACTTTGAAATCGTAGCACAATCCATGTGCATTGGGTACCTCTAAGCGACCGAAATACTCACATTACCGTAATTCTGGTTAATGCTTGTATTCGGCGAACGTGGTACATTCGTTGCAAGCACGGCTGGACGTAGTATCTGCGCTCCGACCACGGTAATAGTAATAGAGAAGAGGGGACACATGAGGCTGAACGCGTGCAAATCCACAATTACACACCATACGACGCTCTCTTTCCGCAGCGCAACGCTGTTTGCCTGCCTAAGCGCCGCGGCGCTCATGTGTGCCTTGTTCCTGGGCGGATGCGGTCCAAAGGGGCACCAGATCGTGTCGCCCACGAAGGAATGCACCAGTTGCCATGGCGAGAAGACCACGTATGGCACCACGGCCCACAACGACGCCCTGCACTCCAACAACACGGTTACCGTCTCCACGAAAGCCGATAAGGTTTCCGTCTGCACGCCGTTGTTCACCTCGGCCGACGGAACTGCCTATACGCCCATTCTCGATCACGTGGAAAATGTGGAGGGCGGTAAGGTGACGCTCCAGCTCGACGATGGCGTGTGGGCCATTTGCCTCGATAACGGCGATTCTTCTGTTGGTCAAATCGTGGTTGTAAGCTCCGACGAATCCGATTCGGCCACGATTACGCTATAGTTCTATGCATGAGCATAGATCCTAATTACATACGAAACTTCAGCATCATCGCGCATATCGACCACGGCAAGTCCACCATTTCCGACCGCATTCTGGAAATGACGGGCACGGTGGCCCAGCGTGACATGCAGGAGCAGCTGCTCGATTCCATGGACATCGAGCGCGAACGCGGCATTACCATCAAGAGCCAGGCCGTGCGCGTGGACTATACCGCCGATGACGGGCAGGTCTACCACTTCAACCTTATCGACACCCCAGGCCACGTGGACTTTACATACGAGGTGTCTCGTAGCCTGGCTGCATGCGAAGGCGCCGTGCTGGTGGTGGACGCCACTCAGGGCGTGGAAGCGCAAACGGTGGCCAACGCCATGATGGCCATGAATGCCAATCTGGAAATTATCCCGCTGATCAACAAGATCGACCTGCCTTCCGCCGAGCCGGAACGCGTGCGCGGCGAAATCGAAGACGCGCTGGCCATCCCGGCCGACGACGCGGTGCTTGCCAGTGGCAAGACGGGCGTTGGCGTGCACGACTTGCTGGAATCGGTGGTCTACAACATTCCCGCGCCTACGGGTGATGCGAACGCACCGCTGCGCGCGCTTATCTTCGACTCGTACTTCGACGCTTACCGTGGCGTGGTTGCCCTGGTGCGCATCGTCGACGGCACCATGCGCAAGGGCGATCTCATCCGCATGATGGCCACGGGCGCTACCACGCACGTCGAGGAAGTGGGCGTGCGTCGCCCAGCGGAAGTCGCTGCCGACTCGCTTTCCGTGGGTGAAGTAGGTTACCTGGTCACGGGCCTGAAGGACACGTCCATGGTGAAGGTGGGCGATACCGTCACGCTCGTATCCGGCGGCGTGGAAGAGCCCCTGCCGGGTTATCGCGATGCGAAGCCCATGGTCTACACGGGTTTGTTCCCCATCGACAGCGATCAGTACCCCGATCTGCGCGACGCCCTCGACAAGCTTTCGCTGAACGATCCGGCTCTGCGCTACGAACCCGAAACGAGTCACGCGCTCGGCTTCGGCTTCCGCGTGGGCTTTTTGGGCCTGCTGCACATGGAGGTCGTGAAGGAGCGCCTGGAGCGCGAGTTCGACCTGGATCTTCTGGCCACTGCGCCCAGCGTGGAATACCACGTGTACAAGACGAACGGCGAAATGATCAGCCTTCATTCGCCGCAGGACATGCCCGATCCGGGTGAAATCGAGCATGTGGAAGAGCCGTACCTGAAGGCGAAAATCCTCATTCCACCCGATTATGTGGGTGCCGTAATGGACCTTACCGTCGCGCGCCGCGGCACGTTCGTCACCATGAACTACCTTTCGCAGCAGACGGTCGAGATGATCTGGGAGCTTCCGCTTTCCGAGCTCATCCTTGATTACTTCGACAAGCTGAAGAGCAACACGAAGGGCTATGCGTCGCTCGACTACGAGTTCGACGGCTACAAGCCCAGTCGTCTGGTGAAGCTCGACATCCTGCTTTCGGGCAAACCCGTCGACGCGCTGTCGTTTATCGTGCATCGCGACAAGGCGTATGACCGTGGCAAGGTGCTGTGCGACAAGCTGAAGGAAATCATTCCGCGCCAGATGTTCGAGGTGCCCATTCAGGCTGCCGTGGGCGGGCGCGTTTTGGCTCGCCAGACGGTCAAGGCCAAGCGCAAGGACGTTCTCGCCAAGTGCTATGGTGGCGACATCAGTCGTAAGCGTAAGCTGTTGGAAGCACAGAAGCGCGGTAAGAAGCGCATGAAGAACATTGGCAGCGTCGAAGTGCCGCAAGAGGCATTCATGGCTATTTTGAAGGTGGATGACTAATGGCGCGCAAGGAACAGTACGATTGGCTCGACGATCCGTTCGACGAGAAGAAGAACGCCCAGATGAAAGCTGGCATGAGTGGCGGCAGCAAGCTCGCCGTGGTGCTGGGTTGCGTGGGGGTGCTCGTGGTCCTGCTCGTTCTGGCGGTCTTCATGACGCTTGGCCTTGCCAGCGCCGTTGGCAGCCTTTCCTAGCGTCATGCCCAGCTATCGCGATTTTCTAAGCAGTCATCGCGTTATGCTCGCCCCGCTCGCTGGCGTGAGCGATCGCATTATGCGCCAGCTTTGCATCGAGCAGGGCGCGCAACTCACGTTTACCGAAATGGTAAGCGCGAAGGGCCTTTCGTACGGCAACGAGCGTACGGAGGACCTGCTGGAAATGGCACCCAACGAAGACATCGTAGGCGTGCAGATCTTTGGTCACGAACCCGAGGTCATGGCTGGTCAGGCAGCGCGTTTGTGCGAGACGGTGGGGGAGAAGCTTGCCGTTATCGACATCAACATGGGCTGCCCTGTGCGCAAGCTCGTTACCAAGGGCGACGGCAGCGCCCTCATGAAGAGCCCCGAGTTGGCCGAGCGCATCGTTTCGGCGGTGGTTGCCGCCTCTAGCGTTCCGGTAACCGTGAAGTTCCGGCGAGGCTACGAAATCGACAACGAAACGGCCCCCGAATTCGCTCGTCGCATGGAGCAGGCGGGCGCGTGTGCCGTTACCGTGCATGGTCGCTATGCTGCGCAAATGTACCATGGGCAGGCCGATTGGGGCGTAATCGAGCGCGTGGTGCGTTCCGTTTCCATTCCCGTCGTGGGCAATGGCGACGTGGTTAGCGGCGCAAGCGCACTTGCCATGATGGAGCAAACGGGCTGCGAAGCCGTGCTCGTGGCGCGGGCGGCGCGGGGCAATCCGTGGGTTTTCGCCGAGATCCGTGCTGCGTTGGAGGGCCGTCCGGCCCCTGAAGAGCCCACGCCGTTGCAGCGCGTGGAAATGGCGCGCCGACATGCTCATTTGCTCTACGAATGGGAACCGCGTGCGCTCGTGCGCATGCGCAAACAGGGTAGCTGGTATTGCAAGGGGCTTGATGGTGCCTCTGCCGCACGCGGCATGCTGAACGCCTGCAAGACGATTGAGGAGTACGATCGAGCCTTCGACCGGCTAGAACAGCATCTGAAGGGTTGCTAGATGTACGATCCGTACAAAGCGCTCTATATCCACGCGCCCTTCTGCAAGCAGCGTTGCCGCTATTGCGACTTCGCCACGCAGGCGGTCGACCCAAGCTCTCCGCTCATACGCGAGTACGTCGACCATGTCATCCTGGAAATCCGCCGCGCCGGCAAGCAGGGGCTTCTCTCCCAGGTGGAAACGGTGTATTTGGGTGGTGGCACGCCTTCGTACATTGGCTTGGGCGCCATTACCGAAATCATGTACATCCTGGGGCTTTCCATGCACCTTACCGACCAGGTGGAATGCACCATGGAGGCGAACCCCGACAGCCTTACCGAGCGCATGGTGAACGACCTGTGGGCGCTTGGCGTGAATCGCCTTTCCATTGGCGTGCAGAGCTTCGACGATAGCGTGCTGCGAACGTTGGGGCGCGTCCACGACGCTCAGGCGGCTCGCCGTGCCGTGGAGATCGCGCATGGCCGATTCAGGAACGTGAGCGTCGACCTCATGTGCGGCATTCCCGGCCAGAGCGCCGAAAGCTTTCGGCAGAGCCTGCATACCGCCATCGACCTGGGCGTTACGCACGTGAGCGTGTATCCCCTGACTATCGAGCCGGGCACGCCGTTCGATGAGCTCGTTTCGCGTGGCGCTATGCCCGAACCTGACGACGACGTCGAAGCCGAGCACATGCGCATTGCCGCCCAGGATCTTTCTCAGGCGGGTTTCGAGCGCTATGAAGTGGCGAATTATGCCAAGCCTGGCTTCCAGAGCAGGCACAATACCGCCTATTGGACCGGCAAGCCGTATCTGGGCATAGGCCCTTCCGCGGCAACCATGACGCAGAATGCCGAACGACGCATGCGCAAGCAGGACGACGTGATCACCGACGATCTGGATGCGCGCCAAATGCGCGTGGAGGATGTCATGCTCGGCATGCGCATGAGCAGGGGCGTTTCCGAGCGCACGCTTTCCCGGGCGTGCGAGCTTGCCCCCGAGCTGCGCGCGGTCATGGAATCTCTGGTTGAACGTGGCCTCGTGCGTCATTGCGACGGCCGCTGGCAGCCCACCGAGCGTGGCTGGCTCTGCGGCAACGAACTCTACGGCGCCATCTTCGACGTTGCGCCCTAGCGTCACCCGTTCGTTTCCTCGTCGCCCATTTACTTCTCATTTCACGCGTTTTGCCCATTCACACGTGGGTTCACTGTGACAGATTGGTGTCGTTTTAGCACTTGAAGGGCGCGGCTGCTAGAATGCTCTGGTGGTATCGAACAGCCCGCCTTCAGGTGGGCTTTTTCAAACGGCCGATTACGCGAAAGGAGGGCCATGCTTTCGGATAGACGACAGCGCGTTCTAGCTGCGCTTATTGAGGAATACGTTTCCCGAGCGCTGCCCGTTGGCTCGCGTACGCTGGTCGAAAACCACAACCTCGGCGTCAGCTCGGCCACGGTTCGCAACGAGCTTTCGGTTCTAGAAGACGACGGCTACATTACGCAGCCGCATACCTCGGCAGGGCGCATTCCCACCGATATCGGCTACCGGTCCTTCGTTGACGACCTGTTGAAGACCCAGTTTGCGGGCCAGGAACTCGACGAAGACGCGCGCCGCGCTGCAGAAAGCCTGCGCGATAGCGCATCCGAGCTCGACGACCTTATCGAAAAGACCACCGCGGCGCTTGCTCGCTTCACGAATAACCTCACCATCGTGCTTCCGCCCAGCACCCTGCGGCTCGACATCAAGCAGATCACGTTCGTCTCCCTTACGCCCAATCGCGTGCTTGCCATCATCGTCACCGAAGATGGTCAGGTTTTGAACAGGCATATCGAGTTCGTCGACGAGGTCGATTCCCTCGATTTGGCGCACGCCCAGGAAGTGCTCAACCGCGTGTTTGCGGGCAGGGGGCTTGCGGAAATCCGCGCCGATTTCGACGAGGAAACCGCCGAGCTGCTCCATTCGCCGCTCGTATCCGTGCTGTTCGAGGAAGTGCTCGCGTGCTTGCGCGAGGGTGATACGGGCCATGCGCGCCGTTTGGGGCTTTCCACCATGGTCAAGCAGCCCGAATTCGAACGTGCGCAGAACCTCATGCCCGTGCTCGAGGTTCTGGAAGACGATACCGTGCTCATGCAAATTCTGAAGGATTCGCCTGCCGATTCCACGTCTGTGCGCATTGGGCATGAAAACGCGCCGTCGCAGCTTTCGGGAGTGTCGGTTATCGCCGGGCGCTACGGCCGCGGAGCTAGCGAAGGCGTGGTGGCGGTCATTGGCCCTACAAGAATGGATTATGCCCAGGTCATTCGCGCGGTAAACGTTGCGCGACGCGCCCTGGGAGACGAATAGCTCAACAGCGTTCGTAGCGTCAAGAAAGGAAAGGCAACAGCTTTATGGCAAGGGATCTCTACGAGGTACTCGGCGTCGAGAAGACGGCGACGGACGATGAGATTAAGAAGGCTTTTCGACGTAAGGCGCGCCAGCTTCACCCCGACGTGAACAAGGCGGAAGATGCCGAAGAACAGTTCAAGGAACTCAACGAGGCGTACGATGTCCTTTCCGACGCTAACAAGCGCGCTCAGTACGATCGCTTTGGCACCATCCCCGGCGCCAGTGGCGGTGGCCAGCCCTACGTGGACTTCGACGATATCTTTGGCGGCGGCTTTGGCATGGGCGATCTGTTCAGCAGCTTCTTCGGAGGCGGCATGGGCGGTGGCGGCGCGCGCGTGCGCCGCGAGGGCCGCGACATGGGCGTGGGCCTGCGCCTTACGCTCGAGGAAGTGGCTGCGGGCGTAAAGAAGGAAATCATCTACGACCGTCTTGCTCCGTGCCCCGAGTGCGATGGCAGTGGCCTGGGCGAAAACGGCAAGGAAGTCACGTGCCCCGAATGCCATGGCCAGGGCCGTGTGGTTACCGTGCAGCGCACCTTCCTGGGCGACATGCAGACGGCCACCACGTGCCCCACGTGCGGTGGCACGGGCCAGACCATCGAGAACCCCTGCTCCGAGTGCGATGGCCAGGGTCGCGTTCCCGACCGCCAGCGCGTTTCCGTGGAAGTGCCTGTGGGCATTCGCGATGGCCAGCAGCTGCGTCTTTCCGGCTACGGCGAGGCGGGCATGCGCGGCGCTGCTGCAGGCGACCTTATCGTCACGTGTCGCATCATGCCGCATGATTTCTTCCAGCGCGATGGCGACAACCTGCATACGCGCGTTAACGTTTCCATCGTTCAGGCGTGCCTGGGTGCCGACATCGAGGTCGAGGGCATCATGGAAGACGAGAAGGTTACCGTGTCCATTCCGGCTGGTTGCCAGAACGAGCAGGTGGTCCGCGTGCGCGGCTATGGTATGCCGCGCTTCAAGAGCGATGCTCGTGGCGATCTATTTACTCATGTCAGTGTGGTTGTTCCCAAGAAGCTTTCCAAGCGCGAGCGCGAGCTTCTGGAAGAGCTGGCGAAGGAAATGGGCGAGGAGTACGCTGAAGAACGCACGCCCTTCCAGAAGATTAAAGATGCGTTCAACTAGGGTCCCATGAGTCTGCCCCGGTTTTTCCTGGACGACCAGGTACTTTCATCCGAAACCGAAGCGGTGTTTCCGCTTCGGTTGTTCGCTGAGGATGCCAAGCACGCACGCGTGCTGCGCTTGGCTCCTGGCGAGCATATTGCCGTCATCGATGCCACGCAAGATTACTTCGAATGCGAGATCATCCAGGCGGGCGATCCGTTTACCGTGCGCATTGCCGCGCACGAGCATGCTTCCGTTACCGGTCCGCAGGTCGTGCTTTTGCAGGGCCTCGCCAAGGCCGACAAGATGGAGACGGTCATCCGTCATGCCACCGAGATTGGCGTTTCTGCATTCATCCCGCTCGCGTGCGACCGCAGCGTCGTAAAGCTCGACGCCAAGAAGGAGCAGAAGCGCCTTGCCCGCTGGCGGTCCATTGCCAAGAGCGCCGCCATGCAGTCGGGGCAGATGCGCATTCCCGAAATACACGAACCGGCTACGGTGAAGCAGGCAGCCGAGGCACTTTCGGGCGCTACGGCGGTTATCGTGTGCTGGGAGGAAGCGCGCGAGGGTGGCATACGGGCTGCCATCGAGCGCGGCATGGCGCATAACATGTGCAGTCGCAACGACGCGCGCATTGCCGTGGTGGTGGGTCCCGAAGGTGGGCTTACCGAAGCGGAAGTGCAGCTGTTCCACGAGCATAACCGGTGCGCAAGCACCGTCACGCTGGGCTCGAGCATCTTGCGTACCGAAACCGCTGGCATCGTTGCGCCTGCCCTGGTTATCTACGAGCTGGGCGGTCTTCAGTGAGGGCGCGCATCGTTAACCTAGGCTGCAAGGTCAATCGCGTTGAGTCCGATGCCTTCGCAGCCGATCTTCGCTCGTTTGGGTTTTCCCTTATCGACGGCGATCCGGAATGCGTCATCGTGAACACGTGCACCGTTACGGGTGAGGCCGAAAAGAAGACGCGCAAGGCCGTGCGCCGCGAATTGCGCGATTATCCCAATGCCAACGTAATCGTGACCGGGTGCGCGGCTGCCATAGACGCGAATGAATTCGCCTCCATGAGTGAACGCGTTATCGTTGTCCCGAAGAACCAGGTCGTCGATGTGTGCTTGGAATGCTGCGGCCTTTCGCGCGAATCCATCGTTCCTGCCGCATCCGACGTGCGCTTCGGCGAGGGCTTCCCCTCGCGCGTGGGGTTGAAGATTCAGGATGGCTGCAACAATGCCTGTACGTACTGCATCGTGCACGTAGCCCGTGGTCGTGCGTGGTCGGTGCCGCTTCGGGAATGCGTGGAAGAGGCCCGCAAGCTCGCCGAGGCTGGTGCGCGGGAAATCGTGCTCACGGGTATTAACCTTGGCACATACCGCGATGGGGACGCCACGTTGGCAACCGTCGTGCGCACCTTGCGAGAACAGGTGCCCAGCGTGCGCATTCGCATTTCGAGCGTCGAGCCGCGCGATGTGACCGACGATCTGCTGCAGGCCATTGCGCAAGCCGACGGCATGGTATGTCGCCATTTGCATCTTCCCCTGCAATCGGGCAGTACGCGGGTTCTGCGCCAGATGGCGCGCCCGTATTCTGCCGAACGTTTCCTTGGCATCGTGGAACGTGCGCACCAGGCCATACCTGGGCTTTCGCTGTCTACCGACATCATCGTGGGATTTCCTGGGGAAACCGACGAGGATTTCCAGGAGACGATGCGCGTGGCGCGCCTGTGCCAGTTCAGCAAGATTCACGTATTCCGCTATTCGCGACGCGTGGGTACGCCCGCTGCGGAACGCGACGACCAGGTCGACCCCATTATCGCCGCGCAGCGTGCCGATGAGCTTGCGCGCTTGGGCGACGAATTGCGCATGCAGGAAGCCCGCAAGCGCCTGGGCAGCCGCGAACTTGTGCTCGTGGAGCAAAACGGTCTTGGCACCACGGAATCGTATTACCAGGTGAAATTAGATGGTTCTTTTCCCGATAGCGGTCTAGTATCCTGTGAATTGCAAACCGTCGACGAGAATGGTGTATTCAGCGTATGACAGATATGGAAACGAGCGTTTCGCTTACCGCCCCCGACACCGTTGATATGGCAAAGGTTGTGGGTCCGCAAGACGACATTCTGCGCTTCATCGAAGATTGCTATCATGCCCATATTCTCGTGCGCGGAAACAGCGTGCGTATCTCGGGTGAGCAGGTCGAGGTAGACGCCGTTTCCTCGCTGTTCACCGACCTTTTCCAGTACGTCCGCGAGGGCGGCGTGCCCAATCGCGCCTACGTGAAGCATGCCATCGAGTTGCTCCGTACGGGCGAATTCGCCCCGCGCGCCTTGCGTGACGACGTGGTGCTTTCGCATCGCGGGCGCTCCGTTCGCCCCAAGACGGCTGGTCAGAAGCATTACGTTGACGCCATTCGCAAGAACACCATCACCTTTGGCATTGGTCCCGCTGGCACGGGAAAGACGTATCTGGCCATGGCTATGGCCGTTCGCGCGCTGCGTTCGCACGAGGTCAGCCGTGTCATTCTTTCGCGTCCCGTGGTGGAAGCGGGCGAGAACCTTGGCTTCTTGCCGGGCACGTTGAACGAGAAAATCGACCCGTACATTCGCCCCTTGTACGATGCGCTGTTCGAGATGATGGACCCGCAACGCGCGCAGGCGTATCTGGAAGATGGCACCATCGAGATCGTGCCGCTTGCCTACATGCGCGGTCGCACGCTCGACAACAGCTTCATCGTGCTCGACGAGGCACAGAACACCACGCCGCAGCAGATGAAGATGTTCCTTACGCGCTTGGGCTTCGCCTCGAAGATGGTGGTGACGGGTGATGTGACGCAGCTCGACCTGCCGCGTGGTATCTCGGGTTTGAAGCAGGTGCGCGGCATTCTGGAGGGTATTTCCGACATCGCGTTCTGCGAGCTTTCGCGCACCGACATCGTGCGCCATTCGCTCGTGTCGGAAATCGTGAGCGCGTACAACGTATGGGAGACGGCGAACGCTCCCGTGCAACCTGTTCAGTAATTTGGGGTTATTGGTTATGAAGAAGGCCAGTTGGGAATTCCCGGCTGGCCTTTTGTTTCGTGTTGGGCGATTATGCTCACGCCATTGCCAGCGGGGCATGGCGAAGCAGGCTACTGTCGTGCTTCGCCGCCGATGGAATGGCGTACGACTTCGAAGCGCGCAAGCTCGACGTCGTTGTCAGCTGGGTCGATGCCGGCCTTCTGCTTGGCAATCGATACCTGGGATTCAATCGTGTCCACGCCTTCGAGGTTCGGGAGCAGCAGCCCGCGTTGCCACCGCTTCGTCACGATGACACCGTAGCGCGTTGGGTCGAGTTGCCCGGGCGAATCGATGGGTTCGGCTTCGCCCAATACGTCGACCGAATACTCCAGGTAATCGAGTTCCTCTTCGCGAACGGCGGGGAAGCGCGGGTCGCGACTGCACGAGCTGATTGCGTTCTGTATGACTTCTTCGGCGATGTTGGTGCAGGTTGGCGAGATGGTTCCAATGCAGCCGCGTAATGTGCCCTGCTTGTGAAGCGTAACGAATACGCCTGCCTCTCGGGTCAGAAGCTCTTGGGGTAGGCCGGAGGGTAGCTTGGGTGCCTGGCCCGTGCGTGTGAACGTTTCGACCGTAAGGCGTGCAAGGCACACGATGGGATCGGCCTCGGTGGGCGGATTGGCACCGTGAAGGTGGTCGTTGTCCGCATCGCATTTATTTGCTTGGGCGTGGCAATTTGTCGTGCTTTCGCATGCGCAGATGGCTACTCCGTAGCCTACGCCAAACGGCCCTTCGTTCGAGAGCAATTCCGTATGCACGCTCAGGCCGTCTAGGGCGCCCGCCATGATTTGGAACGATCGGAGACCGCATTCGGCGGCGGCTTCGCAGAATGCCTCGTCGAGCTCGAAGAGGCCATCGAGGTTACCCGATGCGAATATCTCGCCAATGCGCTCGTCGAATACAAGGCCTTCGGGTGCGAAACCATAGGGGCCGTCGGGCGTGAGCTTGTGTGATAGATCGCCGCTGGCAATAAAGCCGATATTGAGCCCCTGGGCGTTTGCTGCTTGTGTGATGATGCGCCCCAATTGGCGGTGCGTCTCGTAGGGCATGCCGGAAAGTCCAATGCGAACGATGGGGCAGGGAAGCATTCCGCCTGAGGCTTCGCGCACGAAGTAGAGCGGCACGTAGGTGGCGTGATCCATGTTGTCGCGATAGCGCTCGCTGCCAATGGCTGGGATGCCTGCATCGTTTGCCCTGCTGATGATTTCTCGCGCCAGTTCGGCATTGCATTCCGCGCTCATGTGCTCTTGCGGCGCGCGGAATTGGGCCATGTTTCCCTCGAGGACGTCATCGGTGGTTACGTGAAACGCGTCGCGGAACAGCGGCGCGTGCGGCGAGGTGATGACCAGGCAATCGGGCTGCTGGCTGAGCAGCCATTTTGTTGCGCGCTTATACGCGCCAATGGTTTCGCTGATGCGTTGCTCCTCGCCGCGCCCAACGGCGGGAACGATAAGTGGCGGATGCGGTACGGCAATTGCTCCAACGATCGACATAAGCGCCTCCGTTTCAAGCGAATTCGATATTCGTCTTGTACAATAAACAAATTAACGCAATACGGCTCTATTAGCACGGAGGTTTTCGTGGCTGAATTCATTTACACGCTGGAAAAGGCGCGCAAGGCTCATGGCGACAAGGTTATCTTGGACGACGTTACGCTTGCGTTCTATCCTGGTGCGAAGATTGGCGTCGTTGGTCCGAACGGCATGGGCAAGTCCACGCTGCTGAAGATCATGGCGGGCCTGGAAGAGGTCAGCAACGGCGAGGCGCGTCTTACGCCTGGCTACACCGTGGGTCTGCTTCAGCAGGATCCCGCGCTCGACGACGACAAGACGGTTCGCGAGAACGTCGAGCAGGCTTTTGCCGAAACGCTTGCCAACGTGGCGCGCTTCAACGAGATTTCGGCGGAAATGGCCATGCCCGATGCCGATTTCGATGCGCTCATGGCCGAAATGGGCAAGTTGCAGGATGCCATCGATGCCGTGAATGGCTGGGATCTCGATTCGCAGCTCTCGCAGGCCATGGACGCGCTGCAGTGCCCCGACCCCGACGCTCCCGTGAAGGTGCTTTCCGGTGGCGAACGTCGTCGCGTGGCCCTGTGCCGCCTGCTGCTGGAATCTCCCGACCTGCTTCTGCTCGACGAACCTACCAACCACCTGGATGCTGAATCGGTTCTGTGGCTCGAACAGTTCCTGGCGAAGTATCCCGGCGCCGTTTTGGCCGTTACGCACGACCGTTACTTCCTCGACCATGTTGCCGAGTGGATCTGTGAGGTCGACCGCGGCACGCTGTATCCCTACAAGGGCAATTACTCCACGTACCTGGAAACCAAGGCTGCGCGTTTGGAGCTCGAGGGTGCGCAGGACAAGAAGCGCGCCAAGAAGATGAAGGCCGAGCTGGAATGGGTGCGCAGTGGCGCGAAGGCCCGTCAGGCCAAGGGCAAGGCGCGTTTGGCGGCCTACGAGAAGATGGTGGCCGAATCCGCTGCGCGCAAGAACGTCGACTTCACCGAGATTCACATTCCCGCTGGTCCGCGCTTGGGCAACAAAGTGCTGGAAGCCGAGCATCTGCACAAGGAATTTGGCGACCGTGTGCTCATCGACGACCTGTCGTTCAGCCTGCCTCGCAATGGCATTGTGGGCGTCATCGGCCCGAACGGCGTGGGCAAGACTACGCTCTTCCGCATGATCGTGGGCGAGGAGGCTCCTACGAGCGGCACGCTCGAGCTGGGCTCTACCGTTCAGCTTTCCTACGTCGACCAGAACCGCGCCGGCATCGATCCCAACAAGAAGGTCTGGGAAGTCGTCTCCGACGGCCTGGACTACATGAATGTAGCTGGCACCGAGGTTCCTTCGCGTGCATATGTGGCGGCCTATGGCTTCAAGGGCAGCGACCAGCAGAAGCCCGCAGGAGTGCTTTCCGGTGGCGAGCGCAACCGCTTGAACCTGGCCCTCACCTTGAAGCAGGGCGGCAACCTGCTGCTGCTCGACGAGCCTACGAACGACCTGGACACCGAATCGCTTTCCAGCCTGGAAGAGGCGCTGAACGAGTTCAGCGGCTGTGCTGTCATCACCAGCCACGACCGTTTCTTCCTTGACCGCGTTGCCACGCATATTCTGGCTTGGGAAGGTACCGACGAGAATCCGGGTGCATGGTATTGGTACGAAGGCAACTTCGAAGGCTACCAGGAAGACCGTGTTCGTCGCTTGGGGCCCGAAGCGGCAAAGCCACATCGCCTGCATCGCAAACTCACGCGTGACTAACTAGCCGTGACAATATGCTCGACATGCCCCCATGCGTGTTCCCTTACCGAGGGTGCGCTGGGGGCATGTCGTTCTCGTCGCTGCATCGATGGCGCGGTGGTGTCCGAAGGGTACGGGCGCATTACGTCGCTGGCGCTCGACCCTATCGAGAAGAAGCCGATTGCCCGTTGGAGGCAGGGGAGCACCGTCCTTTCCCTGGGTAGCTATGGCTGCAACATGCATTGCCCGTTTTGCCAGAACGCCTCGATTGCGCAAGTGGATGCGACTGGGGTGCCTTGGCGCGAGGTGACGCCCGAAGAGGTTGTACGCGCTGCGTGCGGCCTGCGCGATCGCGGGTGCATAGGCATTGCGTATACGTATAACGAGCCGCTTATCAATTGGGAGTTCCTTCGCGATACGGGTTCTTTGGCGCATGATGCGGGGTTGGTGAATGTGCTCGTTTCCAACGGGTTCGCGAGCGAGCATGTGGTGGAGCAGATTGCTCCCTTCGTGGATGCCGCCAATATCGACTTGAAATGCTTTACTGCGGAGGGTTACCGCAAGCTCAGTGGCGATTTAGATACGGTGAAGCATACGATTGAGTTGCTGGCCGCATTGCCTACGTGCCATTTGGAGGTAACTACGCTTGTGGTGCCTGGGCTTTCCGATGATGTGGTGCAGGTGGAGCGTATGGCGCGTTGGCTTGCATCGCTCGATCCCGCTATTCCGTATCACCTTACGCGCTTTTTCCCGCAGCATCGCATGAGCGATGTGCCGCCTACGCCCCTTGCCACGTTGCACGAGTTGGCTCGCGTGGCGAAACGTCATTTGCGTACGGTCTTGTTGGGGAACGTGTAGGCGGGCAAAGAAAGACCAGCTAGGTAAACCTCCAACGATGGCTGGTTTCTAGCTGGTCCTGCTTGTTTAGCGTTCGCGTTGCGTGGTGAAGCCTAACGTGCCTGATAAAGCCAGCACCCCGCCTTCATGTGCGTCGAACGCGACGAAGGCAGGGTGCCGGAAGAGAGAGCTTGTGGAAGCGGCTCGTCTTACTTGCCAGCTTCCTTCTTGATATTGTTGGCGATGAAGAACATGATGCCCGAGACTGCCAGCGAGCAAATGAGCGACCAAACCTGGTTGCCGAACTGGCCGTTTGCGATGGCTGCGATGATGCCGATGATTGCCATGATCACGCCGATGAGGCAGAAGACCCAAACGATCATGATCTTCTGGTTATCGTTGGCTGCGCGAATACCGAAGATGCCGCACAGAAGGCTCCAGATACCCTCGACAATGAGAATACACGATAGGATTACGAAAATACCGGCTGCTTGACCCTGGGTAGTGCCTGTTCCCGCAACGACGCTTGCATCGGATAGCACCGCGCCCGCTCCTACGAAGAACAAGATGCCCGTAATAAGGGACAATGCGGCGCCCACGATCTCGATGATGGAGAGGACCAACAACACCTTCTGACTTCCACTGCGTTCCATTTCGGTACCTACCTTCCGTGTAGCCCCAAATAAACTCAAAAAACACACACGATTAGAATATAATGCGATGGTTGAGGTGTCAATACGCTATTGACGTGGAGTTTGCTTCCTGGGTTGGTTGGCTCGACCCATGAGTTCCGCTAGGCGCATTTCTTGTGGCTGCTGGCGTGTACTTTGGTTACCTTGGTTCTCTCGCCCTTATCGGCGTTTGAGCCTTGGCGAGCGCGACGTTGGCCCTCAGTACCTTCCCGCATACTCCTGGCGGGCTTGCGCGGTTACACCCTGGATGAATTCGGTCTTCGCCTCGGTGTAGGCGTTCCTGTCGTGCTCGAACTCTTTCCATAGGCGCAGCTTCAGAGCCTCGTACTCCCTGGCGGTCTGTGGATGCGCGTTGAGGTAGTCGCGGAAATACAGCTCGTCGTTGTCCCCGACAAGCCGCAGATGGACGTGGTAGACCTTCTCGGCAAACCCGTCCTTCGTGTAGCCGAGGTTGAGCGAGACCCTTTCGCCCTCGTCAGACATCATGGTGAAGCCCGAATGCTCGAGCTTCTCCGCCGCCTTTTCCAGTTCTGCCTGAGTGGAGAGTTCGACCATGACATCGACTATGTCCTTGGCCCAGATTCCATCCACGGCGGTGCTTCCTATGTGGCTGATCCTCTCGACCGAACGGTCGGATAACAACTCGACCAAGTGCTCTTCGACCTCTTCGTATTGCTGACGCCATGTGTCGTCATGCTTCACGAGGAATATGGGAAAGAGCTCCCACAGCTCTTCCAGCGTCATGTCCGACAGTTCTTTTCCCATGTCTTCTCCCCAGAGCAATTCAGGCTTCAAGCCCTCACATTCTAAGGCATGGATGGGATTGTGACGGCAGCGGACACTTCACCTTGCCTATTCGCGCGATAGATGGAGGTGTTGATTTTTTTACATTGGGCGGGCTAATTTTGCCCAAAAGCCATTTTTAGCGCCTATACGCGCCAAACGCGCTTGTGTCCGTAGGGTGACAGGCATTGCCCCAGGTGCCCCGTTTTCAATCGAGCGCGTATAATTACCTCAAAACACAACATAGCCCGTGTCTGCGGGGAAGGGCCTCCAGCTACTGTGGTTGCATCCTCCTCGGGAAGGATAGGAATGGAAATCACCGTCAATTACGATTACGGCAAAGAAGACGTCGAAAGCCTGCCCATTGCGCAGCTCGCCGAATTCGTCGTCTCGCACGAGGGCAAGCCGGCCAACACCGAAATGTCCATCAGCTTCGTCGACGACGAGGAAATGACCCGCCTGAACGAAGGTTATCGCGGCAAGCAGGGTCCCACCGACGTTCTGAGCTTCGAATGCGACAACCTCGACGATGAGTTCGATGCCGACGCTCCCGAAGACGCTCCGTACGAGTTGGGCGATATCGTAATCGCGGTCGACGTCTGCAAGCGTCAGACGCAGGAATACGGCACCACCTTCCAGGAAGAGCTCGAGCTGCTCATCACGCATGGCTGCCTGCATCTGTGCGGCTACGATCACATCGTCGACGAAGAGGCAGAGGTCATGGAGGCCCGCGAGCGCGAGCTTCTGGCTGCCTGGCGAGGCCAATCGTGAAACCCGGCGCTGGCAAGACCCCGTTCGTAAAGTCGTTTAAGTACGCCATTCAAGGCGTTATTGAAGCGTACCGTACAGGGTTCAATATCCGCGTTCAAACGGCTGGCGCCGTTCTTGTCATCGTGCTTGGGTTCGCGTTTTCGCTTGCCCCGTGGGAATGGTGCGCCGTGCTTATCTGCTGCGGCTTGGTCATTGGTGGCGAGTGCTTCAATTCCGCTATTGAAGATGCCGTCGACCTTGCTAGCCCAGAGCTTCATCCGGTTGCTAAGGCCGCAAAGGACATGGCTGCCGGCGCCGTATATATTTTTGCTTTTACTTCCGTCATCGTGGGGTGTGTCGTATTCATCCCGCATGTGCTTCCTCTTCTAGGATGGTAACCATGGAATTCTCCGAAGATTTCCGCTCGGGGTTCGTCACGCTCATCGGGCGCCCCAATGCGGGTAAATCCACGCTCATCAATGCCATCATGGGCAAGAAAGTCGCCATTACCAGCGACACCGCGCAAACCACGCGCCATCGCTTTCGCGCGGTCGTTACGCGCGACGACTATCAGCTGGTGCTGGTAGACACGCCGGGCCTGCACAAGCCGCACGACGTGCTGGGCGAAGAACTCAACGAGTCGGCCATCCAGGCGCTCGACGGCATCGACGCTGTTGCCTTCCTGCTCGACGCTTCCAAGCCTGCGGGTCGTGGCGACGAATGGGTCGTCCGCCAGATCTCGGCGGTGAAGGCAAAGAAAATCCTGGTCATTACCAAGACCGACCTGGTTGACGCCGAAACCATCGCCAAGCAGCGCGAAGCCGCGCAGGCTCTGGCCGAGTGGGATGCCGTGCTTGAGGTTTCCTCGGTTACCGGCGACGGTGTGGATACTTTCATGGAAACGGCCGCCAACCTGCTTCCGCCGGGTCCGCAATGGTTCCCCTCCGACATGGAAACCGACCAGCCTACGGAAGTGCTCATCGCCGAATTCATCCGCGAGAAGATTCTTCGTTCGTTTCACGACGAGGTGCCCCATGCTATCGGCGTCGTCGTGGAGGAAATGGAATACGACAAGCGCAAGAACCTCGAGCGCATCTATGCGCTCATCTACGTGGAACGCGATAGCCAGAAGGGCATCATCATCGGCAAGGGCGGTCGCGCGCTGAAGGCCATTGGCAGCGAAGCTCGCGCCGATCTGGAGCAGATGCTCGGTTCGCGCGTCTTCCTGGATCTGCGCGTGAAGGTGCGCAAGAACTGGCGTCGCGACCTGAACCAGATCAGGCGCTTCGGCTACGGAGAAGGCATGTAGTGGCCACGCCCACGAAATCTTGCCGCGTACTGGTCGTTCGCAAGACGAAGCTTCGGGAAACCGACCTCATCATCACCTTTTTGCATGAAGACGGCTCGCTGGGGCAGGCCGTTGCGCGTGGCGCGCGTAAGCCGGGCAATACGTTTGCCTCGCGCCTGGAATACTTTTGCCTGGCCGACGTGCTCATCGCGAAGGGGAGGGGCCTGCCTATCGTCACCGAGGCGCGTTGCGTGAACGCCCATGCCCGATTGCGCGAGGATGTGCTGTTCAACGCCGCGTCTTCGCCCATTCTCGATGCGCTTGCCAAGTGCGGCCAACCCGACCTTCCCGTGCCGCGCCTGTTCGACATGGCCTGTGCGGCGCTCGATGAGCTCTGCGCCTGCCAGGAAGACGATGCGCCCGCCATTTGCGCGGCGTTCCTGGTGAAGCTCTTCGCCATGCTGGGCTTTCGCCCGCGCGTGTCCACGTGCGTATCGTGCGGGGCTCAGGTGCCGCTCGAGCATGGCGCATGGCGTGATTTCTCGTTCGTCGAAGGGGGAGCAGTCTGCATCGATTGCCGTTCGCACGTGCAGACGCAGCGCATCGAGGCTACTACGTTGCTGTGGGTGCAAACGCTGTTGGGCCAGCCGTTTGCCCGCGTACGTGATTCGCATGTTCCCCTACAGGCGTCATTTGCCGTGCTCCATTTCGCGCACCAGTGGTTCCGCGAGCACATGGGGCTCAACCTGAAGTCCCTGAACTTCCTGCTCACGAGCGGATTGTTCTAAGCGTTGCGTCGTCGTTTTCATGCTCAACGTCGCCCCTGCACCCCATATGTGCAGACCATGATGCTTCGTATACTGCGTAGCTGCCAATTCCTAGGATGTGTATAATGGACAAGCTGCATTAGCAGGGCTTTCCCCTTAGCACGCACGCGCCACCTTGCATGCGTCCTCGGAGGAAAGATCAATACACGTTGCCCCGTTGGGGCGGAATGAAAGGTGGAAGCATGGCTGATAAGCTGAGCATTTCCAAAGAGCGCGTAGCCGAGCTCATGAAGGAATACGGCAAGAACGAGAACGATTCCGGTTCTGCTGAAGTGCAGGTCGCTATCCTCTCCGAGCGTATTCGCAACCTCACCGAGCACCTGAAGACCCACAAGAAGGATAACCATTCCCGTCGTGGCCTCATGATGCTCATCGGTAAGCGCCGCGGTCTTTTGAAGTACATCAAGAACCGCGACATCACCGAGTACCGTGAGCTCATCAAGAAGCTTGGCATTCGCGACAACGTGTAAATGCATAAAGCCCGCTTCGTGCGGGCTTTTGCTTTTCGAAGCCGTGTTGCGGCTTCGGCGCGAGCCGAACGGATGAGGTTCGCGTGTAGTGCGGTCGGCCGCGGAAGGATCCGCAGCTGCTCGCGGCGGGGGTAGGCCCCGTCGAAGAAGCTTCGCCTCATAGGGAGGCGAGGGAAGAGAAAGTGAAATATGGAAAAAATCGTAGAAGAGTTCGAGCTGTACGGTAAGAAGTATCGCTTCGAAACCGGCGAGCTTGCCAAGCAGGCCACGGGTGCCGTTCTGGTTACCCAGGGCGATACCACCTGCCTGGTCACCGCCGTGGTGAGCAAGGAAGAGAAGGATTACGACTTCTTCCCCCTCACGGTGGACTTCATGGAGAAGATGTACGCCGTGGGCCGCATCCCCGGTGGCTATCTGAAGCGCGAGGGCAAGGCCAGCGAAAAGGGCACCCTCACGGCTCGTCTCATCGACCGCCCCATTCGTCCGGGTTTCCCCGATGGCTTCAAGAACGAAGTGCATATCGTTGCAACCACGCTGGTTGTCGATGGCGATAACGCTCCCGATTGCATCTGCGTGAATGGTGCTTCGGCGGCTCTGCTGGTGGGCGGCGCCCCGTTCGACGGCCCTGCTGCCTGCGTGCGCGTTGGCCGCAACCCCGAAACGGGCGACTTCATTTGCAACCCCTCCTACGATGAGCTGGAAGAGAGCGATCTCAACCTCACCATCGCTGGTACCGCCGATTATATCTCCATGGTGGAAGCCGGCGCCAAGGAAATCAGCGAGGAAGACATGCTCGCTGCCATGAACTTCGGCCAGAAGGCCATCGCGGAATTCTGCGCCGCTCAGCAGCGCTTCCTCGACAAGGTGAACCCCCAGCCGCTGGAGTACAAGGTTCATCAGGCCGATCCTTCCATCGCCGAGCGCGTCGATGCTCACTTCGATGAGATGAGCGCCGCTCTGCATGATGCCGACAAGCTTTCCCGCATCGGCAAGGTGGAAGAGCTGAAGGCCTCCATCAAGGCCAACGACTTCTCCGAAGAGGAGCAGGCTGCCTGGGGCTCCGACATCGCCGCTGCATGCAAGGCCCTGGAAAAGCGCGCCATGCGCCGCATGGTCATCGAGACCGGCGAGCGTGCCGATGGCCGTACCGCCAAGGAAATCCGTCCGCTGTACATCCGTCCTGGGTATCTTCCCCGCGTGCACGGTTCGGGTCTGTTCCAGCGCGGTCAGACGCAGGCTCTTTCGGTGTGCACCCTTGGCACGCTGCGTGAAGGCCAGCGCCTCGACACCATCGACCCCGCCGAGGGCAAGCGCTACATGCACCAGTACAACTTCCCGCCGTACTGCACGGGCGAAGTTGGCCGCATGGGCGCTCCCAAGCGTCGTGAAGTTGGTCATGGTGCCCTGGCGGAACGCGCTCTGCTGCCCGTTCTGCCCGACGAGGACACTTTCCCCTACGCCATCCGCGTGGTTAGCGAGGTCCTGGAATCCAATGGTAGCTCCTCCATGGCTTCCACCTGTGGTTCCACCCTGGCCCTCATGGATGCTGGCGTGCCCATCAGCGCTCCCGTTTCCGGTATTGCCATGGGCCTCATCAAGGAAGGCGACGACGTCGTCATTCTGTCCGACATCCAGGGTCTGGAAGACTTCCTGGGCGACATGGACTTCAAGGTAACGGGTACTGAAAACGGCATCACCGCGCTTCAGATGGACAACAAGGCCCGTGGTCTCTCCACGGAAATCCTGGGTCGCGCTCTGGCGCAGGCCAAGGAAGGCCGTGCGTTCATCCTGGAAGCCATGCTGAAGGAAATCCCTGCGCCTCGTTCCGAGCTCTCTGAGTTCGCTCCGCGCATCGAGACCATCAAGATTCCGGTCGACAAGATTCGCGACGTCATCGGCACCGGTGGCAAGGTCATTCGTGGCCTGCAGGACGAAACGGGTGCCACCATCGAGGTCGAGGAAGACGGTACCGTGCATATTGCCGCCGTGGAAGGCCCTGCAGGCGAAGCTGCCAAGCAGGCCATCCTCGACATCGTGAAGGAACCCGAAGTCGGCGAGATCTTCGAAGGCGAAGTCGTCGGCATCAAGGACTTCGGCGCATTCGTGAAGCTTACCGCCAGCAAGGACGGTCTGCTGCATATCAGCCGCATGGCCAATGGCCGCGTGGGCCGTGTTGAAGACGTGCTCAACCTGGGCGACAAAGTAAAGGTCCAGGTCATCGAAGTGGGCGAGAACGGCAAGATCAGCCTTGATCGCCTGGAGAAGCCCGACGCGCCCGAAGGCTCCGCGCGTCCCCGTCGCGAAGATCGCGGCGAGCGCTCCGAGCATGGCGATCGTCCCCGTCGTCGTCCCGGCGACCGTGGTGGCGACCGCGGCGGTAGGGGAGGCCATGGTCGTGACGACCATCGCAAGCCCCGCTCGCGCAATCGCGACTAGCTCATCGCACTAGCTCGTGCTTCGGAAGGCGGCCTTCGGGCCGCCTTCTTTTTTGCGTTACGTACCCGTTGGGGTATCATTTCCCCCGTACGCGGAAAGGGGTAACGTGGACAACGACGCAAAGCATCACATTGTTGCTGCGTATCAGCAGTTGGTTGAGGAAGGTGGCTCTCAGGCCATTTCCGTGACTCAGGTGGCGTGCAGGGCTGGGGTTTCCCGCGCCACGTTCTACTATCACTTCAAGGACATCTACGATCTGGTCGAGTTTCGCGAACGCGAATACGTCGACGCGCTCTTTCGCAATTTACCCGAAGACGGTAATGCCTGGTCGAGCATGGTGGATGTGATTATCGACCTATACGAAACCGATACGCTTCACGTATTCGGCGACTACGCCCATCTCGATCGAGACATCCTGCGCAAGATGAACTCGCGCTTCATCTATGACATCCTGAAGCGATGCTTCGAACACGATCTTGGCGTGTGCGATGGACAAGACGAGGAAGTTGAATTCTTCCTGGTTACGCTCACGTACGCCCTTATTGGCATCGTGGAGTCGGTTCTCGACCACGCCATCGATGCGCAGCCGCGGGAGTATTTCAAGAAGCTCGACAAGTATATGGTCGTGCCATTTCGGGAGCGCATGGCCGAACGATTTTCGCCCGTCGCATAAAAATGCGCCTCACATGTAGCCGAGAAGGCGGGCATGCGGGGCGCGTAGCGTATGCAGGTTCGCTGCTATTTCACGAGCAGTGCAGGGTTGTGTTCCTTGCTGGCCCAGAGCCTATCGGCGCGTGGGGCCCATTCCGCGGCTACTTCTACGCAGCGGTCGGAATACACGTGCACGTCTTCTGGCTGCAGAATCTCGGTGGAGTGCGCATCCGTTTCCTCCACGATCTGCGTGAGCCTGCCCGGATTGTCGAGTACGGGGCAGGGACGCAGCATGTTCTCGTTGAACGGCTGGTTGTTGTGATATGCCATGAAAAGCGGTCGCTTCAAGCCCTCCAGCAGCGAGTAGTCGCGGATGTTCGTGTCGCTGTAGTGCATGAACACGCAGGGGTCCATGTCGCCATTCGCGTTGATGTGCAGATAGCGGCGCCCGCCGGCGATGCAGCCGCCCACGTATTCGCCGTCGTTGAAGAAATCAAGCGTGAACAGGGGCTTCGTGTTCCTGAAACCGCGCACGACGTTGTACATGTGCTCGCGCTGCTCGGGTTGCGTGATGAGGCTCTTGTCGGCTCCCGCGCCCACGGGCATGTAGCTGAAGAACCAGCAGAACTTCGCGCCCTTCTCGATCATCCAATCGAAGTATTCCTCGCTGCCAATGACGTCGACGTTCTTTGCGGTATAGCAGCAGCTAATGCCAAAGCCCAGGCGGTTCTTCCGCATGATGTCCATGGCGTCGCTTACCTTCTTGTACACGCCCTCGCCGCGCCTGAAGTCGGTGGCGTCTTCGAAGCCCTCTACCGACACGATGGGGATGAAATTGCCCACGCGAAGCACTTCCTCGCAGAATGCCTGGTCGATGAGCGTGCCGTTCGTGAAGCAGAGGAATGCGCAATCGTTGTGCTTGTTGCATAGGGCGATGAGGTCCTTCTTGCGCATGAGCGGTTCGCCGCCCGTGTAGATGTAGATGTAAACGCCCAGTTCCTTGCCTTGTTCGATGATGTTGTCAATCTCATCGAAGGAAAGGTTAAGCCGGTTGCCGTATTCGGCGGCCCAACAGCCCGTGCAATGCAGATTGCAGGCGCTTGTGGGGTCGAGCAGGATGGCCCACGGAATGTTGCATCCGTGTTCCTTGCGCATCTTCTGCTGCTGTTCCCAGCCAGTGATGCTGCCGTTGATGATGAAGTTCTGGAACGCCTTCTTCAGGATGAACGGGTCGATGTCATCCCACAGGCCCATGATCATCTTGTTCCAGTTGTTGTCGGGGTCGGCTAGTACCCTTCGAAACGCTGCACGTTGCGTTTTCATCATGTCACCTGGGGTTATCTTGTCCACAAGCTCCATGATCTTGGGGAGGTTCGCACGAGGATCCTTATCGAGATAGTCGTACACCCTATTGAAGCCAAACCGTTTTGCCGAATCTGCAATACTCATTTTGCCTCCTAACCTTGTTTGACCATTATGCACCAGACGTGTGGATTGTGTGAATTAACAAGATGGTGGAAGTGTAAGGAGCGTTGTACGTGATTGAGCGGTGAAATATGCTAGTCGAAAGAGAAGCCAATAGAAAGGTGCCTACATGATTAAGGTTGCTGTTGCCGGTTGCATGGGTCGCATGGGGCAGGCCGTCGTCAAGGCGGTTCAGTCGGCCGACGACATGGAGCTCGTCTGCGGAATCGATTTGCTCCAGGCCGATGTTCCGTTTCCCCTGTATGGCGGGGTGGCTCAGGCCATCGAAAGCGAACAGGTCGACGTGCTGGTAGATTTCACGCAGCCTTCCGTTGTCGCCGGCAATGTGCGCGTTGCCCTCTCTGCTGGCGTGAACTGCGTGGTGGGCACCACGGGCCTTTCCAATGACGTGCTTTCGGAGCTTGCTGCGTGCGCTACGAACGATGCTTGCCTGTTCTATGCTCCCAACTTCACCACGGGCGCCGTGCTCATGATGCAGTTTGCCAAGGCCGCGGCTCCCTATTTCCCCGAAGCCGAAGTCATCGAGTTCCACCATTGCCGCAAGAAGGACGCTCCCAGCGGCACGGCCATGCGCACGGCTCAGATGATCGCCGAAGCACGCGACTTCACGAGCACCGCTCCTGGTTCCGAAACCGAGCTCGAAGGTGCCGAAGGCGCACGTGGCGCCCTTATCGATGGCGTGCCCGTTCATTCCGTGCGTTCCATGGGCTACGTTGCCACCCAGCAGGTTATCTTCGGCTCCATGGGCCAGACGCTTACCATCACGCACGATTCCTGGGATCGCGAAAGCTACATGCCGGGTGTGCTCCTGGGCATTCGCAATGTCGGCGAGCAGAAGGGCCTTGTGGTGGGCCTGGAAAGCTTCATGTAGGCCAAAATCCTTCCATAGCTCAAGTTCGTACCGTTCGTCTGCATTGATTTCTTGAATGCAGGCGAACGTCTATTTTGCTGTGCAATAATGAGGAAACTCATACACGCACAAGGAGGAACCATGTCCAGCACACCAGTTTTTGGCCGTCTCATTCCGGCGATGGTCACCGCTTTTGATGAAAACCTGCAGGTTGACGTCGAGCAGAACTGCAAGCTGGCCAAGCGTTTGCTCGATGGCGGGTGCGATTCCGTTCTGCTGTTCGGCACCACGGGCGAAGGTCCCACGATCCACGTGGAAAAGAAGCTCGAGGTCATCAAGGCCGTAGTCGATATGGTGGCTGGTCGCGCTCCCGTTATCGCGAATGTGGGCACGAACTGCACCGAAGACAGCATCGAAATGGCGAAGAAGGCTGCTGCCTGCGGCGTCGATGGCCTCATGGCCGTCGTACCGTTCTACAACAAGCCTCCGCAAGAGGGCCTGTATCGTCACTTCCGCGCCATTGCCGAAGCGGTCGACCTGCCTATCATCCTCTACAACATTCCCGGTCGTTGCGGTATCAACATGACGGCCGAAACCACGCTTCGCCTGGCGCGCGATTGCGCGAACATCGTAGCCGTGAAAGAGGCATCGGGTAATCTCGATCAGATTGCCGAAATCTGCGATGCCGCTCCCGAGGGCTTTGTCGTGTACTCCGGCGACGACGCCCTCACGTATGAAGTAATGAAGCGGGGAGGCGTAGGGGTCATCTCCACTACGGCCAATTGCGCCCCCGCCGCTATGAAGAAGATCGTCGATAACGCCGCCCAGGGCAATTGGGAAGCCGCAGCCTCGGCACATGAGGCCATTCTCCCCTTGATGAAGGGCCTTTTCCTCACGGCAAATCCCATCCTGGTCAAGAAGGCGCTCAACCTCCAGGGGTTCAATGTGGGCAGCCTTCGCCTGCCGCTTGTCGACGCAACACCCGAGCAGGCCGCGCAGCTTGCCGAGACCATGCGCGTGTGCGGAGTGCTCGACTAGCAGTAAGGAAAGGTTTTGGAACAACAGAATAACCAGCCCGAACAGGGCACTGGTAAGCGTGGGCAGTCGCGTTCTTACAAGCACGTAGACATTCAGCGCGAGCGCCCCAAGCTGTCGAAAGAAGAGGGCGAAGCTCCCAAGCGCCGTCGTCGCACGAGCAAAAAGAAGCACCAGGCGCCCCAGGTCATGGCCGCAAAGAAGGATCCGAAGGCCAAGCTCAAGGTCATTCCGCTGGGTGGCCTGGATGCCATCGGCAAGAACATGACGGCCTTCGAGTGCAATGGCGACATGGTGCTCGATGATGCCGGTCTCATGTTCCCCGACGACGACCATCCCGGTGTCGACCTCATTCTTCCCGACTACACCTACGTACTGGAAAACGCCGACAAGCTGCGCGGCATCGTGATCACGCATGGCCATGAAGACCATACCGGTTCGCTGCCGTACCTGCTGAAAGACCTGGACCGCCAGGTTCCCATCTATGGCACGAAGCTCACGCTTGGCCTTATCGAGGGCAAGTTCGCCGAGCATCGCATCAAGAATGCCAAGCTAATCGAGATCAAGCCTGGTCAGCGCATCCAGATGGGCTGTATCACCTGTGATTTCTTCGCAGTGAACCATTCCATCCCGGGCGCTGTGGGTATCTTCTTCCAGACGCCGGCCGGCACGGTGCTGCATACGGGCGACTTCAAGCTCGACCAGACGCCCATCGATGGTGTTACCACCGATTTCGGCGCGCTGGCTCGCTTTGGCAAGATGGGCGTCGACCTTATGATGAGCGACTCCACGAATGCCACGGTCCCCACGTTCACGCCTTCCGAGGCCACCGTGGGCGTTACGCTGCGCAAGATCATCGCCCAGGCGAAGGGTCGCGTTATCATCGCCAGCTTTGCAAGCCACATTCACCGCTTGCAGCAGATTTGCGATGCAGCGGTTGCCGAGGGTCGTAAGGTGGTCGTCACGGGCCGTTCCATGGTGCAGAATACCGATATTGCCCGCAAGCTGGGGTATCTGAACGTGTCCGACGCCGACATTATCGACGCATACGATCTGAAGGGCATTCCGCCCGAGAAGGTCGTGGTCATGTGCACCGGTTCGCAGGGCGAGCCCCTCTCCGCACTGGCGCGCATTGCCGCAGGTGAGCATAAGACCATCGAAATCGACCCGGGCGACACGGTCATCATTAGCGCTACGCCCGTGCCTGGCAACGAGAAGGCCGTTACGCGTGTCATCAACCTGCTTTCCAAGGTGGGCGCCGACGTGTTCGACAAAAGCCGTGCCCAGGTGCACGTTTCCGGCCATGCGGGTCAGGAAGAGCTTAAGCTCGTGCTGTCTATCGTGAAGCCCAAGTGCTTCATGCCCGTGCATGGCGAGGCCACGCATTTGCGCGCCCATGCCAAGCTGGCTGCTGCTACCGGCGTGAACGAGGACAACATCTTCATCCTGGAAAATGGCGATACGCTCGAGCTTTCCGCCAAGGGCGTGCGTCGTGGCGAGCCTGTGGAAAGCGGCATCGTGTTTGTCGACGGCCTTTCCGTGGGCGACACCAGCCAGGACGTTCTGAACGAACGCAGTGCCATGGTCGAGCAGGGCATCGCCTCCGTTGCATGTGCCATCTCTTCCAAGACGGGCAAGATCACGGGCGACGTGGCCGTCCAGATGCGTGGCATTTCCGGTGGCGATGACGAGTACCTGCTGGAAGACGCTGCTTCCGCCGTGCGTCACGGCTTGGAGAAGGCGCTTTCTAAGGGTGGCAAGAAGCGCGACTTGGAAAAGGCTTGCCGTCAGTCGCTGCAGTCCGTTCTGTGGGACCGCATCAAGCAGCGCCCCTTGGTCATCGTGAACTTGCTCGATATTTAGGCTGGCCTCGAAGTAGGTTATACTTCAACAAACGATTCTTAAACGCAGCAAAAGGAGTGTGACGTGCCGCGCACAGGTAAGGGCACCTCATCTAAACAGGGAAGAAGCGCGCGTTCTAAGGCGCCTGTCGCCAGGCAAGCCGCGCGCTCGAATCAGGCCGCGGGCGATCGCTTTCTCGACGATCGCTCGCGTCGCGATATCGCAGGCGTCATCTGCGCCGTTATTGCCGTAGCGCTGTTCATCGTGTCCCTCATGCCGGGCTCGGGTATCATCACGCAATGGCTTTCCTCGGTTCTGCATATTGGCCTGGGCTTGGGCACCTATATCCTGCCTTTCGTCTTGGTGCTCATTGCCGTAAGCCTTATTTGGCGTAACGGCGAAACCCAGAATCGCATGTCGGCGCGCGTAACCGTGGGCCTCATCATTCTGTTTTTCGCCCTGCTGGTCATTCTTGCCGCGTATACGCCCGGCCTTTCGAGTGGCAATTTGCAGGTGCTGTTCAACCACGAGAACCTGGTGAGCCAAGGTGGCTACGTGGGTGCCTTGGTGGCCTACTTGTTCTTGCTGCTGTTCGGCCAGCTGGTAACCACCATCATCATGATCGGCGTTATCGCCGTGGCGCTCATCATCATTGGGTTCTCGCTTTCCGACGTGGTCGACAAGATCCGCGCGCATGCCGCCGAGCTGCGCAATCCCGAATCGGAGCAGGACCCCAATGACGTCATGCCCGCTCCGGCGTACAAGCCCCTGGAAGTGGGCAGGAAGCGCCGCTCTTCGCGTGATGGCGCTCAGCGCGACCCCGTCATGAAGCGCGGCTCGAATGGCCGCGGTGCTTCTGCTGGCGTTACCCAGAAGATCGATTTCGGCGCCACGCCTGCGGAAACCGTTCCGCGTGCCGCTGCCGCGCGCGATGCCGCCGTTGAGTCGGGCAAGTCTGCCGCCCTCACGCGCAGGCTGGGCAAGCGTGCAACTACTGCCGCGGCTCCCAAGCGTTCCGCGGCTGCGGGTACGGTTGTTACCACGCCCAAGCCTTCCGAGGGCTTCGTTCTGCCCGATATGCAGCTCATCAAGTCCTCTGGCGCTAAGGTTGCCAGCAAGGAAACCGAGGAGACGCTGCGCGAGACGGCCATGCTCCTGCAGAACACGCTGTCCGATTTCGGCGTCGATGCCGAGGTCGTTGGCTGGGCGGCAGGCCCTACGGTTACCCTGTTCAAGGTTTCCCTGCCTTCGGGCGTGCGCGTGAGCAAGGTGACGAACCTCACCGACGATATTGCGCTTGCCATGGCTTCGCAGGGCGTGCGCATCTTCAGCCCCATTCCCGGCACCAACTACGTTGGCATCGAGGTGCCGAACGTGAAGCGTCGTTCCGTGCTGTTGGGTGACGTGCTGCCTCAGGCGGGGAAGAGCCCGTTGGAAGTTGCCATCGGCGAAGACGTCGAGGGCAATCCCATCGTGTCCGACCTGGCCAAGATGCCCCACCTGCTTATTGGCGGTACCACCGGTTCCGGTAAGTCGGTGTCCATCAATGGCATGATCATGTCCATTCTCATGCGCGCTACGCCTGCCGAGGTGCGTTTCATCATGATCGACCCGAAGCGCGTTGAGTTCACGCCCTACAACGGCATTCCCCATCTGTACGTTCCCGTTGTCACGGAATGCAAGGAAGCGGCCAGCGCGCTTTCCTGGGCCGTGGCCGAAATGGAGCGCCGCCTGAAGGTGTTTTCCAAGGTGGGCGCCAGGAACATTGGCCAGTACAACGCCAAGTGCCAGAACGGCATGCAGATAGGCGAGGAAGACGCCGAGCAGCTTCCCTACATCGTGATCATCATCGACGAGCTTGCCGACCTCATGATGAACGTGGGCAAGGAAGTCGAGTTCTCCATTAGCCGCTTGGCCCAGCTGGCGCGTGCCGCGGGCATCCATATGATCGTCGCCACGCAGCGCCCCTCCACGAACGTTGTTACGGGCCTGATCAAGGCAAACATTACGAACCGCATCGCCTTCAACGTGGCCAGCGGCATCGACAGCCGCGTTATCCTGGATACTCCGGGCGCCGAAAACCTCATTGGCTGGGGCGACATGCTTCTTTCGAAGCCTGAGTACTCCAAGCCCCAGCGCTTGCAGGGCTGCTTGGTTACCGAAGAGGAGATTTCCGCCGTCGTTGCCCACCTGAAGGAGCAGGGCGAGCCGGAATACCATCAGGAGATCCTGCAGACCAATGTCATCTCGCTGGGCGATACCGCGCCCGATGGCTCGGGTGGTTCGTCTACGGCCGACGACCCGCTTATCTGGGAGGCAGCCGATATCGTCGTCAATTCCGGATTGGGGTCTACTTCCAATATTCAGCGCCGTCTCAAAGTGGGTTATTCCCGAGCTGGGCGTATAATGGACATGCTTGAGGATAAGGGCATCGTTGGGCCTCCGAACGGCAGCAAGCCGCGTGAGGTTCTCGTCGACGCCATGGAATTGGAAACGTTGAAAGCGTTCGAACAGAACGACGCGAATACCGGGGAGTAAGCATGAGCGATATGAGCTTCGGTGAAATACTTCGGCAAACGCGCGAGCGTAAGGGCCTCGACCTGTACGCTACCGCTCGTCGTCTTCGCATTCGTCCCGATATTCTGCGCGCCATCGAGGAGGGCAATTTCGCCGCTATGCCGCCGCGTGGCTATACGCGCAACATGGTGAATGGATATGCCCGCTATCTGGGGCTGAACCCCACCGATATCACGGGCATGTACATCGACGAGCTCTATGCGTATCAGTCGGGCATTTCCCGCGCGCATCAGCGTGGCACGGGGTTCGACATGTCCGCCGCTCCGGAAAATACGCGCTTTCCGCATCGCGGGGGTACGTCCCGTCTGCGCGCTTCCGATCAGAATCTGAAGCCTCGTCGCCAGCAGCGTGACGGCGCTTCGCGTCGCCAGGTTGGCCGCAAGCGCAACGAGGGCGGCTACATGGATCGCCTGGAGAGCATGGAGCGCTCGCGTGGCGTGCCCCAGGTGAAGGGCAAGAAGGTTGGCGCTCCCGGTCGCGTTTCTCCGTCGCGTGGTTCCGTGCTGCCCCCGCAGTCGTTCGTGGGGCAATCGTCTTCTGCGCGCAATGCCGATGGGGCGGGGCGCTCCAAGCTTCCCTTCATCATTGCTGCGGCGGTCATTCTGGTCATCGTCATCATCGTCTGCTCGTTCCTCTTCTCGCATAAGTCGGAAAGCAGTTCGCAGGCTACCTCCACTATGCCCGTAACGGGGCTTTCCGAGTCCGGCTCCAGCGCTTCCGACACCAGCGCTTCTAGCAGCTCCACGACTGGCTCCACTTCGTCCACCACCACGGAAGTCGCGCCTACGCAGGGCGAATTCACGTACACGGTGGCCGATGGCGGCTCCACGTACATCGAAGTGTATGTGGACGGAACGAACCAGGAAGCCGACACGGTGGAAGGTCCTGCTACGAAGCAGTACACCTTTACGGATACGTTGCAGATTATCTGCGTCGACACCACCAGTGTTACCGTAACGGTCAATGGCGAGGAGCAGACGTTGGAACCGAATTCCAACGGCATCGTGAACGTCACGTACGAATTCTCCGATATCCTGGCCGAATGGAAGTCGGCTCACCCCGACGCCGTAAGCGATACGGCATCCAGCACCAGCACGGCCACCACGTCATCTACCAGCGAGTAGGGCGTCTTCTCGCTGCGTTTGCATAGAAAGGTACCTACATGGCAAAAGAATCCAGCTTCGACATCGTTTCCAGCGTTGACATGCAGGAAATCGACAATGCGTATGGCCAGGCCAAGAAAGAGCTGACCCAGCGTTACGACCTGAAGGATTCCGGTTCTAGCATTGCGCTCGACAAGCAGGCGAAAACCATCACAGTGAATGCGCCGAGCGATTTCGTGGCCGGCCAGGTTACCGACATCATCGCCAGCAAGCTCGTGAAGCGCTGCATCGACCTTTCTGCTATCAAGTGGGGCGCCTCCGAAAACGCTTCTGGCGGCACGGTGCGCAAGGTTGCCAACATCATCGAGGGCATCGACCGCGACACCGCTGGCAAGATCAACAAGGACATCAAGGCCCAGAAGTTCAAGGCGAAGGTCACCATCGAAGGCGACAAGTTGCGCGTTTCCAGCGCCTCGAAGGATAC
This sequence comes from Denitrobacterium detoxificans, assembly GCF_015062615.1. Classification (GTDB taxonomy): domain Bacteria; phylum Actinomycetota; class Coriobacteriia; order Coriobacteriales; family Eggerthellaceae; genus Denitrobacterium; species Denitrobacterium detoxificans_A. The sequence goes on from NZ_SUUH01000002.1 coordinate 510,814, forward strand.
CCTGCAGGATGTGATTTCCTTCGTTAAGGGCAACGACTACGGCCAGCCTCTGCAGTTCACTAATTACCGCTAGTCTTTTGTGTTTCAAAGTCGCCGAGCGCACGCGTGTCCTGCACGTGGGCGCTCGGTTGCGTATGTACGAGGAAGTATCATGAGCGTTTCGGAAGTAATATCAGTTCACATTCTCACGATGGGATGCGCAAAGAACGAGGTCGACTCGGACAACATGCGCGTACGTCTTTCGGCTGCCGGGTATCGCATGGTCGAAGAGCCCGAAGATGCCCAGGCCGTTATCGTGAATACCTGTTCGTTCATCCAGAGCGCCACCGAGGAAAGCCTGCAGGCTATCTTCGAGATGGCAGGGCTTCCGGGCATGGAAACGGGCGACGTGAAGCTTATCGTTGCTGGTTGCATGCCTGCCCGGTATGGCGACGACCTTGCTTCCGAGCTGAACGAGGCTTCCGCCTTCGTACCGTGCAGCAAGGAAGATGATATCGTGGCCATTCTGGATGCGTTGTTCCCACATCGTTCGAAGCTTGAAGAGACCGCTTCTGCGCCCGAGGTGCTTAGCGCGTACGTGAAGATTTCCGATGGCTGCAATCGCTTCTGCAGCTACTGCTCCATCCCGTACATCCGCGGTAGGTATCATAGCTTCCCGTTCGATCGCATCGATGCCGACGTTGCCGCGCAGATTGCGCGTGGCGCGCGCGAGATCGTTCTCATTGCGCAGGATACGGGCCGTTGGGGCGACGATTTCGAAGAGCCGTCCACGTTGGCCTGGCTCATGTCCACGTTGGCGCAGAAGTATCCCCAGACGTGGTTCAGGGTCATGTACCTGCAGCCCGAAGGCATCACCGACGAGCTGCTTGGCGCCATGCAGGCGCACGAGAACATTTGCTCGTACCTGGATATTCCGTTCCAGCATGCCAACGAGCGCATTCTGTCGCGCATGAACCGCAAGGGGAGTGCAGCCGAGTACCTGAAGCTCATCGCGCATATCCGCGAAATGGTGCCGGGCATCACGCTGCGCACTACGTTCATCGCCGGTTTCCCGGGGGAGTCGGAAGACGATTTCCAGGAGCTCTGCGATTTCGTGGAGGACGTCGACTTCGATTACGTGGGCGTGTTCCCCTATTCGCTCGAAGAAGGTACGCGTGCCGCCACGTTTGACGATCAGATTGACGACGACGTGAAGATCGAGCGCGCTCAGGCCGTGCGCGACATCGCCGATGCCATCTCGCGCGAGCGCGTTGCCGCCCGCGTGGGCTCTCAGCTCGACGTGCTCGTTCTGGGCAGCGAGGAAGATGGCCAGCTCTTCGGCAGGGCGAAATGCCAGGCCCCCGATGTTGATGGCGTGGTGTACGTCCATCAGGGCGAAATCGGCGATATCGTGAGCGTAACCATCAACGATACGCTTATGTACGAAATGGAGGGCGAATAGCATGTCTCAGGCGGCTTCGCAGCGCGAAAAGCTCTGGACTCCGGCCAACAAGGTAACGCTGGCCCGCATTCTTCTCATTCCCTTCTTCGTTATCGCCATCATCAGCCCGTGGCCCGAATGGTTTCCGCAATGGGCCGACGCCGCCGTATGGAAGCCCTGGGTGGCTGCTGGCGTGTTCATTGCCATTGCCGCCACCGATTCCATCGATGGCCATCTGGCGCGTAGTCGCAACGAAGTAACCACGCTTGGCAAGTTCATGGATCCTCTTGCCGATAAGATCCTAGTCGCTTCGGCTCTTTTGGCTCTTATCGAATTGGGTGTTTTGCCTTCTTGGGTGGCACTCATTATCTTGGCCAGAGAATTCATTGTGTCTGGCATTCGCATGCTTGCAGCCAGCCAGAACGTCGTCATCGCGGCTAGTTGGTATGGCAAGGCGAAGACGGTCACGCAGATCATCGCCATCGTGTTGTTCATCATCAAGGACAGCCATCCCGTTACCGATCTTGGCTCCGTGCTGAGTAATGGCCTGTACCTGTTTAGCTGGTTCGTCATGCTCGTGGCCGTGGTGCTCACCATCGTCTCCATGCTCGACTACTTTGTTAAGGCGCGCGAGATTCTCGGGTTCGTACGTGCCGACGCCGGTCCGGGCGTGCAGGTTAAGACGGAGCTGGCCGAGCCGCGCCAGACCAACGAGGAGCTCGCTGCCGAGGTGGTTCGCATGGCCAATGAGTGCCATGCGGTTATTGGCACCGCCGAGAGCTGCACGGGTGGCCTCATCAGCGGCACGCTCACGCATATTCCGGGCTCTTCGGCCGTGGTTGCCGGTGGCATCGTGAGCTATTCCAACGACGTGAAGAAGTCCCATCTGGGTGTTTTGGAGTCTACGCTTGCCGAGCATGGCGCCGTGAGCGAGGAAGTTGCCTGCCAGATGGCGAAGGGCGCGCGCGAGGCGTTGGGCGTCGATACTGCCGTGGCCGTTACGGGCATCGCGGGCCCTGGCGGTGCAGTTCCCGGTAAGCCGGTGGGCACTGTGTGGATTGGCTTGTCCGACGCGAATATGACGTTTGCGAAGCTCTATCACTTCGAGGGCGACCGCGAACGCGTGCGCGCCCAAACGGTTCACGAAGCGCTTCGCCTCGTTCGTGCATCGCTTGCCACGTATTCGGAATAATCGCGCTAGCTTTTCGCAACCATTTCGCGACTTTTCTTGTGTCGCGCCGTCACTGCGCTCCTCGATTCTTAAGGTACGTTCTTGACGAGCAAACAAATGTTCGTATAATTAGGCTAATCCGTACAGAATCGAGGAGAACATGGCCCAGAGTCAGAGCAAAGAACAAATCCTTAAACTCACAACCGACCAGATAGAGCAGAAGTTTGGTCGCGGTTCCATCATGAAGCTGGGCGAAGGCGGTCACAACCTCGATATTGGCGTCATTCCCACGGGCGCCCTTCCGCTCGACGCCGCCTTGGGTATTGGCGGCGTACCGCGTGGCCGTATCGTCGAAATCTACGGCCCCGAATCGGGCGGTAAGACCACGCTCGCGTTGCACATCTTGGCGGAAGCACAGGCGCAGGGCGGCGTCGTCGCCTTTATCGACGCCGAACATGCGCTCGATCCCGTATATGCGGCCCGCCTGGGCGTCGATATCGACGACGTTCTCATCAGCCAGCCCGACACGGGCGAACAGGCTCTTGAAATCTGCGATATGCTTGTACGCAGTGGCGCTATCGATGCCGTAGTCGTCGACTCCGTTGCCGCCTTGGTTCCCCGTGCCGAAATCGAAGGAGAAATCGGCGATACCACGGTTGGCTTGCAGGCGCGCCTCATGAGCCAGGCTCTGCGCAAGCTTGCTGGTTCGCTGTCTCGCTCGAATACCACCTGCATCTTCATCAACCAGCTGCGCGAAAAGATCGGCGTTATGTTCGGTAATCCTGAAACCACCACGGGTGGTCGTGCGCTGAAGTTTTTCAGCAGCGTACGCATCGAGGTTCGTCGCTGCGACTACGTGAAGATCAACGGCGAAACGGTGGGTAACCGCGTGCGTGCCAAGGTCGTGAAGAACAAGGTAGCCCCTCCGTTCCGCCAGGCTGAATTCGACCTCATTTATGGCTTGGGCATTTCCAAGACGGGCTGCATCCTCGACATGGCCGTCGAGTGTGGCCTGGTGAAGAAGAGTGGCGCCTGGTATACCTACGGCGAAGAGCGCCTTGGCCAGGGTCGTGAAGCGGCTAAGCGCACGCTCGAGGAAAACCCCGATCTGCGCGACGAGCTGGAAGTGAAGGTGCGCGAGGAATACGACATGGTGCTTCCCTCCGCTGAAGAGGCGAAGGCCACCGAAGTCACGCCCGATCCGAAACCGGCAAAGCGTAAGTAGTGTCTCATGAACTCCGAAGGGCGGGGTAGGGTCGTATCCTCTTTTGATCCCGAGCCAAGCGTGCCTAAGCGGCGTCGTTCGCGTCGCTCAAACTCGGAAGCGCACGCATCGGGTGTGGAACGCCCCTCCACGCCACCCTTCGATCGCATTATTCGCCTCTGTGCCCAGCGCGATAGGTCGCAGCACGAATTGCTCGAACGTCTTGTGCGTGCTGGGTATACGCAAGAGGAATCTCAATCCGCTGTCGAACGTGCCGTAGCCTGCGGGTTGGTAAGTGATTCGCGTTTCGCCGAGGCGTACATTCGCTCACGCGTTTCCATGGGCAAGGGTCGCGTTGCCATTGAGCGTGAATTGCAGCGTAAATTCGGCATCGATCCTGCGCCGTTTTTCGAAGACGAAGGTGCCTCCTACGGGCTTTCCGAAGATGAGCAAACCCAGCGGGCGGTGGCTTTCCTGCTTAAGCACGAACCGCGCTGTAAGGATGTTTGGGGCGGTGCGTACCGTAAACTTATCGCAAAGGGCTACGCGCCTTCCGTTGCTTCACGCGCCACAAGGGAATGGTTCGAATCGCGCGATTAAATGGCACACCCGCGGAAACTTTCGTGGCTTTTGCCATTATTTTCGCAATTCCCGCGTGTTATCTTCGCTGCAACGCCTATAGTAGAAGAGCATGAGAAAGCATACCTGAAAAGGTGTTTTATATATACAATTCAATATATAGAGTCGGGTGCCTTACACCCGTGCAATCTCATGCCAGTGTAATCACTGGCTTTTTTATGCACTTGAAACACAAAACAGGATTACCAGGAAGGGGAGTCCGATGGAAATAATCTTTGCTGTTGTCGGCGTTGCTGTTGGCGCTGTTATCGCCTTCGTCGCCGTTAGCGCATTGAATTCCTCGAAGCAGAAGCAGACGGCCCAGGAAGCTCAATCGCTCATCGAAAGCGCTCGCAAGCAAGCCGATACGCTCCGCCGCGAAGCCGAAGTTGAGGCCAAGGACAAGGCGCTTGAAATGCGCCAGACCATCGAAGCCGAACGCTCCGAGCGTCTGAAGGACGTGCGCTCTCAGGAAGATCGCCTGAATCAGCGCGAGAAGTCGCTCGATCATCGCAGCGATTCGCTCGATGCGCGTGAGCATCAGATTTCCAGCATGCAGGGCCAGGTCGACAAGCGTTCCCGCGATCTTCGCGAAAGCGAAAAGCAGCTCGAGCGTCGTCGTGCCGAGGTGGAAGAAGAACATCTGGAAATCAACCGTCAGCTCGAAAAGGTTGCCGGCATGACGTCCGACGAGGCGAAGACGGAACTGCTCGATAACCTGAAGGACGAAGTGGCGCACGAATCTGCCGCTATCATCCGCGAGGCCGAAACCCGCGCCAAGGCGGAATCAGACAAGAAGTCGCGCGAGATCCTGAGCATCGCCATTCAGCGCGTTGCCGCCGACCACACGTCCGAAATTACCGTTTCGTCCATTCACATTCCCAGCGACGACATGAAGGGCCGCATCATCGGCCGCGAGGGTCGCAACATCCGTTCGTTCGAGCAGCTCACGGGTACCAACCTCATCATCGACGACACTCCCGAGTGCGTTACGATCAGCTGCTTCGACCCGGTACGCCGCGAAATCGGTCGCGTGACCATGGAAAACCTCATCGCCGACGGTCGCATTCATCCTGCACGCATCGAGGAGATGTACAAGAAGGCCGAAAAGCTCGTAAACCAGAAGATCGACGAAGCGGGCGAGCAGGCCGCCTTCGATACGGGCATGCACGATCTGCATCCCGAGCTGGTTCATACGCTTGGTCGTCTGCTGTACCGCACGAGCTATGGCCAAAATGTGCTCGACCACAGTCTGGAAGTTGCCTACCTTTCCGGCGTCATGGCTTCCGAGCTGGGCTTGGATCCCATCGTTGCCAAGCGCGCCGGCCTGCTGCACGACATCGGCAAGGCCATCGATCGCGAGGTCGACGGTAGCCACGCCGTCATCGGTGCCGACCTTGCTCGTCGTTTCGGCGAAAAGCCCGAAATCGTGCATGCCATCGAGGCTCATCACAACGACGTCGAGCCCAATAGCGTTCTCGACGTGCTCGTCCAGGCTGCCGATGCCGTTTCCGCTGCACGCCCCGGCGCGCGCAAGGAAACCCTCGATGCCTACGTCAAGCGCCTGGAAAAACTCGAGGAAATCGCCAATGCCCACAAGGGCGTCGAGCGTACCTACGCCATCCAGGCTGGCCGCGAGCTTCGCGTTATGGTTCAGCCCGAGGTCGTCGACGAGGCAACCACCACGGTCCTCGCGCATGACATCGCGCAGCAGATCGAAAACGAGATGCAGTATCCTGGTCAGGTCAAGGTAGTCGTTATCCGCGAAAGCCGTGCAATCGGCATCGCCAAGTAGCATGTCTTCCGAAGACCTCGCTCAATTCGTTGAATCAGTAACGGGCGAAAGCCATCTCCGAGTCGAAGACGACTTTGGGGATGGCTTCGTCCGTTTACGTAGTGCGGAAGCCGAACGCCGTCAGGCAAAGCACGACGTTCGTAGCGTGGAGGACATCGTCATCGAGATGCTGCGCAATGCGCGCGACGCCCATGCGCATAGCATCTATCTGGCTACGGGGCGCGAGGGTAATACGCGTCGCCTGGTTATGCTCGACGATGGCGATGGCGTACCCGATCACATGCGCGAACGCATCTTCGAAGCCCGCGTTACCAGTAAGCTCGACACGGTGCACATGGATACGTGGGGCATTCATGGCCGCGGTATGGCCCTGTATGCCATTCGCGAGAACGCCAAGCTTGCGCGTATTCAGGAAACCATGCCTGCGGGCGGCTCTTCGTTCCTGGTGGAAACCGACGCCACCAAGCTGCCCGAGAAAACCGACCAGAGCACGCACCCCGCGTTCGTACGAACTGCCGCGGGAACCGTTACCGTGCGTGGCCCTCGCAATATCGTACGCACGGCAACCGAGTTCGCCTATATTGATCGCACGTCCGTGCAGGTGTACATGGGCTCCGCCATTGAAATCGCCGCAACGCTGTGGGCCTTCGGGCGCTCGGTGCTCAGCAAGTCTACGCTCGCGTTCTGCAACGACCCTGCTCAGCTACCCATTCTGAAGCGCATTTCAATTGCGGGTACGCCCGAGGAGTTTGCCGACATTGCCGCATCGCTGGGCTTGCAGCTTTCTGCGCGCAGTGCTCGCCGCATTATGGATGGCCAAATCCAGCCGCTTCAGGATCTTGCCTCTCAAGTGGTCATTCGCGACGAAAACGCCAAGCCCCCGCGTACCAAGAAGAATGCTGCGATCGCTCATGCCGCCGACCAGCAAGATGATGGCCTGCTTCATGTCGACCCACGTTCGCTGAAGATTGCCCCCGAGGACCTTGCTGCGTTTCGCGCAGGCGTTGCTCGGGCCTATGCCGATCTTGCCGAAGCGTATTACCTCGATGAAAACGTGGTGCCGTCAGTCTCCGTGCAGAAGAATGGCATTCGCATTACCATCCCCGTCGTCATGGAGCGTTAGCTCCGCCTTCCTCGCATATGCTGCCGTCGCGTTTTGCTGCGCAGAATCAGCATGGTTTCACCACGAATAGGGGCTAACGCAATTGCCCTGTTCGTAAAATACGGATAAAATGACTCGATAAGATGCAATATCGCAGCAAAGTCGCACTACGATAGGAAATACAACGTGCCGAACGATTCGCAGCAACAAATTGGCTTCTTGAAAGTCTCTTCCAAGTCTTCGCCGGCTTCCGTAGCCGGTGCTATCGCCGGCATGGTTAAAGACGGCGTCGATGTCGAAATTCAGGCAGTTGGCGCCGGTGCGGTCAATCAGGCGGTAAAAGCTATAGCTATTTCGCGTGGTTTTCTTTCTCCTATCGGTATTGAAGTTGCTTGCATTCCGTATTTCGCCGATATTGTTATCGATGGCGAATATCGCACCGCCATTCGCTTCAAGGTCATTCTCCATTACCTGAAGAACGGTGCCACCATCGGCGAAAACGTGTAATTCAAACCCAAAGGTTCCACTTCATGTTCGAAAATACTACCTTCTGCATCACGACTTTCGGATGCCAGATGAATAAGCACGACGCCGAAAGGCTGTCGGGCCTTATGTCGTCGTTGGGTTCCGTGCCCGTTCAGACGAATGCTGAAGCCGACTTCTCCATTTTCGTCACGTGCTGCGTGCGCGAAAAGGCCGACGAGCGCCTTATGGGCACCGTGGCCACCATGAAGAACGACCCGGTGCGCCCAGGTAGCCCCTTCGGCAAGCGATTCGTGGCCATTGGCGGCTGCATTGGCCAGCGCGACGGCCAGAAGCTGCTTGATCAGCTGGAAAACGCTGATGTCGTATTTGGCACGCATAACATGGAAGCCCTGCCGCATCTGCTGCAGGAGGCCATTGAGGGCGGCATGCGCCGCGCCGAGCTCGTGGATGGCCGCGCCGAGTTTCACGACGACCTTCCCGAGGATCGTGAGCATCCCTGGGCTGCTTGGCTGCCCATCACGGTGGGTTGCAACAACTTCTGCACGTACTGCATTGTGCCGTACGTGCGCGGTCGCGAGCTGAGTCGCCCCATCGAGGAGATTGCCCAGCAAGCGCAGGCCTACGTCGATGCGGGCGTGAAGGAGATCACCCTTCTGGGTCAGAACGTGAACTCCTATGGTCGCGACTTGTATGGCGAACCGCGCTTCGCCCAGGTGCTCGACGTGGTTTCGAAAACGGGCGTCGAGCGTATCCGCTTCGCTACCAGTCATCCTAAGGACCTTACCGATGAGGTTATCGAGCGTTTCGCCACGCTACCCAACCTCATGCCGGCATTGCATCTGCCCGCGCAGAGTGGTTCGAATCGCATCCTGAAAGCTATGAACAGGCGTTATACCGTCGAGCATTATCGTGAGCTCATCGAGAAGCTTCGCAAGGTTTGCCCTGATATCGCGCTTTCCACCGACATCATCGTGGGCTTCCCGGGCGAAACCGAGGAAGACTTCCAGGCTACGTACGACCTGGTGAACGAAGTTGGCTACAACCAGGTGTTTACGTTCATCTACAGCAAGCGCGAGGGAACCCCCGCTGCCGAAATGCAGGACGATACTCCGCGCGAGGTCATTCAGGAGCGCTTCGATCGTCTGGTCGACCTGGTGCAGCGCAATGCTGAGCGCTTGAACCTGGAACAGAATCAGGCGGGCGTGGTGCTTCCCGTGCTTGTTACGGGCGCCAGCAAGAACGATCCTTCCATCCTTGCGGGCAAGAGTCCTCGCAATCAGACGGTTCATGCGCGCGTGCCCCAGGGCATGAGTGCGAGCGATTTCGCTGGTTCCATCGTGGACATTCGCATCGACGAAGCCCATACCTGGTACCTGTGGGGGACGATGCTCTAATGCAGTGGCCTGCTGCCTCGGGTGAGAAAAGCCAGGTAGTATGTCCGCTTGATGCGCCCCTGGTTTGCGTGGTGGGTCCCACGGCTTCGGGCAAGACGGCGTTGGCGCAGCGTATTGCGGAACGCCTGAATGGTTGCGTCCTTTCCGCTGATAGCATGCAGATTTACCGTGGCATGGATATCGGCACGGGCAAGATCGCCCCCGCCGATCGCACGGTGCCGTACTATGGCCTCGATGTGGCCGCTCCGGGCAGCGCCTATTCCGCTTCCCTGTTCCAGGAGTATGGCAGGGGAGTGGTGCTTCGCGCGTACGAGCAGGGCTGTCGCCCTATCGTGTGTGGTGGAACGGGTTTCTACGTGCGCGCCCTCGTTGATTCGTACGACTTTCCCGCAGGCGAGCAGGTGGGAAATCCGGTGCGCGATGCCTATAACGCGCGCATCGCAGAATGTGGCTGCGGTGCCGTGTGGGCCGAGCTCAATCAACGCGATCCCGCTTCCGCGGCGCTTATCAACGCGCATGACGCCAAACGCGTCGTTCGTGCGTTTGAGCTGCTCAGCGAGGGTACGTCGTATGCAGAGCAGCATGCCAAGCTGCATGCCATCGGCGTGCATTTCCCGGTTACCATGATCGGCCTGCAAGTTGACCCTGAAATCCTGCGGCATCGCATCGACGCTCGCGTGGACCAGATGGTCGAAGATGGCCTGGTAGACGAGGTGCGTTCGTTGCTTTCCGAGGGTCTGCGAGATGCGCTTACCGCTAATCAGGCAATCGGCTACAAGGAAATCGTCCAGGCGCTCGACGGCGCCATTTCGCTTGACGAGGCCATTTCGCAAATCAAGTTTGCCACGCATCGCTATGCCAAGCGCCAGCGCACGTGGTTTCGCAAGGACAAGCGCATCACCTGGATATGCGCAGACCGTGATAATGGGGAAGAGCTGCTTTGTCGCGCTCTTGAAATCGTGGATACTGATGAAAAACGCTACGGAAAGGGCTGCGCATGAAACTCTCATTCACCAAGATGGATGGCCTGGGCAACGACTTCGTCATGATTGACGACATGGAAGGCGCCATCGAACTCGAACCCCGTCAGGTCGCCTATCTGTGCGATCGTCATTTTGGCATCGGTGGCGATGGCGTTATTCTGGTTCGCCCGAGCGAAAAGGACGATTGCGCTGGCTACATGCATTACTACAACGCAGATGGCAGTCTTGCCCAGATGTGCGGCAATGGCGTGCGCTGCTTCTCGAAGTTCCTCATCGACCATGGCTATGTCGATGCGTCTGCGGGTTCGTTCGTGGCCGACACGCTAGCTGGTCGTAGGCCCATTTCGTTCCAGGTTGACGAAGCGGGCAAGATGACCGTTGCCACCGTCGATATGGGTCAGCCCATCCTGGCGGCTGCGGAAGTGCCCGTTGCGCTTCCCGAGAACGCCCAGTATGAAGCGGCTGGCTACGTGCGCGAGACAGCCATCGAGAGCCCTTGGGGCGCTTTCGAATTCACGTGCGTTTCCATGGGCAACCCCCATGCCATTACGTTCATCGAGGATTTCCAGGCGTTGCCGGATGCCATTTTCGATGATCCTAGCAATAAGTCGCTCGAAACGCTCAACTTGAACACCGTGGGTCGCTTCTACGAGAGCAACCCTGCCTTCCCCGAAAAGGCCAATATTGAGTTTATCCAGGTTTGCGAAGATGGCCTGCATATGCGCGTATATGAACGCGGCGATGGCGAGACGCTTGCCTGTGGCACTGGCGCGTGCGCGAGCAACGTGGCAGCAGCTCTTACGGGGCGTGCCGGTCGCGTAAATGACGTTCACCTGCGTGGCGGCGTGCTTCACATCGACTGGTCCAGCAATGGACACGTGTTCATGACGGGCCCCGCTGCCGCTTCCTTCACGGGTGAAATCGAAATCGACTAGCGTAGGCGCTGGGTATGTCGGTCAACAAAAACCGCTTTCCGCTTCGCGAAACCGCCGAAGTTGCCGAACGAGCAATCCTCGTGGGCATCGATAGGCCTGGTGCGTCGTGGCCCCTTTCGGAGACCATGGCGGAGCTAGAGCGCCTTACCGCCACGGCAGGCGCCGAAGTGGTTGCGCAGACCACCCAGCGTTTGGATGCGCCCAACCCGCGTACGTTCGTGGGCAGTGGCAAGGCAGTCGAGATTTCTGAGCTCTGCACGGCGTATAGCGCCGACATCGTTATCTTCGACGATGAGCTTACGCCTTCTCAGCAGGGCAATTTGGAGAAGATCATGGGCCGTGACGTGAAGGTCATCGACCGCACGGCCCTTATTCTCGATATCTTCGCGCTCCACGCGACCACGCGTGAGGGTCGACTGCAGGTGAAGCTTGCCCAGAACCAGTACCTCTATCCGCGTCTGCGCGGCATGTGGGCTCATCTAGCCAGCAACCGTATGGGCGGTGGCGTTGGCAGCCGCTTCGGCGAAGGCGAAAGCCAGCTCGAGGTCGACCGTCGCATCGTGCGCAATCGCATTACGTCCATTCGCCGCGAACTTGCCGAGCTCGACAAGAACCGCTCCGTGCAGCGTCAGGGGCGCCAGGAAAGCGGCATGCTGCGCGTAGCCTTGGCGGGTTATACAAATGCGGGGAAGTCGAGCCTGCTCAATGCTCTTACGAATGCTTCGGTGCTCAGCTACGACAAGCTGTTTGCCACGCTCGATTCCACCACGCGCAAATACACGCTGCCCGAGGGGCGCGAGATTACCCTTACCGACACGGTTGGCTTCATTCAGAAGCTGCCCACCACGCTCGTTGAATCGTTTAAAAGCACTCTCGACGAGGTGCGAGAAGCCGATATCATCCTGCATGTGGTCGATGCGTCTTCGGATTATTTCGAGGGGCAGATGCGTGCGGTAGATGATGTACTGAATCAGATTGGCGCGCAGGATATCCCTTCGATTCTGGTGCTCAACAAAATAGACCTGCTTGACGACGAGGGACGTGAAGCCTTGGCCTATCATTTCCCGAATGCCATGCAAATCTCTTCTGTTACGCATGAAGGCCTGGATGCGCTGATAGCGCGCATCGTGAAGTTAGCTGCTGCCCAGGACGAGATTCTGCACGTATTGGTGCCGTATACGCGCGGCGATATTGTGGCGCTAGCGCATGAGCGTTGCTACATTGTGGAAGAACACTACGACGAGCAGGGAACGTGGATGACAATTCGCGTGAGCCCCTCGCTTGCCAGTAGGTTAGAGCAGTTTAGCGTACGCGCCTAAAGAGTGCCACGACCTTGCCCACGATGGCGCAGTCGCGCACGATGATGGGTTCCATGCTGGAGTTTTCCGGCTGTAGACGAATGTGGTCTTTCTCGCGATAGAAGCGCTTTACCGTGGCGCCGTCTTCCACGAGCGCAACGACGATTTCGCCGTTATTCGCCGTGTTCTGTTCCTTTACCACGATGTAATCGCCGTCGTTGATGCCGGCTTCGATCATGGATTCGCCATGCACGGAAAGAAGGAACGATGCCGAATCGCCCACGATTTCCGTAGGCAGCGTGATGGTTTCGGTAATGTTTTCGTCGGCCAAGAGGGGTACGCCCGCGGCGACATTGCCCACGAGGGGAAGCTGCACCACGTTGCCGTACGAGGCAATGGGGGAGGGTTCGCTAACAGGAGCCGCCGCTTCACCTGCAAGGGTGATGGAGCGGGACTTCAGCGGATCGCGGTGGATGTAGCCCTTGTCTTCCAGGGCCTTCAGGTGCACGTGAACGGTGGAAGGGGAGGAGAGCTGCATGCGTTCGCACAGCTCGCGTACGGTGGGGCCGTAGCCGTTTTCTTCGATGCAGGCGGTAATGCAATCGAGGACTGCTTGCTGGCGTTTCGTAATGTCCTTTGACATGCTGCACCCTTTCACACGAACAAATGTTTGATAAATTTGTTGACAAGAACTTATGTTCGATTTAGAGTATACACGAACAAAGGTTCTATGCAAGAGCAAGGAGGCAGAAATGAAGGACCTGAACGTCATGTATCCCATCGACGGAACGGCCGCACGTAAGCCTGATTGTTCTCGGTACAGCAATGAAAACGAGCACATCATCGACTTCACGCGCGCTGTTGCGGCATACGAAAAGAAGTATGCGGTCAATCCCATTGAAGATGCGTACCGTGCCCGCATGCGCGAACGTGTGCATGCTCGCTGTGCTCGCCTTGCATCGGAAAGCCAGCTCCTCACCGATTTCCGTTATGGAAACGTTCGGGGTATGCAGGTTACCGAGCCTTGCATGGGCCGTGTTATCGCTGCGGCATCTGTCTATGCTGCCGTGGCTATTGGCGCTATCTGCCTTACCCTCTAGGGCACCCCAGATGCTGCGTTCTGTGGTAGCTGCGTAAATGCCCGAGCCTGCTCTTTCCGGCGGGCTCGGGCGAATAAAATACCTTGATTCTCTCGAATCGGCCTAATATTATCCCAGTTGGTATGGTAATCTGACACCAGGCCGAAAGAGAGGAATTCACATGCGCTGTCCATCCTGCGGGCATACCGATTCCAAAGTTGTTGATTCCCGTCCTTCCGAAGATGGCACGAGCATTCGTCGCCGTCGTGAGTGCTTGAAATGTAATCGCCGCTTCACTACGTACGAACGTCTCGGCGAAAATCCTCTTGTTGTGCGTAAGTCCGATGGTACGTCGGAAGTGTACCGTCGCGATAAGATTCTTCGTGGTCTGTATATCGCCTGCGCAAAACGCCATATTACGCCCGACCAGATCAATTCCGTCGTCGACGATCTGGAGACCGAGCTCAGGAACAAGAACTATACCGAGATTCAGTCCAAGGCTCTGGGCGACATGGTTCTTCAGCGTTTGAGGAACCTCGACGAAGTTGCTTACATTCGCTTTGCCAGCGTGTACAAAGACTTCAAGAACGTCGACGAATTCAATCAGGCCATCAAGGGTCTCTAGGCTATTTCGAAAGGTTTCATATGTCTTCTCTTACGTTGCCCGTAAAGGTGGTAAACGACAATGCTGTTTTGCCGGAAACCGCTTACGAAGGTGATGCTGGCATTGATCTGCGCTCCGTGGAAGAGATCACGCTCCAGCCTTTCGAGCGTGCGCTCATCCATACGGGCATTTGCGTAGCCATTCCCGAAGGGTACGCTGGCTTCGTGCTTCCTCGTTCTGGTTCTGCTATCAAACAGGGCCTATCTCTGGTAAACGCTCCGGGCCTTATCGATAGCGGCTATCGCGGCGAGCTCATGTGCATTGCCATCAACCTCGATGCGAACGAGCCCATTCACTTGAAGGTGGGCGACCGAATTGCTCAGCTGGTTATCATGGGCGTCGAAAACGTCTCGCTGATCGTGCAGGACAAGCTGTCCGAAACCCAGCGAGGGGAGGGCGGCTTCGGTAGCAGTGGCGTAAAGTAGCGCTGCCTATCGTCTACAGCTTTTCGACCCATGCTTCGTAGTTTGAAGCGTGGGTCGTTCTCTTTTATGCTTTAATTTGTTTTCGGTCCTCGGCTCTTCTGGCGATTCTTCTACTTAGAGTTACTCTAAGTATGGTATAGTTTGGTTAGAGTTACTCTAAGTAGAAATAGAGGCTGCCATGGCTGCGAAAAGCAAGGAAGATCGCCCGGGCTATTCCATTACTGAAGTCGAGGATATGACGGGTATTACCGCTCATACCATTCGCTATTACGACAAGTGCGGCTTCTTTCCGAATCTTGGGCGCGATTCGCGCGGGCGTCGGTATTTTACCGATTCCGATTTGCAGCAGCTGACGCTAATCGAAGCGCTTCGCTATAGCGGTCTGTCCATTGAGGGCATTGGCTATTTCGTACGCATGCAATTGCGAGGACGTGATGGCGTCAAGCAGTTGATGCGCGTTCTTTCCGAACAGAAGCTCTCGCTTGATTTGAAAATGCGCGAAATCGAGGAGTGCCAAGGCGCTCTAGAGGCCTATGCATCTGAAATAGCCCAAAACGCGGAAATTTCCCAGGTATAAATACTCATCTAAAGTCAAAATGGGGTCTTAGAACGGCTCTCAGATCCTCGCTTCTAAAACACCAGGTCATAGGCTTGCTTTGTCTTACTTTTCGAAAATGCGCCAAAAGAGGCCACTTTTAGCGGTCTGGAGAATCGTTTTATTTGCTTCAGATTGATGGATGACTCGGGTTGTGGCTCAGAAAAGCATCTAGAACGATTCTCTGGGAAAGCGTTTCAGGCGGTAGCCATGCGTAGGGTTTAGAAATCCGAACGCATGCAACGACCGACAAATCGAATGGTGCGCGGAAGCTGGCCAGTGGTAGTTTTAAAACGGCGGTTACGTAAGGGCATAGCCATGGGTTGAAACAACGGAAGCTCGCACGCGCATGTGGTAGCGCATGAAGCAGTGAGCTCTTGGCTAGACAGGCGCCCGCATAATCTGAATCGCCTGTCCTCTCGCTTATTCGTATATATATTATCGATAATATATATTATGTAAAGTATATAAAAATCGCCTTTCTAGTCCAGGGTGATTCATTCACTGGCTCCTAGTTGCGCTTTCGATTCTTTGCGGCCACTGCGATCGCCCCGCCTAATGCCGCTGAGACCAGCAGCAGATACATCAGGTTCAGGAGGTCTCCCAGGCTTGGGATGATGCTCGATTTGCCCCTGGCGGTTTCCCCTTGGTTATCTGGATCCTGATTGTTCGCGTCGTCGCTATGTTCTGGCTCCGTAGTGGCGGGGTCGCTCTCAGGGTTCTTTTCCCACAGGGCTGTGAATGTATGGTCGCTGTCTGCGAGGTAGTTCTCCCCCGGCTGATATTCAGATCCTTGCCAGCACACGAAGGTGTAACCTTCGCGCGTAGGAGCATCGATGATGTCGAAGGAGGATTCGAGGGCAGTCTCATATTTTTTGATTGCACTTGTGCCGTCTTCCCATTGCCCTCCGGCAGGATCGAATGTAAGCTCTGGCTTCACCTCATGCCGGGCATCGTACATATCCGAGATGGCGAGCGTTAATTCAACGTCGTCTATGCCCAGATTCGAGCAACTATCCTTTACGAGCTTGGCATTCTTCCCTTCTAGCACGAACGAGCCCAAGACCGTGTCGCCTCCATAGCTCGGGTCATTGCAAAGCGCCACCGTCACCATTTCCTCGAAAGTGTCGAGGGAAATCGGTATCGTGTTCCCGTAAAGGTAAATGCTATCCGCGTTCCCGTCCGCATCGAAGAGCAGCTCCCCCGCACCCATCGACTTGCCATCCATCGAATAGAAATTTGCGTAAACAGAATGGTCTGACGCATCGGATGCCAAATAAACGCCGCCATCCGCATCCTGGACGGCATACCACTGCCCGTCGAATTTCGGAATTTGATAGGAAGAGTCGGTAGCGCTCATGTAATCGCCTGCAGACTCTTCCCCATCGCTGGTCATCCGCGTGCCGTAGAACGTCCTGGTTGGCTTGTTGAAAACATCATCTTCCTTGTTTGCGGTCACCGTAAGTACGGGAACGTCAATGACTCGCTTGGGAGTATCCGCTACATCGAGGCGATAGTAATCCGTCCCATCATGGGATTCCGTCTTGAGGGAGACTTTGTCATGATTCAAAACCTCCTCACGCTGGATTTCTATGATCCCGCCCAGCCATGCTTCGACATCTCGGTCGCTGGCATCAAATGCCTTCGATATGTATTCCCATCCTCGCTTGGATTCCCCGGATTTTTGGGACTGGAGATAGGCATGAACCTTGTCGTAGTCGATCTCGTTGGGATCGCATCCGTCCTCAACGAGATTAGATACGGCAACGCCGGCGTTGCAGATCAGCTCGTAATCGAGAATCGCCTGCATGTACGTTTCGAATAGCTCTTTTTCGGTTGAGCCCTCACCGTATGCACCAGACAGCTCCTTCATGGCCTCTGCGTAGAAGGCCACCTCGTAGGAAACGTCGCCGTTGGATGGGTTGGCGAAGGAGAAGATGCTCAACCCGCTTGTCGGGGATTTCGTAGCTCGTGCCGTTATGCTTCCATCGTCGTCTCTGCCGAAGAACGCATGCGTTTTATTCGACCTCTGAGTGTGCCTTGAATAGACGACGTCTTCGTCATGCAGGATGTTTTGAATCTCGAGTGCCGATTGCGTATAGGCGTTCAAGAACCCTGGCTCTTCCCAATCGGATTCGTATAGTCCAATTCCAAGTTGCTCCATCACGGTCGCGAAATCTTGTATGTTGGCGTAGCCGAAACGGTAGGAGTCTTTTGGAACGCGAATCTCGTCGTAGAAGCTCCCAGCTGTCGCCTCTGTTCGCATTTGCCTTGCAATTGCGAACAGTTTGTCCACGATACCGCTCTGCTTTAGCTTGTCCGTGTTAACTACGCAATAGGTTTCCGAAGGGCCAATCGAAATCGCGCTGGTGTTCTCGTCATAGTAATCAACGAAGAGGTCTACGAGCTTGCATCCCAAGACCCAAGCATCCATATCGGGGTCTGTTGCGAGGAAGTCGAACACTGCTGTGTAATCGACTGTAGGCATTGGGTCGACGTCTGCCGACCCGAGGAAATAATCTGTGTAATCCTCCAAGGCGAGCGCCGTTTCAAAATTACCCAGCAGGCAGCAGTCGAAGTTGATGAAGTCGAACTTGCCCACATCCTGCACGACTTCGCTTCCGGATATCGCCTGTCGCAGTTCGAGCAAGGACAACCCTACATCTGGGCTTTCAGTGTCGTGATCGTCGTAGCCATAGCCGCGTCCAGGACCCGAGCCATGGTCGTTTAGAACCAGGTCGTATTTGCCCGCCGGGGCGACGCTATAGGCGTAGTTGATGAACTGCTGCAGCGTGTCGGGGTCGCTCATGAGCTCCTCGGCAGACGTTTTGGCGTTAGCTTCGTCACCGCTTACGCCATCGCCGTCTAGCAGCCTCAGGTAGCCTTCGGCGTCATCGGTGGCTCCGTACACTTCCCAGATCTGGTTGTATTCGCTGCTGATCTCGGTGAGCGTTCCCGCGTTGCCATTCTTGTCTCGCAGGTAGCTTGCATCGAGGTGCCATTTGAGCGATCCGCCCGTCATAACAATGATGCGGAAGTCGCTTCGATCGAATTTCGATGCCATGTATTCCTTGAGCATGGCGGAGCATACGGGATTGTTTTCCTCGGAACTAGCGCCATCCAGGTAAATCATGATGGTGCGGAAAGGCTTAGTGCCATCACCGGGAGACGGATCTTCGGTGGCAACAAGCCCACTATCGTCGGGGGCTGGCTCTTCGGCTGCAGTGGGATCGCCGTCTTCGGCGAATGCGGTAGGTGAAATGGCGATGCCTAGCATCACCGCAGCCATTGCAAGCATGATGCCAAGGGCAATTAAGAAACGCCTTGCGACTGCGCCGTTCAATGAATTCATGCTGAAGCCCCCTCGTGCGTGTTCCCCGTTGTGTAGCAATACTTAAGGAGTCGTTCTGTCTAGCCTGGATCCTTAGGCATTGCCAGACGCAAAGGATCAATTCTGGCTCAATTATTGCTTCTGATCTGCGGAGTCCATCTCGCTCCCCGTTTCTAGAGATCCCCCGTTTGCATCAATTGTAATCTCGACAGTGTCAATGCACAATAGACGCTCGTTGGGTGAGCGGTATGCGACGTGTTGTTATGGGTGACTGCAGCGTAAACACAGGTTAGATGGGTGTAGCTTGCTTGGTGCTACACCCGTAGGCTCACTTCGCCAGAATGAAGGTGCGCTTTGGAACCGTCCTCGAATTGAACGTGCAACGACAGGTCGTCATCGATTCCCAGCGCCAGAGCCTCTTGCTCCCGTTTCCCGTCGATGACCGTGATGGTTTTGCCAACCACGAACGAGCGCGCTCGATATTCATCGCGAAACGCTCCGAACGAATCCTTGTCGTAGAGCTCTACGAATTCCTTGATGATTGCACCTGCAAGAGCCGCACGCGTTCCTTGCTTGATCGTGGTGGATATGGCCCCTGCTCGCTCGCGAATCTCTTCGGGGAATCCGCCTTCGGGCTCGTAGACGTTCACGCCAATGCCCACGACAGCATACGAGAGCATGCCCGTCTCAAGGTCGGTTGCCGCTTCGGTAAGGATGCCGCAAATCTTACGTTTTCCCAGATAAACATCGTTTACCCATTTGATGGAAGGCATCACGTCGAACAGCGATTCCACGGCTCGGCAGGTTGCCACGGCCGCTACGGCAGTGATGGCGGAAGCCTCGGCGATGGGCATAGACGGGCGAATGAGGATGCTCAGATACACGCCGCGGTCGCCCAGGCTGAAAAACGAGCGCCCTCGCCTTCCCTTTCCGCTTTCCTGCTTGCTGGCTACCAGAGCGAATAGTTCGTCTTTCCCCTGTTCGGCAAGGGCCTTTACGTCGTTATTGGTGCTTCCCGTGGAAAAGACGACTTGCGTCTCAACGGGAAGCTTGGCATTAGCTAACGCGGCATCCAGGTCGCCCTTCGTAATGACGTCCTGATGCTCGGCCATGCGGTACCCGCGGTTTCGCTGCGCCTCGAAGCGATATCCCTCTTCTTCCAGCGTCTTGATGGCCTTCCAGATGGCGGCGCGTGATACTCCCAGCTGCTGTGCGGCGTCTTCTCCCGACACCCAGGTCTGGTTGAGCGCGGCCTGCGAAAGGAGCGTTAGAAGCTGTTCTCGGGTACTCATGGTGCCTTCCCATACGTAGGGCGCACTCAAGGTGCGCCCTACCCTGCTAGATGTTCTGATGCGTTACGAAAGCAGTTCGCGTGCGGCTGCTTCCAGCTTGCCAGTAAGCTCGTCGGCAAGCTCGGCCGTTTCGCCATTGCTGAACAGGTATGCCTTGATCTTGGGCTCCGTGCCGCTGGGGCGAATGATGACCTTGTTCATGTTCGGCAGGCGGAATTCCAACACGTTGGCCTTTGGAAGGTCATTGTAGCCGTCTTGATAATCGATGACCTCCTGGACGGGATATCCCGCGATTTCCGAGGGGGCCTGCGTACGCAGCGTGGACATGATGTCGGCCATCTTACGTGCGCCGTCGGCTCCGGGGAACGAGATACTCACCGTCTTGTTGCGGAAGTAGCCGTATTCGCGGTACAGCTCTTCGATGGCCTGAGCCAGGTTCATGCCGCGCTTGCGGTAGTGCTGGGCCATCTGGCAGATGATCATGCTGGCGCAGATGGAGTCCTTGTCGCGCACGTGCGTGGCGGCCAGGTAGCCGTAGCTTTCCTCGAAGCCCAGTACATAGGCCTCTTCGCGTCCGGCGTTCACCAGGTCGGTGATCACGTTGCCGATGTACTTGAAGCCGGTAAGCGTACGCTGAATGCGTACGCCCCAGTGAGCTGCGATCTTGTCGATCATAACCGTAGAAACGATAGTGCTCACGGCGACTGCATCGCTGGGAAGCTTACCTGCCTTGCTGCGCATGCGGCACAGGTAGTCGAGCATGAGAATGCCCACTTCGTTGCCCGTGAGCAACTGGTAGTCTCCCCCGTTCTTTACGGCGATGCCCACGCGGTCGGCGTCGGGGTCGGTGGCAAGCAGCAGGTCGGGATGCACGCGCTCGCACGTCTCGATGCCCTTTTCCATGGCCTCGCGGATCTCGGGGTTCGGGTACGGGCACGTGGGGAAATCGCCGTTCGGTTCGGCCTGCTCTTCCACCACGGTGACGTCGGTGACGCCAATGCGCTCGAACATGAGCGAATTGCATTCCAGGCCCGAGCCATTCAGCGGCGTGTACACGAGCTTCAGCGATACGTCGGAAGCGTCGGGGTCGGCCATGCTGGCTTCCAGTTCGGCATCGATGAACGCGGTGATTACGCTGTCGTCGATCCAGTTGATGAGGCCCTGCTCCTCGTATTCTTCGAAGGAGGCCATTTCCAGCGTGCTGAACTCGTCGATGCCGGCGATGGCAGCGGAAATGTTGCTGGCAGCATCGCTGGTGATCTGGCAGCCGTCGGCGCCATACACCTTGTAGCCGTTGTATTCGGCGGGGTTATGGCTGGCCGTCATGCAGATACCCGCGGACGTGCCTAGGTGGCGCACGGCGAAGCTGAGTGCGGGAACGGGCTCGATGCGGGGATAGATGAAGCTCTTGATACCCTGCGAGGCAAGGATGCGTGCGGTGTGGCGCACGAATTCGTTGCCCATGTTGCGGCTATCACGGGCGATGGCAACGGTGGGCTCGCTAAACGTGCTGTTCAGGTATGCGGCAACGCCCATGGTGGCCTTGCCTACCGTGTAGACGTTCATGCGATTGGTGCCGGCGCCGATGATGCCACGCAGGCCCGCAGTGCCAAATTCCAGGTCTTGGAAGAAGGCATCGTCGATGGCCGATTCGTCGTTGGCATTCAGCAGTGCGTCGAGCTGTTCGCGAACAATGGGGTCGGTGACCTTCTCGTTCCAGCGGTTTACTACGTCTTCCCTGATCATGAGGCTACCTATCTAGTCGGCGTATCCGTTGGGGTTGTTCTTCTGCCAGTTCCAGCTATCGCGGCACATGGTCTCGATGCCGTATTCCGCCTTCCAGCCAAGCTCGGCTTCGGCTTTGGCTGCGCTTGCGTAGCACTGGGCGATGTCGCCTGCGCGACGAGGCTTAATCTGGTACGGAACGTCGACGCCCGTGGCGGAGATGAACGCCTTCACCACGTCGAGGACGCTATAACCCACGCCCGTGCCCAGGTTCCACACGTGCACGCCCGTTTGGCCTGCGGTAGCCTGGAGCGTTTTTACGTGGCCGCGCGCCAGGTCGACTACGTGGATGTAATCGCGCACGCCCGTTCCATCGGGGGTGTCGTAATCATCGCCGAAGACGCCCAGGCATTCCAGCTTGCCCAACGCCACCTGCGTGATGTAGGGCATAAGGTTGTTGGGGATGCCGTTCGGGTCTTCGCCCATAAGGCCGCTAGGATGCGCGCCGATGGGGTTAAAGTAGCGAAGCAGCGAAACGTTCCATTCGTTGTCGCTTACCCACATGTCATGAAGCATCTGCTCGAGCATCTTCTTCGTCTGGCCATACGGGTTCGTGGGGTTGCCCAGCGGACATTCTTCCGTGATGGGCACGAAAGCAGGGTCGCCGTACACCGTGGCCGAAGAGCTGAAGATGATGTTCTTCACGCCATGATTTCGCATGACGTCGAGGAGGATCAGCGTGCCCTCGATGTTGTTCTGGTAGTACTCCCAGGGCTTTACGACGCTCTCGCCCACTGCCTTCAGACCGGCAAAATGGATAACCGAGGAGATGTTCTCGGCGTCGAAGATCGCCTCAATCGCGGGGCGATCGAGCATGTCGGCCTTGTAGAAACGCGGACGGGTTCCCGTGATCTGCTCGATGCGATTCAGGGACTCTTCCTTCGAGTTAACGAGATTGTCAAAGACGACGACATCGTAACCCGCGTTGATGAGCTCGACGCAGGTGTGGCTTCCGATGAAGCCCGTGCCACCGGTAACCAGGATGGTTTCCATGCACGCTCCTTTGCGTTAGGTAGTAGAAACGGCCTTGCGGCCATTCCCCAGTGTAGCGCCAACGCTTCGAGCGCGCCTAACTTGCGTGAAAACATCACTCTCTTCTGGTGTTTAGGGTATAGTACATACGGCTTAGACGAGTGTTGCAGCGAGAGAAAGCGATTTCATGGCCGACGAGAAAACGTATCAACCCCTTACTCCCACGTTCATGGTGCAGCTTGCCGCGCCCCATACGTGGGCGGCTTCCATCTTCCCCGTTCTTCTGGCCAGCTGCCTCGCCTTCGTGTTCAATGCGTCTGTGGGCAAGCCCACGAGCGTTTCCTCCGTTTTGGTCCTGCTTGCCATCAGCGTGCTGCTGCAAAGCGCCGTGAACACCATCAACGATTACTTCGATTATGTGAAGGGCACCGACACCGAGGAGAATCAGCTCGACCCCACCGATGCCGTGCTCGTGTACAACAACGTCAACCCTCGTCATGCGCTTGCCTACGCCATCGGACTCATCGTTGTTGCCTTTGTGCTGGGCGTATACTGCATCGTTATTGCGGGTATCGCTCCGCTCGTCATCGCCCTCATTGGCGTGGTTGTGATCTTCCTGTACTCGGGCGGCAAGCTCCCCATTTCCTATCTTCCCTTGGGCGAACTTGCCAGTGGCTTCACCATGGGCGGCCTCATCACACTGGCGAGCTACCAGGTGCTCACGGGTTCGCTCGACTTCATGGTGCTTGTCTATTCCATCCCCGAGATCCTGGGCATTGCACTCATCATGCTCACGAACAACGGCTGTGACATCGAAAAGGACACGGAAGCGAATCGCAAGACGCTCCCCGTGCTGCTTGGGCATGAGCGCACGGTGAAGCTCTATCACGGCGTCGTGTATGCCTGGGTGCTCTCCATCTGCGTCATTGTTGGCGTGGTCTTCACCCCTGGCGCCATTGTGTTGCCGTTTATGCTACTCGCGGCTCATGCGCCGGGACGCATGCTGCTGGCGAATCCGCTTACCGCGCAGTCTCGCGCAGGTGCTTTCGGCCAGTGCTCCACCTTGAACATTCTGTTCGGCTCGTTCTACGGCCTCTGCATCCTTGCCTCTACGGTGACGCTCACGCTCTAGGATTCTTCTACTTAGAGTTACTCTAAGTAGTGCAAGCTATGCCTGCCACGCAATTTGGATGCGATTGTGCAGGTTGTCGAACGACGCATGTGGAAGCAGCTCTTCGGGCGTAAGCGGTTCGAATTCCGGAATGAGCCCTGCTACGTGCGCGATATGCCCCACTACTCCCCTTGCGTTTCCGTATTGGGCAAGCAGCTGTTCGAGCGAGGCGTCGTGATCGCGTTTGGAAAGGCGCCTGTTTTCCCGTTCCACCAGTAACGGAACGTGTCCGTATGTGGGCTGGTCGAAGCCGAGTTCCTGCTGCAGGAAGATCTGCTGGGGCGTGCTACAGAGCAAGTCGACGCCCCGAATGACCGTGTTCACGCCCTGGGCCGCGTCGTCTACCACCACGGCGAGTTGGTACGCGTATGCGCCATCGCTGCGCCGGATGAGGAAGTCGCCGCAGTCCTCGCTGAGCTGCTGGCCATACTCCCCTTGGAAGAGGTCGGAAAGGCGTATGGTGCGCTCTGGCACCTGAATGCGCCACGCGGGCTTGCGCGATTGCGAACGTGCCTCTCTTTCTTCGGGTGAAAGATCGCGGCACGTACCAGGGTAGACGTGCTTCTCGCCCTTATGCGGCGCCGAGGCGGCGTGCAGGTCGGCACGCGTGCAGAAGCATGGGTAGATGCGATTGCGCTTCCCCAGTTCGTTATACGCATCGCGATACACGTTCGTTCGCGTGCTCTGGTACATGATGGTGCCATCCCATCCTAGGCCGAGCATGCTGTAGTCCGCCTTAATCTGCTCGGCGTAGGCGGGCTTGCAGCGTTGCGGGTCCAGGTCTTCAATGCGAAGGACCACTTCCCCACCCCGCTGCTTGCAGTAAAGCCAGGTAACCAGGGATGCGTAGATGTTGCCCGCGTGCATGCGGCCCGTGGGCGAAGGCGCAAAGCGCCCTCGTGGAACGGGATGGCTGCTATCGGGTGTTTCGGGAAGCGTCATGCGCGCCGCTTACGAGCGGTTCGCCTCGCTCGCAACGCTCTGGACGCCACGATGGAAGGAGTCGATGTTCATGTCGATCGTTTTGGGCGGCACCTTCAGGCGAATCTGCTCTTCCCAGCTTTCCAGCGAGAAGGGCATGTTGGCAGCCAGGGCGCCCAACAGTACGACGTTTGCGCACTTCAAGGAGCCAGCTTCGCGTGCGTGCTTGTTGGCGTCGACTAGTTGCGCGTTGTATGCACCCAGGCGCTCGTGAACGCGCTTGGGCATGGATGCCTTGCCGGTGAGCACGGGCAGCGGCTTGATGGACACGTCGTTGACCAGCAGCTTTCCGCTCTGCGCCAGGAACGGCAGATTACGCAGGGCTTCCGTTGCCTCGAAGCAGAGCAGGTAGTCGGCCGAACCACGGTCGCAGACCATGGAGTGAACTTGCTCGCCAAGACGCACGACGGTGGTAACCGAGCCGCCACGCTGAGCCATACCATGGATTTCGGAGAGCTTCACCTGAAGGCCGTTAGAAATGGCCGTTTTCGCAAGCAGATCGGCGGCAAGAATGGTGCCCTGCCCGCCTACGCCCGCCAGCAGTACCGTAGTGGCGCCGTCGCTGTACACGCTCATCGAAGTGCTCCTTCCATGCGCACGATGGCGCCAAATCCGCAGTATGCCTTGCACTGGCCGCAACCGACGCATTGGTCGGGGTCGATGCAGGCCTCGCCCGTTTCCTCGATGCGCGCGATGGCCGGACAGCCCAGCGTTACGCATACGCCGCAGGCACGGCAATCGGACGTGATCGTGTACGGTGCCTGACGTTCGAATACTTTCTTGAGCAGCACGCAGGGGCTGCGGAAGATGATGACCGAAAGCTCGTCGGTGCGGGACGTGGCGTCCTTGATGGCGGCACGTACGTCCTTCATGTTGTTGGGGTTTACCACCTGGACGTCGCTGATGCCCAGCGAGCGCACCATGCCCTCCAGGTCGAGTTCGCGCGACGGGCGGTTTTGCAGGGTAATGCCGTTGAAGGGATTACCCTGATGGCCCGTCATGCCCGTGGTGCGGTTGTCGAGGATGCAGATGGTGCCCGCACCCTTGTTGTATGCCGTGGAAAGGAGACTCGTGAAGCCCGAATGGCCAAACGTGCTATCGCCGATGACGGCTACGACGGGTTGATGGTCGGTTCCCGCAAGAGCCAGCTCGAAGCCGTGCGCCATGGAAATGGATGCGCCCATGTCGAGCGTGGAATCCATGCCGGCAAGCGGCGGCAGCGCACCCAGCGTGTAGCAGCCAATATCGCCCGTTACGATGCACTTTGCACGCGAGAGTTCCTTGAACACCAGGCGATGCGGACAGCCAGCGCACAGCGCCGGCGGACGTCCGGGAACGTCGTCCTGGGTGGGAAGCTCTTCGGGCAGCGCAAGGCCGAACGCGGAGCGGATGATGCCTGGCGTAAGCTCCCCCTCTTTGGGAAGCGCATGCGCGGGAGGCTCGGAAATCGCTACGCCCGTAGCCTTTACCTGCATGGACAGATAGTCGGAACCCTCTTCCACCACGTAGAGAGCATCTACGTGGTTGGCAAGCTTGGCAATGAGTCCCGTGGCAATGGGCCAGGTGATGCCAAGCTTCAGGATGGATGCGTTGGGAAGTGCGTCGCGCACGTACTGGTACGATGCGCCGGCGCAAATCACGCCAATGGACGTATCGTTGAGCTCGAGGCGGTTTAGCGGGCTCGTTTCGGCCCATTGTGCCACCTGCGCGATGCGGGCGTCGAGCGACGTGCGACGTGGTTTGGCGTAGGCGGGCATCATGACCCACTTGGAAGGGTCCTTTTCGTAGGGAATGAGCTCGCGTTCCACGCGCTCGCCAACTTCAACAGGCGATTTGGCATGGCTTACGCGCACCGTGCTGCGCACGAAGAAAGGAATGTCGAAACGCTCCGATGCCTCGAAGGCCTGCATGGTGTATTCCCGGGCCTCGGCGGAATCGGAAGGCTCTACAACGGGGATATGCGCGCCCTGTGCGTGGAAGCGCGTGTCCTGCTCGTTCTGGCTGGAATGCATGCCCGGGTCGTCGGCGGCAAGAACCACCAAACCTCCGTTCACGCCTGTGTAGGCAGCGGTGTACAGGGGGTCGGCGGCAACGTTCACGCCCACATGCTTCATGGTGGCCAGCACGCGCGCGCCGGCAGCGCTTGCGCCTACGGCCACCTCCACGGCAACCTTCTCGTTGGCGCACCATTCGGCGTACACGTTTTCCTTCGCGCCGAAGGACTCCATGGTTTCCGTGCTGGGCGTACCCGGATATCCAACGCCAATGCGCGCGCCTGCTTCCCAGGCGCCCTGGGCGATGGCCTCGTTGCCGGACAAGAGCTGCATGCGATCCCCTTCTCTTGGATTGTGTTGTGCAGGCTTATTCGCTGTACAGGAGGCAGAATGCCCCAATCTGAACGATGTCGTCCTTTTCCAGAACGCGCTGGGTGATGTTTTCGTTGTTGATCCAAACGCCGTTGAAGCTATCCTCGTCGCGGATGGCGAAGCGGTCGCCTACGGGCATGACAACGGCATGATGACGGGAAACCGTCATGTCGTTCAGGAAGATATCGCACTTGGGCGAGCGTCCGATGGTGAGCTCGCGTGCCTCGAGGGAGTATTGCGTATCGATCTGCTGCGGCCCGCGTACCACGGTGAACGATGCGCTCGGCTGCGCAGCGACCTTGGCCTCAGCAGCCTGCTTGTCGCGCGGTGCGTCGTCGTTCAGGTTGATGGGCTGGAACTTCTGCGTGGAGCCCGTGAGCTTGAAACCGCACGACGGACACGCCGCATCCTGCGGGCTCACCGGACCATTGCATACGGGGCATGTTTCCATGTGACATCCTTTCACGCGGAGTCTTGCTATGCGGCAGAGAGACTCGACTTGTCGTAAATGAGTTCTACTTCGTTATAGCATACGCTATCGGCTACGCCGTCATCCCCAGAAAAGCCCCCTATCAGGCGAGACCACCAGATTCCCAGGGCCTCGAGCGGGTTGGGAGCGGCCACATCCTGAGTGGCTACCAAGTTGGCCGTGCCGATGACTTCGTTCTGCTGGTAGTACGTGATTTTGCCTACGACGTCGCCAGCCTTCACGCTGCCGTTAATGTCGTAGTAGGTAACTTCCTGGCTCACGTTGCCGGCAAGCGCGAATACGCGGAATGTTTGGTTGGGGTTTTCGAGCGTTGCGGGAACCGTCTTGTCGGTCCAGGCCGCATCAGCTACTTCTGCCACCAAGGGAACCGTAGCGCCATTTGCATTGACGGTAGTCTGCGTCGTCTGCGCGGCGGCATAATCGATCATGTTCTCGTATGCCCATTCCCAGAGCGTACGCGTATCGGTGAAGCGCATGGAGGACGACGTGGAGTTCAGTACGGCGGAAATGAGGCGCGTGCCGTTTTGCTCGACGGCACCCGCAAAGCACTCGCCTGCCGCATCGGTAAAGCCCGTCTTCACGCCCAGAACGCCTTCGACCACGCCAAACAGCTCGTCGGTGGATTCCAGCTCGACGCCCGTGGTCGCGCCATCGCGGATAACGGTTACCGTACCACCGTCCTGGCTGGTGATGGACCTGATGGCATCAATCTTCATGGCGTAGTTGGCCAAGGTGGCCACATCCCGTGCGGTGCTGTACATTTCCTGGCTAGCGTATACGCCATCGTCGAGACCGTGGGGGTTCGCCCACAGCGAATTCGTCATGCCGAGCTTGGCCGACGTGTCGTTCATGGCCTGCACGAATGCCTCAACGGATTCGGTGGACGTAGGCGAAGCGTTGCCCTGTTCCTTCAGAATCTGCGCGCCCACGCACTCGGCGATGGACTGTGCTGCATCATTGCCGCTGGGCCAGAGCATGGCCTTCAGGGCCTCTTGCAGCGTAAGGGTATCCCCCGCTTGCAGGCCTGCCGAGGATTCGCCAATGGCGGCGGCCGTGCTGCTCACCGTGATTTCGGTGTCAAGGCTTGCGTACTCTACGGCGGTTACGGCCGTCATGACCTTGGTGATGCTGGCGATGTTCACGTGTTCGTCGGCATTGCGCTCGAAGAGCACGTTGCCATCGGAATCCATGAGCAGCACCGACGATGCCTCCACGCTGGGGCATTGGGCGGCGGAAAGATTGCGGTTCGCTACCGTCTCGCCTGCGATGACGTCGCTTTTCTGCACGTTTGCGTAAGCCTGCGCAGGTGCAAACGCAAGTACGGTGGCAAGCGCCAGGGCAAGCATGCCGAACGAGATGGTGATTCGTTTGGATGAAAGCTGCTTCACGTGGTGACCTCTCTAGCTTTTCGTTCCGACGACAATGACCTCGTTCACGGCAACGTAGGTGGATTGGAAGAGGTCCTTGTGCAGGACGTTACCCTCGGAATCCTTTACCGTGCGCGTAACGCTGATGCTCGAGCCGTTCTTGCCTTCGGTCTGCACGTATTGCGTGCCTGCGGCAATGGTGTCGTCGTAGGTGTACGTGGTGCCATATTCGGCCCCTTCTTGCCATTCGCCGGTTTCGGTGGAGACAACGTACCCTGGGTCGATTCCATACAGTGTAGCGGTAACGGTCGTGTCGGTGTAAGACATGTCCAGCAAAACATCTGAAGTGCCATCATTGGTCCATTTCAGATCGGGAGACGGATAGCTGATGGCGGCGTCTCGACCTGCGGGATACGAGGCGATGTAGCTGGAATGGTTATGGCGTTCTTTCACGGGGTAGCCGGCGTTGTATACCGCGTTGAATACGGTAGTGGCAACCTGGCAGATGCCACCGCCGAAGTCTTCCTCGCT
This sequence comes from Denitrobacterium detoxificans, assembly GCF_015062615.1. Taxonomy (GTDB): domain Bacteria; phylum Actinomycetota; class Coriobacteriia; order Coriobacteriales; family Eggerthellaceae; genus Denitrobacterium; species Denitrobacterium detoxificans_A. Next base: position 540,269 of record NZ_SUUH01000002.1, read on the forward strand.
CACGCCATTCACCACGACGCCCGCTACCTGGAACCCGGCCGCTTCGTTGCATTCGCCCGCCGTATCGTTGAAGCTCCACACTCCCCCGTTGCTCGAAACGATGGAGTTGTCGAGCAGGTCGGCTGCCAAGTGAATATTGTGATTGCGAGCCGTCGAGCGAGCGGTGTATTCGGTGGTGTACGAGCTGATCTTCGTGATAAGGCCCAGGGAAATCGCCTCGTCGACCGAGATATGGCTGGGCATATCCACGAGTTTCAGTGTGATGGTGGGCGTAGCGCTGGGCGCGTCGCCGCCGAAGAGCGCGTTCGTGATCTGGGTAACCGCATCTTCGGTTTCGGGCATGAGCCCGCCGGAGGTTACGTTTACGTAGATGCTGTCGTTTTCCCGCTCGAACGCTACCGTAAGGCTATCGGCATCGACGCCCGAAAGCGACTGCGTGACCAGGTAATGCTTTACCTTGGAGCTGTCGACCGTGGGGGCAAGCGCATACGTGCCATCGCCGTTTTGGACGATATCCGTGGTAATCATGTCTCCCAGGTCGGAAGACGTGGCATGCCACTCGCCCCCCTCTTCCGAGAACGTAAGGCCATAGGCAATGGCGTTGTTGATGGTGTTGCAGGTGGCCTGCGCGGTAGATTCGCTGATCTTCATGGGGGTGTACACTACTTCGGCCACGAATGCGCGCGTAACGCTGTCGTCACTGGTGAGCAACGTGGAAAGCTTGTCGGCGAACCAGGTGCGGTCGACCATCATGCCGTCGTGGCCTTCGGTGACGCTGGCCTGGCCCTTCGAAATGGTGATGCCGTAGTTCTCGTAGGCTTCGCCCATGGACGAGTCAATCTGGCTGGCCAGCCATTCAAGGTCTTCTTCGCCAAACGAGACGACGACGGAAAGCTGGCGGGCACCAAAGAACAGGCCAATGCGGTCGAAGATGCCACCGCGACCTTCGGCCATGGCTGCGTCGATGAGCGCGTCGTAGTCGATGGAGGCATTCAGGTTCGAGGCGTTGGTGTTCCACACCTCAGTGGAGGCCAGTTCCTCTTCTACGGTGACCTCGTCGCTGGAAGCGGTATTGGTGTGATGCAGCGCCATGCCCTCTTCACTGGAGTAGATTTCCACGTCTGAACTGGTGAGTCGGGGTTCGTATACCGTTTTCACGGCATCGATGGCCTCGTCGCGCGTCATGCCGGCAACGTCGATGCCGCCCACGGAAACGTTGGGCATAATCTTGCCCCATCGCGTTACGTAATCGCCTGCATAGCACACGCAGTTGAAGAGCGCGAACACTACGAGTATTGCGGCGAACAAGGCCGCGCGGGGATGCCTGGCGCGAAGCGAGCCGAATGCGTGCAGGATGCCCTTCCCGATGAACGAAAAGAACGAAAAGAGTCCCGTGACCAATCCGCCAAGGATGATGGCTACGATATTGCGGCTCTTGGCTTTGCTGCGATGTGCGGAACGCGGCTGCTGGGCGCGAACTGCGCCTACGCTCGTAGAACGTGTACGGGTCGAGCTATTCGAACGCATGGTTCGCTGCGGTTGCGTTCGCCTGGTTGCGCGCGAGGTGTTCGCCGTGCGCGTTGCAGAGCGATTGCTCGCGGGCGCACGCTTACCGGCGCTGCTACGTGAAGAGCGCGCTGGTGCCGCGTTGCGCGTGCGTCGCGTCTGCCCGCTGCCTGCGTGCTTTCCGCCGCGCGAAGATGCGCGGGAAGACGAACTCCGATTGTGACGAGCTTCAGCCATTGCTACGAACGCTCAGCTTTCCTAGCTGCGGAAAGCTTCCGCAGGGCTTCTCGCACGTAGTACGTGGTGGAATACGCCCCCAGCAGAAGGCCGGCATAGATAAACCAGATGGCCCAGCAAACGTTCGCTCCGTTGAAGCCGGGAAGCCATGCGAAGTCGCACCATCCCAAACCGGGAATGAGCGGAGCGTTTAGCACCAGACCCGCAAAGCCGATGAAGAAGAACGTGGTGGCAACCTTACCTGGGTAGATGACGTCGACGCGCACCTTCCAGCGCTTGAGCAGGATGGCGTATCCTGCCATAAGTACGATGTCGCGACCCAGCACGAGCACGATAATCCACAGGGGGATGCGGCCCGTAAGGTATACGCCGAGCACGCCCAGAATCATGAGGAGGCGGTCTACCGCTGGGTCGAGCATGCGACCCAGCTTCGTAACCTGATTCGTTCGACGAGCGATTTGCCCGTCAAGGAAGTCGGTGCAGGCGGCAATCGCAAACAACGCGGTAGCCGCAATGTTGTTCCCCTGCATGAGCATGAAGAAGAACGCGGGAATCATGCACAGACGCACAAAGCTGATCGCATTGGGAAGCGTGAATATAGCGTCAGATGGATTCTCCGGAGTGCCTTTGATGATGTCGTTCTCTTGCGTCATGTCCCTGCGTTTCTGCTAATCAAAACAAAAAGAGTCGGGTGCGAATAGACACCCGACTCTTTATTGTAGCGAAAATTGCAGACCTATTCCTTCGCGGCCTCGCGTTCGGCTTTGGCTTTCATAGCAGCTTCAAGTTTCGCCTTCTTCGCGGCTTCCTTGGCCGCTTTCTCCTCTTCCGATTCTTCCGGTTTCGTGAAAACCTCGGGAGCCATGGAGCGCGTGGGCTTCTGATACGTGGGCAGCATGGTCAGGCAGCTTTTTGGGCAAGCGCGCACGCACGAGCTGCACTGTACGCAGCCGAAATGGTCGATTGTCCAGGTGCCAGCCTTCTTGTCGACGGTGATGGAATGTGCGGGGCACGCCTTCTGGCAGATGCCGCACAGGATGCAGACCTTCATGTCGTTTTCAATGTGGCCCTTCAGGCCTGCGGGTGCAGGCTTCGTCTCGAAGGGATACAGCAGCGTCTCAGGCTTCTTGAAAAGCGAGCCCAAGGTCATTTTTCCAAGTTTGAAACTACCCATGGCCCTACCTTTCCGTGCAGCTGATGCAGGGGTCAATCGTAAGCACGATCATGTTCACATCGGTGAGCTCGCAGCCCGCGAGCGCCGTGGCCATGCCGGCCAGGTTCGCGCTGGTTGGCGTGCGAATGCGCATGCGCTCCAGGTACTTCGTGCCGTTGCCCATGGCGTAGTAGTAGCATTCGCCACGCGGCTGCTCGAGGGCGTTGCACGCCTGTGCGCCGGCCTTGGGCGAGCCCTTCACGGGAACGGCAATGTCGCCTGCGGGGATGGTGGCACACAGCTCGTTGATGATGTCGATGCTCTGCAGCACTTCCTGCGCGCGCACGATAACGCGGGCCATGCAGTCGCCGTCGGTGGAGAGGATCGGCTGGAAGTCGCTCAGGTACTTGTAGCCGCCATTACCCAGACGACGCACGTCGTTGTTCAGGTTGCTGGCGCGGGCGAAGGGGCCCACCATGCCGTACTTTGCCGCGTCTTCGGGCGTGATGACGCCTACGCCCACCAGGCGCGAGCGAACGCTTGTGTCGTTCACGAAGGTGTTCATGAGCTGCTGGTATTCGTCCTTGATGCCCGCAAGCGTGTCCTGCAGGTGGCGGAGCGTCTCGGCGTCTTGGTCACGCACCATGCCGCCCACGACCACGGCCGAGAAGATCACGCGGCCGCCGGTCATGCGCTCGAAGCAATCAAGCACGCGCTCACGCAGACGCCAGCAATGCATGAACAGGCTCTCGAAGCCGAATGCGTCGGCTGCCAGGCCCATCCACAGGATGTGCGAATGCACGCGCGAAAGTTCATGCAGGATGACGCGCAGGTATTCCGCACGCGTGGGGATTTCCACGCCCATGAGCTTCTCGACGGTTTCCGCGTAGCCCATGCTATGGCCGAATGCGCAGATGCCGCAGATGCGCTCTGCAATGTAGATGAACTGGTTGTAGTCGCGCGTTTCAGTGAGCTTTTCCAGGCCGCGATGGATGAAGCCAATCTGGGGAATGGCCTCGACGACCTTTTCGTCTTCGACTACCAGGTCCAGATGAAGCGGTTCGGGCAGAACCGGGTGCTGCGGACCGAAAGGAATGACGGTTGCCTTGCCCATGCTACTCCCCTTCCCCTTCTTCGGTTGCCTTCTTGGCAGCGGCTGCCTTGGCCTTTGCCGCCTTCGCAGCGGCGATCTTCGCGGCCTTCTCGCGGGCTGCCTTCTGCTCGGGGCTGATGACGGTCATGGGCTCCTTCATGGCCAGGTCGTAGAATGCGCCCTGGAAGTCGAGGACCATGCCAGTCATATTCACGCCGAACAGGTCGTGCGCTTCATTTTCGAAGGGGAAGAGACCCAGGAACATGTCCTGCAGCGAGGGAACCTCGTCGGTCTTCTGCACCCCGCGAATGCGGAAATTCTCGTAGATGCCTTCGCGTTCGAAGGTATACGTGATGTCGATGCCCTCTTCGGTGTTTACGCAATGCGTCTGCACGGCGCGCCAGCCTTCGGCGTTGCGACGCTGCGCAATCGCACGGAGCTCGGAGAGCTGAATATCTTGAAAGTGCTGGTCGATTGCCATTATGCCCCCTTCGCTATCTCTTCTTCGACGGGCGTGCCACGGGTGAGCTCAGGCAGCTTCGGCGGAACGTAGGTGCCCGACTTGATGGCCTTACTCTTCTCGTCCAGGATGCCCACGGCTTCCACGACGGCGTCGATGAGCGCTTCGGGGCGCACGGCGCAGCCGGGTGCGTACACGTCGACGGGAATGGCCTTGTCTACGCCGCCGAGCACGTTGTAGCAGTCGTGGAACACGCCGCCCGTGCAAGCGCAGCAGCCGCAAGCCACAACGACCTTCGGCTCGAGCATCTGACTGTAGATCTCGCGCACGACGTGGATGTTACGTTCGTTGACGCTACCCGTTACCAGGAAGATGTCGGCGTGTTTCGGGTTGCCGGTGTTCACCACGCCGAAGCGTTCGGCGTCGAACCCGGGGCATAGGGCCGCAAGCACTTCGATGTCGCAGCCATTGCAGCTGGAAGCGTCGTAGTGGATGACCCACGGGGATTTGCTAGCAAAAGACATGTGAGCCTCCTTCCTATACGAATGCCAACACGGCGATGTTGATGCCGCCGGCGACCAGGGCAACCGCCCAGGCCCACTTGAGCATGGGCTGCCACTTCACGCGGGCGAAGTTGTTGTCGATCCAGATTTCCAGGAACCACATGACCAGCGCGAAGACGATGGCCACGATGATGGTTACGGGGCCGCCCCAGACGAAGAACATGCCTACCCAGCCCAGGAAGAGCACATCTTCGACCCAGTGCATGATCTCGACCTTGGCAAGCGTGGGGCCGGACATTTCCGTGGTGACGCCCTTCACGATGTCCTGGTGGCCGTGGTGGCCGCTGTCGGAGATGTCGAAGGGGCTCTTGCGGAGCTTGATGGTGAGGATGAATGCCAGCCCGATGAACGCACCCAGGCCGAAGCAGATGACAGGATGCGTAAGGTGGAATGCGGATGCCACGTCGAACGAATGCGTTACCTGGTAGAACGCGATGGCCATGAACAGGACCATGGGCTCGTAGCTCATGACCTGCATGGTTTCGCGCGCAGCGCCGATTTCGGCGTAGGGCGAACGCGTGGAGTACGCGGCGATGATGAAAAACAGGCTCGACAGCGTGATGACGAAAACGCATAGCAGCAGGTTGCCGCCGCTGAAGAAGATGCCGCCTGCCAGCATGGCAAAGCCAAGTGCTGCGGCAATGTAGACGCCTTCGACACCGTTCACGCTTGCGCGTTCCTTTTCCAGAAGCTTGCGCACGTCCCAATAGGGCTGCAGCAGCTTCGGGCCAACGCGACCCTGCATGCGGGCGCTGATGATGCGCTCCAGGCCAGCCAGCAGGCAGCCGATAACGGGAGCGACGACGGCGAAAATGACCGTGGCGATGATGGTCTTCAGAATTGCCATGAGAATGGGTGTCATCTTGCGCTCCTTTCTAGAAAACGGCCGTGATGCTGGCGAGGGACATGGCGAATGCGGCGATGATGATGAGCGTGCAGCTTATCTCGCCAATAGGTTTGATGCGGCTTTCGCCGAACAGTGATTCCAGGTACCAGTTGCGCACCGTGGCTTCGGAGCGCTGGCTCATGGCGTTGACGTACACGCGATTCGCGTTGTCGGCGCTTACGCCGGCCAGGTACACGCTTGCCTTCTTGCCCTTGGGGGCCTTGCGATTCAAGCCAACGAACAGGAGCAACGTGACGACCACCGCAAGGATGCTCGTGATCCACAGGATGTCGTCGCTCAGGGCTGCAGTGGGGTTCGCGTACACGGTTGCAATGTAGGGCAGCACGACGTAATTGCTGATTACCGGCAGGAAGAAGCAGCACAGCACGATGAGGGCGGCCATGAGGTACAGGGAAACCCATTCAGTCTTGGTAACCGTGACCTCGACGCTTTCCTGCGCCGCGGCAATGCCCGAGAGCTTGCCGAGCCATTTCGCCCAGAACATGAACGTGGCGGCCGAGCCAAATGCCAGGAGCACGAGCAGCACGACCTGGTTCATCTCAACGAGCGAGACGAGCGTGGCCCACTTCGAGATGAGCATGCCGAACGGCGCGATGAACATGGTCATGATGCCCAGCATCATGAGGCGGGCCAGCTTCGGCATGCGCTCGAACAGCAGGTCCATGTCCTCGATGTTGCGGCTGCCAATGTGATGTTCGGCGGTGCCCACGCACAGGAACAGCAGCGACTTGGCGATGGCGTGGAACAGGATGAGGAAGATGGCTGCCCAGATGGCCTCGGGCGTGCCCACGCCGGCGCAGGCAACGATCAGGCCCAGGTTGGCAATGGTGGAGTACGCCAGCACGCGCTTGGCGTTGCTCTGGCTTATGGCCATGAACGAGGCGAGCATGAACGTGATGCCGCCTACCAGGATGACCATCATGGACGGAACCATGGAGACCACGAATACCGGGGCAAGCTTCACCAGCATGAATACGCCGGCCTTCACCATCGTGGAGCTGTGGAGCAGGGCGCTCGTGGGCGTAGGCGCAACCATGGCGCCCAGCAGCCAGGTGTGGAACGGCATCTGTGCCGCTTTGGTGAGGCCCGCGAAGGCAAGTGCGCTTGCGGGAAGCACGACCAGCGCGGGCGTATAGGCACCCAGCGCGATGAATTCGTAGAACGACAACGTCTTCAGCGCGATGGCGCAGAAGTACAGCGCTACGGAAAAGCCCAGGCCACCAGCGATGTTCATGATGATCTGGCGGAATGCGTTGCGAATGGCTTCGTCGGTGCGCGTGTAGCCAATGAGCAGGAACGAGCAAACCGTGGTGATTTCCCAAGCGGTGAACAGCCACGACATGTTGTTCGAGAAAACGACGGCGTACATAGCCGACAGGAACAGGAACATGATGGCGAAGAACACCGGGCGACGGTCCTTCTCGTCAGCATGTTCGCGTTGGAAATCTTCCATGTAGCCCAGAGCATATACGCAGATGCCCGTACCGATGATGCCGATGATGAATGCCATGGCCACCGAAAGGGAATCGAAGTACAAGCCGTAGGTAACGTGAATGCCATGGGCAAATGCAAATTCGAAGACGAGGGAAGCTACAAGTTGTACGCCCGCGAGGATACCCGCCCACACGTTCTTGTATCGAATGGCAAAGGCAATAACGCATACTCCGATGAGAATGCTAGCCAGAGCGCAGATGTAGTCGATGATCTGCGAGCTGAATTCGATGTAAACGCCGGGTGTGGCAATATTGGTGGCGCAGAATACCAGCGTGGCCAATGCGATGATGGCCGCGGCACTGCATACGATTGCCGTTCGCACGCTATTGTTCTTGATGAAGAGCAATACTGCTGCAATCACCAGCGGGAACAGAATCAGGAAACCAATCATTTCCACGAGCTTCACCCCTTCTAACTTCTCGACTGCTATAAAAAACGGTGCCTTGTAGCACCGTAGACAGAGTATCAAAAGCTGCTCCACTCTTCGCTAGTGGGGCTGTTCAGCCACATAATTTCTCGGTAGGCGGGAAAAGCGGTCCCCTCCGTTGCGCGTGGACGGCGCGAAAATGAGGGTGGACGGCTCAGCTTTCCGAATTGTCCATAATCTGCACACGTTCGCGTTAAAAGATGCCCAAAAGCTGAAGCACCAAGCGCACGAAGAAAATTGCGATCACGACGAGGACGATGGGGCGAACGATGCCTACCCCCTTGTTCGAGAAGTACGTGGCGCCAAGGTAGTTGCCCGCGATGTTGAAGAGGCCGGCGAGTAAGCCCAGGCCGATGAGCACTTCCCCATTCACCAGGAATACGGCAAGCGATGTGACGTTGGTGGTGAGGTTGATGCTCTTGGTAACGCCCGCAGTCTTGAAGACGTCGAGTCGCGCCACACCCATGAGCAGCAGCATGAGGAACGTTCCCGTGCCGGGGCCGTAGAAGCCATCGTAGATGCCGATGGTGAATGCGATAAGCATGCAGAGCGCTACGGTCTTGCCGAACGGAAACGCGGGCGTCTTCGGAGAGATGTCTTTCTTGAAGAGCACATATCCGCCTACGACGGGTAGGGCCACGAGCATGACTATGATGAGGAGGCGGTCGCTTGCCAGGAGGGCAAGATTCGACCCCAGGAAAGAACCGCAGATGGCAAGTGCTACGGAAGGAATGCAGAGCTTCCAATCCATGTAGCCACGCCGTGCGTACTTGATCGTGGCGATGGTCGTTCCCATGGTCGACGACATCTTGTTCGTGGCGATAGCCGCGTGGGAAGGAAGGCCGCACAGGATGTATGCGGGAAGCGAAACCAGGCCTCCCCCGCCGCCTACGGCATCTACGAAGCCCGCGGCAAACAGCAGCGGTGCGATTATCAAGAGTGACCAAGCGGGCAGGCCGCCAAGAAAGAACTGTGCGAGATCCACGATACCCTCAATGCGCAAAACAACAGACCGCATGCAACGGTATCGCAGGGCATAACGCGCGCAACTCCCCTCTCTCATTCCCCCAACAATCAACAAGAACCCTCAAGGGCACGATTTGAGCACATGTGCGCGACTAAGTGAAAAGGGACGCCGAGGAGTATCGGCGTCCCAGGGAGGGATATGTCATTTGTCGCGAAGGTGCTACGCGCTAATAATCTCGCGTGCGGCGATGCGTCCGAAGACCATACATTCGGTGATATTGCCGCTGCCCTGGTATTTGGCGGCCCATACCGAACCGAATTCGCCCGAGGAGTACAAATGGGGAATCGGGTTTCCATCAACGTCGAGAATGCGGGATTTCTCATCACGACGCGGACCGCCATCGGTGTTGAGGATTTCGGGAACGCACTCGATGGCGTAGAACGGAGCGGTGGCAACGGGCGTGAGCTGGGAGGAAGGGCGATGGAACTGAGTGTCTTCCCCCTTTTCGCAATCGGAATTCCACTTCTCGACCGTCTTAACGAGCTCGTCGACGGGAACATCCATTTGCTGAGCCAACTCCTCGATCGTGTTGGCCGTGAGGGCATAGCCATCTTCGACGGGGTTGATATTCGGTTCGATTTCGCGCTTCTCGGTTTGGTTTTGCAGCGTATTGGTGAGCACGTCCTTACCAAGGTAAGCACCGTATTTCTGGCCTTCGGCATCGAATACGAACCAGGTCTTGGGTGGGATCGGCAGGCAACGCCAGTCGCCACCGAAGTTCTGATGGCCGTGACGGCATCCGTAGTGGAGGTCCAGCGATCCTTCCTCGCCCTTCGTGTACATCGTCGTGCCCTCCCATTCCTGGTAGAAACGACGACCATTGATGCCCACGACGATGCCCTGAGCCTTCTTGAGGGTGCGGTACTGCAGGAACTGCGTGCCATCGCGACTCACGCCATTGGTCCAGGCGCCGGCAAAGCTGTTCATGTGCCACATGCTAGCGCCGAGCTTTGAGCAGATGCGGTGCCCATCGCCCGTGTTAAGCGAAGCGCCTGCCGCGTGCATCCTCTCGAAAGATAGATAATCCTGCAGCATTTCCTGATCGTTCTCAAAGCCACCGCACGTCATGACAACGCCCTTGCGCGCCTTCACGTAGACGGTCTTGCCCGACTTCTCGTACGTGCCGCCAATGACCTCTTTCGTTTCGGGATCCTGCACCAAGGCGGTAAGAGGTGCGTTCGTAAGGCGCGTTACGCGATCGGAGTACTGGTCGAGCACGTTGCTCAGGAAGATGGTAATGTGATTGACGCCGTCCTCGTTATCCTTTTTGAACTGGCACTTTGAAAAGCTTTCGGACCCCTCGAGCTCAAAGTACTCGGCAGCCCCACCTGTCATCGGGGTGATTTTGACGTCGTCTTCCTTCATGCCAAGAGACGTGAGCCAGCCCCAGTTTTCCGCAGCGCCCTTTGCATACGTCTCGTAGACGATTGAGGGCGTAGCCGAGAAGTCGCCGAGAAGGGCCTTCATATACTTGGTGAAGGATTCGACGTCCTCGGTAATGTGAAATGAACCGCTGCATACGGGGGAATTGCCTGCGCCGCGTTCCGACGCGCCCTTTTCGAGAAGTAGCGTCGTAAGACCATTGCCCTCAGTCGCAATCGTGGCCGCGGTGGCCAAGCCCGCCGCGCCAGCGCCAACGACAAGCACATCGTATTCTTCGTCCCAGGTGATATCGTTGATGTTTGTGGCCTGGTCGTTATTCTTGCTCTTTGAAGGGGCGCAGCCCGTAAAGCCCATCGCAGCGGCACCAAGTGCTATGGCGCTGCTCGTTTTCAGGAACGAACGGCGCGAATAGACGTCTTTAATTGTCTTCACTGTTATCTCCTTGCTTGAACCATCCGCATCATGCGGTCTGACGTATGCAGCATTGGGCCAAAGGCAAGCAAGCGTATACGCCCTAAACGACGTAATCCACCCCGCTTTTCCATCGCCCGTTTAGGGTGCATTTGCAAAAGACCAGTTGAGAAGCTTTTAAATTCGGAGGGGAGTTGGGTATAGTTCTAAGGGGATGAGGGAGGAATTACGTGATTGAAAGCCAGAATGCCAAAACCATTACCCGAACGTACGTGCCGCTTTCGGTGGGGTTTGCGGCATGGTATATCTGTTCGAACTGGATGGGGTCATTTTCTTATGACGTAGACGCTTGGTGGTTCAGCAAATCACTTTGCTTTTTCGTGGGCATTCCTGGGGCCCTCATACTTTGCGTTGCGACTAAAAGGGCTCCGAAATCACTCTTGTTTGGAATCGATACAGTAGCCGCTTCCATTCAGGTCACAACGATTGTCTGCTGCAGCATCGTCGACATGAGGCACGTACCTCTTGCCGGCGCCATTACGTCCGCTTTTGCCCTTGCGACTTCTTGGCTCATGGCACAATGGAGCATTCGATATGCGCGAACGTCTTCAGCCGATGCGGCTGGTGCGTTCGTCGTTTCTCTTGTTGGAATTTCAGCTGTCAAGCTTGTCGTTTCCCTCATTGGATTCGAATGCTATAGCATCATAGCGGCAGCAGCTCCCCTCCTGTCCGTAACCTTACTGCATGCTGAAATAGAGCATGCTCCCGCCGAAAAGGCGCAATACGTATACGGAGCGGATGAGATAGCTTCGCTATGGCCCATGGCCGTATCGGCGGCCATCTTCTTTCTTGTCTGGTCGTGGCTCAATGCGTCCTTGAAGCTATCCACGGGTCATTACTCGTTTGGGGCGAGCGCGGATAGCGAGCTAACGGTGCTTTCCTATCTCCTGCTCATTGCAGTATCTACGTTCCTCTATTGGTGGATGGTCGCACGCTCGCGACGACTCGACGTTTCACTCGTCTGGCGACTGGCATTCGTCTTCATAGGGATTGGCCTTGCCCTCTCTGTATCCATTGGCATCATAAAGCCATTACAAGTTGTCACGGGTCCGACGGCCGTAATTGGCGAGTTGCTGCTGTGGCTGACCCTCGTCGATATCGCCCGCCAGAGTACATACCAAGCGTCCGCCATCGTTCTTCTCGGAATGCTTCTCTACGTTTTTCCCGACGCTATTGCCCGCGTGCTCATCGGAGCCTTCTCCGCGAGCGTAAACGAGCAGGTCGTTGCAAGCTATTCTTTACTCGCCATCATCCTCGTTGTGGCGTTCCTACTTCCTCAGCGCTCCCCCGACGCCGATCGCCTGCTTTCCGGGACAATGAACGAGCACCCAACGAAAGACGTTGACAACAGGATCAACGAAACATGCCATGCCATTGCCAAACAATACGGCCTTTCAAGTCGCGAAGAAGACGTCTTGAATTTGCTTTGTCGAGGCCGCTCCAAGCCGTATATCGCAGAAACATTGTTTATCTCGGAAAACACGGTGCGATCGCATGTAAAGCGAATCTACCTGAAGCTCGACGTGCATTCTAAGCAAGAACTCATCGATATCGTCGCGGACGAAAAGAGGGATGTATAGCAACCTACCTGCAGCGTTGTTCCATTTGAATACTTATGGAGAAATGACGAGTAGATAATTCACTCTTGAAACAATATAACCCCCTATTCGTTTGAATGAAAACGTTTCTCCACGTCAAGCGCGTACACGAAATGCTCGAAGTGTCGAAATTGCGAATATCAGTCTCGCTTCACAACTGCTCTTCACAATACGGACCTTGAAAAATGTTACTGCTGAGGTGCGTATGGATTTGCAAACGTTCGTCGTGGGGTTCGGCGCGTTCACAATTTTTGTCTTTCTCTTTTGTGGCATAGATGACGCCATTTGGGACATCGTTTCCTTCTGCTCGCGCATCTACCGCAGGAAGTCGAATAATGCCCGAATCAATTTCGAGCAAATGCGCTCCACCCCGCCCAAAATGCTCGCCGTGTGCATTGCCGCCTGGCACGAGTCGAACGTAATCGAAGACGTCATCGATACCTTCGTCACCAACACCGACTACCCCAAGTCGATGTATCACCTATTCGTGGGCGTCTACCCGAACGACCCCGAAACGATTGCCGCCGTAAAATCGGCTTCCAAGCGCTTTCCCAACGTGCATGCCATTGTGAACTGCATCGATGGCCCCACAACGAAAGCCCAGAACATCAATCACGTCATTCGCCAAATCAAACTCTACGAGGAGCAGAATCACATTCGGTTCGCCTCGCTGACCGTTCACGACTCCGAAGACGTTATCCATTCCTACGAACTTCTGGCTACGAATTACCTCATCGACAAGCACGAAGCGCTGCAGTTCCCCGTGTTCCCCATCATGGAGATGCCCACGTTCAAGAACTTCTTCAGGCAACTCACCACGGGAACGTACGCCGATGAGTTCGCGGAGCACCATTTCACGACGCTTGTTGCGCGCAGGAACCTAGGTGCGTTCGTGCCCTGCGCCGGCACCGGATTTGCGCTCTCGAGGGGCCTGATTGATAGGTTCAACGGTGAGGATGTCTTGCCGAGCGACAGCCTTACGGAGGACTACCTCCTTTCGCTTCAGCTGTACAAGAAGGGCATTTCCCTGCATTACGTTCTCGAACGCCTGCCCCGTGTTCTGCCAAACGGCAAGATCAAGGACGATTTCATCACTACGCGCGCCCTGTTCCCCGCAACGTTTCATGCCGCAGTGCGCCAGAAGACGCGCTGGGCGTATGGCATCACCATGCAATCCATCAGCCTTCGGGACGTCTTCTTCTCGAAGGGCGTGAGCTTTGCAGGGCGTTATTCCTTCTACAAGGACGTCAAGTCGAAGTACATCAACCTCATGCCCATCATCGGCTATGCGGCCTCGCTCTACTGCATTGTCTCGTTTCCGTTTGGCCTACCGAAGATGTTCCCCGAGGATTCCCCCTTCTTCTTCCTGGCCGTACTGGTATTCCTTATGATGTTCGTACGTCAGATCACCAGGGCACATTCGCTCTATCGCGTATATGGCCTGAAGAGCGCTTTCTTTGGCTGCTTCCTTCCTCCGCTGCTTCCCATTCGCCTCATCTACGGCAACATCATCAACTTCGTCGCAACCAAGGGCGCCATTAGCATGCGTTTTCGCGTGGGCAAGAATCGCCCTCAAAAGGAAAAGGCGAAGAAGAGTCCGCGCCGCAAGGTTAAGTGGGCCAAGACCGACCATGAGTTCCTTACGAGCGAGCAGCTGCAGCGCTATCGCCGCAAGATCGGCGACACCCTCATCGTTCAGGGATGCTTGACGGCAGAGGAGTTCAGGGATGCGCTGGAGGAAATGGACCATGAGTCTGGCGAGCACATCGGCGCATTTCTTATTCGCAAGGGACTCATCACCGAGGTGCAGATGGTGCAGGCCCTAAGCCACGTTCAGCACGTGCTCTTCCTGCCCGATGGCGTCGTGAACAAGCTTGGCTACCGCGAGGCCCTGGAACAGTTCGACCGGGAACGCCTGCGAAAGGCGAAGATCCTGCCTCTTGCGGTGGAAGGCGATACCGTCTACGTTGCCGTGTGTGACGAAACGAGCGATGCGGCCATTCGCGTATTCTCGGAAGAGAATGGAGTGAACGTGAAGCGCATGTACTCAATGGAATCGCAGATCATAAGCGCGCTTTCCGACGAGCGGAACCTCGATCGCACGCTCGACTCCATTGGTCTTTACCGTGCTGGCGTCCTTTCCTACGAGCAGGCCGTGCTCGTAGGCGTCTATTCCGTGTTCCTGAAGAAGCCCGAACGTGAGATCCAAAAGTACATGGGCTTACCTACTGACGCAGGCACGAATAACGTCCATTGCTACGGGCTGCGTCGCGCGCATCACGCTCAGGCGCCTGAGCGTGATGAGACGCGTACGGCTAGCATATTACCTGCTCGAACAGGGAGTGCATACGCGCAAGACTGCGTTTAGTTACCATTTGGAACCAAACGGAATTCCTTTGGGTTCGCTGCCGTATCATTTCCAGCCAGGGAAACGCAAGGGGGGAAATCATGAAATCAATGACACGTCGTGGTTTTGTAGCCGCCATGGGAGGGGCCCTTTCGGCTGTGGCTCTTTCGGGCTGCGCGCAAGGGCAAACGGGCACCTCTTCGAGCGCGTCCGATTCCGGTAGCGAATCGCAAGACCCAAGAGCCGATGCATCGGGGTTTGTACTGCTGGCAGACGCAGTTCCCGACGCCATTCAGGAGATACGCTATTACTCGACCTACAACTTCGTGGGCGATCGCATAGATGGTTACGAACAGCCCATTTCCCTGCTCACGCGTGAAGCGGCGCAAGCGTTGCAGGATGCGTCCAAGATGGCGATTTCGAAGGGGTATCGCCTGAAGATATTCGACGCCTATCGTCCGCAAAAGGCCGTCGACCACTTCGTTCGCTGGTCGAAGGACCTCTCCGATACGCGCATGAAGGATTACTTCTATCCCGAGCTCGATAAGTCCGTCCTATTCGACCAAGGCTACATTGCCGAGAAGAGCGGCCATACGCGAGGCTCCACCGTAGACCTAACGCTGTTCGACATGGCGACCGAACGCGAAGTCGACATGGGTGGCACGTTCGATTACTTTGGCGAACTGAGCCACCCCGATTATCGGGATATAACCGATGAGCAATACGAGCGGCGCATGGTTCTGCGCGATATCATGCTCAGCTCCGGTTTCAAGCCCCTCGTTGAGGAGTGGTGGCACTTCACGTTAGAAGACGAACCGTATCCCGATACGTACTTCACCTTTCCCCTGAACGTTTCGTCTCTAAGCTAGCAAAGCCATCGAACGGATAAAGAAAAGGGATGTCTGCGTCATGCTCGCAGACATCCCTTTGCTACATGAGGTCTTACCAGGCAATTGGCAGGAAGGTGAACAACGGGGCAATAATGATGGCGGGCAGCATGTTTGCCACCCGAAGCTTGGTATCCCATACAAGGTTCACGCCCACGCAGAAAATAAGAATGCTTCCAACGAGCGCAAGGGCCGCTAAAGCGGAAGTGGTCATAATCGGGCAGATAAGCACCGCCAGCGCGGTTACCGTCCCTTGAAGGAGGCCAACGGGAATAGCGGAGAACGCACATCCTCGCCCAAGCGAACATGTCATGACCAGGATGATAACGAAGTCGAGAATCGCCTTGGTGCACAAGATGGATATATCTCCAAGCATGCCATCCTCGACTGCTCCAACCACTGCCATGGCACCCACGCATACGGTCACCGACGCCGTGACAAACGCATCTACGAAGGAACGGTCCTCGGTGTTTCCCGTCTTGCGCTTGAGCCACTCGCCAAATCGATTCACGAGATCCTCGATGCCCAATACCTCGCCTACGATAGTTCCCGAAAGCACACTTGCCACCACGAACAACGATTTGCCTGATGCAAGGGTGCCCCCGTCGAGGGAAAGCATGCCTTGCATGGCCCCCGCAATTCCAATGAAGAGCACGCATACTCCCGCCGCCTTGGCAAGCCCCTCTTGCAGACGTTCGCTTAGCAGCATTCCAACTGCAGAGCCAAGCACTCCCGCAGCCACAATAGCTGCAATGTTTATGATTGTTCCGAGACCAGGCATAGACCTGCGTTTTCCTCCTTCGACCTAACAGTATAGGAAATCATCAAGATTTCGCCAGATAGCCCAATAGACGATGGCGTAATGAAGGTTCAAGGGGAATGACTACTATCACATCAATGCAGCCACAATCGACTCGTTAGCTACTCAGAAATCGAGCTGGGCGCTTGCATGACACAACAAGTGACGGTATCAAACCTACAAGCAACGGAAGCACGCCCGAGAGTACGATGAGCGCGGCGGCTATCTGAGGGGACAGAACCATGACGTCTACGCCCGCAAAGCTTGTGGCCGTCATGCTGTTCACGCCCGCAGACATTGCGTAGACGACGCCCACCGCAATCACGCCAGCGAGCAAGCCTTCCACGAACGTCTCGATGTTGAACATGGCCACCAGGTTGCCCCGCGATGCGCCAAGGGATCGTAGAAGCCCCATTTCTCGGCGTCGTCCAGCTATGCCAGTGTAGGTAAGGAGCGCTAGCATGATGGAACCGACAACCAGCGAGACGCCAATGAGAACGATCAGCACCAGGCCCACGATGTCCACAACGCCAGACAGGGTTTCGGACATGTCGCCAGAATTATTGTTGTAGATGATAGTTCGGTCGTGCATTCCCGCCTGGTCCATGCGATCGTTGTAAGCCGTGATAATCCCAATCACCTTCTGCTTTGCAGCAAGGTCTTTTGGATAGATGCTCATCGAGAGCGGCTTGCTCATGTCTACGTAGCCAAGCTTGGCCATGTTGTTGTCATAGCCTATCTCGGATGAGTCAGATAGGTTGTTAAGAAACGCAACGAGATCCTCTTCACTCATGTTGATCTGGATTACGTTGGCAAGTTCGTTTCCAACCACAGCGACCCCATTGTCGACCTCAGTGAGAATGCGGTCGAGCTCATTAGCTATAGCCGCTTCGAGTTCCCTGCCTAGTTCGTCGGCAACAGCCGGAAACTCGCGCTCGAGCTCCTCTTCGGCCTCCTTCGCGATTTCCTCCATGGACTGTTCGATGATTTCGGCACTGACTTCGTCGATTAGGACCTCGACGTAAACGCCCGTTAGGTAATCTTCGAGCTGACCACGCACGACTTCACCGTAGCTCTGCCCCACGAGAAGGTCGAGTTCGAGCATTTGCTGCTTGCCGACATCGGTTTGCAAGTAGTCTTTCCAATAGCGGCTAACCTTATCCGAATCGCTCAGATCCTCGGCAGTGGCCCCCTCATCAATGGCCCAGGCGGTGAAGTTGGCAACCATGCCCCCCGTTAATATGCTTACCTCGGCTTTCTGCTCATCGGTCAGCTCCAAGCCGGATTCTTCGGGATCGAGCATCGAGGCGAGTTCGATGGCATCGTAGATCCTCTGTTCGTTCACCGCGTCGAGGATGTCGCGTTCGTCAATCTCGAATTGCGACCAGTCAATCTTCGAGAGGTCAGCCCAAAGCAGCTCAAGGTCGTCATCACCGGAATCAGTCTCTTCCACATCACTATCTCCAAACATGCCGAGCAGGCGAGCAATCGCCTGATCATTAACGGTAATGACGTTCTCGAGGTCCAGATTGCCCGCCGGATGCGCCTTCAAATCCTCAAAGCTCTTACCCGTAAACACGTCGACATCAGGGTTCTCGAGCTGTTGCTTGGTAATCGCACTTTGAGCGGATACCCCGACGAGGTAATCGACGAGTTCGGACGTATACCCGACGCCTTCGGGCATGAGCGGGGAAAGCGCATCACGTTTCGGCTGTACGATACCGCACACCTTCAGCTTGATGCCTTCTTGGGCTATTTTGCCGGCAACATAGTCGTCGTCCAGCGACTTATCGGCCCACGTGCCTCGTGCCTCATCCTTCTGGTAAAGGCTCACGCGCGGCAGAACCACGAAATTCGCGTCCATAAGCTGGTCGTAGCTAAGCTCGGATGGCGATTCGGGAAACTCGACGCTCTGCCCGTCGAGGGTCGCATTCAGCGCGTCGTTAACTGCCTCGTGGTCGTAGAGCCCAAGGTAATAGAGCGTAAGGTCACTAATACCGCCGTCTTTGTCGAGCACAATCACGCATTCGTCGTAGCTTTGAGGCCAAGTGCCATAGACAACGTTCATCTGCTCGTCCAATATATCCTGGCTGTCGATCATCTGATGAAACCCGCCTAGGCTATTAAGCGAGCTTGCGGTCGAGTTGGCCCGACGCATGACCATTTCCGAAAGCGACGAAGGATTAAGCTGTTCAACGCCCTGGGTCGTGTCGCCATTGTATACAAGGGGCACAATGCCATAATCATATGTGACAGTGTCAACATAATCGAGAATACCATCCGAATTTGAATCGACGAATTGCTTGAAACCAGCAAGGTCATTATCGCGAACGTGTGAGATCGTTTCGGTGAGCATCGATGATACGTCTTGAATGGAGCCATCGAGAGTATTTACCTTTACAGTGCCCGGAGACGACGAGCTTTCCTCTGTGGCCGCACTCTGGGAATTGAGATTCCTCAAGCTCTCGCTGCTAAGCAAGCTCGTGAGGTCAAGGTTGGATTTCCCTACAACGATAGGGTCGGTGGCAATCGAAGACTCTTCGAAACCAGCAATGAGATTATTTGCACCGCCACCAAGCGCCACGATGGTAGCAATGCCTATCATACTTATGGCCGATGCGATGGCTGTGAGTATTGCCCGCCCCTTCTTCGCAGACATGTTGCGGATCGAATAGCCTACCACAGCGAAAAACGGCATGCTCCGCCGCGATTTCGCTCGTAGGCGGGGATTAGAGCTGCTCTTTTCCGAAAGCTGCGCGGATTGTTCGATAGTCCCGACGACGATTCCATTGTGCGTAGATACATCGCTGACCACTTTGCCGTTGGCAAAGCGCAAGATCCGACTGGCGCGCGAAGCCAGTTCATCGTCGCTCGTAGCCAGTATCACGAGTCGACTCCTCGCTGCGCGCTCGAGAGCGTTTACTACCGTTTCCGCGGAGCTTTTGTCAAGCCCACACGTCGGCTCGTCCGCAAGAAGGATATCAGGCTCTTTCGCCAAGGTGCGAGCAATCGCCACAAGACGCTGCTGAGCGCTTGAAAGGGCCGCTGGCTTCTTCGACGCGCAGTTTTCAACACCCAGAAGACGAAGGGCTTCGAGCGCTCGTTCACTGCGCTCGGTTTGGCGAACGTTTCCAATCGTTAAAGCCAGCTCGACATTCTCGAGCGCAGTTCGATGCCCCACGAGAACAGGGTCCTGGAACGCAAACCCGACACGCGCGTTGCGGTATTCATTCCAATCGGCCTCTCTGAATGTACGGGTCGACTTGCCATCAATGATTACCTCACCTGAATCGGGCTGTTCGATTCCTCCCAGGATGTTCAGGAGCGTGGACTTGCCACAAGCCGCCGGCCCGCAAATCGCAACAAGGCCGCAATCTCCGAAGGCGACGGACACATCGGAAAGTGCCGCATTCTCTCCCTTAAAGTAGTTCTTGCCTATATCGCGCAGCTCAATCATGATCAAACCTTGCTTTCAGCTAATTCATATTCGCATGCTTACCACGCGAAATGCCGCCATCGAGTAATGATTGCGCCTAGAAAGCTAACCCCCTGCATCATTTTAGCATGCGCTCTTCTCTGGCATCGCACCGTCAGACAGTGGATAAACGACTGTTACCAGGGAAAAGGTGACGTGAGAGGCCATGCGGCACGCTGAGGACTATCGCAGTGACTGTAAGACACTCCCTCGCTCTCATGCTGAGCCCCTTCCGGTTAACTACCCAACAAGCAAACGGCGAACATCTTCGTGGTACTCGGGTCTCACGAGGTAGTACAGATAGACATCGAGAAGCTTGTTGCGATTTCTCTTGCGCCCAACAATCTTAAAGTAACGAATTCCATGCTCCGTGCGCAGGCGCGCAATCTCCTCGTTAGAGAGAACAATTGGTCCGTCAAAGAGATCGGCCAGGTCAGCTTTCGAGCGGCCGCACTCCTCACAAAAGAGGGTGCTCTCACCGTTTAACTGGTCGCGACTTTCATGCTCGTAATGCTTTTGCCGAACAGGGCAATGCGGCGCACAGAGCTCGTTGACCATAACCTCGAGGCGTTCCGGATGGGCAACCTGAGCAAGGAAGTCGTAGTCCTTGTTCAGGTTGTAGTTAAGAACCACATAGTCAAAGCGATCGAGCGCATCGTTAAGCAAATGTACGTCTGTGATGTCTCGGCTTGTCGACAGCACGAGCTTAAATGGATAGTTTTGACGCAAATACTCTGCCACGTCATCTGAGTAGACTATTACCTCAACATCATAGTTGCTTGCGATATCTAAGATCTCACGAACATATGCGTCGTCTCTCAACACGTGGCGGTCGAGGAACACGTTGGTGAAGGTCAGACGCACCTTCACGCCCATGTCGTTAAGCATGGCAAAGGTTGCATGTATCAGAAAAGGCTTGTACTGCCTCCCCAAATAGTGTCGTCCGCCATTTGCTTTACATTGGGGGAAGCAGCCGTACACGCTATCAAAGCACACCCCGTCTCTAAACATCGCAGGGTCGCTGTTCCAAGCCTTGATGAGGGCAAGGTTCAAGTGGAAGTTGTACGTGAAATCCGGCAATGCAAAATGTAGGTCAACCATTGATTTACTCCTTGACCAGCTACCAGACAACGAGACCAACACGCCAATACGCACAGATGAGCACAATAACAAATGCCGCAGATAACAAAAGAGGCCAGAAGCATCAGCTTCCAGCCTCGCAATTCGTGGTGGGCGTTACAAGATTTGAACTTGTGACCTCTTCCGTGTCAGGGAAGCGCTCTCCCCCTGAGCTAAACGCCCGTTAGCTTTGCAGCAGGAAGTATTCTAACAGAGCTGAGTGCTATGTAAACACCCAATTTTAAAAACTTCCAGCGCTGCGTTCATGAAGCAAATTGGAGGCGACGCCCGGATTCGAACCGGGGGTAAAGGCTTTGCAGGCCTCTGCCTTACCACTTGGCCACGTCGCCATGCTTTGCTTAAAAGAGCCAGCCGATTGCTCGGCCGGCTCACATGAACAATGGAGCGGACAACGGGGTTCGAACCCGCGACCCCCACCTTGGCAAGGTGGTGCTCTACCAACTGAGCCATGTCCGCGCGCAAGAAAGTATTATACGCGACTCACCCTTTCTGGCAAGAGGGTATTTAATTTTTTGTAGCTGAGTACATAATCCCAGGTGAACTGCCAAAACCGACGTTCATTAGTCGATGCGTTTGCCTACGAATATGTCCATGTAGACATTGTCGAGACGGCAGGTCTGGAGCGAGGCGTACTCCCCCTGCGGCATGACCATCGCCTGCAATTCGGGCGTGAAAACGGTTCCATCGTGCAGTACCGTCACAATGCGCACTACGCGGTAGCAGCCAAGGTTGCCCGCATCGTCGCAAACCGCGAAAAGGGACCCCACGCGAAAATCGGCTACGGGGGCGAAGATACCGGGATTGTGTCCGATGTAATATGTCGGCTCCCCATCGGTGACGCATCCAATGCCCTGCCAGATGCCAGCTTCCTGCGCTGGAGCGGTATCCCACCCATAGCAATAGGAATACGGAACGGCATCGAGTCCATCGCCAAGATACAGCGTCGCAGGCGCGGCATCTACCGCAGGCGTCCAGACGGCATGCGCAGTGACATCCCGGGCAAGCGTAGGGTCGATGCTATCGACCAACTCCTCGCATCCATCGATACGCCAACCCTGGAATTCATACGCATAGCGCGAAGGCTCTGGAAGCTTCACGACGTCCGATTCGACGGAATACGACGTAGGCGGGCAATCCGTAAGCGATCCACATGCCAAGTCATAGGATATGGCGTACCTGTCGCGCGCCCATACCGCCCGTAGGGTGCCACTACCCCCTACCCTGCTGCTATCAGGCCCTGTAACGGCCCCAGAGGAGCTATCTACCCATCCGAGCAGCACGTAGCCGTCTTTATGCGCTTGCGGCATCGAGACGGGCTCCCAGGCCCACACCCTAAGGGTGCCCGCTTCCTGCCCCTCGATGCAACCACCGTTGACATCGAAGGTGACGTCGGAAAACAGAAGCTGGTCGAGGGGCGGGATGAAAGATGAACGAAATGTGAAGACGGCGAGAAAGAGCAGGCATGGCAAGAGGATTGCAAGCGCCCAAACCCTCTTTGATGATGTCTTTGCCATATCCCTCACCGCGCACATATCCTGCACATTTTCCAGAGGTCTACAGCATAGCAAATAAGACGATATGAGCAGGACACGACAAGGGAAGCCCCTCCTGCATGAATATCGCGCGGATTAGGCCGACAATGTGA
>NZ_SUUH01000004.1 GCF_015062615.1 Denitrobacterium detoxificans
CACATTGTCGGCCTAATCCGCGCGATATTCATGCAGGAGGGGCTTCCCTTGTCGTGTCCTGCTCATATCGTCTTATGCCCAGGACAGGGGGACGCGGGTGACAGGGGGACGTACCTGCTGTCACCCGAAAACAAAGGTGACAGCAGGTACGTCCCCTGTCACCCGCTCCCTGCCACACAGCATGGGAAGAGCCATGGAGCCAGGCACCTCGACCCGCGGCTTGGGGGCCACTATAATGCGGGGCAAGGCACCTGGCGCCATGGCTCTGGGTGCCCCCTTCCGAAAAGGAAGGGCGTGGCGTCCGTCACCGGGGCCGTTAAAGGAGACGGACGCCACTGTATGTATGGTCCTCGTTCGCTATGGGTGACACGAACGCGACCGATCGAGATAATCACCCATCCCTTTGGGTGATCTTGCGACGCGCGATGCACAGCAGCGCCAGCGCGGTCGCCATCAGGATAATCAGCCAAGCGAAATCAGCATCGCCCGTGCGCGGAAGCACGTCGCCGTAGCCGTAGCCGTAGCCCGCGTAGCCGGCCTCCGCCGCGTAATTGCCAAACACCGGCTCGAAGATGGTGTCGGCATCCATGGTGATGTTGAAGATCGCATCGGGATCCTCGTAGTAGGTGGTCACGCCGTTCTGCGTGACGTACCAGCCCTTCAGGTACCAGCCGTCGTGGACGTCGATCGTCACGTCATCGCGCGAGAGCGTGAAGCCGGGCTCGGTTTCGTGCGTATGCAGCGTGACGGTGCCGCCATCGTAGGTGCCCTGGTAAATCGGGTTGCCATCGTCGTCGTAGCCCGTGATGACAACGGTGCCGCCACCTAGCTCGGCGGTATGCGTTTCCACATCCCACACGCCATAGAGCGTGATGTCCGTACCGGTACCGGCCATCGCGGCAAGCAGGAACATCGCCGTGTTCGGGTCGTCGATGCTGGCGTCGGAGGGCAGTTTGCCAGACTTCTGGGCCTCAAGCAGAGCCTCCATGAGCTGCTCGGGCGTAAAGTCGGGCACCGTAGCACCTTCATGCAGCGCCCAGCCCAGGAACGTGCCGTTGCGGCGCGTGAAGCCCTCTTCGGGAAGCTTGAAGTCTTCCTCGCCATACGTGTACTCGATGTCGTCCATCTTGCCCTGGGCAACCGGATCGTTCGGGTCGAAGGTGATGTGGTACGTAATGGGCGTCCAGACCGCCGTGAGCGTGCCGCCGTTGGCGGGAATCGTGTACAGGTAGCCCGGATCCCAAATCCTGCCATCCGCGTCTTCCCAGCCGGTCAGCGTGTAGCCATTGCGCGAGATATCGTCGGCCGTGGGCAGCTCGATGACGCTGTCGGTGTCGGGGTTGGTCACGATGGGCTTGCGATAGTCGCTATCGATGGGTACCGTGCCGCCAGCCTTGGCGATGGCCGCAGCCTCTTCGCGAGCCGCCTTCTCCTCGATAGTCTCGTCGGCGGGAGGCTCTTCCTCCTCGGCGGGCTCGGCATCGGGATCGGTCCAGATGCCCTTGTTCGGGTCGAGGATGAATTCGTTGCTGATGGCCTTGTAGTACAGGCGCAGCACCATGGTGCCGTCGCCGGCGATGATCGCGCGTGCCACGGTCACGTACTCGTTGCCCTCGGCATCGGTGACCACCTGACCATGGGGCACGTATTCGTAACCCGGGATATCCACGTTGTCGGCATTGCGATACGTATAGCCTTCGACGTCTTCGTCGGCCCACGCCTCATCGTCGGTGGTGCCCTCATGCTCGATGCGCTGCGTTTCCGCCCACGCCTCGTCGTTGATGATGATTGCGCCGTTCTCGTCATGCGGAATGGTGCCGTCGGCCGCCACGGGAACCAGATTGCCGTCGCCGTCGATGACCCAGCGCTCCACGTAGTACTTGGTATCGCTATTGGCCACGTAGAAGAAGCGCAGGTGCGTGCTGCCGTCGCCATTCAGGTTCGCAGCCTCGAGGCCCATGCCCACGTTGTTGCCATCGGCGTCAACCACGAACGTGAAGATCGGGTTGCCGTACTCGTCAAGCTTCTGCTTGCCATCTTCGTCCAGGACCGGCGTAGCGTAGCCAGGCACGTAGGTGTAGCCAGGATAGTAGCCGTCGGGCTTCGCCGTGCTGGAAACCTCTTCATCGGTGGTCGCGTTGGCCGCCGGGTTCGGATGCTCCTGGTCGGCAATGACCTCATGGGCGATGCCGTTCACGTCTACCAGGTAGTGGCTCACCTCGTAATTCACGTCGTTGCGCGCCGCCCACACCGCATAGAGCACGGTGGAGGTAGTGGGCATCAGGAACATGCCATCGGGCGAGATGAAGTACAGCGTCGGGTTGGTGTAGGTGTAACCGCCCTCGGCGCTGCTGTCGGCGAAGACGATCAGCCAGGTGCCGTTCGTGGAAGAGCCGCCCATGCCGGTCTTCGTATCGATGCCCGCGCCATGGAAGTTGTCAGCCGCATCATCCAGGCCATCAGCCGTGGTCTGCGAGATGTTGCCAACCGTACGCGAGCCATCGGGTACGTTGGACCAGCCGATGAAGTAGTAGCCATCGCGATGGACATCGTTCACACCCGGCAGGCGGAAGGAAGACTCGCTGGAATGGTTGCTCTTCTTCGTGCCATCGGCCTGCTCGACGCCATCGGCATCGGCGTTGTGGTTGACCCACGTGCCGGCGCCCGGATCGAGAATGAGCTCGATGGTGGTCTTGGCCCTGTAGTACAGGTTCAGCACCAGGCTGCCGTCGTGGGCGATATTGCCACTCGTGACGCTCGTGTACACATTGCCCTCCGCGTCAACGGCGGTACCCACGAACTCGTATCCAATGAAGTTCTCGTTGTACGCGTAGCCAGAACGCGATTCGTTCTCATCGTCGGAAAGGACCGTCGCAGTATGCGTGGTGTCGGACGCGCCCACGGTTGCGTCAACGCCCTGGATGTCGGCGTCGGTAATGAGTTCCTTGATGGTGCCGTCGCCGGTGATACGCCAATGCTTCACTTCGTACGTGGTCAGGTTGCCGTACGCGTAGTACAGCTTCAGCACCAAGGTGCCATCGGGGGCGATATCGTCACGCGTAAACGATGCGTATACCTTGCCGCCGGGAGCGGTGAAGGCGGAACCGTTGGCGATGAAGCTATAGCCTGCAACGGCAATGTTGTCAGCGTGACGATACGTGGTCGCAGCATCGAGCTCGTCGGCCCATGCCTCTTCGTCGGTGATGCCCGCATAGGCAAGGCGATTCGCGACGACCCACGCGGAGCCTTCGTCATGTGCCACGGGATTACCGTCGGTGCCATAGGGAACCGTGCCGTCCTGGTTCAGGGCGATGGCCACGCCATCACCAGTGATGACCCAGCGCTCCACGTAGTACGGAGTATCATTGTTGGCCTTCCACACCGCGTACAGGGTAACGGGCGATGCGCTGGGCACCGTGTACGTGCCGCCTGCGGCGATGAATTCGGCGCCCGTGGTGGTGGCGATGTTGCCCGCCAGGGCCGCAGCGGCATCGGCAGCCGTACGCGACGGAATGCCCTGGCTCGTGCCCACATTCACGCCACCCTGCGTGGGAATGGTGGTCCAGCCCACCAGCGTGTAGCCGGTACGCGTCATATCGCTGTTGCTGGGCAGGTTGAAGGTCTGGTCGGTCTTGTAGGTGCCGGACCACGTGTCGGTGGAGGGGCTCCACGAACCGCTGCCCTCGACGAGCGTCACGGAAACGGAAACGGGCATGTAGTAGAGCACCAGGACCATGTTGCCATCGCCGTCCAGGTTATGGCGAGCCACCGTGGTGTAGCCCAGGTAGCTATTGCCGCGCGTCACGTAGGTGTAACCCTCAACGGCCAGGTTGTCGGCATGGCGATACGTGACCGAAGAATCGAGAGCGTCGGCCCAGGCTTCCTCATCGGTGGTACCGGTGTAGGCAAGGCGCTGCGTAACCGCCCAAGCGGCATCGTGGGAAACGACGTTCTTGGAAGCGTCGCGGTCGATGGTGCCGTCCTGCTTCAGGGGGATGGCCACGCCGTCGCCCGTGATGATCCAGCGCTCCACATAGTACGGCGTGTCGGTGTTGGCCTGCCATACGGCGTACAGGGTGACCTTGGCGTTGGTGGGCATCACGTACGTGCCGTTGGCTGCGGTGAACACGGCGCCCGTGTCGCTTGCGCGGCCGGTGAGCGCGGCGGCGATTGCTGCGGCGGAGCGGCTTGCCCAGCCCGTGGACTCGGTAACCGAAACTGCAGAACCGGAAACGTTCACCGTGGGCTGCGTGGTCCAGCCAACCAGCGTGTAGCCGTCACGCGTAATGGCGTCGGCGCCCGTGCCGTTGGGCAGCACATGCGAGGAGTCACTGGAGTAATGATAGGTCTTGCTGCCAGCCCAGCTGGAATCGCTACCGCCAACCAGCTCGAGCTCGTTGGTGAAGGTGCCGTCATCCTGCATAGCCGGCTTGTAGTAGAGAATCAGGCGCAGGCTGCCGTCGGCCAGGATCTCGCCCTGAGCCACGGTGGTGTAGCCCTTGTAG
Organism: Denitrobacterium detoxificans; assembly: GCF_015062615.1. Lineage (GTDB taxonomy): Bacteria > Actinomycetota > Coriobacteriia > Coriobacteriales > Eggerthellaceae > Denitrobacterium > Denitrobacterium detoxificans_A. Next base: position 4,506 of record NZ_SUUH01000004.1, read on the forward strand.
CTATCGTTGTGGACGATGTACTGGTAACCAGCAACCGTCTTGATGTCGTTGTTGGTGTAAGGCAGGGTATCCGTGCCAGTGAAGTCAGCCTTCGCCGTCTCGTGGGGCACGCCCTGCGTGTACGTTACGCGATTGTCGGTAGCGTACGTGCCGGAATGCGTGACGACGATCAGGCCATTGGCATCGCGGTCGACCACGGGGGTCTTGCCGTCCGGGCCGATCTTCATCTGGATAGCGGTGCCATCTTCCAGAACAACCCAGTACTCAACGGTATAGGTAACGTCATTGGCGCGCCAGACGGCGTAGAGCGTAACGTTATTGTTCGTAGGCGTCGAGAATGCCGCACCCGCAGCGGTGAAGGCCTTGCCACGAGCCCCGAAGTCCGGGATCAACGTGGCGTCGGAATTCAGGTTCTGAGCGAGCGTTGCCGCCGTGCGAGAATCCTCACCCGTACTGGTGTTCACGGAAATGGGGGTGCCGCCAGCAGGCGTCACGGTAGGTTCGGTCGTCCAGCCAACGAGCGTGTAGCCCTCGCGCGTGATATCGCTGCCCGTGGGCAGGTTGTACACGTCGTCGGTGGAATGCTGGACGCTGGTCTCAACGCCGCTGGCCCACGTACCAGAACCACCCTCATAGGTAATGGTGTTCACGATGGCCTTCCACACTGCGTACAGTGTGATGTTCTGGTTGGTGGTGGGCACCAGGTAGGCGCCGCCCTTCGCAGTGTAGGCCACGCCGAACTCGGCAGCCTTTGCGGCATCGTAGACCAGGCCGACTGCCAGGTCGGCGGCCGTGCGCGAGTCGTCGCCCGTGCTGGTATGCACGTAGATCGGGCTTCCGCCCGCAGGCGTTACCGTGGGCTCGGCGGACCAGCCGATGAATTCATAGCCCTCGCGGCTGATGGCATCAGCGCCAGGCGTGAGGAATTCCTCGTCGGTGCCGTAGGTGCCGCTCTTGTCGCCGCCCGCAGCCCAGGTGCCGTTGCCCTTGTCGAACGTGATCGTCTTGGTGACGGGCACGTAGTACAGGTCGAGCACCGTGAGGATGCTGCCATCGGCGGCCAGCTTGATCTTCAGACGCGACGTGGTGGTTACCGTAGTGTCGACAGCCGTGGTTACGGAATCGTCGGTATGAGACACCGTGCGCGACATGCCATTGGTCAGGTACTCGTAGCCGGTGATGCTGTCGTTATCCTGCGTGTACCACGGCTTAGTCGGGTCGAGCGTGGCAACGTCGGCGATGGCCACCTCGCCCGTCACGCCGGTATGCGTCAGCGTCTCAATGGGATGCACCACGCCGTTGCCGTCGACGTAATAGCGATTCACGGTGTAGGGCGAATCATCATTCGCACGCCAGACCGCATAGAGCACGCGCTCGGAAAGCGTGGGCATCAGGTACTTGACGTCGTTGACACCCACGTAGACGTACTGCTTGCTCACGGGGTCCCACGTGGCAACGAGCGTCCAGTTCGCTCCGCCATGAGCGAAGTCATTGCCCGTGGCAGAGGCGAGGCGGTTGGCGGTTTCCTGGGAAGCCAGGCCCTCGGCCGTGGATCCAGCCGCATCGGTTGCCCAGCCAACCAGCGTGTAGCCGGGACGCAGGACGTCGGCATTGGTAGGAAGCACCGTGGTGCTCTGCGTGGTATGCGTAGTGACGGCCTTGCCCTCGCTGCCAGACTTCCAGCTGGCGGGAGCGTCGGTCGTGCCACCCAGGACCAGCCTGAGCGTATTCTCGTTCGCCTCGTAGTACAGGTACATCTTCAGCGGATTGGCGGGGTCGCCGGAAATGCTGCCGGAGGAGCTGGTGGTGTGGGGCACGTTGTCGGCGTCGGTAACACTGTTGCCATGCGACAGATAGCTGTAACCAGCCACAGCCGTGTTGTCATTGGTCACATGCGCGTTGGGCACGTAGCTGTTGCCCTCGGCGTCGGCATGCTCGTCAGTAACACCCACGTGCGTGATCTTGTTCTGGCCCTCAGCCACTTCATTGCCATTCACGTCGATGGGGATGAGCTCGCCATCGCCCGTTACCTTGTAGCGATATACGTAGTACTCAGTATCGCTGTTAGCGCGCCAGACCGCGTAGAGCGTGACGCTGCGGTTGGTGGGCATCTGATACAGGGCCGTTCCATTGGCCAGGGTGAAGTACGCGCCGCCAGCAGCAGTGCCGCCCGTTACGTCATCGATGGCGTCGGCCATATTCTGCGATGCAACGCCCGTGCTCTCGTTTACCGACTCACCGTTGTAGGTGGGATACGTCGTCCAACCAACGAGCGTGTAGCCACCGCGCGTGAACGCGTCGCCCGTGGGCAGCGTGAACTGCGAATCGGTGGAGTGCAGCGACGAAGTGCCCTGGCCCTCCGCGGGCGTGGCGTAGGTGCCAGCCACGAAGTTCAGGCTGTTGTTATTGGCGCGCCATACTGCGTAGAGCTTCTGGCTCGTGGTGGGCATGGTGTAGCCCGGCGTATAGAACGTGTAGGTGATGCCATCGGGCGTGGTGGCAACGCGCGTGTAGTTCGCGCCGCCGTTCTGCGGCGTGTTACCCGTAATCAGCGCCAGGGCATCGGCGATGCTCTGGGAAGCATCGGCGATGGCGGCCTTGCCCGAAGGATCGGTGCTCCAGCCAACCAGCGTGTAGCCGGCGCGGGTCACGTCGTTGTTGGTGGGCAGGTTGAAGCCCGCCTCTGCCTGATGCGTGGTCGAGCTGTAGTCGGTAGTGCCCCATGCGCCCGCACCCGGATCAAGCTCGAGCGTCAGGTCGTCAGCACGATAGTACAGCGTGTAGCGCATCAAGCCATCGCCCGTGATCGTAGCAGTAGGCGTAAGCGTGCTCGTGTGCAGGACGTTCAGGGCATCCCTGAAGCTCGGATTGAAGGTGTAGCCCACGAACGCGGAGTAGTTCGCCGAATTCACGCCCGAGGTGCTTGTGTACTGCGTGAGCGGGTAGACCTCGTCGGTGATGCCGGTGAGGGCATCGGTGATGGTCTCCTTCTCGGTACCGTTACCGTCGAAGCGGATATGGTCAACGTAGTAGGTCGTGTCGTCGTTGGCACGCCAGACCGCGTAGAGCGTCTGATTGGCGGAAGGCACCAGATAGGCGATGTCGGTGGCATATACGTATGCGCTGCCGTTCCACGTGGCTACCAGCGTCCAGTGCGCGCCGCCCGCGTAGAATTCGTCGCCCGTGATAGCGGCCAGCGTGGCGGCCGTGGTCTGCGAAGCGCGACCCGTCGCGGAAGCGCCGTCGCTGCTGCGCGCCCAGCCAACCAGCGTGTAGCCGGCGCGGGTCACAGTATTGTAAGCGGGCAGCTGAATTTCCTGCTCGACGCGGTAGGTCTTCGGGTTCGTCCCGTTCCAGCTAGCACCCGTGGCGGTGGTGGTATCCCAGGAGCCAGCGCCGGTGTTCAGGGTAATCTTCACCTCGTTGGCCAGGTAATACAGCGTGTAGGTGATGCCGCCGCTTACGTAACCCACGTAATCCCATGCGTAGGTGGTAACGTCGCCGCCGTTGATGGTGACGTTCCAGCCCTCCACGCCGTAGGCATTCAGGCCGTGAGCCAGGTACGTGTAGCCCGTAATAGCGTTCGCGATGGAAGGCGAAGCGTCGGCTGCGCCATCGCGGCTGGTTACGCCCGTGCTGTTCAGGTAGCCATAGGCATCGGCGCCGCTCACGGGAGCGCTATCGGCGTGGACGATGGTGTCGGCCCACGTCTGATACACGTTCGAAGAAACCTGCACCACTTCGCCCTCGCCCGTTACCTTCTTCACGACCACCGTGTAATCGATCAGGATCGGGCTCCACACTGCGTACAGCGTGCGGTTCGTGGTAGGCATCAGGTACGTTGCGCCATCCAGGAAGTAGACCTTGCCATACGTGGCCGTGATGAGCGCATTCTGGCTATTCAGGTACGTGATGATGTCGAAGGCGTTCTTGCCGGTAGCTTCGTTCACGTCAATCGTCTGGCCGTTCACGGTCACGCTCTGCAGCGTCGTCCAGCCAACCAGCTCGTAGCCCGTGCGCTTCACGGTGGCGTCCGTGGGAAGCGCGAAGGTGTCGTCGGCGTCATGGTTCTGCGTGAACGTGCCATTGGGCGAAAGCGAGCCGGATTCGTAGGTGAGCACGAGGGAGTCGGCGTAGTAGAACAGGCGCAGGACCAGCGTGCCGTCGCCGTTCAGGTTGTCGCGCGAGGTCGTGGTAACCGTCTTGCCCTCGATGGTGTGGCTCTGGTTATGACCCAGGTAGATGTAGCCCTCGATGTCGATAACGTCGTTCACCAGGTTGTAGCCCAGCGTCTCGGTGGAGGGCACCGCGCCCTGGCTAGCATCGGAAGGCACCACACCGTCAGCGTAGACCATGGCGTCGGTGCGGCCAGTATGCTGCTTGCGGTACGTCTCCCACAGCGTAGGATCAGCAGCCACAGCCTCGGGCGTGGTCACGATGAGCAGGCCCGTAGCCGGGTCGCGCATGACGTTGCCGTTGGCATCGAGCGGCGAAAGCGTGCCGTCGCCGTTCAGCAGCCAACGCTCCACGAAGTACGTGGTATCGCTACGCGGCGTGTAGTACAGGTTCAGCACCAGGCTGCCGTCGGCGGTGATTTCCGCGTTCTGCGTCGTGGTCACCGTATGCAGCACGCCATTTTCGTCCTTGTAGCTGAACGAAGCGGTGTCGGCCAGGAAGTCGTAGCCGTTCCAGTTGAAGACCTTGGTGCCGATCTCCTGGTCCTTGGCGTTGGCCGTGGTGTCGTTGGCGGGCTTCGCAGCCTCCTGGGCCGTCGTGCCCGTATCGCCGGTAGTGCGATAGCTCCACACGACTTCCGTGGTGCCGTCGCCATGGATCTTCACGTGATTGACCTTGTAGTAGCTGGGAAGCGCTGCCCAGTGAGCATACAGGGTGATGGCTCCAATGGGCGTGGAGTACGTGCCACCAGCCACGACGACCACGTCACCACCGATTTCGGTGGTGAAGCCATCGAGCATGTAGCCCGCGCGCGTGAGCTGCGTGGCGGTGGGCACCACGAGCGACGTGCCGGAAGCCAGGCGGCCCTGCCACACATCGTCGGCGAAGGAGAGCTTGCCATCGCCGTCGTAGGCGCCCGAACCCGTAGCCCAGGTGCCGTTGTTCGGCATGACCTTCACGGTGAAGGTGCTGGGTACGTAGAACAGCGAGAAGACGGACGTGGCGTCACGCTCGATGGAGCCCGTTGCGGTCGTTCCCTCGTACGTGGGGCTGTACGTGGCGTTGGGCGTGCCGCCCTGGACGTCGACGTTGTCCTGGTTGTCGTTGCTCTTGTACGTGTACGGCTTCGTGGAGGTGTCGTACACCCAAGCCACACCAGCCGTCACGTTCACGGCAGCATCGGCGTAGCCGGTGTAGGCGATCAAGTAGACCTTGTAGGTATCCAGGTCGGCCGTAACGTCTTCCACGGTAACGGTGTTGCCGTTATGGATGACGTCGCTGCCGGAAGCATCCACCAGGTAGGTCTTGCCGTCGCCGTCAACGCGGTAACGCGCCACGTAGTAGCTCACCTGCGTGGCGGTGAAGATGAAGTTCAGGACGGTGGAGCCATCGGCGGCCACGATCTTGGTGCCATCGGTTTCGGTGGGCATGCCCGTGCCGTAGTCGCCCACGTTGGTGCCGGGGGCAACCCAAGTGTAGCCGATGATCTTGTAGGTATCGGCATCCATGTTCGCGCCGGTAAGTGAGCCATCGTAGGTGCCCACGGGGCTCTGCGCCGGGGAAACGGTCTCATCGGCCACGCCGTCGTGATAGACCTGCGTGCCCGTGTATTCCATGGTGCCGTCGCCCTTGATGCGGTACACGGCCACGGAGTAGTCGGTGTCGTTGGTGGTCACCCAGACCGCATACAGCGTGTCGGCCTCCACGCCCATGGGGAACGTGGTGGTGTACAGCAGGCCCGCCGCAGAGAGCGCGTCCTTCAGCGCGTTGGCGCGATAGCCCTTGGCGTCGGCCACAGTAAGGGTCTCGCCAGCATACGTGCCGCTGGTGAACGTGTAGGTTGCCTCGGTGGTCCAGCCCGCCAGCCTATAGCCATCGCGCGTAACGTCGGCAGCCACGGGCAGCGTCACGGTGCTCTCGGCCTTCACGGTGGAGGGCATCGCGTACGTGGAGGTCGTGGCCTTGTTGCCATAGGTGCCAAGGTCGAAGTTGAGCTGCAGGCTGTCGGCCTCGTACACCAGGACCAGCGTCAGGCTGCCGTCCGCGGCGATGACGCCCGTGAAGACCGTAGCCTTGCTCACGCCATTCGCGCCCGTCTTGTTGAAGGAGGCGCTGAACGTGTAACCGGTGAATGCGCTGTAGTCGATGGTGTAGCTACCAGAGGGAGCGTAGCTCTCGCCCGCCGCGTAATTCAGGTGGCGGTACACCGAGCCCGTGCCCTCGCCGGCGACTTCGCTCTGACCGCGGTTCACGATGGCCGTGTAGCTGGTGAGGATGTCCTCGCCAGAAACGACGATTGTGTTGGTGGTAGAGCCGTTCACGGTAAAGGCATTCAGGGGAACGATGTTGCCGTCGCCCGTGTACTTCCAGTACTCCACGTTGAAGGTGGCCACGTCAGGCGTGTACAGAAGCACGAACTTAGCCAGGCCGTTGCCCGTGATGGTGACGGTGGTGGTAGCTGCTGTGGCGTAGGCCGTGCTGTACGTGCCAACCGTCAGGTCGTTCTTCATCTTGTAGCCGGCGATGACCGCGTAGCCGCCCGTGATCGAGTAGCCCGCATGAGAACCGGTCACGATGTCGCCTTCGGCATTCAGGGTAATCGAAGTATCGGTGGTAGCCTGACCCACGACGTCGGTGCCGATCTTGGTGGTGTACTGGCCCGTGGGATCGAGGTACCAGCGCTCGATGGTGAACGCCGTGGTGTCGTTTGCCACGTAGAACAGCTTCAGCACCAGGGGCTCGGCCTTGCTGATGTTGCCAGACAGGTGCGTGGTGTACGCCGCCGCCGTGGGCGAAGCATCAACCGTGCCGTTCACCTTCACCGTGTAGCCAGCGAAGTCGGCATCCGCGAAGCCGTAGATGGAGGCATTGTCCCCCACCAGCGTGTAGCCAGCCCAAGCCGCTTCGGTGTTCACGTTGTGGGCGGTCGCGGTAGCGGTGGTGTCGGTGGTGCCGGTCAGGTTATCGGTGTTCACCTTCGTGATGATGATATTGCCATTGGCGTCCTTGACCACCTTGTAGTGCTCGACCACGTACGGCGTATCGGCGATGGGCTTGTACACCGCATACAGCGTGATGGCGTTGCCGTCGTTGGCGGGCAGCTTGTAGGTGGAACCCGGGGCAAGCAGCAGGTCGCCCAGACCGTCGGCGTAGGTAATCGCCGCCTGGCCCGCGCGCTCGGTTGCCGCTGCGGCATCCGTGGTCCAGCCCACCAGCGTGTAGCCAGGGCGATCGACCGCGGTAGCACCGGGAAGCGTTGCGTTGTATTCGGTGGCATGGTCGGTATCGACCTTGTTGCCCGTGGTGCCGTCGGTCCACGTTGCGGGAAGCGTCGGCCAGGCCGTGCCCGCATCCAGCGTGAACGTGTAGCCGTTGGGCGCGTAATACAGCGTGATGATCAGCTTCGGGTTGCCAGCCACGATCTTGCCGGTGCCCGGAGCCCACGTGCCAGACTGGTTATTGCCGCTGGTCTTGGTAACGCCCGCAACGGTGACCACGTCGCCGTACGTCCATCCCACGAAGGACGGATAGTTGGCGGCAGTAGTGCCCGAAGTACTCGTGTAGACTTCCGCAACGGCGGTGTCGTCGGTGATGCCCGTGAAGGTATCGACGATGACCGTCTTCTCATTGCCGTTACCATCGATGCGCACGTGGCGCACGGTGTAAGGCGTGGTGTCGAGCGCGTACCAGACCGCATAGAGCGTCGTGTTCTCGGTACCCAGGTTGAAGGTGCCGGTGATGATGGCACCCGCGGCATTCAGGGCCTCGTAGATAGCGCGGGAAACGCTGCCCTCGGCCGTATTCACCGTGTAGGTCTGGCCAGCATAGCTCGTTGCATCGGCCGCGAACGTGTAGTCGGAAACGGCCGTCCAGCCCTTGAATTCGTAGCCAGCGCGCTCGAGCACGTCAGATCCGGGAAGCGGGTAGTTCGGGTAGTCAGCACGCACGTTCTGCGAAGCGTACGACGGGTTGTACCAGCTGCCCGCGCCAATCTCAAGCGTAAGCGTGATTTCCTGCGAGACGTAGTACAGGGCCAGCTCGGTGTAGTAATCGACATCCACGCCGTTCACCGTAACGGAGCCCAGAGGCGTGGTGCCCACGGTGGCCGAAAGGACGTTCTTCGACGTCACGCCATCTTCGTCGGTGTACGTGAAGGTAGAGCTCCACGCATACGACGTGAAGTCGTAGCCCTTCGTGGTGTCCTTCGTGAGCGTCTTGTCGCCAGGCAGCACGTCTACCTGGCTGTCCACCTTGCCGCTGCGCACTTCCTGGTACTCGCGAACCAGCGTTTCAGCGCCCGTCCACTTGTACCAGCGCACTACGTAGTGCACCAGGTCGGCTTCGTAGAAGAGCTTCAGGGCCAGCGTGGTGGTGGCCGAGATGTTACCCTCCAGGATCTGCTGGTACGGGTTGGTGCCATCGGTGATGCGCGCGTCCGTGGTGTCGAGCACGTAGCCATCGGCATCCAGCTTGTAGCCCTCTTCGTCGGGCGTGGTGGAGTACTGATGGTAGCCATCGTACTTGTTGGCGGCAGTGCTCGGGTCGAACGTTGCCGTGGTATCGGTGTAACCGTAGAACGTCTGCGTATCGGCCTTCACCATCGTGCCGTCGCCCCTGTGCTTGTAGTACTCAACCACGTATGCCGTGTTCTGGTTGGGCTCCCATGCGGCGTACATCGTAGTGGGAACCGTAGGCATGCTGATCACGGAAGCGGCCGTGTAGTACGGCAGGTTCACGGAAGCACCGCCATAGGTGAACACCAGGTACTGGCCGTTCGCATCGCTCTGAACGAGCTTCAGGAACTCGATAGCCCAGTTGCCCATGAGCGAGGTGATGTCGGATGCCTTGAAGGTGCGCGTCTCGGAACCGTAGGTCACCTGGATGGTGTAGTCATCGGGGTTGGCCGCCGTGGGCAGCTCCACCCAACCGCGCAGCGTATAGCCCGTGCGACGCGTCTGGTTGGCGGTGGGCAGCGTCACCGAGTCGCCAGCCATATGGTCGCCCGAGGGATCTTCGTTCGGATACCACGAGTACGCTTCGCCCGTGCCCTTGTCGAACGTCAGGCGCATGCTGATGGCGCGGTAGTACAGCTTCAGCACCAGCGGATCGCCCGTGGCGGAAATGGTGCCGATGGCCGTGGTGTAGTACTTGGTCTCAGCAGCGTCGCCCTTCGAAACGTAGGTGCCGTGAGGCGCGAACTCGTAGCCCGTAATAGCCACGTCGTCAGCCGTGTAATAGGTGTGCGTGGCGGCATCCCAGCCAACCGTGGCAGCGTCGTTGTTCGCCTGGGCGTTGGCGTTGGCATCGGTGTAGCTGGAATGGCTCATCCAGTAGGAGCTCACGTCGTCGGTGCCGTTCCAGTTGTAATCAACGGTGCCGTCGGCCTTCACGGGAAGCAGCTTGCCATCGCCCGTGACGACCCAGCGCTCCACCGTATACGCGGTACTGGAAGCCGTGTAGTACAGCTTCACGTGCAGCACGCCCGAGGTGGCGTTGGCAGAATGACCGGTGATGGTGCCATCATCGGTGTTGCCCGGCTCGCCGTAGGAGTACAGCGTGGAGCCGTTGTAGGAAATGCTCGCGGCGTATTCATAGCCGGCGATGACATGCGCGGTGTAGTCGACGGGCGACTTCACGTTCGCCGTGGTGCCCGTCGTGCCCGTGGCCGTGACATCCTCGGACGTCACATGCTCCAGCGTACCGTCGCCGCGCAGCTTCCAGTACTCCACGACGTAGGTGGAATCGGAAGGCGCCCACACCGCATAGAGCGTGGTGGTTTCGGCGGTGGGCATGGTGAAGGAAAGCGTGCCCGTGGCCAACAAGTCGCCATCGGCCGTGGTGGCGCCAGAGGTACGCGACCAACCCATGAACGTGTAGCCGTAGCGATACACGTCGTTGCTGCCGGCAAGCGTAATCACGGCTTCGGAGTTCGGACCGGGGGTAGGCGTCTTATCGCCATCGGTCCACTGGCCATCGGTACCCAGGTCATACACGAGCGAACGCGACATGGCCTCGTAGTACAGGTTCAGCACGAGCGTGCCGGCGGCGTTCACGATGCCCTCGTAGCGCGTGGCATACGTGCCGTCGTTGTAGCTCTTGCTGAACTTGTAGCCCAGCGTGCCGTACGTGGCGGAGTCGTCGGCAACTACCTGGTTGTCGTAGTAGTACGTAGCGGTATTGGTGCCGTCCTCGGAAACATTCACCGTGGTGTCGGCGTAGCCCGTGCGCACCAGCGCATTGCCCCACGTGCCCGTGGCGGAATCGTAGACGACGTTCAGCGCTTCACGCGTACCCTCGCCCGTGATCTTCCAATACATGATGGTGTAGGCCGTATCGGCATCCTGCGTGAAGAAGAGCTTCAGGGCATCCGTGCCCGTGCCGCCCGCGTTCACCTGAATCTGCGTAACGTTCAGGGTGAACGGATCGGTCAGGTTGTTCTCGTAGTAATGGTAGCCACTGTACGTAGTGTCAGCGCTCGTGGCGTTTACCCACGTGTCCACGCGTGCCTGGCGCGTTTCCTGCGTAAGCGTGCTGGCAATGCCCGTCTTCTCGGCATTGAGCGCGTAACGGTAAATCGTGTAGTTGACCAGGTTGGGCATCCAGACCGCATAGAGCGTGGTGTCGGCATGCGGCATGGTGAACTGACCGCCCACCGCATAGAAGCCGTACGTTGCGGCATCGCCGGAAAGCAGCGCGTAGATGGCCAGGGCCTCGTCGCCAACGGCGGTGTTCGTGGTAACCGCCTTGGTCACGCTCGAACCCGTCTTCGAGCTCGTGTAAGTCACGCTCGCGGATTCCGTGGTGGTCCAGCCCACCAACGTGTAGCCGGAACGCGTGGCGTCGTTGGCCACGGGGAGCGGCGTCACGGTGTAGCCATACTGGACTTCAGGCACGCGCGCACCCGCACCCGTCCACGTGCCGCTACCGGGATCGTACGTAAGATCGTAGACGATGGCGTGCAGGTAAATCTCCAGAACCAGGCTGCCATCGCCCGTAACCGTACCGCGCGCCACGGTAGTGAACGACCTGCCGCTCTGGCTCGTTACCGCCACCAGGTTGCCCAGGTACTCATAGCCATCGGGCAGGCTGGTAGTCAGGTTGTAGTACACATAGCCAGTAGGGGCAACGGCACCCGCCGCGGCGTCGGCCACGATATGCGTGCCCGTGGCGGCCGTGGTGTTGATGGTATTGATGTTGGTAAGCGTGCCGTCGCCAGCCAGCGTGTACACGTAGATCTTGTAGGCAACTTCCTTGGCGGTGAACACGTGCACCAGCTCGAGCGAGCCATCGCCCGCGATGGTGCCCGTCTCTACCGTCTTGTAAGTCGCGCCGTTGTACGTGATCTCCATGCTGCTGTTCAGCTCGAAGCCCGTGGGCGGAACCGGAGTCGGGGTGACGCTCGTGCCCGTAGTGCCCTTGTACTCGAGCGTATCGAGCTGCGTGATGGTGCCGTCGCCGTTCACCTGGAAGCGCACCACGTGATACGGCGTCTGGGTATTGGCCTGCCATACCGCGTACAGCTTCGTTTCCGCGGCCGTGCCTACCGTATACTCCACGCCCGGGTTGTACACCGCGGTGGTAGCAGCTTCGCTGGTATCCCAACCCAGGAAGGTGTAGCCGGGATAGCTCACGTTCACAGCGGTGGGCAGGTACGTCTTGGTGTCACTACGATAGCTCGTGGAAGCCAGGTGCGCGTAGCCACTCGCCCACTCGGCGCCAGGAGCATTGGTAGGATTAACCACCAGAACCAACTTGCGGCCCGTGTTGGCCTCGTAGTACAGGTTCAGCACCAGGCTGCCATCGCCCGCTACCGTACCCGTGATAACGCTGGGATAGGCTTCCTTGGTCTCGGGAGGCACGTAGGTGTAACCAGCGATGGTAATGGGCGAAGCCGTTACCCTGGCGCCCGTAAGGGCCGTGGGCGTGTCGGTCTGCACCAGCGTGGCATACGCAAACGGGTTCGCCACGTCGTGATACTGACCGGGAATCTTCCAGTAATTGATGGTGTAGGTGACCTCTTCGGCCGTGAAGAGCTGCACCAGCACCAGCTTCGAGCCATGGGCGATGGTCACGCCATCTTCGTTCAGCACGAAACCGGTAACCGTGCCCGTGAGGTCGGCCGTGTACGTGGTGGTCACGCCCGCAACCTTGCCCGTGATGGTGCCGCCGTTGGCAACGGCCGCATAACCGGTGGGAATGTCATCGGTCGGAGCGGTAACGATGCTATCGGTGGGCGCCGTGAGATTCAGCGGATCGAGGATGGTGATGGTGCCATCGCCATTCAGCTGGTAGCGCACCACGGTGTAGGCCATGTCGGTGGCGGTGTAGAACAGACGCAGCACCGTAGAGCCATCGCCCGCAACGGTGCCCTCGGCGATCTCGCCGATGCCGTCGCCCTTGTACTTGGGAGCGTATTCGTAACCTTCCCAACCAAGCGCGGTCGCGGTATCGATCGGGGTTGCGGTAACGGCGCGCCCCGTCGTGCCCGTCAGGTGCTCGGTCGCATACACGGTCACGTTGCCCTGGCCGTCCACCTTGTAGTGCTCGACGGCATAGGCCACATCGGAAAGGGCGCCGAAGACGGCCTGGTAGGTGATGTTTTCGAATACGCCGGTCGTCGGGTTCTTCTGCGGCGTGATGTGCTCGGGAGCACGGTTGCCATCGGCGTAGAGCACGATCTGCTTGGTAGCCGCATTAATCCAGTACAGGAATTCGTAGCCCTCATCGGCGGTGGCCAGCGAGCCGGTGGGCGTGCCCGATGCCGGGGCAACGGTCTCACTCGCCTTGCTCACGGAACCGCCCGTGCCAGCCGTGTAATTGATGGTCACGTCGCCCAGCTCGGCAAAGACGGCGGTGAATGCCTGTACCTGATTCCACTGCGTGATGGAAAGGCCACTGAACGTGGGAGCCCAGGTTTCCGTGGAACCCACCGTAACGCCCGAGGCGTCCTTCCAGCCCACGAAGTAGTAGCCCGGAAGCGGCGTGGCGGTAGCGCCCTGCGCATTGTCGTTGTTCACCGTAGTGAGCGTCTCGGAGCCCGGCGTGACGGTGCCGCCCACGCCTGCCTGGTACACGATGGTGACCAGGTTGGAATTGCTCACGTAATACAGCGTAAGCACCAGGCTGCCATCGGCGGCAATGACGCCCGTAGCGCTCGACGCGGAAAGCGTGGGCGAATACGTCCAGCCATCGCGCGTGTACAGCACGGTGGCGCTGCCGGAAGGCGTCCAGGTGGTGGAGTCTTCGGAGTTGGCAACCACGTAGTTGGAGCCGTTGGCAACCACGGTCACGGTCCAGCCAGTCGTGCCGGTAGCAGCCATGTCAGCGAAGCCATCGGCGGACGTGAACGTACCGTCGGCATTCTGGAACACATGCTTGATGGTGTAGCCCGTATCGGTGGCGGGCTTGGTCTTCAGCGTGTAGGTGTGCGGCTCGAACAGGCCGGTGCTCGCATTGCGCGAAGGCATGAACGAAAGCTCGGTGGAAACGAGCGTACCGTTCTCGTCATACCAACCCAGAATGGTGTAGCCAGCCGAGATGTGTCCCTCGCTGCCCGCGGGCGAACCGGAAAGCGGGTTGATGCTTTCCGTGGAACGATTGACCCAAGCCGTCTGAGAGTTCTCGACCGCGTAGGAGAAGGTCACCTTATCTTCCTCGGCGAACACCGCGTAGTAGGTGGCCGTATGGTAACGAGCATCCTCGCTGCTGGGCGACACGCGCCAGGAGGCGCTGCGAGAAACCACGTTGCCGTTCTCGTCCACCCAGTACAGGAACTTGTAACCCGTAAACGGAGTGGCCGTGATGGTATACGGGTAGCCAACGCCCGTCTGCACGTACACGCCATTGGCGGCATCCCAGACCAGCACCTCGCCGTAGATGGAGCTCACCCACTGGCTTGCGCCCTGGTGCACCGTGTAGGTGTCGTTGAAGGACGGCACGTAGTAGTTACGCGGGTCGGTAACGGTATTGTCCGTCCAGGTAAGGCCCGTGGCGCCTTCCGCACCTTCCAGCTTGCCGTACGACCAGCTGCCGATGGTGCGCACGCCGTAGTTAATCTGCACGGCGTCCTGCGCCCAGTGCGCAAACAGCGTCACGTTCGCGGTGGGCATCGGAATGGAAGCACCCGCAGCATAGGCCACCGCGCCATCCGCCGTGAGCGACCAGCCGTCGAGCACGTAGCCCGCACGCACCGCGTCGCCCGGCGCGGGCAGGACCACGGTGGAACCGGTGCGCTGCGTAACCGGATTCGTTACGCTGCCATTGATGGTGCCGTTGTTGCCGTCGAACGTGATGGTGTGGTACCACGCGGTCCACGTGGCCGTGAGCACCAGGCCGCCCGCCGGAATGGTCAGGGTGGAAAGATCGCTCACGCTATAGACGGTGCCGTCGCCTGCGCGCCAGCCAAGGAAGAGCCACTGCTCGGTGCCCGTGCCCTTGGGCAGGTCCACGCCATCAACGGTGATGATCGCACCCGTGAATGCGGGAACCGCAGCGCCCACGCGCTGGTCGGAAACCGTCTGGGTGGCGAAGTCGCCATGGTCGCCGGGGTTGTACACGACGCTCACGAGCTGTTCCCAAATGGCCGTCGCGGTGGACGCACCATAGGGAACGAGCTGCGCCAGGCCGTAGTCGGCATCGGTGCCGTTCCAGGTGATGGTGCCGGAAAGCGTGGTGCCGTCATCCTTCACGCTCGTCCACTTCCAGCCCTTCAGGCGCCAGCCGGCGTTCTCGGTCACGCCGATGATCTGCGTGACGCCCTGGCCGTACGTGACGGTGGCAACGTATATGTCCTGCGTCACCGAGCCGCTCGTACGCGTATCGTGCGTGAAGCCCGTACCCTCGCCGAGCGTGCCACCCGTTTCGTCGCCGCCATCCACGATCAGGTTGTAGGTCTTGGCAATCCACTTCGCATACAGCGTGAAGGAGGCAGTCGGGCTGGCCAGCGTGATGGCCTGCATGTCGCTGTAGTCGGTGCCCGTGCCATCGGCCTTGGTGTTCCAACCATCGAAGCGATAACCATTCACCGCGTAGGCGTTCGGGGCAAGCTGCATGCCGTAGCCATACTGGAAGCCCTGAACGGGCATCGTGCCGGTATGAGCATCGGCACCCGTAGGCTCATTGGCGTCGAAGGTGATGCTGAAGTCCAGGTTGACCCAACGCGCGATGAAGATAAGCGCGGAGTCGACCGTCAGGCCATCTACCTTGGAAAGGTCGACCTGCTTGTAGATAACGCCCGTGCCGTTGCCATTCTGATCGGCAAGCTCCCAACCGCCGAACGTCTTGGTGGCATCGGTGGAGGCAGGATAGCCGCCGAAGGTGGGGACCTTATCGCCGGGCTGCACGTGGCCAAAGTAGCTCTTGCCTTCCACGCCCTCTTCGAAGTCACCGTAATCGCCTGTGCGGTAGCTCACCGTGTAGCCGGCAGCCCACTTGGCCAGGAAGACCGTAGGACCGATGACCGTCCAGGCCTTCGCCTCTTCAATCGTGAGGTCGCGGCTCGTCGTGGTGCCCTGGCTCTCGTAGTAGACGGTCCAGCCAGCCAGGAAGTAGTCGTTGGCGGGCGTAATGACCACGCTGTCGTAATCGGCCGTGTCGCCATACCAGACGGTCTGGCTATCGCTGCCGCTGATGGTGCCCTTCGCCATATCGCTGCTGGCGAACGTAACCGTCACGCGCTCGGCTTCCCACACCGCGTAGAAGTGCACGGTCGCGCCGTCGTGGTAGTTCAGGTTCTCCATGTAGCCCTGGGAAGTGGTGCTGGTAAGCGTGCTGTCGGAAGCGCCCTCGATGATCCAGCCTACCCAGTGGTTGCCCTCGCGCTTGAAGCGGTTCGCGATGTTCACCTGCTCGCCGTAGGAAACGGTGATGCTCTGCGGCAGGCCGCTCGAGGTGTCGTAATAGGCATCCCACACGTTGCCGTGGAATTCCACGGTGTAGGTGTAAGGCGTCCAATGCGCATAGAGCGTCACGTCGTAGTTGGGCATCACGAAGGTATCGCCGAAGCCATACACCTTCGCGCCGTTGGGCGTGAGCGCCCAGCCATCGAACGCGTAGCCGTAGCGCCACAGGTTGGTAGTGTCGCTCGAGCTGGCGGTGGTCACCGTCTCGCCCGTCTTGTACAGCGCTCCGGAAGGAGGCGTGTTCACGCTACCGCGAATGGTATTGTTCGGATCGTAGGTAACCACGTGGCCAATCTCGGTCCACATGGCATACAGGGGAACCACGGTGCCGTCGACGTTGGCCAGGTTGATGACCGTCTCGGCATCGGCATAGGTGGTGCCCGTGCCGGAAGCCGACGTATTCCAACCAGAGAACGTGTAGCCTTCGCGCTCGAAGCCACCCGTCACCGGCGTAAGGGCAACGGACTCGTCGTACGTCGCATCGAGCGGCTGAATGCCCGCAGACACGCTATCGGCGCCATTGCCGTTGAAGGTGATGGTGTAGCTGATGGGCACGAAGTACGCGTACCAGGTGGTACCCGTGAACCATACGTCATCGGCATGCTTCGTGGGGGCAAACACCTCGTAGCGGCTCACCAGAGCACCGGAGGCATCGCGCCAACCAGCAAACTTGTAGCCCGCACGCGCGCTCGCCGTGGCGCCCAGAGGCTTGCCGTCGCCTGCGTTAACCGTTTCGGAATCGGGCTCGATGGTGCCGCTGCCTTCCTTCACGGCGTAATGGAGCACGGCCTCTTCGGGCGTGAACCATGCATACAGGATGAGGGTCGTGATCTCGTCGTAGCCATAGCCCATGGCGGTGGCCAGCGTAGAGAAGCTATCGCCCTCGTGTGCACGATACTTCGACAGATCGCTCTGGTCGAACTCGTTGGAGTAGTACCAACCAATGAAGTAGTAGCCCACATGCTCGGGATCGTCGATGGGAACGATGTCGTTGCTGTCCCACGTCACGTCGTAGCGGGTGGGAACGTAGGTGCCCTCGCCCGTATCGTAGATCACGGTGTAGTGCAGCTGCGTCCAGCGCGCGTAGAGCGTGACGTTCGCATCGAAGAGCTCGATTTCCTCGCCCGGCGCGTAGCTTACGGTACCCGCCTGGTCGAGTGCCCAGCCATCGAAGCGATAGCCCGCGCGCTCCACATCGGCCGTGCCGCGCAGCGTGTAGGGATTGTCGTTCTGCGTGTAGTTGGTGCGCGTTTCGGCGTCGGCCATGGAAGCATCGCTCCATCCGCCCTGCACCGTACCCGTGGCATCCTCGAAGGAGTACGTGATGACGATGTCGCGCATCCAATGGGCCGTGTATACCACGCTCGAGTCGCCGAACGTGTAATCCAGGCCCGTCATGGTATTGCCATTGCCGTCGACCCATGCCACGAAGGTCCAGCGCACGCCATCAGCATCCACCACGGAACGCGGCGCGCCGCCCTCGACGGGGCCCGCGAAGGTCACGTCGGTGCCTACCGTCTTGCTCTCGAAGTAGGTGCCCTCATCGCGGTACGCCCAGTCGCCATGCTCGCCTGGCAGGAACGTCACGGAAATTACCTTGGTCCACTGGGCGGTGAATACCGTGTCGCCCAGGATGGCGATCTGTGCGGGGTTGGACGTTTCGCCCGTGGCGATTTCCACGCCGTTGCGCGTGATCACGTAAGTCCAGACATCGAGCGCGTAATCGGGAGCCGCATTGACGGTAACCGCAGCCGTGGACACCTTGTCGCCATAGAGCACCGTCAGCGCGTCGGCGGAAACCGTGCCCTTGCCTGTGTCGCTCGTGCCGAACGACACCGAATAGCCAACCGGCGTCCACTGCGCATACAGCAGCACGTCGGCACCAGCCTGGGACGTCAGGTTGGCAATCGAGGCGCGGTCGCCATAGACCGTGGTGCCCGTAGCCGTCTTCCAACCGGCAAAGTCGTATCCCACGCGCGAGAAGCCATTGCCAGGAAGCGCCTGCTCCACGTCGTAGGTGAAGGTCACGCTGGTCATGGAGCCCGTCGCATCGTTGGAATTCGGGCTGAAGCTCACGGTGTACGTGATGGGCGTCCAGTGAGCGTACAGCGTCGCATTGCCCGTGGGCATGGTGTACGTTGCGCCGGGAATGTAGGTAACGGCGCCCTCGGCCAGCTCCGACCAGCCATCGAGCACGTAGCCCGTGCGCAAGAACGCATTGGCCGCCGGCAGGTGCATGGTGGCGAAGGCGTTCAACGGGAACTGCAGCGTGCCGTCAGACTTCAGGTTGGAGCCATAGGCGGAAGCGGTGTTGTAGGTGCCGCCGTTGCCGTTGATGGTCAGCGTGTATGCCGCAACCTCCCAGTACGCGTACAGGGTTACCTTACCGCCAGCCGCACCTGTGAGGTTCTTCACGGTCTGGCCGTCGGTGATGAGCGTACCCGAGCCATCGCTACCGGTGGTCCAACCACCGAACGTGTAGCCCGCGCGCGTGATGCCGCCAGCCGCCGCCGTAGGAATGGCCTGGGGCACATCGTAGGTGAACACGATATCGTCCAGCGCGCCCGTGCCGCCATTCACGTCGAAGCTCACGGTGAAGTCATGCGCCGTGAAGACCGCGTAGAATGCCGTCGGGTTGCCCCAGATCGAATACACGCCGTTGGCAGCATCGTAGGCGTCCTTGGTGGGCTTGAACGACGAAGTGGTTGCCACGATATTGCCCGCGGCATCCATCCAGTACAGGAAGCTATAGCCCGTGCGCGAGTACGCCGCGGAGCCCGTGGCCTCGTTGTCGGAAACGGCCGCGATCGTCTCGGACGTGCGGTTGACGTAACCGCCGGTGGTAACGGTCATCGCGCCCGTAGTCGCATTGCGCGTAACCGCCGTGTAGGTGATCTTGCCAACGTCCTCGCGCCACCATGCGTAGATGGTGCCGATGGAACCATTGGCGCTGCCGCTGGCCACAGCCGAGAACTGCGTGGTCGAGCTTACCAGCGAAGAATCCTCGGAAGTGCCAACGTACCAGCCCACGAACGAGAAGCCAGGCTTGGTGGGATCGGCAATGCCGTTGAGCAGGTCGGACTGCGTCCAGCCAACGCCCGTGCGGTTCGCGATGACGCTACCGCCCTGGGTGTCGTACACGAGCGTGTAGGTGTTGGCTTCCCAAATGGCGTACAACGTCATGTTGCCCGTGATCGACGTGGCGGTTGCGCCCGGAGCGTAAGCCGCTGCGCCCGTAGAGGACAAGCCCCAACCAGCGAGCGTGTAACCCGCGCGCGCAACGTCGGTGGCATCGGGGAGTACTACGCTATCGCTCGTGGTAACAGCGCGTGCCGACAGGTTCGAGGTAAGCGCGGTGCCGCCGTTGGCATCGAACGTGAGCACCTGCTGGCTCTGTTCCCACTGAGCCGAGAAGTTCAGGTCGGAGGTAACGGTGGTGGGCAGCTCGGAAACCGTCCAGCCATTGGAATTGGCGTAGGTGGCGTAGGTCACGCCATCCACGGTCCACTTCCAGCCCAGGAACTTCCAGCCGGGATCGGCCGCAGGGTTGCCAAAGTTACGCGGATTCGTGTCGATGGTGTCGATGTAGATGCTGGTGTCCGTATTGCCGGGGAACGGATAGTCGCTCATGCTGGCGCCACTTGCCACGCCCGTCCAATACGTCACGTTCTCCACTTCGCCAAACGCGCCATGATCGCCCGGCGAGTAGCGCACCAGGTAGGTGCTCGTGGAAAGCCAAACGGCCGTGAACACCGTGTTGCCCCAAACGTGCACGTGCGTGGGATCCTGCGTGATGTCAACCTTCACGGGAGTGCCATCCACGGTCATCACGTACGCCCAATGCGAGAACTTGTATCCGGCAGCCAGCGAGGTGGAGGGAACGAGCGATCCATCAAGTACATCGCCATAAGCCACGGAATACGGACCGGTGTATCCGCTCATGGAACCATGGTCACCGGCAGCGAACGTCACGGTGTACTGCGTGGGAACCCACGTCGCATAAAGCGTAACCGTGGTGCCGTCGCTGGAAAGGTTCATGACGGTAATCTTGCCATCCACGGTGCCATCCGCGGCATCGGTGTACACGGCCTCGCCACCAGGAGTGATTGCCCAGCCGGCGAAGGTATGGCCCGCATAGGCAAATGCGTTGTCGGAAAGCGCCTTGGCGCTGTCGTAGGTGTGCGACTGGTTCGCCATGGTGCCCGTGGCTTCCGCGGCACCCGAGCGGAAGGCAACCTGATACGTAGTGGGAATCCACTTGGCATACAGCGTAGCCACTGCATCCTGCTCGTACGCCAGGTTATCTCCCACCAGGTCGCCATCGGCATACAGCGTGCCCGTGCCGTTGGGGCCGGTGGTCCAGCCGCCGAACGTATAGCCCGTACGCGAAGCATTGGTAGCCATGGGCAGGCGGAACGCCGTGCCATACGTGGCGGTCAGGTCGTCTACGCTACCCGTGCCCTCGCCCATGTCGAAGCTCACCGTATAGGTGTTCGGGGCGAACGTGGCGATGAAGCTCATGGTCGCGGGCCAGAAGTTGCCCGTGCGCGTAGGCGTGAACTCGGCAGTCGAGCTCACCTGAGCACCCGAAGCGGCATCGAGCCAAGCCACGAAGTGATAGCCATTTGCAGCCACCGCGGTAACCGTGGGCGCTTCGCCCGTAACGCGCGCGATGGTGGTAGTCCAAGAAGTGGCGCCCGTGCCATCATGCGTGAACGAGCCGCCCGTCTGAACGCCGAAGCTTACCTTGGTTTCCAGCTCCTGCCAGTTGGCGAACAGGGTGATGGGAATACCGTTGCTCGCGGCAAAGTCGTTCACCAGGTCACCCGAGTAGAACCTACGACCAGAGCCGTCGGCGTTGAGCGTCCAATACAGGAAGCTATAGCCGGGACGGTAAATACCCGTGGTCGTGCCACCGCTTTCAATCTGGTAGTACACGCCGCGCGTGGCCTGGCCATTGGCGATGAAGCCCTGCGCCTGCACGATATCGGCCGCTGTGGTGTTACCCGCGTAGGCGATGGTGTTGGAATTGGGCTCGAAGATGGCCGTGAAGGTCACCGCATGATACGTACCATCCCAGAATGCGATGTTGTACAGGTCGTTCGCACCGATGTAATCCTGGTTGCTGATGATCGTGTCATTCACGTTGTTGATCCAGTACGCTACGTGATAGCCCGTATCGGGAATGGCCATGCCGCCAATGCCCTGGCCATCCTCGCTATGCGTGGGATTCAGCGCGTAGATGCTCTCGGACGCCGACGTGCCCGATTCCGCGCCCGTGTAGTTACACGCCACCAGGCCGTTGGTGCCCGCCACATAGGTAATGTCAACGTAGCCGGCGACCCACTTGGCAATGAGCTTCACGGCAACGGCGTTGTCGTCGTAGCCCTCGCCCTCATCGATATCCAGCAGGAAGGCACGCAAGGCCATGTACTGGGTATCTTCTTCCAGCTTCACATCGTAGTTGGTGCCATCGATGGTGTAGTACCAGCCCTGGAACACGTAGCCAGGTTTGCTGGGCTCCACCACAGTGCCATCAACCTTGGGGAACAGGTTATCCTGGTCCCACTTGATGCCCGTGCCGGCCGCGATGGCGGGCGTGCCGCCGTCGGTGTCGTAGTTGATGATGAAGTTGCCGCGCGGCGCCCAGTGGGCATATAGCGTCTGAACGGCGGTGGTGTAGATGTTGCCGCCCGACTCGTACGTCTCGCCCTCGGTGCAGGCGGGGCTGATGCCGTCGTTCAGCCAACGCAGACGGTAAATCGTACCAGCCTCGTAGTAGTCACCCGTGCCATCGGGCTTGGTATACCAGCCCACGATGTCGTAGCCGCGTGCGTAGTACCAGTCATTGAGCGCCGGAATCTCGATATCGTCACCCGCGTCGCCCAGGTAGCTGTTATAGCTATCGTGGCCGCTGCGCAGATGCGCGGAGGGATTGTTCGGGTCGTAGATGATCTTCGAATGCTGGATGGGGGCCCACTGAGCATACAGCGTAGTGTACTCGCCAAACATCTCGTCGGTGGGCGTATAGGTCTTGCCCGCCTCGTACTCGTCGCCCGTGCCGTTGGCTGCGGTGTTCCACCAACGCAAACGATAGCCCGTCCACTCGAACACCTTCACCACGGCATCCTGCGAATACACCGGCATGGTGTACTCGAAGCCGAAAGGCAGGAACACGTCGGCCATCTCGCCGCTCGCGGCGGAGCTGTTCTTCTTGAAGGTCACGACAGTGCCCGGATACCAGTGATAATGCACCGTGCGGTAATTGCTACGCGAGGCATCGGGGTACATGGCCTTCATTTCGCTGGTGGTGAAGTAGTCGCCCACCGCAAACGTCTTGTCCGACGTCTCGGTCGCCACAAAGTCTTCGACGCGCCAACGCGCGGCCTGGGCATCTTTAAAGACGGTGGCATCCAGACCAGCGTCTGCCAGCAACGTGCCCTCATCGATGGTCAGGTCGTTGAGGGCCGTAGCGCCCGCCAGCATATTGGCGCGCGTGGAATCGGCGCTCATGTACCAGCCCGTGAAGTTCAGGGTGGTCAGACTATCGCAGTTGCGGAACATGTTGTCGAAGCTCGTGGTGGTCGTGGTCACCTGCAGGTTGGTGCCATCGAAGGTCTCCAGATTGTCGTAGAAGCCATCGGTGTTGTAGAACCAGCTGGTGAAGTCAACGGGATTAACCTTGCCATTGGTGGCATCGGCGGTTACGTAACGCACGCTGCCCGGCTCGAGCACGTCGCGCCACGGCATATCCTCACCAGAATCGGTCACCACGCGCGTGGTCTGGCTGGCGAAGCCATCCATGCCGAACATCAGCGTGCCTGCCTTCACCGGCGTGCCGTTGAAGGTCGTGTCCTCGTCGAAGTAACGCCACCAGGCATTGTCGTTGCTGGGGAAGCGGCCGCCAACGACCCCGGTATCCCACACGTAGGTCTGGTTGGTGAAGGTGTTGCCCTTCGCATCCTGTTCCTGCGGATAACGGTCGATCAGGTTCTGGTTCGTACCGAACCAACCCTCATCAGCGCTACCCGAAGTCACGTTCACCCAGGATCCCAGCTCGTCCTTCTGCGGAAGCTGGCTCGTCTCCAAGATGGAGCCGCTATTCAAGGTGATGGTGGTGACGCCCTCGCATCCGTCGAGCATGTAGGAAACATCGGCCGTGGTGGAAAGCTCCCAATTGCCCATATCCACCGTCTCGAGCGCATGGTCGGCCCTAAACAAGCCAGCGGCAGTAGTTGTACCTGACACATCCAGGTTCGACCCATTGAAGCTCACCAGACTACCATACGACTTGCCCGACGCAGACACGATCAGATTGTCGAGCGTCAAGAGAGCGGTATGACCGTCGTTGACCTCATTGCAGTGCAACGAGAGGTAATAGGTACCCGCGGTAGTGATGGTGAACGAGAACGAAGCCGGGCCACTGCTTGCCGCAGGCAGGAATACATAGGCGATATCATAGCTAGAAAGACCGTTTGCGGTTTCCGCACGAGCCGTGGCCATGGTCAGCCACAGGCCACGATAGCCATACCAACTCGTGCAGTCGGACAACGTGTAATCAGTGGACAGGGTATAGGTTCCGGGAAGCAGGTACACCGGCGTGGTAACCAAGCCATTGCCACTGCCACCCGTAATGCTCATGGTGTTGCCATTCACCTTATAGTTATTGCCCTGAACGCCACCAGAGGGAGTCCACGTGCTGAAGTCCAGGTTCGTGGTAGTGAGCTCGTTGCTGGCAAACCAGCCACGAAGCGTGGTCGGGGCAAGCTGACCGCGCGTCTCAACGTGCAGCACCTCGTCGGTGTCGATAACCTGCGCCCACGGCACCGCGGCACCATCTACGCTCACGACCTTCTTCTGATTGCGCGCGGAGCCAATCCACAGTGTGTTGGTGGCTTCTTCATATGCCCACCAGGCATCTTCCGCATCGCCGCTCGTGCCAAACAGGCCACCCTTGCCAGGCACCCACGAATACGTAATCCCATCACCAATGTCATTGCCGCTAGCGGTATAGCGACCGGCCAGATGCTCCGTGGTATCGAACCACTCTTCGTCCTTGACGGTGGTGGTGCCATCCTTTTCGGGGTCGGTCATCCACATACCGTCGGCGGTGGTGCGGTCATTCATGCTGGCAGCGAAGCCCGTGCCATCGAGCACCGTTTTCTCACCCAGCGTGATCATGGTGAGGCCCGTGCCCGTGAACATATCGTCCAGCACGGCGGCCACTTCCGCGGCGCCCTCGGAATCGCGATTTGCGCTGGGAAGCATATCCCACGAGTGGATGTCCACAACCTCCAGCGCCGCGTCACCGTGGAACATGTCGGCAAAGCTCGTAGTAGCGCTTACGTCCGCGCCTTCATGAGCAGCACCCTGGTCGTCGGTATAGCCAGCGCCATTGAAGGATTGCAGGTGGTCATAGGAAAGGGTTTCCCCAAACGTATCGCTGTAGTAATCGCTAAACCACGCGGAAAGGTTCGTGGGGGCAATGCCATCCTGCAGCACCACGTGCTCCACGATGGAGGGATTGATGGAATCGCGCCAGGGCAGATTGCTCGCATGGCCGTCATAGTCACCATATTCGGTAACGACCTTGCCATATTCCGAGCTATTGTCGTACACGCCCACATACAGCGTCTTGGTATCGGCGTCGTAGCGCCACCAAGCGTAGGGATTGCTATCGAAGCGATTCTCGAGCGACCAGGTGTAGGTAACCACGCCGGAAACGCTGCCGCCGGAAGCGGGATACAGCGACACGAACGATGCGGTGTCACCAGCCTCATTGGACGAAGAGGCAGCGGGAACGATGGTGCCGTTGGCTTTCCAAACGCCTGCATGCAGAGCGAAGGAGGGAACGCCCTCAAGGCCCGCGCCCTGGAGCACGGCGTCGCTTTCGAGCGTGATGGTGTAGAGCGAAGCCGCGCCTGCGAACATGTTGGTCACGTTGCCGCCGCGCATATGCCAACCGGTGAGGTCGAGCTCCTCGAGCTTGCGGGCGCCGCTGAACATGTTGCTGAAATCGGTCACCTTCGCGGGATTCCAGTTCTCGGTACCCTCGATGGTGGTCAGGCTGGTGCAACCCTGGAACATGGATGCAAGGGAGGTGGCTTCGGAAACATCCAGGTACGTTGCTTCCACATCCTGGAGCGCCGTGTGACCCGCAAACCAGCTAGCCGGGTTGTCCACGCGCACCGTGTTCTGGAACACGACATGCTCCATGACGTTGGTGTAGCCTGCTTCTCCCTCATGGCCAGCGGGTGGGGCAAGCGCACGCCAGGGCAGATCGCCAGCCAGCTCGGTAACGTTGTAGTCGCCGCCGTTGGGGCCGTCATAGCCAATGGTGAGCGTCTTGGTCTGTACGTTATATTCCCACCAAACGTTGGCGTTGCTATTGAAGCGGCCACGGATGATCTCTTCCCAGTTGTAGGTGAAGGCGCCCGCATTGTTGGTGAGCGTGTAGAGCTCGGCCAGCTTCGAGGAGCTGTCGGCCCACGTTGCGCCACCGGCGGACGTATCGCGACTCCAGCTGCCATTGTCGGGCGTGCGGTTCGCCAGCGTATCATCCAGACCCGTGCCGGCAAGCACCGTGCCCGCGCCCGTGGTTACGTGCAGGAGCGCCGAATCGCCCGCGAGCATATTGGTAACGGTGCCATTCATCGTCCACTGGCTGAAGTCAACCGTTTCCAGGGCGCTGCATGCGGCGAACATCTCGCTCAGGTTGGCACCCGTCACATCCCAGTTGCGGATGCCGCTCTGGTCGGTCAGCGACGTGCAGCCGTAGAACATGCGCTCGAACGAGGTCACGTCGCTGGTGTCCCACTTGCGCAGCGAGGTGAGGGTGGTAATGCCCTCGCAGCCCTCGAACATGCTCGCCATGGTAACGCCTTCGCTGGTATCCCAGTTGAGCATGCACGCGAGGTCATCGTCTTCCATGGCCGCATCGCCCATGAACATGCAGCTGAAGTCCTGCACCTTCGAGGTGTTCCACGCGTCGGCACCCGAGAAGCTGGAAAGCTGCTCGTTGCCGGCGAACATATGGGACATGCTCGTGGCCTGCTGCACGTCCATGCCGCTGCCGTCGAAGGTGGTCAGGTTGTCGTAATTCTCGAACCAGTGGGCCGGATTGTGCACGATGATGCCACCCTGCGAGCTGATGGTGACGACACGGTCCTTGGCGGCCTTCAGACTGGCGGCCGTGGCCCCGTCGTCGCCGTCGACTGCCGCGTAACCCAAGGCGGGAATCCAGGGCAGGTCGTCGGCCAGCACGTCGACCGTGTTGTCGGTGGTGCTGCTGGCTCCGATGATGAGCTCTTGGTCGGCCTTCACGTACTTCCACCAGGTACCACTGTCGGGCGTGAAGCAGCCACCCAGGATGGTGTCATCCCACACGTAGGTGAGCACGCCCGGATGCGTATTATTGTTGGTCACGGGATAGCGCATCGCCAGGCGGCTCGAGCTATCGAACCACGTGCCGTTCTGCAGCACCCAGCAGCCATCCTGCGGCTTGCGGTCTACCAGGTCGTCATCCATGCCGCTGTTCAGCAACACCGAAGTGGGGCTTGCGATGATGGTGGTCAGCGAATTGGTCTCGCCCTCGTCCACGCCGATCATGTCGGTCAGGTCGGTAGCGGCCTGCATGTTCCACTTGCTCACGTCAAGCGTCTCGAGCGCAGTGTCGCCATAGAACATGTGGCTGAAGTTCCGCACGCTGCTGGTATCCCAACCGGCGATGCCAGCATTGTCAACGAGAGACGTGCAACCCGCGAACGCGTAGCTCATGTCGGTAACGCCCGAGGTATCCCAATTGCGCATAAGCGTAATGTTCGCGAGGCTCTCATCATCCTGGAACATGCCGCTCATGTTCTCGAAATTGCTCGTATTCCAGCCGATAACGCCCTTTACGGTGGCAAGCCTGCCATCTTCGGCGAACATCTTCGAGGCGTTTTCCACGCGCGACGTATCGATGCCGCTACCATCAAACGACGAGAGAATGATGTAGCCGGGACTCTTCACCAGCTGGACGTTGCGGAACAGCGCCGTCATGCTTGCGGAGTCGCTCAGGCCATCCAACTGGAAAATGAGATAGTACGTACCAGGAGTCGTAATGGAGAATCCAACTGCAGCCTTGGTGATGGAGCTCGCGCCAATTGCGAACTGGATGAATGCAAGACGGTAGCCGCCGCCACTGTTTCCGGAAGGAGCATGGTAGAGAGCGGTATCCAATTCCAGACCCATGTACGACTGATTGCCGTTATAGTAGGGCACCTGGTAATCCAGGCTCATGGCATAGTCGCCTTCATCCAGGTACACGGGCATGTACACGGTACCGTTGCCACCACCACCGTGGAAGGTGAGGTTACCCGTCTCTGAATCGTACACGCAGCTATTAAGCGCGTTCGTCGACCAGGTATTCAGGTCGTGATTGTCGGGGATCATATCCCTGTTTTCAAACGGACTACTGGCAAACCACTGATTGGAATCAGCGGGAAGCACCAACTGCCCATGGCTGGTGATCGTGGTCACTGCGTACAGCGGAACGATGTTAATCCACGGGAGGATATCGTAGGTTTCGGAAACCTCGATGCGATCGTCGTCCTGCGTGCCAAGGTCGAGCGTCGTCGTGGCAATCACGTACGTCCACCAAGCGCGCTCGTCGCTCTCGAAGCGGCCGCCGAGCGTCGTGCCATCCCACGTGTACAGCATCGCGTCGCCACGCGTGTTGCCACCCAGCTTGTACATGGCGGAAAGCTGCGGGCTACCGCCCCACCAGGTATTTGCCGTATCGTGCGCGGCATCGATGGCCGTACGGCCGTAATTCCACACGCCGTTGACCTTCTGGCCCAGCACCCAGCGGCCATCGCGCGAAGAGCGATCGACCAGCGTGTCGTCAAGGCCACTGCCCGCGAGCACGCTCTGCTTGTCGAGCAGCAGGCTCGTAAGCGCCTTGCATCCCGAAAGCATGCCATCCACGGTGGTGGCGTTCGTCATATCCCAACCCGTAAGGTCCAGGCTGGTGAGCTGCGTGGTGAAGGACGTGCTCGTAGCCATGCTGAACATGTTGCTGAAATCTTCCACATTACTGGTGTTCCAGCTGGTGAGCGCATTGTTGTTCTGCAGGCCGTAATCATTGGCAAACATGCCCGACATATTGGTGGCGCTGCTGGTATCCCAACCGGCCACGTTCGTGATGCTGGTAAGGCGCGGGTTATCCGCGAACATATCCGAAAGGTCCTCGGCGCCCGTCACGGAAAGGTACGTGCCATCGAAGCTCGTCAGATACGCATAGCCCTGGAACCAGCCAGCGGGGCTTTCCAGAATGGGAGCGCCATCGGTGTTGATGGACTGGATGAGCGCGCGTCCCACGTAGGAGCTGTTGTACACGCGTAGATCATCCCACGGCAGGTCGTCGGAGGTTTCAGTGATGACCTTATCGTCACCCGAATCGCTGCCGATGGTCAGCAGGTGGCTGGAAATGGTGTAGATCCACCAGGTGTTCTCGTTCTCGAAGCGGCCACCCAGGTGCAGGCCATCCCACGTATACGTCAGCGGGTCAGCCAGGCTGTTGCCCGCCTTCGGGTAACGAGCCAACAGCGCCGAGGTGTTGCCGAACCACGTATCGCCCGGCAGGCACCAACGACCATAGCTGTCAGGATGCAGGCTGATCAGGTAGCTGCCATCCAGGCACGACTGATTGCCCAGCGTGACGCGAACGACACCCGTGCCATAGAAGAAGTTCGTGAGATCCAGGCTCGTGCGCGTCACGCCATCGCCACTGGTGCGCATATCCCAATCCTGGAAGTCCACGTCGGTGAGCAGCGAATCGTAGCAGAACATATGCGACATGCTCGTAGCCGAAGAGGTATCCCAATCGCTGATCGCGGTAGCGTCGGTAAGAGCGCTCGCGTGATAGAACATGTAGCTGAAGTTGGTGACGTTACCCGTCTGCCAACCGGAAAGACCCGACAGGTCGGTCAGCGCATTGTCGTCGTAGAACATGTAGGACATGTTCTCGGCGCTGCTGACGTCCCAGCCAACCACGCCCGTTAGCGTGCCGAGCTTGTAGCAGTTATAGAACATCGAGTTGAAGTCCTTGGCATGGCTGGCATCCATGGCCGAGCCCGTGAAGCCCAGCAGCTCGCCATACCCGCTGAACCAGCTTGCGGGATTGAGCACGATGATGTTGTTGCGGGCCACCACGTACCTGGTGTTGGAAGGCGTTGCCACCGCCAGCCACGGAAGCACGTACGTGCTCGTGCCATTCAGCAGCGTATCGCCCTTCAGCACGGTACCCGTGGTGTCGTTGACCCACGTCTGCGCGGTACGCGTCTCGCTCACCTGCATGTTAGCCTCGCCCGTGGTGCCCTCGTCCAGGCCGAAGGTCAAGGTGTAGGTAGTGGGGTCGTACGTCCACCATGCATTCTGGTTACTGCTGAAGTGGCCACCCGGCTTCCCGCCCTGCCAATCGTACGTGGAAACCTCGGAAGGCTGCAGGCCCGCCGCATAGCGCTCGGCCAAGCGGTCGGTACCGTCGTACCACAGGCCGCCACGCAGCTGCCAACGACCCTGCGAAGCCTGGCGCGTGGAAATGCCCGTGGTGTTCGAGGTGGTTCCCGCGAAGCCCGCAGATGTCAGGACAACCTTTTCGCCCAGCGTGATCGTGCCCAGCTGGGTAAGGCCGGCGAACATGTAGGCGCGGTTGGTGCTCGACGTCATATCCCACGTATTGATATCCATCGTGGTCACGCCGCTGTCGCCGTAGAACATGTAGCTGAAGTCGGTGACGCTGCTTACGTCCCAACCGGTAAGGTCAACGCTGGTCAGGCTCGTATCGCCGCGGAACATGCCCGACATCGTGGTAGCGGAAGCGGTGTTCCAGCCGCGGATGTAATCCAGATTGCCCAGGCTTGTGGCGCCATTGAACATGTTGTCGAAGTGCTCGACTTTGCTCACGTCCCAGTTAAGCAGGAACGCCAGGCTGGAAATCTGGGATACGCCCTGGAACAGGCCCGACATGTCGGTGATGTTGCCTACCGTCCAGTAGCGAATGCCGTCGATGGTAGACAGGCTGCCGTCGTTGGCAAACAGGTTCTTGAGCGAGACGATGTTCGGCTTCAGCCAGTTGGCCACGCCAGAAACCGTCGTCAGGTTGGGGCAATCCTGCAGGAAGCCCTCCAGGGTACCCGTTGCGGTCTTCGTGGTGCCGTCAGCCGCCACGTACGTCGTCGAGGGATCGGCACCGCTGAAGTCGATGCCCGAGCCATCGAAGGTAACCACATACTGGTAACCCTTGAACCAGTCCTTCGGGTTGATGATCTTCACGCCGCCATTGAAGGAGATGGCAGTGATCTTCAGGCCATTGGTGACCAGCGGCAGCCAAGGCAGCTCGTCATAGGCATTGATGACGGTAAGGTCGGGGGTCGCACCTTCGTAATCGGTACCAATGGCCAGCGTGCCGCCGGTCGTGGGGTCTTCGTTGGGAAGGTAGCGCCACCACACGTAGTCGTTATCGACGTCGGTAACCACGGTGGAGCCATCCACGGTAGCAACCGTGCGCTCCTTGATGAGGCGACCACCAGGCAGGTCGGCCTGCCAGGTATACGCCCAAGTGCCGCTGTAGCGGGTCGAATCGCTCTGATACAGCTTGGCAAGCTTGGTGGTGCTGTCGAACCAAGCGCGATCCTCGCGCATCCACATGCCATCGGAGATGTCGCGATCATTCAGGCTGTTGGTAAGGCCCGTGCCATACAGGATGGTGTTATCGCCCGCACGCACGGTTACCAGCGAGCACGTCTTATCGGAATCGATGAGCAGCATGTTCGTATACACGGTGCCCGCCGCCTTCATGTTCCACTCGCTGAAGTCGACGTCTTCCAGACTCGTGCAGTTGTAGAACAGATAGCTCAGGTCGGCACCATCGATATCCCAGTTCGTGCCGCTGGCGCCAATGGCCATCGCATGGGCCAGGGCGGTGTTCGTGGCGAACATGTAGCTGAAGGAAGTGACCTTCGAGGTATCCCAGCCAGCAATGCGGTCAAGCGACGTGAAGCGCGTGCCGTAGAACATGTACTGCATATCCACGTCTTTGGCGGTATTGATGCTCCACAACTGCAGGTCATCCAAGCTGGTAAGGCCATCTACGTTGTAGAACATATGGGCGAACGAGGTGGAAGCCTCCACGTCCCAACCGGAAAGCGATGTGATGGTATCCAAGCCGGAATCGCCGTAGAAGCAGCGCTCGAAGGTTACCACGCTATCGGTATCCCAGTTGGAGATGCCCGTCACGCTGGTAAGGCCCGCATGCGTAACCGTAGTACCGCTCTTCACTTCCCCGTTGTTAGCGAACAGGTTCTTGAAGCGCGTCGCATAGCTGGTGTCGATACCGCTGCCGTCGAAGCTGGTAAGCAAGCCGTAGCCGTTAAACCAGCTCTCCATGTTCTCGGGGGCGATGTTGCCATCGGACACGATGGAATCGATGTACGTCTGCGTGCCGTAATTCCTGGTAGACCACAGGCGCAGGAACTCGAACGGGAAGACCTCGGTGTTGGCAACGCGATCGGACTCATCGATGAACGAGGTATTGGCCGTCTCGGTTACGCGGCTATCGGCAGCCACGCCCGTACCATGAAGACCAAGCTCGCCCGCGTCGTAGGTCCACCACGTCTTCAAGTTGCTCGCAAAGCGGCCACCGAACGACCCAGCGCTCCAGGTGTAGGTGCCCGCCATGCTCGAGCCACCGTACGCATCATAGCTCGACATCAATTCATCCCACGAGCCCAGCCAACCATCGGTTGCGCGCGTCCAATAGCCAGAGCTCTGCACGCCCGTGGAGCCCGTGCCCTCATCGCCGGACGAGGTAAGCAGCTCGTAGATGGGACCATCACTGTACAGCGTGCCGCGCATAACGCCAAGATTGTCCTGGTCACCATTGTAGTTAATGATAAGGCGAAGTACGCCATCGTGCGACGTCACGTAAGCGCCGTGGATATTGCCCCACGAGGTGAGCGCGGTGCCATCCGCGTTGTACAGCGTAAGCACGTTACCAGCGCCATCGTAGAAGGTCATGGTATCGTAATGTCCGCCATGGTACCACCAGCCCGCGCAGTAGCCCATGGAAGCGTCATTGCTGAAGACCAGCGTGAGATAGGTCGATCCGGGAGCGTAGAAGTCGAATTCCCTGTTGCCCAGAGCCGACTGACTGGGTACGTACGAACCCTTGTCGAACGTGAGCGTACGCGTAGGAGCGGCTTCGTCAGGAGCTTCCTTGCTATTGTCCAGCGTGGAGTTGCCCCACTTGGCACCCAGCACCACAGTCTGCAAACTGCCGCAGCCGAACATCATATCCTGCGCATAATCATCGGCGAGGACTCCACCGTAGGTGCGCTCATTAGCACGCATGTTCCAGTTGCTGAAGTCGAGCGACAGCAAGCTGCGCGCATCCTTGAACATGTTCTTGAAGGTGGTGCCAGCCGTAGTCGTCCAGCCAGAGATGCCCGTGGCATACGTCAGGCTCGACGCACCCTCGAACATGCTGCTGAAATCGGTGACCTTCGAAACGTCGAAGTTGGAGAAGCTCGGCAGCGTAACGAGGCTCGAGCATCCCTTGAACATGCTGGCCAAGCTGGTCACGTTGGAAGTATTCCAGCTGGTGGTACCCGTTACGCTGGAAAGAGACGAGCAACCCTCGAACATACGCGCCATACTGGTCACGTTGTCGGTATCGAAGCCCGCGCCAGCGAAGGTCTCCAGAGCAGTGTGGTTGATAAACCACTGGGAAAGGTCCACGGGGGAAATGTGGCCCATGGAGGTAACGTCGGTGATAGCCGTATTGTCGAAGGTCCCGTCCGTCTTCAGGATGACCGAACGCCAAGGCAGCGTGCCCCACGTCTCGCCATCATGCACATACCCGCCAGCGGCGGTCTCGTACACCCACTTGTCGCCCGAAGCACCACCATCGGCGCCCAGCTCGAGCAGGCCGAAGTTTTCGCTCTCGGGGTCCTTCGTATACTTCCACCAAGCATTCGGATTGCTGGGGAAGCGTCCACCCAGGCGGCTATCGTCCCAGGTCCATAGCTGATGGCCCGTGGGTCCAGCACGCGTGGGATTGGCCGGATCGTACAGCTTCGCAAGATTCGTGGTGGTGTCGAACCACACTTCGTCACCGCTGGCATTCACGTTCAGCCACATGCCATCGGTGTCCGTCAGGCTCGTAAGCGTGTTGTTGAAGCCCGTGCTCACCAGGATCACGCCGTCATCGAGCGTCATGGAACGCAGGCCCGTGCATCCAGTCAGCATGTTGGATACCTTCGAAAGGTCGCTCGAGACCTTCTGCATATCCCAGCTGGAAAGATCCAGGCTGGCCAACTTTGCATCGTTCTGGAACATGCCCGTGTAATCGCCCACGTTGGTGGTGTTCCACGTGGTCAGGTCGGTGAGCGTCTTCAGCAGCAGGTTGTTGTAGAACATGCCCGCCAGGCTGGTGTTCGTGGCGGAGGGAGCACCCGAAGTGCCAATGCCCGTCACCGATTCCAGCTTCTGGCAGTTGTAGAACACGTTCTCCAGCGTAACCGCTTCGCTGAAATTCAGGCCATCGCCCACGAACGTGGTGAGCTCGGTGTAGTCCTTAAACCATCCAAGCAGATTGGTGGGAATGAGCACGCCGTCATTCACGGAGGAGCTGAAGGTGTACACCGGCGTGGCGCCCTCGCCCGTTGCCGTATTCGGGTCGACGATAAGGTCGCGCCACGGAAGCGACGACTTGACACCGTTGTACGTACCCTCGAATTCGCTCACGTGAGCCTCGCCCGTCTTGTCGGTAAGGCCAACGGTAATCAGGCCGTTGTCGTAGCGCCACCACGCATTCGGGTTGCTGGCGAAGTTGCCCACGAACACGCCGGGGAACCAGGTGTAGGTCGTGCGCCAATACTGGCCGATGTCGTCGTCGGCATAGCGGTTGGCCAAGCTGAGCGTGTTACCCACCAGGTTGTCGGAGGAGCCAATGCCCCAGGAACCGGCGTTGGGCTTGTGGTAGTACATGTCGTTGTCGATGCCCGAGCCAATGAGCACCACGTTATCATGCAGCACCAGCGTGGTCAGGTAACGCAGGTTCTCGAACATGCCTGTCAGCGTGGGCGTGCCGCGCTTGGCGTTGGTGCGCATGTTCCAGGAATTGGTGGTGGAAGCCAGCGTGATGGAGGTCAGGTTGTTGGTGTCCTTGTATGCGTCGCTCATGCTGAACATGTGGCTGAAGTCGCTGGCCGCGGAAACATCCCACTTGGAAAGGTCCAGGCTAGAAAGCGACTTGCAGTTCGCGAACGCATACGCGAAGCTCTCGACGCTACTCGTGTCGAAGTCGATGTGCGTGATCGTGGTAAGGCTCGTGCAGTTGTAGAAGAGCTTTTCCATGGACGTCGCATTGGTGGGATTCAGGCCATTGCCATCGAAGCTCACCAGCGAAGTCATATCCTGGAACCAGCCATGCAGCGTGGTCGGGGCAAGGCGTCCCGTGGTAGTCACGGCCGTCACGCGATTCAGGTAGTCGCTGCCACCCAGGGGCGCAATCCACGGAAGCACGTAGGGGCTTGCCGTGGTGGCATCCTCGGTTACCTTGGCACCGGCCACGTCGGCGCCAATGGCCAGCGTGCCCTTCGTGGTAGGCGTGGCAACATTACCCGACGTGGGAGTAAACGTCCACCAGGCATCCTGGTTGCTATAGAAGCGTCCGCCCAGCTTCGAGCTATCCCATACATAGGTATAGGTATCGGCGGGGCGCGTCGTAATGGTGTTGCCTGTATAACGCGCGGTAACCGTGGCGATGGTGCCATAGCGATTCTCCAGCTCGGCGGAAGAGTCGAACCACAGCTCGTCCTCGCCGTCCATCAGCAGCCAACGGCCCTGCGTAATGCCGCGCGTGGACAGGCCGTCGATGCCGCTACCTTCCAGCACCACGCCCTGGCCCAGCGTCAGACTGCCAACCGTGGGGTCGCCCAAGTTGTCGCATCCCGCGAACATGCCCTCGCGGCTCGAAGCCTCGCGCATCTGCCACGTGGAGATATCCACGATGCGCAGGTAGTCATCGCCATTGAAGAGGTTTTCGAAGCTCGTCGTAGCCGAGACGTCCATGCCCGTACCGTCGAAGCGTCCGTAATTCGAAGCGGAATTGCCCGTGCCGTAGCCGAGCATCTTGTAATTCTGGAACCAGCCCTCGAGCGTCTGCGGGGCAACGCCATTCTGCGTGTAGATCGAGCGAATGTTGAAGTACGCACGCAGCGCGGCACCGCTGGAAACCCTGCCGCTGTTATACAGCGTGGGAATGGCCACGTGGGCATCGCCGGAAAGGCTGCTGCTCCACGGAAGCTCCGGTGCCGTCTCGTACACGATCTTGTTCACGCCATCGTCGGCGCCAATGGTGAGCGCGTAATTCGCATAGCTCCACCAAGTGTTGTCGTTAACGAAGCGCCCGGCCAGCTGCCCCTGCGCCCACGTGTAGGTAATGGCCTGCGTGGGAAGCGTGGCGTCGGAAATGCCATTCACCGTGCCAGCCTTGCTCGTGGGATAACGGCAGGCGATGTTGTTCGTACTGCCGAACCAACCCGTGTCGGCATTCCAAGAGCCATCGGCTGCCTCGCGCGTGTACGAATTGTCATGCTGCAGCGTATTGCCGAAGCCCGTGCCATCCAGCACCACCATCGGGCCGAAGGTCACAGTTGCCAACGCGTAATCGCCGGCGAGCATGTTGGTGTATACAGCACCATCGGCGGTCATGTCCCACTCTTCCAGACTCAACGTGGCCAGGCGATAGTCGTCGGCGAACGTCTCGCGGAAGTCGGTAACGTCGGCAGTGTCCCACGCGGAAACCGAGGTGAGCGTCTGCAGCTTGTAGCAATGATAGAAGGTGCGGTACAGGTTTTTCAGCGACTGGGTATCCCAGCTATTGGTGCCGCTTACCGTGACCAGGTTCTCGCAACCGCTGAACATCTCGGCCAAGGTGGTCACGCCCGTGACATCCCAGGCATCCACGCCCGTGAACGTCTGCAGGGCGGTGCAGTCCTGGAACATTTTTGCCAAGCTGGTCAGATTCGAGGTGTCCATGCCCACGCCATTGAAGCTCGTAAGGGCGGTATAGCCAGCGAACCACGCCGTCGGGTCCTGCGCCTGGAACATGTACGAGGCGTCGGTCTCGACCTTGGTCACCTTGGCCTGTCCACCAATGACGGGCAGCCACGGCATCGAGCGATCCGTGACGTCTTCGACTTCCGTGATCAGCTTATTGGTGCCACTGTCGGCGCCAATAGTAAGCGTGCCGGCCCTATTGCCATTCGTCCAAGTGAACGTCCACCAGGCGTTGTCGTTCAGGAAGCGGCCACGCAGCAGGCCCGCGGCCCACGTGTACTCGAGCTCGGTCTGGGGAAGCGTGGCACTGGCTACGCCATTGACGGTGCCCGACTTATCTTCGGGATAACGGGAGTTGATGTTGCCCGTGGTGCCGAACCACACGCCATCGCTGGCATCCCACGATCCGTCAGTAGGCTTACGCGTGAGCAGCGCATCGTCGAAATCGGTATCCGTCAGAATGGCATTGGGGCCAAGCTTCAGGCTCGTCAGCGCAACGGT
The DNA here is from genome assembly GCF_015062615.1 of Denitrobacterium detoxificans. GTDB lineage: Bacteria > Actinomycetota > Coriobacteriia > Coriobacteriales > Eggerthellaceae > Denitrobacterium > Denitrobacterium detoxificans_A. Next base: position 41,189 of record NZ_SUUH01000004.1, read on the forward strand.
GGTGAACGAAGAGCCATCGCACAACTTCAGCATGTGGTCGCGCGAATAGGTAACGCCCGCCGCCGGCGATGCCGGCTCGACGCTCGTGCGCATATCCCAGTTATGCAGGTCCAGCGTGGTCAGGCTGCTGTTGTTGTAGAAGGCATTCGAGAAGTCGGTTACGGCAGAGGTGTTCCAGTTACCCAGATCCACCAAGCGCAGCATGTTGTAGTCGTTGTAGCACAAGCCGGAAAGGTCGGTTACCGAGCTCGTATCCCATGCGCCCACGCCCGTGATCTCGGTGAGCTTGCGGTCCTCGGCGAACATGCGGGCAAGGCTCGTCGCGCCCGAAACGTCCAGGCTGGCAAGACCGCTGATGCTCGTCAGCTCGTAGCATCCCTCGAACAGGCTCTCCAGATTTTCGGTTCCCGCCAGCTTCAGGCCCGTCACGGTGATGGAGGTAACCGCCTCATAGTGGTGGAACCACTTATAAAGGTTAGTCGCGTAGAAGTTCGAGCCCGCTTTCACCACAATCGACTTCACGTTGAAGCGACCATTGCCGCCTTCGATGACGTCCAGCCACGGCTGCTCGGTGGTGCCTTCGGGCACTTCATCCAAGAAGCCAGTGTATGCGGTCTCGGTTACCGTGGTGCTATGGGATGCATCCTGGAACGTCGTGCCGATGAGCAGCTGCTTAGTAGTACTGTCGTAGGTCCACCACGCATTGTCGTTGCTGGGGAATCGACCACGCTGGCTACCGTCAGCCCACACATATGTGTGCACCGTGCCGGAAATAGCGTTACCCGCCGCGGGATAACGATCAACCACATTCTTCGTGGTGCCGAACCACGGGTCGGCCTCTCCCCCATCGGTACGATCCCAGCTGCCGGCAACGGCGGCACGGGAGCTCACATTTTCAAAATCGGCGTCTTCCAGAATCACGCCCGGGCCAATGATGAGCGTACGCAGCGAACCCATCTCGTGCATCATGTTCGTGCGCACCGCATTGGCAGGCATGCTCCATCCGCTCAAATCGAGGGTAACCACGTAGCGAGCATTGTCGAACATGCTCTCGAAGGTAGTGGCGCTCGTTACGTCCCACTGGGCCAGCGCCGAGATGTCGGTGAGGTCGGGAGTGTTGTAGAACATGAAGCTGAAATCTTCCACCTTGCCCGTATCCCAATTCTGCATCTCGGGAACGAGCAGCAGCAGCGGGCAGTTGTAGAAGAAGTAGGCCAGCGAGGTAATGTCCTTCACGTTCCAGTATTCCAGGCCCTTCACGGAACCAAGAATGGAGCAGCCCTTGAAGAAGTTGGCCAGCGACTGATTGGCGGTCGCCGCGCTCACGTCCAGACCAAGGCCATCGTTCAGCGTGCCGTCGGCGTTGATGGAGGCGGCGCTCTGGAAGGACGTCATCTTGGAGTAGCCCGCGAACCAGCCCTCGGGATTGGTGGGCTGCAGGCCACCCAGGACGATGACCTTCTGCACGCTCGTTACCGAGGAGAGCACGTTGAGCCAGGGAAGCAGCTTCGTGCGGTCACCGCTGGCTGGCAGCGTGGCCACCTCGGTCACTACCTTGCTGGAATTCTCAGCCGTAGTGGTAACGCCAATCGTCAGCGTGCCATCGTCGGCGTTAAATTTCCACCAGGCATTGTCGTTGGAAATGAAGCGGCCCGACTTCAATCCCGTGGACCAGACGTATACGAACGTACCGGTCGCATTGCCCGTGGTGGCCGAGCTGGCAGGGTAGCGCGCCGCAAGGTTTGCGGTGCTGCCGAACCACATACTATCGGAGGTCTGCCACGAGCCGTTGCTCGTCGTATGAGCAGCGAGCGTGTCGTCAAACCCCGTGCCAGCGAGAATAACGCCATCCGTGAGCGTGAGCGTTGCCAAGCCACTGCAGCCATAGAACATGTTGCCGCGCGTCACGTCGGGCATTTCCCAATCGGTCAGATTCATGGTGGTGAATTGGGTAAGGCTGCGGAACATGCCCGCGAAGGTCGTAACCTGCGAGACATTCATGCCCGAGCCATCGAAGCTAATCAGGTTGGTGTAACCATAGAACCAATCTTCCAGATTGGTGGGGGCGATGCCGTTGGTGGTAACCACGTAGCGAATCTTGCTCTTGGTTACGATGGTCGTGCCGCTTGCATCCTTCAGCCACGGCTGCTCGGCCGCGAGCTCGGTAACCGTCACGGTGCCCGTGGCGTCATCCACACCCAGAGTGAGCGTATTGTCCGCGAACTTCCACCACGCATTGTCATTGGCGAAACGGCCGCCAATTTGATTGGCGTGCCAGACGTAGGTGATGGGGTCGGTGCCCAATTCGGCATCGAAGGTGGTGTCGGCGGGATAGCGCGTAACCACGTTATCGGTGGTGCCGAACCACACGCCATTTTCCACATCCCACGAGCCAGCGCTTGCGGCGTGCTTGGTAAGCGTATTGCCCAACGAGGTATTCGCCAGGATTACCTTATTAGTAAGTACGAGGCGCGCCAGACCCGAGCAACCCGCGAACATATAGGTACGAGCAGAGCTGGCGGGCATCTCCCAGCCAGTCAGATTCACATTGGCCAGATAGGTGGCTCCCTCGAACAAGCTCGCGAAGCTCGTGGTGGAGGAAACGTCGAAGCCCGAGCCGTCGAATGCGGTCAGGTCGACGTAATCCTTAAACCAAGCTTCCAGGGTGGCGGGAGCAATCTTGGCAACGCTGCCATCCACGGTCACGGTGGTGATCGCCTTGTAGTCAACGGAGGCGAGCCACGGAAGAGCGTCGGCCGTTTCGGTAACCGTCGTGCTCTTGCTCGCGTCAAGCACGGAAAGCGTAAGCGCGCCCGTGCTGGAGTCGAAGCTCCAAATAACATTGTGGTCGGCGTTGCTCGCGAAGTAAGAAGTGTAGGCGAAGTTATACGTAGTAGTGTCCGTCGTGGCGGTGGTCGCCGTCGTGTAGAGGTCGACCAGATCCTGAGTGCTTCCGCTGAAGCTGCCGCCCGACCACGTACCGGCGGTGGTGCCGCGGCTGGGGGCAACCGTAAGGCCGGTGCCATCGAGCACCACGCTCTTGGGAACGATCAGCTGCACGATGGAAGAAAGGCCATTAAACATGCCGCCACGGGCCGTCGTCTCGTAGATGCTCCAGCCCGTCATGTCCAGCGCGCGCAAGCTCGAGCAATTGTAGAACATATTAGTATAGGTAGCGCTAGCGCTCGTTGCCCAACCATTCGTTCCCGTGATCGTGGTCAGATTGGTGCATCCGCTAAACATGCTCTCGAAGCTCGAGACGCCCGAGACGTTGAAAGAGACGTTGCCGTTGGTGACGATTTCCACCGACACCAACTGATCGTAGCCAAGGAACCATTCCTTAAAGTTAGTGGGGACGATGCGGGAGTCGATGACCACGCGCGTGATGGAGCTCTTGCCGTAGGAGCTCTTCCACGGAAGCGAGGTACCGAATTCCACGACCGTCCAATTGCCCGTGCCGGAAGCGGTGAGGGTCAGCGTGGTTCCAGAAACGCTCCAATAAACATCGCTGCCGGTTCCACTGAAGCTGCCACTCGTAGCCATCGGAACCAGACTGGTTACACCGTCGTCGGATGCAATTCCCATGCCCGCCGCGCGGTCGGACTGAGCGCCGCGAGTTTCATTCTGCTTCGCGGAGAAGTCGGTTCCGGTTGCAGTGGCGGTTCCGTTTTCGGCAACCGTCGAAGCGGTTTCGTTTTCCGTCGCGGAGCCATTGGCAGCCGGCGCGGTTCCGTTTTCGGCGGAGCCATTTTCGTCGGAGCCGTTGGTTTCGTTTTCGGTTCCGTTTTCACCATCGGAAGAATTCGAACCCTCGGTTCCATTTTCGCCGTCGGAAAGAGTAGCGCCCGCGGTTCCATTTTCAGAACCGGATGCGTCGGCGGCGATGGTTCCATTTTCGTTATCAATAGCATCCGCTCCGTCGGTTCCGTTTTCGGAAGCGGCGGCGGTTTCATTTTCATTCGTTCCATTTTCGGCAACGGCGGCGGTTGCATCGTCGGCGCCAAGGGTGGAGAGTTCGGTTTCGTTTTCGCTCGCATCGGAAAGCGTAGCGGAGGCATCGGCGGGGGCGGCTTCGTCGGTGGCGCCCTGAGCGCTCATGCCGAAGACGTTCGCGGCGGCGGTGGTGGTGACGCCACAGACGCTCTGCGCGTCGCTGCCCTCTACACTATTACTTATATAAGTAGTCGCTCCTTCGTTGCTTTCCGAAACGAACGAGCTCGCTGCGGCGGATGCCGAGCGAGCCTCAATGGTCTCTGCGGAGGTGTCGTCTTGACCGCTATCGGTCTGCTCGACCGAGGGCGCATCCTGTCCGATTCCCTCCCCTTGCGGAAGGTCTTCGTCGTATGACGCGGTATCGGAAACGCCGTCAGTTTCGGCGGGATCATCCGCTTCTTCGGAAGCTTCCTCCTCGGTAGGCTCCTCGCTTTCGAGGGCCTGCTCATCGGTGGGCTCCGTAGCGGACGCATTCACGTCATCCCCCTCCGCGGGGGTTTCGACGCCTTCAACTGCAACAGCCTCATCTGCGGTTTCCTGCACAGAAGAAACGGCGGCGGGCTCATCGGAGGAAAGGGGGTTGTTGATTTCCTCGACTACAGCCTCGTCGTCATTCACGACCTGGGCGGATACCGTAGCTGCGGCATCGTCTTGTGTATTGGATTCGATGTCTGCGGCGAATGCCAGATTGGGGGCGGCGAAAGCCAAGAAGGCGCACAGCGTCACAAGGACAAGAGCCACCGCTACCTTAGCGGAGGTTTTCCTCTCGACCCCAGCGAATCGCATTTTTGCAGTAGCGCACTCCACTGCAAACGCTCTCCTCGTGTAACAACCCCCGGGCAACATACCCTTGAATTGCCAGGTCAAGTGAGAATACGGTACTATCCGCGATACTTGGCCCGCTCAAGTTGATGCCCTCCAGGCGCGCAGCGCATAATTCACCCATTGCTACACTCCTGGTATCACTTGATACTATCAGCTATTTGCAACTTGCGCTATACCCTTTCTCCAAACAATCTGCATGCGTTACCTTGGAGTCATAATCCCAGTTCGTATGCGAAAAGATACGCGAATGAGTAATTATCTCTCACTGTGAATAATGCGGCGAAACCCTATATCTTGTGCGCCCCAAGCGCGCATGCGCAAGCTCTACGTCGCGTGAATCACCCACCGAAATGAGCGCAATCCAACCGTGCCCTCCATCGATGGCGCCCAAGGAATCATCGGTCGCGCGGCCATCACATCCGTCGCGCAGCCGACTCGCTTTCGAATGCACGCCAAAGCATCCGTCCAAGGATAGTCAGACGGAGCGATGTGGCGAAGATGAGCCCTCCGCGCCGCGGACGCTCCAGGCATCCTTCGCGCGGTGCGCGCCGCGCCCATCGACGGCCATCCGCCAAGCCATCCAAAGCAGCCTCACGCACGATTCGACAGCGACGCCAAAGCGAAAGGAGTCGCGCCCGCAGACGCGACTCCTTCGCACCTTCGCCGCAACGAAAAGCCATCCATTGCGGCGTTCATTTTTCAGCGTTGCGGTTCAACTTTCATGAAATCTACAGCGCCATGGGTTCAAATATCGGAGATTCCCGTGGTTCCCTTTTCGCGCAAGCGCAATCGCCGAAGTTTATTATTTAGCAGATGCGCGGAAGCTGCTCCCCCACCAACATATCAAGGATGCGCATGCTTCCGAACCCGGTTCTAATGCTCACGCGCGGCGCACGGTCGTCAGGGCACGGAAGAACCTCTCCGATAATCGCCGCATCGGTTCCGTACTCATTCGCACGCATGGCTTCCAACGCAAGTTCAGATTCTTCCGCGGGAACCACGCAAACCATCTTGCCCTCATTGGCAACCTGGAAGACATCGTAGCCCAACATTTCGCACGCACCACGCACGGCATCCTTCACCGGAACGTTCATTTCGTCGACAACCATATCGACGCCACTCTGCTCCGCAAGTTCATTGAGCGTGCTTGCCAAACCACCGCGTGTGGGGTCACGGAAGCAACGCGTATGAGGCGCCGCTTCGAGCACTTCCGCGATCAAATGGTTCAAGGGAGCGGCATCGCTTTTCAGGTCGGCACGAAAGCTCAGCTCCTCTCGACAGCTCATGATCGTGATGCCATGATCGCCCAACGTACCCGACACGAGCACCTTATCGCCTGGCTTGCAGTACTGACCGCCAAGCACTCGTCCGGCGGGAATGAAGCCCACACCGCTCGTATTGATGTACACGCCATCGCCATGGCCGCGATTTACGACCTTCGTGTCGCCCGTTACGATGCGCACGCCAGCTTCCTTGGCTACATCCGCCATGCTTTGGCAAATGCGCTTCAGATCTTCCATGGGGAAGCCTTCTTCCAGAATGAAGCCGCACGAAAGGTACTTCGGCACCGCACCACTGGTAGCCACATCGTTCACGGTACCGCACACGGCCAAATGCCCGATGTCACCACCCGGGAAGAAATGAGGGGTCACCACGAAGCTGTCGGTGGAATACGCCAATCGCTCGCCCTCTGCGGGAAGCGGCAAATCTGCCGCATCATTGCCGACAGCAAGCTCCTCGCCACCATAGGCATCGAAGAATACCTCGTCGATAATGCGGCGCATCATAGTACCGCCGCTACCATGACCCAGCAGGACCTTTTCGTCCATAGTGTTCCCTTTCGCAAATAAGGCGCCCAGCGGCGCCTTACATATATATATGTATAGTTGCCGGCACTGAAAGCTAGTAGATGCGCCCACCTGTTGACGTAAGAACCAAGCGCCCCGTCTGCACGCCCTTCAACCCCAGGATGAGGTCGGCTATGCCTTGCACCAAGCCCGTCTCTCCCCGAATGATGATTACTTCCAGGCAAGCATGGTGGTCGATATGCACATGGGTGCTCGAGATGACGTTTTCCAAGTATTCGTGCTGCACGCCGTCAATCTTGTCACGCAGGTCGTTTACATGGTGGTCGTACACGATGGTGAGCGTCCCCATGACTTCCATGCCCAACGTAGCGCACTGCTCGCTAATGAGCGCCTCGCGCACCAAGTCGCGGATTACCTCGCTGCGATTCTTCGCCAAGCCACGGCGAGCCACCAGCTGATCGAATTCAATCAGCAAGTCTTCCGGCATCGCCACCGAAAAGCGCATGAGATCGTTGGACATAACGCCTCTTTCTCATCAACTAGCGGATCTATACAAGCTTAACCGAAACGTTAGCCACAGCTTCGGCGTCTTCCTCCAACGCATCCTGGGCGTCGGTGATAAGCGCGCGAGCGTCATCAAGCAGATGCTGCACCTGGTGCATCAGCTCGCAGGTCTTCTCATAGCTCGCATCGCCGGCAACGTGGCCCAGCTTATGAGCCCACCTACGATTCAGAGCGATCTGGTCGTCGATCTGCTCGAGCATCATCTTATACTGACCCGTGTTGACACCATTCTGGCACATACCGTGCTCCTTTCGATTTGGCGTGTCCTTCCTCTTTGCTAACAGTGTAGCCCTGTTCTTCCACTCCGATGTGACGAATTAGGAAAAATGTGTGAGCATGTGTCAATTTAGGCAAGGAGAACCCCTTGGGATTTAAAAGACACCAGAACGGTTACATTTAGTTTCCAAACATCAACAATACCCAAATGACGTGCGACCATGCTGCGGGCCCGCAATAAAATACTTGCATAGCTGAACGACGGGTAGGGGTATCAGCATGGCACATGCAGTAATGGCTCAACAGGGCGAACAAGCAGCATTTACATCCACGTATTTCATCCCGTTTTCCATGGAACGCAATGCGCTACGCCAGGTTTTGGAAGCCGAAGGCGTACTGAGCGCAACGCAGTACCGCATGCTCATCGAGCTCTTCTTCGCGCATCCGGGAACCATTCCCCAATCGGAGCTCAGCACGCTGCTTCACGTGAAACCAAACGTGATAGCAAACGCGTTCCCCCACATCGACGCGCTCATGTTCACGCATCGCCGCGAAAGCGAGCAGGATGCACGCGCACGCATTGCTGCCATCACGCCGCAGGGCATCGCCTATGTCAACGAGAGCGAGAAGACGCTCGTCGCACAATTCAGGATCACCTGGCCACCACGCAACGAGAATTACCAGCGACTCTTTCGGGCCATTACCCACGTAGGCCACTCCATCGACAAGAACATCCCGCCCGTGATTTCGGAGACGCACCCAACCACGCATCTCATTGCTGCGCTGGAATCCATCGCACGCCCCATTGAAGAGGAGACGAAGACCCAGAGCGGCTACCCCATCCCCGAATGCCGAGTCATGCAGCGCCTCTACGAAACGCATATGCCCATGCGCATTGGCGTTGTGGCCAATCAGCTCATGCTCACGAACGCAACGGCCACGCGCACTACGAAGGCCCTGCATGAAAAGGGGCTCATCCAGAGGCTTGCGCATCCCCACGACAACAAGGCGGTATACATCGCCCTTACCGAACGGGGCGAGCGCGAAGCTCTGCGCGTGGTAAATATCATCAACTATGCCGGGTCGAAGTTCTTCTGGGATAGGCTGGGCGAAGGACACATGATTACATTCACCCAGCTCAATCGCGTTATCGTAACAATCATGAAGATGCAGCGACAGGCGCAGGAAGCAGCAGAGCTTTCCAACCTGACATCCATCGACTAGCAATCGACAATCACCAGATAGCATCCTCCCAATCGATGCCCCGCACGGTTTCTAACGTATAATCGTGCGGGCCTTCGATTGCTATAGGGGTGTTAAATGCGCATGTTCTCTCGTGAAAAGACCGCTTTTGCCACGGAGCATCTGCTCTGGGGCGCGTTCCTGGCGTCCTTTCTCACCATCGTTGATTACCTGCCCGAATTACAGGGAGCCTCGCTTTCGTTCTCCTTCGCCTTCATTTGCGCGCTCGTCCTCGTTTCGTGCGCCGCGATTGCGCTTTGGCACCTTGCGCCATCCATGATTGCGAAGGCATCCCCCATCGCGCCCGCGATACTGCTTCCCTGCTGCCTTGCCATCTCGCACTTTGCGCCCACCACCACGCCTATCACCATCATCACCGCCGTAGGCTGCGCCATTGCCTTCTTCCCAAGCATATGCAAGTGGGCCGCCAAATACGCTCGACACGACTTTCAAGACGCTGCGGTCGGGATATCCATTGGCGTTATCACCTCTTCCTGCCTGGAGCTCATCGCATTCGCCATTCCCGAAGCGCTGCTCTTCGCCTATACATCGCTCCTATTCGTCGTTGGCTGCCTTCCCATCCTCACGAGCAACGACGAGACGCCGAAGGAAAGCGCCATTGCGCCTGTAAACGCGAATGACACACTGCCCCGCATCATTACAGCCATTGCCGACATCGCTTTCCCCATTGCGGGCCTGTTTATCTTCTATCTCATCACCGGCTCGGCACGCGCGGCGCAATATGTCGAAGCGCCCATCGTCACCGCCAACCACAGCCTCCTGGAAATCACGTTTCGGGCAGTCTGCGCCATTCCGCCCATTTTGCTTGCCCTGCATCCACCCCGGAAATTCAGCCTGAACATCATCCTGCAAGCCGTCTTGCCCGCTGGAGCTGCGCTTTTGCTACTCCCTTGGATGCTCTTCCCCCAAAGTGGCAGTACCCCGGCAAACGCCTTCTTCGCGTTCGGCGGCGGAGCATGCTTCAGCAGTTGCATGATCACGTCGTGGCTTTACGTGACCACCGCCATTCGTGCGGAACGTGATTTGGCCATACCCCTTTGCGGCATGGCACCTGCCGCCATTTTCATCAGCGTGCCGCTGGGGTTTGCATCCTTCACGTACCTGGGCGACGACATCGCGCGCAACATCGCGCCCCTCTGCACCATGCTCTTCCTACTCGCCAACTACGCGATTCTCGTCTTGCGCCCCACCACAAGCCAGCCGGCGGCATTCAATGCCGGAATCGAAGAACACTGCCTTGCCATCGCACAGCAGTACAATCTCACGCCCCGAGAAGGCGAAGTGCTGTCGTACATTGCGCGCGGCAGATCGTCCACCTACATAGCCGACACGCTCTGCATCTCGCCCCATACCGTGAAGACCCACACACGGCACATCCACGAGAAGCTGGGAATTGGCTCACGACAGGAAATCATCGACCTCATCGAAAACGAGTAGCACCAACGCAAATGCCCCGCTTGCATGTATGACGCAAGCGGGGCATTCGAGCGTTGCTCGGCGGGGAGGGTGTCGCCGAGCCTAAGTGCTTCGAATTTACAGGTTAGCCACCGTCTTACCGCAGACGCGACCATGGGTCATCGCCATGCCGATGGAGACGCCAGCCGTAGGCGTGCTATACGCATTGCCGAAGCGCTGACCAAGGCAATTACCGACGGCATACAGTCCCTTGATACGCGTGTAGTCGGGGCGGATGACATTCAGGTTCTCGTCGGTCATCAGACCGGCAAGGGTCACCAAGCCGGCTACGCCCTTTGCTTCGTTGGAAGAGGGGGCCACGTAGAAAGGCGGCTCATCGATGGGAATCATTACTTCCGCATCCTTGCCGAAGTCGGCGTCGGACCCGGCATAGCACAGCTCGTTGTAACGCGCGACGGTTGCCAGCGCCTCCTTCAGCGCATCGCCCTCGTAGCCAGCGTACTTCAAAGCCGTTTCCAGGTCGTCTGCGCCGTACACCGTCGACTGCATGCGCTCTGCGATAGTGCACGTACGAACGGGAGCGCCCTGCGCGCCAGCCGCAACAACGGCAGACATGTCGGTTACCAGGTCGTCGTAGTACTGCGGGCGCGTATAGTTCGGGGCGCCATGGTCGATGCTCGCACGCTGCACGGTGGTAAGCCACTTCGAGTCGGTAACCGTGGCAACGGTGCCAATGGGCTGCCTGAGGGTGGCGGCAAACGCGCCAACCGTCACAGCCTCGTTCATGTAGCGCTTGCCCTCGGCGTTCACCCACAAAAACGGAGCGGTACCCCATGGGCCGCCACCGCCGCCACCCATGCTCATCGTAGGACGAGGACCCGGCTCGATATAGCCGCCAGCCCAGCAGCCCATCTTCAGGCCACTGCCGTCATTCATGGTCATGGCGGTTACGCTACCCGCTTCCACGCCCTGGCGTTCGCACCATTCGGGCACTTCCGTAATGAGATTCCAGATCATCTCGCCGTTCTGGCCCATATCGCCCGTGGCAAGGATAACGCCCTTGGCAGCCTCGAACTTGATGTAGGAGCCATCTTCACCCTTGGCGATAACGCCCGTCACGTCCCCGTCGCCATTCTGCGTGCACACGACCGCGGTTGTTCCGTAATACCACTTCGCACCCAAGCGCTGAGCTTCTGCGACCTGGAAGCTCTCGGCTTCACTGATGTTGGACATGGCGCCCACGCCATTCACCGGCTCGTCGCTGTACTTGCCCCAGAACATGGCATCGCCAACCCAGGTCTTGTAACCGCCCATTTCGATGGGATAGTCCTCGGGATTGCGGCCATAGGCGATATGCAAGCCCAATTCGCCCTTCGGCCCCATTTCGAGCATATGGTTATCGGAAGGAATGAGGCTGATGAAATGGTCGAATGCTTCGCCGCAATTGTCCACGAACGCGCGGATGATCGCAGGACTCACGCGGTTGCCACCACGGCGGCAAAACTCGCTTACGATCTCGCCTGTGTCATAGGGGCCGTATCCCTGGTTGATGAGCCACTGGCTATTGAAATGCCCAAATTCCTGGCCGTAGTAATGCAGGTAGCCCGTGTCGGAGTCAACGTTGCGCGCTTCAAGCACAACGACGCTCGCGCCTTCTTCCGCAGCGGCAAGGGCAGCCTGCGTTCCGGAGTGTCCGCTGCCACACACCACCACATCTGCCGAAATGACATCAGTGATCTTACTCTCGTCGATTGAAGGCGCTTCGCCCAGCCAATCCTCCGAGCACATATACCCCGAAGGATGCGTCGATGCCTGGGTGGCTTCGGCGCTCTGGGTCTGCGACTTAGGCGACGAGCACCCTGGCATGGCGGCAGCCGCGACGGCTGCGGCACCGGCAAGCGCCGCGCCCTTCAGGAAGCCCCTACGCCCCATCGTCGTTTCCGGAGACTTGTTTTCGATTCCCATAAGAATCCTCCCTTTCACTTTCGGACGCCCTCCTGACGTCCGCTGGATGAAACGTAGGGGTTTCGCGCGGGGCGCAGGAGACACGAAAGGGAGTATTGCAAGGAAAAACCCTCCTAATCACTTAGTGATTAGGAGGGTCCCATCTGGGAGCATGTTAATTTCGGCTACTTATTCTTGTTAGCCTTCTTGCGAGCCGTGGTATCCAGAATGCGCTTGCGCAGGCGGATGTTCTTGGGCGTAACCTCTACCAGCTCGTCGTCCTGAATGTACTCCAAAGCCTCTTCCAGCGTGAAGCGCACGGGAGGAGTGAGCTGAATAGCCTTGTCAGCGGAAGAGGAACGCTGGTTGCCCAGGTTCTTGGTCTTCGCGATGTTCACGACCATATCGCCTTCCTTGGCACTTTCGCCCACGATCATACCCTCGTAGCAATCGTCGCCCGGAGACACGAACAGCGTGCCACGCTGCTGCAGCGTATCAAGAGCGTAGGCAACGGCCTTTTCGGTGCTCATGGAAATCATGCCACCGTTCTTGCGGCCGGAATACTCGCCGCGATAGGCGCCGTACTCCATGAAACGATGGAACATGTTCGCCTCACCGCGCGTGGCGTTCAGCAGCTTGGTGCGCAGGCCCATGGTGCCACGGGTGGGAATGCGGAATACCAACTGCGTCTGCTCGCCCTTGCTGGCCATGTCGAGCATCTCGCCACCGGCATTACCAAAGACTTCGATGCACTTGCCCGCGTATTCGCTGGGCGTTTCCACCGTTGCTTCCTCGATAGGCTCAAGCTTGTGACCGTTCTCGTCGGTCTTGATGAGCACGCGGGGGCGGCCAACCTGCAGCTCGAAGCCTTCGCGACGCATGGTCTCGATAAGAACAGAAATCTGCAGAATGCCGCGACCGGCAACTTCGATACCACTCTTGTCTTCCAGTGGCTGAATGCGCATGGTCACGTTGCTCTCGGCTTCCGCTTCCAGACGCTCGTTCAGCTGACGCGCGCCAACGATGTCGCCATCAGCTCCCACCAGCGGGCTGTCGGAAGGCTGGAACACAACGGCCATGGTCGGCTCGTCGATCTTGATGGGGTCGAGCTCGATGGGATGATCAATGCTCGTGACCATATCGCCGATGTCGGCATCTTCCACGCCCACCACGGCGATGATGTCGCCCGCGTGAGCTTCGGGAACTTCCACCTTGCCCAGTTTGTCGAACGTGAATACCTGCTTGATATTGGCGTTGTAACGCACACCGTCACGCTTGATGACGAGCATCTGATCGTTCTTATGCAGCGTACCGCTGTACAGACGGCCAACGCCAATACGGCCAACGAAGCTGGAGTGATCGACGGTGCACACCTGCAGGGCCACGGGGCCTTCGGGCTCGCAGTCGGGAGCCGGAATCTCCTTCAGGATGGTGTCGAGCAGCGGAATCATGTTGTCGTTGTCATCAGTTGCCTCATAGCGGGCATAGCCATTCATGGCGCTTGCATACACCACGGGGAAATCGAGCTGCTCGTCGGAAGCCTCGAGCTCGACCATGAGGTCGAAAACCTCGTCGACGACCTCTTCGGGACGAGCGCCGGGGCGGTCGATCTTGTTCACGACCACGACGATGCGCAGGCCCAAGTCGAGCGCATGACGCAGAACGAAGCGTGTCTGGGGCATGGGACCTTCGAACGCATCTACGATGAGCAGCGCGCCATCGGCCATGTTGAGCACGCGCTCAACCTCGCCGCCGAAGTCGGCATGGCCCGGCGTGTCGATGACGTTGATCTTCGTATCGTTGTACGTGATGGAGATGTTCTTCGAGAGAATGGTGATACCGCGCTCGCGCTCCTGGTCGTTGCTGTCGAGCACGCGGTCTTCCACCTGCTGGTTCTCGCGAAAGACGTTGGTTGCCTTCATCAGCTGGTCGACCAGGGTCGTCTTGCCATGGTCAACGTGCGCGATGATGGCAACGTTGCGGATGTGTTCCTGTTTCATGCCTCTGCCAATCCTTGTTTACTCAAGCTCTTCGAGCTCTGCCAGTATCTGCTTCTTCTCGTTGTTGAGATTGTTGATTTGCTTGGTTAGGTCGCCTACGCTGCGATGCGCGGTGAAGGCGTCGAAGCCGCCCCAGAACGCAACGGCTCCACCCAGGCCAGCAAGCCAGGGAATACGCCAGCGCGCGAAGAGCGCGGCCACGGCTCCGCCAATGAGCAGCATGAGCCCCGTGCGCCTGCGGTCGATAAAGGCATCGCGTTGCTGCTGCAGCTGCACGCGCGCGGCGGCAATGCCGCGCAGCTTGGATTCCAGCTCCACCACGCGCGAATGGGAAGAGGAACGCGCCGAGCTGCGCGCTTTGGAACCCGAACCCCCACGGGAAAGCGCCTCGTAGGCTTCCTGCAGGTTTTTGAATTGCTCTTCCGCTCGCTTCTGCAGTTTCCTGTTACCCGCAAACTTATCGGGATGCAAAATCTGAGCCGTTTCCTTGTAGGCGGTCTTGATCTCGTCCAGCGTGGCATCGTCATCGAGCCCGAGCAAACGAAGCGCTTCAGCGCGATTCACAATGCGCACCCCTTTCGAAAAGCCTAGAAAATAACGCGCGTTATCGTACCACGCGTCCGTGTGTATCGTATGGTGTCCCACACGTTCCGCATGAGTGAGCGCACGCAAGGCACTCGAAAGCCAGCAGGAACGGGGAGACGCGCTGTCCTTTTCCGAAACAGACAGCCGAAAACAAGACCGCGAGCAGTGGTGGTGACCATTGCGAAAAGCGTATCGCTAGCTTCTGTTAATGACGGGGAGCTTCAGGCGCATGAAGGCGAAATCAGGCTATACGGCGCTACGCGGACTCGACGTTGTTGCTGCGCTTGATGACGATAAGCGCCGATGCGAGCGAAAGAACGAAGAAGCTCGCTAACACGAGCATGGCAGTTTGCACGCCCAGGGAATCGGCCATGAATCCCATCAGGGCCGTAAATGCCACGCCGCCAATGCCCGTAGCAGCCGTGATAATACCCGTTGCGGTGGCTGTCTGCTTCCCGGCGAAGGGCAGCATGATAGTCAGCACGCAAGGATAGATCGCGCCACTTGCGAACCCCAGGGGAACGCACATGAACATGACCATCGCCGGATTGGCACTCACCGAGAGCAAGATCATCGCGCATGGGATGGTAATGATGGCGGCAACGAGGATCTTCTTCGCTTGCTTGTCGAAGCGTCCCACCAAGAAACGAGACGGAATCATAACCGCCCAGAAAATCGAGAGGGCAATCTTTCCATTCGAAGACTGCAGGACATCGGTGAACAGCGTGTCGACGAAATAGGCGAATCCATTTTCGAAGCCCACGTAAATGCACATGATAACGCTTAGAAGCAGGATAGCCGATAACGCGAAACGCCCCGCAAAGCCCTTGCCTTCGGCCTGCGCAGGCCTAGCCTCGCGCGCTTCCCCACCGCAGCGAGTAATTCCCACCAACACGCACACGCTTCCCACGGCAAGGATGCCGAACAGCGTACGCCAATCGAGCCCCTGTTGGAGGTAGAAGTCAACCACCAAGGGAGCGAGTAAGGCACCCAAGGCATACATCATCGTGATATACGCCACCTTCTTTCCACCGGTAACGGGATACGCATCCGCAACGGCGGCAATGGAAATAAATTGCAAGGCGCTCGTGGTAAGCCCCAAGAAAAAGATGCTGAAGAGGAACACCGCATCGGAAGCCGCAAAAACGGCGATGAGCGCAGCGACAATCTGAATACCCAACATGATGGTTATGCTCGTGGACTTCCTCACGCTGTCCGCCCATTTGCCCAGAAGGATGGGGGCAAGCATGGTTGCGAAGAGCTCCATAGCGGCGAAGAGACCCATGGACGTGAGTGAAAGATCGAACTCTTCCCCGATGTGCCAGATGCTCGCCTGGTAGCCGCCTGCTTCGAAGCCATTAATGAGCACGACGAGGAACAGGACTATCCAAAGGAAATCCCTCTTTGGCGCCTTGATAGCATCCATAGCCCGCTCCTTCGCATGATTCGAAGTGGAACAAAGCGATTGCCTATCATTATTTCGGGTTCGTATATGACACACAATGACCGCGAGCAAGTCGTAACGATACTGCGACAAGCCCCATGAACGAGGGGCGAAGCCTTGTTCACGCATGGCGAATGCGTAGCATATATCCTCCGCTACGCGAGCTCTTTGATTACCTTTGCAGGAACTCCACCCACAACCGTGCGTGCGGGAACGTCTTTCGTCACAACCGCACCAGCAGCAACCACGGCGCCTTCTCCAATAGTTACGCCCGGAAGCACTGTGACATTCGCGCCCAGCCATGCATCTGCTTCGATATGCACAGGCGCGGGCAGCAAATTCGCGCGGAGAGCTGGGTCCATGTTGTGATTGAGCGTAGCAATTACGCAGTTATGTCCAATGAGCGCGCGATTTCCTATGTAAATGCCACCCTGATCCTGAAAGCGACAGCCTGCATTGATGAATACGCCTTCGCCTACGTGCGTATTAAGCCCACAGTCGGTTGTAAAAGGCGGGAACAACCCCACGCTCTCGGGCAGGTCACATATCCACAGTTCCTCGAGCCGTTCGCGCACGTGGGACAAACTGTCGAATTGCGCATTCATGCGCGATGTAATGCGCATTGCTCGTTCAGACGCAGCCGTCATGAGGCGATGCACTTCGCTTCCCGCCTCTACTTCCTCGCCCGAATTCATGCGCTCCAGAAAATAGGCAATCTGATCGGACGTCAATTCGCCGCCATCTTCATAGAAACTCTCAGCCATGTCACACTCTTTTCCTCGGACCGCTCGCTACCTACGAACGAACGGACTTTTCGGGATCGATAGTCATACTCTGGAAGCGGTTCGCCATGTACTCGTCGCCAAAATTCTCGGCGTAGAACTGCTCGATCCCCGCCTCCGGCACGTGGCCTGCCGCACGGGCGCCCCAATTGTCGAGCGCCTGCAGGGTCATGACGCAATTCACCAGCATGAACGCAGCGCACACGAGCGTCACGCTGTAACGCCATTTCCAGGGGATGAGATTGAACAACCGCAGGAACACCGGCAGCAGCAGCCTGATCCACACCGTGCCGAGCAAGCCGAACATCGACGCGAAGAGCAAGCACGTGCGCCCGCCGAATATGTCGCCAAGGAACTGGTCGGAATAATCCCAAGCCGAAGCGCCAAACCCCACTTCCATGAACCAGCTGACGAAGTACTCGAAACCGCCGCCGATAATAGTGCAGACGACAAAGATGAACACGATGTTGCGGTCCTTGAAGCGGTTGAGCGCGATGGTCATGAGCACGGCCCCGACGCCGTAAATGGGCGAGAAGGGGCCCCACAGCAAGCCGGCGCGATCCTGGTAGACGCCGGGCTCGACGACGACCATGTGGAAGATAATCTCGACGATGAGGCCGACGACGCAGCCGACGATGAACGTCCAGAACAGGTTGAAGAAATCGAGACGTATGTAGCCCTCGCCAGGGTCGGCCAAGCCGAGGGTGCCCTGTTTGGCATGGATTTCCGTGTCGAGCTCCCTCAGGCCCGACTGCAGTTTCGACTCGTTGACGAGCGAGGGGTTGAGATACGTCGAGAGCGCAATTTGGGCTGCCAATTGCACGAAGTTGAACAAAAGCACAAGATCGATGCCGTAGAGCATGAGCTCGCAAACCAGCGAGACCACGGTCAGGGCGATGTTCACGTTGATGAGCGCACTGGCAGCCCCTCGTTTTCCTCGCATCAAGCGCAGTCCCACGAAGAACGAAAGCACCGTGGAGGCAAACGAACACGCCGCCGCTATGGCAACGACCCCTGCGGTAGTGGCGGTCACCTTTTCCAGAGCCTCCACCAATATGTTGCTATCGAATAAAGAGAGCAGGGTCACAACACCCGAGAATATGCCGAGCGCGCCCGTCACCATGAGAAGGATGCTCAAAACACGCAAGGGCACGGGGAGCTTTGAAAAGGCCAGCCCTTTCATACTGTCGCGTACGATGCTCATGATCTCAGCGCGCTCCTTGGTGGTAAGCGGTTGCTCCTCGCTGCGCTCGCGCGCTGCCGCTAGAATTATCTCCACTTCCTGCTCGTCGAGAAACCCGTCGGCTACAGCATCGCGAGCCACATCAAATACGTCTTTTTTCGTCATGCTCATATCCAATCTGATTAGGCCAAACAACCAGGTAAACTGCCTTTGTCTCGCCGATTTGGACACCTGAAAACAGACAAGCAAATTACCAAATCACACTTGCGCTAACGGGCCAATCGGGCTTCCTCCTCCGACACCGTGACTATATCGCTGATCACGTTGATCATGTTTTGCAGACCACCCAAGAAAAACTCCAGGTAAATAGCCATACATACAACATCATAGGACTTGAGGTAGGTAACGATAATAAGCGATCCGATAAGAATGGACCCCGGTTGGTTGGGCGCTCCAAAAGAGAGGAACAAGACCAATGCCGAAATGACCACGATGCTTACCGGAGGAACTTCGGTTCCCGTCGCGAAAATGTAGAACACGGCAACGAACATGAGCAGGAAACAGTTTCCATCAAGGTTAATCTGGGCAAGAAATGGGAGCGTACGGGAAACCCTCTCACGATCCAGCCCGTAATTCCTGACGCAATACCTAATGTTGTACGGAACGGCATTAATGACCGAGCCAATAGCGAAGTTTTCGCGTACGAGCGGAAGAAGCTTCTTGGCAAAGGGAATCACTTTCACACCCCGCACCTTTAGCCTCGCTGCATACGAGGCAAAAAGAAATACGCTGCTTACGACCATAAGCATAATAAGCAACAACGTGCGAAGGAGGGCTTCATGACCACCCTCGAGCATGACATCCAAAGCCGCTAGGCAACATGCAACAGGAAGCAAAAACATGACCGCGCTAAGCATGCGCGAGAACAGACCATAGCAAACATCTATTGCCCGGCCCAGCACCTCATAGTCCTTACCTGCCGACACAAGAGCATAGGTAACAAGCAACGCGACAATAATAAGCGGAATGGGAGAAAGAGCTTCAAAGGGCTCAAATATGCTTGTAGGCACCATTGACGTGACTATATCCGAAAAGCTCCGCTCACCGTAGCTACCCGCAAACTCCGCATCATACCCTTGCCAACCAATAAGCACCGACATGAGGGAATAACTGAGGGCAAGCGCAAGCAGGACGGCAAATGCGGACGTAATGAGAGATATCATCCGCAGCCTGCGAGCATCCGAATTTCGTTTCGAGACGATGAATGCGTTAGAGGCATTTTTCAAAAGGGAAAAGAAGGTTACAGGCGCACCTACCATAAGCATGGCATTGCCGTATATCTGCTCGAAGGGAAAGATGTACTCATTAAGCAAGGCATGTTGCTCATCGACATCAAGAAACATGGCAAGAACGAGATAGACAACTATCCCAATCAAAATGCCTGATCCGCACAGGATGATATTCCCCTTTGGATCTTTCCGCACTGACACCAAAATGGTGTTATAGCCAGCGCTATATCCATATGACACCTTTTCGGCATACGCACGCAAAACAGTGGATCCCGACGATGTGGAGTCGTTTTCCTCGGGAAGGGAAAACCTCTCACCCTCGTAACCAATTTGGAGGCTCACGCCAGCGAGCCCCTTTTTCGTCGAAACGGTTACCGTGGTACTCTGCTCAACGCCACGCTCAAGCATGGTGTTAAACACTGCTTCGAAGACGAGCATCGTCTCGCGAACACCGCTTTGAGACACAGACGAGCTTTCAAGCAGGGTTTCCACATAGGAACGAGCGGCATTGAATCCCTCAATGTCGGCATGAATCTCGAGATCATTTTGCGTGCCCTTCCCCATATGTTCACTATATCGAATTACCCCACCTATATGATGTCTTTGCTACCAATCCGATAGCAAGATGGGGCGTCTCCCAAGCGGAGCGCCCCCCCTTCATGGTTACCGCGCGAACAAGGGGCTAGGTGAGGTGCACTGAGCGGAATAATGAAAAAGAGGCCCATGGCCTCTTTTGAGTGGTTGGTGGAGCATAGGGGGATACGCACGCTGCGCCTGCGGCGCAGCATCCCGGCTCCGCGCTTACGCGCTCCGCCCGAAAGCCTACGTTCGCCCCACAGGGGCGAACGCTTTACGGCTTTCGCCCTCTCGGGGTTCGATCCCCCTATGCACTGGGTAATTCTGCTCAGGGTGCCCCAGATAGCCCCGCCGCAAGGCCGTAGCGTACTAACGGGTTAGCGGCAAGAATGTGTGTCCGATTCCCCCCTTGACAGCGCAGGTCGGACGCGCAAAAGACGCCCGTTAAATTCTGCCGTTCAGCGAGAACGTGAACGGCTTGCCCGGATGGGGGAATTCGGGAAGAACGACGTCCACATCACCCCGAAAAACGCCAGTTTTGGAGCTGATCAGTTCTCGGCAACCATGATCAAGTCGGTAACAGATTTTGTTTGAATACTATAATCGTTTGCGTTGCATACAAAACAAGCTTGGACAACAGGATGACGATAGCAGTAATCATCTCGGCCTTAATCGCGATTGCAGTTTGCTTTCTCGCTGCAAGGTTCATTGGTCAGCGTAAGCAAATCGACGGTTTGATTGCCGATATCGAAGCCGCGCTAACGAGGCAGAGGGTTCTTCTCGATTATGAGAACGGCTTCTTGATGAAAAAGGACTGGGACGCAGAGACGGACAGGAATGCCCAGCTATATAAGAATCTGATAAGAATCCCCGCATCGCGTCGCAAGTCGCATCCGAAATCCGACATCATAGCTGCTTTCATCGAGAACCATGCCGATGAGGAAGTCCGCGTTAGAAGAAACGAGGCGTTTAAGGCGTCGGAGCTTACCGCTTGTGATTCGATGCTTTCAAACATTGATGGTAAGTCCCTTGACGACCAGCAAAGGAACGCCGTTGTGACCGACGAGTACAACAATCTGGTCATTGCCGGGGCGGGTTCCGGAAAGACATTGACCGTCGTAGGGAAGATTAAATACCTGACTGAACATAGGGGCGTCAGACCGGAAGAGATCCTCGTTACCTCGTTTACCCGAAAGTCTGTCAACGAGCTTCAGGAGAGGATAGAAAAGGCGGGCATCAAAGGCGTAACCTGCAAGACATTCCACAAGATGGGCCTCGATCGTCTCGGCAAAGTTGGCGTTGCAAACGAAAACGAGCTCAGAAACTGCGTTCTATCCTATCTGCGAGGGGGTATACAGGAGTATCCAGATCAGATGAGCGCGTATATCGAGTTCTACGGGTGCTATAAGCACGTGCCCAAGGACTATTCCGAATTCGAAAGCGAGGGAGCGAGGTTCGAGGCCCTAAAGGCAACCAGCCTCGAAACAATAAAGGGGCAACTGGATACGCTCAATGGGGAGCGCGTGAAGAGCATCGAAGAGCTCATGATAGCAAACTACCTTTTCTTGCACGGCGTGGATTACGAATACGAGCGCAACTACGATGGTGATTACGAAACCAATGGACGTGCCTACCAACCCGACTTCTACCTTCCCGAATACGACATCTGGCTCGAACACTTTGGAGTTGACGAGCACGGGCGATGCCCTTGGATCGAAACAGATTTCGAGGAGCGCAAATACATCGAGGGAATGGATTGGAAGAGGTCCGTGCACGAAGCAAACGGCACTCGGCTTATCGAAAGCTACTCTTTCTGGAACAAGGACCACGACCTGCTGAACAAGCTCGAGGCGCTTCTGGAAGCCAATGGCGTCGAACTTGTAAGTGACGAAGAGATGCTTTCCGGGGTTTATGCAAAGCTGAGCCAAGACGACAAGTATCTCCGCAGCATCGCCACCCTCACCACAACGTTCTTGTCCCTGGCGAAAGCGAACAATATCGCTATGGCGGAAGTCGCTGAAAAGGGCCGCGACGCATATAAAGGCGACGGGTTCATGTGGCACCGCTTCGAGCTTTTCATGGCCTTCGCCGAGCCAATCATGACCCTTTATAGCAAAAGGCTCGAGGATAAAGGCCAGGTCGATTTCGACGACATGATCAACAAGGCCGCTTCGTTGATTGCAGAAGAGGGCCCAACGGAGCGATTCCGCTATATCATCGTCGACGAATACCAGGACATATCGAAGAGCAGATTCGGTCTCATTAAAGCCATTCGCGATGCGTGTGAGGCTAAGCTCATGTGCGTAGGCGATGACTGGCAATCGATATACCGCTTTGCGGGCAGCGACGTTTCGCTGTTCACCGATTTCGGAGAGTATGTGGGATTCCACGAGACGCTCAAGATCGAGAGGACGTACCGAAACTCGCAAGAGCTCGTCGACATCGCCAGCGCGTTCGTCGAGCGCAATCCGGCGCAAGTGCACAAGACGATGAAATCGTTCAAGCACGAAGACATGCCAGTCGTCATCAGTTACATGCCCGATATGGCGAATGGTCTAGAGGCTTCACTTAGCAGCATCCTGCAGATGCAGGATGGGGGCATGCGGAAGATACTCATCCTGGGCCGGCATAATTTCGATATCGAAACGCTCTATCCCGATTTCAAGGGGCAGGACTCTTTTGAAAACGAGAACATATCTCTGCGGCGCGACAGAAACACCGGCGATGTGCATGTCATATACGGCGGCAACAGGAACATCACTTTCATGAGCGTTCATAGAGCTAAAGGCCTCGAGGCTGATGACGTCGTCGTGTTGAACCTGATAAACGACATGTACGGCTTCCCGAACCGAATCGAAGACGACCCTATTCTGCAGATTCTTCTCGGGGGCGACGAAGAGCTCGAGTTCGCCGAGGAAAGACGCCTGTTCTACGTTGCCATCACCCGAACCAAACGGAGGGTTTTCCTCGTGTCAGGCGCCCTCGACAAGGGGGCGGGGCCGTCGCCGTTCGTTGGAGAGATAAGAGCGTTGGAATCGGAGCATTTGGGAGCGTTTGAAATTGAAGGGAAAGACGTCTGGAACCCAACGCTATGTCCCCGATGCGGAACGGGGCGGCTCGTCGTTCGCCGCAATTCTCAAACTGGCAGGAGCTTCCTGGGCTGCACGAACTTCCCTTTCTGCGAAAGGAGCTATGATCAGACCGAGATCCTCGAAGACAGGCTCAAGTGCCCGGCCTGCGATGGATGGATGGTAAGGCGAAGGCGCGGTTCAGACGGAAAGCCGTTCTTCGGATGCTCCAACTGGCCAGACTGCACGGCGACGATTGACGCCACAGAGGAATACGAACCTGCCTATTCTGCTCCAAAGGCCGTGACGTACGCCAGTGTGCGTTTCAACTCAGACAATAGTTATCGCGATGCAGGCCATGGAAAGCCGGACTCTAAGAAATGCCCGAAATGCGGCGCCCCGCTAAAGCTTATGAAGAACAGCAAGGACGGCTCCCAGTTCTTCGGCTGTACGCGCTATCCGACTTGCAGATATACGCGAAACGTTGACGACGTCGCCTGGAGAGCGAGCGCTCCTGGGCATTCTGGAGGTAATGGTTCGACTGCGATGAGGTGCCCGAAATGTGGAGCGAAGCTCAAAGAGCTGACAAATAAGAAGGACGGGTCGATTTTCTACGGTTGTACGAGATATCCTGCGTGCAAGTACACAAGAAACAAGTAGGGTATTTGCAAAACATGATTAAATGTGAATAGAACAATCGAGCCGTTCTGCGCGATTAGATTGGAGAAGTGGCATGGATTTCGGGATCATCATTATCGGCGTCGCCGCAGTTATAGCGATTGTCTTCCTCATCTCAAAATCACGAAGCAAGAGCTCATCTCCGGGGGAGCAGAAGAAATCCTCGCGCTCGCTCGCGGACATACTCGCAAAGGACCCCCATCAAAGCGTGCGGAACGCCATAGCGGGAAACCCCAATACCCCCGTTTATCTGCTGGAGGAGCTAGCAAAGGACGAAGATTACGTGGTGAGAGGTTTCGTCGCCCGGAATCCTAGCACCCCAAGCGCCTTGTTGGAGAAGCTCTCGCATGATGGCGGTCTTGTGACTAACGGCGTCGCTATGAATACCCACACGCCGGGTCATTTGCTTGCCGAGCTCGCCCAAGGAACGCTTGAAGATAGGGTCCCTGGATGCTATATCGCGGAGAATCCGAGCACCCCCGCCGAAACACTCGAGCTCCTTTCGGACTGTCATATGGCCGAGGTCGCGAAAAACCCGAGCACCCCCCAACACGTTCTCGAACGGCTCGCCGAATACGAGGATACGAGTCAGCCCAAAACAGGTTTTACAACGAGATATTTCGTGAAGAGCCAGGTTGCCCAGAATCCGGGCACTCCTGACTATCTGCTGGAGAAGCTCGCCTTCGACGAAGAGGGGCAGGTTCGATATGGGGTCGAGATCAATCCGAGCACGCCACCTAATGTGTTGACCTCGATATACGAAAGGACGGTTTGCGAGCTCGAAGAAGCGGATGCGCTAGAAAGCCAGGGAGACGAGCGGAGTTGCGAGTCTATAAGACGTGAGGCTTATGAGACAAGGAGATATATAGGCGGCAACCCGTCCACCCCTGTTCAGATAATACGAACTCTCTCTGTCGACCAGAACCCAGGCGTTCGAGAATATGTTGCCGGAAACCCCAACCTGCCCACTGACTTATTCCTGGAACTCGCCCAGGATTGGGAGGAATCCGTCAGAAGAAAGGTTGCAGAGAATCCGAGCGCTCCTACCGAATGCCTCGATATGTTGGTAGACGACTCTGATGTTGAGGTGAGGATTAACCTCGCCGGTAATCCAAATGCTTCACCGAAGGCATTGCGGGTCCTGGCTAAGGATGACAGCATTGCGCAGGATCGGGTTGCAGCAAACAAAGCGACACCAGTCGACGTCCTCGAGGAGCTGTCGAGAGAGCCCGGCGGTTTTGTGCAGGCGGCCGTAGGAGCCAATCCGAGCACGCCGGCCCAAATCCTGATTCGAATGGCAAACGATGATTTCTTCGGAATCAGGGAGGGCGTAGCCAGCAATCCGGCAGTCCAGTCAATATATGTATAGGCTGGACTACCGATGAACCCCTCCGCGCCGGCATTGTGGAATACCTGCGGAGGGGTTCTGGTGGCGGAAGCCGTCTATCCGGCGGCCTGCCTGCGGAACGCGAGATGGAGGTATTCGACGGCGTGGACCCGATCGACTCCACGCCACCGAAGCGCTCCACGACCCGCTCGGACTCCGCATCGGTGATGTCGCGGTTCTCGCCAGTTTCCGGGTCGAAGCCCACCCAGACCATGTCGCCGAAGACGATCGAGTAGAGCTTGCCCTCCGCAACCGCGTGCGAGAAGTCCATCTGCGAGAGGTAGCCCGCCTCGGCCATCTGCCGCGTGGCGTATACGGCGCGGTTCGCCGTCTCGAGCGAGGCGCCCAAAATGCCTTCCACGTTCACGTAAACTGCCGGCTCGTCGCAGAAGATGTAGCCCGCCGCCTCGATCGGCCCGCCGACGCATACCTGCAATGCGCTCAGGAAGCCGCAACCCTGAGATGCAGCCCCTGGAGAAAAAGCATGTGGTCTCAACCGACAACTTAATCGCATTAATAGGCGAGTCTCGAGATAAATGGGGAATCGAAGGGATCTCCCTTATCTGAACTGCCTCCCTTTTCTTGGACATGAGAAAAGGGAGGCTTTTGCATGGCCCGTAGAACTTTGCACGCTGCCATCACGAGATCGAGAGCTGCCGAGCTCTACGACGAAGGCTACGGCGTCCGCTCCATCGCCGAATCGCGGAAGTTGCTCGGTATCCATATGGTCATGGGCACGACATCGCCGTCTACGAGAAACGTCTGCACCTCGGAATCCTTTGCATCGCTCACGATGAGCTCGGAATACTTCATCGCACGTCCTTCCATCACATGCGCAATGCAGTACAAATCTAGTACCAATTCTAATAGAACATCATGTCGTTAGTACGACCAGCCAACTGGCGTCTGCGCCGGTTAGTCGCAGACCGAAGATGGAAGATGATTCGGCTTCCTCCAATGGAAAGCGTCTCGAGCTTGCGCGATAGAGGCATTATCTGTTTGCTCCGCCGGCCATCGCTGCCACCATGCGCTCACGTCGTTGGAACTCGTCCGCAGCCCGGGGGCCCGCGCCCCCACATTCCGCCGGGGCTGTCACGCCGCCTGGGGCGCATGGCGCATGAAAGTCAACTGGGGCGGCCGCCCAAGCCCTCCCTCCCGTGTCTTCACCACGGCTACGCAAGCCCGCTATGCACTACTAAAGCACGGCTATACCAGGGGATGACTACTGCCCCTTACGTTCTCTTGCTCAATGAATGCAACCATCCGCTTACGGAACCGCTCTCGACTCTGGCGCTTCTGTCTGCAGCTATTTAATGGATATCCACTTATCTTGACTTCACTCGTATTGCTGTTAGAATATTATTTGGATATCCAATAATAGAAAGTTGCAGTTATATGGAGGGAGAATTCATGCGAGGCAGACCAAAGCTGAGCGATAGTCGGGACAACCAGTATCGCGTTCGGCTCAACGACGAAGAGAGCAGAAAACTCAACTACGTAAGCGAAACGACTGGCAAACCAAAATCAGAGGTTTTCAGGTATGCGCTGATCGATTATTACAACAAGGTGCGGTTAAATGAGGCAAACAATGCCAACAGCGAAGACGTTTGGGAAATAGGCGGCATCAGCCTGAAGCGGGTCGTAAATTGCCCGCATTGTAATACGCTTTTGCGGGTCGACCTCGAAAACAGGTGCAACATCACGACGAACGACGGGCAGATGGGTCCAGAAACTCTATACGAGTTCGAGCTCGAAGACACGTGCGATTATTGTGGCGGACACTTTCTCATGACCGGATACATATCCGAGTACCCCGCCGGTGCACTTAACCATGAAGATATAGTTGTTCTCCCGACCCAGGAAAGGGGCGAAGGCCTATGAGTTCTTTTTCGGAAGCAATCAAGCGAGAGACGAGGAGCCTAATCCCCGAGATACAGCAGCGATTTCGTAATGAGAGAGATGCAGAAATACAAGAAGCTATCGAAGCCGAGCGCGTCAACAACATTGCAATGACAGCTATCGCCATGCTGGATGCCGGTCTAAGAGACGAGCTCGTCACGCACACGCTCCAGAAATACTGGGATCTTTGGCTGAGCAAAGCGTCCGATATTATCGAATGGGCGCACTTTCAGCTTAACGAAAGCGTGGAACCGTAGTGCAAGGGACAACCTTATTCTATCGCAGACAGTGGAGAACGGAGGGGCGGCAATGCGACTTGCCAAAGTAATAATCGAGGGGTTCAGATCGTTCGGCGAGCGTCAAACCATCGAGTTCAATGGCCTTACCACCTTTATAGGCGAGAACAGCTCCGGAAAGACCGCGGCCCTCGCCGCGCTCGGAAAGATATTCGCCCCGCGACAAGCCGACCGCCAGATTATACGCAGCGATTTTCATCTCCCAAAAGACGCGAAACCAGAGGATGTCGATGAGCTTGAATTGGCCGTTGAGGCCGTCTTCGAATTCGACGAGCTCCTCTCGGCGGAACCGAACGATGTTGTCGCGGTTTTTTACGATTACCTGACGTTGAACGGGCCGGAAGGGACGCCTATTATGCGCATCCGGCTCTCGGCAAAGTGGAGCAGGAGTGCGAACGCCGAGGGATCCATCGACAGCGAGATAGCATTCATTAAGGCCGCGGAAGGCGAACTCGAGACGAAAGAGGACTGCGTCGCGGCTAAGCGACAGCTGCTAGACTCAATACGAATGATCTACGTCCCCGCATCACGGAATCCCAAGGCGGAGTTTAGGGCGAACTCGGGAACGATAATTGGCGGCCTAATAGGATCGGTGAACTGGCGCGATGCCAAGAAGAACGCTATCAGGGCTAAGATAAACGAAATCAGCGACACCGTGCTCGAAGAGCCCGGAGCGAATGCCATCGACAAATCTCTCCACGACGCTTGGGACGGCCTTGATGACGACAGCCGCTACGGGAACGCCAGGCTGACCTTCGGTGGAGGGAGCTTCGAGTCCGTAGTGAATCATCCCGCAGTCGCGTTCTCGCCGACACCGGAGGAGAGGGAATACGAGATCGAAGAGCTCGGAGACGGCTTAAGATCTCTGTTCTACTTCTCCATGGTAAAAGGCCTCGTAGAACTCGAGGGCAAGCTTCGGCAAAATGCAGACGGCATAAAGGAACACTTCAACGTCACCCTGCCCACGCTCACGCTTCTAGCCGTCGAAGAGCCGGAAAACCACATCGCCCCTCACCTGCTCGGCAAGTTGATGCTGGAGCTGAGGAAAATCGGAGAAGAGCCCCACTGCCAAGTGATCGCAACGTCGCACTCCCCCGCGATTGTGGGGCGAGTGGAGCCGACGGAGATCCGACATTTCAGGATGCGCCGTGAATCCAATTCCACGATTTGCCGCCGCTTGTCCTTGCCTGACAACACAGAAGCGGAAGCGTACAAATACGTCCGCGGGTCTCTCCTCGCCTATCCCGAGGTGCTGTTCGCGAAAGCCGTTGTACTCGGCGAAGGCAGCAGCGAGGAAATCGTCCTGCCCAGGGCGATTGAGGCACTATGCGGGCAAGCGGATGCCAACGGGATATCCGTCGCGCCGCTTGGCGGAAGGCACGTCAACCATTTCTGGAGGCTTTTCAACGAGCTCGATATCCCCTACGTGACGCTTTTGGACCTGGACCGCGAACGCTACGGAGGTGGATGGGGTAGAATCAAGTACGCCGCTTGCAAGCTGGAAGAATTCAAGAAGGACGAGACGTTTGACTGGCCGGGTGGCATCTCAACGGACTCGCCGGAATTCAAGTCCCTCAGCAAACGCGACGACGATGACCCCGAATTTGACGAATGGATTGGTTACCTCGAATCGAAGGGCGTGTTCTTCTCGGCACCACTCGATCTGGACTTCGCGATGCTCTGCGCGTTTCCCAGTGCATACAAGGCTGTCGATGGAACAATCAATCTGCAAGACACGGAAAACGAGTCCAATCGCTCCACCGTTGAATTACCTATAGAGGATAGGCAGCACGCCATCGAATACGTTTTGCACTCGGGCAAACACGGCTCTGGCGGCGACGGATCCACTTATACAGAAGACCAGAAGGATCTCATGCCGTGCTACAAGAGCCTTTTCCTCGGAAATAGGGGCAAACCAGGCACGCACATCCTTGCGCTTGCCAATGTAGACGACGAGTCTTTCAGGGAGCATATGCCTGAAACACTGGAGTGCCTTGTGAAAACGGTTTTCGGCCTCGCTTCGGGATCCCCTGCGGAGGCAGACGATGAAGCGTGAGGAATGGCTGCCGGCTGACGGAATCGTTCTCGAGGACAGAGCTGATGAAGCCCTGCGCTTCGAGGGCAACGTGCTCGTTGTGGCAGGGCCGGGCGCGGGCAAAACAGAGTTGCTCGCGCAAAAGGCGTGCTACCTGTTCCAAACCGGCATATGCGACGCGCCTCATCGGATACTCGCCGTAAGCTTCAAGGTCGACGCAGCGGCGAATTTGTCCGACCGCGTGGAGGAGAGGTGCGGAACCGAATACGGACGTAGGTTCACATCGGTGACCTTCGACGCTTTCGCCAAGTCCATCCTCGACCGGTTCAGAAACGCCCTCCCCGAGCAGTATCGACCAACCCATGACTACGTAATCAACGACGAAGAAGTCATGGGAAAGATCCGAGACGAAGTCTGCGGCGGGAACAGGAAGCAGTTCCGGGCAAAAGAGGCCGAAGAATGCAGGCTTATCGCATATGGTGGAAGCGGGAACGCGAGGATCTTCCTCACCATGATCAACAATCCGGACGGCGAAAGAAGCCATCTGAGCTTTTCCATGGTCTTCTCGCTGGCGCTATACATTCTGAGGCACAACCCTCTTGTAGTGGAAGCAATACGACGGACCTTCAAGTACGTATTCATAGACGAATTCCAGGACACGACGTCTTTCCAATACAAGATGATAGAAGCCCTATTCGGAGGAGGCAACGGCACCTTGACAGCCGTTGGGGACAACAAGCAGCGGATTATGCTTTGGGCTGGCGCCATGAGGGATGCATTCGACCGTTTCCATAGCGACTTCAATGCGGAGAAGATCCAACTGCTCAGGAACTACCGCTCAGCGCCTAAGCTCGTCGAACTCCAGGCAAGGATGTACAACTCTCTCGGCGAGCACGCCTCGCCCGCACTACCGTCAGATGCATGGCGTCCCGACGACGGCGAGATAAGGCTTGTCATAAGCGATGACGACCGCAAGGAAGCAGCATACCTAGCGCGGGATATTTCGAACGCCATCGCTGCAGGCGTCGAGCCCGAAGAGATCTGCATCCTAAGTAAGCAGAAGGTCGATGAATATGCCAGGACGATTATGAAGGAGCTTAGCGAAGCAGGAATCGAATCGAGATTGGAGGCGGATTATCAAACAATTCTCTCAGACCCCTTCATCAGCTTGATTATCGATTGCGCGTATGTCGCCCTCGGAAATTGCAGCGCAAGACTCAGGCGAGCGGCAAAGGACGAACTGCTCAATTTGCGTGACGGAAACGAAATTGAAGACCCTGGCAAATTCGCGACGACCGAGCTTGAACTCAATGGACTGCTGGATAGGTTTGGCTCTAGATTACGAAAAGCGAACAGCGAAGCTTCCCTGGAAGCTTCGTTCCAGCTGATAACCGAATGGATCAGCCAAGAAAGCATTATGGCAAGGTATCCGGCTTACAGGCAAAGCGATCAGCTCAGTAGGCAGATGCGCTTTTTGGTGAAGGCGCTTCACGGCGCGTTGGAAACATCGTCCGACATTCTCGCTGCAATCGATAGGCTATTGGGCAAAGGCGTCGTCCCCGTCATGACCATCCACAAGAGCAAAGGCCTGGAGTACCAACGCGTTTACTTCCTCGGTTTAGAGGATGACGCGTTTTGGTCTTTCAAAAATCAGCCAGAAGAAGACCGATGCGCCTTCTTCGTCGCTCTGTCTCGCGCAAAAAGCAGCGTAACGTTCACCTTCAGCAACTATAGGCTGGGCGCAGCGCAACGACATGACGCAATCAATGAGTTCTTCACATTGCTTCAGAGCCCCGGAGCGGCTCAAGTGATAAGAATCTGAGCTCGTTTTCAAGACGCTCACACGCGCAAAACCACGCAGCCGATCTTTGGCGATATCCAACAGGCGATCCCGGTAGGTGCGCACGCAATACGCACTGCAGGTGCGTCCGGCCCTCGAGCCACCGTAATAACCGCATGGACAAGCCGGCTCGCCGTAAACGAGTTGGAAGATTGTTAGTATTTCATAGATGTCTTCAAGGAAGGGGCGCCGCTGTCGACCAGCGCGCGCCTTGGCCTCCTCGGCCCGAAGCCCCGGAAACTCCCGCACCAGGCACGAAGCCGCCAACACGGTGTCGACCGTCCCGCTGTCCCTCAACTCGTCCAGGAACGTGAAGTATTCGCTATCAGGTTTCAGACTGCGCAATCCGTTACTCCGTATTTACTCCGTTTTACTCCGTTATTTGGCGATTCACCTGCGAGTTCAGGAAGACCGCGTCGAAGCGTTTGCCACCAGTAGCCGCCTACTCCGTATTTACTCCGTTTTACTCCGTACTTCCGAGAGCGTGTAGTACTGCGAGGGGTCGTTCTTGCTGCTGCCATGCCATTCGAGCACGCCCTTTTCGGCTAGTCCCTTCAGCGTCTTGGCGCACAGGCTCGAGCTTTTACGCAGTTGCTCGGCGAGCGTCTTGGTCGTGACGCTGCCGCGAGACATGGCGTATCGGACGGCCTCAATCTCGTACTCGTTCAACGAACCCATGATATCCAGCCCGATGTGATCCTCGAGGCTTTCTTGCTGGCGCAAGGCCCTTGTACCGATATTGTTCTCTAACGTGAGAAGCACGGCGGCGTTGTTCGGCTCGGAGAACACCGGCGGGTTCAGGTAGAGTCCTTCCATTTCCTCGTAGATGCGTTTCACGCCCTCATTCAGCTCGCGCACCCAGCCGAACTCGATGAGCGTGCGGGCAATGACGGGGTTCCTCGACCAGCGCGTGTGGCTCATGTTCTCGAGGGTCACCAGGTTGGGGAGCTTGCCGGGGCTGAAGATCTCCATGCGGTCGTCGAAGATGGATATGCGGATGTAGTCCCCGCTGTACCCGTAATTGCGGTGCGTGACCGCATTGACCACGCCCTCGAACCAGCTGAACTCCGGATACTCCGGGATCACCCTGAACAGACCGTCGTCTCCCAGGAACTGGAACTCGCGCAACTGCTCGGAGATCATCGCCTTGGCGCCATCTATCACCTTTGGGAGCGGGCCGTCAAACGTCCTATCCTTCACGATGTTCATTCGTTTGCCCGTTTCGCGCTTCACGCCGTCATAGCGCAGCACCCTCACGCGGGCCCAGGGCATGAACTTCGGCGGGTACTCGGCGAACAGCAGGATGCCCGCGTTTGTCAGGTGGCCGTTCCTCATGAACCCACGGCTGCGGAGGACCTGTTCGATTGGCGCGTCCGTGCCTATGGCTGCCTTGTAGCGGGACATCACTTCCAGGTCGATGTCCTCTATGGAGGAGCGGTCGTCTACCTCGTCTTCGTAGCGTCGCTGGTTCTTATCATATTCGAGCGCTATAACCTGCTCACGGTCAAGGATGACGCTCCTATCCTTCTGCCGTAGAAATACAGCCTTGTCCTTGCGCCTGGTTATGACGCGTTCGGCCGATGCCTCGATGTCGATGACGAGGATTAGGTCGTCTTCGCCCTTGGAGTTGGTTATGGGGATCTCGGCCGTCTCAACTTTGGGAACGGGATCGCAGCACGTGATGGCCGCTTGCTTGAAATCCTCGATGTCGTGCGCCTTGTCGCGCTTGAAGCCGGTGATCTCACCATCGTCCTCTATGCCGATGACGAGCTTGCCACCTGCGAAGTTGGCGAAGGCGATGATGTGTTTAGCAATCTCGTCGGCGTCCTTGCGCGCGCTCTTCCGATCGAAGTACTGATTCTCTTCTACGGTGGCGAACACCTGCGGGTCGTTGGTGTCGATAGGCTGCTGCATCTATCCTCCGTTTCTTTCTTGACTGAGTATTCTAGCAGCGTCACGCCTTAAACCCCGTACGGCAACGTCGGACAGCTGCAAAGCAGGTCGAAGAATCATGAGGAGTGGTTGGTGGAGCATAGGGGGATGCGCATGCTGCGCCTGCGGCGCAGCATCCCGGCTCCGCGCTTACGCGCTCCGCCCGAAAGCCTACGTTCGCCCCACTGGGGCGAACGCTTTACGGCTTTCGCCCTCTCGGGTTCGATCCCCCTTCAGACGAATTCTGCTCAGGGTGCCCCAGATAGCCCCGCCGCGAGGCCGTAGCGTACTAACGCTACGTAAGGCCGAGCACAAGGGGCTAGATGGGGTGCACTGTGCAGAATAATGAAAAAGAGGCCTATGGCCTCTTTTGAATGGTTGGTGGAGCATAGGGGGATCGAACCCCTGACCTCAGGCTTGCAAAGCCCGCGCTCTCCCAGCTGAGCTAATGCCCCAAATATGTAAGTCGTTTTCGCTGCTAGATATTAATAAACGCTCCACCGGCAAACTCGGCTCACGGTGGAGCGTTTATCGACAAAATGGTGGGCCCGAATGGATTTGAACCAGCGACCTCACGCTTATCAGGCGTGCGCTCTAACCAACTGAGCTACGGGCCCGCGAAAACGCGCTTGATTAGAATACCCTCCCCACCCCGTTTGTGCAAGACAAATCTGATAGTATGGAGAAAGTTCACAATTGATTATAACATGCCGGGATTTTGAGGGGGTAAACCGTAATGATTCAGATGTCTGTACAGACTTTAGTGGTTACGAATGCTCCAAATCCTTCAATTTTGGTCCTCTGTCCCACTGAAGATTTCGAGAAGCATCGCGACTGCCGCATCGTCCCTATCTGGCTCGGCGTGGTAGAGGCGTCGCAGCTAGGTATGTCCCTAGAGCATGCGCGCTTCGCGCGACCCATGACGCACGACCTCATGATCAACGCGCTCACAAGCCTTGACGCAACCATCCTGCGGGTCGAAATCGTCGCGCAGAAGGAACAGACCTTCTACGCTCACCTCATCTTGCATCAAGGCGATCGAATCATCGAACTCGATGCACGCCCCAGCGACGCCATATCCCTCGCCGTGCGCCAAAATGCCCCCATCTACATGGACGAGGACGTTCTGCAGAAAACCTCATTCCCCTTCCTCTTCCACAGCCACAAGGACGACCAGGAAGAGCTGAAGGAATTCCACTCGTTCGTAAAGAACCTGCGCCCCGAGGATTTCCTCAAATAGCGAACAAGCCAACAGGTCATAAAGAAGGAGCCGTCACGAAGCCGGCTCCTTAATGTTTCATGTGAAACACCGGGGTTAGAGACTATTCCTCAGTGCCTTCCTCGGCGGAGGACTCAGCGGGTTCCTGCTCGCCTGCAGCCTCCTGGCCTTCGGCAGCGTCATCCTCTTCCCCACCAGCAAGCTGCTGATGACGTTCCTCAGAATCATCCGCGACGCCCACAGCCGTTACCTTGTCCTTGTCGGCAACGTCCATGACGCGCACGCCCTGCGTGTTGCGACCAAGCTGCGAGATGCCCGCAACGGCGGTACGCACGAGGATGCCCTCTTCGGTGATGATGATGAGTTCCTCGTCCTCGTTCACAACCTTGGCAGCGGCAAGCTGGCCCTTCTTGTCGGTCATGGCAATGGTGAACACGCCCTGGCCGCCGCGATGGTGGTTCGGGTACTCGCTCATGGGAGTACGCTTGCCATAGCCGCGCTCGGTGATGACGAACAGGTCGCTCTCGCCGCGCACAATAGACATGCTCAGCAAGCGGGCATCGTCGGCAAGCGTCATGCCGCGCACGCCCATAGTGTCGCGACCCATGGCGCGAACCTCGCCCTCATCCCAGCAGATGGCCTTGCCCGCGCTGGAAACCATTACGACGCTCTGGCCGGGAGCCACGCGCTTCACGTCGATGAGCTCGTCATCTTCCTTCAGGTTAATGGCAATCAGGCCGTCGCGGCGCGTACGGTCGTACAGGCTCATCGAAGTCTTCTTCACCATGCCCTGGGCGGTGGCAAACATTAGGTATTCCTCTTCGGGGAAGTCCTTCGTGGCAATAACGCTTGCCACGGTCTCGCCTGCCTGCCTGTCAAGCTGCAGCAGGTTTACGATGGCGGTACCGCGCGCATGGCGGCCAGCCTCGGGAATCTCATACACCTTCAGGCGATACACCCTACCGCGCGAACTGAAGAACAGCATGTACGCATGGGTGCTGGCCACAAACAGATGCTCAACGAAGTCGTCGTCCTTCAAGTTCACGCCCGACATGCCCTTGCCGCCGCGCTTCTGCTGACGGTACGTGGCAAGCGGGATGCGCTTGATGTAGCCGCCCTTGGTAAGCGTAACGACCATATCCTCGTCGGCGATGAGGTCTTCCACATTGATGTCGGTGGAGGAAGAAGCCGTGATAACCGTCTTGCGCTCGGTGCTGTACTTCTTCTTGATCTCCAGAAGCTCGTCACGAATGATTTCCTTCACCAGGTTGTCATCCTCGAGCACGCGCTTGTAGTAGGCAATCTTCTCTTCCAGTTCGTTCAACTCGTCCTGGAGCTTCTCATATTCCAAGCCGGTCAGACGACGCAGGCGCATCTCCAGGATGGCGTTAGCCTGAATCTCGTCGAGGCCGAACTGCTCGATCAAGCGCTCGCGTGCTTCCTTATCAGTCTTGGAAGAGCGAATGGTCTTGATGACCTCGTCGATGTGGTCGAGGGCAATGAGCAGGCCGCGCACGATATGGGCGCGCTCTTCGGCCTTCTGCAGGTCGTAGCGCGTACGACGGGTGATGACGTCCATCTGGTGTTCGATGTAGTAGTGCAGAACTTCCTTCAGGGAAAGCGTGTGCGGCACATCGTCGACCAGGGCCAGCATGTTCACGCCGAACGTGGTCTGCAGCTGGGTGTGCTTGAACAGCTTGTTCAGCACCACCTGGGGAATAGCATCCTTTTTCAGCTCGATGATGATGTCGATGCCATGGCGGTCGGCGCCGTCGTGCACGTTCGAGATTTCGGGAAGCTTCTTGTCGCGAATGAGCTCGCCAATCTTCTGCAGAAGCTTGGCGCGGTTCACCATGTAGGGGATTTCCTTCACGATGATCATCTGGCGGCCATTCTTCTTTTCGTCGAACTCGCATTTCGCGCGCAGCGTAAGCGAGCCGCGGCCCGTTTCATACGCGTCGCGAATGCCCTTGCGACCCATGATCACGGCACCCGTGG
This sequence comes from Denitrobacterium detoxificans, assembly GCF_015062615.1. Taxonomy (GTDB): domain Bacteria; phylum Actinomycetota; class Coriobacteriia; order Coriobacteriales; family Eggerthellaceae; genus Denitrobacterium; species Denitrobacterium detoxificans_A. Next base: position 77,429 of record NZ_SUUH01000004.1, read on the forward strand.
GGAAATCGGGACCAGGCATGACCTTCATGAGGTCCTCGGTGGTGACATCGGGGTTTTCCATCATAAGGTTCGTGGCATCGATGACTTCGCCCAGATTATGCGGCGGAATGTTCGTAGCCATGCCAACGGCAATACCCTGGCTGCCGTTTACCAGCAAGTTGGGGAAGCGCGAAGGCAGAACCTTCGGCTCGCGCAGGCTCTCGTCGTAGTTGGGCTGCCAATCGACCGTTTCCTTGTCGAGGTCGCGCAGCAGCTCCATGGCCGGCTTGGCCAGACGGGCTTCCGTGTAACGCATGGCAGCAGCGCTGTCGCCATCGATGGAGCCGAAGTTGCCGTGGCCATCGACCAGCGGAACGCTCATCGAGAACGGCTGGGCCAAGCGCACCATGGTGTCGTATACGGCAGAGTCGCCGTGGGGATGGTACTTACCAATAACGTCACCAACGGTACGGGCCGACTTGGCATGCGGACGCGTAGGCAGGATGCCGCTTTCGTTCATGGCATACAGAATACGGCGATGAACGGGCTTCAGGCCGTCGCGCACGTCGGGCAGGGCGCGCGCCACGATAACGCTCATCGAATACTCGATAAACGACTGGCGCATCTGCTCGCTCAGGTCGGCGGGAACAACCTGGGCCGCCATGGCAATTTCCTCGGCAGAGCGGTCTTCTTCCGCTACCTCGGTTTCGGTTGCTTCGTTATTCTCTTCCTCATTCGAGGCGGTGTCTTTGGTTTCGTCTGCCACCGTGTAACTCCTTTTTCAGATTAGCTGCGTTCGGGGCTTAGATATCCAGGAAGCGCACGTCCTTGGCGTGACGCTGGATGTATTCCTTGCGGGGCTCTACCTGATCGCCCATGAGCTCGCTGACCGCACGTTCGGCAGCGGCGGCATCTTCGATGCTCACCTGCTTCAGCATGCGCAGGTTCGGCTCCATGGTGGTTTCCCATAGCTGATCGGGGTCCATTTCGCCCAGACCCTTGTAACGCTGAACGGTAGGCTTCTTGTCCGCCGGGTAATCCTTCATGGCCTCGGCGAGCGCATCGTCGTTGTAGCAGTAGCGAATCTTCTTCTTGCCATCCTTGATGCCGTACAGCGGCGGCATGGCGATGTAGATGTAGCCACGGTTGATGAGCTCGGGCATGTAGCGATAGAAGAACGTGAGCAGCAGAATCTGAATGTGCGCACCGTCGACGTCAGCATCGGTCATGATGATGATGCGATGGTAACGAGCCTTTTCAGCGTCGAACTCCTCGCCGATGTTCGTGCCGATGGCGGTGATGAGCGAGGAAATGGTGTCGCTGGAAAGCGCGCGGTGAAGGCCAGCGCGTTCCACGTTCAGGATCTTGCCGCGCAGGGGAAGGATTGCCTGATACTTACGGTCGCGGGCCTGCTTGGCCGAACCACCTGCAGAATCGCCCTCCACGATGAACATTTCGCACTCGGCAGCATCCTTGCTGCTACAGTCGGCCAACTTGCCAGGCAGGGAAAACGATTCCAGGACGCCCTTGCGGCGCGTCATCTCGCGAGCCTTGCGGGCGGCTTCGCGCGCCTTCAGGGCCTGCGAGGCCTTGTTGATGATCTGCTTGCCGGGCCCCGGGTTCTCCTCCAGGTATTCGCCTAGACCCTTGGTGACGGCATTGCTCACCAGAGCACGCATCTCGGAATTGCCGAGCTTCGTCTTCGTCTGACCCTCGAACTGGGGCTCGTGTAGCTTAACGGAAATGACCGCAGCCAGGCCTTCGCGGCAGTCATCGCCGGTAAGGTTGCTGTCCTTTTCCTTCAGCAGACCCTTTGCGCGGGCGTAATCGTTCAACGTACGCGTAACGGCCTGCTTGAAGCCATCGAGATGCGTACCGCCTTCGATGGTGTTGATGTTATTGGCAAACGAGAATACCGAGTTCGCAGAGTAGGAACCCGTCCACTGCATGGCGATTTCCACTTCGCCGGCAGGGCCCTGCGCATCGAAGTAGATGGGTTGCGGGTTCATGATCTCGCTCTTGCCCTCGTTCAGATAGCGCACGAAATCCTTGATGCCATCGGCGTACTGGAACGTTTCCTCCAGCATGTTGCCGTCGGCATCCTTTTCGCGTTCGTCGTGCAGCGTGATCTTCAGGCCCTTGTTCAGGAAGGCCATCTCACGGAAGCGATCGGAAAGCGTGGTGTAGCTGAATACGGTGGTCTCGGTGAAAATCTCGGCGTCGGGCCAGAACTGCACGGTAGTGCCGGTATGATCGGCCGTTCCAATCTCATGGAGCTTCTCGACGGTCTTGCCGCGGCTGAACGAAATCTCGTATTCTTTGCCATCGCGGCAAACCTGCACGATCATCTTCGTGGAAAGGGCGTTTACAACCGAAACGCCTACGCCATGAAGACCACCGGATACCTTGTAGCCGTCACCGCCGAACTTACCGCCTGCATGCAGAATGGTAAGTACAACCTCGACCGTGGGGATTTTTTCTTTCGGATGCTCGTCGACGGGAATGCCACGACCGTTGTCGCGAACCTTCACGCTGCCGTCTTCGCAGATCCAAACTTGAATATCGGTACAATACCCAGCAAGCGCCTCGTCGACGGCGTTGTCGACAACCTCGTATACCAGGTGATGAAGGCCGCGCACGCTCGTAGAGCCAATGTACATGCCAGGGCGCTTGCGAACAGGCTCGAGACCCTCCAGAACCTGAATATCTTTTCCATCGTAATGCGATGGTTTGTTATCTGCCACGCTCTTCTCCTTTGCACAACGATTTTGGATGGAGCAACCTTGCGGTAAACAGTAGAATTCTACCATACATATCTGAGAATAGAGCGATTTGCACTATTTAAGGGCATTCAGAGCGCGTCTCAGCCCTATCTTGACTCTTTTTTGGGAAAAATCCCGTCACTCCGACTTCTTCCACTCCAAATCGGAAATCATCGCCTTTTTGAATTTCTCCCTCAGTACGGGGTCGGGAATCGGGGCGCATGCCTCTTCCACGCGCTGGCGTTCCTCTTCCGTAAGGGGCACCACGGGGGCGGCGGCCTTCGCGGCACGCTGCACCTCGGCATCTTCGGCGTAGGGATGATTCTGCTTGTTGCGCCCACGCGAGATATGGATGTCAAAGAGGTCGATTTCTTCGCCAAACTTCTCGCGGCATTGCCATTTCAGCAATTCGCGACGATTGTTCAGCTCGGCGGCGTAGATGCTCTCGTCCACATACACGTGCATTTCGCGACGACCGTCTTTGGTGAACACGAACACGTTGTTGGTATGCTGCAGAATGATGGGCTCTACGAGGTCCTTCCACATGTCGCGTACCTGCGCGATGCGTTGGGCCTTGCGAATCTCGCCCTCGTCGAATTCGGGGATGTTCGAAAGGAACCCCGACATTCCACCACGATAGGGAGCGGAGCCCCTGCTGCCGGAATTAATCTTCACGGGCACCTCCCATAAACGCTTCGGAACCATCTAATGCAATGATATCGGCTCGTGCGAGCATATCGCTCGTGAAATAGTCGGTATGCGTGGTGGTGATGAACGCCTGCGTGTCTCCCGCGATGAAATTCATGAAATACGAGCGACGGGCGTCGTCGAGCTCGCTCATGACGTCATCGAGCAGCAGCAAGGGAGCATTGCCTGTAGCAGAGGCGATCACCGCCGCTTCCGCGAGCTTCCAGGCGAGCACGATCGAACGCTGCTGGCCCTGGCTGGCGAAATGCGCCGCGTCGTGCCCTTCCACCGTAAACGTGACCGCATCGGCATGAGGACCCACGAGGCAGCGCTTGCGCGCGCGTTCGGCAACGGCGCGAGACGCCATGTACGAGGTAAGCTGTGCAAGGGCGTCGTTGCGCGTAAGGACCCCAGGCTCCAGAGGGGCATCCTTCGCCCAGCAAGGGGCATACAAAACATCGGCTTCCTCTCCCCCACCCGTAATCTCGCGATAGTACGACTGAAAATGGGGACGCAAGCGGTCGAGTACCTGCAGGCGATGCATAAGCACCTGCACACCCACGCGCACGAGCACGTCATTCAAACTTTCGATATACGCATCGGGAAGTTCGTCCTTCAGCGCCTGGTTCTTCTGCTTCACAAGCTTGCGGTAATCCACGCACACGCTGTAGAAGTTCCTGGACAATTGAACGCCCACGCTATCGATGGCATCACGGCGCGCAGAAGCGGCGCCCTTGGCAAGATGCAGGTCGTCGGGCGTGAAGGACACGGCGGGTACCAGACCCCGCACATCGGCGGCCTTGCGCGGCTTGCCGTTCATGCGATACGAACGGCGACCAGCGGAAATGGTAAGGCCCATGTCCACCTTGCGCGTCTCGCTTTGAAATTGCGCTTCCAGCTGAGCGGTTTCGCATCCCCACTTGATCATCTGCGCTGCTTGCGTCGTGCGAAACGACGAGCATGCCGTGAGCAGGCTTATTCCCTCCACCGCACTCGTCTTTCCCACCGCATTGGGCCCAACCAAAATGGTAAGGGCCCCAATGTTGGAAAGATCGAAGGAACGGTAGTTCCTAAAATCGCGCAGCGAAAGACGAGACAGCCTCATGCCGGGCGTTTGCGATGCGGAATATTCGGCTTGCGCCATGCGTTACCTACAGGCGAACGGGCATGATGAGGTACAGGAAACGCTCGGTTTCCTCCGACTTGAAGATGCCCGGCCTCTGGGAACCCTGCAGTTCCAGGTATACCTTGTCGGTTTCCACGCTCGACAGGCCGTCGATGACATAGCCAAAGTTGAAGGCGATAACGGCGTCGCCGCCTTCCATGGAGGAAACAATGGTCTCGCTTGCCGCGCCAATGTCCTTGCTTGCCGTGGAAATTTGCGTGGTCTGGGAAGCGCCATTGAGGTCGAACTTTACCGGCGCCGTCTTGTTGCTGAGTACCGACGTGCGCTTAACCGCTTCCATGAGCTGCTTGGTGTCGTACACCGCACGCGTCTCGTGCGTGTCGGGGATAAGCTGGTTGTAACGAGGGAAGTTGCCCTCGATGCGACGATTCACGAACGTCGTGTTGCCATACGTGGCAATGATCTGGTTCTCAGCGAGCGCCAGGTCGATGGTTTCGTTGCCTTCGGGCAGCGATGCAAGCTCGGAAAGGAATGAACCCGCGATAACGGCATTGAAATCGACGATGCCCTCGAAATCGGTATCGGTTACGGCAAGACGATACGAGTCGGTTGCCACCATGCGCAGAATGTTATTGCCCGCTTCAATGAGCACGCCCGTAAGAATGGCGCGCGATTCGTCACGCGATACGATGCGTGCTACACGACGTACCATATGAGAGAACGTGGCAAAGGGAATGGTAATGCGGTCTTCGCCGCTTACCTCTGGGAAGCCAGGGAAGTCTTCTGCGTTGAGCGTCTTGATGGAGAAGGAAGACGTATCGCAGAGAACCTTTGCCTCTTCCGTGTCTTCTTTCGTCTCGATATGCACCGCCGAATCGGGAAGGCTCTTCACGACGTCGGTAATAAGCTTAGAGGGGATAACGGTAGAGCCCTCTTCTTCAATGAGTGCCGGCAAAGAGCAACGCACGGATAGTTCCATGTTGGTTGCTTCCAGCGTAAGTGTATCTCCGTACGCCTTCAGGAGAATGCCTGAGAGGATAGGAAGCGTTGAGCGCGTAGTAGCGCCTTTTGCAACGACTCCCAATGCAGTTTGGAGTTCGTTCTTGTTAATGCTTAGCTTCACGTTCTCTTCCCTTCCTCTTTTATATATTTAATTAATTCTAATAATAGTAATAAGCACGGTGGATTGGTGGATAACTCGGGAAATACCAGGTCAAGCGCAAGAAATTATTTCAAATCCATCGTTGATAACCTGCTATCGTTTTCCCCATATTTTATTGATTACGTTATCTTTCCTTTTCCATCCTTTGTTTTCCACTACGTTTCCCACGACTTTCGTCGCGTTTTCCCACCTACTGATCAAGGATCATTTGGCGGAGCAATTCAAGCTCTTCGTTAATTGGGCGGCTTTCCTTTACCTTCTCGTCGACGCAACGATACGAATACATGATCGTGGAGTGATCGCGGTTGAATTCCGTGCCAATGGTCTTGAACGGAATATCAATCATGGTTCTGCATAGGTAAATGGCTATCTGGCGTGCATGCGTGATGTTTGCGGAACGCTTCTTGCCCACCAAATCGGAATGGCTCACGTTATAGAAGCGTTCGACGCATGCTTGCACTTCTCCAATGGTGAGTTTTTTCATGGCACCACCGCTGAAATGGTCGGAAAGCAAGCGCGAGGCTTCCTCGATGGTGATTTCCTCGCATCCGCCGTTGCGCAGCTCGAAGATGACCTTCGTAACGGCGCTTTTCAGCTCGCGAACGTTGGAACTGGAGTTTTTGGCAATATATTCCTGCACGTCATTCGGGATGTCGAAGTCTGCGCCACCCGCTATTTTGCATTCTTCGATGAACTTGCGGATGATGCCCATCTTCGTTTCCAGCTCGGGAGGTTGAATGTCGCACGTGCCACCCATGTTGAAACGGCTCTTGTAGCGTTCGTCGATGTCGATGTTCTTCGGCGCGCGGTCGGCTGAAAGGACGACCTGCTTGCCGCTGTCGATCATTCGATTCATGATCTGGAACACCATGTTCAGTGTTTCCTTGCGGCCCTGCAGACCCTGAACGTCGTCGATGAGCAGTACGTCGGCGTTTTCGTAACGCTGCTTGAACTCGGTGAATGCTTTTGGATTGTTGCTGATGGCAGCGTCGGTGTAATCGTTTACCAGCTCCATCGTGTCTACGTAGACCGAACGCATATGAGGGTAGTTTACCTGTACGTAGTTTTGGATGGAGCGTAGCAGGTGGGTTTTGCCCAAGCCTGATTTACCGTAGATGAACAGGGGGTTCAGCTGGTTCGAACCAGGGGTTTCGGCAACAGCGATGGCCATGGAATATGCCATGCGATTCGAAGTACCACGCACGAAATTGTCGAACGAGTACGAAGAGACCGTGAACATGCCATCGCTTGCAGTGGGCTGCGCCGGTGCGGGTTCTGTCTGCGCGGGTGCGCTTGGCTGCGCAATGGGTGCCGGCGCCGCAACAGGGGTGGGTTGCATGGGTTGCGCTACGGGTGCCGGAGCGGGTGCAGCCGGTGCCGCAGCGGGCACGATGGGCGACTTCGACGTGGGGTCCACTTCGATTTGAATGGTGAACGGCACGCGATAGATTTCCTCGAGCGCCTGTTTGATAACTTGCATGTAGTGGGATTCGATCCACTTGCGGATGAAATCGGTATCCGCCGTGAGCATCAGGTACCCCTCGCTGAACGCCTGGGGCTGCAAACGTGTAAAGAACGCATCGATCTGCGATGAGTCCATGTTGTCGTATGTCTTTATATGCGCCGTGATCGATTGCCACACCGCATCGATGTTTTCGCCTTGCATATTGTATTAGTACCTCGGTGTTGAGTTTTCCACATTGGGTACTATATCAGAATGCGTATTGGCATGTTAGTTTTCCACAACCGTTTATGAAATACCTTACTGACCTGGTATTTTATAAACGTGGAAAACTGTTTTCAAGCATTGTTCTCGCCAGCTTGCTGCTGGCGATCTGCGCTTCTGCTGGTTGGCTATCCCTGAAGCTGCTGCCATACGGCGTCGCCGTAGTCAGTGAGAATGCGCTTCTTGTTCGGCGTCTTCTCGATAAGGTTGTACTCTTCCAGCTTCTTCATGACGTTGTAGGCGCTGGAATTGCCGAGACCCGTGAGGTTTACCAGTTCGGTTACGCCCAGGGCGCCTTCGTTTGCGAATAGCTCCAGGGCCATCTTCTCCCGGTCATTCAATGGCATCATGGGAACGCTCACCGGTTGAGGAATGGTGGGCGCTGCTGGCTGAGCGATGGTTTGCGGCGGAATGGAGGGCTCTTGCTTCAAGCTAAGCGTTACCACCGAGCCATTGTTCATGTTGTCTTCGATGGTCATTTCGCCATTGCTAAACGTAAGGTATTCCTTGACCAGGGGCAATCCACTGCCGACGCCACGGATGTAGTGCTTCATCGGCTCGATTGCCGACGTGAAGCCGGGGCGCGTGGCATTCGTCTTGTCCTTGATGCCAGGGCCTTGGTCGCAGAACCGAATCGTGTTTCCACCATCGAGGATGGAAACCACCACTTCCGTGAAACGTGCGTGGATGAAGTTCTCCGACACCTCTCGGATAGCGGAATAGGGAATCTTTCCACCCCTGCGAGTAGATTGTTCGGTAATGACGTCGGCTAGTTTTTCAATATATTCAGCCGTGGGAGCCGGTTCGATTTCGATTACGTGCGGAGCCATTTTCAGATCATCGTAGACGGCAACGCGTGCAACGGTATGCACGAACGTGTAATCGAACGGTTCATTACCCCGTTCGTTCTCCTCGTTTTCTATGTATTCACCCTGTTCAGGCACTGTTTCCCTTAATTACTGAAAAATCTATTCAAGCTGTTTTCCATGATTTTCAATGGTTTTCAGCTCTGAAATTGTACAACCGCGCCATTTTACCTGCAAATTCACAGCCATTTTCAGATGTATTCAATATTCAGGAAAACTGAATACGTTGTTGATAAGGGGTATTCAAAGTTTTCAACATTTTGTTCAACAAAAGTGGAAAACCCTGAAAACGGGTGAAAACCCAGGGTTGAAAACTGAATCCATTTTTGGAAAAACTGGCTCAAAATGTTGAAATCTACTCGCCAAGTATCAATTAAAAGCGGGGTTTGTCGAAAAAGGATGTCCTTACTGTAGCGAACTGGGGAAACAAATATTTTCACACGTGAACTACCCCATATTCGGTGTGTGAAGAACCATAAAAGACCAGGTCAGATGCCTGAAAACACGTTTTCCAAGGTCAGCTCGTAGGCTAATTTACACGTAAAAAAGTGCGGTTTTCCTACTTGACAAACCCCTCTCCTCAGCTCTTTCCACAATGGCGTACGAGTGATAACAGGAGTTTTCACTATTTTCCACATTTCACCACTTTCAGAATTGTGGAAAACTCACTTTTCAGTGTGAAAAACCCCGTTTTCAACTCCTGAATTCCCCCGAAAACTTTCTACCGAGGTAAATATGGATTAGGTGTGCTTGGTGTTGATTAATACGCGCGCGCATCGTACTCTTTGGAAGTTACTCTAGTAAGAAAGGGATACAGCTATGAAGCGCACCTATCAACCGAACAAGCGCAAGCGCGCTAAGTGCCATGGCTTCCGTGCTCGTATGTCCACTAAGGGCGGTCGTGCTGTTCTTCGCGCGCGCCGTGCTAAGGGACGCAAGCGTCTTTGCGTTTAAGGGAAGTTGTGTTGGAAACTATTAAGTCCAGCACAGAGATATCCTACTTATTCGCACACGGAAAGCGTTATAACGCACATTCCATCACACTTCTGGTTAGCCAGGGTAGGAATCAACACGACCCACAGGGTCGTGTTGCTTTTATTGCCGGTAAAAAGTCCGGCAATGCGGTTTGGCGGAATGCTGCGAAACGTAGAATGCGAGCTGTCTGCAGGGATCTCGGCGGGCCTTGGGAGGGCTTTGACGTTGTTTTTCTCGCAAAAGGGTTCGTATTGGAGCAGGAATATAGTAAAGTGCTTTCGTCATGTCGTGCGCAAATCAGTCGGTTTGCCGGTGAATAAGGAATAACGGACGTGGTCAGCGAGCGTAAGAGCATCCCCGTACGCATTGCGGTGGCGCTTGTGCGCTTCTATCAGATGGCCCTATCCCCTCTTTTTCCCGGATGCTGCAGATTTGAGCCTACGTGTTCTCAGTATGCGATTATTGCTTTCAAGCGATATGGCTTCTGCAAGGGATTCGTTCTAGCAGCCAAGCGCATATTGAAGTGTCATCCGGGTGGGCCCCACGGCTACGATCCGGTGCCATAAGTTGCTTAGGGATACAGATTATCTGATGAAAGGATAATCCTTAGATGTGGGACGCATTTAAAGACTTTATCTTCTGGTGTATCAGTTCTTTTTACTCGGTATTCCAGGATTGGGGCATGGCCATCATGGTCATCACCCTTATTTTCCGTTTGATCCTCATGCCTCTCATGCAGAAGCAGATCAAGTCCTCCTACCAGATGCAGAAGGTTCAGCCTCTCATCCAGGAGATTCAGACGAAGTACGCCGACGATCAGCCGCGTATGCAAGAGGAAATGCAGAAGCTGTACGCCGATGCTAAGTTCAATCCCCTTGCCGGCTGCCTGCCTATTCTGCTTCAGATGCCTATCTTTGTTGCTCTGTTCCAGGTGTTGCAGGAAATGGGATCGCGTACGCAGGGTACTTCGTATCAGTTCTACCACCTGGTGCCCGACCTTACACTCTCGCCTTCTACGGCACTTGAGCAGGGTTTTCTTACGTTTATCCCATACATCATCTTGCTGCTAATCTTCGCTGGCGCAACGTTTGCCCCTATGGTTCTTCAGCAGCTGCACACTCCCGATAGTTCGCAGAAGAAGCAAACGCTTATCATGTCTGCCTTCATGACGGTGTTCATGCTTTGGATTGGCTGGGGTTCACCCGCTGGCGTATTGCTCTTTTGGGGTGTCTCTTCGCTGTTCGGCGTAACCCAGCAGCAAGTCGTCATGGCTCGCCTTCGTAAGAACGACGAAGCGAAGGAAGCTGAAATCATCGAGACTCAGCCCGTTAAGGTTGATGTGACGCGCAAGCAAAAGAAGAAGCGCCCCACCAAGTCTCGCTAATATGTTTACTGCAGTCCCGTCTCTTCAGGCGGGACTGTTGGTATATAACCGCAAAACGCGTTTGAAGGAGTAGAACATGGCTGATGAAATCGAGCAGGAAGCTCAGGTCGAGGTCGAAGAGGTTCTTGAGGAATCCGAAGAACAGGTAGATGAAATCGCTGAAGAAGCTGCTGAAGATGTCGCTTCTGATGATGTCATTTCCGAAGAAGAGCTTGATCGGATTGCCGATACCGCAATTGCCGCTCTCGAGGATATCCTGAAGTACTTCAATCTTGGTGAAGTCACCATCGACGAGTACGAAGGTGATGAAGGTGAGCTCATTCTGGATATCACCGGTGATGATTTGGCAGTGCTTATTGGCCGTCATGGCAAGACGCTCGATGCGCTCCAATTCCTCATCTCTTCCATTACGTCGCGTCAGATTGGCTATCGCTATCCTGTCGTGGTCGACGTTGAGGGTTACAAGAATCGTCAGCGTGAGAAGCTTGAGTCGCTCGCTCATTCCGCTGCCAAGCGTGCTCTGTCGCAGGGTCGCAGCATCAAACTTCGTCCGATGACTCCCTACGAGCGTCGCATCATTCATATGGCGCTGCGTGACAACGATCAGGTTGATACGGGATCCCAGGGAGAAGGCGCTGCTCGCCACGTGGTGATTACTCCTATCGACTAAGATAATCGACCTTCTGAAATCGATTCTAAGGCCCCGTTATAAAACGGGGCCTTATCTTTATCGATGAAACAACTACTGGGTGATTTATCAGGCTCTCATGATGTTTCACGTGAAACATCGCATTTTCATGACGTTATGGCAGAATACAAGCAATGTATTTCGATAAGGGGAGCAATGGAATTCACTACTGAACAGAATTCGCTTTTTGAGAAGCATCTTGAACTCGTGATTGAGGCGAATAAGATAACCAACCTCACGCGAATCGTTTCTCCTGAGTCTGGTAGGTTGCTTCACATCGAAGACTCTCTTGCAGCTGTTCCTGAAGTTTTACTGGCTCCTGAAGGGAAAGCTGCTGATATTGGTACCGGTGGTGGGTTTCCTGGCATCCCCCTCTCTATTGCTACTGGTCGTCCCTTCGATCTAATTGATTCCGTAGGTAAGAAGACCGCTCAGCTTGATTTGATTATTGAACAGCTGGGTCTTTCCGATCGGATCTCTACGTGGCATGGGCGTATCGAAGATTTGGGGAAGGAGCGAAAAGGGCAATATTCCGTAGTTACCGCACGTGCTCTTGCGGCACTTCCAATACTTCTTGAACTTGCAAGCCCATTGCTTAAGATGGGTGGATGCCTTATTAGCTATAAATCGGGTACCTACCAGGAAGAACTTGATCGCGCGCTCACCATTCAGAATAAGGTGGGAATGAAATTTGTCTCGGTAAGAGAGTTTACGCTTTCCGATAATGAGACGTCTCGTAGTGTCCTTGTATTCGAAAAAGCTGCTAAGCCAAAGATTTCCTTGCCTCGTCGCGTAGGTTTGGCTCAGAAGAAGCCTCTCGCTTAGTCGTCAGCGGGTTAATCCAATCGTCGCAGGCGACCCAGTTGTCCTTCGGGGCACCCGCTCTGCTGCTCGCTCGATAATGACCCCTTAATGGGTCATTATCTTTGCTCGTGCGCTCGCTGGTTCATGCTTTTACAAGCGCTGCTTGAGGTTCCACCGACGATTGTCGGAAGCTATCGCTTCCTCCTTCGCCAGTGGAACCTCAAGTGAAGCGCGGGTTAATGGTTTTTACAGTGCCCCGAAGGACAACTGGGTCGCCTGCTGAGCTTTTGTTTATCTTAGACGCGCACTATTGAAGCTTAGCCTTCGGTTTCTTTGATATAAACCGTGAGATAGTGTGTTAGTACCTAATGTTTCACGTGAAACATTAGGTACTATTTCTTTAGGTTATGATGCGAAAATTTGGTCTACAGAATTGTTTTATTTGGATTGAATTGGATTGTGGGTTAGGGAAGAGAAAATAAAACGATTCTACGAGCGCTTGCATACTGGCTATATTGGGACCATTTCTATAATTAGTGACTTCTCCTTCCGGTTGGTTCAAGTGTTTAACAGTTAGTGTTTGTTAGTCGTGTTTCACGTGAAACAATGGTTTACTGAACTCTGCTTAGATTTCTATCCTTTCAGCTATGCTGGCACGCTCAAATGATTTTCAAGAGATAGATGATTCGATTCGAGTTTTGTTTAGCTCGTATCTGATAGTTAATTCTCCTTGGCAAGGCGTAAAAATCCTTATATACCGAGAACTTGGATTCAAGGAATACGGTATCTTATATTCAATAGCTGCATTGTTTCACGTGAAACAACCTGAGAAGACTCTTTGACCTCCCATAATCTAATCGAGACTCAGGTATGAGCTTGGAGGGTTTAAAGAAAGTGCCCGTTTGACTATTCAAGTTGAAGTACATGAGGATTAACTCAAACAGAGATACGAATACAAGCACTATACGATGCTCATAAGGATGCAATGGCTGTTAAGTAATCAGCTTTACTTGCATGACGTAGTTTCGAAACGTATTGCAAGACTGCCTCTTAGATGAATTACGTGAAATGTCAAGCTTGGTTCATAGAGATATGACTGAAACTGATTACTAACTGATTTCACTTGTACGAAATCTTTCAAGTGGGAACATCATATGAAAGAATCAAATTATCTTGCTTCTAATTGAGGTTGTTAGACGTGGTTCGAGGATTGTTTCACGTGAAACAATTGATTAACCAGCTCGTACGCCTACAAATCTATGCGTATCGAAAGAAAGAAAAGGAAAGTTTCACGTGAAACAATCAATCGTGAGTATAATCAGTTCCAACCGATAAGAAAGGGGGTCCTCGTGGGACTATTTGATAGTTTTAAGCGCGAAAAAAAGCCGCTAGATACTGTCGAAGAACCGAAGAATGACCATGAAGAAGATGTTCCTGCAGTAGAGGAACCAGAACCGGCGGAAATCGAAGAATCTGCCCCGGTTGAAGAAGAATTCACCGAGGAAGTCATCGAGATGAAGCCGATTAAGACCATGGATCAGAAAAAACGTGTAACCCATGTTATCGGTGAAACGAAGATTATGGCGATCATCAACCAGAAAGGCGGCGTTGGTAAGTCCACCACGGCAGTAAATCTATCTGCTGCGCTTGGTGAGCTCAATAAGGCCGTTTTGCTGGTGGATTTGGATCCCCAGGGCAATGCAACGAGTGGTCTTGGCGTCGATAAGAGCCAGATTGCTCATGATGTCTACGACGTGCTGCTGGATGACGTATCCGTTATGGATGCTATCGTCCCCGATGTGAGCGAAGGTCTTGACCTTCTTCCCGCAACCATCAATCTTGCTGGTGCGGAAGTAGAGCTCGTAAATGAGATGGCTCGCGAGAATCGTCTGAAGAATGCCATTGGTGCTCTTCGTGGTAAGTACGATTACATTTTCATCGATTGCCCGCCTTCCCTGGGCTTGCTTACGATTAACGCTCTTGTCGCGTCCGATAAGCTACTCATCCCCATTCAGTGCGAGTTCTACGCACTCGAGGGTGTGACAAAACTTCTTGATTCGATGAAACGTGTCAAAGGCATGCTTAATCCGAGCCTTGATATCTTCGGTGTCGTACTCACTATGTACGATGGTCGTACGACGCTTGCCCGTGAAGTCGCGAACGAAGTGCGTCGTTTCTTCGGCAAGGTTGTTTTCGACACAATGATTCCCCGTACCGTTAAACTCTCCGAGGCACCGAGCTATGGTCAGCCTATTACCGAATATGATCCCAAGGGTAAAGGTGCCGAGGCTTATATAAACATGGCAAAGGAAGTGATTTCCCGTGGCTAACCAGCGTCGTGGTCTCGGCCGTGGTCTAAATTCCCTGCTTGGCGAAAGCATGGGCGAGGTTGGATACACGCAGCCTCAGAAGAAAGAGGAAAAGCCCCAACCTGCTCCCGAGCCGAAACCGGAGCCCAAGGTTGAAAAGAAGCCCGAACCTGCCCCTGCGGAGCATAAGGTAAAGGCCACGCTGACTGCCGAAGTAACCGAACAGGCAGCCCATAGTGCCACCATCAAGGAGCGCCCTGCAAATCCGCAGGTTTCGAAGCCTCAACCCCCGCGTCGCAAGGTCGACGAGTATACGAACAAGGCCATTATGGAAGGCGATGTTGCCAAGCCGAAGCCGTATATCGAAGAGCCCGATCACGCTGAAATCAAGGGCGTCGTGGTTCGCGAGCCTCGTAAGCCCGTTGAAGAGAAGAAGCAAACTGGGGATATCGAAGTTCCCCTCGCTTCTGTTCAGCCTAATCCCGACCAGCCGCGTACGAATTTCAACAAGGTTGAGATTGAGGAGCTGGCGCAGTCTATCAAGCGTGAGGGCCTTCTGCAGCCCATCTTGGTGCGTAAATACAATGACGGCTACCAGATTATTGCCGGCGAGCGTCGTTGGCAGGCTTGCAAGTCCCTCGGCATGAAAGATATTCCCATCCGCATCAAGGATGTTGCCGACGATAAGGCTTTGGAACTTGCGTTGATTGAGAACATTCAGCGTTCCGACCTGAATCCCATCGAAGAGGCTTACGGCTATAAGCGTCTTATGGAACGTAAGAACATGACGCAGTCTGACGTGGCCCAGGCCGTTTCCAAGGGTCGTTCTACGATCGCCAATGCACTGCGCTTGCTGGAACTTCCCGAAGATGCCCAGCAGCTGCTGTTCGAAGAGAAGATTACCGCGGGCCATGCTCGCGCGATTCTCTCCGTTCCCACGAAAGAAGGTCGTCAGAAGCTCACCAACAAGCTGCGTGACGAAAAGCTTTCGGTGCGCGAGACGGAAGCCCTTGCGCGTCTGTATGCGGGTCAGGCTCAGAACAACCCGCAGGCCGCCAAGCGCGTTCCCACGCCTGCTTCGTTCAAGAAGGCTGCACGTGGTCTTCGCGAGCGCCTGCACACCAACGTTCGCATCAAGACGGTTCGTGGTAAGAACAAGATTGAAATTGAGTTCAAAGACGAAGATGAACTTCAGTCCTTGTTCAGTCAGATTATGCGTGATGATCTGTAAATCATCGAAACAAGCCTAAAAAATTGACCCCCTGAGAGCCTTTCTCAGGGGGTCTTTTAGTTGAAAATGGGTGCTTATCCCAGTCTGTTCTTAAGTTGGCCACAGGCGCCGTCTATGTCGCTTCCTCGCGAATCGCGTATGCTTACGCGAATGTGAGCGTCTTCGAGCTCGTGCATCCATTGCTTCAAGGTCGATTTTGACGTTGCCTTGAAGGGGCTACCCTCAACATCGTTCATGGGAAGCAAATTGACGTGAACATGTAATCCATTGCAGTAATCAATGAGCGCGCGGATATGAGCGCTGTCGTCGTTCTTGCCTTCAATGAGCAAGTACTCAAGGCTGATGCGCCTTCCCGCATGCTCGTAGTAGTTCGCGAGTGCTTCCTTCAGCTTGGGAAGGGGCGTGCTTGCGCAGCGGGGCATGAGCTCGTCCCTGGTGGACTGAATGGCGGAATGAAGCGAGAGGGCAAGTGTGTACTGCTCGGGCTCTGCGCCAAACGCTTCGATGCCCTTCACAATGCCGCATGTGGACACGGTAATGTGGCGCGCTCCAATGGCAAGACCATCGGGATGGTTCAGTATTTTCAGCGCTGCGATAACGTTGTCGTAGTTTAGAAATGGCTCGCCTTGTCCCATTGCTACGGCGTTCGTAATGCGCATGCCGAAATCGCGGCTTACAGCCAGCAACTGCTGTGCCATTTCGCCAGGTAGAAGATTACGCGTGAAGCCTTCGGTACCAGTGGCGCAAAATGCACAGGCCATCGAACAGCCAACCTGCGTCGAAAAGCAGACCGAAAGCCTACGGGGGTCACCCGAGGCATTGTCGTCGCGCGAGGGGATGCCAACAGTTTCAACCAGGTTCCCGTCGGCAAGCTTTAGCAAATACTTGCGGGAGCCATCTTTCGACACGCGTTTGTCGACGACTTCGGGAATTTGCAGGGGAGCCTCTTCAGCGAGTTGCTTGCGCATGGCGGCGGGCAGGTTGGTCATTTCGTCGTATGACGTGGCACCTTTGCCGTAAATCCACTGGAAGAGTTGTTTGGCGCGAAAGCGCGGTTGCCCCAGGCTCTTTACGAGCGTTTCGAATTCGTTGGGGGCGCATGTTTCTATTGCTGTGGTCATGCTGGGTATTATACGGAATGGCAAAGTCGCTTTGGTATACTCTTCGCGAATTACAGAGTGCGCGAGACCTACGCGCTTCGAGGTATCAATCAATCCAATTTGTCTAAAGAAGGGTATATGGAACTCATTCCTCAGAACATCAAGGTCGCTTTGCTTGCAGGCGGTACGAGCGGCGAAAGGGAAATCTCGCTGCAGTCCGGCAAAGGTGCGGGCGAGGCGCTTCGTGCTGCTGGTTTTTCGGTTACCGAGTTTGATCCAGCGAACTCCGAGGACCTTGTTGAGCTCATTAGAGGTTCGTTCGATGTTGCCTTCCTGTGCCTGCATGGCAAGCATGGCGAAGATGGCACGATGCAGGGCTTCCTGGAAACCATTAACCTGCCGTATACCGGTCCTGGCGTTTGGTCGAGTGCTACGGCTATCGACAAGGCCAAGGCGAAGGTTCATTACATCGAAGACGGCATTACGACGCCGCAGTCGGTTACGCTGCGTTCTGCCAATGAAATGAGCGCAGAGGAAATCATTCAGAAGCTCGGCAATCACGTGGTGGTAAAGCCCGCTACCGAGGGTAGCGCACTGGGCGTTTCCATTGTCGAGGGCGCAGAAGAGCTGCAGAAGGCAATCGATGCCGACTTCGAAATGGACAAGAAGGTAGTTGTTGAGACGTATGTGTCAGGCACCGAGCTTACCGTTGCCGTGCTTGGCAATGCCAACCCGAAGGCACTTCCCGTTATCGAAATCGTTCCCCAGCTGGGCGAGTTCTATGACTTCGAATCGAAGTATGCGGCTGGTGGTTCCGATCACATTTGCCCTGCGCGTCTTTCCGAGGAGCTTACTCAGAAGGTTCAGCAAACTGCCTTGGCGGCCCATAAGGCGCTGAATTGCCGCGGCGTTTCTCGTACCGATATCATCCTGGGTGAAGACGGCACGTGCTGGGTGCTGGAAACTAACACCATTCCTGGCATGACGGCAACGTCGCTGCTTCCCGATGCCGCACGCGTTGCAGGCATGGACTTCCCGCAGCTGTGTACCAAGCTCATCGAACTGGCGCTCGAATAGCGGCTGCCAGCAAGCATTAGCTAGCAAAAGAGCCTGCCTCCGCAATGGGAAGCAGGCTCATTTCTTTTTTTGATCTGCGAACGGTGGGTGGTGGGCTAGAAGCCGAACAGCCCCTTGATGAGGAAGAAGGCACCCACGACGAGCAGGATGATGAAGAGCCATCCGCCTACCAGGCAACCCTTGTTGCGTGCACGCGACATTTCGATGAGTGATTCGGATGCCGTCATGTGATCCTTGATAACGGCAGTGCCGGGTTCCAGCTCCAGCTTGGCAACGCGCCCCGAGGGAAGCCAGCTGCCGTTGTTCTCGATGACCTGCTCGATTCCCTTCGCGGCAAGGTCGACTTCAACGCGCTTGCCTTCGCCGATCATGTGGGCAACCGCCACGGTGAATGCCTCGAAGGAAGTGGCGTTGTCGTCGTTGGGGAAGCACACGAGAGCGACTTCGCCCCAGTAGTTTCCCGGTTCGGGCTTTTCGGAATAGTACGTGCAAACCAGAATGGCATGCATCGTCCATCCCTTGGCCTTGCATACCAGCAGGTCTTCGGCTTCCTTACCCTGAATCTTGCCGATGTTCGCGCCGAACGGGTTGCAGATGTCGACGGAGGTGTGACCGCTCTTGTCGGTATTGAAGACGATTTCGCATACGGCGCCGATGATGTTGTCTGCGCCCAACAGCGCAGCGCCCTCCTTCTTGCTATGCGCCTGGAAGCGGGCGTAGGAACCGTAATAGGGAAGTGCTGCCATGTTTTCTCCTCGTTATGGAAGGGAGCTAGCGGTAATGAATATGCGATTCATGATAGGCTGAATTGAACTCAAAGGTAGGATGATGGTTACGGACTCTCTAGAAACATACATTACCGAAGCAACTCCCCAGCGCATTGTCGAACGGTATCGCGGCCTGAAGCAAGCTGCCGCGCAGTCGTATTACGGCGAGCTCGACGATGACGTGGTGGTAATCGATACCGAAACGACCGGCGTGTCGTTTCGTCATGACGAGCTTACCCAGATCGCTGCAGCCCGCATGGTGAAGGGCGAAATCGTAGACTGGTTCGTTACGTTCGTTAACCCGGGGAAGGCAATTCCCGATGACATCGTGCACCTTACGAACATCACGCAGGACGATGTGAAAGATGCTCCTGGCCCCGAAGAGGCCGTAGCGCGCCTTGTGGAATTCGTGGGTGACAGCGACTTGGTGGCCCATAACGCCAATTTCGACCGGCATTTCTGCACGAAGCCCGCTTCCGGTCATGCATTGCGCGACAATCGCTGGATCGATTCGCTCGACCTGGCGCGTATCGTTTTGCCGCGTTTGAAATCTCATCGCCTAACCGATCTGGTCAAGGCGTTCGATGCACCCATATCCACGCATAGGGCCGATGCTGACGTCGAAGCCCTGTGCGCTATCTACCGCATTTTGCTGGCAGGCATTCAGGCTATGCCTATCGAACTCGTGAAGGAAATCGCGTGCTATGCCGAGGAAAGCGTCTGGCCCACGGTGCGCGTGTTCACGTATTTCGCCGATGCGGAACTGGCGGGCGAGAAGCTGAGCCTTCGCAAGATGCGTCAGGAGAACGTGGGCAAGAAGACATACGCGGTAAAGACCGACGCTGAATCCATTGCCCGTGATGCGCAGAAGTCGTTGCAATTTGCCACTGACGAGGAAATCGAAGAAGCCTTCTCGCCTTGTGGAGTGGTTGGCTCGATGTATCCCGATTTCGAAGCGCGTGCCGAACAGGTGCAGATGTCGAAATCGGTAAACGCGGCGTTCAGGGCATCCGAAAACCTGGCCGTCGAGGCCGGTACGGGCGTAGGCAAGTCCATGGCGTACCTTGTGCCGTCGGTGCTGGCCGCCAAGAAGAACAACATCACTGTGGGCGTGGCGACGAAGACCAATGCGCTGCTCGACCAGTTGGTGAACCACGAGTTGCCGCTGCTTTCCGAAGCGTGCGGCGGCGTAACGTATAGCGCGCTCAAGGGCTTTTCCCATTACCCCTGCATGCGCAAGATCGAGCAGATTGCCAGCGCGGGTCCGCGCATGCGCACCGTATCCGATGGCGAAATATGCCAGGCGGCTGCCCTTGCCGGGCTGTTGTCGTTTATCGAGCAATCGGAATACGACGATATCGATGGCCTGAAGATCGACTATCGCGCTTTGCCGCGCTGGGAAATCACCACCACGTCTCACGATTGCCTGCGTCGCAAGTGCCCGTTCTTCGGCACCAAGTGCTTCGTGCATGGCGCGCGCATGAAGGCCGAGGCATCCGATATCGTGGTCACGAATCAAACGCTGCTCTTCTGCGATGTTGCTGCGGAAGGCGGTCTTTTGCCGGCAATTCGCTATTGGGTCGTCGATGAGGCCCATGGCGCGGAAGCCGAAGCTCGTCGTGCGTTCAGCTGCAAGATCGATGTCGAGGAGATTCGCACGATTATTTCGCGCGTCAGCTCCGAAGACGTATCGCGTAACGTGTTCCTGCGGGCGGAGCGACGCCTTACGGGTGCGGTCGATGCTTCGGCCGAGCAGATGAACACGCTGCTTACCGATCAGGAACGTGAGGAAGCGCGGGGGAGTGGCCTGAGCGACGGCGACACGCTCGTGTTCGCGTTAAGTGGCAAGGCGAAGCGTGCGGGAATGCTGTACGCGCAAACCGCCGAGGAATTCTGCCTGCACGTGAAGGACCTGCTGTACTTTGAGCCCCAGAAGCAGTCGAAGGGCTACGACTTCGTCGACCTGTGGCTCAACGATGATATCCGCGCTAGCAGCGTTTTCCAGAATCTTGTCTCCCTAGGTCGCACCATGTGCGAATCGTCAGAAAAGCTCATCCGCGCCTGCCAGCAGATGGTGGGCATTATGGAGGACGTGCGTTCTGCAGCTGCCGTTCAGCGCGACATTGCCTCCCTGGCATTGAAGCTGAAGGAAATCGTGAATTCCTGCGAGCTCATTCTGTTCCAGGGGTCCGATGCCTACGCGTATGCCGCTCATCTGCTGAAGCATAAGGGGAAGAATTACCGGGCTCATGGTTCCGAGAGCCTGGAGGCGCTCATGATGAACGTGGGCGACTACATGAACGAAACGCTGTATGCACGCACGCACAGCGTGGTGTTCACGTCGGCGACCATGACCATCGCCGACTCGTTCGACAACTTCGGCGCTTCGTTGGGTTTCAACGCGTCGGAGTTTTCGAAGACGCGCACCGAGCAGCTACCTTCCAGCTACGATTTCGACGGCCATATGACCGTCTACGTGGCGAGCGATATTCCCGAGCCGAACGACCCGCACTATCTGGATGCGCTCACGCGATTCCTCATCGATATTCACCGCGCCCAGCAGGGTTCCACCCTTACGTTGTTCACGAATCGCCGGGAAATGGAAAAGAGCTACGACGTGGTGAATGACGCTCTGAAGGCCGACGACCTGCGCGTTGTATGTCAGAAGTGGGGCGTGTCGGTGAAGGGACTGCGCGATGACTTCATCGCCGACGAGCACCTGTCACTCTTTGCATTGAAGAGCTTCTGGGAGGGCTTTGATGCCCCCGGTGCCACGCTCAAGGCCGTGGTCATCCCCAAGCTTCCGTTTTCCAAGCCCACCGACCCGCTTTCGTGCGCTCGTGGGCAGGTTGATCCCAAGGCGTGGTCGCACTACGTTTTGCCGGCAGCCGTTATGGAAACGAAGCAGGCAGCGGGCAGGCTCATTCGCAGCGCCGACGACCGCGGCAATCTTATCCTGGCCGACAAGCGCCTAATCACGAAGGGGTATGGCAAGGTGTTCCTGAAGTCGATGCCCAGCCATACCGTAAAGCAGTTAACGATGCGCGAGATCTGTGAAGAGCTCGCTATGGGGAACTAGCCATTGAAGAAACTGGGGAAGAGTCGCCACGCGGGCGAATCGATTCACATTAAGCGCTTTACGCGTGGTACGTCGAACGAACTCTCGTTTAGCGTCCTGGATGCACGCGGCGATGCCGTTGCCGCGCAGGAAGAGGTAGCGCGCAGGAAGAAGAAGCGCGTGGCGCTTCGAGGCGTGCAGTGGTTCATGGCGTTTGCCGCCATTGCCGTGGTTGCCATCCTGTTCGTGAGCTATATGCGCACGCTGGCGCAGCAAGAGGAGAAGATGCGCTCGAGCGTGGGCGAGGCCATTGGTTACATTCAGCAGTCCGACGAGGACATCGTGGCTATGGACCAGCTGCTGGGGCAGGAAGTCAACGATGACGTCGTTTCCCAGATGAAGGACCTGCTCGAAAAGCTTCCTTCCTCGAATTCCCTGCTTGACCGCGCAACGAACAAGGCAACCGAAGTGCTGAACGGCGATGATAACTCCGGTGGCGTGGAAATGGCCACGCGCGCGCAGGAATCCGCCCAGGCGCGCAAGACGCTCGTGCGGGCGGGAAGCGACCTGCTTGATGCTGCCGTTTCCGCTGAAGAGGCCATCGATGACATGAACGAGGCTTGGGAAGCCCTGAAAATGGGACACGAGAAGTCGGTTGCCGCTGCTGAACTGGTGAAAGACACCACGGAAGAGAACGTGACCGCTTCGATGGCGCTGAGCAAGGAAGCCATCGACTATTACCAGCAGGCGCTGCTGTCCATTTCCGCCGCATCGAAGCTCGTGCCTTCGGCTGACCTGCAGGCTTATCTGAATTACGCGAATACTGCTCTTTCCGCAGAACAGGAAGCCGTGGAAAGCGATGAGGCTATCTTGCTTCAGGATAAATCGACGGCTGAGAACCATAACGACTCGGCGAACACGTACACCAATGCCGCATCGCGCATTGCGGAGACGTTCCCCAGCAGTCCCTCGCAGCCCATCATCGATGCGTATAACCAGGACACTCAGCAATTGTGGAGCGATTACGAACAGGCGCGTTCCACTGCCGCGCAAGCCGATGCGTACTTGCGCGATTATTTGAGGAATGCCTGATACATAGCGTATACTTACTATAAATATGCCCATTTGGGCATTGTGTTTACATGATCGGAAGGCGCATACATGTCTCAGATGTTGGACGATATAGCGTATCTATCTCAGGAAATAGGTCCTCGACCTGCGGGAACTGAAGAAGAACACCAAGCTGCGGAATACATTGCCGAGCGCTTCGAAAAGGGCGCTGGGCTTCGTGCTTCCATCGAGGAATTCTCGTGCTGCTCGCAGCCTGGGCTGTTGAACGCTATCTTCTTCGGCCTTGCTGCCGTCGTGAGCATCCTGGGTGTCTTCATCAACGCGGTACGCGTTCCCGCCCTCATTGTGTCGGTTCTATGCCTGGCGCTCTTTGCGCTGGAGGTGTTCAACATTCCGGTTCTTTCTCGCGTGATGAACCGCGGCGTAAGCCAAAACGTCATCGCACGCTATAAGCCCGAAACGCAGAATGCTCGCGGTCGTCGTCGCAAGGTCATTCTGGTTGCCAACTACGATAGCGACAAGATGCGTGCCGAGCTTTCCAGCGGTCTTATGGGCGTGTTCCCGCTGGCCCAGAAAGCATCGTGGGTGGGCCTTGCAGCTCTGCCCGTGCTGTGGGTCATTCGCATTCTTGCCCCTGCGGCTGGTGTATTCTTCGGCGTCCTCATTGCCATCGCGTCCATTTGCGCAGCTATTCAGCTTGCGCTGTTCGTTATTCACCGCACGGCTACCTACAACGAAGCGGCCAACAACAATGCCGCTGGCGTAGCCGCCCTTATCGAGATTGCGCGCATCGCCAACTTCGGTCGTGAGGTCGACCAGGGCGAAGAGAGCGCAGCTGGCGTTCAGATTGAAGGTGAGGAAGCCGCTCGCGAGGCGGGCGTCATCCCCGAAGGTGCCACCGTTTCGTACGAGCTGGGCGATAACGCCATTGCCGACCAGGCGACGGGTGCCATGCGTCCCGTTCAGGTTGCCACGCACGACATTGCCGACGAGCTTGCGCAGGTGGGCTACGTTGCGGAAGACCAGCTCACCGAAGATGACGTTGCCCTCATGCGCGAGGAAACCAAGGCCATCTTCACGGGCGAAGCGCCCCTGCCCGCAGCTCCCGCGCCTGTTCAGAGCGAGGAAGAAGCTCCGGCTGAAGATGCCGAGGGCCAGGAAGAGGCCGAGCAGCCCAAGGAAGACAACATTCCCGATTGGTTCAAGTCTGCCCAGGCAAAGGCGAAGAGCTCCGATCGCAAGGGTAAGCCGATTCGCCGTTCTCGCTATGCCGATGCGCTCGACGCCGCCGTGAAGGAGAGCAGCGTTCATTTTGAGGAGGCCAACAAGGTCATCCATCAGGAAGCCGAATCGCGCGATGCTCTTCGTGCCGCTTCCAGCATCGTGGAAGTTGCCGCGCCTGCCCAGGGCGAGGAAAGCGATGCCGAGGCCACGCGCGAACGCGCTGCTCGTGCTCGTGCCGACTTGCGTGCCCGTGCCGAAGCGCGTCTTGCTGCGCGTCAGCGTGCTCATGAGCAGGCTGAACAGGAAGAGCTTGCTTCGCAGGAAGCCCTGCGCGAAGAAGAGACCGCTGCCG
Source organism: Denitrobacterium detoxificans (assembly GCF_015062615.1). Taxonomy (GTDB): domain Bacteria; phylum Actinomycetota; class Coriobacteriia; order Coriobacteriales; family Eggerthellaceae; genus Denitrobacterium; species Denitrobacterium detoxificans_A. The sequence goes on from NZ_SUUH01000004.1 coordinate 101,777, forward strand.
TTGTGGAGCAGATCGATGGTGCTGCCCAGGCTGAAACCGTGCAGCCTGTGGTGCGCCGCGACGAGGCGGATTCCGGTTCCACTACTGCTATGGAGCCCATTGACGTGTCGAGCCTGCGTGCCCAGGTTGCCCAGAATGATGACTCCGATCCGCGCGTAGCGCGTCTTCAGGCGCGTCCCTCTCGCGATATCCAGCATGCCGAGCGCGTTTCGAACGATCGCGTCGTGTATGACGAGACGCAGAACGAGGAGCTCGTCGACTTCTCTCAGATTCCCGAGCCGAAGGGTGCCGAGCAGGCACCGGTTCGCCGTCGTCCCAGCGTGCATCAGGAGGCCGTCACGCCGCGCGTTACGCTGCCGGAGGTTCTTCCCACCGACGCTCCCGCGCTGCCCTCTCTGGACGAGCTGAAGCAGCATGCGCCCTTGGCCGATGCAACCGAGGCCCCTGTTCGCACCAGCGGTAACCCCGAGCTTTCTGCGCGTATCCCGCGTATCGACTTGGGTGGCGATGCCGATATGGCCGACAACAAGCGCGCCGCCCTTCGTAATACGCTGCCTTCCCTTAGTGGCACCATTTCCGCTGTGAAGCCCGAACCCGAAGAAGAGCGCCATTCTACGGTGAGCGTTGCGGGTTCCTTCGCCGCTTCGGGCGCTACCAGCGCATTCAACCCGGTAGGCGACGAACTGGTTGCCGATGTCGACCCGAATGAGCTCTACATCGACGACGTCGATGATTCTGCGTACGATTCTGACGCCACCGCTACGGGTGCGTGGGCTGGCCCTGGCTACATGGAGATGCCTTCCAAGAAGGGCTTCTTCGGTAGGCTCTTCGGCAAGAAGAAGCGCCACGAGGTTGCTCCGAGCGCTTCCGAATGGATTGGCGTCGACGAGAATTTCAATCCCACCGAGGTGGGCGCTGCCCGCGGTAGCTGGGAAAGCTTCCAGGAGGGGAGCGACTACGAGCGTGCTCAGCAGGCCGCACATGATGGCTACGACGATTACGCTTACGATGACTACTACGATGAGGAAGAATACGGCGACAACCCCGGCACCACGCAGCGCTGGAATGGTGGCGCTTTCTCCCGTGCGCGCGCGGCAGCCGAACACCTTGGCTCTCGTGGCGCAGGCGAGGAAGAGGATGCGGTAGAAGAGCGTCCGCGTTTCCGCGCCCAGCCGCTTTCCGCGGAGTTTTCCGAAGTTGCCGGCTTGGCCGCGGCCATGTCGGGTGATTCCGGCCGCATTCCCACGCAGTCGGAGGAAATGCAGGAGATCTACGAGTTGCAGGACGACGGCTTGAACGTTGAAGTGTGGTTCGTTGCGCTTGGCTCCGAGTATAGTGGCAACGGCGGCATGAAGGCCTTTATCCAGGCGCACGAGAAGGACCTGCGCGGTTCCGTCATCGTGAACGTCGAGGCTCTGGGCGCCGGCAAGCTGTCCATGGTTCTTTCCGAAGGCGAGGTCCGCACGAAGAAGGCCTCTTCCCGCATGAAGCACTGCGCTCGTTCCGCCAACCAGGCTTCCGGCATGAAGATTGCCGAAACGGCCATCGACTGGCGCGAAAGCGCGGCATCCGTTGCCATGGCCAACGGCCTGCAGGGTGTTACCATCGCCGGCATGGACGAGAAGAAGCCCGCATTCATGGGCCAGGGCGACGATGTGTGGGAGACCATCAGCGAGGATAAGCTCCAGCAAAACGCCGAATACGTGCTGAACTTTATAAAGAACATCTGAAAAAAGGCCCAAAGTAGTGCTGTATAGGCGCTATTTCAGGGGATGTTCCGAATAAAGGTTATAATGGCACGCGTTGTTTTAGCACCCCTGGGGTGCGAAGGTATGAGAAGGCGTTAAGCCTGTAGACACAGAATTGAGGTTACTCATGGCAATCGAAGCATATTGCATGAAGTGCAAGGCGAAGAAGATCATGAAGGATCCGGTTGAGAGCACCACGAAGAACGGCAAGCCGATCACCAAGGGCAAGTGCCCCGATTGCGGTACCACGATCTGCCGCATTGGCTCCACCAAGTAAATTCGCATTCTGCGATCTCAAGCGGCCTTCGGGCCGCTTTTGTTATGCCCTCGTTCGGCAGCGTGTTGGGAAAACGTGGTTGCATGCGGGATACGCGGAATGCCCCGCTCGTTACGCGCCAACTGTGCTAGAATTCCTTCACATGCGGGTGTCGCCAAGTGGTAAGGCACAAGCTTCCCAAGCTTGCATTCGCGGGTTCGAATCCCGTCACCCGCTCCATATCGAACGTAAGCGTCTGCCTTCGGGTGGACGCTTTTCTTTTGTCCCGGCGCCTGGTCGGGGTTGCCAATTCGTGCACCCACTACGCTGCTCACTTGTTGTTTGCTCCTGAACGGAGCAAACAACATCGTTCGTGCGCTGCGTTCGTTCATGCATTTAACGGTTGCTTGGCTGAGCCAAGCAACTAAATAACTGGTGTTCACAGTGCACTAATTGGCAACCCCGACCAGGCGCTTGTCGTAAAGGGTCGCGGCGAAGGCAGACGCTTGCGTTCGCTTGCCGTGGGTGACGGGGTTCGAGCCTGCGGCAAGCTGGGTAAGTAGGCTGTGCTGAAATCGGTTTATACTTCTAAATGATAGTAAAAGGGAGTTCATCAAAGGGGACGAAATGATTAAGAGGGTACTATCGGTTTTATTTACGCTCGCGTTGTCTGTAGCTGCGATTGGATGCGTTTCGGGATCATCTAATTCGGTTCAGTCAGATAGCCAGCAGAAGGAGGATGTTATCGCTACACCAGAAGACAACAAAGGAACTGACACCTCGTCTTCGGGTTCTTCCTTGTTTGCTGCGGATGAATGGCCCCAGAATGCAGTAACGGAAGGGTTCCCAGTTCCTCACTTCTCTGTAGCAATGGAGTCGTTGTCTACAAGTGATTATTCTGTACAAGCCAGTTGGAAAAATGTGTCTGAAAGCGAAGTTTCGGCATACGTGGATGAGATAAAGCAGGCGGGCTATACGTATGAGGCTAACGAGACAAAAGCTTCAGATATGTATAGCTATAACGCTTGGAACAGGGCGGACATATCGGATGGGTCTGCTGTGATCATTACGTATACCAATGAGGGGACTTTCGATTTAAACGTGACCAACTACGCAATCATGTAAACGGTTTATACACTCAAAGCGCAAGGGGTGCGGGAGCGTGGCGGCGCGCGAAGATATTGCATGAGGCATGGTGCTTGGATGAGTGCAGGCGAGTGTTTCACGGGAAACGGTGTTGCAGGTTGGCTTGATGGTGGCAAGTGGGGAAGGGTGCACCTGGGGCCGCCCGCCTTTCGGGGCACTCTGAAAGCAAAAAATGAAGCTGCTTGGCTTAGCCAAGCAGCCATTTAAATGCATGAAGCAGCGCAGCGCATGAACGATGGTTTGCGCCCCCGTTGAGGGGCGCAAACCGAGCGAACAGCGGAGCGGTGCCCGAAAGGCGGGCGGCCCCAGGTGCACGGGGCATGGAATTGAAATCCTTCAGGTCAGGCAGTGCTACGATGTTTCCCGTGAAACATTCGACTGCAGGGCAGATGGGAGCGCCATGGCGCGGGAAGCATTTATCTTTGATTGCGACGGCACGATTCTGGACACGTTGCCCGATTTGGTGCTCCTCACGAACGCCACGCTCAAGGAGTTCGGCCTTCCGCAGCATACGTCAAAGGACATCCTTAGCTTCGTAGGTCATGGTGCCCGCGCGCTTATCGACCAGGCGGTGCCGAATAGTACGCCCGAAGAGAAGCGCATTGCGGTGTTCAATCGCTGGAAGGAACTGTACCCAACGTTTGGCTTCGAGGAGACCATCCCCTTCAAGGGCATGCCTTCGACGATCGAAACTCTCAAACGCACGGGGGTCAAAGTCGCTGTGCTCAGTAACAAGTTCGATGCCGCAACGAAGGAAGTCACGGAACGCTACTACCCGGGCGTCTTCGACGCCATTCATGGCGAATGCCCCGACTATCCGCGTAAGCCCGATCCCACGGGCCTTCTGAAGACCATCGCCGAGCTGGGCACCATTCCCGAGAAGACGGTGTACGTGGGCGATTCGCCCGTCGATATCGAGGTTTCGAAGGCAGCAGGCGTGCTTGCTGCGGGAGTGTCGTGGGGCTACAACCCCGAGCCCGTGCTGGTTTCCGCGGGTGCCGATGTCATCGTTCACGCTCCCGAAAACCTGTTGGGATTGCTTTCCCGATAGTGTCCACCCATCGTCTTTTGCGTTTATCCTCACAGGCACCTATGGCACCCCCGATAGGGCGCTATCAATGCTAGAATGGGTGAACGGTGGTTCGAGCGATAGGGGCGTTCTTCATGGCAATAATCTACACGTACGCATTGCCTTTGGGTGCGGACATCGTAGATGCGTTTTGCCAGCTCCAAAAGGGTTTCACCGATCAATTCGTCTACTACGAGAAAAGCGGGCCCGCTCGCCTGTTCGGCTTGGGGCGTTGCATTGCGCTCTGCTCCGCAAACGACGTGGAGTACGTGGTAGAAGGCTCTGAAGACATTCCGCCGTACCTGTTCACGTACCAGCGCTTCGATGCGGAAAACCCCGCACCGGCTGACGAGATGTTTTCGTCGTTCCCGCGCCTGCGCTTCCTGGTTCCCGAAGTCGTTCTGGTGCAGAACGAGTCGGGTACGTATCTGCAGGTAAACAGCTTGGGTCCCGTGTACGAGGGGCGCGTGCAGCGATTCCTCCGCCAGGCGCAGTCTGCGCCCGCGCGTACGCGTCGCACCATTCCGTATACCCTGGGAAGCGATTCGCGCAGCGATTGGCATCGCGAAATGGAGCAAACGCTGGCCGCCATCGATTCCGGTCGCGTTTCGAAGGCCGTACTCTCGCGCCGTTTGCCCCTGCATGCCAGTGAGCCGTTTTCCAGCAAAGATCTGCTCGTGAACCTCATCGACGGCAGCGCGCGCGGAACGGTGTTCTTGTATCGCTATGGCGACGTGTTCTTCTGCGGCTGCACGCCCGAGCTGCTTGTTCGCAAGCAGGGAACCCGCATCCAGAGCGAATGCCTGGCGGGCACCATTGGGGTGGGCTCTTCGGAGGAGGAGCGCAAGGCCCTGGCAGACGAGCTTTTGTCCGACGACAAGAATCGTCGCGAGCATGCATTCGTGGTCGACTTCATCCGCTCGGTTGTCGAGCGAAACTGCCACGACGTGGAAATTCCTGCTGCGCCCATCATCAAGCCGCTGCAGCATGTGCAGCATTTGCATACGCCCGTTTCGGCGCAAATGATGGAGGGGCGCAGCGTTCAGAACCTGGCAGGGCAGCTTTCGCCCACGCCAGCCCTTTCAGGCACTCCCGTGGGGGAGGCCATGATGCTTCTGCGCCAAGTTGAGCCGTACAATCGCGGCTTCTTCGGTGGTTCGGTGGGCTACGTCGACGGCGATGGCAACGGCGCGTTTTCCGTGGCCATTCGCTGTGGCGTGTTCGATGGAGAAAACGGCTATGTCTACGCAGGCTGCGGAATCGTGGCTGGTAGCGATGCCGATTCGGAATACGATGAGATAGATATGAAGTTGAAGACCATTCTTTCGGCTTTCAATGGGGAAGATAGGGACTAATGGAAGACGCAACGCAACCAATTCCAGCAAGGAAGATCTCGATTGATCAGGGCATCATCGAGGCTGCTGCAAAGGCCATCGCGCGCGAGCGTGGGCGTAGCTACACTCCGCCGGTTTCCGATGGGGCTGGCTACACCATGCCTCCCTCTACCAAGCCTCAGCAGCAGGTTCCCTTGTCGCGCCGTGAACGCGAAGTCGAAGAGGCTCGCCGCGCCGCCATGGCTGCCATGCGTCGCGCCGAGGCTACCGCTGCTGCCGTAACGGCGGCGTCGGCTGTTGCCGCGCATGCCCAGTCGAAGAGTGCGGCTCGCCCTGCCGCCGCTCAGCCTGTCGCCGAGCAGGCAGTGCCCGTGGGGCAGAAGACGGCTCCCGTGGAGCAGCCCATTGAATCCGTTATGGTCTCCGAACCCGCAGTTGCCGAACCTGCCCATCAGGAAAAGGCCGAGGGCGCGCATGCCGCCGCCGTTGTGGTCGAACGCGAAGAGCCTGCTCCCGTCGTGGAGAGCGAACCGCGCGTCGTTCCCACCGACCCCGCCGAGATCACGTCGGAATACCTGGATGCGTTCTTCTCGGAACTCGAGCGCTGCGGCGTAACCGATTACGTAATTAGCCCGGGTTCTCGTTCCACGGGCCTTGCCATGAAGGCATTCGAGCGCTTTGGCAGCGTATACGTCGATGTCGACGAGCGCGGTGCTGCGTTCTTCGCGCTCGGCTTGGCCAAGGCGAAGCGCCAGCCCGTTGCCGTGATCTGCACGAGCGGCACGGCGGTGGGCAACTGGATGCCCGCCGTGCTGGAAGCCGAGTCCAGCCGAGTGCCCCTGTTGCTGCTTTCGGGTGATCGTCCTTCGCGCCTGCAGGGTTTGGGTGCTCCGCAGACGTGCGATCAGCTGAAGATGTTCGGTGACCACGTGAAGAAATTCGTGCAGATGCCCCAGCCTTCGGCAACCGATGAGGCCCTTGCCTTCGCGCGCCAAACGGCTCTGGAGGCCTGCGTTGCCGCGCATGGTTCCGTGCCTGGTGCGGCAAGCTGCGATGGCGGCCCCGTGCATATCAACTTCCCGTTCGATGAGCCGCTGAAGCCTGCGCGCAGCAAGGGAGCCGAAAAGGTTAATCCACTTCCGCCTACCGTGGTTCCTGGTCAGGGGCTGCGTCCGGGCGATGCCCGCGGCATCTTCAAGGTGTTTCACGGCAAGCGCACCATCGCCCTGTGCGGCGAAGGCACGTGCAACAATGCCGAAGACGTGCAGGTAATGCTCGAGTTCGCGCACAAGTGCCATATCCCGCTGCTGGCCGACCCGCTGTCGGGCCTGCGTTGCGTGGACGACCCGTACGTCATCGACAACTACGATACCGTCTTCGGTGGGGAAGCCCCGCGCGTCGACGTGGTCATTCGCTTTGGCCGTTGGCCGGTTTCCAAGCGCTGCTTCACGGCGCTGCAGGAAATGAACCCTACGCAGATTGCCGTCGACATGCGCGATACGCGCGATTACTCTGCAAGCACGTCGCTGTTCGTGCATGCCCTGCCTGTGGTGTTCGCCGCTGGCATGATTGGCGTGCGCGCCAAGAGCGCGGCGAGCGTGAAGTGCGTGGAAGAGTGGATGGCCGCCAACGACGAAGCGCGCGAGCGCATCACGTCGGTGCCCAGCCGCGTGGGAGCCGACGATTTCGAAGGCGCCTACGTTGCCAAGATGATGTCGCTCATTCCCGAAGGATCGCTGCTGTTCAGCGCGAACAGCATGAGCATTCGCGCCATTGACACGTTCTACTGCAAGTCCGACAAGAATATCCGCGTGCTGTGCAACCGCGGCCTGAATGGCATCGATGGCACGCTGTCTTCCGCCATTGGCGCGGCGCAGGCGTACGAGCAGACCACCGTCCTCACGGGCGATCTGGCCTTCCTGCACGATGCGAACGCTCTGTCGCTGCAGAATGAAATGCATATTCGCGAGATTCGCCACGACGGCCCCGTGCCCTCGATCATCGTGGTGCTCTTGAACAACAACGGCGGCGCTATCTTCGACATGCTTCCGCAGAAGTCATCCGAAGACTATTTCGGCCGTCTGTTCCTTACGCCGCAGAACGTCGATTGCAAGCACCTGGCGCAGGCGTTCGGTGCGGGGTATCGCCGCGTGAGCTCGGTTCACGACTTCCGTCGCATCTACGAGAGCTTCCTGGGCGAGCCAGGTATCAACATCATCGACGTGTCGGTGCCGCTGGCTGGCGTGGAATTCCGCTACAGCCGCTACTGGTAGGTTCGATCAGCCATGTCGTTGCCCATCATTCTCCTGCATGGCTTCCTGCAGGATGCGCGCACGTGGAACAGCGTTGTCGACGTCGTTCCCGGCGGGAATGTCTATGCCATCGACTATGTGCCTGGAGCGCAGGGGTATTCGTTGCCCCAGTTGGCGGAGTCGGTGCATCGCTCCGTTATGCAGATTTGCCAGGAAAACGCGTGCGATACGGTGGTGCTCGTGGGGTATTCCATGGGCGGCCGCGTTGCGGTGGAATATGCTCGTGCGTTTCCGCAGACCTTGGCTGCGCTTGTATTGGAAAGCGCCGGCTTGGGTTGCGTGGACGAAGCCGAACGAACGTGGTTTGCCGAGCGCAACAACGCATGGGCGCAGCGCATGGAACAGGCCGAGTCTATTCAGGAAGTTGTAGACTGGTGGGAAAAGCTGCCGCTGTTTGCTACGCAGTTGGAACAGCCCGAAGAGGTGCAGCGCACTCAGCGTGCCATGCGCCTTGTGTGCGACCCTCGCGCGTTGGCTGGCCAGCTTCGCGACGGTGGCGTGCAGACCATGGCGTTGCAGGCAGATACGGTGCGCATGCTCGCGTCGTTGCCTGTGCTCGTTCGCTTTCTGGTGGGCGAGCGTGACGAGCGCTATTCGCGCATTGCCGATGTGTGCCAGGCTGCTGGCATTACAGTGACCCGTTTCGACTGCGGGCATAACGTTCATATGGAACGACCAAGTGAATTCGCCTGCGTGCTCAATGAAGCACGGGGCATGGAATAGGAAGGCAGGATATGAGCGACTTCGAGTGGAAGCGTGGTAAGGAATACCGCGAAATCATCTACGAGACGTTCGATGGCATCGCGAAGATCACCATCAACCGACCCGAGCGCCGCAACGCGTTCACGCCGCTTACCGTCAACGAAATGTACGACGCATTTACCGAAGCGCGCGACGACGCGGAAATTGGCGTCATCATCCTTACGGGTGCCAATCATGGTGGTCGTCACGAGGACGAGGCATTTTGCAGCGGTGGCGACCAGAAGATTCGCGGCAATGGCGGCTACGTGGGTGAGGATAACATCCCGCGTCTGAACGTGCTCGACCTTCAGCGCCTGATGCGCATCGTGCCCAAGCCCATCATCGCCATGGTCAACGGCTACGCCATTGGCGGCGGTCACATTCTGCACCTGCTGTGCGACTTGTCGCTGGCGGCCGATACCGCCAAGTTCGGTCAGACGGGCCCGAAGGTCGGTAGCTTCGACGCCGGTTACGGTGCTTCCTATCTGGCTGCCATCGTTGGCCAGAAGAAGGCACGCGAGATCTGGTACCTCTGCCGTCAGTACACGGCAGCCGAGGCGCTGGAAATGGGCATGGTCAACAAGGTCGTGCCGTTCGACGAGCTGGAAGCGGAAACCGTTGCCTGGGCGCGCGAGATTCTGCAGTGGAGTCCCACGGCCCTGCGCTTCATGAAGGCAAGCTTCAACGCCGCAACCGACGGCTATGCTGGCCTGGCCCAGCTTGCGGGTGATGCTACGCTGCTCTACTACACCACCGACGAGGCCAAGGAAGGCCGCGACGCGTTCAAGGAAAAGCGCAAGCCCGATTTCACGCAGTTCCCCAAGTTTCCCTAGGATCTGCCGGGTGTTTCACGTGAAATCGAATGTAGCCTAGCCATGACCGCAACCATACTGCAGCATATCGAGGACCGTATTGCCAAGTCGCCTCAAGCGCCGTGCTTTATCGACGCTTCGGCTGAATACGCCCAGGTGAATTACGTGGAAGTGCGTAGGAGCGCCGCGCGCTTGGGCATGGCGCTCGAGGCGGCCGACATTCGTCGCGGCAACGTGGTTGCCAGCGACATGGGCAATTGCCCCGCGTTTCTCTACTTGTTGCTGGCTGCGGCCTATGCCGGGTTTACCGTCGTCACGCTGAACGCTCGCCTTACGGCACAGGAAAAGGCCGAGCGTCTACGCAGTGCGGAGGCGGCGCTGCACGTAAGCGGCATGCGCGTGCTTCGCGAAGCCGACGTTCTTGGTCTTATTCAGAACGCGCATGCGGAACCGTCCCAGCTGGCACATTGGGCTCAGCGCGGAAGTGGCGCGTTCGATGGCCACGCGCGTGCGGTGGTCATGTTCACGTCGGGTACGTCGGGCAGGCCGAAGGCCGCTGAGCTTTCGTGGGCAAACCTGCAGGGTGCCGCTGCCTCGTCGAACATGCGCCTGAACGTACCGGGCGAAGGCGCGTGGCAGCTTACGCTGCCCATGTACCACGTGGGTGGTTTGGAAATTTTCATTCGCTCGCTGCTCAACGACACACCGTTCATCATGTATCGGCGTTTCGATGCCACGCAGACGCTCTGCGATGCGGCTGTGTACGGATGCACCCACGTTTCCGTGGTCGACAAGATGCTGCAGGACATGCTCGCTTCGCCGCGTGCGGAGGAAGTTCTGCCGCTGTACGAATGCATTTTGCTGGGCGGCGCCGCACCCAATAGCGTTACGCTCGAGCAGGCTGCCGCCCATGGCGCTCGCGTCTACACCAGCTATGGCATGACGGAAACGTGCAGCCATGTGGCCTCGCGCCTGTACCAGCAGGGCGATGGCCTGGCGCTCGACATCATGGCGCCGTATCAGGTGGTCATTCTTTCCGCCGATGAAAATGGCTATGGCCAGCTGGGCGTTCGTGGCCCTGGCGTGTTCAAGGGCTACCTGAATGCGCACGCTGCGTTTACCTCCGACGGTTTCTTCATCACGGGCGATCGAGCGCGTTTGGTGGATGGTCGCGTGGAAGTGGCGGAGCGCACGGGCGATATGTTCGTGTCGGGTGGCGAGAACGTCTATCCCGAAGAGATTCGCAAGAAGATGCTGCAGGTGCCGGGCGTAACCGATGCCTTCGTGTTCGGCGTGGAAGATGCCGACTGGGGTCGCCGCCCCGTTGCTTTCGCCGAAGCGCGCGAAATGGCTTACGAGCCTGGGTTCAATGCCCAGGACATGGCTGATTCCGTGCGCATTAGCCTGCAATCGCGTCTGGCGCGCATCTACATGCCGAAGCACATCGTTGTGTTGCCGGAGTTTCCGCGCACGGGCATTGGCAAGGTCAACCGCATGGCGTTGCGCATGCGCTACAACGAGCGCCTGGAAGCCGTGAAGGTTGACGTCTGGCGCGTGAAGCAGCCCCTGGTGGGCGGTGGTCAGCGAACGGCTCGTACGAAGCTGCGCGAGCGCGAGTCGCTTATCGTGCGCATTACCGACTGGGCGGGCCGCACGGGCCTGGGCGAAGACGTCGCGTTTTCCACCGACTGGTATCTACCCGAAACCATCGACGATGACCTGCCCGTTTTGGAAAAGACCATCATTCCGGTGGTTCTGAAATATACGTTCCTGCATCCCGTGGAAGTGAGCCGCGTGCTTTCTCGCGTGCCCGCTGCCCAAAAGCATCCGCTTGCGGCGGCGGCCGTGGAGTCGGCCTTCTGGGATTTGTACGGCAAGGTCATGGGGCTTTCCGTGCGCCAGCTTATCGGCGCGCGCGATTCCGTGACCGAAGAGGGCGCCGCGCTTGGCGTGCCCGAAGGCTGCGCCCCTGGTGGCGCCGTTGTGGGCATTATGGGCGAGCGCGAAACGATCGACGCTGTGCGCGATGCCCTGGCTGCAGGGTATCGCCGCGTGAAGATCAAGGTGAAGCCCGGGCACATTCGCCCGATTGTCGCCGTGCGCGAGGAATTCCCCGACCTTACGCTGCTGGCCGATGCGAACCAGAGCTTCACTGAAGATGACATGAAGGAGCTCAAGCGCCTCGATGCGTTGAACCTTGCATGCATCGAGGAACCGCTCGACCCGAAGCATGTGCCTCATGTGGGGCCAAAGGGCCTGTTCGAGCGCTTGGCCCGCTTGCAGCGCACCTTGCGCACGCCCATTGCTCTCGACGAGAGTTGGACGAACGCCAGCCAGCTCGACAGCATTCTGAAGGAGCATCGCGACTTACGTTGCGTGGTAATGAAGATAGGCAAGTTCGGCGGAGTGCAACCTGCGCTGGACTTCTACAAGCGCGCCCGCAGCATGGGCGTCACCGTATGGATGGGAGGGATGTACGACACGGGCATCAGCAAGCGCCTGCATGCGGCATTCGCCATGCTTCCTGGAATGAACATTCCCGGCGACATTTCCGACACGTCGCGTTATTTCGAGCATGACATTACCGAACCGCCCTTCGTATTGGAAAAGGGGTCGCTCGTGGTGAACCCCGTGGGTGGGGAAGCAGGCCTTGGATGCGATTTGAACATGGAGGAATTGCATAGGGTTGAGCTGTGGAGGCGCACCTATCCAAATGCTTAACCGCAGGCAAAATATACAAAACAGTAACGTTAGGTGTGGTAATCTATTCACCGTTGTGTATATCGCTGGGTAAAAGATGCGCGGCTTTTGCTTAGCCCGGTAAAGGAGTTTGCATGGCTGGTAAACCAGCTGCAGTCGACCAGACTGTCGACAATCCCCAGGGCATGGGGTTCTTCCATCTTATCACTTCCGTAATTACCCTCATTGTTGGCTCGGGCGTTTTCAGCCTGTGCAGCGATATGGCGGCGAACGGCGCCGACGGTCAGGCCATCGTGCTCGCCTGGTGCATCTCTGGCGTGGGCGTGCTGTGCCTCGTGCTCACGTTCTTCTGCCTTTCCCGCGTGAAGCCCAAGCTGAAGGGCGGCATCTACAGCTACGCCAGCGAGGGCTTCGGCCACTTCATTGGCTTTTGCAGCGCCTGGGGCTACTGGATTTCCGCCATTCTGTGCATCGTGAGCTTCAGCGCCCTGTTGTTTAGCGCGCTCGCGTACTTCTTCCCGATCTTCGAATCGGGCAACAACCTGCCTTCCATCATCGGTGCATCGTGCATCGTCTGGTTCTACACCTGGCTGGTTTCCCGTGGCGTCACGGAAGCTGCGGCCATCAACGCCGTGGTGACCATCGCCAAGATGGTGCCCATCTTCACGGCCATCATCGCCATCGTGTTCCTGGGTCATTTCCACCCCGATATATTCATGGCGAACTTCAACGTGATGACCACCGATGCCGAATCTGGTGCCATTCTAAGCAGTGGCGACAAGATTCTCTCCGCCCTTACCACCACGGTGTGGGTGTTCATCGGCATTGAATCGGCCGTGGCCATTTCCGGTCGCGCCCGCCGCGATTCCGACGTGGGCAAGGCCACCATCGTTGCATTCATCTGCGTCCTGTGCATCTATCTCATGGTGTCGCTGCTATCGCTGGGCGTTATGCCGCTCGACGAGCTGGCCGCTCTCGAGAATCCGCCGCTGGCCAACCTCATGGAATACGCCGTGGGCGAGTGGGGCGCCATCCTTATCAACTTCGGCGTGGTTCTTTCGCTTGTTGGCGCCATGCTCGGCTACGTCGTGCTTACCGCCGAAAGCCCTTTCGAGGCTGCTCAGCAGAAGGCTGGCTTCCCTTCGTTCTTCGCGAAGACGAACGAGAAGGGCTCGCCCGTTGGCACGCTGGTGCTGAACGCCTGCATCATCGAGATCTTCCTGCTCATCATGATGTTCTCCGATAACACGTATCAGTTCTTCTACGTGCTTTCTGCTGGCATGATTCTGTTGCCGTACCTGTTCAGCGCAGCGTATATGGTGAAGGTTGCCTTTAAGGAACCCGAAGCCTTCCAGGGCAAGGTAAGCGCATCGCCCGTGTTCTACGGCATCATCGGTCTGCTTGGCGTTGCGTACGCTCTGCTGCTCTGCTGGGCAACGGGCGCCGTGGGCCTTACCATCATGAGCTTCCTGTTTGCCCCCGGCATCGTGGTCTACGTTCTGTCGAAGAAGAGCCGCGGCGATGGCTATCTGCGTGGCACTGCCGACAAGATCGCCGTGGCCGTCATTCTGGTTGCCCTGGTCGTGAGCATCTACTTCCTGCTTACCGGCCAGATCGTCTGGTAGTTCATACCAAGTGGCTGGGTACCGAGGGAGGGCCCAGCCACTTCGTTTCGGTCGGCTTGGAGCCGACGAATTCTCATATCCGTGTTAGTGAAAGGAATTGGATATGGCATTCTCTAACATCATCGTGCGCCGTCCGTGCCCTGCCGTCTGCGATGGCATCACGAGTGCTCCCGAGCTGGGCAAGCCCGACTACGAGAACGCGCTGCGCCAGCATGACGCATACATTCAGGCGCTGGTGAGCCTGGGTCTGGAAGTTGACGTTCTTCCCGACGCCCCCGAATTCCCCGATAGCTGCTTCGTGGAAGACACCGCCGTGCTCACGCGCGAGTGCGCCATTATCGACAACCCTGGCGCCGGCACGCGTAATGCGGAAGCTGAGCTCATGGAGCCCATCATTCGCCGTTACTATCCCGAAGACCGCATCGAGCACATTGTTGCCCCCGGCACGCTGGAAGGCGGCGACGTCATGATGGTGGGCGACCACTTCTATGTGGGTCGTTCCGCGCGCACCAACGAAGAGGGCATCCGCCAGTTCATCGCCATTCTGGAAAAGTACGGCCTGTCCGGCAGCGAAGTGCCGCTGGAGGAAGTGCTGCACCTGAAGACGGGCGTGAACTACCTGGAAGACAACAACATGCTGGTGAGCGGCGAGTTCATCGACAAGCCTGAGTTTGCCAAGTACAACAAGATCGTTGTTCCCGAAGAAGAGGCCTATGGCGCCAACTGCATCTGGATCAACGGCACGGTCATCGTTCCCGAGGGCTACCCCACGGTGCTCAAGGCCGTTCAGGACCTGGGCTACGAGACCATCGTGGTCGACACGAGCGAGTTCCGCAAGATCGACGGCGGCCTGAGCTGCCTGAGCCTGCGCTTCACCGCTCTGAAGTAATTGCTGCGGGCATGCCCGCAAACCAAAGCCAAACTCGGACGGCCTGTGGGAAAACCCGCAGGCCGTTGGCGTATGTTGGGTGGGTTCGTTCTTATGCGTGCGAGAGCTCGACGGGTCATTGCGGTTGGGTAATGCGAGGCGCGCTTGCTTGGATGCATTTCGCTTGTTGTGGCATTCGCCGATGGGCCGCATGGCGTATGGGTAAACTGCGCGGGCGCGCAGCTGCGATTGCGGTATGCTCGAGCGAACGAGGGAAAGGAAGAACATGAAGCTGCTGATTGCTTCCGATATTCATGGTTCGGCAACGTGGTGCCGCAGGTTAATGGATGCTGTTTCCCGTGAAACACCCGACCGCATTGTGCTGCTGGGCGATGTTCTCTATCACGGCCCGCGCAACGATCTGCCCGAAGGGTATGCTCCCAAGGAAGTTGCTGCCATGTTGAATGAGGTGGCGGAATCCATCGTGGCTGTTCGGGGCAATTGCGATGCGGAAGTGGACCAGATGGTACTCGACTTTCCCTGCATGGCTGACTACGCTACCCTGGTCGACGGTGATGCCACGCTGTTCTGCACGCATGGTCATGTGTGGTCGCCCGAGCGCATGCCATTGCTTCCCAGTGGTGCGGCGTTTCTTTCGGGGCATACGCACGTGAAGGTGAACGAGGATGTGCGCATGCGCGTGAATGATGGCGTGCTGGTGCCCGCGCGTGGGGAAGGCGTTGGCGTGGCGGGAGACGACGTGCGTACCATTCGACTGGTCAACCCTGGTAGCGTGAGCATTCCGAAGGACGGAAGTCACAGTTTTGCGTTGTATGAAAACGGAGAATTCGAACTGGTGCAGTGGTAGGCAGGTGAACGGCCGTTGCGGTGTCGGGGCCTTTCGCGGGCTTGTTCGCCGCGTCGTCTGCTGTCGATGAGTGCTTCCGTTGAAGGTGTGCTTTGTGTGTGCGGCCGAATTATCGTTGCATTGTCTCTATGTTCGGCGTATTCTAATCGAGCTGCTTCAAGCAGCGTCAGACATTGCGGGGTGGAGCAGTCTGGTAGCTCGCCGGGCTCATAACCCGGAGGTCGTTGGTTCAAATCCAGCCCCCGCGACCAAAATTATAAGGCGCCTTCGGGCGCCTTTTTCATTCTCCGCGGGGGCTGCCCTTGCGGGCCGTTCCTGGGGTTCCCGCAGGCGGGAACCCATTCTCGCTAAAGACGAGCCACAGGCTCGTCTTTCGGGCGCTCGAATCCCTGCGACCAACATTGACGCAGGTCGGCTCACTAATTGAACGAGCTGGCCTGTTTTCGTATGCCCCTTCGAGCCTTCTGCCGTGACTTTGGGAATGTTCCGTGATGTGCCTAACCGTTCCGCGCGTCGCCGATGGCCGGTTCCGCTTCAGGGCGTTGGCGCCTCAGGGGTCCGTGCAAGGCCCTATAGGTGAGTCTATAATGAAGCCAGCGCGTTTCGGTATTCCGTTGCGCCAGTCAAACTAAGCGTCAAACTCTGATGACTGCCACGGGAAGGAAGCGGACGATGGGTCGCAAAGCGAATGCCACGGAAACCCCCGAGCACTCGGCAGCTAGCCGGATAACGAGCACCGATGAGCTTGACCGTTACATAAAGGTGGCAAACCCAAGCGCGTGGGTCACGGTCTTCGCGATGCTCCTTCTGGTTGGCGCCATCGCCGTGTGGGCGATCTTCGCCGTGGTTCCCGTCACCGTGAACACGACGGGTATCGTATTGCAGGACCCGGATGCAGGCGAATCGGTCGTCGTGTGCTGGGTCGACAAGCAGGCAGCCGATCGGATCGGTGATTTCGGCGTGAAGGCGAGCATCGACGGCGCCGAAGCGAAAGATGCGCGCATGAACGAGGCCCCCATGTCGGCCTCCGAGGTGATTAAGTTTCTGGGGAACGACTTCTATGCGGAGTCAATTGATCTCGCGGACTGGAACTACCCCGTCGTCATAGAGCCCGACGGCGATGTGGGGGGCTCGGATTTTGCTATAACCACCGCGCTGGGGTCGGCGCGCCTCGTGCCGGTAAGTCTTGTTGTGGCAGAAAAGAATCCCGTAAGCATAGTTACGGGAAGGGGCTAGGAAGCGCATGCTGCAAAAAAGCGCGCGCAACGTCCCTGTCGTCATGCAGATGGAGGCCGCCGAAAGCGGCGCTGCCTGCCTGGCGATGATCCTTGCCCATTACGGTCGCTGGGTTAACCTCGAAGAAGCGCGCATGAAATGCGGCGTGAGCCGCGACGGATCGAGGGCCGACAAGATCCTCGCAGCCGCACGCTCGTATGGCATGCAGGCGACATCGCGCGATTGCCCTGCCGCGGAAATCAGGGAGTCGGGGGCATTTCCGTGCATCGTGTCGTGGAACGCGAATCACTACGTGGTTCTGCGCGGGTTCGCGGGAAGCAGCGCGTTGCTGAACGACCCCGCGCGCGGTTCCGTGAAGACGAGCGCGAGCGAATTCGAGCGCTCGTATGGCGGAGTGGCGCTGGAGCTCGCCCCGACGGAGGCCTTCGAACAGGGAGGGAAGCCGCCCTCGACCGTCGAGTTCGCGCGTAAGCGGTTGCGCGGCATGGGGAAGTCCATAGCGTTTGTCGCCCTCGCCATGTTCGTCATTTCCCTTGCTGCCCTCATGGCCGCTACCGCGTCTACGGCGTTTATGGACTACGTGCTCACAGGCGAGGCTCCTCAGTGGCTTGGACCCATTATGGTGCTCCTCGCCCTGCTCGTGGGGGCCCAGTGCATCGTGAACATCGCGAGCGCCCTGTTCCTTAACCGCATACGAGCCAAGTTCGCCGTGGTGGGCGCCTCTCAGTTCATGTGGCACCTCCTGCACCTGCCGGCCGGCTTCTACGGGCAGCGCACGGTCGGTGATCTGCAGCAGCGTCAGGAAGCAAACGAGACGATCGCCGCCACGCTCGTCGACAGGCTCGCGCCGGCGGTGTTCAACGTGGTGCTCGCCGTGCTGTACCTGGCGTTCATGTTGGGCTACAGCTGGAAGCTGACGCTGGTTGGGCTCGTGACGGTGGCCATCAACGTGTCGGTTGCCGGGTGGGCTTCGCGCGCCCGCGTGAACCTTACGCGACAACAAATGCGCGATAGGGCATTGCTTTACTCCAACACCATGGCGGGTATCGAGTCTATAGAGACCATAAAAGCCTCAGGGGCTGAGGAGGGCTTCTTCGAACGCTGGTCGGGGTATCAGGCGCTTGTGAGCGACGCTGGCGCACGGTTCAACAAGGCCGACCTGTACTTCGGCGCGGTACCCGAATTCCTCGGCGCGATCGCGAACACGACGGTTCTGGTCTTGGGGACCTCCCTCATCATGTCAGGCGAGTTCACCGCGGGCATGCTGCTTGCCTTCCAGGGTCTGCTGTCCGGCTTCGTGGGGCCGGTTGACTCGATCGTCGGTCTCGGCCAGCAGGTCCAGGAGATGCGCACGTCGATGGAACGGGTTCAAGATGTACTCGAGCATCCCGCCGACCGCGGCGATTACAAAGGCGAGAAAAGCCCCGCGCCTTCGAAGCTTTCGGGCGAGATAGAGATAGACCATGTGTCGTTCGGGTATTCGCCGCTCGAGCCGCCGCTCATAAAGGATTTCTCGTTGAAGCTACGCCCGGGAGCCTGGGTCGCGCTCGTGGGGTCGTCAGGTTCGGGCAAATCGACCATCGCCAAGTTGGTGAGCGGGCTCTATGAACCCTGGGAAGGCGAGGTTCGCTTCGACGGGGCCCCGCGTGGCGAAATCGACCCCGACCGCCTAAGCGGATCGCTTTCCGTCGTCGACCAGGACATCATGACGCTGCCGGATACGGTGGACGCGAACATTCGGCTCTGGGACGGCACCATCGAGAACTTCGAGGTGGTGCTCGCCGCGCGCGATGCCGGTATACATGACGCCATCGTCGAGCGCGAGGCGGGCTACCAAGAAATCATCGCCCCGCGCGGAAAGAACTTCTCGGGCGGGCAGCTGCAGCGTCTCGAGATCGCGCGGGCGCTGGCGATGGATCCTACCATCGTCATCTTGGACGAGGCGACAAGCGCGCTCGACGCTAAAACAGAGGCTCATGTCATGCGCTCGATTCGCGAGCGCGGCATAACCTGTATCGTCGTGGCGCACCGGCTCTCCACCATACGCGACTGCGACGAGATAATCGTGCTCGACGAGGGTCGCGTGGTGCAACGCGGCACCCATGAACAACTCATGCACGAGGGCGGCCTCTACGCCGAGCTTGTGCGGTCCAACTAATGCGGAGGCTTGAAGATGGGCTTGTTCTCAGAGCAGATCGAGGAGCGCCGCAGGCTGGACGAGGCGGAGCTTGCGGATTCCTACGCCCGCCTTGCTGCATCCGCATCGGGTTCAGAGCGCGCACGCGGCTTCAGGCTCGACGACGCAGCTGCCGCCGACAGCGCGCTCGACGCCGTTCTGACGTTCTACGGGAAAAAGCCCGCCCAGGTCCCCGCCGATGTGACGAACCCGATGGAGCGCATCGAATGCGCGCTGCGTCCGACGGGCGTGATGAAACGGCCCGTGCGCTTGGAAGGCGAGTGGTGGCGCGATGCGGCGGGCGTCTACCTGGGCCACCTCAGTGGCGGCGGGCCCGTGGCGATTTTGCCCAAGGGGGCACGCGGGTACGCTTACGTGGACCCGTCGACGGGGCGCAAGGTCTCCATCGGAAAGCGAACGGCGGGGTTGCTCGAACCCGAGGCGCTGTGCTTCTACCGCCCTCTGCCCGCTCGCGAGCTGACCGCGCGCGACGTGCTTGATTTCATGCGCGGGTCGCTCACGGTGTCCGATTACGCCCTCCTACTCGTCGCCACGCTGCTGGTCACGTTGCTCGGCATGCTGCCCACCACCGCCTATCGGCTGCTGTTCGATGCCGTTATCCCCTCGGGGCAGGCCTCGCTCATAGCGCCGATCGGCGTGCTCCTGTTCGGTATCGTCTTCTCGCAGGCGCTCATAAAGGTGAGCAGCTCGGTCGTTAACGCCCGCCTCATGATGAAGATGCAGGTACAACTGGAGGCGGCCACCTATGCCCGCGTCATGCTGCTGCCTCCGTCATTTTTCAGGAGGTTCGCGGCGGGAGATCTGGCGCATCGCGTCTCGAGCGTCTCGCTGTTCGTCGAGATGTTCGCGAAAAGTGCTCTCAGCGCGGGGCTTACGTGCGTGTTCTCGCTGCTTTACGTGCTCCAAATCCTCTCATTCTCGCCCGCGCTCGCGCTTCCCGCGCTCGCGGTGGCGTTGCTGCAGCTGGTCGCGGTGCTGCTGGCGCTTGCGCAGACCGTGCGGTACAACCGGATGCAGATGCAGCGCAAGACGGAGCTCTCGGGCGTCGTTCCCGCCCTTTTGCGCGGGGTTGCGAAGCTCAAGGTGGCGGGGGCCGAGCGCAGGGCGTTTTCATTCTGGGCGCGCAGGTACGCTGGGATGGCGCAAGCCCTGTACGGCCGGCCCGCCCTGCTGCTCGCAGCCCCCGCGCTCGTGCCCCTCATAGCGGCGGCAGGTACCATCGTGTTCTACGGCATCGCCGCGACGGCGGGGATATCGGCCGCCGACTACATGGCCTTTAACTACGCGTTCGGCATGGTTTCGGGCGCCATCGCCGCGCTTTCGGTTGCTATCCCCCAGCTCGCGCGCCTGAGACCCGTGTTCGAGATGTTCGAGCCCATCATGAAGGCCGTGCCCGAGACCCTATCAGGCCAGCGGCAGGTCTCTTCGTTGTCAGGCTCCATCGAGGTATCGAACGTCTCGTTCAGGTATGCGGACAACCTGCCGTTCGTGCTCGACGGTGTGACGCTGAAGGTTGCGCCGGGGGAATACGTGGCCATCGTGGGGACGACGGGGTGCGGCAAGTCGACCCTCTTGCGGCTGCTGCTCGGCTTCGAGAAGCCGACGGGCGGCTGCGTCTTCTACGACGGCCAGGACCTCGCTTCGGTCGACGCGCGCTCGGTGCGCCGCAACATCGGCGTCGTGATGCAGAACGGCGACCTGTTCGCAGGCGACCTGTTCGGAAACATCACCCTCATGAACCCCCATGCCACGATAGACGACGCGTGGGAGGCCGCAGAGCTCGCCGGCATCGCAGACGACATCCGCAAGATGCCCATGGGCATGCAGACGCTCGTGAGCGAGGGTGCGGGCGGCATGTCGGGGGGCCAACGGCAGCGGATCCTCATAGCGCGTGCCGTATGCGGCAAACCGCGCGTGCTCATGCTCGACGAGGCCACGAGCGCGCTCGACAACGTGACGCAGCGCCATGTGAGCGAAGCGCTCGCACGGCTGGACTGTACGCGTATCGCCATCGCACACCGCCTGTCAACGATACGCGAAGCGGACCGCATCGTCATGCTTGACGGCGGCCGCATCGTGGAAGACGGATCGTACGACGAGCTCATAGCCCTTGGCGGCAAGTTCGCCGACCTGGTCGAGCGCCAGCAAATCGACCGGGAATGACAGTAACCTGACGACGGTGGCGTCTGTGTCTGTGGACGAGAATGCCGTGACCACTGCGATTGACGACTCGTCGACGCTGACGGACCTGTTCTACACGTTCTAGGGGTGCAACAAGCTCACGAGGATCTACGCGGACGCGACTTGGGCGCTGCTCTCAGTACCTTTCCGCGTACTCCCGGCGAGCCTTCGCGGTCGCTTCCTTGATGAATTCGGTTTTCGCCTCGGTGTAGGCGTCTCTGTCGTGCTCGAACTCTTTCCAAAGGCGCAGCTTTAGGGCCTCGTATTCCTTGGCGGTCTGGGGATGCGCGTTGAGGTAGTCGCGGAAATACAGCTCGTCGTTGTCCCCGACGAGCCTCAGGTGGACGTGGTAGACCCTCTCGGCGAACCCATCCTTCGTGTAGCCGAGGTTGAGGGAGATCCGCTTCCCCTCGTTTGACATCATGGCGAAGCCGGAGCGTTCGAGCTTCTCCGCCGCCTTCTCCAGATCTGACAGGCTGGGGAGTTCGACCATGACGTCGACTATGTCCTTGGCCCATATGTTGTCTACGGCAGTGCTGCCTATGTGGCTGATTCTCTCGATCGCACAGCCTTTCAGTAGTTCGACCAAGCGGCCTTCGATCTCGTCGTACTGCTGGCGCCATGCGTCGTCATGCTCAACGAGGAATATGGGAAAGAGCTCCCACAGCTCTTCCAGCGTCATGTCCGATAGCTCTTTTTCCATGTCTTCTCTCCTGAGCGGTTCGTAATCTCAGGCACCACATTCTAAGGCACGGGCGAGGTTGTGACGATGGGTGATGCTTCACGAAAACGATTGTGACGGCCACGGGAACGCTGAGCCGGTGTCACTCTTTCCAGAACGCCTGATACGCTGCGGCTCCGGCGTCGGCGGAGTCGCACTCTTCATCGTTGCGATGATCGCCGCCTTCGTCGTGCTCGGGTGCCTGATCTTCGCGATCGGCAAAATCCTCGGCCGCGTTGCCAATCGCAAATAGCCCGCATTGATTTCGTCTAGTCGCGCTTGCGCCTGCGAGCCGCGAGCGCGAGCGCCGCAGCGGCCAGCATCACGAGGGCGGTGGCTGCGGGAGCCACGTACGGCATGGTGTCGCCGGTCTTTGAGAGGCCCGACCTCGACCCGCCCGTGGCGCTTGCCCTGAACTTCACGCTCTCCACCTGCGATGAGACCACCTTTGACTCTCTGTCGAAAGAGGTGTGCGCCTGGTAAGGCACCGACGCGATGTTCTTGTCGGCGTTGAGGTAGGGGTCGAGCCTCACGCCTGAGCGCAGCCTGGCCTTGTAGGAAATCTGTATGGTCTTGCCGCGCAGGGCCGTGGCATCGTCTATCTCCACGGTGAGTTTCTGGCCGTCGATGGATGCCTTGGCAGAGCTTAGCGCCGTGCCGTCGCACGTCACGGCGACGTCGCTGGCGTCCACCGTGTATTGCAAGACGCTCTCGAGGTCGACCCAGGTGCGCACGAACGTCGCCCAGCTGGGCACTTCCTGGTTCACGGTGTAGGTGATCTCGTCCGTTTGAGAGGCGAAGGCGGAACCCTTGCTGTTGGACATGGTCGGCGCGGGATAGGCCTTCTCGGCAATGGTGGAGGTCACCGTCTGCGTCTGGGAGTCGACATGGCTCGCATCGCCGGCCACCTTGTAGTAGACCGTGTACTTGCCCGGATCCGTTGCGGTGGGCAGCTCGGCGGCATACGCCTCCCCGTCGAGCGAGTACAGCATGGTGCCGCCGCTGGCTGCGCCCTCCGTCACCAGCTCCTGGGGCTTGCCGGTGTAGGGAAGGCTCTTCCCCGCAGGCGACGTCGTAGCGGAAGCCGCGGTGGCCGGGAAGAGGGCCCGTCTGTAGCCGCTCAGGTCCTTGCTATCTGCGTTGGCCGCAATGGACGTCTTGCCCTCGGTACCGGCAACGTCTGAATAGCCAAGGCCGACAACGGCGTTCTTCACGCTGGTGTCCGCGTTGATGGCGCCGGCCGGGCCCTGGGCGATAAAAGACGCAACCCCCTCTTCGATCACGAGCGAGCCGTTGCCGGATTTGCCCAGAGAATTGTTGGCGCTCACGCCGTACGCTTTGTCGCCGCTTCCAGTTGCCTGGACGGAGCCACCCTTTACGGTCATGATGCAGCCGTCAATGCCGATGGCGCTGCTTTCGCTTTCCCTACTTTCCACTACGACGCTGCCGCCGTTGATGACGACGCCGGGCACCAATTCCGTTTCGCCCGATGAGGGGTGACGCACGGCGTAGATGCCGTATTGGTGGCCCTTTGCGGTGATCGTGCCGCCGTTGACGGTTAGGGTGCCGTACTCACAGGCAATGGCACAGGGGGCCATGATGCTTGTGGTGTAGGAAGCGGGAACGGAGCATTGGGCGGAAACCTCTCCGCCGTTGATGACGATGTCGCCTCCCACGGAGATGCCGTGATATCCCTTCGCGGCGACCGTGCCGCCGTCGATTCTCACGTCACCGTATTCGGCGCTTATCCCGTACAGCGAGTTCGCGCCCCCTGTGGTTTCGGCGACAACCGTTCCGGCGTCTGCGCCGATGGCAATCGTGCCCTCGTACGAATAGATGCCGTAATCGCAGCCTGTCGCCGTTACCGAGCCGCCCTCGACGTTCACGTCGCCCTTTGCATAGATGCCGGCCCCTCCGTTTTCCATGCCGCCGGCATTTGCAGAAAGGCTGCCCGTCCCTCTGACCGTCAGGCTCCCCGCGCAGAAGATGCCGCAGTAGCGATGGGGTGGATTTCCATCCTCTTCGTCGGCGCTGCCTTCTGAAGCGTTGCCGTCCGTAGGATCGGCGGTGACGACGATGCTGCTTTCGCCTGCAAGCTCGATTACCAGCGCGCTGTCAGCATTCCAAAAGATCGGGGCGTGGCGATAGTAGTCCCATTCGCCATCGTAGTCCTGCAGCGTTTCCATATTGCCCGGGCCCGTGTAGCTGTAGCCGCTCAGCGTTAACGTAGCGGGATTGCCGTTCGCGGCCGGCGTGAAGCTCCAGCCCTGACCCTGCAAGTTATCGCTCGTGACCTGGGTCTCGCCAACCCAGAGGGGGTACGTCTCGGCGGCGGTCTGCAGCTCTGCGGGCGCAATGCGACCGGTTTCGGCATCATCCGCCAGGGCCTTCCCTAAACCCGCGCCGGACATAAGCCCCAGCACCATGGTGATGACTACAATCAGGCTTAGTGCGAGCCTTGGCAGCTTCCCTTTGGGAGTTGCTTCCATGTTGGTCTCCTCTCCCAACGCGTGACGCGCCAATGTCTTGAAACGGCCTGCGTCGACGTAGCAAAAGCATCTGCGTCCATTATTAGTACGAGCGTCGTCTAGGTGCGGATGGCTGTGGATGATGGAGGCAAGCAGTTGCGTTTCCGCCACCGCCTATGCGGGGCGGCCGGCCGGCGGTCCCGCATGCTGCATCCAATGCTAGCCCCTTCGGAGCGACGAATCAAACAGTTTTCGATTGAGGTCGAAACAAACTGTAATGGGCGTTACTTTTCACGGCTTGGCCAGGGTGACAGGGGGACGGTTCTTCTGTCACCTTTCTGCTGTCCTTCTGTCGCCTTGCGTCGCTCCATGCTGGGTCGTTGGTGACCGATTTCTAAGCCGCTGGGTGACAGCAGAACCGTCCCCCTGTCCCTCTGTCACCTTTGAGGACTACTCGCGTCTGCTCGCCAAGGACCCCAATCTTGACCTCCGCGTTTTACAGAAACCACCTCCGCTGTCCCACGTGAGGGACAATTTGTGTCCTAGGGGCGTGGGATAATGCCGCCATCGCGAAAGTGGGGTGACGAGCATGAGCCAGGTTTACGATTGGTTCAACTATGACAAGATGGAGCGTCTAGACTGGTGGTGGAGCTGTGGTGGGAAGCTTTGGGGGAGTTGCTGGACGAAGTGCGAGGAAAACAACGCCCTTCTGACCCTTTTGGCAGGGCGCTGGAAAGGCGACCGAGTCATTCGATATGGCTGTGAGGGGCTCGACACTCCCGAGGACGGAAGGCCGTTCCTCAAGGAAATCGAGGGCGTTTGTGTCGAGGACAGGTACTACGACAGCGTGGACGTCACCGGGCTTTTCGAGGAGACCGAGGGCCATCCCCACGACGTGTACGACGAGGATGACAACTTCGTTGGCGAGAAGCCTTTCGAAGGCCCGTTCGAGCTCAAGCTCGAGTGGTACCGCTACATCATCAACGTCGACAGGAAGCAGTTTTACGATCGCGAGAGGACCGCGGTTCGCTACGTCGACTACGATGGGGTGCACAGGGACGACCTGTTCACCGTGCTGTGTACGCCTTGGGGAAGGCGCGATATGGTGGGCGGCGAGCGGCTTGAGTCCTGGTTCGGTGAGGTTATGGCCGTATCCAACGACCGGCCAGGCATTGAATTCGAGGACATCACTGACGTCCATTGCGACTACAGCGTACCAACCAATCGCAGCGACAAAGAGATTCTTGCCTACGTGAACGAGGGTGCTCCCAACTACGACGCTGATCCAAAAGGTTGGGACAGGCATGTGTCACAGAGGCTTGCAGAGCTGATTGGCAAGCCTTCACGTATCAGGAGGTGACTCGGATGGATTGGAGCAAAATACAGTCTTGTGCGGATGCCGACCACCTCGTGAGGATGGCAGAGCATTTCCATGATTGGTATCTCGCAGGCATCGGGTACGACCCGCTGGCAAGGGCCGGGAGCGGCGAGAAGAACTTGGCGCGCTTCACGACCGAGACCGACTCGCTGACCATCCTCCTCCGGTACGACTCTGTTGACGAGAACGGCGACTGGCCGGAGATAGAGTTGCAGTTCCTCGGCGTATACAGCATGGGCTTCGGACCCCCAAAAGAGTCAGATCCCTTCTTTGAATGCTGGATTGAGGAGACAGCACGGGGCTGGGCTTTCATAGGCGAAAACCCGCTGACCGATGAGGAGAGGAAGCATCCGTACAGAATCAAATCCACCCTCTACGTCGTTGGCGGTGAGCTCAGATGGCGATTGGCCAGCGGAACGTTGTGGGCAATGGAAAACGAGGAGGGAGTGTAGCGCCATGGGTAGCATAATTGGATGGCACTGCGAAGACTGCGGGGCTGGTGAGAGCTTCTACCGCGGCGGTGGGATGATGGGCTTCAACGAGCCCGCTGCTGTCGAATACTCTAGGAGCGGCACCTTTGGTCCCGCAATGAAACGGCTGCTTGGTGGTGGGATACCCGATGGGTGGACGGTCTTCACCGAGAACGTTTTTTACAGGTGCCCCAACTGCGACGGGGTAATTAGCGGCGGTGTTCTCAGGATCGATGACGGGGGCGGAGGGTGGCTAACCTTCCACATCAAGCCCGATGCCTGCGAGACGTGCAAAGAGGAGCTCGTCTTCTGGGATGACAAGGTTCCCATGAGTGAGAACGAGCTCTTGTCCCGATGCGAGGCATATGCGGAGAGCGGTTGCCCAAAGTGTAGCGGTGCGAACGTCCACATCGATGCGGGAAATTGGGATTGACGAAGATAGGAGCATCCCATGCTGAGAGAGTACGGGCGCATCAGAGTTAGGGAAACAGGGATGTACGGCACCATCGTCGACTGGAGGTCTGGCGACGACCATTGTGAGGTCGAGCTCGATGGTTGGCAGCACGAGGGACAAATCGATGGCGATAGGCAGTTTCCGTACCCCTTCGCGGTGTCAGACCTTGAAGAGCTGATTGAGGTTGACGAGACCGATCGGAGGGCTCTCTTTGACGCCTTCGACACGCTGGTTATCTCAAGCTTTTGCTACATGACCTTCCCAAACTCGCCAACCATCGTGGTGAGGCGGATGGATGACGGCGTGCAGGCAATTGTACATAGCTGGGACTTCGAGACGAACAAGGCCGTCGCCGTTGAAGGCTCCGATGCAACGAAACTGCTGTCCGCGGTCTTTGCGACCCATGCGGACAGATGGGTCGAGTCCTTCGGGCCAGATTGTTGCGTTTTTGACGGATGCTCCTGGACGTTGAGTATCTACTCGGGCAATCGATACTTCGAATGTAAGGGCGAGAACGCTGTGCCCGATGAGTTGGTGGAGCTGCTATACGCTGTGCATGAAGTCGGCTTGCCGCTTGCCTGGAACGGGTACGAGATCCTTTTGCCGCATGTTATGGGAGAGGACGAATGAGAGAGCCGGACAGCCCAAGTATCCCCGCAACCGAATCAGAGCTCCCCAGGTGGGCCTGGTGCCTCGTTGCGAACATACGAAAAGAAGGATACCCAGGTTCAGGCCCTCTCGATAGCAGAGGTGGTACCAAGCACTTTGCCCCCGGTGCATGCTCGCATGGCGTTAGAAGCTGTTCTCCGCCAGCCAGGCTACTGCCTTCTCCACCATCTCCGTGATGTCGGTGCCGTCGGCGGCGATAACCCGCTGCTTCGCGAGCCCCTTGCGGAAGTCCACGTGCGCTGCCTCGGCGAAGTTGTTTTTCAGGTAGTTGTTGTCGTCGGAGAAGCTGGGGTCTGGCTGGATCTGGCAGATGCTGTATGCCTGCAGGATTGCCGTCACGGGGACGCCGTGGTACTCGAGCCCTTTGTACTGATCGATTTGGCTCTGCGGTATCGGCGCGCTCTCGCGGTAAATCCTCATGGCCTTCTCGAGCACCTCCTGCTCTTCGTCCGTGAGCGGCACGGCCTCGCCGGTGGTCCTCGTGTTGTCGATGACCTGCTCCATGGTGCTCATGCCCGAAAGAACCGCGATGACATCTTCCTTCTCCAGGCAGAATCGCAGGGACCACGATGCGATGCTCCAGTCTGGGTGCACGGACCTGAGCAGGGCCTCCGCCTCGTCTGGCAGCTTTGCGAGTCCGCCGCCCTTTACGGCCTGCATGATGACGACCTTGCGGCTGTGTTTGCGGATTACGTCGTAGCAGTCGCGCCCCTGCACCACTTCGCTGTCCCAGTCGATAGGGTTCACGGAGATTTGGACGAACTCTATCTCGGGGTGCTCGGTCAAGACGCGGTCCAGCAGCTTGGCGGAGGAATGGAACGACATGCCCAGGTGAGCAATCTTGCCGTCTTCCTTCCATTTCTTGGCATGTTCGAACAGGTGCGCTGTTTTCGCGATGCCGCCCGTGCCGTCGATGCCGTCGTAGATGATGGTCTGGATATTATGGAGCAGGTAGTAGTCGATGTACTCGACGCCGAGGCTGTCCAGCTGTCCCTGGAAAATCTCTTCAGCTTTCTCTTCCGGAGGCATCAGGAGGGCGGGGAACTTCGTCGCCACGGCGAAGCTGTCCCTGGGGTGCCTCTCGACCAGGGCCTTGCGGGTGGCCTCCTCGCTCTTCCCTTTGTGGTAGATGTAGCTCGTGTCAAAGTAGGTGTTGCCAGACTCGAGGAAGGCATCAACCATCTGGTTTACCTGGTCGTAGTCGAAATCGGTAGGATTGCCGTTCAGTACCGGTAGCCTCATCATGCCAAATCCGAGGTTCTTCATGCGCTCACCCTCCTTAGGTACGCGCGGCTCCGGCTCGCGCCCCTGTCGCATGTGCGGTTTTGCCCCTTCCTCATTATATCTTGGCAGGCGCGCAGGCGCTGGCTCTGCTCGCCCTGCGGGTCGCTGATTTGTTGCTATCACGCTTCCAAATGCACGACTATAATAATATGTAGGAAACGTGGAGGGGGAGAGCATGATACGGGGTGACGGCGGTTCTGACCAGGACTTAATGTGGCGGGAGGGCGTTCGTGACGTCGTGCTGCAAGACAGCTTCATAACCATCACGACGTCGAGCTATGCACTCCCGGATGGAACCGAGTTCGGACCGTACTATGTCTATTCCACCAAAGACTCCGTCACTGTCATTCCCGTCACGGATGACGGGCGCATCGTGTGCGTGCGCCAGTTCAGGCCCGGTGTTGCTCGTGTCATTACGGAGCTGCCCGCCGGCGCCATAGACTCTAATGACATGCCCTCTGGCCCAAGCGACGCGGACGTGTTCCGTCGCGCAGCCTGTAGCGCTGCTGCCCGCGAGCTCAGAGAGGAAACGGGGTATGTGTCAGACGACCTCACGTTCTTGGGCTCCATGCCCCTTCACGCCACGGTGTGCCGCGACGTCAACTACTGTGTCTTGGCTCGAAATTGCAAGCTTGCCGGTTCTCAGAGCCTGGATCCAACTGAGTTCATGCACGTCCAGCTCGTGACGCCTCGGGATCTCGACGAGATGGCGCTGGGGGAGGGTGGGTTTCTGCAGCTTTCCCACGCTTATTGGTGGCTTCGTTTTGGAAGCCTTGCCCGCACGTTCGAGGAAGGTGCGTCATGAAGGTCGTGATCTTAGCGGGAGGTGCGGGATCGCGCCTCATGGAGCTTACGCGCGATTGTCCAAAGCCGCTGGTTACCATAGGTGGCATGCCCATCATATGGCACATCATGAAGACCTATGCCTCATTTGGCCACAATGAGTTCGTTATCTGCGCGGGACACCGTCAGGACATGCTGAAGCGCTGGTTTTCGGACTATTTCCTGTCCCGTTCCGACGTCACCTTTGACCTTACGGGGCCCCAGCCAGCTCTTGAGGTGCTCGACACCCGCTGCGAGCCCTGGCGCGTGACGGTTGTGGACACCGGTCGGGATGCTCTCACTGGCGATCGTCTGACTGCCGTCCGCGACTATGTGGACGACGACACCTTTATGCTCACCTATGCCGACGGGGTGAGCGATATAGACCTTGACGCCCTCGTCGCGCATCATCGCCAGGCGGGTCGTGTGGCTACCATAACCTGCGTGCCTCGCCATCAGTCCAAGGGGCTGGTGGATGTGACGGAGCAAGGCCTTGTGCAGGAGTTTCGCGAGAAGAACCATGCGGATGACGAGCTCATCAATGCCGGCTATATGGTGCTGGAACCTGACGTCTTTGATTACCTGGGCGACGCCCCCGGCATTTTCGAGCAAGGACCCATCGAACGACTTGCGGCCGCCGATCAGTTGGCTGCCTATGTGCACGACGGCTTTTGGCAGTGCATGGACACACTTCGCGAGCGTACGCTTCTGGATGCGCTGGTACGCGAGGGGCGCGCGCCGTGGGTAAGGTGGGACTAGCTCATGGCCGGCATTCGTTTCATGGAGGTGGCTCTGCGCGATGGTGGGTTGGGCTTGCATGATAGTTATGCGGCCGGCCTGCCTTTCGAACGCATCCCGCCCCAGGTGGCTCGGCGTTTCTGCGAGGTCATGGACAAGTCGGGCGTCGACCACATCGAGCTGGGGCAGATAGAGCTGCCCGAGCGGTCCCACCCCGAGTTCTGCATGTTTGGTGGCATGGAGGAGGCTTCCTCCTTTATTCCCGCGCGCACGGGCGACTGGCGGCGCTGGGTGGCCATGTACAACGATATCCACACGCCCGCGGACCTCGTACCGGACTGGCGACCAGGCCTCTGCGGCACCGTGCGCGTGGTTCTTCGCTACTCCGAACAACAGGCGTCGTTGGACTTCTGTCGCATGCTCAAGCGCAAGGGGTACTCGGTCTTCATGCAGGTTGCGCTCTTCATGCGCTATAGCGCCGAAGAGTTGGCGTGGCTGTGCGACCAGGCCAATGACATCGGGCTCACGGCGCTCTACTGCGCCGACTCCAATGGCTATATGCGTCCAAGGGACGTGGACCGTGCGCTTTCTATCTTCGACGAGCTCCTAGACCAAGACGTCGCTATGGGCTTTCACGCCCACAACCACTCGCAGATGGCCTATGCCAACGCCCTTGCCGCTCTGGCCTTTCCGCGCTCAAGCGGGCGCACGCTCTACCTGGATGCCTGCGTGCTGGGCTGCGGGCGAGGCGCGGGCAATCTCAAGACCGAGCTCATAGTTGACGACCTCGTGCGCGACTATGGCATGGACCTGGACATATGCGCGATTCTAGATGCCTGCGAGCTCATGGAGGAAGTCGTCGGTCGCCCACATCTGGACTGTGGTTCCTACAGTCCCGTGAGTGCGCTCACCGCTATGCACCGCTGCGGCTATGCTTACGGTGTGGCCCTCGTGCACGAACTGGGGCTGTCTTATGCCGACGCGCACCGTGTGCTCTGCCACCTGGACGACGTGAGCCCCGATGCCCGCCACCGCTTTACGCCGAGCAATCTTGATGCGTTGCTCGCCGCCGCAGGCATGGGCAGCGCGCGGGGAGGGGATTAGCATGACCTTTGCCGAACTCGTGGCGTTGGCCCTGGTGCAGCGTGGCGTAACCGATATCTTTGGCATTCCCGGTGCGGTGCTTCTGGACTTTCTCTATACCGCGGCCGAAAAGAACGTGCGCCCGCGCATTTCATACAACGAGCAGTCGGCGGCTTTTGCCGCCTGCGGCTATGCCCAGGCTGCGAGCTACGGCTGTGCTTTTGCCACCAAGGGTCCGGGCGCTACCAACCTGCTCACGGGTATGGCCGATGCCTACTGCGAAGGTGCGCGCGTCCTGTTCCTTACCGCGCATGGCGGCCGCGCGCTTGTGGGGGAGCGTCGCCTTGCCACCAACCAGGAGGTCGACGTTGTAGCCATGGCGGCGCCCGTGGCCCTGGTGAGCGAGCGTGCCGACACGGTCGACGGGGCCGTCGACGCCCTCATGTGCGCACTGACGGCCATGGATGCGCCCCGTGGTGGCCCTGCGTTTCTTGATATTCATGCAAGCCTTTGGTCGTCCGAGGTGCCCGAGCCGGTGCCCGACGTCGCCCCTGCGCAACCTGCCTGCGAGGATGCGGCCGAGCTGGACGCGCAAGTCCGTGACTTCGTTGCCATGGCTTCGCGTCCCGTGGTGCTCGTGGGCCAGGGCGCGCGCACGGCCGATCCACGCGTCGTCCGCGCCTATCTGGCGTCGCTGGGTGCGCCCATTGTGTGCAGCAGGCCTGCACTTGATGTCGCCTGCGGACTGCCCCATGCGTACGGATACGTGGGCTCGCGTGGCATCCGCGCCGCCAATCGCGTGCTTGCCCAGGCATCTCACTTGTTGGTCCTGGGCAACCGCATGGGCTTTCCCGATGCGTCGACGTCGTTCAGGCCGCTCGTGGACAACGTGTCCATTCTGCGTCTCGACGCTGACCCCGCAGAGCTTGCGCGCTCTTTTGGCGGTCAGGTCCGTGAGTGCGACCTGCGCGCGTTCTTTTTGGCCGTGGATATGCCCGAAAGGTCCGACATGCATGCGGAGTGGTTGGCTGCCTGCGACAGAACGACCGCCCAGGTGGCGCATGCCGACGTGACGCCACCCGTGGCCGACCTCATGCGTCTGCTGGAGGGGCTGGACGAACGCGCCGTGCTTGCCGTGGATATTGGAAACAATTCGCATTGGCTCTCCATTGCCGCCCATGAGCTGGGGCTTCCTAACCATCAGCTGCATTCGCACTCCTTTGGCGCGCTGGGTTCGGCCCTCGGGCGTGCCATTGGTGCGGCGCTCGCGGGCGCACCCCACGTGGTTTGCACCATGGGTGATCAGGGCCTACAGATGAACTCGCAGGAGCTGCAGCTCGTACGCGACCTGAGGTTGCCCATCACCATCGTGGTCATGAACAACCACACGTCGGGCATGATCCGTGACCGCCAGCTGGATCGCGACGCCTTCCTGCTCACCACCAGCGACTCTGGCTACGGCGTGCCCGACCTCGCCTCCCTTGCCGCCGCCTACGGCCTGCCATACGCTCGCGCACGGGACCTTACGCGCGGTTCCGGCCCTGCGTTAACTCGCGCCGCCGCTCCGCTCGTTGTTGAGGTCTATGTGGACGGTACAATAGAGGCACAGCCCAACCTTCCGGCCGGGGCCCCGCTCGACCAGCAGACCCCACCGCTGGAACAGGGTGCGGAATAGGGGGCGTGTTCTTGTTTCATGCGGGCAAGGTAGGGTAATGGAGCTGGGGCAACAACCTGATGCCCCTGGTTCCGGTCGTCTTAGGGAAGGGAGTGGGTCCGTGAAGATATTGCGCGCAAAGACATCCAGCCTCTTTGAGGGTCGCCCGCTCACGGGAGCTCACCTTGCCAACACCAAGCTCAACGAAGCTGAGATGCGCGCCGGTGCCACGGTGCTCAAGAGCTACCCGCGCCGCCTGGTATTCGAGCTCACCAACCGTTGTAACCTCAACTGCATCATGTGTGGCCGCAACTCCGCCAACTTTCAGCCCACCACGCTGGACATAGACACTTTCTGCAGCCTCGAGCCCATCATGGACCATGTGGAGGAGGTCACCCTTATGGGCTGGGGCGAACCCACGGTCAATCCCTGGTTCGCCGATATGCTTCAGGTCATAGCCGACCACGGTGCGCGCGCTTACTTCTGCACCAACGGCATGCGCTTGGACGCTCTTGTTGACAAGATCCTGGATACGCGCGTCGAGGTCTTTGCCGTGTCGGTGGACGGCGCCACGCAGGAGAGCAACGCCCGCATACGACGCGGCGCCGACCTGGACCGCATTTGCGAGTCCCTGCGCGAGCTCTTTCGTCGCGCCCAGGCCCGCGGCCAGGAGCCGCCCTGGGTCAACTTCGTGCTGTGCGCCATGCGCGAGAACATTGCCGAGTTGCCCGCCGTGGTCCGCCTTGCCCATGAGACCGGCGTGCGAGAGGTCAAGGTCGTCTACCTCACGGCCTTTGACGAAGCTCAGGCGCCAGGTGTCCTCTGGGGTCACGAGGACGAAGTTCGAGCCGGCTTTGACGCCGCCGTGAGTGAGGCCGAACGCCTGGATGTGGCCCTCAAGCTGCCCTACGTGCCTGGGCAGGACCCCGCTGGCGCCGCCCCGCACCGCCCGTGCTTCACGGCATGGCGCGACTTCTTCCTGGGCTCCGATGGCTACGTGCGTCCCTGCATGTCCACCTCGCAGAAGCTCATGCGCTACGATGCGGGCGCCGACTTCCTTGCGATGTGGAACGCGCCTGAGTTCCAGCGCCTGCGCGCCACGGTCAACCAGGAGGGTGCGATGCCGCCGCAGTGTACGCGCTGTTACCAGTCGTCGCACTGCAACTGGAATCTGCGCTCGTCGTTTCTGCAGGTGGGGGAGGTATTCTCCCCAGAGTGGGAGTGAGCCGTGCGCGTTCTGGAGATCATAGTTCCGGTCTTGTTCATGATCACGCTGGGGTACCTATCCCGCGTGACTGGCTACATTACGCGCGACCAGGCTGACGGTGCTAAGAACATTGCCTTCAAGGTGCTCTTCCCGTTCCTCATCTACAATGCGACCTTCCACGCCGATCTGCGCGCCGACTACATTCTCATCATCATCTTCATTTACCTGGCCTATATCGCGATTATGTTCTTGTGTGGGAAGGCCGGCGGCTGGGTGGGAGAGCGCTACCGGCGCACCGCCGGCTTTCTTGCGGCGACAACCGAGGGCGGCGGCGTGGCGCTTCCGCTCTACATCACGCTTGTGCCCTCCCAGCATATGCTCAACATCGTCATGTTCGACATTGGCGGCATGTTTTGCGTGCTCAGCATCATCGCCTTTGTCGAGAAGAACGTGGCGGGTGCGGTGTCCCTGAAGACCGTGGTTGGGGCCATCGTCAAGAATCCCATCATCATCGCGATGGTCGTCGGCCTCACGCTCAACGCGCTGGGCGTGGGCCATGGCCTGACAAGCACGGGCCTTGCTGGCCTCAACGACGCCATTGCGTCCATGATCACCAAGCCCATCGAGGGCATCGTCCTCTTTGTGCTGGGCTACGAGCTTAGGCTCGAGATTCGCATGATAGGCCCGCTGCTACGCATGCTCGTCCTGCGCCTGGCCGCAGCTGGCGTCATTATTGGCGGCTTCTTCTTGCTCTTTGCCGACCGCATGGCGCAGTTGCCCTTCATAGTGGCGGTGCTGCTGTACTTCCTGAGCCCACCCTCGTTCCTGATGCCGACGCTTGTGGGTCCTTATTGTGATACGGATGACGAGAAGAGCTTCATGTCCGCGTTTCTCCCGCTCAACGTGTTGCTCACGATTGTGGTCTACCTCGGCTTAGCCATCCTGGTGGGGTACGCTGGCTAGGACATGCGAGCCTTGGTCGCTAGTTCTTGTCGCTCTCGGTCTCCAGCAGGGAAAAGACGTCATCCATGCTTCCCGTGTAGACCAGGCCCTGCATGCCTGCGCGGCGGGCGCCCTCGACGTTGACGGCGACGTCGTCCACAAAGAGGCACTCGGCGGGGTCGAGGCCGTAGGTGGTCGCGAGATGCTGGTATATGCGTTCGTCGGGCTTCATGAGGTGCACGAGGGCCGAGATAATCATGCCGTCAAAGCACTCGTAGGCCGGCAGGCTCTTCTTGTAGTCGTCGAACTGCACGCCTGCGTTGGATAGCAGGTAGATGCCATAGCCACGTGCCTTGAGCTCGCGGATGGCTTCTTCGGTGCCGTCAAAGAATTCCCTGCTCTCGTACCAGCGAAGAGCTGTCTGCATAGCTGCCTCGCCAAGATGTTCTGGCAGACGCTGTGCTGCGGTCCAGCCTACCGTCTGCACGTCTATGACGCCCGCGTCTTGCAGGGGCCACTCGCGGCCGTCGAACACCGCCGCTGCCACGAGCCGCGCATCGTCTTCGTCCTGCACGAATGGGCGCGCGAAGCCCACGGGATCGTACTTCATGAGGACGCCGCCCATGTCAAACACCACGTTGCGAATCTTGGCCATGCTCATCGCCTCCTTGCTCATAGTATATGCTTCTCGGTTCAGCGGGCTGCATTGACACTTACGAGCTGGTTGCGTTTGCCAAGGCAGAGGGCGTGTAACTCAACGACGAGCAAGCTTGATGCCATTGCGGGTGACAGAGGGTGACAGAGGGACGGTTCTTCCGTCACCTTTCTGCTGTCCTTCTGGCGCTCCATGCCGGGTCGTTGGTGACCTATTTCTAGGCCGCTGGGTGACAGCAGAACCGTCCCTCTGTCACCCGGGCTCATAACCCGAGGGTCGTTGGTTCGACTACGGCGGTACGCTGAAAGCGCACCGCCGGCTGCGGCGAGGGTCAAGGCTGCCCGAAGGGCCGAGCGGATTGTTGCGCAGCAAGAATCCGCGTAGCCTTGACGCGAGCGAATCCGACCTCCCGCGACCAAATGTTTGCAGGCTAGCTAATCGGCTAGCTTTTTGTTTCGGCCTTGGGGTTTCAGAATGATTCCCGTTTTCGGTAAGCATTCCCGCATTTTGTATCATGGCATTGATGATGCCAACGCGTCGGACGGCATGCCGATTGCATCCTCAAGGGCATCAAGGCCTTCGGTCGAGGCGCGCCTCAGCTTGATGATGTCACCGTGGTTGTTCTAGCCATAAGCGAATAGGGGTGATGGGGTCGATGAACGTGTATGACTTTGATGGGACGATCTTCCGCGGCGACTGCGCGATAGGATTCGCCTTCTGGTGCATGAATCGTCATCCGAAGCTGTGGTTTACCTATTTCCCCCGCGCTATCGGCAGCTTCGTTCAGCATAAGAGGGGGAAGGTGCCGAACTATCACATGCAATCTGCGATGTTCAGCTTTCTCACGAAGATTGACGACTTCGATGAACAGATAGAACGCTATTGGGATAAGAACGAGAAGAAGATATCTGATTGGTATCTGGCTCAGAAGAGACCAGACGACCTTATCATTAGCGCTTCGCCATCATGCATCATCGGCCCCATCGCTAAGCGTCTCGGCGTGAACTACAGGGCATCGGAGTATGACCGCGAATACGGTGTGTTCGTGGATAACCTCATGTACGCAAGGGAAAAGTCCCTGTTCATGATTGACAACGATCTGCCCGAGATTGAGAACTTCTACTCCGATTCTCTCGCGGATACGCCTATGGCGTTGTGTGCGGAGAAGGCTTACTTTGTAACTAATAACGCGAGCACCGTGATTGACTGGCCGGAACTTGACGAAGCTACGACGGAGAAGGTTATGCGGAAGATCGACACCGGCTGGGACATCCACATCAGGTAGGGTGCTGCCATGTACGTGATCGTCTATGACTTTGGAACCAGCAATCTGAAGACCTGCCTCTTCGACATTGATTCGGAGATGCGAATGGCCGCAAGCTCCACTGCTTCTTACAAAACCTACATCCTCGAAAACGGGGGTGCGGAGCAGGATGTAGATGAGTGGTGGCAGGCTGTTTGCTCGACCACGAAAAAGCTGTTCGAGAAGACGGATGTAACGCCTGATCAAGTTTCGGGAATGGCATTCTGCGCGCAGATGATGAGCGTGGTGCTGGTTGACAAACGGGGTGAAGCGCTTAGGAGGCCCATGAATTTCATGGACCAGAGGGCCGTGCGCGAATTCGAGGAGTGCATGGGTAAGGGGCTCGTGAAAATTTCAGGTGGCAACTTACGCAAGATAGCTCGCAACTTGAAGGTCAACCATGGCGTGGCGCTGAGCGTGAAGGATCCCGTGTGGAAATACAAGTGGGTTGAACGCAACGAACCAGAGGTATTTGAGCAGGTCTATGCATGGTTGGATGCGAGTGATTACCTAAGGATGCGCTGCACGGGCAAGATTGCGAGGACTCCAGATACTGCTTTCGCCACCTTCCTCTACGATACTCGCGAAGGCAAGGAAGGCTGGAATGAGGGTCTCGTTCGAATGTATGGGGTTAGGCCCGAGCATCTTCCTTCCCTTGTCGAGTGCACCGATCTTGTTGGGGGTCTAACCGAGGAGGCGGCGCGTGACCTTGGCCTCAAGGCGGGCACCCCGGTGTTCGGTGGTGGGGGAGACACCTCCTTCTCTAGTATTGGCGCGGGCGCGACGGCGCTTGGAGACACGCATATCTACGTTGGGACGTGTGGATGGGTTTCGACGTTCCTCGACCATCAGAAGGCGGATGTCGTCAACATAATGACGGGCGTGCTGTCGGCTCAGCGCGGTTATTTCAACTACTATGCCGAGCTTGCGACGGCTGGCAAATGCTTCGATTGGGTGAAGAATCATCTTGCGTTGGATGAGATAGGCGTCTTCCTGGAAGAGGCTACGGTGGCGGATGACGTGGAGAGCAAATACACGAGCCTCTACGACTATCTTTCTGCGGAAGTTAGCAAGGTGCCTCCCGGAGCGAATGGCGTCATCTTTACGCCGTGGCTGCAAGGTTGTCGGTGCCCGTTCGAGGATTCGGCAGCGGCGGGCATGTTCTTCAACATTCGCCTCGAGAACGGCAAGCGGGACATGATACGTGCTGTTCTCGAAGGAATCTGCTACCACTTGCGCTGGATGCTTGAATGTATGTCGCGTAAAGTAAAGACGTCGAATCCAGTGCGGTTCGTCGGCGGTGGGGCGCTTTCGCCTGTCACGTGTCAGATGCTTGCTGATATTACGGGACGCACGGTCGAGACTATCGATGGTGCACAGCAAGTTGGGGCTGCGGGCGCCGCTCTTGTTGTCGCGGCGGGGATAGAGGGGATTGATGTGTTGCAACTGGCGAAGCGGTTTGCTAAGCCGAACCATTCTTATGTCCCAAATCCCGAAAACAAGGCCGTATACGATCGTAACTACAAGGTGTTCAAGAAGCTCTACAAGTCGAATGCTGCTCACTTTAGAGCGTTGAATAGGCCGTAAACCATTGGGGTGGCGGGTTTGCCCCGCCCTCGTTCGACGCGCAGAAAGAAGACGTTTAGATGCGCGATTGCGCCCATGATTGTCATTCGGCCTTCGTGGCTCTAAGCTGATGGCAGTGCAAGGTTGCCTGCCGTTAAGGAATAGGGGGAGAAAATGGTTCTGACGACGGAAAAGAAGGAATCAGACCTAATCGTGCACATAAGCGGGGAGGTCAATACGCAGACTGCGCCCGAGCTAGATGCGCTTCTCGAGAAGGAATTGCCTGGCGTGCGGGCGTTGACTTTGGATTTCGCTGAATGCGACTGCGTGACGTCTGCCGGTCTGCGCGTGCTTCTCAAGACCTTCAAGCGAATGAAGGCATCGAATGGCTCCATGAATTTTGAAAACGTTTGCAAGGGCATCATGGACGTCTTCCGAATTACTGGCTTGGACAAAGTGTTTGGCCTGCGGTAAGCATGGATTGCTCTTGGGGCTTAAAGAACCATGGCCGAAGAACAGGTGCTGAAAATACCTGCTGAACTAGACCGCGTTGATGAGGTCCTGGACTTCGTCGGTTCCCTTGTCGACGCCCATGGCGTTACGCCCGACGCTCGCATGCAGTTGCGGACTGCCGTGGAAGAGATGTATGTGAACATCGCTCATTATGCGTACCCTCTAGGTGACGGATGGGCGGAAATACGCGGTAGCGTGGGCGATGGCATGGTGACGTTAAGGCTCATTGATTCCGGAACGCCCTTCGACCCCCTGGCAAAGCCGGATCCCGACATAACCCTTTCGGGGGAGGATCGCGAAATCGGCGGTTTAGGCATACTGATGGCGAAAAGCATGGTGGATGAAATTGAATACGTATATCGCGACGGGTGCAACCAGCTGACGCTGCGCAAACGCTTTTCGTAGAGGTGACAGGGGGACGGTCCTTTTGTCACCTTGTTTGTTCGACTTAGGGGTGACAGGGTTGCGTTCCCATTGCGTCTCCGCTGGTACAATGAGGATAACAAAAGCGCTCGAGTCAGGAGCCGTATGAAACAGCCCAGCCCCACCAGAGGTGACAGGGGGACGGTTCTTTTGTCACCTTGTTTGTCTTTCGTTGCTTCTCATTGGGTGCGGGTGACAGAAGGTACGTCCCCCTGTCACCCGTCTGGTATGGCGGAGTTGGTCGTGAACTTATCATTGGGAACAACAGCGACCGACGAGCGCTGTTCGATAAACTCGTCAAATTGAGCGACAACGGCCTGGTCGTTTATGCCTGCATCTTCGCTGCGCAGCAAGCGGTCCATTCCCAGAAGCGCTTCGTCGTGGTCGTGGGTGGTACGCCCTTCTTGGTGATGGCGAACGTCCCGAATTCGCTCTCGTGTTCGACGTTTACCTGACGCAAAACCCGGTTTGGGTTGCGGGGCGCAACGAGGGTTTCGGGGAAGCAGAAGTAGAGCGCATTATGCTCGTTGGCGGTGCGGATGAGCATTTCGGTGTCCGATGTGGTCAGCAGAATGTGTGGTTCAACATTGTGTTCACGGCATACCTGCATGAAGTAGCGGTGCAGGTGATTGTGCCGTCCGAAGGTGATAAACGGCTGGCCATGTAGGTCTTCGATCCGGAGCGTTTCCTTTTGGGCCAGTTTGTTCGACTTTGGAATGTACACGATGAGGCCTGTCTTCTGGAGCATGCGGTAGTCGAAGCCGTCTAGATACGGTGGGGTCGAGCCAATGATGGCGATGTCGGCATCGCCATTGCGCACCAGGTCGAGTGCATTGTCGGTGGTGGCTGCTTCTACGGAAAGCGTGACGTTGCGATGCGCTTTGCGGAATGTTTCGATAAAGCGCTCGGGGAGCACGAGCGAAGCGCCGTGACCCATCGCCACGCTGAGCGTCTGCCGCGTTTCGCGCGTTTTGACATGGGCGTGCATGTGTTCCGCAAGCTTATCGTATGCCGCTATGACTTGCTCGGCATCTTCGTAGAAATCGCGTCCCTCATCGGTGAGCACGATGTGCCCGTCCCCTGCTTTCAGAAGCGGGTATCCCGTTTCCTTTTCCATGTTGCGAAGTGCCTTGCTGAGCGCCTGTCGCGAGACAAACAGATCGTTTGCGGCCAGCGTATACGAACCGCGTTTCGCAACAGCGAGAAAGTACTGCAGTTGCCGGATTTCCATAGCCCTCTCCTTATGGTTGATCCGCCAGCCATGATACCGCTGCGAAGTCTCTTATACCACTTTTGGCTTCCGCTGCGCGAGCTATTCCGTTGCAAGAAAGCAACTCTTTACTGCGCGCGCCGTCGTTTTCCGAACGTACACTCGAAGTGCCTGTTGAGGGACGGGCAAGAGGGATGGGGTGCGGAGCGCCCCCAGGGATGAGAGAGGAAAACCCATGGGAGATCAGAAAGACTTTTCGCGTCGTTCGTTCTTGAAGCTCGGCGCATTGGGAACGATTGGCACGGCTGGCGCCGCTGCGGGTCTTGCGGGATGCGGTTCCGCAAAGGGCTCATCGAAAGGCACTGCGCAAGCTGCCGGCTCCACGGTTGCGAGTGATGAAGCGGTTATCTCGCTTGCCAATAAGATGCCGAAGTGGTCGTTCATGGTGCCGCCCGAGCCCATTTCCGATGACAAGATCACCGATGTCATTGAGGACGACATCATCGTGGTTGGCTCCGGCATGTCTGGATTGACCTGCGCAACGAGCGCTGCGGAAAAGGGAGCTCATGTAATGCTGTTTTCTGCTTCCAGCCAGCCCATCTCGCGCGGCGGTTCGAATTATGCCCGCAATTCCAGGGTGATGGAGGCCCATGGCATCGAGCCGTTCGACCCCGTTAATTTCTACTACCACGAGATGCGCGCCGCTTCCTATACGATCGACCAGCGTAAATGGATGCGCGGATACGAAAAGTCCGAAGAGGCCATGAATTGGATGATCGACATTGCCAATGAAAGTGGCTTGCAGGTCATCTTGGAGCGCGACAATTCGTTCGACGGCGGCCCGTATTACGCGCACGCGTTTTCCACGGAAGGTGACTCGCAAATGGTGTCCACGGGCCAGCAGGGCGCGGTGGAAGCGCTCGAGAAGAAAGCGCTGAGTCTGGGCGTGCAGATCATCTACGATACGAAAGCCGAGCAGCTCATTCGCGAGGATAACAACACCGGCCGCGTGACCGGCGTAATTGCGAGCAAGATGAGCGACGGCAGCTACGTGAAGTTTGTAGCCAAGAAGGCCGTCGTATTGGCTACGGGCGACTTCTCCAACAACAAGGAGATGCTCGCCGCGTACTGTCCGCAGGTTCTGCCCCTGGTTGGCTTCGAGCAGGGTAAGATCGATTACAACACCAGCTTCAACCTTACCGGCATCTATGGCGGCGACGGCCAGAAGATGGGTCTGTGGATCGGCGCGGCGTGGCAGCATGTGTACCCGAACGCTCCCGTTATGCAGGGTGCATGGGGTGGCGGCCATGAGCCGTGCAGCTTCCATATGGGTCTGAACGTGAATGCGAACACCGAACGCTACCAGCGTGAGGATATTTCCTCGCCGTACAGCTCCAACCACCTTCTCCAACAGCCCAATCATGTTGCCTATGGCATTTGGACTGCGAATTACCCCCAGGCCATTATCGACAAGGGCCACAAGTGGTACACCTTCGGCATGGACTTCGACCTGCCTGCGCTTACCGCCGAGCAGATGATTGCCATGTGGGACAAGGGCGCGCAGGACGGATCGTACGTGAAGGCTGACACGCTCGACGACTTGGCCAAGCAACTCGACCTCGACGCCACTAAGCTGAAGGCAGTCGTGAAGCGCTACAACGAGTTGTGCGACAAGGGCGTTGACGAGGACTTCCACAAGAACCCCGACTTCCTGGTGAAGATCGACGAGGCTGGCCCGTTCTACGCTGCCACCAACGCGCCCATCTTCATGAGCGTTATGGGTGGTTTGCGCACGAGCCCCAAGATGGAAGTGTGCGATGAGAACGACACTCCCATTCCTGGTCTGTTCAACGTGGGCTGCATGGTGGGTGACATGTATGCGAACAATTACAACTTCGCCATTCCCGGCAATAGCTATGGCATCAATTGCCTGACGTTCGGCTATCTGCTGGGCCGCGACTTGGCTGCCGGCGAATTTGACTAGGTGCACTTAATGCGAACGGGGCGCGCTTACGCCCCGTATCTCTCCTATGGACCGGACGGCATTCCCTCCTAGCCGCCCGGTCCGCGTTTTGTGCGGGTGACAGGGGGACGGTTCTTCTGTCACCCAACGGCTTAGAAATTGGTCGCCAACGACCCAGCTTGGAGCGACACAAGGCGACAGAAGGACAGCAGAA
Organism: Denitrobacterium detoxificans; assembly: GCF_015062615.1. Taxonomy (GTDB): domain Bacteria; phylum Actinomycetota; class Coriobacteriia; order Coriobacteriales; family Eggerthellaceae; genus Denitrobacterium; species Denitrobacterium detoxificans_A. The sequence continues at coordinate 144,607 of NZ_SUUH01000004.1, forward strand.
AGGTGACAGAAGAACCGTCCCCCTGTCACCTTTGGTAATAGTTCTTGTGCATCTTCGTTTCCGCTGCTATGCTTCCGCAAAAAGGGAAGACGGGGGATCCGATGCCGCGGACACCTAGAGTCAAATCCATCTCGGGCGTATACCACGTGGTCATGCGTGGAATTGGTCGCCAACTCATTTTCGAGGACGACAGTGACCGGAGGGCACTGCTCGATAAGCTCGCTAAGTTGGGCGAAAGTGGCCTGGTCGTTTATGCCTGGTGCCTCATGGCGAATCATTTTCACCTTCTGGTGCGGGAAGGCAATGAGCCAATCGGCGTATCGATGAAGCGTCTGGGCGTGAGCTACGCCATGCATTTCAATCTTAAAACAGGGCACGTGGGGCATGTCTTCCAGGGTCGGTTTGCGAGTGAGCCGGTGGAGGATGACGAGTATCTTCTAACCGTCGTGCGCTATATCCATAACAACCCCGAGAAGGCTGGGGTATGTGCTCATGACGCATATCCTTGGAGCAGCTACCAAGAGTACTTTGGTTTACCTGGCGTGTGCGATACGTCGCTCGTGCTGGATATGGTTGGCGGGCCAAAGCGGTTCGCCGACTTCAGCAGCGTGGAAGACGGCACGCCATGCCTCGACGTTGGGATGGCGCGCAGGCGGCTCTCTGATGCGGAGGCGCTCGCCGTGGCGAAAGGGCTATTCGGTCCCAATTTGCAGGATGCGTTTGGCGTGACGGATAGAATCTTGCGAGATGAGCGGCTTCGGCGTTTGCGCGAAGCGGGCGTGTCCATCCGTCAAGCTGAGCGATTGACGGGAATTGGACGGAAGCCAATCAGCACTGCGTATGCGCTGGAACGTCGGCGCGCAGGGTGACAGAGAGGGTGACAGAGGGACGGTCCTGTTGTCACCCCATGCCAGGCCGTTATCGGCAAGCGCCACTGGATGAGGGGTTGACGGAAGAGACGTCCTTTGTCAGCATCCGCGGCAGACGAGAGTGGGGTGACAGAAGAACCGTCCCTCTGTCATGCGGTTATGCTGTGGGTGAGGGATCGTATCGTTCCACGAGTTCGATAAGCTCTTGTTTGCGGTGCACGGAAAGCTTGGTGTAGATGCGCTTCATGTGGGTGCGTACGGTGTTTTCGGAAACGGTGAGAAGCTCGGCGATACGAGCCACCGTGTTGCCGCGCACCACCAAATCGACCACTTCGGCCTCACGATCGCTTAAGCGGAATTCGGTTTGCAGCAGATAGACCTGTTTGGCAACACGGTCGTGGTGAAAACGTTCGCCTTCGGCCACGCGTTCCACCGATTTGGGTCGTGGGGGAACGGCGCTTGGGTGAGCGCTTACCAGTTCGATGGAATCGCCTTGCAGCAGGCGTGGAGCCGTGCCGCGGAAGTTCACGGTGACCGCGAAGAACAGAATGCCTAGCAGGTAGACGGATGCAAGAGAGACGAGCGTGTTTTGCGTGACGAGTTGATTGGTTATCTGGTGACCGATGCTGCCCATGATAAATCCCATATCATGCATGCCGTATACGATGCCGCCGAACATTCCGTAGGCGAACATGGGCTCTACGCCGCGAGCGCGCGAGGTCTGTGCGCATTGTAGCATCATGAGCAATAGGCCGATGCTGTATAGCGCGTACACGGCTGCCGCCAGCCAGCGCACGTATCCCAGGCGCGTGGCGGGTAGCACTAGGAACGCCGTGGCGACTACGGGGTAGGTGAATTGGTAGAGCTTTACGATATTCAGGCGCAGGCCCTTCAGCTGCCATAGGGCCAATACGGCTAGACCGGCCACGAATAGACCAGCCATTGAGAGGATGTTCACGAGTGATCCTATGGTGGGCGACTCTATGGCTGTGGCACGGATTAGTCCCGTGCATAGCGCGAAGCCTCCCAGGCATAGGGCGCTGCGCCACATGCTTGCGAACGCGCGGCGGTACACGCGTTGGTTCTGTCGTGGGCCGTCCTGGAACATGGGCTGATTCGGATCGATCGTGCGATTCGCCAGCGTAAGGGCCATGCTGAACAGCGGTAGGAAAACAGTAGGGATGAGCAGTGCCGTAATCGCCCGTGGGATAAGGTAGAGCGCGAAGTAGATAGCCGCGGCGTACATGCCGCCGGTGAGCATGTTGCGTTCGCCCACTTCTTCGGCAGTGGCAGCGAAGTAGCGCTGCCACTGCAGGTAGAACGCGCCGCTTCCCAGGCCCAGCAGGGCACCGCCAGCTACGGTGAGCTCCACCGTGTGGTCGTGCACGTAGATGGCTGCGATAAGTCCGCACCATCCCAGGAAGTAAGGGAGCGCTGCTTTTAGCACCGGAGCCTTCTCCAGAAAACCGTTCCCGGTGAAGGAAAGGCGCGCACCCGCGAAGAACGTGACGAAGAGCGTGCCCGCCTGCGCCAGATAGAACCACAGCAGCAAGTCGTAGGTTTGGAAGTCAAGCGGCAGGAACGGGAATACGCCACCCCATACGCCCGCTGCGTTCACCGCCAGGAAAAGCGCGTATCCCATTGCGGGTAGCGTGGGGCGAACGAGCCCCACAATGACATCGCGCATAGTCCTCCCTCCTGTGCAGCCGACGTTCTGTAGCCTATCCTGCACGTTGCGAAAAATCAACGCAGCCGAGTGGGTGAATGTCACATACGGGGCGCTGAGCAGCAGATTCACATACTATATGTGACAGAGGCACATGTTCATCGCATTATTCTTCGAGCGTCTTTTGGAATCGAAGACGTAGAAGGAGGACCGATGACAGAGACATGCATGAGCCGTCGCTCGTTCGTGAAATCCACGAGCGCGCTTGCGGCGCTTGCCGCGGCGGGGGGAAGCGTTCTCGCCAACCAGAATCCGTTTGGCGTGACCGAAGCACGCGCGGCGGAAAACGACCAGGACACCGTTTGCTGGTCGGCATGCTCCACGAACTGCGAAGGCCGCTGCGCCCTTCGCCTGCACGTGAAAGACAATGAAGTCTACTGGGTGGAAACCGATAACACGGGCAACGACGAATTCGGCAATCATCAGATTCGCGCATGTCAGCGCGGCCGTTCCATTCGTCGTTGGTTGAATAGTCCCGACCGTCTGCAGTATCCCATGAAGCGCGTGGGAGAACGCGGCAGCGGTCAGTTCGAGCGCATCAGCTGGGACGAGGCCATCGACACCATCGCAAGCGAATACAAGCGCATCTTGAGCGAGTATGGCCCCGAGTCTATCTTCATTCCCTATGGCACGGGCGTGCAGGCGTGCAATATTGCCGATTTCATTCCGCGCCTGTGCGTGCTGAACGGCGGCTACCTGAATCGCTACGGCACGTATAGCTCCGCGCAGATTGCCAAGGCGCTGCCGTACCTGTACGGCAAGCGCGCCGCGAATTCCAATTCCGACATCGTGAACGCAGAGCTCGTGGTGCTCTTTGGGGAAAACGCCGCCGAAAACCGCATGTCGGGTGGCGGCGCAGGCTATCACCTCATGGAGGCGCTGGAGCGAGGCCATGCGAAGGTGATCGTCATCGACCCACGTTACAGCGATTCCGCCGCCACGCGCGCTGATGAGTGGATTCCCATCCGCCCCGGCACCGACGCCGCTCTGGTGGATGCCCTGGCCTACGTGCTTATCACCGAGGATCTGGTGGACGAGGAATTCCTGGCAACGTATTGCATCGGCTACGACGAAAGCACTATGCCCGAAAGCGCGAAGGGCAAGAACGCCTCGTACAAGGATTACATCTTGGGCAACGGTGCCGACAAAACGGCGAAGACTCCTGCTTGGGCCAGCCAAATCACGCGCATTCCGCAGGAAACCATCGAGCGCCTGGCACGCGAAATCGGCACGGCCAAGCCCTGCGCCATCTACCAGGGTAAGGGTCCTCAGCGTCGTAGCAACGGCGAGCAGACCGCTCGCGCTATCTGCATGCTGCCTATTCTTACGGGCAATGTGGGTATCAACGGCGGGAACACGGGCAGCGACCACGATGGCTACTACCTGGCCTGGGCCAGCGTTCCCATGGAAGACAACCCGGTGGAAACGTCCATCAGCACGTTCAATTGGCTGAACGCCATCGACCATCCCACTGAGCTCACTGCCTTGGCCGACGGCGTGAAGGGCAAGGACAGGCTGGATGTGCCTATCAAGTTCATGTGGAACTACGCTGGCAATTGCCTTACCAACCAGCATGGCGAAATCGACCGGGCGCACGAGATTCTGAAGGACGACACCAAGTGCGAGTTCATCGTGGTGTGGGAAACCTTCATGACCGACAGCGCCAAGTACGCCGACATCCTGCTGCCCGACGCTATGCCGCAGGAACAGCCCACGTACAACTCCAACGACTACGCTGGCAACATGGGCTATGTCATTCTGGGCGAAGCCGCCACCGAGCCGAAGTTCGAGCGACGTACGCTGTATTCCGTGCTCACCGACATCGCTGAGAAGATGGGTTGTAAGGAAGCCTTCACCGAAGGCCACGACGAAATGGAATGGCTTGAGATCATCTACAACTCGATGATCGAGGACGGCAGTCCGCTGCCTCCGTTTGCCGAGGCGTGGAAGAGCCATATCGTGAAGAAGGCCGATCCCGATGGCCATTCCGTGGCCTTCAAGGACTTCCGCGAAGATCCCATCGCCAATCCTCTGAAGACCCCTTCGGGTAAGATTGAGATCTATTCCGAAGAGCTTGCCGAAATTGCCGGTACGTGGGAGCTCGACGAGGCCGATATCATCGACCCGCTTCCCGTGTACGCCCCCGAAAACGGCGGTTATCTGAATGCTAGCGAAGCCACGCCGCTACAGATGACCGGCTATCACTTCAAGGGTCGTACGCATTCGTGCTATGCACCTATCGACGTGCTGCAGCAGGCAAACCGTCAGCAGGTGTGGATCAACCCCGCCGATGCGGAGTCTCGCGGCATTCAGACGGGCGACCGTGTGAAGATCACCAACGCGCAGGGTACGACCCATATGGAAGCACGCGTTACTCCGCGCGTGATGCCCGGCGTGGTGGCCGCTGGTCAAGGCGCCTGGTATAAGGGCGGGGCCGACGGCACCGACGAAGGCGGGTGCATTAATACGCTCGTGAGCGGACATCCTAGCCCGCTTGCAAAGGCAAATCCGTCGCACACCATCCTCGTTGAAATCGCGAAGGCGTAGGGAGGTAGCCATGACGCAATACGCATTCTTTTTCGACGGCAAGCGTTGCACGGGCTGCAAGACCTGTGAACTTGCCTGCAAAGACTATAACGACCTGCCTGCTGATTACGCGTACCGCCGCATCTGCGAGTACGGTGGCGGCAGCTGGAGTACCGACGAGAACGGCTTTGCCATTCCCGACGTGTTCACCTACTACGTTTCCGTGGCGTGCAATCACTGCGACGACCCGGCATGTACCAAGGTGTGTCCGACGGGAGCTATGCACAAGGACGGCGATACTGGGCTCGTTTCCGTGGATACCGATAAATGCATCGGTTGCGGATACTGCCATATGGCTTGCCCTTACAATGCGCCGAAGGTGGACCGCTCGAAGGGTCACAGCGTGAAGTGCGATGGCTGTGCCAGTCGCGTAAGTGCCGGCCAGCAGCCTATCTGCGTGGAGGCATGCCCCATGCGCGCTCTGCAGTTCGGTCCCGTAGACGAAATGGAAGCCCTAGGCGAGCGCGGCAACATAGCGCCGCTTCCGAAGGTGGAGCACACGCAGCCTAACCTGTTCATCAAGCCCAGCAAGCATGCCTGCCCGGCTGAATCGGGCTTGGGCTCTATCGTCAACGAACTTGAGGTGATCTAACGTGGAATCGCTGTTTTCCGAACTTCCCCTTACGCTGTTCACCACATTGGCTCCGCTGGGCGCTGGCGCCTTCGCCGCGCTGGCGATTTCCTTTCGCGTGGCAGAGTTTTCCGATGAGGAGCTGGCGCATATCGATAAGATGACGCTTGTTCCCCTGGGCGTGGTACTGGTGGCGTTCCTGTGCGCGACCGCGCATTTGGCTAATCCATTGCATGCGCCATTCGCTATCTTGGGGCTGGGTGCTTCTCCGCTCACCAATGAGGTGGCTGTGGGCGTCGTGTTTTTCCTTGCGGCTATCGTGTACGTGGCTCTTGCCCTTGCCGGCAAGCTTGCGCGGGGTGCTCGCACGGCGTTCACGACTGTGCTTGCCCTGCTCGCCGTGGCTTTTGCCGCGTTCATGGGCCTGGCCTACATGATTCCCACCATCCCTTCGTGGAATCTGATCGTTTCGCCCGTTGCTATGGTGGGGTATCTTCTGTCCGGCGGTGCGGCTCTGGGCGTGGTCGTGCTGGGCGCTGCGCATGCCCTGAACGTCGATCGCATGCAGGAGCTGCGTATGCCTCTGTCGGTTATGGCTCTGGCGGGTGCCGTGTTGGCCATCGTGGGTCTGGGCGTGCAGTTGGGCATTGCTGGCGGGCTTTCGAATTCCCTTGTGCAGGGTGCCAGCCTGGTTTCAGCGGCGCTTCCCTACGCCGTATGCGGTCTGGCGTGCGTGGCGCTGGGTGCCGTAGTCGCGGCTTTAGTGGCGCTTCGTAAGGCGGGCATGGGAGCTGCTGTCGCAGCGTGCTCGCTGAGCCTCGTGGGCATTTTTGCCGCTCGCGTGGCCTTCTACGCCGTGCAGCTTTCCGTGGGCTTCACGCTATAACCGTTTCCCGTGAAAGCAGGGTGCTCGGGCTGTGGGCCTGAGCACCCTGCTTCTTCGTTTTGCGATGCGCTACCATAGTGCGCGTGAATTTCTTGAAAGGATGTGCCATGACCGAAGAGACTCGCTTGCTTGCCCCCGAGCAGCTTGAGGGTATCGTGTTCGTGGGAAGCTCGCTGGGTACGCTTTTTTGCGAAGACCCGGCCCTGGGGAATGCCGACGCCCTCTTTGACGCGCTGGTGCGGCTCGACCCCGAAGCCGCTGCCAGCCAGTGGCCTTTCGCCGGTGCGTTGGCGGGCGAACCTCTGCAGGCGCTGTGCGAGGCGCTTGCCGCCTGGCCTGCCGGAGACGTGCGCCGGGCGCTTTCCGATGATTTTCGCAATCTGTTCGTAGGCCCCGCCCGTAAGGCCGCGCCGCCGTGGGGGTCGGTCTACACTGACCGTGAGTGCGTGATTTTCGGGCGCACGTGCCTAGATTTGCGCGATTGGATGGGCGAACACGGTATCGATAGCGAGGCCCGCCACAACAAGGAGCCTGAGGACCATATTGGACTCATGTTGCAGCTTGCCGCATGGATTGCCCAGAACAAGCCCGAGCTTACGGCCGAGTATCTGGAGCTGCACCTGCTTACCTGGTCGGGGCATTTCTTGGACGTCATGGAAGAGGCGGCGAAGCATCCCGCCTATCGTGCGCTTGCGCGTCTTACGGCTGTTACGTTGGATGCAATGCAGAGCGAACTGGGCTTGCATCCTGTCATCCCGCGCTTTTACCGGTAGCCAAGATGTTCCAGAGCGGTGCAGACATAGCTTTCTCGAACGCCTCGGGAGAAGTGAGCCTTGTGTTTTTCACGGCACTGGCCCCTGCTTCCGCCATCGCGTTCGTCATCATGGTTTTGGCATTGGCCTTTGGCGGGCTGGAGTATCAGCGTGCGTATCGCCTGGGAAAGACGCTTGGCGTTCCCCTTGTGCTGTGCATGGTGGGGCTTGTGGCTTCCGCCACGCATCTGGGGAATCCCTCGAATGCTCTTTACGTGGTGTCGCGCGTGGGGGCGAGCCCCCTTTCGAACGAGGTGGCCTCAGCGGCCGTGTTCCTGGTTGCGGCAGCGCTTTCCTGGATGATCACGTTCGCCGAACGCAAGCACCCTGTCTTGCGCAAGGCGCTTGCCTTGGTAACGGCGGCAGCGGGTGTCTTGTTCATGAGCGCGTGCGGTTTCGCCTACAACGTGAGCACCATAGAAACGTGGAATACGCCCACTACGCCCGCGAGCATCATCCTGGGCGGCTTCGTTGTTGGACCGTTGCTGGCTCTTGGTTGCTTTCTGCATGCGGAATTTTGCCGTAAGGAAAATGTGCTCTGCCGCGTACTCGTGGGTGTTTCTTTCTCCTGCGCGGTGGGGCTTATGGCTGTGTATGCATTCGTATGGGGCAATCTTCCCTATGTAGGCAACGAGCTATATCAGGCTGCCGAGCTCGTTCCCCGATATGGCGCTATGCTTGCCGTAACGGGTGCACTGTTGACTGCCGCTTTCGCTATTGTCGGGGCCCAGGTTTTCACGCATTGCGGCGTCGGGGCGTCCGCGCGCACGCTTTCATGGCGCGTGTTTGGCGCCTGCGCGCTGGCGTTCGGCGGTCTGTTCGTCATGCGTTTCGCTTTCTACCTCTCGCATCTCACGGTGGGCATGTCGCTCTAGGGTGGGTCGGGTGACAGAGGGACGGTTCTTCTGTCACCCAACGGCTCAAGGTTGGCCACTGGTGGTCCAGTGCGGGGTGGCGCAGGTGACAGCAGAACCGTCCCCCTGTCACCCGTATCTCTCCTATGGACCGGACGGCATTCCCTCCTAGCCGTCCGGTCCGCGTTTTGTGCGGGTTTGCAAGTCGAATTCGCGAGTGGGCCATTCTGATGGTAAAGGGTTGCGTTCCCATTGCGTCTCCGCTGGTACAATGGGGATAACAAAAGCGCTCGAGTCAGGAGCCTTATGAAACAGCCCAGCCCCACCATGGATGCCTCTCGTTTCGTTGTTCTTGCCGATTTCGTACCGGGTATCATCCAGGAAATCCGCTATCACTCGACGTACAATTTCGTGGGCGATCGCATCGATGGCTACGAAGAGCCTTGTGCGCTGCTGACGCGCGACGCCGCCCGCGCGTTGAAGGGTGTGGTGGCTGAAATGGCGGCGCGTGGTTTGCGTCTGAAGGTGTTCGACGCGTATCGTCCCGCCCGCGCGGTGAAGCATTTCGTGTTGTGGGGCATCGAAGACCTGGACTTGCGCATGAAGCCGTTTTTCTACCCCGACCTGGAAAAGACAGACCTGTTCAAGCTGGGGTATATTGCCAAGCAGTCGGCCCATAGCCGGGGCAGCACGGTCGATCTTACGTTGCTGGACATGGCAACGGGCAAGGAGCTCGACATGGGCAGTCCCTTCGACTTCTTTGGCGAAATATCCCACCCCAGCTATCATGGCATAACCGACGAGCAGTTCGACAATCGCATGGTCCTGCGCAACGCCATGGTGCGTAACGGATTCGCGCCCATCGATTGCGAATGGTGGCACTTCACGCTGGAAGACGAGCCGTATCCCGAAACGTACTTCGACTTCCCCGTTTCCGCACGCTATCTGGGGCGTTAATTTTCCAAGGAAATGCTTGTGGCAAGCGCACTATGGGGTGACAACAGAACCGTCCCTCTGTCACCCTCTCGAAACGTACTTCGACTTCCCCGTTTCCGCACGCTATCTGGGGCGTTAATTTTCCAAGGAAATGCTTGTGGCAAGCGCACTATGGGGTGACAACAGAACCGTCCCTCTGTCACCCTCTGTCATCTGCTAGGCGAAAAGGCTGGGCGCTCGCGGAGGGAGGGATAACGGGCGCCCCGGCAAGTTCGCGTTAGGATGGCATCTCCGGCGTGGGAGGTGCCGGGTTTTCGCTGCTCGCGCGTTTGGCGGGCAGGAACGGCAGCGTGATGGCGCTCGCAGGGCAAGCGTCGGCGCAGCTGCGGCATTTGACGCATTCGGTCATCGGTCGTTCGCCCATATCGGAGAAGGGGTCGATGTGCTCCGGGCAGGCAGAAGCGCAGGCCTTGCATGCCTCGCCCTTCGTGTCGCGCAGGCACGCATCGTGGTCCACCGTGGGCCTGAACGTGCGGTTCGTAGAGCCGATGAGCGAAAACAGTGCGCCCAGCGGGCAGAATCTGCCACACCATTTGCCCAGCACCACCACCTCCAAAATAATGATGGCGGGGAAGAGCAGCAGGCAGAACGTGACTTCGTTGTACTGCACCATGCGCCAGAACAGTACGAACGTTGCGACGCTCAGGCCCACGGGGCATACCAGGCAGAACACGGGGAAGCCGAAGATAGCCGTAGAGGCCAGGGCTCCCAGGAGCACGCCATGGCGCGAATCGAGGTTGAGCTTCTTACGCTGCGGAGCATCGTTGTTCTTCCAGCGTTCGTAGGAAAGCTTCGCCGCCGCATGGCGCTCGCTCGCTTCGTTTGCCGCGCCCTTCTTGGTGCGGAACAGTTTGCCCACGTAGGGGATGGGGCAGATCCAGCCGCAGAAGCCCTTGCCTGCGACCCATATCACGGCGAGCATGGCGATAAGCGCAATCGCCAGGCGCGGCACGAACGCCCACGAGCCGAAGATGGACTCGAGTGCGCCCAGCGGGCAGACGGTGGCGATATAATCCCAGCCAAACGACGAAATGGTTCCGGTGCCGCTGTGGATGGCCAGGCCCACGCCCATGGCCACGAACGCCAGAATGGCTACCGTGGCGCGTAAGCGCGCCGACTTTCCGCGTTGCTCAGCACGGGGCTTTTCCTTGGCTGTAGTTTCGTTGGCCATGTTGCTCACCCCTTCCATACTTCTACGTTCACGCCGCGGCGGTTTGATCCGTCGTAGGCGGTGTACTTAGCCGAGGGGCATTCGTATTCGCAGGCCCCGCAGCCGTTGCATAGGTCGGCGATTATTTCCAGGCCGCCATCGGGCGTGTCTTTGATGGCATCGTAGGCGCAGGCGTCCCGGCATTCCTTCGAGCACGAGCGGGAACCCGAGCGGAAGAGCAGGCACTCGTCGTAGTCGAATACCGCAATGCCCATCTTGTCGGCGTGCGGATCGAATCCTGGAACAAGCGCTCCGGTGGGGCATGACTTTACGCAGCGGAAGCCATCTTCGCCGTCGCAAAAATCGCACCAGCCCAGGCTGTATTTCATGATGGGTAGGCGGACGCTCAGTAGGCCGTTTTCCAGATGCCCCAAGCTGATGGCGTTCTGCGGGCAAGCGGAACGGCAGCGGTCGCAGCGGATGCACGAGCCTACAAGCTGGCTCGTTTGCCCGCCGGGCGGAAATACGAACTCGTTTTCCCCGGCGAACGCCTTCACCCCGCCACCCACGGCAATCATAGCCGCGGCGCCGGCCGCGCCCACCATGAAGGCGCGCCTGCTCAGGCCCGGGCTACGGTCGTCGGGTTCTGCGTTAGGAGTGGCGTCCTCACTGCTCATCGCGGGGCTCCTGGCCCTCGTGCAGACTCTCGAAGTCGCTCGGAGCGGCGCTTTCCACCACATCGATCATTTCGAACAGCGACTGCTCGTCGAGCTCTATGAACCCCTGGGTGATTTTTAGCACGCCGCGGTAGAAGCGGGTGTGAAGCAGGAGCAGTGCCTGGTCGCGGAACATGCCGAACCATGAGGCAATCTGAGCGTCCAGGAAATCGCCCGAGGCGTTCAGGTAATGCAGCGCCAGTTCCAGACGGCCATCCAGCAACGCATCGCGCGTGCGGCGGCTTTCCAGCGCCATGAATTCGAACAGGAACGATAGATGGTCATCGGGCCAGTCCAGCCCGGCGCGCTTCGTGACCGATTCCGCGCGCATGGCGTGGACGACGTCGCGATAGCCTTCCTGCATGAGCAGCCCCGTGGCGCTCGTGAATACCGACTTGTAGGGCACGGCGGTCTTGCCCTTGTACGTGGAGGTGCCAGCGAAAGCGCCCGTAAAGTCGACGGCAAGTTCCTGGCGCGTTCCCGTGTTGCGTTTACGCAGGTAGCGGGCGATGTCATTGGCGCCCTCGGCGAAGAGCTCGTTCAGCTCAGCCCAACCGGAAAGGTCCGCTTGGGCAAGGTTGTCGATCTGCTCCTGCTTGAGTGGCGCGAAGTAGAGACTCGCCAGCAGTTCGTAGAATTCGGCGCGCGTGTCAAGCGCCGCAATCATGGCCAGCTCGTCTTGCCTGACCTGCTCGCGCTCGCGTGTTGCGTCCATTTCCTCTTCGAGGATCATCGACGGTTCCTCCTTCTCGAAGGGGTGGGGCAGGCAGCCCGCCCCACCCCAGGTTGCTAAATGCCCAGCACGCTACGCGTGGCTGCGGTTGCGAACAGGTCGAAGAACCCGCTTCCGGCAAGCCACATCACCGCGCGGAGGCAGACACCGCATGCGATGGCGCATGCGAGCCCGCCGTACACCATGTTGGCGTTCGTGCCGCGTTTCCACGCGAACAGGCAGGTGAGCGCACCGATAACGATGGTTCCGCCCCAGAACAGCACGGGGTCGAGGGCGAATTGCACCATGAATCCGTATATCAGGCACAGCACCGGCGCCGCTACGGCGCACACGATAGCCTCCGTGTCGAACTTCTTCAGCTCCTCACCGTCCACGCCGGAAAGAGAGGCGATAGCCAGGAACGTGAACGCGCCCATGGGCAGGTCGGTGCCCAGATAGGCCAGCGGGAGTGCGATGGTGTTCCATGCTGGCTGGGCTTGCATCACGTAGCCGTTGCCGGTAACGAAGCCCAGCAGCAGGCCGACCACGATGCCGCATACTCCCAGCGCTTTGGAAGCGCCGCCGAAGTTGCCGCCGCGGATGGCGATCAGGTAGATAAGCGCCACGATAACGGCCAGGCCGAGTGCGATGATTTCCATCGAAATGCCCGAGAACGAGAACAGGTTCTGCGCGGCTGCCATGATGTTCGAGGGCTGACCCAGGTGGGCAACGGAGCACAGGCCACCAACGATCATGAGGGCGATAGCCGCGATGGTAGCCTTGAAGCGCGCTTTTTCAGCGGCGCCCAGAAGCTCGGAAATGCCCACGAAGGCGAATGTGGCGCCCCCACAGCCCGCGATGAGGCTGAACAAGAGCAGAGGCCATTGGATTTCCATCTAGATCAGCTCCTTCCAGCTAGCCGTTTTCGAACTGAGAATGTATACCGAGCTGGGTCCGGAATCCTTCGGGTCAGGCAGGTGGTAGCAGTTGGCGGCACCCGCCGCCGCCACGGCCTTTGCCGCGTCGCTTGAGGGGTCGTCCAGGTCACCGTAGATGCGCGCGCCCGTGCAGCAGTTGTGCACGCATGCGGGCTCGAGGCCCTCGGCCGTGCGGTGGCTGCATAGGGTGCACTTTTCCACCACGCGCTCTGTTTCGTTATAGCTGCGTACACCATAGGGGCAGGCCATCATGCAGTAACGGCAGCCGATGCACTTCGACTTGTCGATGAGCACGATGCCTGTGTCGGGGTCGCGATAGCTAGCGCCGGTGGGGCAGACCTTCACGCACTGTGGGTTTTCGCACTGCTGGCACTGCACGGGCAGCCAGTACATTTCGATGTCGGGATGCGTTCCCGTGGGGCCAACAGCCACGACGCGGTTCCAGTAGTTGCCGAGGCCGATTCCGTTCTCGAACTTGCATGCTGCGATGCAGGAATCGCAGCCGCTGCAGCGGTCGAGGTCTAAGACAAGACAATTCCTCATTAGAATACATCCTCCGTCCTGGGCTCGTTGTGCAGGGTGGGCATGAACGGCTCGAACTCCTTGGGCTCGATCCAGATGATGTCGGGCTTGGTGCTCTTCTCGATCTTCACCGTGAAGCCGCGGTTGGTATACGAGCCGTACACTTCGTTGAAGGGGGCGGTGTTCTTCGTGAGCACGTTCACGTTGCATTCGCGCCAGCCGGCGGTGCGCTTGGCTTCGGGGACGGAATCGTCGAAGCATTCCGGATTCCAGAAGCGCTCCATCCAGACCACGCCGGGCGCTACGCCTTCGGTAAGGTAGGCGCGTCCGTGGATCTCACCGCGACGGCTGGTCACCTTCACCCAGTCCATGTGCTTAATGCCCAGCTTTTCGGCATCGCGCGTATTGATGCGCACGTCGGGTGCGGGGTACAGTTCGCGCGAGAACGGCGCATGACGCATGGTGCCGTGATGGAAGTAGGGAACGCGGCCCGAAGTGAGGATGAACGGATACTCGTCGCGGTCGCCGATCTGCTGCTGTGCATCGCTGTAGGGGCTTTCGCAGGGTTCGATGAACGTGCAGATGGGGCTGTAGTCATCGCAGGCTTCCTGCGGGTTGGGGTAGCAGAACGGGTAGCCGTTGCGGGCCATCTTCAGCACGATCTGCGTGTAGGTTTCCACCTTGCGCGATTCGGTGCCAAACCCGGCGGGCAGGCCGTCGGTTGCCGTCATTTCATGCTGGTAGTACTGGAAGTATTGGTCTTTCGGCGTAACGCAGGGGACGTACTTGTCGATGTCTGCCTGCAGGGCATCCCAACTGGGGGCCATCAGCGTTTCGGCTGTGCTCTCCTTCACTTCCTGTTCTGTGGCGCTGCCCAAATACGCGGTCGCCATGCCGCCGCCCAGTTCCAGGCCATTGGGAATGTGTCCGCCGTACATCTCGCGTACGCGGTTCACTACCTGGCCAGCGGGAATGGAATGGCTCACCGTCTCGCCGATGTGGGTGCATTCGTTCTGCAGCCACTGGGTGTTCAGCTGGGTCATGTTCACCATGGGCTCTTCTAGCCATTCGCGCAGCGGGAACACCAGGTCGGCGGCTTCCACGTGGAACGACGTGAGCATCGGGTACTGGCCGATGATGAAGTCCACTTCGGGGAAGACCTCGTACCAACTCTTCGCGTTGCCCAGCATGGCCAGCTTGTTACCCGACATGTCGAACCACACGCGCGGCTTGTACGGCTCGCCGGTGGCGATGGCCTGGCGCACCGTGGGGATGTGGCTGTGGCACCAAGCGTACAGGCCCTTGTGATCTTTCATGCCCAGGCGGTCCTGCAGCAGTTTGTTCAGGATGCGCTGCGAGTCGGGCATTGCGGCACCCAGCTTTTCGATGCGTTCCTTGTTTTCGGCTTCTGACATGCCGATGACTGCGCCAACGCCGTACATGTCGGAGAACATGCCGCCGAATCCGTTGTTGTAGGTAACGGGGCGCTCGATGACCTTTTCGCCCGTAGGCGTGGAAGTGAAGTAGCCGCCGCCCTTCTGGGTCATGGAAACGCCGGGCTTGTTGATGTAGCCCATGATGGAATCCAGGCCCATAAGGCCGATGGGAACTTGCGAAGCCGATTCGGTCATGTCGGCTGCCACGCCGTTGCAGATGCCGGCCACGCCGTCGCCGCCCTTGCAGGGAGCGCGGTTGCCGTCATCGGCGTGCGTGTACAGGCGGATGGCCTGCTCGTTCTTGTCGGCGGGAACCCAGCAGACTTCCTCGCAGTGTTCCAGCGTCCAGGGTTCGGCCTCTTCCTTGTAGATTTGGCCTGCGGTCTTGTACGTCTTACCGTTGTACGTGCCCGTCCAGAAGATTTCGGGGTCTACGGTGGAGTCTTCGGGCTTGCTGTAGGCGAAGGGCTGCACGCTGTTCGTCTTCAGGTCGTAGCACACATATGCCGGCGTGTTGTCGGGTGTGGGCGAAACGTAGTCGGGGAATAGCTCGCTCGCGATAACCGGCAGCTTCGTGTCGGGGTCGATGAGGAACGGCATGTTCGTCCAGTACTTCGTGAACTGCTCGTTGTAGAGCTTGTTCTCGAAGATGTAGCGGAACCACGAAAGGATGACGCCCGTATCGGTGGCGGGGCGTACCGGCAGCCATACATCGGCTTTCGCGGCATCGGGCGAGAAGTTCGGGTCGACTACGATGGTCTTTACGCCCATGCTGCGAATTTCGGCCATGCCGCGGCCCGATTCGGCCGTCTCCGAAACTGAAGGCTGAGCGGCCCAGATAACCACGACCTCTGCCTTGTTGTCCTCTTCGGGGCGGAAGATCTCCTGCACCGCGTTGTCGGCGATGGACTGGTCGTCGCCGCCGTAGAACAGCTTCGACATGCTCCATCGGGGCAGGTAGCACTGTGCGCAGCCTGGCTCGAATACTGTAGGCGAGCCCATGGCCATGGGGAGCGTCATGGCTTCCATGAACGAATAGGATCCGCCACCTCCTACTGAAGAGAAGAAGGAGTAGTTGCCGTATTCGTCGATGGCTTCCTTGATCTTCGTGGCTGCTAGCTCGATGGCTTCGTCCCAGGAAATGACTTCCCACTTGTTTTCGCCGCGTTCGCCCGCTCGCTTCAGCGGATGCAGCACGCGGCGCGGGCTGTACATGGTATGCAGCTGGTTGAGGCCCTTGATGCACAATGAGCCGCGGCTCACCGGCGCTTCGGGGTCGCCTTCCAGACGCACGACCACGCCGTTTTCGATGTAGGCGATTGCCGGACACATCTGAATGCAGCCATGGCACGACGTGCGGACCTTCTTGGTTTCCGTCGTGGTGGCAGCTTCGGCGGTGTCCGCTTCGACGAGCGAGCCGCTCATCGAAATGCCCAGCGATGCCGCCGCGCCTGCGAGCATTGACATCTTCGTGAATGCTCGGCGCGACATGTTCGTTTTCAACGCCATATTCTCCTACCTTCCCTTTCTCTCACTTGCTTTCTCCTCCCCTGTCTGCGGGGTCCCTTGTCTACTGCACCTCTGCTAGAAACCTCCGTCCCTCGTCCGTTGTTTCCCATCCGGCCTGCCAGACGAGCGCGCCGACGCGGTTGAGCCGGTCGACGAGCACGCTGGGCTGGATTCGCTGCCTAGAACCGTCTTGGGTGATGAAGAGCACGTCGCGCCCTTCTAGCAGGTTTGATAGATCGTTATAGGTGCGTTTTTGGCTTGAGCAGTAGGCCAGCAGCTCGCGGTAGGTTGCCGCGCGCAGGGGCTCTTCTTCCAGCAGTTCGCGCATGCGGGAAAGGGGGTCGTGCAACGCCACGAAGCGCCTGCCCACCTCGGTGGTTTCGTAGGCTTCGTCGGCTACCAGGTCGTCCGCCTCGTCTTCGGAAAGACCCTCCAGGTCGGCCGGGGTCACCACGTTGCCTTCCTCATCCAGCAGAATGCGCTCGAGCCCGTAATGCTTTGCCAGCAGCGCCGTGAGGTGATAGGGCGACTGAACGGCCTGGGCGTATTGCGGCAGGCTCATGATGTATGTCTCGACCTCGCGCAGCATATGACGTGTTTGGCAGAATGCCAGCGCCTTGTAGCAGATTTCGCGGTGAAGCGACTGACGCGTTACGGCGAACTCAAGCTCGTCGAGCTTTTCCTCGTCGGTGAGTTCGCATAGCTCCGCCTGCACTCTCTCTTCCATGAGAAAGCTCCTCTCCTCCTTGCCGCGCGCCCTATGCGCCGCGGTATGCTCCCATCTCCTTGGGGCTAAGCATGGCCAGGAAGGAAGAGGCGAGGAAGATGTGGAACGGATGAAATTGACGGATGAGAGCCCTGAAAGCTCGTCCCAAGGCTTCTAGTTCAAACTGGATGAGATGTTTGACGTGGCTAAACGAACGACTTTTCGGCGTTGTAGCGCAGGCGTGCGTCTTTCATGAGCTCTTCGCGGGAATGTACGCCAAGTTTGGAGTAGACCGCATGGGCGTGCGTGCGCACGGTGTTGCGCGAAAGGCAGAGCTGCTCGGCGATGGCGTTTACCGTTAGGCCGCGCGCGAGCATGACGAAAATTTCGGTTTCGCGCTGGGTAAGCTGATGGGCTGTTGCCATTTCTTCCATGGCGGTGCGGAACGGGCGTCGTTCGGCGGGGCTTTCCGATTCGTTATCGGTGCAGATTTGCGGCATGATGATGCGCTGCTGCATCATTTCCTCGAGCGTTTCCTCTTCCTGGGATGCTGGGGCGAACAGTGCGTTGCTGTCGATGAAAATCATCATGAGCACGGCGACCAGCAGAACCACTACGGCAGTTGCGCCGAAGAATTCGGCGGGGGAGACAATCTGCAGCAGGTTAGGCAGAACGTTCACGCCCCAGTAGCAGCCGGTTACGCATCCGGCTAGGAACAGGCCCTGGCCCAGGCCGAAGGTTCGCACGACCGAGGTATGTCGCTGGTAGACCACGAGCGAGAGAATGCACCAGTTCACTAGGCCGGCCACGGTGTAGCAGATGTTGTTCAGCTGCTGCCAGATGCCACCAGCGGCGCTCAGTAGCGCCAGGCCTACGAACGACATGGCCAGAAGCAGCATGAATACCCAGATAACCTTCACCACGTCGAGCGAGGCCAGCCGCGGGCTGATGGCGATGTAGATGAATGCCAGCGCCACCGGGATGCGTAGTAGGGTGGTGATGTTGGTGGAAATCAGTGTGTCGGCGGGATTGCTCTGGCTGATGGCATTGATGCTGATCATGGAAGACACGAACGCGAGCAGGAAGAATACGGCCAGAATGGCTACGAATCCGCGCGTGATCGTGCCGTTTGCCTCGGGCATTTGGGGGTTCTTCTGCATGGTGAAGGGTGCCGCGGGGCTGGGAATGGTGGCGAAAAACGCCGTGAGCAGGGGTAGCCCTATGCAAATGACGATGCTGGCAAGCGAGGGGCCGCCTTCCACGGCCAGCCCCGGGGGCGCGCACATGTTCAGCTGGTAGACGAATACCTCTGCTATCTGGGCAAGTGCTAGATAGAGCAGCAGCTGGCGTGGGGCAAGCTGACTGTATGCCGAAGCGCAGCGCAGCATGATGACCATGGAGCTTATACCCATGAGCGCGCAGCCTATGTTGAAGGGTGGCGCCGCATCAAGATAGAAGGGTCCCGCCAGAATGATGAGCAGGGCCCCGAAGGCGGCGGTCATGCCTGCGATTCGCACTACGCGCGGACGAATGAGCGGAAGTCGAAACCGACGGGGAAGAAGGGCCACGGCTAGGCAGGCCAGGGCAAACGTGCCGTTGAAATAGAGGTAGAGCAGGGTGATGTTGGCGCCGTTCGATTCGGTGGCGGAAAGCCAGCCAGCGCCGCTGAAGGCGATGTCGTTCCAGGCAAGCGAAAGACCCGTTGCCAGAAACGGCAACGAAGGCCACAGCTTGCCAAAGCGTGCGACGGTATTGCGCTCCCTCTCGTCCATATCGTCTCGCTCTCCCCGTAAGACGATCCTCCCCTTGAGCTCCTTTCATTGTCGGGGTGCGTAGCGCCATTGTCAACGAAGGGTGACAGGGGGACGGTTCTTCTGTCACCCGGTGCAAAAGAGAAAGCCCGCCGAAGCGGGCTTTCCGAACGTGTATTAGCTAGTTGCTATTCTAGGCCAGCGAGCGTGCGGCCAACCAGGTAGCCGAAGCATACGCAGCGGCCATGGCTGATGGCGCTGATGTGATGCGGGTAGGTGCCGAAGAACATCGAGCCGCTCGTGTTGCCCAGGGCGTACAGACCCTCGATGGCCTGGCCCTTCGTGTCGAGCACCTGCGACTTCGCGTTGATCTTCAGGCCGCTTACCGTAACCAGGCACGAACCGCTTTCCTCCAGCGCGTAGAACGGCGCCTTGTCCATGGGCAGTAGGGTGGTGGGGTTCTTGCCGAAGTCTTCGTCCACGCCCTTGGCGCAGAACTCGTTGTAGCGATCAACGGTGGCCTGCAGGGCGTCTTTGTCCACGCCGATCTTGCCGGCCAGCTCTTCGATGCTGTTGGCTTCGATGAGCACGTCCTTGCACTGCTCCACCAGGTCGCTGCCCTTCCAGGGGATAACGCCCTTCATGGCGTCGAACGCAGCTTCCAGGTCGCCTGACATAAGCAGGTAGTCGCGGGCGCCGGGCTGGTACATGATGGCGTTCGTGAGGAACTCGAACGAGAGGCTCTCGTTTACGAAGCGCTTGCCCTCGGCGTTCACGCGGGGGAAGGCGAAGATGGCGCCGTTGGCGCGCTTGCCTACGGTGGAACCCGCGGGGTCGTTCATGAGCACGTGCGGGTAGTCGTCCACGGCAGCGCCCACGGCCTGGCCCATGAGGTGGCCATCGCCGGCTTCGGTGAGCGTGGGGTTGATCCAGGCGTTCACGGCAAGGTCGCGCGGACGGGCCACCTGGGAGAGGATGTCCCAGTTCTGGTCGTAGCTGCCGGTTGCCAGCACCACGCCCTTCGTGGCGTTGAACTTAATGTAGCCCGAATCGCCCTTTGCAATCACGCCGGTCACAGCACCGTCGCCGTCGCGCATGATTTGACAGGCGGGCGTGTTGTAGCGCACGTCGGCGCCATGGCTCTTGGCGTTTTCGATCATCATTTCAACGAGCGCGGACGTGCCGCCAGCCACGCGTACGCCGCTTGCCCATGTGGTCACGCCGTCGCTTTCGGTGTTGGCGCCCACCACGGTGAATGCGCCGCACTTGCTGCCCTCGGTGGCTTCGGATGTGTCCATGGCCCAGTTCATGGCTTCGCCGGAACGGTTGATGAACTGCAGCCACACGTTGCGGTCGGCGCGATAGTCGGCGCTGGCCATGGCGTCGTTCAGAAATTTCTGCTTGTCGATTTCTACGCCCGCAGCTTCGTGGGCGCGGTCGCCGATGGCGCCGATTTCGCTGCCGCGCGCGGCAAACGTGCTGCCCTTTTCCAGCAGCACCGTGGAAAGGCCGTTTTGCGAGCACGAAGCGGCAGCGGTGGCACCCGCCATGCCGGCGCCGCATACTACGACATCACAGTCGACGGTTTCCACGATGTCGGCATCGGAGATGGACTCTTCCACGAAGGCAACGGGCGCCGGGTTGGGCTTGTGGAACTCGAGGTTTTCCAGGTTTGGCAGCAGGGTTTCGCCCGAAGTGCTGCCTGCGGCGGATGCGTTCTTTGCGGTTTCCTTTTCGCTCTTGGCGGGTGCGCAGCCGGTGGCGGTCAGCGCCAGCGCGGCAGCGGCGGTTGCGGCGGCGCCTACGAATCCGCGGCGCGATACGGCATGGTTTGCAGTCATGAATCCTCCCTTGTTTATGCTTCCTTGTTGCGCTTCCTTGCATGAAACGAGGCCAGCGTGCGCGTTGGCTATAATGGCTGCTGCATTGCCGCAAGGCGTCACGCTGAATGCCTCCATCCGCTGGGGGAAGCGGGTGAGGACGATGGTATGAGGGTGCAAAGGCAAGGGGTATCCGCAAGAATGGACAAATCGATCCAAATAGGTATCGGACAAAAAGTACGAACCAATCTGACCAGGCTCTTTGATGGTCCTCACGCGTTGCTGTTCGTGTGCGGCCTGGCCCTTTTCTATGCGTGGGACCTCTGCACGATCTACTGTGAGCACGCAGTGGCGGCGGAAGCGTACAATCCCGTGCCGTATTTTTCGATTCTCGTTACCAGTGCGGCCGCTACGGCCGGCTTCGTAGCCATCGGCGTAGGGCTTCATAAGCTGCAGTCGTTCAACTTCGTTGGGCTTATCGGCACGGTTGCCGCCGGCGTGGCAACGGTTGTCGCCGCATTGCTGGTGCAGTTCGATGGCATCGACGCTGGCGTGGTGCGCCTGGTGGCGGATGCCATTGCGCGCCTGGGCTCGTGCTGGGTCATCGTGGCGTGGGGCTCGCAGTATGCGCGGCTCGACGCGTTCCGCATCACTGCGTACACGCTCATTTCGTTTATCCTGGCGCTTGCGGCCTGCCTGGTCATGCTTTCCTGCCCGCAGGTTCTGCGCGTTGCATTCGTGGCGGTCGCTCTGCCTTTGTCCATGGCGTTGGTGCTGCGCGCCAGCCGCATGAAGCTGCCCGAGCGCCGGGTGGTGGGTCGTGAAACGTTTATCGGTCTTACTTGGCGTATCCTCCTCGTCTTCTTTCTGTTCGGCATCGTTACGTGGACGAGCATTCCGTGGGCCCAGGCGAGCGCTGGTGTGCAGGGGCTGGGCCAGCTGGTTATTGTGGGTAGCGGCGGCGTGGTTACCGTGCTGCTGGTGCTGGCGCTTGTCACGGGCGGCGCGTTTTCGCAGTCGTACATCTACAAGGTGGTGCTCCCGCTCATCACGGCGGGCATTCTGCTGGTGGCCACGCTGAATTTCGAGACGAATGTGGGTGCCGCTCTTATTTCCATCGGCTACACCTGCTTCGACCTGTTCTGCTTCGCGCTGTTCGCGAACGCTTGTCGTAAGACGGGTGTGGACGCTCGTCGCGTGTTCAGCTGGTGTCGCGCCATCGAAAGCAGCACGCCGTTTTTCACCGTCGTCCTCATGGTGGTGCTGGAAGGCTTGCTGCACATGGGCGATAGCCTGATGGTGAACCTCATCAGCGGCGCGAGCATGCTGGTGGTGGTTGCCGTTATCATGCTTGATCAGACTGACCTGTTCGAACGCGAGCAGCTTAACCCCGCAATTGACTATCCGCGTGCCGAGGTGCTGTATTTCGCCCGGCAGTGCGAAGAGGCCATCGCTCGCTTCGGTCTTTCTCCGCGTGAAGCCGAAGTGCTCAGCCTTATCGTGCGCGGCCGCAGCGTGCCGCATATTTCTCAGCGCCTGTTCATTTCGCGCAGTACGGTGAAGACGCATATCTCGCATCTCTACGAGAAGCTGGGCGTTTCCGATCGCCAGGAAATGATTGACGTCATCGAGTCCATCTCGCTTTCCCAGGGCGAATAAGGGTGACAGAGGGACGGTTCTTCTGTCACCCAATGTCAAACTACGCAGTCTAGTGGTAGTTAGTTTGAACATCCAACGGATGGGGGGTGACAGCAGGGCCGTCCCTCTGTTACCCGCGGCGGCCGCTTTACAAGGTGACAGCAGAACCGTCCCTCTGTCACCCTCTGTCACCTTGGGTCGAACGCAAACGCGGCGACCGTTTTGCAACAGTCGCCGCGTCGCGGGAGGGCTTAAGCGGAGTTACTACGACTTCCAGTATTTCGTGCTGTCAGCGTAGCTGGCGGGGTGGGACGGCGTAAGGCCGCCGGTGAGGGCGTGGATGACGGCGTAGCGGCCCATGGTCATGTAGGAACCGCAGCACAGGCCGCCCTGGTAGAGGTTCCATTCCAGGCCGCCGCAGATGTTGCCTGCGCCCGAGCCTACTGAATATAGGCCGGGGATGGGCTTGTCATCCTTGTCGAGTACGCGGCAGAACCCGTCGATCACCACGCCGGAATTGATGGCACTGCAGCGAATCCACTGCCTTACGCCCCAGTACGGCGGCGTGTCGATGGGCTTCATCTTGTCCTTCGCCAGGCCGAATTCTTCGTCCACGCCGTTGGCGCAGTGCTCATTCCACTTTTCCACGCTCTTCTTCAGGGCGTTCGCGGGAATGCCCAGCTGGCTGGCCAGCTCGTCGAGCGTGTCGGCGCGGTGCGTGTCGATGAGGCTCGTGTACACGCCTTCGGGGTTCTCCTTGTAGCCGGGGATGTAGTTCTCCAGGGTGGCGATGGGCGTCTTCGCGCCGTATTTCGCCATGTAGTCGTTATCGAAGATGCGGCAGAAGTGGCCGGGGTCTTCGGCGTCCTTGTTCCACTGCAGCGAAAGGTCCCACGATTCCATGGGAATGTCCTCGTTCATGAAGCGTTCGCCTTCCATGGTGAGCGCCATGAAGGGGTAGGAGGTCATGAACATCGGGGCGGCGTCCATGTCGTGCATGGTCTTGGCATGGTTGACGGGCGTCATGCGGCCGCCTGCCATCATGCTCATCAGGATGCCATCGGCCGTCTTGTTGACCTGCTTCTTCTGGAAGCGAACGATGTCGGGGGAGTAGCGCGCCACCAGACTGTCGTTGTTTTGGTAGTCGCCCGCGGCGATGATGACGGCTTTCTTGGCGTTGAACTTGATGTACTTGCCCTCGCTGCGGCCCACGACGCCGGTAACCTTGCCGTCTTCCACTACCAGTTGCACGGCCGGGGTGCTGTAGAAAATGTCGGCGCCCAGTTCCACGGCGTGGTCGGCCAGCTTCTGCATGATGGTCTGGTTGTTGATGGGCTTGGGCGAGAAGTTGTTGCTTGCCACGGTGATGTAGCTGCCCTCGTCGAAGTCGGTGCGCGTTTTCGACGTAACGGGAAGCAGGCCCACCTGGTCGCTCTGGGCGAGCATCCACATGATCATTTCGCCCGCATGCTCTACGTACAGGTCGAGAAGATCGGGGTTCATGCGGTATCCGCCGGCTTTGCGCCAGGCCTGCTTGTACTGCAGCTTGCCAATCTCATTGCTCTCGTCCAGGATGGGGCCCGAAGAGCCGTTGCCGTTTGCGATGGCGGTGCTTTCCTTCTGCAGGCAGGCCACGCTCGCGCCTTCTTCCAGCGCGGTGAGTACGGCCGGCACGCCGGCGGTGCCAGCGCCTACCACCACGATGTCGTAGGTCTTCTCGTCATCGAACTTCGTGATGGTTTCCACTTCCACCACGGAGTTCTCGAAGTCTTCCGCCGTGGTGCCCTCGGGGTACACGCTGCTGGAGGAAGCTTCCTTCGCCTTGTCCTTGGTGCCACCTGAGCAACCTGCCACGAGTCCGCTTAGCGCCGCTGCCCCTCCAACGAGGGCGCTTCCTTTCAGAAATTCCCTTCTACCGATGCTCATGATCTCCCTTTCCTCGCATCTCGTAGGTTCCGCATCCGCGCTCCTTGTTTCGCGTTGCGTTATTGCGACTATGCAAAAAGCGCCCGCCTGCTACCTCCCATAAAATCCGTGTATTCCCGAAATTCCCGACCATAAAATAGGGGATATTTCAATTCACCCACCATTTCACCTGGAGTTATTCAATTTGGGTTTCCGTAGGCGGCTGCTTGCCCCTTGTTACGCTTCGAAGGATGCCAGTTCGGGTACAATGACCAGCAACGGAGGGAATTTGCTTGAACGGTACGGGGAGAACAAGGGACTACTGTATCGCCATGATCGGCATGGCGTTTTTCTGGGTGTACTTTCGGCACCAGGCGTTTTTTCAGGCGCTGTACCCGATGGCCACATCAGCGGAAAGCGGGGGCCATGCCATGCTATACGTGGCGGTCATGCTGGTGCTGTTGGCGTTGTGCGCCCTGGCCATTCCCCTTGCCCCACGCATTGAGGCGTTGTTGCGAAAGCATCCCGTAAGCGTAATATTGGCAGGAGCCGCGGGAAGCGCGGGCGCGTGGTGTGCGGTTAGTTCCTCGGGCGTTGTGGGCGTCTCTGCTCTGCAGGTCGTTTCGGTTCCCCTTGTAGCTCTGGGGTTCTTCGCCGCTTGTCTGGCCTGGGCGCGCTATTTCGTGCGCGTGTTCAGCGCTCGTGCCATAACGCTGCTGGCCCTTTCGTACGTGCTAAGCTTGGTGGTCCTTTCCTACCTGGGATTTAATAGCCAGGTGCGCGACGCCATCGCCGTCGCGTCGCCGCTGTGTGCCGCGCTCTGTTGGTATGCGCTGCCGCATCCTGCAACGGGCGAAGCGGCGGGTTCCGCATTGGGGCTTTCCGCCGTTATCAAGAAGACCGATCCCTACGTGCTGCTCTTCATTGCCTTCCTTTTGGCGGGCAGTTTCGTGCGCGGCATCGTGGACCTAGGCGGCGCTACCGATTTCCGCTGGCCCATTTCCATCGCCATGGCCGTGGCCGTTCTAGCAGTGTGCGTTCTCTATCAGCGGGGTCGCTTCTTCCAGGGTGCAGGCGAAGACCCCAACGATGCCTCCAACGTGGAAGTGATGGTGCTCAAGTGCTGGGTCGCCCTGGCCCTGTGCTTTTTCCTGGGCGCCTTCGCGTTTCTTGTGGCCGGACCCGATTTCGTTGGTGGCCAGGTGGTCGTGGTATCGCGTTCTACGCTCGACTTCTTCCTGTGGATTTTGCTGTGCAACATGGTGAAACGCGGCAAGCTGCCCTTCGTGCCCGTGTTTGTGACGTGCAGCATCTTCGTGGAAGCGCTTTCGTGGATCATCAGCTATTCGCTTACGCCTTCGTTGCTGCTCATAAGCGGCACAGAGCGGCTGGCCGCTTCGGAAATGCTCGTTCTCGTAATCGTGTTTGTCCTGTTGGCGCTCATCATTGCCTTCCTGGGCGTAATCGCGCTGCGGAATGCGAAGAAAGCCTCCGTTCCCGCGCTTTCCTTTGCCGCAGAGGCGCCCGTGCAGGTAGAAGCGGTGTCGGCTTCGGGCGAGCAGGCGGACGCACTGTCCATTGCTCAGGCATATCACCTAACGGCGCGCGAAATGGAAGTGGCCGAGCTGTTTTCGCGCGGGCACAGTATCAAGAAGGTGGCGGCCACGCTCTTCATTTCCACGAGCACGGCGCAAAGCCATATAAAGAGTGCCTATCGAAAGCTGGGCGTGCATACGCGCGACGAGCTTATTGAAAAGCTTGGCAATGGGTAAGCGGCGCTTGGGTGACAGAGGGACGGTTCTTCTGTCACCCGGCGCTGGCTCCTCGGTGGCCAACCATCCTGGATGAGGGGTGACAGCAGAACCGTCCCTCTGTCACCCGCGCTGCTTGATGCATTGCCCGACGCCGGCTTTGTCAATCGAACCTTACATAGCGTGCGGGCAATTGCCGCCTTCGGTTGGTGGAGCTGCCGTTCGGCGCGATATACCATTGCATGCGAGGTATGAATCGTATGAAAGGAGCGAACGATGCGCTACGAGTACGTGAGGGTGAAGTTGGACAAGAACAACTACGCGATGAATGCCGACATGGAGAGTCATCGCGAGATCATCGATCTCATGGCTGCCGAGGGAAAGCGCTACGCGGGCTGGTTCCCCGTGACGCAGGGCCCGACGGGAAAGACGGTCGAGTTCGACCTTATCTTTGAGGTAGCCTAGATGGGAATCGGGGCAAACATCCAAGCAACGCGCCAGGCGAAGGGGCTTACGCAGGAGCGGCTTGCCGAGGTGGTCGGCGTGTCGCGCCAGACGGTTGCGAAGTGGGAGTCTGGCGAGACCTCGCCCGACCTGGAGCATGCCGCCGCGCTTGCCGATGCGTTGGGATGCACGATGGATACGCTTGCTCATTTTGACTCGGCCGGGACTGGGCTTGGTGCGCCCCCAAGGGGCAAGCACCTGTTCGGCAACGTAAAAGTGGGCGAGCGTGGGCAGGTCGTCATTCCCAAGGAAGCGCGCGAGGTGTTTGGCATACGGCCTGGTGACAAGCTTGTCGTTCTTGGTGAGGAAGGGCAGGGCATCGCGCTCTGCAAGGAGTCGGACTTCATGGCCGGCGTTGAGGCCGTTATGGAAGCCGTGCGCAAAGGCACTCGATGAACTAGGGGGTGACGGCGGAACCGTCCCCCTGTCACCCCAGGTAGCTATTCGAAGATTGAGAAATAGCCGTTCGTCTCGCACGTGGCGAATGCCGGCGGTATCTATAGTCAAATCTGCATCAGCGGCTTATAATCTGCATCATCAAGTGTAATATGATGCAGATAGCGATACTCATGAGGCAGATAACATGCACGCTTTCGATTACACCGACGCTCCGTCAAAGTTGCTTACGCCCGAGATAATCGGCCTGCTAGGTGTTATTCATGAGCACAAGGGCAAGCAGGAGCTGTTCCTAAGTGCGAAGAAGGACGTCTTGGATTCGCTCGGTGGCATCGCGAGAGTTCAGAGTATTGAATCGTCGAATCGCATCGAGGGAATCTTCACCTCGGCAAAAAGAGTCCGCGACCTTGCAAGCGAAAAGACCACCCCGAAGGGGCGTAACGAAGAGGAGATTGCGGGATATCGCGACGCCCTTTCGTTGATTCATGAGAGTCACGACTATATCGACATTACGCCAAACAACATTCTTCAGCTTCATGCGACCATGTACAAGCGCACCGCTTCTAGCATGGGTGGACATTATAAGGTCGGCGACAATTCTATCGTGGAGATCGATGCAGATGGAAGGCGTGTCGAGCGATTTATGCCAATTCCAGCCGTAGCAACGCCAGATGCGATGGAGCGTCTTTGCGAAGCCTATCGAAATGCACTGCACGCGGAACGATTCGATTCGCTGCTGCTTACTTGTATGTTCGTCTTTGATTTCACCTGCATACATCCCTTTAACGACGGGAATGGCCGTATGAGTCGCCTGCTCACGCTGCTTGCACTTTATCGCACGGGCTATCTAGTGGGTAAGTACGTTTCCATCGAGAAGGCCATAGAAGATAGCAAGGCTTCCTATTACGAAGCGCTTAAAGCAAGTTCGGAGAATTGGAATAAGGGTCTTAACGATTATGCGCCGTTCGTGCGATACATGCTCGGAGTGATTTTGGGTGCTTGTAGGGATTTGGAGTCACGCGTGACGAGCGTCGAGATGGGCGATGCGTCGAAGGCCGACCGCGTTGCGGCAGTGTTCGATTGCAAGTTGGGCAAGGTGACAAAAGCCGACATTTTGGCGGAGTGTCCCGATATCAGCCAGACGACGGTGGAACGCGTTCTTCACAATCTGTTGGTTGCTGGCCGGATCGAAAAAGTTGGGCGTGGGCCGGCAACGGGCTATGTAAGGGTTGAGCGCGAGTAGTTGCGACTAGCGTCGCCTGAAATTCTTGCAGTATAGCGTTGCGGGGCGGCGGGCTGCTGGGGTGGGTGCACTTGCTCTGCTTTGCAATTGCGCTCTAATGACACTTTATTGTCGTTAGAGCGTCATTTGGAATTCTAACGACACTTTACGGCCTTAAAGTGTCGTTAGAAGTTATAGTATGTCTGTAACGCCAATAAGTTGTCATTAGAAGGGGGTTGGTAATGAAGCTGACGGAAAACGGGCAGGGTTTCTTGCGAAAGAACCTTTCGGGTGAAGCGGAGTATCTGTCTTACGTGCCAACCCCCTTGAATGAGATTGTTCCCATCGAGCTTTCCGAGGACGTAGTGAGGCTGCTCGCGTCTTGCTCCAGGAAGCTTGGCGAGCTTGAGGGAATGCTTCGGTTTGTTCCGAATGCTCAAATGTATCTTACGATGTACGTTCGCAAGGAGGCCCTTCTCTCGGCTCAGATCGAGGGAACGCAATGTACTTTCGACGACATTCTCAACCCGGAGAATGCGGATTTGGCCAAGCGCGATGTGGCCGATGTTGTCTGCTACGTCAAGGCGATGGAATATGCCGTTCGTCGTATGAACGAGCTTCCCCTTTGCATGCGCTTGCTCAAGGAGGTCCATTCGGTCCTCCTGTCGGGCGTTAGGGGTTCGGAGAAGCAACCTGGTGAGACGAGGGCAACTCAAAACTGGATTGGTCCTGGTGGGGTGACCCTTCGGGATGCAACATACATTCCGCCGAACGTGGATGACATGAATGATGCCTTGTATGAGTTGGAGAAGTTTATCAACGAGGTGGACGACGTCGACCCCATTGTGAAAGCGGCTCTTGTGCATTATCAGTTCGAGACGATCCATCCTTTTCTCGATGGCAATGGTCGTCTGGGCAGATTGCTCATTACGCTCTCGCTTGTTAATGATCGTATTTTGTCCGATGCGGTGTTTTATCCCTCGTATCAGTTCAAGCTCAATCGTGCTGAGTATTACGAGCGCCTGATGGATGTAAGGGAAAATGGGTCGTATACGCAGTGGATAGGATTCTTTTGCGCGTGCCTTTTGGCTAGCGCCGAAGATGCCGTCGAATCCTTGGAGCAACTTGTTGATCTACATAATCGAGATTCGGAATTGATCAACGTATCGCTAGGTAGGTCTTCGGTGAACGGGCAGCGATTGCTTGGTATGCTCGAGCAACATCCTATCGTTGACGTTTCGTTTGTGGCTGAAAAGCTTGGGGTATCTAGGACGACCGCCAGCAATTTGATAAGGCAATTTGTCGAGCTTGGAATCTTGAAGATTCGCGAAAAGGGGAAGCATCGTTACCGGACGTTCCTGTACGAAGATTATCTGGCCATCTTGAGGCAGGGAAGCGACCCGTTGTAGGAGGGCTAGGGTGACAAGGGGACGGTTCTTCTGTCACCTGCTTCGTCCAGATGTGTCAGTCGCTTTCGTTTGTCGAGGCTCTCGAGCTGGGTATGGAGCTTTGCGGTACCTATGCACTTAGGCCGGGTGGTATCGAGGGCATGGCTCAGCGAGACTATCCGCTGGTCGACGTCGAGACACTCCGGCGTCATTCGCGGGTCTGGCAAGGCTTCAGCGGTCTTCCTTAGCGCGCAAGGTGTCGAAGTACCTGGTGGCTGGCTCAGCATCGCCTATGGAAACGAAGCTCTACCTCTTGTTGTGTTTGCCTTTACAATACGGTGGCTACAACCTGGGCAATCTAGAATTGAATCCGAGATGGAATTGGATCAAGCAGAGATGGAGGTCCTGAGGTGCACTAAAGTAAAGCCCGACATGCTGTGGCGTCAGAAGCGCCTAATTGTCGAATACGACGGCAGGCAGCATGAGGAAGAATTGCAGTCGAAATACGACGCGCTTCGCATCACGATACTTGAGGGGAGGGGTTACACGGTTCGTCGCGTAAAGCGGCATCAGGTATATAACCCCGTAGCCTTCGACAACTTTGCCTCCTCGACCGCTGCGCTTCTTGGCGTGCGTCGGCGTCCTGTGACCCTGAAGCATCAGCTCGCTCGCGAAGGTCTTCGGCGGGCACTGCTGGGGGGTGCCGCGACTAAGCTGTTGCGTAGCACACTCGTCGCATTGGGTGCGTTCTTGCTGGAATGATGTCAGATGAAGGCAGTGTCATTTCATGAAGGGTATTGTTGTTGTGAACGTAAGTCCGCACGTAAAGTGCGACACGGGTTCGCTTATGCGCGAGATGGCGCGTGATGTGGAAGGCTGGCACCTTCAAGTGTTGATTTTCTCTTATCGGATTATCTGCGATATAGCTAGCCTTTTTGATGGTGACGCTGATGGTAGCTCTTGTGCCAGCGCAAGAACGTCTCCAACGATTGAAATAGGCTTTAGGCGATTGCCCCGCCCTTCGGGCTCGGGGTGGGACAATCTGACGTCGCGAAGTATGGTATGGGCATGATGGGATGGGCTATCAGATTGATGGCGTTATTTGACAAGGGTTTTGCTCGCCTTGCGGATTCGAGCTTTACTAGTTAAACCTGAAGCCGAATAGACCTCCCATTTCCCCGTTATCGGTGAGACTTACAGGGATTGAATAGTTTGAGCGGTCAAATCCTATCTTTTCTGCGGCTTCAAGACGGTCGGTGTTGAGAGTGACGATATATTGAAAATCATATTCTTGAGCGAGTCTCGCACCAATATTGAGGCAAGACGTGAGTTGCCTGTCATCCATCGAATCAAACAATTGGCTATCATGGACTAATATCCCAGGGATGGTTCCATTCTTCACTCCGACTGCAACACACGCTACATCGAATAGAAAGATTGAGACTTCTGCTATTCCCTTTGATGCGTCACCATTGATTTTGGGAGTGACTTTGAGAACTCCAGCATCATTTGGCTCTAGTAGCAGGCTGCCATCGCGGTCTGCATACACTTCCGAACAAAGACTCGAGTACATCTGAGAGACAAGTTTAACGGAGTCGGCGTTCTCTTTAAGACCTAGACGCATGGCGTCATTTGCTTCGATTTCCATCTTTCTCAGAGTGGAATCCATGTCATCAAGTAGTTCGTAATTCCGCAGCCTTTCTTTCAGGCGCTCTATTCGTGCGGCAATTTCATTGCAATCTTGTTGGGCCTCGGAGAAGGTCTCCAAGGCCATTGTTTCGTTGAGAAGTCTCATAATTTCGCTGCGCTCTTTGTCCAGCATCTTGATTTTGGCTTCGTTAGCTTCGAGCGCATCGGTAACTTTGCCAAGCTCATCTTCTAGAAAGTGTCTCCGATTGCTGGATACCGATTCGTGAAATTTGACAACATCATTAAACGGCCTTAAAGCGTCTGCTGCTATTGTCACTCCAGCTTCTGAGTATAGACGTTTTAGGCGGCTAAGCATCTCGCCGTTATCCTGCTTGGCGGGTGCTTCGGCGGTCATCGTCTTGTTGAGGTCGCGCTTACGTCGCTTTAGCGCGATGTTTTGGTCGTTTAAGGCCGAGATTTCAGCGCTTAGATCGTCGGCAGCTCGCTGATGGCCTGCGTAACTTTCGTCGACCTTGAATTCCGCAAGTGCCGACCTTCTTTTTTGAAGTTGGTCTTCGAGCTTGGACAGTTCGGCCTCACACTCGGCTTTTGAAGTGGTCATGTTACCGAGGATTCCGTGATCAATTGCCTGCTTGAGCGTCTTTTTGTCCTTCTTGAAACTTGATGCCTTTATGGGCTTCTGCAGAGTTTGGTCCGATATGCCAAGGAGGTAAGCAATCCTTGTGCCCGTTTCGAGATCGGACTCATGCGGATCTATTTTCGTTGGCGAATCGAAGCTCGTGCGCAGAAGCTGAGAGAAAATCTGCGATGCTGTCGGTTTGTTGTGACTTGCGGGCCATCCAAGGATGAGCTCTCCGCTCTTCCTTTGCCATTCCTTACTGCTGTATGTTGATGCGTCAACTGCGACAGAAGTGCTGCCGGCTTCTCTGCTTATACGAATATCCCCAGTTGCCCCTTGTATCTCAGCCCAGAATGCTCCTTCAGTGTGCTCAGCTAGTGACTTAATCCACTTGTCACGGTTTCCGCCCAGTAGATACCTGAGCAAGCGAATTACGCTTGTTTTCCCCGCGCCATTTCGACTGTCCGTGTCGCTAGAATGATGAGTCTTTTCGGCCAGTACCAGGTTCATGCCTTTGTGGAAGGTTAGTTTTTTGAACCTGGGGTCATTTGCTCCCAGGCTTTTAAGAAATGGCATTTTTCAAGCCTCCTATTTGAGTTTATCGATACTGCGCCGATGATGTAGAGCAGATCTAGAGCGAGGATGAACCAATCGAATGAGACAAAGTCTCGTCGCCCTCGATTTGCTCTCCGTTTGTATGCTGTCCAAACTTCAGAAACCGACATGGGACGCTTAAGAATCTCGAGTACTTCCGCGCCTATTCCGAGGAGAGATCTCTCGGGACTAATCCCTTTTGTAGGTAAAATCATGACTCGTCTCTTTCGGGTACCGCTTCGAAAATGTCGCAACTATCGAAGAAATAGCTTGCAATTGCGTAGACGGCATTGGCCTTGCCCTGGTCAAGCCTGAAGTCGCTGCCTCCGACTGCAATGTAAATCTGTTCCATTATTCCAGCTGGGTTTTTGACGGTCATTTTGGCGTCTTCGTATATGCGGTGAAACACTTCAGCCTTGCTGTCTCGCAGTTCAGGATCGGGTTGTGCGGAGAACCACAAATCTATTCTCGGAGATAGCTCTCTGCCTTCATTTAGTTCGAGTTTTGTGGTCTCTGGAATAGCGTTGTAGTCCATTTTCTTACTAGACACAGGACCGAGGTCGGTTGGCTTGGGGATTGGGGTTTCCAATGATTCGATTAGCTCAACCAGTTCTTCGAGTTTTGCATGCTGTGCGTGCGGGACGCCTGGGAATAGGGAGTCGAGCTGGTGCGGTGTTAATAGAGAGACGAATTCATCCCAGAATTGGTTCTCTGATTTGATAATGCGGATTGTCAATGGTCGAGCGCTTGATGAGTCATACTGCTGTTGTAGTTCGGTGACGAGCAGCGTGGCGGTAGGTCCTATCTGCGCATTAGTGATAAAACACCACTCAGAAAAATTAAACTTGCTTTGTATTGCGCGTTCGAAGTCGCTCTTGATTTTTGCTTTAGCTTTAGCGTCCTGGTCGCTCTGTGCTCGCTGTCCATAGCATGCATAGAATGACTGGCCATTGTTGGCAAGCCCGTCGCAACCTTCATCACCCAACCGGCCCATTGGGTCGGGGTTAATAAAATCCGGATAGCGTTTTTCCAGTACGGCAGAAATGTAAGCCTCAAAGGACTCACCGGATTTGGTTATATAGGCGTTTTGGTGGCGGAGCCGATACCAATGTTTCCAAGCTGAATCTAGATTTTGAGACGTTGGGCACATACTAAATCCTTAGATGTATGTGAATGCAAGAGCGCTTCCTGCGTGGTTAGCAATGACAACCCTATTGCTTTCTAGTGGGGCAGCTCAGCCGTTACATTAACACTTCCAGCACTGTCCCGGAAGCGGGAATTCGTCGCTTCCGCTAAACCCCAATCGGCGTAATCGCAGTCCATTGTTAGTGGGTAGCCGTGCTCGTTCGCCCCCTGCCTTCCGATCGCGTCTCGATGGCGTTTGATGCCTTCATTGGTGTTTTCTCGGGTTTCCTTGCCGCTTTGGCATTTGACGCGGAAGCCTGTTAGCCTTACCGTGCTTGCGCTTGGCATCAACGGCCATGTGTTTGGTTCCGCTGATTGCATTACCGTGTTAACCGTTGCTTTCGTCATGGTTAAGGTGCGCGCTTGTGATTGCGGGCGCGCACTCATGCTCGATGAGCTCAAAAGTGCAGGCGTGCCTTGTCATGGATGGCCTGGTTAGCTTCACTCTTCTTTCGTCGCTGTCGTTGGGGCTGCTATCTCGAATGGCAGCATGCGAAAGGCCCCTAATGACAGTTTCTTGTCGTTAGGGGTCGTTTCGAATTTTAATAACACTTTAGGGCTCTAAAAAGTTATTAGACGGAGTAATGCGTCGCTAACGACACGAAAGTGTTGTTACGTTGTTTGCAATCACATTTTGTGATTGCAAACAACTCTCGTCCCCTCGAGCGCATTGTCTGCCATGTCGTACGCCTTGCTGCTTTGATGTGTGTGGAGCGAATTGCATCAGCATGGTCGCGCGCTACGAGGGTCTGCTTTCCGAGGTTGTGGGTCCCACGAAGACGCTCGTCGTTGGCGAGACCATGCAGGTGAAGAACTACGACCGATACAACTGGGATCTGTTCGACGTCGAGGCATGCCGACAGCGGCATGAAACCGTGTTCCCCAGCGAGTTGGAACGCGCTTACCAGCTAGGTGCAGAGATGGTCTCTCAGCCCTGGTAGGAGTGTTTTTGCCTTGTAGGGTTGAGTTAAATAGCGATAGTGCTATTTAACTGGGGTTTCGGATATAAATTTTGTCGGTAAAAGATACGGATCGAATCGCCTTGGAGGTGAGTCGATCCGTATTTGTTTTACGGTCTCGCTATCTCTTTACCTATCAGATGGGGAATGCCTACAACGAGTGCATTGCCCATGCAGAAGGCTCGGCGTCCGTCGCTCATGCCGACGTTCGTCCAGCCCTTGGGGAAGCCTTGAAGCTGATCAAGTTCGTCCGGTACGAGGCGGCGAAAACGGCCATCAATCTCAACGATATGCTTGAAGCGCGAAGCGCCTGCTCCGCCTTCGCCGGTAAGGATGGTTCGCGATGGGTTTTCTAGCAGGTCGGGGAACGCCATCGAGCCCTCGGAGTAGTGGTAGGTGAACTCGGTTCCGTCTGGAGCCTTCTTTACGCGCTCTTCGCTTTTCGAGCCCTTGAGGTAGCGCCACTTTTCCAGTTTGTCCTCTGGAACGTAGAACGATTCCGGAACCTCGGATGCGGGGATGATAACGTCACCGAGCGTCTTACGTTCGCCATGGTAGTCCTCTACGGCATCGCACGTGACAACGTGGAAGTCCTGCATTGCTCCAGCGGTACCGAACGGAGATTTACCCTTGCCTCCCACGTTGAATTCCTGGGTGACAACATAGGGGTCTTTCGGTATTTCTACCATATTGAACGATTCAGGTTCCAGGATGGGTAGGGCCGAAGAGATGATGCCATGCGACACCCTATCTTCGAGGTCCCATTCCTCAGAAGTGAGCTCAGCAAAGATGTAGACACGCTTGCGACGCTGCGGGAAGCCGTATTCTGCGCTGTTGATAACGCGCCACTCGACCGAGTAACCCAGGTCAGCAAAACACGAAAGAATAATCGCGAAATCGCGTCCGCGCTGAGACGCAGGGCTCTTAAGCAGACGGTCTACGTTTTCGAGCAGGACGTAGCGCGGTTCCTTAAGATGCAGGAACCGATAGATGTCCCACCAGAGCACGCCCTTTTTACCTTCGATGCCGCCAGCCTGCGAGAGCGGTTTTGCAACTGAATAGTCTTGGCAGGGGAAGCCGCCGACGACCATATCCACATCGGGAATGTCGATCTCGCCTGCTTCGTAGGCGTCGAGCACCTTGTTGATGTCTTCGTTTACGCAGCTGTCCTTGCCGAAATGCTCTTCATAGCAGCGCCAGGCAAACTGCTTGGATTCAGTTCCAGGGGGTTCCCATTGGTTTGCCCAGATGGTTTCGTATGGGCCTGCCGCTGGCATATCAAATTCCGGATGATCCGAATTGTGATAGCCCTCTAAACCGAGGCGAAAGCCTCCTACGCCGGCAAAGAGCTCGGCAACCTTAATGGTATTCATGGCACGTTTCTCCTTTGCTGCTGTGCCCGTGAACATGCGGTCGCTATTGTAACCGATCTGGTTTTGAAGATCAAGATCCTTACGTGTGGCAACGAAAGTATCTCTATGAAAGCTACTTACTGCTTAATTTTGCGATTTCGCCTTTCAAGTACTGGGCGTTCAGCCAGAAGCATTTCTTAACGACCATATCGCCCTGCGGCGTTGGCAGCGTGTCGTCATTGTTGCGGCCATGCGGTCGGACGTGGCAGCAACGGTTTTCCGATGATTTGACTGAATCCTGCGCTCGTCCAGCGTTTACGCGCGAACGCATTTCCTCGTAGCAGCGCTCGGCTTCTTCGAGGTCGTCGTCTGGCATCTGCCAGAATGCGACGTCGGACAGTCGGTATATGCCGCGTTCGGTCTCGTCTTCTCGATAGATGACGAAGAGGTATTTTTGGGCAAGCTGTTCGGCGAAATCGCTTTCGTCGAACGGTGTTTTTGCCAGCTCGAAGTAATCGAATCGGGGAAACGACACTGATTCTTTCGGCGTTCCGTTACAGGTGATGCGTATGGTCTTGGGTTTGACGCCAGCCTTTTCGAACTCCTCGATTTTGGCATCGTCTTCCACGCCCAAGATGCGGCGCGTAATGAGGGCGCACAGGTTCTTTGGCTTGCGCTTGCCTGGCCGAATGTAGCCAAAGCGCTCGCCAAGCTCTTGCTCGGTAAGACCGAAGTATGGTTTGAAGCGGGCTTGAACAAGCTGGATGAGTGTCATCTCGTTTTCGTTTTCAGCGCGTTCAATCGATTGCATGCCTTCGATAATGCGATTCGACATTGCCGTCATGAACGAGCTTTTGAGTGCCCATGCACGTGGTTTCGCCTCAATGTTGGAATAAGGTTGCTTGCGGCGAGCTTTGGAGTTGGCTGCCTTTGTGCATGCCTCCAGATACATCGTGTCGGAGCCAGATATTTCATGAGCCAAGCCGTCGCGGACTTTCTGCACGACCGTCTCCCAGTCGGATTTGATTTGAGCGAGGTCGGTAGCGGGTAGGTCTGGAATGCTAATCATCTCGACAATCTCCACTTGGTAATCCAAGGGGTCGGTGTCGGGCTCCCATAGGTACGATATGAGAAGGATGTCCTGGGCCTTCTCCATGAGATGGCTCGATTCGAATTCCTCATGCACGACCTGCATGTAGTCAATCATGCCAAGGACAAGACGCTCTTTGGCGGCAAGACGTCCATCCTTATTGCGTTTGAGGGGCGTTGTTTTCAGTTCGAGCCCTGCTTCGGCAAAGTCTGCTTGAGAGGCGCTGTTGAGGTCGAGCCTGAAGTAATCTGTTTCTACGGCATTGCCGAATGACCCCTTGTTGATGTGGGAGTCGGTTATCTCTGCTCGGTTGGTCTTCGCTCGAAGCGTAGAGCCTCGCAAGCAAGAAGCGTATTCGAGTATGCTTCGCTTGTCGGTGCGGTCGTATGGAAGATCATCGGCGTTCTTGCTCATCATCGCTGCTTTCGTTAGTTGTTTGCTGCAGCTGTCGGCTGGCGTTATATGGATTGAGTACGCTCTGGCGAGAACCGTCAGCGGGTTGCCATTTGTGGATTGCTATTGCATCCATTCCTCGATGGCAATTCTTCGTATACGCATTCTCTCACTAGGGGAACGCTTCAACAATGGGCAAGAGGGAGCTGTCGATCTCTTCCGAATTCTAATTGGCTGTCCCATTTTTGGGTCGGGCTTAGGCGAAGGGATTGAGACAATTTGGCCATGTCATTTCTAAGGGGTGTTCGAATGAGGGCGTTTATCCATACGGTAGGCGGATGCTGTTTCAATGATGAGTGCGCTATTGCTCAACGTGGTTTTGAGAAGTTGGGCATTGAGTGCGTGCCCTTTTCGAATAATGAATTGCTCAACCAGAGCGCTCGCGAGGATGTGGTCGTTGGCGGCATGTTTGTGATGGGGCATGCGCTTTCAATGCGAGGCATCACTCCGCCGACTATCGATTATCCAGAGTCTCTTAGTCGCTTCCTCGGGCGTAGGGTATGGGCGACGACAGTAGGTGAAATACAGGAACGCGATCTGCCTGTGTTCGTGAAGCCTCTCGGAGAGAAAGAACTACCGGGTATCGTAGCTGGTAAAATGTCCGATCTCGATGAGTATTATGCGCACGGAAATGACTACCAGGTGCTATGCAGCGAACCGGTTAAGTTCGTATCTGAATGGCGGTTGTTCATCCGCTACGGTGAGTTGCTCGATATTCGTTGTTATTGTGGCGACTCGCAAAAGTGGTGTGATGTCGATGTGGTCAATGAGGTAATCGGGGCATATGCGGCCGCTCCCGATGCTCTTGCAGGTTGCTCGATTGACCTTGGTGTTGCCGCTGACGGAAGAACGCTTCTTGTTGAAGTGAACGATGGTTTTGCTTTGGGGTGCTATGGGATGGATTCTGTCGGGTACGCTCTTCTTTTGTCGGCTCGATGGGCTCAGCTTGTTGGAGTCGAGGATGAACTCGCGGGTCTTGACTGCAGGGGTTTCTCAAGGAAAAAGCGCAGGTGACAGAAGAACCGTCCCTCTGTCACCCGTTAGCGGCAACTCGCCCAAACGCCCCTACGCGCAGCCAATCAAGTCGAGCAGCTCTTGCTTGCTGTGCACGTCGAGCTTGGTGTACAGGTGCTTTGTATGCCCGCGCACGGTGTTCTCGGTAAGGAAGAGCGTCTCGGCGATGTACGCTTTCGTGCGGCCCTTGCAGAGCAGCTGCATCACATCTAGCTCGCGTGGCGTAAGGGAATACTGCTCGGCGATCTGCTTGCAGCGGTCGTCGATGTTGTCGTAATCCGACGGACGCGTGGGCGCTTGTGCCTCTTCCGACGCTTCGGCGAACAGCTGCTTCGTGTCCTGGTCACGCGTTTCCAGGCACGCCATAGCCGTAATGAGCAGCACGAGCATTAGGAGCGCAATCGCTGCGGTCGACACGCTTCCCGGGGAAAACGACGAGGCAAACGTACCCGCAGCGAACGGCAGCGTGTAGAACGGCCAGCCGATGCCAAACACCAGCGACGGCGATTCATTGGTGCGCTTGGCGAAGTCGGCAACGGTGAGCCATGCGAACAGTACGAGCAAATCCCATACGCTGCTTTCCACGCAGCGCAGCATGCCGAACTGCGAAAGGGCAATCGCACACACCATGTCGATGGCCAGCACCACCAGAATCACGCGCCAGAGCTGTGCGAAGTTGAATGGCTTGCGCCATACGCACACCACGATAAGCGCCATGGCCGAAACGGCGATTTCGAAGGCACGCGCTGCGGTGAATTCCCCGATGGAAAGCGAGCTCTGGTTGCCTGCGAAGCTGCCAATGAGGAAGGCCGTGACGAAGCTGAACACCACCACGGGTGCGGCAATCTTCCAAACGCCACGC
Source organism: Denitrobacterium detoxificans (assembly GCF_015062615.1). Classification (GTDB taxonomy): domain Bacteria; phylum Actinomycetota; class Coriobacteriia; order Coriobacteriales; family Eggerthellaceae; genus Denitrobacterium; species Denitrobacterium detoxificans_A. Next base: position 183,749 of record NZ_SUUH01000004.1, read on the forward strand.
GGGGATTCCGATTCCAGGCGCTTATGACGCGCTTCGGCGTGTTTCGGAAGCAGACGCATGGTCCACCAGCACAGCACGCACGAAAGCACGGGCATGCATGCGGCCACCACGCAGGTGCCGGCAAGCGGCATAACGTGCGCGAGCTCCTTGATGAGCGATCCGGCGATGTTGGCCGTGAAGAGGCAGAGCACCGACTGGCGAACGTCCAGGCGAATGAAGAACAGCGCCCATTGCAGATACATCCATCCAAGCGCGCACGAGCACGCCACGACTGAGGGAAGGCGCAGCACTTCCATGGCGGGGAATGCGTCGGCGGCGTAGAGTCCTACTGTACCCACGACGCCAATGGCAATCATCACGATGGGGACGACCTTTAGCGAGAGCACCGAAGGCTTGAGTTTCGAGAGCAGTCCCATGATGGGCATTGCAATGGAGAGCGCCACGTAGGAAAGCGTCCACATGTGCTGCCCTTCGGGTGCGCCCACCCCGGCCATCGCGTTGATGAGAAACGCCCATACGAGCGTGCAGGCTATGCCAGCGAATGGTGCGCGAAACCATCGCTCGTTCGTACCGCGAACCTCCTTGCGGCTTGAAGTGGTCATGCGTTCCCTCCTCCATGAAGCCGAGCGCCCCTCGTGCGCCGGCATTGTATCACATGCCCATGGACAGCTTCGCTGAACGGGCGTTTTGCCGCCAGCCCCGTTTCGGGTGGGATGCGTGGCAAACCCCAAAAGACCCGCTGGGGGTGAAGCGAAGCGCCTGCTGGCCTCGTATGGTTGGCCCATCGTATTTCCGAAAACAAAACGGAGGGTAGAGATGGATTATACCGAGAAGCTGAACCTTACCCGTTCGCGCCGCTCGTTCATTAAGGCTGCCGGAGCGGCCGTGTTCGCTGGCGCTGCGGCCGTGGCCATGGGTGGTTGTGCGACGAAGCAGGCCGACGCGAACCCCAATACCTACGCGGAATCGCTTGATGATATCTCCTGGGATGAGGAAACCGACGTGCTGATCGTTGGTGGCGGTTTGGCCGGTCATGCTGCCGCTGCTACCGTGGCAACCGAGGGCCAGGGCGCGAAGTGCTTGCTCATCGAAAAGGGCTGCAGCCCTCTGGGCTTTGGCGACAGCCCGTTTTCCGCGGGCCGCGTGCTGTGGACCGACGACGAGCATGCTGAGGGCTTCCGCTCGTACCTATACGAACTGCGTGGCGACATGGACAATACGCCCGATGCCGTGCTTGATGCGTTCGCCGCGGGCATTCACGAGAACCGTACCTGGCTCGAATCGCTGCCGGGCTTTGACGCGAATGATGTCACCTTCGAAGAGCATTTCGTAAACGGCAGCGGTAAGACCTGCTACCCGGAGTATCCCGAGCTGGAGCATGGCTACAACCTGGGCGTGCTGTGGTTCAAGGGCGAGCAGATCGACCATGTGATCAAGTTCGTGCATCAGGTTATCGAGCAGTACCCCGATGTCGTTACGCATAAGATCAACGCGCGACTTACGGCGCTTGTGCAGGACCCTTCCAGCAAGGCCGTGGTTGGCGGCGTGTACGAGTACGAAGACAAGACCATCTACGTGAAGGCGAACAAGGGCGTCATCATGTCCTGCGGTGGGTTCGAGAACAATGCTCAGATGCGTGCCGACTATCTGTCTGGCACCACCGCGCGTTGCATTGCCGGTCGAGAGAATGAGGGCGATGGCCATTACATCTGCGCTCGCATCGGCGCCGACATGTGGCATATGAACAGTTGCGCTGGCTTCTGGACGAGCGTTTCTCCCATCGAAGGCCCTGAAGTGACCATGCGCACGCCGAAGCAGTTCGGCATCACGGTTGCCCCGAATGGCCGTCGCTTCTTCATGGACTGGGATTCCGACCACGAGCACGACTGGGAGGATATTCCCAACCATCCCATCGACATTAACGTGGGCAGCCGTCATGGCCACATGCAGTTTGGCGGCGAATGGCCCCATCTGCCCATGCCGAAGGACACCTGGTACATCCTGGACGACGACGGCTACAACGCGATGATGGCTTACGAAACCGCTCCCAGCTTCGAGCCCTCGAGCGAAGGCTATGGTTTCACGGCAAGCACTATCGAAGAGCTGGCCAACAAGGCGGGTATCATCTCCGAAGAGCTTGTGAAGACCGTTGAACTGTGGAACCAGTATTGCGAAGCGGGCGAGGATCCTGCGTTCCATCGTCCTGCCAAGACGCTCACGCCCATCACGAAGGCTCCGTTCCACGCGTGCCATTGCTCGACCACGATGCTCAACACCGACGGTGGTCCGCGTCGCGACGAGTATGCGCGCATCATCGACCTGAATGGTGATCCCATCCCCAACCTGTTCAGCGCCGGTGAGTTCGGCAGTGTGTGGTGCAACATGTACAACGGTGGCGGCAACCTGGGCGAATGCTGCGCGTTCGGCCGTATCGCCGTGCGTTCGTGCCTTGGTCTTGCCTAGTAGCCTACTGAGATAATTCGTGCCCCAATGTGGGCTTCCCTCCCAGATGCGACGGAGCTGCGAGCATTCGCGGACCCGTCGTTTTTTTGGAAGCGCTCTACTCCTCGGAGTTAAAGGCTGCGCGTATGAACACGGAGAGGGCGATGATGATGGCGGCGCATCCCAGGCCAAGCCACAGGGTTTCGATCCCCTGGCCTCCTTTTAGCACGTGCCCCAGGAAGAATACGCCAATCATTACGCTAATGACGCTGGTCAAGCGCTCTTTCAGGTCGTCGAAATCGTGGAACTCGAGCCATGAGGGTAGGGGAATCTTCTCGTTCACGAATAGACTAAGCAGGCCAATCGACAGTATGTAAAGCGCTACCGCGAGCAAAAACGTGTCGGCATATTCAACGTACTCGATGGTGAGCTCGTGCAGAGAACTTTCGCCAATCACGAATGCATACGATGAGACGACGAGGTCGATAAACGTTCCGATGGCCATAACGACGGACGCGATGAACAACCCCAGAGACGGCACGGTTGCCACAAAGCGCGTGCGCCCCGCAACGGCATCGGCGAAGACGCGCGCTTTCTTTTCGCGAATGCGTTCCGCGCCTTCTTGGAGGGCGTGGGGCGCGTTGTCGATAGGATGGGTGGATTCCTCGTTGGATTCCGTGGCGTCCTTTTCGGGCTTTGCGCTCATATTGGCCCCCGTTCAAATGGTGCACTCTTGATGCATCCAGTGTATCAGCAACGTGCAATCTAGGGTGACAAGGGGACGGTTCTTCTGTCACCTTGTTCGCTGAGCCTTTGTTGGCCAATTGCTGCTGCGACACCGGGTGACAGAAGAACCCTCTGTCACCTTGTGGCTGTTGCCAAAGAAAGAGCGATGCCCCCATCGGGGCACCGCTCTTCTTCGCGTTGCGTTATGTGCTGGCGTCGCTTGCCTCGTTGGTGCGCCTTACCCCAGGCGCGTGCTGTCTATGTCTTTCGGCTTTTTAGAATACCCAGTTGGCGTCGAGACGCAGTAGGTTTGCCTTCAGGTCGTCGTAGCTTGCAATGACGGTGTCGTATTCTTGTACGTTACCCGAAACCACGAAGCCCTGATCGAGCGTTGTCACATAGCAACGCAACCATCCGCCTATGACCTTTACGAACCAATAGCCATCTTGCCCGTTAACGCTGCATTTGCCTACGGCCATGTAATGGTCCACGTCATAGCCTGTCACGTTTCCAATCTCGAGCTCGTCGTCAAGATCGGTTGTAGCGAGGTTATACGTGTCTTCGTTGTTGTAGCCAATCTGGTTACTGAGTCCGGCTGCTGCAATAAAGTCGTTGGCAACTTGCTCGGCATTTGCCGTGGTGTCAAGCGATGCGTCGAGTTTGAAATAGTGCAAATCGGTGTAATACAGTTGCTGAGTTTGAATACCTCCGTCGTTCATGACGTTGCGATATACCAGTTTGTTGAGCGTGGCGTCTCCAAGCCAAGAGCCGTCTTTGGTGATGGCCACGGTTTGCTGACGCACTTCGTTATAGCTGGCGTTTTCAGCATCTTGGGCCAGGGCAACAACGTCGAGACCTCCCTGGCTTTGTAGTTCTTGCACCGTGGCGAACTCCGTAATGTTTTGCCCGTAATCCAGCCAGGTGGTTTCGTTGCCCGATGCAGTGGGCGTGTCATATTCGACTGCTTTGGCGCATCCGCCTAGCGCCAAAGCGCATGAGCATGCTATGAGAACGCCAATGGTTTTCTTAATCATAGAATCCCTTTCTATTCGCGAGACAATGGCCTCTTTTGCCGTTTCCGCTCTCGACGGAGTTCGGGCACTCTTTCATGTTTCAAGCGACCGGGTAGCAGCTTGCCCTCGCGGTGGGTGATGCAAGTGGTGAGCTGCGGCTGGATTTGTTTTTAGGGGGAGGGGCGCAAGCTCCTGGAGCAAGCTGCCATCCGGTCGCTTAGTTGACTGTGGGCTTATTGAGCTTGAGCGTTCCTCCTTGATGCTTTTGTTCCGTGCATGGGTGCCAAAGAAATTGCGTGCGCTGGGCATGCCTCTGCGCACTTGCCGCATTTGGTGCACTCCGCGAGTGTTCCAACGTGAGGGTCGAGCTGTTCCGGGCAGGCGTTTACGCATGCGCGACAATCGACGCCCTTGGCGCGCAAGCAACGTTGAGCTGCGATTTTGGGCTTGAATAGTGACTTGCGTCCAACAAGGCTCATGAGCGCCCCCAGGGGGCAAAGCTTGTGGCACCACTTGCGAAACAGAACTACTTCCGCAAGCAGAATGAGCGGGAACGCGAGCAGCGACCATGAAGGTGCGTGGTCAACGAACGCCTGCCAGAGGGCAACGACCGTTGCGATGGTCAGCCCTACGGGGCAGACCAGGCAGAATACGGGGAAGCCGAAGACGGCGGCGCTAGCCAGCGCGCCCAGTAGCACGCCATGACGGGAATCGAATAGCACTGTGTCGCGCTTGCCCCCAACCGGTTGCAGGCATGCTGTGCATGCTTCCTTGTTGCATGTGGTTGGGTGGGGCGAATCCTCATTGCCCGCAAGAGCGCATGGCGAGGCAACCAGGTTTTTCTCCTTGGCTGTAAGGGCTTCTTCTGGCGCGGCGGAGGCTCGTGCGTTTTCGCCGTCAGATGCATCGTTTTGTTTGCCGTGAAAGAAAGCTCGCACGGGAGGAATGGGGCATATCCAGCTGCAGAACGCTCGTCCGAGCAGGGCGACGAGGGCCAGTATGATCACAAACGCTATGATGAGCCGCGGAACAGCCGTTTTGGATGCGAGCAGCGTTTCGAGCGCACCCAGGGGGCAGACGTAGGCAACGGCGTCGATGCCCATTGATGAAAGCGAGCCCCAGCCCACGCCTACGAACAGGCCAAGCACAATCGCGAGAAACGCTGCAATCTTGGTGCCCTTGCGGATGCTCGTGAGCTTTGTAGCGCGTTCGCGTCTGCTTGTGCCCACGTCGCCTCTCTCTGTTTCCCCTGCTCTGCGCGGCATGACCTACGCCTCCCTTCTTATGGTTATGGCTCGTTGTGCTGATCCGCCGTATGTGCTGAACACGTTGATCTTGCATGCCGTTACGCATGCGCCGCAGCCGTTGCACGCTTGCTCGTCGATGATGGGGCGACCCGCATTGTCGAACGTGAGCGCACCATAGGCGCAAGACCCCTTGCAGAGGTCGCATGTTCCGCGCCAGTATGCGTAGCACTGCGTGGGGTCTACGCTGGCAATGCCGATTTTTTGCCGCTCGGGGTCAAAGCTTTTCAGGGCGCCCGTGGGGCATACCTCTATGCATCGATTGCAGAAATCGCAGTAATCGTTTTGGAAGCTCAGCACGGGCGTGCGCGCGACAAGAAGGCCGTCGGTGATGGTCGCGAGTTTTACGATGCCGTGGGGGCACGCCGTACGGCATCTATCGCACTTTAGGCACAGCGAAAGAAAGGAGGTTTCGTCTTGTCCTCCCGGTGGACGCAACAGAGTGTCGTTGCTGCCTGCAGCTTTCGTGGTGCCGCCCAGTGCGATTACGCCAGCGAACAAGCAAGTTCCTGCGAGGAATTCCCGTCGCGATGGCTGAGCCATGATACCTCCTCTCGTTGTGAATGCTTTCCGATTGCCAAGGTGGCCTATGCGGCCTGGGGCATTGCCTGCGTTAGCTCGTCGATAAGTTCGCTATCGATGTGCGCAAATCCACGCGTAATCATCGAGAACCCCTTGTAGAACGTGGTGCGGCCGCATCGCTCGATGGCGTCGCAAAGCTGGTCGATCCAATTCGCGATGTGTTCACTATGGAAGCTTTGCTGCACGTTGATGAGCCTTTGCGCTTCGGTTAGGTCGTTCTCGTTGAGCGCTTCCGAGCATCGCATGCAGAGCCGTGCCATGAAGTCGAACATGAATGCGATATGGTCCTCGGGCACGTGCAAGCTTGGGTTGGGCTCGACATGCTCGTTGAGCATGTACCGTAGGACTTGATCGCGGGCTTCTTGCATGAGTAGGCCTTCGGCCGACGTGAAGACGCTTTCGTAGGGGACGGCCCTGCTTTCGTGCTTCGCGCTTCCCGCGGCGTAGAACATGTGCGCGTAGTCTACGGCAAGCTCTTCCCTCGTTTCCGAGCGTACGCGGCGCAAAAAGCGCTTCACGATATGCGCGCCTTCGGCGATAAGGGGGTCGAGTCCCTTCAGGCTGTCTAGGTCCATGTTGGCGAGCGCCTCGATTTGCGTCTGCGAGAGTTCCCTGACGTATATCGTGTACAGCAGGCTGTAGATGCTGGCGCGGGTTTGAAATGCCTCAATGAGCTCGGCTTTCTTTTTGTCTTGCATGTTCGATTCCTCGATCCGTATTCACCCACCGATGCCGCCGCAACGTTATTCGGAAACGCCACGGCGGCATTCCTATCGTTTGTTAGTCACCGAAGAAACCGTATGTGGATGTCCCGGCGACCCACATGAGCACGCGAAGCAGCAGTCCGCCGAAGCATGCGATTACGGCGGCCGCCCAGGCATTTACCTTGTTGGGCTTGGACTTCCCGATATATCCGATGATGGCGACGATGATGTCGAGTATCACGGCGCCGACCGCAAAGGGCAGTGGCGCGCCGCTGAACAAGCTTGCCGTTGCCGCGTATGCGATCGTTAGAACTGCGCCGACAACGCCGCATATCGCAGTGGCGAATGCGTAGAAGCTTTCGCCGTTTTCCTCGTTGGGTGCGGCAAGGGCCCAGTACAGTGCGGCGCCAATGGGCGCTGCCGTGCCCAGGTATGCCAGCGGAAGGAGCGCGGTGGCCCAAGCTGCATGGCTATTCATGATCGTGTAGGATTCTCCCGCCATGAAGCTGATGACTGCGCCAAACAGTCCCGAGAGCAGGGCAAAGGTTTTCGCCGCCCCTCGCATGGAGCGCTTGTAGCAGATAAGCTGGACGATGGCGCATACGCTGATGATGCCCACCAGCGCTGCTTCGATGAAAATGCCGCTCGTTGGGTGGCTCAGGGCATTCATGATTCGGTCGGGGTGCGTAAGGTGCAGCACCGAGGCGAAGCCGCCTGCCACGACGAGAATCAAGCCCACGAGCGTCACCTTGAATGCGCCGCCCTTGCTTTTCATGGTGAATTCATTAGCGGCTACGAATGCGAGAAGCCAGCCGCCGGCACCCGTTAGGAGGGTGAAGATAACCAGGGGCCATTGGATTTCCATTACATTATCCCTTCTTCGCGCGAGCGGATGTCGTGCCAGTCGGGCTCTTCCTGCCAGTCGCAGTATTTCTTCTGCAGGATGTAGAAGCTCGACGGCTTGTTCCCGAAATCCTTCAAGTGGTGCACGTCTTCTGCGCGGGATGCCAGAAGCTTGGACACCTCGCTTTCGGGATCGTCCAGGTCGCCGTAGTAGCGGCAGCGAACCGAGCAATTGCGCACGCACTTGGGAGGCTTGCCCTGGCTCGTGAGCTGAGGGCACAGCGTGCACTTCTCCACGACCCTTTCGGCTTCGTTGAACGAGCGCACGCTATAGGGGCAGGCCATCATGCAGTATTTGCAGCCAATGCACTTTTCCTTGTCGATCTGCACGATGTTCGTCTCGGGGTCGCGATGCGACGCGCCCGTGGGACAAACGTTTACGCATGGCGCGTTTTCGCACTGCTGGCATTGGACGGGCAGATAGTACTGGCTTAGGTTGGGGTAGGTTCCATACGGTCCGCACAGCAGCAGGCGGTTCCAGCGCTCTCCTAGCGGAATGTTGTTTTCGTTCTTGCAGGCGATCTCGCAACCCTTGCACCCGGTGCAATGGTCGACGTCTACGACGATGCAATAGTGGCTCATGCCTTGTACCCTCCTTCGGTGCTGTCAACTGGCACGGGCATCCATGGTTGGAAGTCGGTGGGCTCGTACCAAATGCCCTCGGGTCGCTTTGCCTTAGCGACTTCCACGTTGATGGATCGCAGGGTGTACGTGCCCATTACGGGGTTATGCGGGCCCTTGCGTCGCGAGAGGACGTTGTAGTTGGTCATCGTCCAGGATTTGCGTGCGTCCTGACCTTCTTCCAGGAATTCGGGGTTCCAGAAGCGTTCCATGTAAACGCAGCCCGGGTTGATGCCCTCGGTTACGAAGGCCTTGGCATAGATGCCGTCCTTGATGATTTCGTTTTCCTCGCATCGTTGCGACTTGATGTTGACCCAGTCGCCATCCGAGATGCCTCGTTCCGAAGCTGCTTCCGGATGGATCCACAGCTCGGGTACTGGGTACGTCTCGCGCAGATAGGGAATGTTGCGCAGCGTGGTGTGGTGGAAGTAGGGGAGGCGTCCGTTCGAGCAGATGAGCGGATACTTCTCGCGAATCTCCTCTTCCTGGAAGTCCGCCGGTTCCACGTAGAAGGGCACGGGGCTGTAGTCTACGGTGCATGGCGGGAGTTCGCCTGCCGGGTCGTCGCCCGTACGACCGATCTGCATGATGCGATCGCAGTACATCTGGTTCTTGCGCGGGTTGTCCTTGATATCTTCGGCCCAGGTCGTGTAATCGAGTCCCTTGTAGCCCATGCCAAGGTACAGGCCGTCTTCCCCGACCTTCAGGTGCTGGTCGAGCATGCCGTCCCACAAGTCCCAGAACTCCTGCTCCGTCGTGTTGCGCCAGCCGTTAACCTGCTTGGTTTCTTCCCAGGTCATACCCTTGATGGCGATATCGGCCAAGTAGTCATCGCGTTCGCGAATCGTGTAGTACTCCTGGTCGACGTAGTAGGCGTTGTAGGCGTACTTGTCGTTGTACTTGTCGGCCAACTGCTTGAACAGCGTGCCGTAGATCAGGCGGTCATCGACGTGTTCGTAGGTAAGCGCGCAGGAGACGATGAAGCCGTTCCAGTCGCCATGGCCTCCGGGCGAGTAGTCCATTTCGAGCCATTCCGTAGCGGGGAGGATGAGGTCGGCGGCTTCGAAGGTGAACGACGTCGGGTACATGTACACGTGCATCGTGAAGTCCATCTTCTTGAATGCGGGAATCCACGAAGAGGAGTCGGCGAGCGTGGCCATCTTGTTGCCCGAGCGTTCGTACCATACGCGTGGCTGATAGGGCTCTCCGGTGAGGATTGCCTCGTGAACGGCGGGAATCTGGGAATGCTTCCAGTCGCCCAAGCCCTTGTGCTCGATGTATCCCAGGCGTTCGATAACGGCGGGGAGCTCGATGTATGGTCCGCGGGGGTTGCCGTCGTCGTCAACGTTGGGGTTGAAGTAGCCTCGTCCGTCGTAGCTCATGGAGTAGGTGAAGCGGCCCTTTTCGCGTCCCGTCTTGTACTTGTTGTTCGGACGAGGCGACGATGCATTGGCGCCCTTCTTTTGGGTGCGGCCCTTGAGTTGGTTGATGAGCGTCGTGCACATGGCGGCTTCCGCCGACTGAATGTTCTGGTCGTGCGATACGCCGTTGCCCACGCCGCCGAACTCCTTCGATTCGGCGATCCACTCGCAGCAGGTTCGCACTAGGCTTTCGTCAACCCAGCAGGTCTTGGCGGCCCATTCGATTGTTGCGTCCGCAACCGACTCCTTGAGCAGTTGCCCAGCCGTCTTGCAGGTGCGAACGACTCCGTCGGCATACTCGACTTCCACGGTGCCGAATAGCTGGGGATTGTATTGGTCCTCGTTGTCGGGCCCCATGGCGAACGCCTTGGTGACTTTCTGGGTTTTGACGTCGTAGTAGACGTATCCTTCGCCCGCGCTCATGTCCAGGCCTTTGACTTTGCTTGCGCGCAGTAGGGCGCCGAGCTCGGGTTTGCATCCTTCGTCGGTCACGTCTACGAGGAAGGGAAGGTTCGACCATTCCAGCAGGAACTTTTCGTCGTAGGTCTCAGTTTCGAATAGGTAGTTGATGATGCACATCATGAGCGCTACGTCGGTGCCACCGCGGATGGGGAGCCACAGGTCGGCGCGCGCGGAATCGTGCGTGAAGCGGGGGTCGACGTTGATGAACTTGCACCCCGCGTCACGCAGAAGGTTCCAGTATCGAGCCGTGATGGTGGAGGAAGATGCGGCACCGCCACCTCCCATCTGCACGAAGACATCCAGCTGGCTCTGCCAGTTGGGGTTGAAGCAGCCGATGCACTGCTGGTCGCCAATCGAAGTGAAGCCCAGCCAGCCGTCCATCTGCTTCTGTACAAAGGTTCGGGGCATGGCGCATTGGGCGGCACCGGGTTCGAAAACGTTGCCCGCGCCCCAGTAGTCGCGGAATGCGATCGAGTCGATGATGCGCGGGTTTCCGCCGCCGCCCGTTGTCATGAGCAGGCCGTTGCGGCCGTACTTGTCTCGCATCTCGGCCATGGCGCCCGCCATCATGTCGATGGCCTCGTCCCAGCTGATGCGTTCCCACGTGTTGTCCACACCTCGTTCGCCAACGCGGCGCATGGGGTATTTCGTACGGTTCGGATGGTAAAGCGCCTGGATGGCGGATTGCCCCTTTGCGCACATGCCTCCTGCCGAGAAAATATCATCGGGATCGCCGTCGACGGCGATGACGCGCCCGTTCTTGATCGTGGCGATTACGCCGCATGCGCGCGGGCATGATCGGCATTGCGTCTTCTGATACACGACGTCTTCCTCGGCGTACGCCTTCTCGGTTTCCACGAGCGTGCTTTCGACGGTGACGCCTGTCGTGGCGGCTGCGCTCGCCAATGCGGCTAGCTTTGTGAACGTGCGTCTCGACATTTCGGTTAATGCCATGTTCCAACTCCTCTCTTGTCTTCTCCTCTTGCGTGAGCCCTTACGTGTTACGTCGGGCGTCTAGCCGGCTAATGTCTTCAAGATTTCCACCCCCGCTCTCGTTAGATTCCAGCCTCCGTTGCGCCACACAAGGACGCCTGCGTCCTCGAGATGGCTTACGTAGGCGCTGGGCTGGCAGCCCATGATGCCTTGCGCATTGACTTCAAGGCCTGGGTCGCCTTGTAGGAATTGGAAGATTTCGTCCATCGATCGGGGGGATTCGCAAAATTCGATGACGCGGTTGTAGGTAGCCCTGCGCGCCGCTTTCGACGCTATGAGCTTCTCGAATTTGAGCGAGGGGCAATCACGCTGCAGCGCTTCTTTTCCCACGTCGGTGGTGAGATAGCGCCATTCTGCCGTCAGGTCTTCGAGCTCTTCTTCGGTGGCTCCCGTGTCCAGCAGCTCTTGGCGCATAGCGGTGGTAATGGGCAATCCATCGCAATCGTATTCGCGCTCTTCGATGGCCCCCGTGCGCTGCATGAAGAACAGGTAGCGGTGGGCGGATTGCCCATTCTTTTCGTAGTACTCGTGCTGCTGGATGTGCTCTTCGGCATTTTCGAGGGTTCGTTCCTCGCGGCAGTATTCCAGCAGGTCCTTCAAGACTGCGGTGAACTGACGCCTGCGGCTGAAGCATTCGAGCGTTGCCTCAACGCGTTCGTTGTGGCTCATGCCGCTTAGCTTGGCTTTCCAGTCCTGCACGCGCGCCGCCCTTGCCATTGCCTCGTCTGCGTCGGCCTGTGCTTTTCGGTGCTCGTCGGAAAGGTCTGCGCCACCTACCTGTTCGGCTACGTTTCCGGCGAACGTGAAGCTTTCGGTGGTCATGGCGTCTTCGAGCGGCGTGTCCGCGTCGAGACGTTTTTGGGTTACGAGAATCTCCCTTAGGCGCGCATCGGTTTTGGCAATTACCTCTTCGCTGCAGCCCGCGTTGCGTGCCGCAGTCGCGGTGATTTCCGCTACGCTTTTGACTTCTCCTTGGGGTAGAGCGCCGTCGATGGTTGGCGCGTTCGCATCTGATCGCATATGCCCCTCCTTCAGTTGCGGCGATGCATTTTGATGCCAAGCCTGCGCCGCCGAACGGTCCTTTGGAATCCGTCAGCGAGGGGGATTAGCAAAATGTCCCGAAACGGGGTAGAGGGGGTGATATGTCTCTGAGCTGGGGAAACGGGTTAATTGCTAGGAATTGCCTTTTAAGGCGCATGCTAAATGCCTCAACTGAGTCATATAATACGAAGCTGATTTTGGGGGAAGCAGGCTGCTAGGCGATTGCCAGATGGAGGAGGTGCGCGCCGTGGCGGATTACTCGAGGAATCGCGTCCTTTCCATTCTTGGGTTGGCCTTCATGTGGCCGGCATTTCACAATCAGGTGCTTTATCCGTTTACGCTTACTTTCAATAAAGAAGGTAGCGGACCGGTGTTCTATCTCTATCTCATCTACGTTGCCATCGTTGCGATAACGGTTGCGGTGGTGGCGGTATCCAAAGACAACGGTTCGCGGGTATTAGACAATCGCTCTGTTGTGGCCTCCATAGGGGCGCTTGGCATCATGGGGCTCTTTTCGTTGGCGGTGTTCGGGTTTGAGAGTGCGGCGAGCATCGCGGTCATTGGCATTGGTGCGGGCTTGTACGCGGTTTTCTCTTCCCTCTACTTTTGCTTCTGGAACATTCGGATGCTCGCTCATAGCCCCAACATCATTCAGGATACCGTCGTTTCGTATGCGATCGCCTGCATCTTGCAGGCGTTGCGTCTGGCTCTTGGAATCCATACGTCCTGGTTTTCCGTTGCCTGCACCGTGCTCACGGTTGCGTGCGCGTTGCTCGTAGGCATCCAGCGCATTGACGTGTCGGGCACGGTGCTTCAGAGCGCGAAGGCGTATCCGTTCAAGATTCTGGGTCTCGCCGTTCTTCTTCTCTTCATGCTCACCGGGGGTATCATCTTCATCAACCCGCCGGTTGCCGCCACGGAATACCCTCCTGCATCTCGTGCATTCATGTACGTGGGGTGCGCGCTCATCTGCGGCGTCATCTGCGTCATCCAGCGCCTTGGCAGGGCGACGCCATATCGTGCCGCATTGTTGAGCTTGGCGTTCCTGGCGATGGTGTCGCTTGTTTGCATGCTTGTGATCGGCGTGGGCACGAGCCTTCTTGAATCGCTTAGCAATTTTCCGCTTATCGCGTGCCGCATCGTTATCGAGATGTTCATATGGGCCCTTATCCTGAATGTGGTCCAGCGTAAGCGCCTTCGATTCGTCGTTATGATGGGCGTTTACCTTATCGCGATTGTGTTTCTGCCCAACGTGTTTTCGGCGCTTTCGCTACATATGGGCTTCTTCGAAGACAACGAGGATGTCGTGCTCCTTTTGACCATGGCGGGCGCCGCACTCGTTACCTGCATTGTTCTGAATTTAATCTTGGCTTGTTCGCTTTTCTTTTCTCATAAGCGCGATGAAGGGCAACCAGAGTCCGTGGAGGATTCGCTCAATCGCGCATTCCGGGCGTTCCAGGAGGTGAATGAGTTTTCGGATCGGCAGATGGACGTGGTGAGGCTGGCTTATCGTAATTGGACGGCTAAGCGCATCGGTAACGAACTCTTTATTTCCGAAGGCACGGTGAAGACGCACCTCAAGACGATTTACAAGCGCGCAAACCTCCATTCGAAGCAAGACATCATTGATGCGGTAGACGCGTTTCTATAGGCGTTTCGGCGATTCGTTTCCCCTCTTCGTTTCGTTTTGCCCCATTTACCCCGCGTTGGGGGAATGACGTAGCCGTGCCATGGCTGTAGCGTTATGGCATAAGCATTCGAAGTGGATGGCGGGGATGACATGATTATTGCTAAAGAGCCAGAAAAGACGTTTTCATTTAAGCGGAACCTCTTTGCGGAGGATGCGCTGTCGTTTGTGTCCGAACTCGAACAGCTCGATCCGCAAGCAGTTGTTGGGCGCATGAGCGGGAAGCTGCAGGCTGAGCCGGGCGTGTGGGTGCGGGTTGCCGATTATCGGCGGGCCAACGGCTCTTTTATCGACCATTCCGACTTGATGCTCTATGTCGAGCAGTATTACGAACCCGATGCGCAAGGGCCTATCGAGGCGCTCGAGCTGAACTATCGTGCCGAGGTGCCCGAGGGCGCCATAAGCGCTTCGACGGTTGATGACCTGCTCGAGGCGCTGGTGGTTATCGATAGCGAAGACGATGATGAGCCTGGCTTGCCAGGCGAGGCCTGTTGTTTGGGCGACGATGCAGCTAAGGGGCTCGATGAGGTTGTGGCCAGAGGGGAATCCGCGGCTTTTGAAGCCGAAGGTAGCTCAGGGAATCAGTTTCCGGTTAGCGATGAAGAAGTGGATGTTGACGAGGAACGTTCGTTGCCGAGCAGGCTTGAGGGTATGAAGGCGATTGCCCCTTCGGGAGACCCTGATATGCGTGGCCTTCTGGTAGATGGCTGGCATGCGATGTATTACAAAGCGTCGGATGGGTCATCCTTGCTCGTGTTTGATTAAGCTAAGCCGTCTATTTTCCGTCGTAATGCCAACGAGGCCGCAGCCGACGCGATGCCAATTCCTGCCGCTGCGACGAATACGGCTTGATGCGTCCCCGCTAGGGCCATCACGCTTCCGGAAAGCAGCGTGCAGGCGAATTGCCCCAGGTTGCACGCGGTTGCCAGGGCGCCCATGTGCTTGCCCGAGTTTTCGGGCGTCGAGCGTGCCGCGATGAGCGCCATGAGCAGGGGCGTCACGCAGCCTACACCCAAGCCGATGAACACGGCACCAGCGAGCACCATCCATATTCCTGCTGCGATTGCCATGAGCGCGCAACCCAGGGCCAGCGAGGCGAAGCACCCCGCAGCTATGAGCGAATGGCGAACGCGTTGCTGCAGTCGCGCGCTGGCCAGGGGCCCTACGATGTTGGCGATGCCAAAGCATCCCAGGAAGAGGCCGGAAACGAGCGAGCTTTGCCCGAATGCCGTGACGAGATACGGCATTTTCGAGGGGACGAGGTAGGAAAGGGTCTGCGAGAGAAATGCGCCCGCCAAGCAGGCAACCAGCACGAATGTGGCGGTCTTCGCGGCGCGCGTGGTCGCATGCGCGGAAGGCGCGTCATGGCTTCCGCGTTCGCTGCCGGGGCTAGGGGCGCTGGGGCGATCGTGGCCCCGCCCATCGCGGCGTGATTCGCGTATGAACGCCGCCGCGAGAGCTAGGAGGATGAAGCCTACGACGTAGACCAAGACGATATGAGCAGGACACGACAAGGGAAGCCCCTCCTGCATGAATATCGCGCGGATTAGGCCGACAATGTGAGT